>WQYQ01000005.1 GCA_009781175.1 Betaproteobacteria bacterium
AAGCCAAGCCAAGCCAAGCCAAGCCAAGCCAAGCCAAGCCAAGCCAAGCAAAGCCAAGCCAAGCCAAGCCAAGCCAAGCCAAGCCAAGCCAAGCCAAGCCAAGCCAAGCCAAGCCAAGCCAAGTATCGACATCGTGAAGAGGTAATCAATACCTATCTAGCGATTCTGTTGACCCGACATGGGGTCAACGCTGAAGCGGAAACAATTCAACAGTCTGGTGCGGTTCGCCCAGATGTCATGTTCACGATGGGCGGTCTGCGAGTCATCGTTGAAGGCAAATTTGCCGATGTTCCCGATGCCGATAGCCTAGTTTTAGGCGATGCCACCAAGCGTATTGCTGGAGGCATTTGTCATATTGCGGTTGCCCTGGTCTATCCTTTAGCGCTGCGCACAGCCTCTACCGCCTCTCTGGAAACCACATTATCTGGTTCGCGATTACTATATTTAATCGTCTCAGAAACGGGTCAAACAGAGTGGGCGGAAGCTACGCCTTCGGAAGTTCTGGCATCGCTTCGTCGTGTCCATGAATCCCTTACAAAAGACGACATTGTTGCGGAGTCGGCGCGCAAACTCTCTGAGCGAATCGAGGGCATTGCCGCACTTTGGGTTGGACAGGCAGCTACCTGTGATCGGCTATCCAACTCGCTCGGCATGCCTGCCAAGAAAGGCGAAAAGTCAGATGAACGTGACGCACGCCACGTGACTGCAACTAAAGTCGCATCACTTGTACTTGCAAATGCCATGATCTTTCAGGAGCAATTAGCGGCTTCAGGGGGCGACGGTCGAGTTGATTCCCTACGTTCGTATGACAAAGAGCCCGATCCGATTGCTACCCTCAAGGATCATTGGCACTGGATATGGACGAGGATCAACTACGTACCGATTTTCCAGATTGGCGAGTCAATCCTCGCCGAAATACCAGTTAGCCAGTCGGCTATCGCATCCATCCGCTGGCTCATGGCGGAAGCCAAAACGATCTGCGCCAACCAGTCGGCACTTCGGCATGACTTGATGGGACGGATTTATCACTGGCTGCTTCATCACGCGAAGTATCTCGGCACTTATTACACTGCAACCTCATCGGCAACGCTCCTGCTCAAGCTCACCTTTTCACAGGAATGGGCCGGTCAGGATTTTGGCGCGCCAAAGAACCTTGCCAACTTCGTCGTATCAGATTTGGCTTGTGGCACTGGGACATTGCTCATGGCATCGGCTCAGGCGCTGACAGATCAATTTATCGTGTCTCGTGTCAAAAGTGGCAGAAGTCTTGCCGAAACGGATCTGAAGAATTTGCATGAAACTCTTATGGAGAACGTGCTTCATGGCTACGACGTGCTGCCGTCCGCAGTACATCTGACTGCGTCAACATTAGGCATGCTTGCGCCCAACGTGACTTATCGGAAAATGAATCTGTTTGTCATGCCTATGGGAGTGCAGGGGCGAACCACTCGCCTTGGGAGCTTGGACTTCATAGGGCATAGCCGCATATCGACACAATTGACTCTGGATAACAGCCAGATGGAGGTTAAGCAAACAGGCATCGTGGCTGAACATTACGCCACCGCAGAAGTGCCAGCCCTCGATCTATGTGTCATGAATCCGCCGTTTGTTCGCTCCGTTGGCGGGAATCTCCTATTCGGCAGTCTGCCAGATGATGAACGCGCAAAACTCCAAGGCGAGCTAAAAAAGCGGGCGAAGAATCTACCTGCGTCGATTACGGCAGGATTGGGTAGCGTATTCATGGCGATTGCGGACAAACATCTGCGTGTGGGCGGACGTATGGCGTTCATCCTGCCGGTCGCACTGGCGACCGGAGAAGCATGGGGGGCGAGCCGAAAACTGATCGCGGATGGCTATCACCTTGAAACGGTGATTGTCAGCCACGATGCCGAGCGACCCAATTTCTCGGAAAATACCGACCTGTCCGAAATCATGTTCATTGCGCGTAAGCTCAAAAAGAACGAGGAGCCAGGCAGTACCACCTATATCAATCTTTGGTACAACCCCCGCACGATCTACGAAGCACTGGATGTGGCTGACCGTGTGCGCGAATGTATTGCGCAAAACGACTCAAATCATGTGGCTGCTTCGGTACGTGGCATCGACGGTCGAAAATTGGCTGAGATTATCCAACTTCCGCCCACCCAAGGTGATGCCCAATGGATCGGGATGCAATTCGCGCAAGCGCCGGCGCTGCGAACTGCTGTGTCGCTTGGTCATAGTGAGTTGGCTGTACCCGGTCAGCCTTCTGTCAAAGTGCCGTTATGTACCCTGAGTGAGCTTGGTAGTCTTGGATACGATCAGCGCGATATTCATGATGCATTTACCGCTTCTGAAACTGACTGGTCGCCGTATCCTGCATTCTGGAATCACGAAGCAAATAGGGTTGTGTCCTTAGATCAAGGAGCGAACACGTATCTGTCAGCTAGAACGACTCCCGCCCCTGGGCGGAGACTCAAGGATGCTGCGCAAGTATGGAATAGCGCAGGCCGAATTCTTCTTGTCGAACGAGTAAGAACAACAACACACCGAGTATTGGCGGTGGGGTTTAACGATCTTGTTCTCGGAAATACTTGGTGGGCTTTCAAAACTGAGCTTGCACCTGCTCACGAGAAAGCTTTACTGCTATGGCTAAACAGTACGCCATCAATATTGCTCATGCTCTCCCACCGAGTAACAACGGAGGGGGTGTGGATGAAGATCAAGAAACCTCAATGGGCTGCAATGCCCGTGCTTGACGTGCGAAGCTTGCCAGGGGAAACCGTCTCCCAGCTTGCGAACGCCTATGAGGCATTATGCTCAAAAGAACTATCGGCACTCGCCAAGCTCGATTCTGATCCAATCAGAAGCAAAATCGACAATGCCTTATCGGCTGCGTTAGGACTGCCGGATATGAAACCTTTACGGCAATTACTCGCCCGAGAGCCGGGCCTGACGGGTAAATCACTGTCCTTGAAACCCGGGCAAACTGCGCTGTTCCAAGATGTGGATATGCAGCAAGAAGTGACAACTCAGTTACGTCTGATTTAATAATCAAAACCCGCATGTGTTTGGCATCATCAGAGCTGGCGTGTGCGGCTGCTACATAATTCCGCAATGAAGTGGTCGTAGTGCTCGTGACCGCCTGCTTTTTCCAAGGTCACGATTCCAACACTCAGCTTTTCATCACCAACTTTCACGGTCGCCGAGTATTTGTGCGCTGCCACGATGTGTGGCTTGTTGGCTTTGGCGGGTTCCGATCCCTTGTATTCAGCGTGCGCCAAAAGCTGCCCCAATCCAGGCAGAATTTTCAGTTCGGGAAAATTGGCGCGAGAGAGCGCATGCTTCACCCCCTGTCGCGTTACCTTTATCGAGTGCCCGCTGTTCTCGTTCTTGAACGATTTCCCGATTAGATTTTCTTCGGCGTAACCCATTGCGGCTCTGCGCATGTCCTTTGTGGAGGCGTGCTCGCCAAGTTCGCTTCCGGACAATTCCACCGAAGCGCCACCGGCGAATCTGCCCGCTTCATCGCGCGGATGATCGTCTTCATTCCAGTCGGCCTTCGCTACCGCGTCCTTCTCGTCGTCCAGTACCGGCAGCACATCACAGCGGCAACCCGGATGTAGCGGCGCTGCGGCCACGCCGCCCTCGAACAGCTCGTCGAGCCCTACGATGTCCCCGTCAAGCTCCTGGCATGCGTCGCAGCAGTCCGGCGCGGCCAGCCATTCTTTCTTGCTCACCAACCCCGATGCGCGCCAACCTTCCATCGCGCCGGCCGTGTCCGCGAACGCGGTTTCGGTGCGCGCGATCGTCTCGGCTCGCGCGTCGGAGAAGGCGTAGTGCTCCTGCAACGCACTGGCTAACTTATCGTTACTCCAGCCTTCGTCAAGCGCCTGAGCCACCGCGTCCTGAATCATGTCGCGCGTCGCGTCGGTGATCTGCCAGCGCGCGTCCGGGTTTGGAACCCGCTCGCCATCGACCCACTTCATGCCGACCATCTCGGCCGCGCGCGCCTCGGCGTACTCAACCGCGCGCTCGCCGATAAGGGCTTCGGCCTCCTCCGCGGCGTCGATCTGCCGCAGCGCCGCCCCGCCGCCATCGGCCGCCACGGCGGCCAGCATATCCTCGTAGAGGTCCTGGATTTCGTCGGTCCACTTGCTCAGATCGAGCTGCGCCAGGATTTCCTTGGCGCGCGCGCGCCAGCTCTGCGAGGGCCGGCTGGCTTTCTCCAGGCCGGCGATGCCGCTGATTTGTTCGGCGATCTTCAGCGCCTGGGTTTGGAGAAACTTCTCAGTAGCCTTGGCGAGCGCTTTGCGCGCCTTGGCAACAAACGGCCGATCGGGATTGATCGGCCGTAGGGCTTTTTTTCGTACTTTAGCCAGCGCCTCCTTCGCGCCGACCTTGCTCTGTTCTTTGTCCTGCGGCTTCGCGTCCGGCTTCCCGCTCAGTTTTCCCTCTTCGTCCTCTCCGCCGAACCCTGGCGGCGGGGGTGGATTCAGTTCCGCCTTCTGCTCAGATGTCAGCGGTTCGCGCCCGAGGTCGGCGCGCACCTCGTCGGGGTGTAGCACCTTGCAGGTGACGTAGATCTGATTGACCTGCGCCTGCGTGAGCGGGTCTTCGGAATCCTCTTCTTTCCACGCGAAGCGCAAATCCGGCGCATTGAAGAGGTGCGGCGCGCTGATGACGGTGTTGATGAGCGCCGCAATCCAGTTTTGCACCGGCGCCAAGCCCTCTTCGCGCGCTTGCGCGGTCGCGTTGTCCGCCGTCGCGCGGTTCTGCTGCTTGATGAATGGCGTCGGGCTGATCGAGAAGGCAAAGCACACGATGCGCGCGAGCCATTCATCGAACTCATCCTTGAGCAAGGCTTCCTTCGTCAGCGTGACCCCCATGCCGTCCGGAACGAATTTGAGCTTGCGCTTCTGCGCGCTATCGCCTTCGAGCATCAAATCCCAATACTTCTGGAAATCCGCGATCTGCTGCGCGCTCCACTCCTTCGGCACACTCACCAGCGCATCCGGCACCGTCCCTGCGGTGTAATACTCCAGCACATGCATCTGCCGGCGCAGCGCGAGATTGACCGTGGCGATGATCTGCTCGACCGGCGAAAAGCCATACACCTTGTGCGTGCGCACATTACGCGGCCGGTAGATTAACTCCTCGCGCGTGTAGTTGATCGCCGGCACGCCCTTGAGAATCTGCTGATAAGCCGGGTCTGGCGGCAAGGGCGTGCGGCCCGAAACGTCGAGCACGCGCTTGACCGTGGAGCCATCGACAGGCTCCAGCGAATACAGCTCGCCGCCGCGCGTGAAGCACGGATACACAGCCGGCGCATCGATCACGAGCAGATCCTCAAGAACCATCCGCAGCCACGTATTCCAGTCATGCTCGCGGTCGGGCGTCAGGAGGAAATCCGTAATCCGCTTGCAACGATCATCCGGCTGCTTCGCATCGTCGCGCGGCACAATCTGCCACTGCATTTTCTCGACCTGATCCTTGCGCGTCTCGATCACCAGGCGCAACACATCGCAGGCATCCGCCAGCCCGCGCATCTGCTCGAAGCTGATCGCCTCCTGTTGGCGCGGCTTCGTCCAGAGATTGAAGCCGATCGGGTAATCGAACTGCCGGCCCGCAATGCTCGCCTGCTGCGCCTTGGGCGCCATCGGCGGCAGCGGCTCTTGCGGCCCGAACCACACGTTCATTGCCGCACGGAGCCCGCCGACGGCGCGAGCGATCATTCCCGGCTCGATCGGCGTCTTGGTTGGCTGCATGAATTACCCCTGTGTCTGCTGCTCGGCCTGCTTCTGCATCCAGTCCAGCAGCCCGAAGTTGTTGATGTTCAGCTCGTCGAACGCGTCCGACAGCGCATCGACCTGATCGTCGTGGAGCCCGTTCGGAAAGACACGCATTTCCGCGATAAGCGCGTCATTCCACTCGCCACGCAGCATCGTCACGTTGCCGACATTGACCTGCGCGGCGAACGGCTCCGCGCGTGTGATCTTGTCGCCCGACACCGGCTTAACTGTTACGCCGAAGCCAGCAAGTAATTTCGTGAAGTGAGCCGCCTGGGATTTGCCAGCTTGGCCGGGGTCTTGCGGAATCCGCACCCGGACTCCCGACCCATCGCGCCGCGTCGTGTTGAGCAATGCGCTTTCGACCGTCTCCGGCCCGCCGCGCAGCCGCTCCACGTCGGCAATGATCCAGCGCCCCGACGGCGTGATGCCCAGCTTGCCACCGGCCGTCCAGTCCGGGTCTTTGCCCGGACCCTCAACGCTCGCTGCGAAATCCCACCCGCGTACAAAGCGTGTGCCCACTGGCACCGCATCGACGATCTCGATGTGCGCCGGTTTGAAGATATTGCCTTCAGGCGGCGCTGGTCTTTGCTGATACTGCCCTGCGAACGTGTAGGGCGCCGCCTGCTGCATAACACGCAGCCGCTCAATGCCGTGCTTTTCCGGCCATAGCGCCGCGCCATCATCCTGAATCGCCGGCAGACAGACATGCTCCCACGTCTCGCCGTTGCCGCCCGCCAATAGCCAGCCCGCCAGATCGGCCTCGTGCAAGCGCTGCATAATCAGAATGATTGGCGTGCGCTCCGGGGCATTCTTGCGGCTCTCCAGCGTGTTCTGGAACCACTCGATCACCCCACTCCGGATCGTATCGCTGCGCGCCTCGTCGGCCTTATGCGGATCGTCGATGATGATCGCTCCGCCGAACCCCTCGCGATGCTTCCCCGCGCCGTAGCCCGTAATCGTGCCGCCCGAACCCGTCGCATAAACAATGCCGTCAGACGTGGTTCGCCATTCGTGCTTCGCGGCGCTGTCCGACCTTAGTTCGACGCCTTTGAACAGCTCGCGGTACTCGGCATGCTGCACGATCTCGCGAATCTGCCAGGAGTTGTTTCCTGCAAGCTGCGCCGCATAACTCGTGATGATGAATTCACTGTCAGCCGCCTGCCCCAAAGACCACGCGACGAAGTTATTGACCAGCTCTGTTTTCGAATACCGCGGCGGGATATTGATAATCAGCCGCGTGCATTCGCCGCGATACACGCGCATCAGCGCATTGCAGACAATCGCGTGATGCCGCGCTTCCTTCCAATCAAATCCCCTGCGCTTGAAGAACATCCAGCGCGCAAAGGCGTACAGATCGGCGCGTGCTTTTCTGCGTTCCCGCTCAAGAAGCAGCGCTAACGTTTCACGGTTTAATCCCATGCTTCGCGAGTTCCGTGGCCAGCTCCTCGTCTGTCAAATCGCGATAGGGCTGAGTCACGATCGGCCCGCCGTCCTCGCCGGTCAGCTCAACGGCCTGTTTCGATTTCCCATATCCACGATCGAGAAGTTCCTTTGCGGCCGCCACCTGGGTGGCCTCGCTTTCAGCCGACGTCATCAGCTTGGCCAGTCGCTCGATCGCCTGCTTGCCGTACCGCTGCGCCAACGCCTTGACATCTGCCGTCGTTTTGTTTGGGGTGCCCTTCGTTCGGCCACCATACTTTTTACCGACAGGCATTTAACTACTCCGAACTAAAGTAGATCAGGGTTTTTCCCGCACCGGCAGCACGGCCGATGCGACTAGTGCGTCGCCAGCTTCGGTTATCGCCAAGCATCGCAACCCATAATCCGTGCCTGCAATACCGCCCTGCACCCGCTGCAACACAGACGCGCCCAGCACTTGCGGCACGCCCGACAGAACAGCCATCGGGGCCGGGTCAGCATCATCGGGACCTGAATACTCAATGCTCGCCACGACCAAGGGGCTCGACACGCTCGCCGCCTCGGCCGAGAAGTCGAACTCGATAACCACCGATTCTTCTGGGTCTTTGATTGGCAAGCGATTCATTTGCGCACCTTCCATTTACGCTTGTGGAGCGTCACAACCCACTTGCGCGCCTGAAATCCGACGCGATACCCCGCGCTCGCCACAAGCTCGCCGCCCACGAAAATATTCGAGTCTCCCGTCATGACTCCACCGCCTGCGTCCGCATCGAGCCTGTTTCCTGCAACGGATGCACCACCGCTCTCAAGCGCCGCGAAGCCATACAGTTGCCCGCCGCCCGTCTCCGTATCGAGCCGGTTGTCCGTAGCCAACGCCCCGCCGCCGCCGAGCATTGCGCCGCCGTGCATTTCCCCACCACCACTGCTTGCGTCGAGTCGATCCTCGGAAGCTGTTGCGCCCCCGCCTGCAAGTTGCCCGCCACTGGATAGCTGGCCCCCGCCCGCCGCGATAGAGTTGTCGGCAACATTCGCCCCGCCGCCTGTGAGCGTGGAGGCGCTTTGGAGTTCGCCTCCGCCCGCGTCGACATCAACATGGTTGCCCTCTACGAATGCGCTGCCGCCGGTAATCGCCGCAGTGTTGGATAGCGGCCCGCCGCCTGCGTCCGCGTCGAGCCAATTACCGGCCGTAGCACCCCCGCCTCCGGCAATGACCGATCCGCCGGAAACCGGCCCACCGCCCCCCTCCGCGTCAAGGCGGTTGTCGGAAGCGACTGCGCCTCCGCCAACTAGTTTTGCCTCGCTCGAAAGTTCCCCGCCGCCCCCCGTCGCATTTTGATGGTTGTCTAAAACGGACGCCCCGCCTCCGGCAAGCAGGGTGGCGTTAAGCAGCTGCCCGCCTCCGGCGCTCGCATCGAGCTTGTTGTCTGCAACCGATGCACTGCCGCCGGTAAGCTGCGCCGTGCCGAGTAGTGTTCCACCCCCGGCGCTTGCATCGAGCCTGTTTCCTGCAACGGATGCCCCGCCGCCTGCGAACGTTGCGGAGCCTTCTATCTCTCCCCCGCCGGATGTCGCATCCCTGCTGCCGACGTTCCACTGCGCTGAATCGCTCTCGACCACCGTCGCACCGTCGGCTTCGACCGTGTAGTCGAGCACGTAGGTGCCGTCTGCCGCGTCCGTGAAGTCGAACGATCCGTCCTCATAGATAAAGAGGTACGGGACCGCAGACCCGCCAAGAATTCGCAAACGCAGTTGTTTCCCCGCGTTCGACGGGAGCAGCGCATCGTCGTAAAGAAGCCCGGCGCCGTTGTCACCCGTCTCCGTGGTTGCGGCAATAACTTCGGCCAGAATCCCGACGCAAGGGGTTCCTAAAATGCGCTGTCCGTCGAACGACAGGTTTAAGCTGCGCAGCATCAGATCGAGCCAGGCTGGTAGGCGACCGTTTCTCCTGAACTATCGCTCATGAGCAGAAAACCGTTACCAGAAGGCAGGCCGGTTGCCGTGAAGCGGCCTGCGCCATCCGTGATCGCCTCACCATGCGCCATCGCGGTGGGCGCGGCGCCGATGGCGCCCTGATACCACGTCCAGCGCACTGTAGCGCCTGACAGCACCGACCCGGTGTTGTTGGTCAATACGTCCGTCTGCAAGCTGCCGCTCGCGGGCGCGTCTGGCGGCGTGTCGGGGGGCGGTTCGTCGCCTCCTTGTGCAGGCTTCAGCCCGATTGCAACAAGAACCGTTACAGGCTGTATCGCGGTGAATGTCCATGTCATCGCGGTCGCATCGGTTTTATACGACGCACCGGAGCGAGACACCCCATCTGTCTGTTGCGCTGCGATAACGGTTTGCTCGACTTCAGGGGCAAACGTTCCGTCTGTTGTCAGGATTGCAAAGTGGTCTATCGCTACACCGCCAGCAGGCAGATCGATCGCGACCGAGACGGGCGAGATGGAATATCCGTTTGAGTATTGCGTTAACGGTAGTACGACACCCGAGCTGTCGACCCCGGTCCATGATGAGGCGTAGGCGTCGACATAAGCCGATGCGGAGGGCGTGATGACAATATCGCCCGTTCCTACCGGAGGATCACACATCATCCAAACGTAGGTGTAAGGGCGGATAGACTTTGAGGCAACTGGAGCGCCCAGTGACACGCCGTTGTAGGTGACAGTCGCCGCAGCAAGGCAATCCACGCTGTTCGGACACTGCGCGCTGATGACAAGTGCCCGGTTATTACCCGGCCTAACCGTGTGCGACCACGTGAAACTGGTCTTATCACTGCCGCTAATGCTGGAGCTCGAGTCAAGTACGACGCTCACGTTCTAGACCTCGAAGCGCGGAGCCGAGAAGACCGCGCTGAAGATGTCGTATCCCGCCTGCATGATCCCGCGTCCGTTCTGATGAAGGTTGTCCGACTTCATGGATAGAGGCATGCTCGGCGCTCGGGTATTGGATGGACTAGCTGCCGCGATAGCCGCCTTGGCACTTGCCACGCCAGGCCCGTATTGCGCCGAGCCGACAGCCATTTGCATGAGTAGGCGCAATGTGGCGGCGCCGGTGATGCCCACGGCGGCGTTACCATCGAGTAGTGCCTGCAAGAGGGGTTGATACCACTCCTGAGACTGGCTCATATCCGCCTCGCCCTGAATCCACACCCAGGCAGAGTCTTCCGCCTGCGCCGCAGCCGCGCCCTGTGTGTGGCGGTTTCTGAAATCCGTCCACGGCCATTGGTTTGGGGTGAACTGCGGCGAAATCGATACGCCACTAGAGCCTTCTTTGTGCAGGTAAAGATTTCCGGATGTCGTTTCTCTCATCCATCGAACGGCAAGCGGAAACTCAACGCCGAACTGCCCGTCTGCGCATCCGTTGTTCGCCGCGCGCAGCGGCTGGTAAGCCGAAGAGGCCGTATCCCAGATAAATACGCGAGAAAAACCGACGCCGGTGAAATCGGCCACCCGTTCCGCAAGCCCTGCATCGCTTGCCAGCGGAACTGCGGAAAGGTCGGAGATGTCTGCTCGCCCAATCGCATTCGACTGGCCCCAGATTTGAATACGCCGGTTGCCGCCGATAAAAAATCTTCCGCCGTGCGCGGAACGCCCGCTCTCGACGGTATAGACCTCAGACATCGGGTTAGGCCGGTGTGCTGTCGTTGATAGTCAGCGCGTTGACGGTGAGCGTGCCGTTGAGCGTGGTCTGCGGCGCGGTCAGATCGTTACAGGCCACCAGCGGACTGGCCGCATCGTTCGCGCCCGCGACGTAATAAACCGCATAGCGCGCGCCGTTGATCGTGGAGTTCGACCACACCGCATTGGGGAATGTAATCGTTTGGCGGTGATTGGCCTTGTCCTTCACGAACGTCGGCGTGATGGACGCGCCGCCAGCGGTGTATCCGGCGCCGCTGATTTCGTACGCGCGGAGGTCGGCGACGCTGGTGTGCGCCTGGCTCGGGTCGTACCCCGCATCCAGCAGCATGACTTTGTAGGTGCTGGTTTTTGTGACTTTGCCGGCGTAAACGTCGTCCTTGAAGCTGTCATAGCTCGAATTTGGCATTGCGGAGGACTCCTTAAATTAAATGCGTCGCACAGCAGGCTTTTCCGCTGCAATGGCGTAGCTGTTCATCTCCGTGATAGCCGCCTCAAGTTGCTCGTTCGCGCTCGCCAGTTTTTCGACTTGCTTGACCGCCTCGGCATGATCGAACACCTGCACCGTGCCGCTGCTTGCGGTGTTGTTGAACATGGAAGCCTTGTGCAGCATCCTCGCCAGTTCAGCGGCAAGGTTGTGACGCTGACTGGAAAGGGAAGCCATGCGCTCGGCGGCATCGGTATATCGGCCAAGGGCCTCGAAGTCTTTCATTGAACGATTTCTCCCGGATGGCGCGCATTTTTCGGCCCTAGAAACGCAAAAACCCGCGCGGCGAACCGGGCGGGCTTGGCGGTTTTTGGCTTCGTTTGGGCGTGTTGATGCCCGGCAAAAACCGAGCATCTACACGCTTACGCGGAACCAGCTTGAATTGTGCTTCGAAGCGTAGCAGGTCTTCGCGCCCCGCGCAAGATGTTGTGCCAATCGCCTCTCCGCCCACCGGATGTAGTGCTCCAGCGTGTGACGCGTAATGATCGTCGGACCGATCCGATTGACACGGCGGATCAGGATTTCCGGCCGAGCCAGCAGGATGTACCACCCGCCGAGCAGAACGCGGTCGCGCGCGCCGAGCTTGAGCCAGGCTGTCTGCACACGCTCGGCGTCCCGGTAGTCGAGGACGCGCGGCGTCTCGCCGTCGTGGTACAGGTCCGGCGAGCGGTAGCGCTCGAAGCCCGGCGAGCATTGCTTGCGGTAACGGTCCTGATAGACCGCGCCCCAGTTCTCCAGGCGTTGGTGCAGGATTTCGTCGGCGCCCGTCACCGCGCGCTCTCGCCTTCCTGCCAGATGCTCACCTCTACACGCGGAACTGCTGCGTAGCGTTTCGTCACCCATGCCGAAGTCACCGCGCTGTCATCCGTGAAAACAATCCCGTTGCAGCCGTCGGAAATCGCTTTTCCCAGATTGTCCCAATCGGGTTTCCCGGTCGGACGCACAACGCCAGCGTATGCAGCGGCGCGCTTCTTTTTCGACCAGCTCATCGGAATGACCAGAAAAACCCGTACCTCCATCGCCAGCGCACCGCGGAGCAGTTCCCGCTCCTGCATTGCTTGCGCGGCCTGAAGCCGCACCAGGTTCTCGTATTCGACGGTTTTCGCGTCACTGTGCGCGATGACAACCGGTCTTCCGGTTGCGCCCAGCACCGGCTTGCCGTTGCGCATCAGCGGCGTTGAGCGATGCCTGGCCTTGCCCTTCGGCGGGCCGGGAATCACGAACTCGACCGGATCGGTTTTTTTCTCGAAAAAATTCAAATCAGCGTCCCCTTCGCCCACTCGTGTTTCACGTCCGCGATCAGCTTTTGCATCGCCGCTTTTCCCCGCTTCTGCTCCACCAAGCGGTAGTACGCATTGCGCCGATCCTTGTCCCACCGCATCACCGTTCTGGCTTCGCAAGCTGCTCTGTGCTGTTCGGTCCATGTCATTCCTCGCTCGATTTCATTGCCTCTTGCGCAAACTTCACGGAGACGCATGGATGCGCTTTCGGGTTTTCAAGGATCTTCCGCGCCCAGGCCCGATGATTGAATCCTGCACGGTGAGCCATCGCATCCGCGCCCGCCTTCACCTGCGCAGCACGCGCCCTCGCCGTCTCGGAATCCACCTTCGGGGCCGGCAGTGCAGGCGCTGGCGTTGGCGCTGCCTGTCGGCACAGATCGAGAAATTCAGGCAGTGTCGGCGACAACGCGCGGTGGCGGCACGCCTCCAGCGCTCGGGTCAGCCGCTCGGGCTGTTCGGCGAATCCGCCCAGCTCGGCGCTCCACGTTGCTTTTGCGTTGAGCAAACCCCGATCCCGCCCTTGACCGTCGAGTTCGCCCGAGCGCCAGCGGTCGACCCACAGCGAACCGTAAAAGCCCTGCATCCGGTCAAAAATCCGATCGACCCAGGAGGCGGGGAGCCTCCGCGGCAACGGTGATGGTGCGTTCATCGTCGAGTTCCTTCGGTTCGCATTTCGGGGTGCCGTCGTCGTTCATCACGTCGGACAGGCGCGTCATTGCCGCAGCGCGGCGCAGCGTTTCGCGGCTCGGCGGCGAGTCGCGCGCCGATGCGGTGGTCGTGGTCCCACCTCGCAGGCTGTCCGCCCGCAGCGACTTGAGCAGGGCGTGATCCCACTCGTGCTGCGTTCGCGTTCGCTGTGCCTGGCCGAGCCAGTAGGCGCGGAATTCGGTCAGCGCAGCTTCGAAGGTCGGCGTATCCGGCAACGGAAGTCCGGCCTGTCGGGCTAGCGTGGCGAAATGCGGCGAAGGCTCCCACTCCAAGCCCATCGGAAACGCGTCCGCCTTGGGAGGCGGGGGCGGTCGGGCTTCGTCGCGCGCAACAACGGTTGCACAACCACCACCCGTTGACGGAGGTTTACTGGTGTCTGGTGTCTGGTGTCTGGTAGCCGTGTTGTCACGCGTGACAGGTGACGTGACAGATGCGTGATCTTGTTGTGACGTCACGCGGATGATGGCTTCTTGTAACTCGTCTGTGGTTGCGTTCCAGGGCATATGCACGCCGAGTGACAAAAGTCGTTCAAACATCGTCTTGCGACGCTCACGTGCCCTGCGCTGGCGCTCCTTATCACTATCGCGACGCTTCTCTACCTCCGGCTGCTTGGCGGCGAACTTAGCGATTTCTTCTTCCGCGCGTGCGTTGACCCATACCCCATCCTTCAGCGTAAAGAACTCATCCAGGATCGCATCGACAGCAGCCTTTTCCTCGCGCGTGCGGGCGCGGGCAACGCGATGCGCCTGATCCGCTGGAATGCCCTGCTCGGTTCCGTAGCACCGATCCAGCAACAGGCGATACGCGCCATGTTCAAGCATCGTCAGGTGCGAGGTGTCCTTGGCGTAGTCACCGAGATGGTGCTCGTAGTAGTTCATTGCCATGAACCCACGCGAACAAACGCATCTACAAAAATTGCTTGTATCGCCAAATAAACGCATCTACAATAATTCACATGCAAACGCGATTGATCTGGGACGAAGCCAAGCGTGAGCGCAATCTCGCCAAGCACGGTTTGGACTTCGCCGATGCGCGATGGGTACTGGATTCGCGTTACCGGCTCGATGTCGAAGTGCTGCGCGGCGACGAGTTGCGCGTGCAGTCGTTTTCCTACGTGGCCGATGTGCTGGCCGTCTTGACCGTTGTGCATACCGCGCGTGATGGCGCGGCCCGCATCATCAGCTTTCGCCCGGCCAGTGGCGAGGAACGCGAGGCTTACCATGAGTGGCTTGAAAGTGAATAAGATGAGCAGGCGGCAGGTGACTGACGCGGTGCGCGCCCTTCCCGCTGACAAAGATTTTGTCTGGGACGGTGTGGATGAGGACGACCGCCCACTGACGCACGATGAAATGCGCGCGGGCATCGCCGCCGCCAAGAAACGGGGCCGTCCGGCGGGCAGCGGTGTCAAGGAACAAGTCGCCATCCGCTTCGACCGCGAAGTGTTGGACGCCTTCCGCGCCGAGGGACCGGGCTGGCAGACGCGGATGAATGACGCGTTGCGCGACTGGATCAAAACGCACAGGCCCGTCTGATCGAAGCGCATCACGCCACCTCTCGCTCAGCCGGCCGCACCCCACGTACAAACCCATCCCGGTCGACGTCGAAGGTCACTTTGGGATGCTCACATTTGCCGCACGAAGCCATCGCCGCGCGGTATTCCGGCGTGCAGTCCATGCAGTAATTGTCGCGCAGGCGAAATTTGTACTCTTTATTTCCTGTGGATAACTCAGCCGCAGCGCGCCATTGCGCGAACTGGTGCTGACTGGAAAAGCAAGCTGGCGTATTCATTCCCGCTCCCTTGTGTAGGTCTCATTCTTCTCGCGCTCTTCGAGCGCCGCTTCAAAGCGATGACGCGCCCGCTCGTGGCGCTGCCATACGGCATACACGACAACCAGTGCGGCATTGGAAAAAACGACCGCCGCCGCGCACACCGCGAACAGAACGAAGAGGTTCGCGACCCAATCACCTGTCATTTTTTTGCGCCCCTCTCAGTCCCTGACCGTCCCTGCTAATAAGTCCCGGTGCGGGTTAAGGTGTCCATACACAAACTCGCGCAGGATCTGACGGATGAACGGACTCAACGAATCGTGTCCGGCGACGGCCGCCAGTTCCTTGAGGTCAGCTTTGAGCTTCTCACCCAAGTGCAGCTTGATTTCATCGGTGCATTTTTCCGGGTGTCGTCGCATACGTGTTATCTCGAAAATCGAAAAAGGGAGGAGGCTCCAGCCATGCCAGAATTCAGTTTCCACACCAAAAAACCGCTCACGAAAGGAGCCTCCGATGACTCAAGCCCTCTGCCCTCACTGCAACGCCGCCCTTCTAACGCTCAAGATCGTTGGGCTCGACGGGATTTCCAACAACGGGAGTTATCACTGCGTGGCCTACGTTTGCCCGTCGTGCAACCGGGCAATCAGCGCACAGATCGATCCGGTCGAGATCGAGGACCGCCTCATTAACGCCATCCGGAATCGGGACTAGACACCGCTTGGACGGGCTGGCGATCTTGACGGGCAGCCCGGCGCGGCATAGCTCGGAGTAGCCGCCCACGAGTAGGGAAGAACGGTAGTGCTTGACCTTCTCACCGCCGGTTTCAAGTGACGCCGGATCACGTGCGAAGCGCACTCGCGGAGGCTGTTTTCCTTCGAGCAGCAAATCCCACAGTTGCTGCTCTGGGGATTTCCGGGGCCGCGCTCGTTTCCCGAATAAGCGGCTAAGAAAAGCGAACATCAATCTGCTCCCACTGGAGAACCCAAGTGAAAAGATGGTTTGAACGAATTCGTCAAGACTTCCGTGTCGGCCGCCAAGACCCGCAGTTCGGCATGTTCCACCGCCCCCGATACGTTCGGGCTCTGCTTTGGTGCAACCGGTGGTTGAACAGGCCGGTGATCTACTTGCTGGGTTGTGTGACAGGAGCCTTTGTCCAGCATGCAATCAACCAAGCGCTGCACTGGTGCTGACACCATGCCTGTGATGACGCCCAGCAGAAAATAGGTCGAGAGCTTCACGCAGCCTCCCTTAGCTGATTACAAAAGGAATTTCCAATGAAGCGGGATATGGACATCGTGCGCGCAATCATCCTTGCGACGCGCGACAGCAGCGGCCCTTTGGATGGCGTGCCGGACATCCCAGACGAGGTTTTCGCTGCGCACGTAGAGCTGATGGCGGAAGCCGGATTGGTCAAAGCCGCGAGTGTCAAGGGGTTAGCAGGCCCAGGGGCTGCGACAGTGCTGCGACTGACGTGGGACGGCCAGGATTTCGCGGACGAAATCACCGACCCGACGATTTGGGAAAAAGCAACGCAGCTCATACGAGGTCCCGGCTCATCATGGACGTTCTCCGTTTTGCGCGATGTTCTGAAGGACTTGATCGTGTCCGTGGTAAAGCAACACGTTTAAGACCTGAGTCATCGCGGCGCGCACGGCGGCTGCGACATCGGTCGCCGTGTAGAGGTCGGATGCGCTGCATCGCTCCTGATCGATCAACTCACAGAGCCGATCGGCCTGATGCAGCCATTCGTGCGCCAGCGCGGCGACCGCCTGTAAGGGCGTGGCCGCCTGCGCAACCTCTTTCTGCACGGCGCAAAAGTTCGTGCGTGTCAGTGTCGCAAGATGCGCTTCAAGCGGAGAGGTGGGCAGCATCACGCAGCCTCCTTCGGCGGTTCGGCGGACGGGGCAGTGCCGCGCAGATAGGCCCAATCCACGTCCGGGCGCAGTTCTTCGCAGGTCACAGCGCCGCCGGTGGCGCGCTCGATGGCTGGGCAGCGTTCGGCAGGAAGACGTCTTTTTCCATCACGCCAGAAACAGACTGCTTGAATTGTTACGTTAAGGGTGGCCGCTGCTTTGGAGGGGCCACCCAAAAGCGCTATCGCATTAACAATGGTCTTCACGGCGTTACTTTCCAGACTGTAATGCCTTCATTCTACGGTCGTAGAAATCTAATATCAACAATCGTAGTTGTTCAAAAATCTACAGGTGTTTAGCATCCGTCGCCATGGCAACAGGAAACCAAATCAGGCATTACAGGGAAAAGCTCAAGCTGACGCTTGAAGAGCTTTCAGCTATATCAGGAGTCGAAATCGGTACGATCTCGGCGCTTGAAAACCGCGATAGCGAGCGTTCAAAGTACTTTGATGCCATTGCAAAAGCTTTCGGTCTGACAATTGAGCAACTGGCAGACGAAAATAAAGACTGGCTGGATAGCGTAGAAAGAGAAGAATCGAATCTTGAGGACGCGCCGCAATTGCGCCCATTCAGAAATGTTCCGATCGTTGGCACCGTTCAAGGCGGGGACGATGGTTACTTGGTCGACTTGGAATACCCCGTTGGCCATGGTGATGGAAGTATTAGATATCCGGCCAAGGATGAAAACAGTTACGCGCTTCGAGTACGTGGAGACTCGATGCGCCCAAGAATCAAGAATGGCGAATTTATTGTTGTTGAGCCAAACCATCCACCGCAGCCTGGCGATGATGTCGTTGTGTGCCTGAGCGATGGAAGAAGGATGGTCAAGGAACTGCTCTACACCCGAGATGGAGAGGTCACGCTCGGGTCAATCAACAACGGACATGGAAACATCACGGTAGCTTCCGAAAAAATCGAAAAGATGCACTACGTAGCAGCCATCATCCCGCGTGGGGCTTTCTACAAACCATGAAACCTCGCGCACTGGCTACGGTTATTTTGGCTGCCATCGTGATTTTTTCTCCGGTTATTGAGGCGAAAATTCCACGCAGCGCGGCAGCGAAAGCCGAGTTCAAACGGGAAAACCCATGCCCTGCCACGGGGAAACAGCACGGCGCATGTCCTGGATGGCAGATCGATCACATCACTCCGCTCAAATGCGGCGGCCCCGACACGCCAGCCAACATGCAGTGGCTAACAATCAAAAATCACAAGGTTAAGACTAAACGCGAGGCAAAACGGTGCCGCTAGGCTTTTAAACGTCTACGGTAGGCACGATTAAGAACATAACAACTCAGGAGGAAGAATGGCGCTGGTCAAATGTCATGAATGTGGTAACGACGTAAGCACTGAAGCGAAAACTTGTCCCAAGTGCGGCGCGAAAGTCGTCTTGCCCAAGCCGCCTAAGCGCCCTACGTCACGATTCGCGAAAATCGTCGGGGGTGTTTTGTTGGCGGTGCTTTTTGTCGCAAGAATTATTACCGCCGGGGAAGAAAGAAAAGAAGCGGAACGTCAGGCATCCGCAGCACAAGCCGAACAGCAACGACGAGCCGCACTCACGCCGGAACAGCGAAAGGCTGAAGACGAGGCAATCGCCAAACGCCAAGCCGCCGAAGACGCTAAACACCTAGCTGCGGAAGAAGCAAAAACCGTAAAAGCAATTCATCTGCACAATGCCAGCGCGGGCGCGACGGCGCTCAAACGCGCATCAAAAGACCCTGACACGTTTGAGCTGAAATCTGCGGTTCTTCATTCCAACGGTACGGCCTGCTACGACTACCGCGCCAAGAACAGTTTTGGTGCGATGCTGGCTGGAAGTGCGGTGCTGACCACAAAAGGGAAGATCCTTGTACAAGAGGTAAATGGCAACGCGTTTGCAAAGGTCTGGAATATGGAATGCACGAAAGCTGACGGTGAAGAGATCGTTCAGACCTTGAAGAGGCTCGACTATATTAACGCACCCATGTAGCCACCCGTGCACAATCGCTCTGACTCTGCCTGGACGCAGGGCTATACTGATTGAGTCACCAGAGGCTCGTAGTCATCATGGACCAAGACTTTTTCTCCAGCATCCAGAAAGCTCTCAAAGCGGATGAACGCTTCAGCAAAAACGTTGCCGACAGCGTCCGTATCATTTTTGATTCACTTCATCAACGCCAGCACGCGTTCGAGGAAAAGAAAAAATCCGTTCAAGAGGAAATAGACAGTGGAGCAAAGCTCACCAACCATAAAATCTCTCTATGATTTCGCGTACCTTGACAAGGAGCGTATAGGCTTTTACTTCGCGCAGCTATCCAATGACGGCGTGCTAACACAGATGAAACGCACGGCAAGAGATTCGTCCTCTTTAAATACAAAAGGGGAAGTCTCAATTAAGGTCGTGAAAGGAGAAACAGGCGGCACCGATGTAGAAGAACGTGGCTTGGAGAGAATGTTCGATCCAACGTGGTTAGCGCCAATCGAGGTGCTCAACAGGCTGGACGAGTTGCGATATATACATCGCGATATCAAATCGACGCCGATCGGCGGTTTGTTTCTCTGCGCCGCGACGATGAGCGTCATTGACATTCGCATGCTTAAAGAGATGTGGCCTTACCTCAGCGACATGTTTGTGCAGCAAGAAATTAGCAAACATGCGTGGACACCAAAAACAAAGCAGAAAGCGGTTGCGGAGCTTAAGAAAAATTATGAGCACATTACGCAAGTTCTACAAAAACTTCCACACGCAATTCAGGCGTCATTTTTAACTCCAGAGGGTGCGTTTTGGTCAACGTTGCGTGCCGATAGCATGCTGATCAACCCTGACGATCTCGCGCTTAAACACGGCTCTGAAATTGCGGGCGAGTGGTTTCTCTTAGGAATTATGGATGCGCAGCCAGGAACGGTGCGTTATGCCGAGGAATCCGAAAGATCGGACCTTGGTTCCGCAATGGCACAGATTTTGAATGCTCTACGAGAATCAATGGGGCGTCCCAACAGCGCCTACGGTGTGACGCCTATAGCCATCTTCCGCGCCCCGCCGATTCCAAAGGAATTCGAATAACCGGCAAGTAAAAATTACTTGCCGTTTGGTTTGCTATTTGTCTTGCTGCCAACAATGGCGCGGATGATTCCAAGGATTGGAATTCCGACAAGGGCAACACTGACGCTCCAGTGAGCGCCAAGAAAGGCAGTTGCAAGCGCCCCGCCAATTGCCGCCAAGGAAATCAGCAAACCGATATAGTGGCCGCGCTGGGTATCGCTAACGACCGCCGCAAGATGCGTACGCTCATAGGAGATGCGGTGCGCTTGCTCCTCCTCGACCATGCGCATGATGCGCTCTGCGCCATTCGGAATTATTTCGTTGAAATGGGCTAGTGCGGCAGGCGGCGGAAGTGGCCCTTGCCATTCGGCAGAGACAACTTCGCGGCGCTGATTAGGGAGCTTTGCGTTCGGTTTCGCTGTGCTCACTGGCCATCACTTTGCGGAAGTCGTCACCCACGCGAACGGTAGAACGCCGCATACGCTCCAAATCTGACCCTTGCAGCGTCGGATAATGCGCGGCAGAAAACACCGCCCCCGGCGCTGACATGCCAGCAAGTATTCCAGCGAGAAGAACTTTCTTCCTGTCCATGTTTTTATTATGCAATGCACACCTTCTATCTGACAAGCAAAGCGGGGCCTCACTCGGCGACACATTGAGACAAATCTACGAACCCGCCCCCGAGGCGGGCTCTTACGCCACCTTCAATGCCGACGGGCTTCAGACCGACCCGATGCACGGCGCGCGCGAAATCTTCCGCCGTCAGCGGCGGCGCTTCGTCCAAGTCTTCAGGCTCAGACGCTGGCGCAGGCGTTTTTTCAACCATGCGCCGGAACCGCTACCAGCTTGACGCCCAGCGCCGCGCAAACACGGCTGATCGTCTCGAAGCGCGGCTGACTGGCGGGGCGCAGGGCCTTATACAACGCCTCGCGGGTCAAACCAGATGCCTTGGCGATTTCGGTCATGCCGCGCGCCCGCGCCACCGTTCCCAAGGCATCAGCCAAAGCCGCCGGATCGTTTTCTTCCATCACGATGGTTAGGTATTCGGCAATGGCCTGTTCGTCGGGCAGGTATTCAGCCGCATCGAAAACAGGAAGCTCGGAAATTTTGATTTTCTTGGTCATGGCTCAATCCTCCAAAGTCTTGGCCAATTCCTTAGCCGCCTTAATGTCCGCACCTTGCGTGGACTTGTCGCCGCCGCCCAGCATCACGATCAGCTTGTCGCCACGCTGAACGTAATACATGCGCCAGCCGGGGCCAAAGAATTCACGCATCTCGGAGACGCCCTCGCCAACGGGCTCCACGTCACCCAAATTACCTTTTCCAGCCTTTTCCAAGCGACGCACCAAGCGGCGCACCAAGCGGCGCTTGGTCATGCCGTCCTTGATGCTGGACAGCCAGGCCGTGAATTCGGGAAGCGGATGAATCGTGTACATGAGCAGAATTGTAGCCACTCGATTACAAATTGCAAGCCATTTAACCGCGCCGCTCAACACTACGGCAGCACTCAGCCCTTAGGTAAAGAAACCCCCGAAAACTGAACCTGAAACGCCCCTCACGTTAGGTTTCCGCGCTTTTTTGCACACAACCCGCTTCGGCGGGTTTTCCCCCCAATGGCCCGCGTCACGGCGCCAGTTCGCGCAGCACCTCGGGATGACGAGTCGCCACGGCCAGCAGTGTTTGTGCCGCGCCCGATGGCTTGCGCCGACCCTGTTCCCATTCTTGCAGCGTGCGGACCGATACCCCCATCAGTGCCGCGAATTGCGCCTGCGACAACTCCGAAGCCGTGCGCGCCGCCACCACGGACGGATACGTCACGCGCCCCTTGCCGGCCTTCATTTGCCGCGCGGCTTCGAGCAATTCCGCGCCGATGTCGCGCTTGGCGTCGCGTTCCAGCAATTCTTTTTCAGTCTTCATCGATCAACTCCTTAAGCGCCTTGAGGGTGTGCGCGGCGATGTTGTCGCGCGCGCTCTTGGCATAGAGGGTCAGCAGCCAGATTTCTCCATCGGCGCGCCGGTTGAAATAAATCACTCGTACACCGCCGCGCCGGCCTGTTCCGGGGCGGCTCCAGCGCACCTTGCGACAACCGCCCGATGCGGGAATCACATCACCCGCATCGGGATTGGCCGCCAGCCACGCACAGAACGCGCCGCGCTCATCTTCGTCCCAGTAGTCCGAGACAAGGTTCTGAAAAAACGGGGTTTCGATAACGGTGTACATGCGACAAATTATACGTCATTGCCGTATAACATCAAGTGTTTTTCGGTTGACCCCACTTGATGTAACAACGCTCGCTTTTCTGCACATGACCCTGAGGCGGGTTTTTTGTTGCCTTGTAGATTTTTTCAGAGCCTATTTCTACGATTGTTGACATTTACATTTCTACGAACGTAGAATTTACTCATCGCAACACCCCACGGACCGGCAGCCCCTCAGCGAGGGGAAGACCTACAGCCGGAGACGTACCGCCACGAAGTCGGACGGGGAAACGGGATCGAGATTGTTCTTTGACAACCAGGGATTCAGGAGAGGGCCACGATGAGTTTCCACAGCCCCCAGGCCACGAACACAGCCCCGACAACATCCAGGGCAATGCCGCCGACATGGGGTTTATGCAGCCGTCCTTCGATCACCACGCCAAACACCGGATTGAAGCGCGCGTGGTACGGGTGATTGATCCATTCCCCCATGCCGACGAGGAAGCCGCCCAGCGACATGAGCATGAGCACGGCGTTCGGGATGACTTGGAGCGGGACGGTCAGCGAGAGGACGAGCAGTCCGAAGCAAGCGAGTAAGAGCATTTTGTACCAGTGGTCGAGTTTCAGGTTTTTGAGCAGTTCAACCATGGCGGCCCTTGGTAAGTGAGGAATGGAGGTTTGGCAACACCCATTCTAGCCGCCACTTGCCGTAGGGCCGCCACCCCTCTTCTGAGTCCCCTGGTTCGGACCCCTCAAGCCAGCCGTCCGCTGGATGAGCGCAGGAGGTCGGCGGATCGCGTAACCGCCCAGAACATGCAGCACGCAAGCGGACCTGACCAAACGGAGTGAAGCAATGAACACCAACATTCTCCAGACACCCGGCTTCGGCGACGCGGCGACCTGGGGCCGCTGCGCCGGCCACCCGAACGACCCGCGCACGGACGACGACGGCTTTGAGGCCGACGAAATCGCTGACCGCGCGCAGCGCCTACTGCGCAGCGAAGATCGATTGGCGGACATTTTGAGTGACCTGTGGTGCCTGCGCGAAGCCGAAATGAAAGCCGCGATGGTGAAGCTGATGCGCGGCGACGCCGAGCCGCTGCGGAAGATGCTCGCCGAGCGCGCCGAGGTCGTTGCGCGGAGGGAAATCGAGGACGAGGCCGCCGAGGCGCGCCGGGAGTTCGAACAATGAGCGCTCTTGCCGTTCGCGCGCGCTGCGACTACACTGCATCTGTCCCGGAAGGGATGGGTCTCAAAAGCCCTTCAAGAAGCGGAAGCCGCGCCCGTCAGTCATGCGGTTTTTTTGCGCCCGCGCCAGTTCAATGGCCGGGGGTGCGACGGATACAACACCCCGCGAGGGGGAAGAAGTCCGCCTGTCTTCTTGCAGGTTTTGAGCCCCCGGCCGCCCCGGATGGTTGCGCTCAAAACGTTCCGTTCGGGGTCGTTTCAAAACGACTCAAGAAGGAGCGTTTCATGTCGCCATCCGTCCCCGTTCTCGCCATTGGCGAGCACAACATCCGCCAGCACGGCGAACTGTTTTCCCTGAATGATCTGCACCGCGCCGCTGGTGGAGAAGCGCGCCACGCGCCTAAATTGTTCCTGCGCCTTGACCAGACGCAGGAGCTGGCAGCGGAAATTGCTAAAGGTACAGATCTGTACCTTTCAGAACTTTCTAATTCTGCGAATTCGCAGAATTACACGCCAGTCAAATCGGTACGTGGCAAACACGGTGGCACCTACGCCTGCCGCGAACTGGTCATTGCCTACGCCGCCTGGATCAGCGCCGCTTTCCATCTGAAGGTCATCCGCGTGTTCCTCGCCGCCGCTGCGCCGGTTGCCGCCCCTGCATCGCTCTACGAGATGCTTAAAGGCCAGCACCTGCAATTCAAATTGACTTGGGAGTACGGGGAGATGCGCATTGAGCCGTTGAAAGGAAACAGTCTGCCAGCCCCCGCGGTTGCGCCACTGCCGCGCCTGGAATTCCCCCGTCCGCCCCGGCAGGGAACTTACAAGTACGACAAAAACAACCCCTACCCGCGTGACGGGCGCACGATCGAAATCGCGCAGGAAATCACCGCCGCGATCCGCGATTGGGCCGAGAAGCTACCCGACCCGCAGGCGCGCGACGATCTGAGGGATGCCGCGCACACGCTCTACGAACTTCTGGTGACCGGCTGGACGGAGGTCGATGAAGCGCTGGGGGCCTTCCTGAACGGAATGCACTACCTCAACCGTTGGCAGGGGCGCGGCGGACGCTGCGGAAATGTGGAGTGACGCCATGAAAACCGCCCTCCTAATCCTCGTTTTGTACGCCCTCGCCGGCTCGATCGATTTCGAAGCCGCGCAGACCACGCAGCACATCGTCGTCGAGCGGGATGCCCAAGTTGCGGCGTCATCTCACCTTAAACATGCCAAATGAGAACACACATGGAAAACGAACTCGCACCGCTCGAAGAGCGCCGCGTCACGACGAACGTTGATGGCTTCAGCAGCCAAAACATTCTTTCCGATGTCGGAAAGATGCGCGCGATGCAAGAGCTTGCCGGCGCGATGGCCCAAGCGGCCATCACCGTTCCGCAGCACTTTCGCGGCAAAGCCGGCGATTGCCTCGCAGTTGTCATGCAAGCTGCGCAGTGGGGAATGAACCCCTTCGCCGTCGCTCAGAAAACGCATGTTGTGAATGGGCAGCTCGGCTATGAAGCACAGCTCGTTAATGCCGTCGTTCAGGCATCCGGCGCCATCCACGGACGCTTTCACTACGAGTACCGCGGCGACGGCGCGAGCCTCGAATGCCGTGTCGGAGCAGTGATTCACGGCGAGACGGCGATCACATTCAACGAATGGCTGTCGACATCTTCAGTCGCGGTCAAGAACTCGCCGCTGTGGAAAACGAACCCCAGGCAACAGCTTGGGTATTTGCAGGTCAAGAACTGGGCACGGCAATACACGCCGGGTGCGATTCTTGGCGTCTATACGCCAGACGAACTAGCGCAAGCCGAACCCCTCGATATGGGCGTCGCCGAGGTCGTCATAAAAGAGAAACCCTCGAGCAGTGACCGTAAAGAGCTTGCGCCCTACCCTGCCGAGAAGTTCGACGAGAACCTTTCAACCTGGGATGAAGCAATCCGCGCCGGCAAAACGACAGCCAGCCGTGTCATTGCGATGGTGTCGAGTAAATACCTTTTAAGCGAAGCGCAATGTGCAGCAATTCGCGAACTCGGAGCCGCGCCAGTACCGGCGGCAGAACAAGAAATCGATCCCTTCGTTGCCGACATGGAAGCCGCAGAAAACATGCTTGGGGAACAAGCGTGAAAACTCACGATCTCGCCCAAGGAAGCCCGGAATGGCTGGCATTTCGCCGCGAGCATTTCAACGCCAGCGACGCCTCGGCCATGTTGGGCGAGTCGCAATACAAAACGCGCGGCGAATTGCTGCGCGAATACGCCACCGGAATTGCGCCGGAAATCGACGAATCCGTGCAGCGCCGTTTTGACGATGGCCACCGCGCCGAAGCCCTGGCCCGTCCGCTGGCCGAGTCCATCATCGGCCAAGAACTTTATCCTGTTGTTGGTTCAAATGGAAAACTTGCAGCCAGCTTCGACGGCCTGACGATGCTTGAAGACGTGGTTTTTGAGCATAAATTATGCAACAACGATCTGCGTGCGTGGGCGCGTGCATATAACTGCAACACTCAGAACCTTGCGCTGAATTACCGCATTCAGCTTGAGCAGCAGTTAATTGTCAGCGGTGCGGGACGAGCGCTGTTCATGGCTTCTCGCTGGAATGATGATGAAACGTTGAGCGAGGAATATCACGGCTGGTACGAATCCTACCCTGCTCTGCGCGAGCGCATCATCGCCGGCTGGCTCCAGTTCGAGAAAGACCTCGCAGAACTGAAAGACGACATTACCGCAAATGGTATTGCGCCAGAAACGCCGCCGGCCGTTGCCGGCACCGTACAGGCGCTGCCGGCGGTGTATGTGCAAATCAGCGGCCATATCGACGTGCGCGAGAATTTCAAGGCATTCGCTGTCGCGCTGCACGACTTCCTCGATCACCGGCTGATCCGCGAGCCGAAGACCGACGAAGATTTCGCAAGCCTCGAACAGCAAATCAAGACGCTGAAAAAGTCCGAAGAGGCATTGAACGCCGCCGAGTCACAAATGTTGGCGCAAATCGCAAGTGTCGATGACGTCAAGCGCCAGAAAGACATGCTCGCTAAATTGCTACGCGATAACCGGCTCATGGCCGAAAAGCTGCTGTCAAGTGAGAAAGAACGCCGGCGTGCGGAAAAAGTCCTATCCGCCAGACAGGATTTCGAAAGTCACGTCACTGCACTGCAAGGCGAGATCGCGGAACTGAGCGCAGACCTGCGCCTGAATGTTCCCGCTCCCGACTTTGTTGGAACGATCAAGGGCCTCAAAACGCTTGCCAGCATTGAAGAAAAACTTGGTGCGGCGCTGGCCAACGGCAAGATCGCTGCTGACAAATCCGCTGCCGAGCTACGCGTAAAGCTCATGTGGTTCAACGTCAAAACTTGCGAATACCCGATGCTGTTTGCCGACTTGCAAACGCTCTCCGTCAAGCCGCTGGACGATTTCAAACTAACCGTCACGGCGCGCATTGAGGCGCACAAGAAGGCAGAAGCCGAACGCCTGGAGGCCGAGCGTGAGCGCATCCGCGCCGAGGAAGCTGCCCGGCTGGAACGCGAAGCCGAAACCCACCGCACCGAGGAAGCCCGCCAGCATGCCGTCGCTGCCGCTGCCGCCGAGGACGATGCCCGGCGCGCGCGGGAAGCGGAAGCCCCGTCGCACCAGGGAAACGTCGTCCCGCCGGTTGCCGTTGCGCCGACGCTGCGACTTGGACAAATCAACGAACGCCTTGCGCCGATTTCAATCAGCGCTGATGGCCTATCAAGCCTTGGGTTTCCGCCTGCCGCCACAGACAAAAACGCAAAGCTTTATCACGAGCGCGATTTCCCGCGCATCTGCGCTGCGTTGCTGCGCCACATTCAGAACTTGTCATAAGGAATCCACACCATGAACGCACCGGAAGACTTTCGCAGCATGACCGCCGCCACGATTGGCAAAGACCTGCTCTCCGCGCTCGTCTCGGAAATCAAGCTGATGCCGAAAGTTTGGCCGAAGCTGCCGCAGATTAAACAAGACGACATCATCGATCGGCTGCGCGCCCGCGTCGAAGACAACGTGAAAATGGCCGTGCATCTGCTCGCGGCGCAGGGCCGCACCGTCGTTTCTGCTGAATTGGATTCAGTGACGCGCAAAGACGGCATCAAAGCCGTATTCAAGATCGCCTCGAATTCGGAAGGCCGGCACGAACTCTTTGACAGCGAGGGGGAATCTTGCTTGATCATTATTGCCGGATCGAACGCTCATTTGGCCGGCATAAACGAGATCAAGGGAGAGGCCGATCAGCGTGCGATGGACCTTGGGCACGAGTACCACGAGAACGACGGCGGCGGCATGGATGACAACGTCATCGATATTTATCCGCTGCCGGAAACGCGCGGACTTCCCGCGCCGAGCGACGCCGGGCCGACGCAAGAAGAACTCGACGCGGCGTTCGAAGAGGGTCGTGTCGCCGCGTCAGAAGGGCTGGCGCAAACCGATTGCCCGGTCATGAATGGCGCGCTCTGCATCGAATGGATAAAGGGTTGGAAAGCTTGGCAAGAGGAGCACAACACCGAGTGGTGGCAGGAGAACGGCGGCGATGAACATTGACTGGTGGGAAATTGAGGACCTTGCAAAGCTGATAACCGGCCTGTCGGAAGACTCAGCCGACGACGACGTCGAAATGGCGCTCGTGGATACGTTTGAAATCAGCTTTGAAATGTTCTGCAAACTCGTGAAAGCGCTCGTGCCCTACACCGTGTCGGCTGAAGCGGCGATAAGCGGCGAAAAGTTCAAGGGTTTTGTCAGCGAGGGCTCGTTTGTTATCAAGGTGCCGGTGTGAAAAACCGCAGGCACAACTACATGCTGCGTACGCAGGGCATCTTGTACGGCTACCAGGAAAGGACGGGTCACATTAGCTTTTACAACGCTGCGCGGTATCTATTTTTAATGGGCATGCCGCTTAAGGGCGCGCTGAGGGAACTGGCTGGGAGAAAGGAATGAACAACGAGGATCAGTACACGATCGGTGTCGAGCACGTCTGCATTTACTCGACGCACGACAAACGCCCGGTTGTCGACGTGAAAATCGAAGATGAGGGTGTCGCATCTATACACGCGCAGAACGTTTTTACATCGCCGGAGGATTGGCCAGAACTCGCTGAATGTATAAGGCGCGCGATTAATCTCGTGTGCCAGGAGTAGTTGAAATGACCAATAGAGAATTGATCCTTGAAAGCTACGGACGAATTGGAAATATCAAAGGCGTCTGCGCGGAAACAGGGTGTTCGCCATACAGTGTTTACATCGTGCTGCAAAAAGAAAAACTCTTAAAAGAGAGGGACCGACGCAATTACGGAACAGCGACAGGACTACGCGGACGCGATGCGGAAGATGAATTTCAACGCCTTGTTCCGCAAGCCGTCAATGCTAATAAAACTATCGATCAGAACATGCCGTCGTTCGATTTCATGATTGGCGAAATCACGGTTGACGTTAAATGCTACAGGCCGTCCAGCCAAAACAATAAGTGGGCTCTGCGATTTGCCCACAACAAGGCATTCGGGCCTGATTTTTATAGCATGTTTTTGCTAAATGACCGCGACAGCGAAGTGACAGACGGGTATCGAATTCTTCTCATCCCTCACGCACTTACGGTTGGCGCAAGCGCCGCCTATATCGATCCGAAAGTACCTGAGATGTATAGCTGGTGGGATTTTCTTATAGCGCCGAATGAACTTGCGCAAGTTCTGTCTGAAGCGGCGAGTTCTGAAATTCAGAAAACTCCGCCCGCTCATATTGAAGAAGACGACGAATTACGCATCGTTAATAAAATAGGCCGAGCCATCGTCAGAGAAGCGAACAAGCTGGAGAAAATAGCGTGAGCAATAACAGCATTGGCGCGGTTCGCCATGCTCAGGTATAAAACCGTCCATCAGTTCGCCGCAGAGAGCGGCTACACTGAACACGCCATCCGCGGAAAAATCCGCGAAGGTGTATGGATGGAAGGCCGCGTGTGGAAACGCGCCCCCGACGGGCACATCTTGATCGACGTAGAGGGGTATCACCAGTGGGTGGAAAACGGCAACGGACTGGCGTCACCGCCGTCTCCGACTCGTCAATCCAAATCGCGTTCACGTATCGCGGCATCGTCTGCCGTGAGCGCATCAAACTCCAGCCCACGCCCGCTAATCTGAAGCGAGCCGAACAGCATCGGTCCGCGATCCTCGACGCGATCGAGCGCGGCACGTTCAATTACGCGATCACGTTTCCTGACTCCCCCCGGCGCTTTCTTTTCGCCGAGCAAAAGGGCGAAGGTTATCTACTCGAAACCTATCTCGAAAGCTGGCTACCCAGGCAGAAGGCCCATTTAAAAGCGAGCACTTGGGATAACTATCGAAAAATTGTCGAACATACCCTGATCCCTGAATTCGGCCGAAACCGTCTCACCGAGATCAAACGCCCGATCATCCGAGAGTGGGGCGAAAAGCAGAGCTGCGCAAATAAGCGCCTTGCGAATGTTCAAAGCGTGCTGCGCAGCGCTTTACAGGATGCACTTGACGACGAATTGATTGAATCCAATCCGCTCTACGGGTGGAAGTTTTCTCGCAAAGGAGCGCCAAAATCTGACGATGATGTAGACCCGTTCAGCGCCGAAGAGCAAGCCGCACTGCTCGCAAAGTGCCGTGAGCCACAACATCGGAATCTGTTTCAGTTCGCTTTCTGGTCGGGGCTAAGAACTTCAGAACTTGCAGCTCTTGAGTGGGGGGACATCGATTGGATTCGCGGCATCGTGCGCGTGCAGCGCGCCGTCACCTATGCCAGCGACGAGCCAGAAACCACGAAAACACGCCGGGGGACCCGTGACGTGAAACTTCTTCCGCCAGCGCGAGAAGCCCTGGAAGCGCAGAAGCCGTTTTCGTATCTGCGCGGGAGAGAGGTATTCCTCGATCCGCGCACTGGCGAGCCGTGGGCTGGAGATCAACCGATTCGAAAGGGCGCATGGACCCCTGCTCTACGCCTCGCAGGAGTTCGCTACCGCCGCCCCTACCAAACCCGCCACACCTACGGCTCGATGATGCTCACGGCTGGAGAAAGTCCGGTGTGGGTCGCTCAACAAATGGGACATAGCGACACGGGGATGATCTTCAAAATTTACGGCCGCTGGATTCCAGATGCGGTGCCCGATGCAGGGGGGAAAGCTGTCGCGATGTTCAGCAGCGTGCCCGAAAAAAAGGCTGCGAAAAAGCTGCGATAGCTATGTCAATCCATGCGAAAAACATCGCAGCCAAAAAACAAAAAGCCGTTTAATTTCAACGGCTTAATGGCGGAGAGGGAGGGATTCGAACCCTCGGTAGGCTTGCACCTACGCCTGATTTCGAGTCAGGTACATTCAACCACTCTGCCACCTCTCCGTGGCCTAAAGTTAGTCAATAATTATATAGTGATTCAGCGCTCTCGCCAACACTTAACAAGCAGGATTCAATAACTCCAGCCCGCCCATGTACGGGACCAGCGCGGCTGGAACGCGAACCGACCCGTCCGCTTGCTGATAATTTTCCAGCACGGCGACCAAGGTCCGCCCCACTGCAAGCCCCGAACCATTGAGCGTGTGAACGAGTTCGTTCTTGCCTTGTTCATTCTTGAAACGAGCCTGCATGCGGCGCGCTTGGAAGGCTTCGCAGTTGGAACAGGAAGAAATTTCCCGATAGGTATTCTGTGCGGGCAGCCAGACTTCGAGATCGTAGGTCTTGGCCGCCGAGAAGCCCATGTCACCCGTGCAGAGCGTAATCACCCGATAGGGCAATTCAAGCCGTTGGAGAATTTTTTCTGCGTGGCCGACCATTGCCTCCAAAGCGGCATAGGAATGCTCGGGATGGGCAATCTGAACCATTTCGACTTTATCGAATTGGTGTTGGCGAATCATGCCTCGCGTATCGCGCCCATAAGAACCTGCTTCGGAGCGGAAACAGGGCGAATGAGCCGTGAGCTTCAAGGGTAGCTCATCGTGCCGGAGCACCGTTTCGCGAACTGTGTTGGTCAGCGAAATTTCAGCGGTGGAAATCAAATATTGAGTGACGGGATTGTCTTCCCCACCCTTTTCGACGCGGAACATGTCGGCCGCGAACTTAGGCAGTTGGCCAGTACCAAACAACACTTCGGGATTGACGATGTAGGGTGTGTAGCACTCGATATAGCCATGCTCGCGCGTGTGCGTATCGAGCATGAATTGGGCCAGGGCGCGATGCAGACGCGCGATCTGGCCCCGCAGCAGCATGAAACGGGCACCAGAGAGTTTTGCGGCGGTATCGAAATCGAGACCAAGCCCTTGCCCTACGTCGACATGATCGCGCACTGCAAAATCGAACTGTCGCGGCGTCCCCCAACGGCGCACTTCGACGTTACCCGACTCGTCGGAGCCGAGTGGTACAGATTCGTGCGGCAAATTCGGTACGCTGGCAAGCAACGCATTCAGACGCTCCTGCAAGGTGGAAAGCGCCTGTTCGTTGGCTTTCAGTTCATCACCCAATCCAGCCGCTTCCGCCATCACGGCTGAGGCATCTTCGCCCTTGCCTTTAAGCATGCCTATCTGCTTCGACAAGCTATTGCGTTTGGCTTGCAGATCCTGTGTACGTGTCTGCAATCGTTTGCGTTCATCTTCCAAAGCTTGAAAGCCTGGAGTATCGAAAGTCACGCCACGCGCAGCAAGTCGTTGCGCCACAAGGTCCGGCTGGCTACGCAGAAGTTGAATATCAAGCATGTGGAAATTTCCGGTTTTCTTGTACTAACGGCGAATTATGCCTTGAAGCTGGCTCAGATTTTGCGTCAAACAGCCGGTACACCCTCAGTTCAGCTCGTTTAAAAATTTTTAAACAATTTCGAAATCAACTCTTTTCTTAAATATTTCAATACCTTAATAGATCACCATCAGAACTTCTCCTTGCCTAAATGAGGACATCTGACCTAGCCTTAAGCGGTATTCTCGCCCCACCGAGGAGGATCGAAAATGCTTTCATTGCGCGATTGTCTCGATTACTGTGATTTGACCGAAGAAGATGTTGAAGTCGTTGCCGAACACGAGCATCTGCCGCCCGCAATGGCCGCTCACATTGTTTGCGGATTAAGCCAAACCTCAGGAGGATTGGTGGTTTTGGATTACCTGATGCTCGACGCAATCCAACAAGCTCGCTCTGCCGGGGAGTTCGACAAAGCTGAACACGTACAGCATGTATACACGCACTTTAAAGCTACGCACCCGTTGATTCATTGACGCCCCGCCTCGCATGCAACGCGGCGCCTCACCTCGAACCTGAAAAGCTTCCTCTCCACGAATTTAGGGCGCCTCTGGCGCCCGTATGTGCTTAAGCACCGTCTGGCCCATCCCCTCGCACAATCAATCACTTGGATTTAAGCGCGTCCGCATCGAGCTTCCTTAGGAAAGCGAGTTTTTCGGCAATCTTGATTTCCAACCCGCGTGGGGTCGGCCGATACCAATGCGGTTCGGCCATACCGTCCGGGAAATACGTTTCCCCCGCCGCGTAAGCATTCGGTTCATCGTGGGCGTAACGATATTCTTTGCCGAAACCAAGTTCCTTCATCAGGCGCGTAGGCGCATTGCGCAAATGAACCGGAACCGGCCGGCTCTCATCGTTTTTGACGAATTTACGCGCGGCGCTGTAGGCCATATACACCGCATTCGATTTCGCCGCGCAGGCAAGGTAAACGATTGCCTGCGCAAGCGCGAGTTCGCCTTCCGGGGAGCCGAGACGCTCATAGGTTTGGCAGGCTTCGAGCGCGAGCGTCAGCGCGCGCGGATCGGCAAGCCCGATGTCTTCAACGGCCATGCGCACCATGCGCCGCCCCATGTAAAGGGGATCGGCCCCGCCATCGAGCATGCGCACCAGCCAATAGAGCGCCGCATCGGGGTTCGAGCCGCGGACCGATTTGTGCAGCGCCGAAATCTGGTCATAGAACGCATCGCCGCCTTTGTCGAAACGGCGCAGATTCTGCGCAAGCGTGCTTTCAACGAAATCGCCGTCGATCTCGCTGCGCTGCGCCGCCTCGGCTGCGGTCGCCAGTGTTTCGAGCACGTTCAGCAAACGCCTCGCGTCGCCATCGGCCCAGCCGATTAAACGTTCGCATGCCTCATCGTCAAAAGAAAGCGTCGGAAAGGCTTCGTGTTGCACACGCGTGAAAAGCGCGCGCAGATCCTCGGGCTTGAGACTTTCGAGCACATAGACCGCCGAACGCGAGAGCAGTGCTGAATTTACTTCGAACGAGGGATTTTCGGTTGTCGCGCCGATGAACGTGAACAACCCCGATTCGACGAAGGGCAAAAAGGCATCCTGCTGCGCTTTGTTGAAGCGATGCACCTCATCGACGAACAAAATCGTGCGCCGGCCATGCGCGCGCAAAGTTTCCGCACGGCTGACCGCCTCGCGAATTTCTTTGACGCCCGAGAACACCGCCGAAAGTGCAATGAATTCGGCATCGAAATGCGTAGCCATCAAGCGCGCCAGCGTTGTCTTGCCGACGCCGGGTGGCCCCCAGAGAATCATCGAGTGCGGACGCCCGGAGTCAATCGCCAGCCGCAGCGGCTTGCCCGGCCCAAGCAAATGCTGCTGGCCGACAACTTCAGCCAAAGTTTTCGGACGCAGGCGTTCGGCGAGCGGTACGTTGACTTGTTCCGCAGCCCCAAAGAGGTCGTCCGTCATCGTTCGGCTCCTTGATCTCCGCCGAGAGATTTCGACATTCTGAAGCGCTCGAAACGCACATCGCCCCGCTCCACGCTTTCGACCTCATCCAGCCGCCAGCCAGCCCGCGCGAAAACCGGTTGTGAAAGCTGGCTGGCATTGCAGCCAAGCATATGAGCGCCCGCCTTTATCGCAACGGCCTCCAATCGCTCAAGCAAGGCCGAAGCAATACCTTGGCGCGCAAAAGCCGGCGCAACATAGAGCAGATGCACATGGTCGAGCGGAGGATATAACTGCCCAAACCCCACGATCGCGCCGTCGCGCTCTGCAACGATGCAATGGCCGAGAGACAGCCCATTGGCGAATGCGGGCGTATCGGCGGAAGAAGCCCAAGCTGCGATCTGTGCAATGTCGTAGGCTGCTGCGCCAGTCACACGCACGGCAGCGCGGAAGATGCCTGCGAGCGTGTCAGTATCCGCCGCCTCAAATGCACGGAACGCAGGCAGGCCGGAATCACTCGCCGATGACATCGGCGCCCTGTGGGGGGGTAAAGCGAAACACGTTCGCTTCAAACTTCACGTTGCGCTCGAACCCGGAAAATTGCAGCACGGTGGTCTGAGCAAAGTTATCGCGCACCTCCATCGCAAGCGGCTGGCCGGCCTTGAAGCCGATCCGCACCTTCTCGAAACCGGCCTCTTGCTGCTTGGGCGTCGCTTCGACCCACTGCATGCCATCGCTCTCGCCTATATCTTTAAGCGTGAAATTCCGTTCGAGCTGGCCATCGCCGGTCAGCAAGGCGGCGGGCGTAGCGCCAAGCGCATCGCCCATCGGCTTGATCGTGACTTGATTAAGCTCCTTATCCCAAATCCAGAGCTTTTGCCCATCGCCGATAATTGTTTGCGCATAGGGTTTTTCGTAGACAAAGCGGAAACGACCGGGTCGTTGAAACGCGAAAGTCCCCGAGGCTTTCTGACTGGGCTTGCCGTTACGCCCAATCACGGTCTGCGAAAAAACCGCGCGCGCGCTTTGGGTTTGAGTGACAAAACCGCGCAGCTCGTCGAGCGCGCCGGCATGCAGCACGGCGCTCGCCGTGGCGCATGACAAAGCCGCAAAAAGAAATTTGGTTCGCATAAGTCTGGTTATTGAAAGCCGCATAAAGGCTAGCGTAACCGAAACCGGCAGGATTTGCGGCCCGGTTTAATCTTCAGGCTTCGCGGGAACAAGCATTTCCCGATTTCCGTTCGACCCCATCGCGGACACAAGACCGGAGCGCTCCATCTGCTCAATCAGGCGTGCCGCGCGGTTGTAGCCGATCCGCAAATGCCTTTGAACCAGGGAAATCGACGGTCGCCGCGTTTTGAGCACGACCTCCACCGCCTGATCGTACATGGCGTCGGACTCGGTGCCGCTCTCCGAACCACCACCTTCACCCAAAAGCTCGGCGTCGCCGTCTTCGCTTGCGCCGGTAAGAATACCTTCGATGTAATCGGGTGCGCCGGTTTTCTTCAGGTATTCGACGATCTTATGCACTTCTTCGTCAGCGACATAGGCACCATGAACCCGTGTCGGGACGCCCGTACCGGGCGCGAGGTAAAGCATATCGCCCATTCCAAGCAGTGCTTCGGCGCCCATTTGATCGAGAATCGTGCGCGAATCGATCTTGCTCGAAACCTGGAAAGCCATCCGGGTCGGAATATTGGCCTTAATCAAGCCTGTAATCACGTCGACGGAAGGACGCTGCGTCGCGAGGATCAAGTGGATGCCCGCAGCGCGCGCCTTCTGCGTCAAGCGCGCGATCAGTTCTTCGATCTTCTTGCCGACGACCATCATCAAATCGGCCAGTTCGTCGATGACGACGACGATCATCGGCATCGTCGATAGCGGCTCCGGGTTTTCCGGTGTGATAGAAAACGGATTCGTCAGCGGCACGCCCGATTTCTGCGCATCCAGTATGTGTTTGTTGTAGCCGGCCAGATTGCGCACCCCGATCGTCGCCATGAGCCGGTAGCGCCGCTCCATTTCGCCCACGCACCAGTTGAGCGCCTGCGCGGCGTGTTTCATATCGGTCACGACCGGCGCGAGCAGATGCGGAATTCCCTCGTAGATCGAAAGTTCCAGCATCTTCGGATCGACCATGATGAGACGCACGCGTTCGGGCGACGACTTGTACAACAGCGACAGGATCATCGCGTTGATCCCAACCGATTTACCCGAGCCCGTCGTCCCCGCGACGAGCAAATGCGGCATCTTCGCGAGATCGGCAACCACCGGATTGCCGCCGATATCCTTGCCCAATCCGACCGTCAGGGGCGAGCCCATGTCGTGATAGACCTTGGAACTCAGAATCTCCGACAAACGCACGGTTTGACGTTTGGGATTCGGCAACTCCAGTCCCATGCAGGTCTTGCCTGGAATGGTTTCGACAATGCGCATGCTGATGACCGACAGCGCGCGCGCCAGGTCTTTCGACAGATTGACGATTTGACTGCCTTTGACGCCAATCGCGGGTTCGATCTCATAACGCGTGATGACCGGCCCCGGATAGGCCGTCAGCACTTTTACTTCAACCCCGAAATCGGCCAGCTTACGTTCGATCAGGCGCGAGGTGTACTCAAGCGATTCGACCGAAGGCGGCTCGACATCGTGCGCGGGCGGATCGAGCAGACTCAACGGCGGTAAATCACCTACCGTGGCGTCCGCGAACAAAACCTGTTGCCGCTCTTTTTCGACCCGCTCGGATTTCGGCACATCGGCCATGGCGGGCTCGATACGGATTTCGACTTTCGGCGCGCTCTCGCGCTTCTTGCGTTCGCGCGTCACCTTCTCTTCGCGCTCGCCTGCAAGCTGCTGGCCCGCGCGGCGGTCTTGCCAGGCTTGCCAATACAGCCTCGCTTTCAACCAGCTATCTTCAAGAAAACCGCCGAAATGCTCTGCGGCATCGATCCAGGAAAAGCCGAAAAAAAGACTCGCGCCGCATGCCCACAAGGAAATCAGCAATAAGGTTCCGCCGGTGAAACCAAGGTAGTTCATTGACAGGCGCGCCAGCTCGATCCCAATGACGCCACCCGGATCGCCCGGCAAACGCCCGGTATGCGAATGAAAGCGCAAGGCTTCCATTGCGGCGCTGCACAGCAAAAGCACCGCAAAGCCTGTCAGCATCAATACGGCCGAACGCCGGCTGCCACCAAATTCCTCATGCCAGCGCCGCAGTCCGACCACCAGCCCCCACAACAGAAGCCCCACCCACCACCAGGCGGATACGCCGAACAGGGACAACAGCAGATCGGCAACCCAGGCGCCCAGGCGCCCGCCCGGATTCGTTACATGATTGACATGCACCGCATGCGACCAGCCGGGATCTTCCTGATCGTAGCCGAACAAGACCATGGCCAGATAAAGGCCAAAGACGCCGAGCAACAGCCAGCGCGTCTCACGCAATAAATTGGACAGCCGTTCCGGAAGCGATGGCGCGGAAGGGGTACGGGACAAACCGGAGAAAAGCATCAAACCAAAATCATGTTGTCAAAAGCAAAAGATCAATGGCCAAACGTCGCTCAAAGATTTTCGATCTTTTCGCACAGGACGATGCCATCGTCGGTTTCCTGGATCAGCCCGCGCGTATGGAGATCCTTCATCACACGGCTGACCATTTCGCGCGAAGCGCCAATCATCTTCGCAATGTCCTGCTTCGAAATCTTGCGCTTGACGACGCGTCCGCCGCCTTCTTCGGCGGCCATGTCGAGCAACAGACGCGCGACGCGGCCATAAACATCCATCAGCGCCAAGCTTTCGATCTTGCGATCGGCCACACGCAGCCTGCGCGCCAAGTTGCGCATCAAATGCAGCGAAACTTCGAAATTTTCCTGCAAAATCCGGCGGAAATCAGCTTTGGAAATCGTAACGAGGTCTGCGGGTGCCACGGCCACGACAGTTGCCGAGCGCGGCTCTTCGTCGATAACACCCATTTCCCCAAACAGTTCGCCCTGCCCCATCATCGTCAGAATAACCTCACGGCCATCCTCATCGCTGACGAGCACTTTCAAACTGCCCGTCAGCACGAAGTAGACATAGTCGGTACGATCGCCCGCATTGACGACTGTCGAACCCCGCGGCACACGGCGCATGACCGCGCAGCGCGCAACCGGCATCAATTTTTCTTCAGACAAGCCCTGAAAAATCGGAAAAGTGCGCAGGGCTGTGATCGAAACACTATGGGGCGTCATGACGTTCTCCGTAATTCTCCGCGATGCATCTGATTTGAAACATCAAATTTTGCTGATGCAGAATTCTATAGTTTGCATTATTGCATAGCGGACATTTCTGCGACTCCAGTGGCAAACGGCCTTTACGGCTTCGCTATAATCGCCACGAACGAGTCTTGAAAGGTACGCACAAAATGAGCAACGCCTCGCGCCACTCCCCTCTCATTATTTTAGGCTCCGGCCCGGCCGGTTACTCCGCCGCTGTCTATGCAGCCAGAGCGAATCTGAAGCCGCTGCTGATTACCGGGATGGCGCAGGGCGGCCAGCTCATGACGACCACGGAGGTCGACAACTGGCCCGCCGATGTCGATGGCGTCCAAGGCCCGGACCTGATGGCCCGTTTCGAACAGCATGCGCGCCGTTTCAATACCGAAATCCTGTTCGACCATATCCATACGGCCAAACTCGACAAGCGCCCATTCGAACTCGTCGGCGATTCGGGCGCCTACACGTGCGATGCGCTGATCGTCGCGACCGGCGCCACCGCAAAGTATCTCGGCCTCCCATCGGAAGAAGCGTTTGCGGGACGCGGTGTATCGGCCTGCGCGACCTGCGACGGCTTTTTCTACCGCAACAAGGAAGTCGCCGTGATCGGCGGCGGCAATACCGCCGTTGAAGAAGCGCTCTATCTCGCCAACATTTGCAGCAAGGTCACCCTGGTGCACCGGCGCGACAAATTCCGCGCCGAAAAGATCATGATTGAGCACCTGATGGAAAAGGTCAAAAACGGCAAGATCGTGCTGGAACTCGATTCGACGCTCGATGAAATCCTCGGCGACAACTCTGGCGTTACGGGCGTCCGGCTCAAACACGTCAAAACCGGCGCTGCCAAAACGCTCGAACTGACGGGTGTGTTCATCGCGATCGGACATAAGCCGAACACCGACATTTTCAAAGGTCAGTTGGAGATGGATGAGACGGGTTATCTGGTCACACAGTCCGGACGCCACGGGAATGCAATGCAGACGAACATCCCCGGCATTTTCGCGGCCGGCGACGTGCAAGACTATGTTTACCGGCAAGCGGTTACTTCAGCGGCGACAGGCTGCATGGCGGCCTTGGATGCGGAACGCTATCTCGACGATCTTGGCAAGCTGGCCTGATTGCCTGCACAGCCTGGAGCACGACTGTGGCCAAGGACCGTAACGCCTCCTCCGCTGCGAAGCCTTTCGATGCGCTGAAAACATTGCAGGTTCGACGCGCATCGGCAAGCCCAGGCAAGCCTTCCCGCAATCACGCGGATACGGCGGAGATCGACTTCAAAGCGGAAATGCGCGGGGTGCGGGGTCTTGCCGCGCCCAATCGTGCGGAAATCATCCGCGCGAAACCGCTGCCGCAACCACGGCCCAAAGCGCAGGACGAGATCGAGCAAACGCTGCCCAATCAAAAAAGTACGCCAAGCAACCCGGACAGTTTTGCTGAGGCTATGCAGGATGTCGTCCGCCTTGCTTCCGATGGCCGGATTGACCCCGCGTTGTTCAAAAAAGCAACGCTATTTCTTGCCAGCGCCGACGCCCTGGCAAGCTCAAAACAGACCGAAATCGCCTCCTGGCTGGATGCGGCTCCCAACCCGAACGATCCAAGTGCGCTTTTCCGGCATGCGATCGGCCCCGCCGCTGTACTCAAAACCAAAACCAGGATTGAGTTGACGCGTCCGGCGCCACCGCCTCAGCCTTTACAACGGAAAGCTGATAATGAGGAAGTCTTGCGTGAAAGCGTCGAGACACCGCTGAGCTTTCAGGACCGCCTGGACATTGGCGACGAAGCCGTTTTTCTGCGCCCCGGCCTGCCTCGGCGCGTGCTGACCGATCTGCGGCGGGGCCGCTGGATCGTGCAAGCGGAACTCGATCTGCATGGCCTGACCCGCGACAAAGCGCGCAACTCGCTGAGCCAATTTCTCTCGCTACGGCTTGTGCGCGGGGAACGCTGTGTTCGCATCATTCACGGCAAAGGCAACGGCTCCCCAGGCCGGGTTGGCGTGCTCAAACAGCTATCGCGCAACTGGCTCACTCAGCGCGAGGAAATTCTCGCGTTCTGTCAGGCGCGCCCACACGACGGCGGGGATGGCGCGGTGCTTGTGCTGCTGCGCGCGCCGCGCCCCTGACCTTCGGCGTAAAACCTGTTCAGAATCTGTAGCGAGAGGCTGTCAGCGGGGCAAAGAGCAGCGCAGGAACCGGAGTTTATACGTCATAAATGAGGATTCCGAGCAGCACATGAGCCCCGATCACAGCCTCGCAGTAAGATTATGAGCAGGTTTTTAGAACTTCAAATTCAAGGCTAAGTAAAACGAACGTCCCACTCCCGGGACGTTGTAGCCCCAGACTTTGGTCGGTCCGCCCACATAAGCGCCGCCCAATGGCGGCTCATAGTATTTATTCAAGACGTTCTCGATGCCCACATCGACGCTCGCACGTCCCCAGTCATAATGCGTGCGCAGATTGAGCAAGCCATAACCCGCCGTCTCGACTTCATTGCGCACCGCCTGCGTGTCGTGTTTCCCGGCAACCAGTTGCCATTCGACGGCGCTACTCCAATCGCCCAGCGCATGCTCAAGCGTAAGCTTCAAATTGAGCGGCATGATGCGGAAGAGATTGTCGCCGGTGCTGGAATTTTTTCCATGCGCATAGGCGGCAATACCCTTCAATTGAAAATCCCCATAGCGCGACGCCGCAAGCGGAAGCGCGCCGGAAACATCGAGACCATAAAGACGTGCATCGTGATTGACGAATTGCAGGTATACGAAATTCTTGCTCTCGGTCAAATTCGCAACGCTGCAAGGGCCCATCGCCGCGACCGGGCAACGGTCGACATCGATGTAGTTGTTGACATAACTGAAGTAAGGCGTAACGCGCAAGGACCAGGCGCGCTCGGAATCGCCTTTCCACTGTCCGGTCGCGCTTACGGTATGCGCGACCTCGGGTTTCAGGTCGGGGTTGCCGACATAACCGTTGGCATCGCCAAACCAGCCCGTCATATTCATTGCCATCGGGCTCCCGCCCCAGGTATAGCGTTCGTAAAGATTGGGCGAACGCGTTTTGCGCGCATAACCTGCCTCGTAGCTTGAAGTCGCTTCGGGCGAATAACGCACTAAAGCCGTCACATCGAAATTGTTATCCACCCGCTTGCGGTCGAGCGTATTGAAGACTTTGGCCGCATTGACATCGGGAATCATCGTTGTCATCGAATAGGGCTGCACGTCCCCGGTATCCATGCTGACACGGTCGTAGCGGGCGCCGAGCGAAGTGCGCCAGGCGGGTGACCAGACTGCCTCCCATTCGGCGAATGTGCCGAGCCGGTCTCTGCGTCCGTCATTGATATTCACATAGGTGTTCGGCCCCATACCTCCACCGCCCATACCCCCGCCGCCCATGCCCCCGCCGCCCATGCCACCACCCATACCGCCGCTTACGGGAGGCCACCAGTCGTCGAGCTTGAAACGGAGGAGCTCGTTGCCGATGCGCAGAACGTCTTGATCGCGCAGCGGGATGCTCGCGCTGATCGAATAGCCCAGATTCTTGCCGTCGGTATTCATCGGCATATTCCCGCTTTTATCCTGGAGCATATTCATTTCGTGCCGGGCGCGGTTGTAGTACACCTGCGCCTCCGTATCGCCCCAGGAGAATTTATCCAGATAACGCAGATTGAAGTGTTCCGCCTGGTTTTCGGTCATATCCATGCGGGCATTCGGATACGCCTGATAGGGGATGTACTGCATGCCCAGATTCAAAATGAGCAGGCTGTCGCCGTTCCGCCCGGCGAGCGTCAAATCGGTATTCTGCGTGGCATAGCGCGTCGACTTCACCACAACGCCATTGCCGGCCTTGTAGTTACCCGCCTGCGAGGCGCTGCTATCGACACGGGCGCTGAAATTTTCCGAAGCAAGCGTGGCCGAAAGATTCGCGCCATTACCATCGCCGTTGCTGCGGTAAAAAGCGCCAAGGCTGCCCGTGGCCAGGCTTTGGCCCTCCGCGGCGAACTCGGGCAATGCCGAGCGCACACTGATCGTGCCGCCGATGCTGTCGCCTCCCGCGCTCACGGGCGTAATGCCGGCAAAAACGGAAACGCTCTCGAGATTCGACGGCGCCATATACGAAAGCGGTGGATTCATATGGTTCCCGCACGCGGACGTAATTTCCATGCCGTCGACTTCCACGCGTATCCGGTCATCGTTGAGACCGTGAATCACCGGCAGACTCGATACCCCGCCAGAGCCATAAAAGCCGACGCCAGGGATTTCATCGAGCAAGGAGGCGGTATCGCTATTCGCAGCCCTTCTGCGGTTCAACACCCGGTCCGAAATTACGCTCGGATTGTTTGAAAGACTGCGTGTTCCGACGACGGTGATTTTCGCGGTGTCGGCTTGCGGTGGATCGCTTTCATCAGCCGCAGCGGCCAGTAAAGGAAGCGCGGCAAGGATGCCGCTGACGATAGACTTCAATGCAAAAGATGGTGTGTGCATAAGTGTTGCTCTGAAATATCCGATAAGCCGATCCAAACGCTGTCGACAGCCAGCCCTTCGGGCTCGCCGCGGAGCCGGATCAAAAGTTCAAGTGATTAGCCGCGCCTGCTTAACGCACGCGCAAAAGCGCACACCAACGGCCCGCGACTCGCGCTTGGCGAGCAGCCGGAAAGAGGTCACGCTGTGGATAATTCAGGCAAATGCGGGTGGGGCACGAGGCGACGCGGGCAACCATACGAAACGGGGCCGCGGCGCATTGAAAAACAGAGGCGGGAAAAAACGCGTGTATTGAACTACGGGTTGAATGACCGGCGCAAAAGTAGGCGGAAGCATGGCGTCCCGCAACACACACAGAGGGCAATGCTCAAATTGCGCCAGGGAGCCAAGCGGGCTCGGTTGGCGCTTGTCGATTTGCCCGGACGAATCGAGCCACATCGGCCCGGAGTGAGTGCAGATTTCAACCCAGGTATTGCTGTTGCGATCACGCGCGGGAACGAACGAATGCGAAAACGCGGCAGCCCAGACCGTCATTACGACAGCCAGAAACGCTCCCCACCACGCAATTCGCCGGAGTTTTCTGCTCATCCCCATAACGCCGAAATGTAGCATAAGATTTCAAAACGTTATTCGCTCCATCTGCTTATTTCATTGCACTGCATCAAAAGATGTTTTACATATACACCTTAAGGCATGTGCATTAAAGAAATCCAATACCGTATCCAGGGCCGATGGCGCCGAGTCGGGGCGTCGCCCTGGCCGGCTCACTCGAACGGTGTGCTGTTGGGGGTGGCGTAAGCCTCGCGTGTGGCCTTGTTCAGGGGCAGATTCAAGGCCCGGTTGCCGGGCGGGATCGGCTGGATGAACCAGCGGTCATGCAGTCTGAGCATTTCGCCGTCGCGCATCAGGCGTTCCAGAGTTTTGTTCACCTGCGCGACGAAGGCGGTGTCACCCAGCGGCAGCATGCACGCATAGGCCTCCGGCACGGCGTTGCCGGTGGCGTTGAGAGCGATCGTCCGCCCGGCCTCGCCGAGTTGAAGACGTTCGCTCGCCAGCATGGGCATGTCCCCCACGAAAGCATCGGCCTGCCCTTGCAGCAAGGCCAGCATGCCGTTGCGGTAGCTGCGCACGGCAAGCATGTCCTTACCTTCGGCGCTCAACCGGCTGGCGGTGGTGGTGCTTTCCACCACGGCGGTTTTTCCCGTCTGGCTGGCCGGGGTGTCGGTTATGCGCGTGGCGACGCCCTCTTCCGAAACATAGAAGGTGTGCGAAAAGCTGACCTGGTCCGCCCGGCTTCGGGTATGTGTGGTCGTGGCGCACTCCATATCCACGGTGTTGGTCGTCATGAGTGGAATGCGCGTACTGAGCGTCACCGCGTTCCAGCGGATGTTCAGCCGGGGCAAACCCAGGTACTCCCGCAGGTCGTCGGCTACCGCTTTGGCAATGTCCACGCCGAAACCCACAGGCTGGCCCTGGTGCAGGTAGCTGAAAGGCACGGCATTTTCCCGGTAAGCCAGAACCAGGGTGCCGGTCTGGCGGATGCGTTCGAGCCGGCTCGCGGCGCCGGACTCCTGTGAGGCGGACGGCTCTACGGCCTGAGCGCTGACAGCCACCGTGACCAGGGCGATGATGACGAAGAGGTGGAAGCGAGCATGTTGCATGGTGGCTCCTGTCAGAAAATGAGTTCGCGAATGAGCACGATGGCCACGGGTTTGAGTTGTTCGATCAGCCAGCTACGCGGTTCGGCATCGATCACGGCGTGCCCCCAGCCCACGGCGGCCGGGGGTTCGCCGTCCGATCCCAAGGCCAGCCGCACACGGTAGAGGCTGTCGCGCGCTTGCAAGGGTGAGCGGGTATCGGCCAGCGTGGGCAAGGGGCCTCCGTGGTGGGCGGCCAGCATGAGGTGGGGCAACTGGGTCAGCCGGGTGTGTTCGATGTCCACCACCCTGGCGGCCCAGACCGTGCCAGGCAGCTGGGCCGGGTAGTAGCGGGCCGCGGCGCCGGCTTGCAGTCGCGGCAGATCGCTTTGGGTGACGAAAGCCTCGACCTGCCAGGGACCCGGGCCGACCAGGCTGGCGACGGGCTGATGAGGGTTGACCCAGGAGCCGACTCCGATGTTCGGGTCCACATCCACCAGTTTGCCGTCGAACGGCGCCGTCAGGGTCAGGCGCTCTCCCTCCGCCACCTCGGCTTGTAATTCAGCCTCCCGCAAGGCCCGCCCCTGTAGCACCAGCGGCAGGCGTTCAAGCCCTTCTTCCAGGGATGCCACGCTGCGCCATTCCGCGTCCACGGTGTCGCGCGTGAGCGCGGCGCGTTCGGCGCGGTAACTCAAATCCGGCTGATCAAGTATCAGCAAGGGCGCACCGGCGGAAAAGACGCCGCCTTGCTGCGCCAGGAATTGCACCCGCGCCGGCAGCGGGCTGTAAAGCGTCACACTCTGGCCGGGATGGTGCCAGGCTACCGCGCGCACCGGCGTGGGCCAGGGCCAAAGGGCCACGGCGAGGAGCGCGGCGGGTATCGCCAGCAGCAAGACTCGCCGGGAGCGTGGCGCCCGCGCGCGCTGGGTGTACCAATACCTCAGTTCATGCCAGATGGGCTTGATGACGAACCACGTGATCTCCACCGCGAACAGGAACAGACCCAGCAGCTTAAAGAAGAACAGGTACACCGCAATGGCGATACCAGTGAACACGGTGAGGCGGTAGAGCCAGGTGATCCATGCGAATGAAATCAGGAAACGGCGCAAGCGCGCCGGCAACGCTTCGGGTTCCGGTTCCGCCAGGCCCAGCACGCTACGCCGAAGCTGCACCCGGGCCAGTGCGGCAGCCCGCTCGTGCAAATTGGGCATGTCGAGCGCATCCGACAGCACGAAATAGCCGTCGAAGCGCATGAAGGGACTGATGTTCAAGCCCAGGGAAATCACCCAGGCGGTGGTGGCGACAAAGAATAGGGCCTCTTTCAACGGCCCCTCGCCCACCAGGTGCCAGGCCAGCAGGGCCAGCCCCGCCAGGGCCAGCTCACTGACAATCCCCGCCGACGCAATGGCCAGCCGTTGGCGGCGGTCCGACAGCCGCCAGGATTCGGTGGTGTCGGTGTAGAGCATGGGCCACATCACCAGGAAGGCCACCCCCATGTGGGCCACGCGCACGCCGTACCGGGTCGCGGTCAGGGCGTGGCCCAACTCATGCACGCTCTTGGTCACGGCCAGCGCGACCAGGTAGCCCAGAAAACCTGCCGGCGAGAGGGATTGGGCAAGCGTGGCGGCGAAGCTATCCCACTGCCGCACGGTCAGCCCCAGCCCCAGCGCGGAGAGGCCGAGCACCAGCCAGCCTGCCCAGGGGCGGTAAACCCAGGCCAGCCATTGGGACAGGCGCTCCAGCGCCGCCGCGGGCCGTAGCAGCGGCACCCGGAAAAACAGATAGTGGTGCAACAGCCAGCGCAGACGGCTCGCGTGGCTGCGCTGGTGCAGCGTGTGCAGAGCGTGGGCGTGGCCGGGCGCGCGCACCTCCAGCAGTTGGTTCTGCATCAGAAACTGGTGCAGCGCCTCGATTTCGTCCTGCGTGGGGCGCAGCAAGGTTTCCGCCGCCACCTGCCGCAGAACCTCGTCGGCGCGTCCCGCCGGCCAGCGCGAGAGCAGTTCAAACTCCACCCAGCCCAGCCGGTAGAACTGGTTGTTGACGGGGTCTTGCAGCGTCCAGGTGGGCGTGCCGTCGCGGTCGTGGCCGGCAGGACGAATTTGCAGTTCCGGCCGCAAAGGCAGCAAATCGGTAAGAGGCAGCGGGGCTGGAGAGATCATTCCAGAATCAGCGTTGTCGAAGCTGCAACGTTAATAGCCATACGGCTTTCCTGAATAGCAAGCGCTCAACTACCGTTCTCAGAATCATAGTCCCACCCGTTGCCGCAGGGTACCCAGCGGACGGCGGAGTATCCAATAGGCCAGCGGATAACGGTCGCCGTAAACCTTGGCCACCCCGCGCAGGCCGATGTGCTCTGCCTTGCCATCGATGAGCCGGCCCCGGATGTGGTAGCTGGCCACGCCCTCTGGAGACAGACTGGCCTGATAACTGGTTTGCTCAAGGATCGCCGACAGCGCGCTCAACGGGTGCACCTGCAAGTAGACCCGCATGTCCGCCCCTTCGCTCAGGTTGATGGCGTCCGCCACCGGCAGCCATACCAGCACGCCCAGAGCACCGGGCTGGGCCAATTGGCCCAGCCGCTCGCCGGTCGTCACGGGTTTGCCCAGCCAATCGTTCGGATCGCTGTACACGAACAGCCCGTCGTGGGAGGCGTGCACCTCAAGCCGCTGCAAGGATTCTTGCAGGTAGGTCAGTTCGGCGCTGCGTTCGCGTACCCGGCCTTGCAGGGTGGCCAGGTCAGCCCGGCTCTGGTTCTGGTCAAACGCCTTTTGCTGGGCGGCCAGTGCATCGGCCTTGGCCGTGGCAAGAGCCTCAGTCGCCACGGCGAGGCGGTTGCGCAAGGTGGTATCGTCCAGCGACACCAGCAGGTCGCCCGCATGCACGTTGTGGTTGGGTTCGACGTGGAAGGCTTTGACCACGCCATCAACCGGCACCGTGACGGCTTCTGCGTGCAGGGCGATGATTTCTGCCGGCGCCAGTACCGAGGTGCGCACAGGCAGGGCGAGCAAGGCCAGCACGCCGGCGGCCGGCCACAGCAGGCGCCGGGGCTGTTGCTTCCAGCGTTGCCAGTATGCGTGCCAACGCAGCGGCCGGCCGCGCAGGTAGGCAAAGGCGTGGGCATAGGTGTCTCGCAGCAGTTGCAGCCAGTGGCGCTGAGGATCGGACCAGGGCTGCTCGGCGGTAAGCAGCAGCGCGCCGACGCGCACGCCGCGCAAGGTATCGAGCGGCAGACACAGGGCATGGGCAGGCCACCATTCCTGCCAGGACGCGGCCAGATCGGCAGGCAAATCGGCCACCGTGAAGGGCTGGGCCAACGAACCGCCTTGCGGGGAGCATCCGGCCAAGCGATGGGTGCACACCTTTTGCACCCACTGTGTAAAAAGCGTGGATTCGTGCACGCTCACCAGGCCGGACACCGTTTGCAGTTGCAAGCGACCCAGCCCGTCGACCAGGCACACACAGGCTTGCTGGTAAGGCACCAGATGCCAGGTCTCGTTAGCCACCACAAAACCGAGAGCGGCAATGTCTTCCGCCTGCAAAGCCTGGCGTTGCAGGCTGGCATACACCGGCCATAGCCCGGCCGGATCGATCTGGGTCACGGCGCGGGCGGGTTGAAGCGGGCATTGCCGCTCATGCCCGGCAGTAGTTCGGGCGCGCGCGCCACCAGTTTCGCTTCCAATTCCACCGTCTGGCTCACAGCGTCAACCCGCGCATTGATGGCAGAGACGCGAGCCTCGTAAGTCTTGCCGGTTTCGTCAATGGCGACGCTGAAGGGGGTGTCGGTCTTGAGCCAGCGCAGCCAGACGCCCGGTACGTTCAGGCGTAGTTTCAACGGGCCATCGCTGACCACTTCCAGCAATGGCTGGTTGGCCGCCACACCCTGGAAGGGGCGCACCAGCACCTTTGCGGTATAGCCCGAGAACGGCGCGCTCACGCTGCAATGGGCGAGTTGAGCCTTGTACATGCGCACTTGCGCGCGCGCCCGGTTTACCACGTTGGCGGCCAGACCCACCTCCACTTCGGTCGCCTGTTGCAGACCCTGCAAGTGCAGCTTGACCTCCAGTTCCTGCTCCGCACTGCTACGTTCGGCCTCACTCATGGCGACGCGGGCCTGCTGTTCGGCGCAATCGAAGCGCACCAGCACACGACCTTTGGCAAATGCCTGGCCCAGCGCGGCGTTCACTTCCACAACGCGGCCGGGCATCAGACTGACCAGCGTGGTTTCCAGAGCCGGCGCCAACAGCACACGCACGGGCGTGGCATCGACACTGGCCGCACCTTGTGCTGCCCACGCATCCTGGCTCAACAGGGCCGCGCCTGCCCACAGGGCGACCTGGATCAGTATCGACGGTGGTTTCATTCCATTTCCTTTTCCCGGACTCGCCATCAATGGCGAGGATTGCGTTCGACACGTGTTCAACCCCTTCCCTTGCGTGCAGAGGAAGGAACAAATCCAGTTTTATCTCAGCCTGCACCCTGAGCTTTGCTCACAGATTCAGGGCTCCGCTGCAACCAAGCCTGGAAGGTGGCCAGATTGGCGACCGTGGCGGCCTCGGCAAAAGCCATCAGGGCGCGGGCGTTGACATCGGCTGGGAGTACGCTGAGGTATTCCTGGGTACCCACCACGGCGCCGTCGGTTTGGCGCAGCGTCCATACCGCACGGACCTGGCGGGTCCCGCCTGTCGAGGGAGCCAGCTCCAGCGCCAGTTGCAGGGTCGCACCGGCGTCAGGGCCATCATCCAACTTGAACTGGCCGCGTTCCAGGACTCGGCGCACGGCGGTGTGCAAGCTCATGCCGGTATCGGGCACGCCGTTACCGCCCGGTAGCGCAATGTCGAGTCGAACGCTGGGCAGGGCCAGCGCTTCGGGCACCAGCAGCGTCGGGAAAGTGTCGGTTTCAACCTGTTGCAGGTGGCTGGACACGAGGCTGGCCAACTCGGCGACGCTCAGGTGGGCAAAGTCGTCGGGCAGCACCTCCAGTCCAATCGCGTTGTAGATACGGCCGAAAGCTGCCTGGGCGTGGGCATAGGCCAGGTGGCGCTGGTGATCGGAATTGAGCGCGCGCACCTCGGCACGAATCAGTTCCAGATCGGATTCTGCGCGGGTAGCGAGCGCGGCTTTGGAAAAGTTCAGCAAACGCTGATCCACCATGCTGGATTCACGCGCAACATCGAGTTCGCTCAACGACATGCGGTAAATCTCGATGGCGACGCGCACCTGGGTGAGGATGGCCATCGACAAGGCCATCCGGCGGGCGTCGTCCAGTTGCTCCTGCGCCTGCTTGGATTTTTCGATACTCGGCAGCGCGGCTAAACGCATCAGGTTGAAGCTCGCGCGCAGGGTCGAGTCCACCCAATTGTTGTTGTACAGATAGCGGTTGCTGTCGTACTGGGCGCCGATGTTCAAGCTCAGGTTGGGCAGGACAGACAACATCTGTTTGCGCGCTTCCGCGGCGGTGATCCGGCGGCGGTAGTCCTCCTCGCGCAACTCGGGGCGATTATGCAGCGCGAGTTCTTCCAGCTCGGCCACGTTGAAAGGCGCGCTCATCAGGGCCGGCTCGTCGTCCTCGCGCAGCGTGAAGTCGGTGCCCGGCGTGATGTTCATGAGGGCGGCCAACTCGCGCTTGGCGTACTCCAGCTCTTGCCTGCGCGCAGCCAGCAGACCGATGGCGTCGAGCAGTTGGCGCTGGTAGTTGAGGGCATCGCGGGGCGGCAGCAGACCCATGCGTTCCGCCTCCTGCGAGCGCTCCAATGCGGTACGCGCACGGGCCATCAGCTTTTCGGTCTGGGGTGCCAGGCGCTGGGCCCCCACGGCACGCCAGTAAGCGGAGCGCACGTCCGTGACAATGGTCTGCGTCACCCGCTTGCGGCGCTCTTCGCTGATCAGGAATTGGTCGGCCTGCTGATGCGCGCGGTAGTAGCTGACACCGAAGTCCAGCGCGCTCCAGGAAAATTCGACCCCGGCGATGCGCCGGCGGCGCTCTTGCGAACTGGTCGGATTGCCTCCCCACAAATCCTGGCCGGTCACCACATCGTAGCTGGTGGAACCGGCGTCGTTGCTGCGCAGGGTATAGCCTGCCGAGGCAAGCACGCTGGGCAGCATATCGTAGCGGCTGACTTCGGCCAGGCTGAGGTTAACCGCCGACTCCATCACTTTGAGGCGGTAATCGAGGTTGTATTTGAGAGCGCGGGCCACGGCTTCGTCGAAGCCGATGGGGGCAAAGACCTGTTCCTGGTCGCTGTAGATGCGGAACTGGTCATCCACCACGCGTTCGTGCACAGCTTCCTTGGTCAGGGGTTCCGGAATGACGGCACAGCCAGCGAGTACGGTAGCTGCGGCGAGCGCAATAAAAGAACGCTTGGATTTCATGAAGAAAATTATATAACTTGACTTCTTCACCCCAAGGTCCGTGTCACCAAAATAGCAAGAGGGGCTTATGTATATATGACCCTTTTCATCATTAACGACGAACAGTCGAAACAACGGGTTGATTCGATGCAGTAGGCGCCGGGTGTTCCGCGAGTTGTTGAGCCAGAACCCCTGCTTGCGCCGTGGTGCGGTGGCGATGCGAGAGGCGTTGCAACTGAGCGGCGATGTCCCTCCGGTTCTCCGCGATTTTGGCAGCCGGTGCGTCGGGGGCCTGCGTCAGGGGTATCTCTCCCTGCCCATCCAGCGACAAGTACTCGCCGGGCGCCGTCACGTCATCGCCAGCGTCGCCTGCTCCAGTGTCCGGCGTCGGCGCAGCGGCCAGCGCATCAGCGTCTGTGCCAGGTTTGCTCAGGCCCAGAGAAAAGTCGGCAACTCTCGGCGACGGGGAACCAACGTTGTCGTTTTCATCGTCGGCGTTTTGGATATCCTTCCGTTCAAACAGTTCCTGCGCATTCCGCCAAGCGTTGTAGTGGCTGCGCGAAGCAGCCTCGACAGCAGGCAGCACATGCAGAGACGGATCGGTCGTCAACTCTGCTCCCACGGATGAGAAGCCGAGCACATCCACGGGCGAGCCTTGTCCGCTGGTCTGGTCCTGGGCTTCCTGCACCGCGATCAACACATGCAAGCTGTGAGAGGTGGTGACGGGTGGCATAGCACTGTTGTCCGCTGCCGGTACAGGTGGCGTGCCCCCGATCGCTGGCGGCACACTCGGGGGAGGTGGCGCGATCTTCGGAGCGCGGGCGTCGGTTCCAGCCGGTGGCACGCTCGGGGGAGGTGGCGCAAGCTTGGCCGAAACGGTCATATTCACCGTGTAAGCATTGCTGTCGGTGCCGTCCGAGACGCTATAGGTAAAGCTGTCCGCGCCGCTGTAGCCGTCTTCCGGCGTGTAGGTGTAGCTGCCGTCGGCATGGACCACGACTGCGCCGTGCGCCGGGTCCGAGCCCTTGGCGTAGGTGATGCTCTGGCCCCCATCGACGTCGGTAGCATCCGGCAGTTGGCCCGACTTGGCGGTGTTGTACGCGGTGGTGATGGTGTCGTCGGCCGCCGTCGGTGCATCATTGACGCCGTTGAGGGTGATGATGATCTCAAAAGTGGTGCCGTCGTTACTCTGAATGGTGAAGCGGTCCGTGGCTTGGCCCGGGGTGCTCAGGGGTTTCAACTTGGCATTGTCCGCTGTGTAGGTCCAGTAGCCGTCAGCGTCGATGCTGAAACTGCCGTAGTGGCCCTCGACATTGGTCTGGGCAACGATAGTCGCGTTCGAGTCGTCCGGGTCGCTCACGGTGATCTGGCCCGTGCGCATGTAGTCGTTGCTGTCTTCGGTGACGCTAGCGGTACTGTCGCCAGAGAAGGTGGCCGGAACGTTGTCCGAGACGGTCACCATCACCGTGTAGGTGTTGCTGTCGGTGCCGTCCGAGACGGTGTAGGTGAAGCTGTCCGCACCGCTGTAGCCGTCTTCTGGGATGTAGGTGTAGCTGCCGTCGGCATGGATCACAACCGTGCCATGCGCCGGATCCGAGCCCTTGGCGTAGGTCACGCTGTCGCCCTCGTCCACATCACTGGCCGCCGGCAGTTGGCTTGTTTTGGCGGTGTTGTACGCGGTGGTAATCGTGTCGTCGGCGTCCGTCGGGGCGTCATTGACGCCGTTCAAGGTGATAACGATGTCGAAGGTGGTGCCGTCATTACTCTGAATGGTGAAGCGGTCCGTAGCCTGCCCTGGGATACTCAGGGGCTTCAACTTGGCGTTGTCGGCCGCGTAAGTCCAGTGGCCGTCGATATCGATGTTGAAGCTACCGTAGTTACCGGCCACATTGGTCTGAGCAACGATAGTCGCGTTCGGGTCGTCCGGGTCGGTGACGTCGATCTTGCCGCTGCGCACGTAGTCGCCGCTGTCTTCGGTGACGCTAGCGCTGCTGTCGCCGCTGAAGCTAGCCGGGATGTTGTCCGCGACGGTCACGCTGACCGTGTAGGTGTTGCTATCGATACCATCCGAGACGCTGTAGGTGAAGCTGTCTGCACCGGAGTAGCCATCTTCCGGCGTGTAGGTGTAGCTGCCGTCGGCATGGATCACGAGCGTGCCGTACGCCGGGTCCGAGTCTTTGGCGTAGGTGATGCTCTGGCCGTCATCGAGGTCACTGGCGTCCGGCAGTTGGCCCGAGATGGCAGTGTTGTGCGCGGTGGTGATGCTGTCGTCGGCGGCCGTCGGCGCGTCATTGATGCCATTGAGCGTGATAACGATCTCAAAGGTAGTGCCGTCGCTGCTCTGGATAGTGAAGGTGTCCGTGGCTTGGCCCGGGGTGCTCAGGGGCTTCAACTTGGCGTTGTCGGCCGTGTAGGTCCAGTTTCCATCGGCGTCGATGCTGAAGCTGCCGTACTGACCCTCGACATTGGTCTGGGTAACGATGGTCGCGTTCGGGTCGTCCGGGTCGCTCACAACGATCTGGCCAGTGCGCACATAGTCGCCACTATCTTCGGTGACACTGGCGGTGCCGTCGCCATCGAAGGTGGCCGGGATGTTGTCCGAGATGGTGATCGTGACCGTGTAGGTGGTGTTGTCGGTGCCGTCCGAGACGCTATAGGTAAAGCTGTCCGCGCCGCTGTAGCCGTCTTCCGGGGTGTAGGTGTAGCTGCCGTCGGCATGGACCACCACCGTGCCGTGTGCCGGGTCCGTGTCTTTGGCGTAGGTAATGCTCTGACCGTCATCGACGTCGCTGGCCGCCGGCAGTTGGCCCAAGATGGCGGTGTTGTAGGCGGTGGTAATGCTGTCGTCGGCCGCCGTCGGGGCGTCATTGATGCCGTTCAGGGTGATGACGATCTCAAAGGTAGTGCCATCATTACTCTGGATGGTAAAGCGGTCCGTGGCTTGGCCCGGGCTGCTCAGGGGCTTGAGCTTGGCGTTGTCGGCCGTATAGGTCCAGTGGCCATCAGCGTCGATGTTGAAGCTGCCGTACTGGCCTTCAGCGGTCTGGGCAATGATGGTTGCGTCCGCGTCGTCCGGGTCGGACACAGTGATCTGGCCGCTGCATGTGTAGTCGCCACTGCCTTCGGTGACACTGGCGGTGCTGTCGCCCGCAAAGCTGGCCGGGATGTTATCCGCGACGGTCACGCTGACCGTGTAGGTGTTGCTGGCGCCTTGGTCGTCCGTGACGCTGTAGGTGAAGCTGTCCGCACCGCTGTAGCCAGCCTCCGGCATATAGGTGTAACTGCCGTCGGCATGGACTGCGACCGTGCCATGAGCCGGGTCGGCGTCTTTGGCGTAGGTCACGTGGTCGCCCTCGTCCACATCACTGGCCGCCGGCAATTGGCCCGATATGGCAGTGTTGTAAGCAGTGGTAATAGTGTCGTCGGCCGCCGTCGGTGCGTCATTGACGCCGTTCAAGGTGATAACGATGTCGAAGGTGGTGCCGTCGTTACTCTGGATGGTGAAGCGGTCCGTGGCTTGGCCCGGGCTGCTCAGGGGTTTGAGTTTGACGTTATCCGCCGTGTAGGTCCAGTTTCCATCGGCGTCGATACTGAAGCTGCCGTAGTTACCGGCCACATTGGTCTGGGCAACGATGGTTGCCGCCGGGTCGTCCGGGTCGGTCACAACGATCTGGCCAGTGCGCACATAGTCGCCACTATCTTCGGTGACATTGGCGGTGCTGTCGCCATCGAAGGTGGCCGGGACGTTGTCCGAGATGGTGATCGTAACCGTGTAGGTGGTGTTGTCGGTGCCATCCGAGACGCTATAGGTGAAGCTGTCCGCACCGCTGTAGCCGGCCTCCGGCGTGTAGGTGTAGCTGCCGTCGGCATGGATTACGACCGTGCCGTGCGCCGGGTCCGAACCCTTGGCGTAGGTGATGCTCTGGCCTTCATCGACGTCGCTGGCATCCGGCAGTTGGCCCGTGTAGGCAGTGTTGTGCGCGGTGGTGATGCTGTCATCGGCCGCCGTCGGTGCGTCGTTGACACCATTGAGGGTGATAACGATGTCAAACGTGGTGCCATCGCTGCTTTGGATGGTGAAGGTGTCCGTGTCCTGAGCGTCGTAGCTCAGGGGTTTCAATTTGGCGTTGTCGGCCGTGTAGGTCCAGTGACCATCGGCGTCGATGTTGAAGCTGCCGTACTGGCCTTCAACATTGGTCTGGGCAACGATGGTGGCTGCCGAGTCGTCCGGGTCGCTCACGATGATCTGGCCCGTGCGCGTGTAGTCGCCGCTGTCTTCCGTGACGCTGGCGCTACTGTCGCCGTTGAAGGTCGCCGGAATGTTGTCCGCGACGGTCACCGTGACCGTGTAGGCGGTGCTGTCGGTACCGTCCGAGACAGTGTAGGTGAAGCTGTCCGTACCGCTGTAGCCTGCATCCGGCGTGTAAGTGTAGCTGCCGTCGGCATGGATCACGAGCGTGCCGTGCGTCGGGTCCGAGTCTTTGGCGTAGGTGATGCTCTGACCGTCATCGCCGTCGCTGGCATCTGGCAATTGGCCCGACTTGGCGGTGTTGTACGCGGTGGTGATGGCGTCGTCCGCCGCCGTCGGCGCATCATTGATGCCGTTCAGGGTGATAACGATATCGAAGGTGGTGCCGTCGTTGCTCTGGATGGTGAAGCGGTCCGTGGCCTGCCCTGGGATACTCAGGGGCTTCAACTTGGCGTTGTCGGCTGTGTAGATCCAGTGGCCGTCGGCGTCAATGCTGAAACTGCCGTAGCTGCCTTCAACGTTGGTCTGAGCAACGATCGTCGCTGCCGGGTCGTCTGGGTCGGTCACGATGATCTGGCCGCTGCGCACATAGTCACCGCTGTCCTCCGTCACGCTGGCGCTGCTGTCGCCATCGAAGGTGGCCGGACGGTTGGCGCCGCTGCTGACCGTGATGGTCAGCGTCGTCGTGGAGCGTGATCCATCACTGTCTTCGATCGTATAGACGAAGGTATCGGTCTGGCCCGATGTGCTGGAATTGGCGACATAGCTGTAGCTGCCATCGGCATTGAGTGTCAGCGTACCGTAAAGGCCAGCGATTGCAGAGCCCGCTCCACTGGTGACCTCGGTGGCGGTATCTTCTCCCGCCGGGCGAACGCCAACGACCGTTGCCGGACCGTCCGCGCCGGATACGTCGTTGGTCAGAACGTTGCCCGTCGCCGTCTCCCCTTCGACCACGCTGTTCGTGTCGGGATGGGCCGTGGGGCTATCGTCCACGATAGTCACGTTGACGATGTTGTTGATGGCATTGCCATAGTCGTCGAAGACAACATAGCTGAACTGGCTGGCGGTGGCGCTAGAGGCTTTGGTCAGGGTGACACTGAAGCTACCGTCTGAACTGACTGCCCAAGTGCCAATCTCGTTGTTTGCGCCATCCAGCAGTGTGCCAGTTTGTGCTACCAAGGTTTGCCCGGCGCCCAGCGTCAGCATGCCGGCAAAAGTCGCGTCGCCCGAGTCTGGATCGGACCCCGTGCTCAGCGCGGCCTCGCTGACGGTCGCAGCGCTTTCCGTTGGAATGACGATGGCAATTCCATCGCTATCCCGGGCGTTATCCGTGTCCGAACTGTTGATGGTAAGGAAATCGGTACCGTAAAAGCCGGCGTCGGGAGTGTAGCGCAGCAAGGTCAGGGCGGCATTGAGGGCATCCTGCGAGCCGCTGATCGTGATGCTCTGTCCGCTTCCTGTAACGGTTACTCCGGTCGGCTCTTCCGTAAAGGACAGGGTGCCGTGATCGACTTCCAGCGTGACATCGCGGAGGTTGCCGTCCGCATCGTCGACCGACAGCAATCGGTCGCCCGTGAAATCGAGCGGCGTATCCGCCGTGGTCGTGACCGTTGTCGGCCCGGTATCACTGATGGGGACGCCGCCCATTTGGTTGACCGGTGCTTCGTTCGCGCCGGTCACGGTAACGGTCAGTGTCGCGGTATCGATTGCGCCTTGGGAATCCTTCACCTCGTAAGTGAATACATCGTTCGTCACGACGCCGCTACCGGGGTTTTTCACTAAGACATAGGCGTAGCTGCCATCGGCATGGAGGGTGAGCGTGCCATAGGCGCCTTCTATCGTCAGGCTGCCAGTTACATCCTCAAGCGCGTCGGCGGATGGTCCCGCCCGGCTGACACGGAGAATGTCGCCCGTATCAACGTCGGTATCGTTATCCAGCACGTTACCGGTAGCCGTTTCAACCCCGCCTTTGGCAACGGCGGCCGCATCATTCTCGGCGACGGGCGCGTCGTTCGTGCCCTCAATGGTGATGGTTAGACGAGCGTAAGAAGTGTTCCCGCCCGCGTCGGTGACTTTATAGATGAAGGTTTCGGTCAGCGTACCGCCTACCTGTAGCGCATTGACCGTCTTGTTGCCGTTATCGACAACGTAATCGAAAGTACCGTCCGCCCGGATAGTCAGCGCGCCATAAGCGCCCTGCAAAGCCTGTCCGGCATCTTGGGTCGTGCCGTCGTCACGGCTGAAGGACACCACCTCGGTCCATTTGCTGCCGGAGAGTACCGTGCCTGTTGCATCCCACCCAGGTTCGTTGTAACCCGATTCCTTGGCGGTTACGGAGGCGCCCGCCAGATCGTCCGTGCCCGAGCCATACACCGTGATGGTGAGGGTGCTGCTGCTTTGCAATCCGCCGCTATCGGTGATCGTGTAATGAAAGACTTCCTCCGCCGATTGGCCGCTCTTTAGGCTGGAGTCAGCGTAAGGAGTGTAGGTATAGTCCCCGTAGCCATTCATCGTCAGCGTTCCGTAAGCGCCTTGGATGGTGTGACCGTCAGAGGATGGGGCCTCGAATGAGAATTGATTCGCGCCGTCAAAGGTGATCCCGGTCAGCGGTATGTCGAGTGCGACAGATTCGAGTTCGCCCGTAATAGCGTTGTAGTTGACGGCAGTGACCTTGGCGCCGGTATTCACACCATCCACTTTGACGGTCATGCCGACGGCGATGGCTCCCTCCAGGCCGTTGAAGTCGTACAGCGTCGTCGAGCCGCTCGCCGTCGCGGCAGCCACCTGAAGTGCAGTGGTGCCGTTGCTGTTCGTGAGAGTTGCCAGCGGATCTTTGGGTTTATTTTGGAAACCTACGGTATCGCCGCCGGTGACGGAGTGGGCGACAAAGGTGCTGCCGCCGACGAGGTAGCCGGTGGGCGTCCCGCTAAGCGTTAAAGTGCTGGTGCTGCCGCTGCCAACGACTGCGGAAGTGATGGAGACGTACTTACTGCTGGCATCATCCCAGTACACCAGCGGGTAGTACGTATTAGCAGCGTTCGGGTCTTGGTAATAGAGGTTGTAACCGGCCACGGAGTTGGGACTGCTGCCCAACGGGAAACTCAAGGTGGTGCTGCCAGCATCCACATTCACCAGCCCAACAGTCACATCCGCGGTCAGCGTAAGACCATTGACGATGAACGTGCTGTCGTCCACATCCGTGTCGTTCAACGTCACATTCCCCGTGGCGGAATACCCCACGTCGGAGCCCGTGACACTGACCTTGGCGCTGTTGTAGTCCGGGTTGGCCTGCGGCGCGTCGTTGCTGCCTGCGATCACGATAGTCAGCGTGGCGCTGGCGATGCCGCCTTTGCCGTCGCTGACGGTGTAGGTGAAGACATCGTCGAGTGTGCCGCCCACGTTCAGAGCATCGACCTTGGGATTGGCGTTGTCGACGACGTACTCGTAGCTTCCGTCGACATGGATCGTCAGGGTTCCGTATTTCCCGGCTATCGTCGTCCCCGCTCCATCGCTGGCAACGTCCTGAACGCTGCTGCTGCTGTTCGCAACGCTGATCCGGGTCACCGTCAGATCCTCGCCTGTTGCGCTCTGGGCGTGGTCCAGCACGTTGCCGCTGGCGTTGCTACCGGGTACCTCGTACCCCGCTTCGACGGCCATCGCAGACTGTGCCTCTGCCGTGACGGCGGGCGGCTGCGGTGTTTTGTCAACCTCGGCATTAAGCGCAGTATCCACCCGGTCGGAAGATGATTTGACATTGGCAACCGTGACGGTCTTACCGTCGATCTCGACCTGGATGGTGGTTTGCTGGGCGAACCATGCCTGATCTATTACCAGGATGAAACCGCGATTGTCATTCGGGTTATTGTCACCGTCCTTATTGCCGTCGGCCTGGGCCGACGCCAGGTCGACGAAGTCAGCGTCGGTCCAGAAGTAGAAGCCGCGTATCACACCTTCCGACTTGATGGGTCGGCTAATCCAGCCGTAGTAATCCGCACCGCCGATGTTCAGACCGATGGCCGACACATCGTTGCCGTTGAAGTGCTGGCCGCTGTCGCTGTCATTGATGAAAGATGCCCCCAGGTCCGTCGTGTCGTACCAGATGGAGCTATTTTCTTTGACGGCCAGGCTCAGAGTGCCATTGACCGTGCCATAGACCATCTCGTAGGTACTGACGAAGGAGAACGTCGCCGTATCGACCTCATAGCTCACACCATTCCACTCGATAGTGCGATGATCGTTTTTCGCCTGCAAACGTTGCAGGGTATCGGCATCCTCCGCCCACCCCAGAATAGAGTCCGAAAAGAGTTCGCCTTCCTCGCCCGGGGTGTCCCCACCGTTGTTCAGGATGTCGTCGAACGCGTGGCCGATTTCATGGACCAGGATGTGGGTGAGGTCCGGAGCCTCCATCATGCCGGTCCATACGGGGTTGATGAAAATGGTCAAGCCGCCATCCGGCCCGTTCATCGTGTAGGCGGCAATGGCGTCAGGCATGACGGCGAAGTCGATGGTCTCGACGTGGAGGCTCAGACTGCCGTCGAGCAAGGCGGTACGCAAGTCATTAAGACGGGCCGTCCAGGCCGCGTCAGGCATCTCGTTGCCGCCATTGAACAAGGCAAACCACTGCTCGTCGGTCGCTTGCCTGGCGAAGTCGAGAATGCTCTGGGAGGCGAGCCTGGCCGCTTCCTGAAGTTCAGGCGTGAGGCTGCCGACATCGACATCAAAATCGAAATACTGAATGGGTGAATCAGTCGAATCACGCGCATCCGCAACGTGCCTGGACTCCCTGTCGGACCGCGCGTGCGTTTCGTCAGTTCCGTGGGATCTGTCGTAGTGGGAATGGTGTTTTTCGCCGGCGGACGACTCATGCGTGTGGCCATGCCCGTGGGATGGGCCATCATCTCCGTGGTGTGACGCATCCACGGCGACCGCCTCGGCCATGGCCGCGCCGTCGTACAGCATGCGCGGCTCCAGTCTCATCAGACGAAGGCGGGAAACGGTGGGGTTGGGCTGGCTGCGTTTCATGTCGTCCTGGCTCGGCATAAAAAGAGACAAAAAGGCCGCGACGCAAGTCCCAGTGGCCTAGCGGAAATTTGCCTTAGGGTTACGCGCTTCTCTCCTGTTAATTACGACACGAATCCGAATTTGTTTAGCCTCAATCCCCTGGCGGCTCTAAATGAAAAAAGGAGCCTTTTGGCTCCTTTTGGCTCTGAACATGCCGCGGATCAGATCGCGGACTCGTCGGACTCGCCCGTTCTAATCCGCACAACCTGTTCCACCGGGGTGACGAAAATTTTGCCGTCGCCGATTTTCCCTGTTCTGGCGGCCTTGATGACCGCCTCGATCGCCTGCTCCACCACCGCATCGCCGACGACCACTTCGATCTTCACCTTAGGCAGGAAATCGACGACATACTCAGCACCGCGATAAAGCTCTGTGTGCCCCTTCTGACGGCCGAATCCCTTGACCTCGGTAACGGTCAAACCGGTGATTCCAACATCCGACAGCGCTTCCCGCACCTCATCCAACTTGAACGGCTTGATGATCGCTTCGATTTTCTTCATACAAATCTCCTTGTACTGCAAAGAATTACTTCCCGCTTCAGTATTCGTCCTGATAACGCGCGGTAATCGGGTAACGCCAGTCCTTGCCAAACGCGCGGCGCGTCACGCGGATTCCGGGTGGCGACTGGCGGCGTTTATATTCGTTGCGCTTAAGCATGCTAACGACACGCCGCACATCAAATTCAGAATAACCGCTGGCAATGATTTCGCGCGGGCTCCAGTCCTGCTCCATATAAGTTTCGATGATTACATCGAGCGTTGCATAAGGCGGCAGGCTATCCTGATCGGTCTGTCCCGGTTTCAGCTCGGCCGAGGGCGGGCGCGTGATGATGTTTTCCGGGATGATCTCGCCATTCCGATTCACCCAGCGCGACAACCGATACACGAAGGTCTTGAAAACATCCTTAAGCACGGCGAAACCGCCGGCCATATCGCCGTACAAGGTCGCATACCCCACCGCCATCTCGGACTTATTGCCCGTAATCAGCACTATCGAACCCATCTTGTTCGACAGCGCCATCAAAAGCACGCCGCGGATGCGGGCCTGGATATTTTCTTCGGTCGCATCGGCCTGCGTGCCGGAAAACAAGGGGCTCAGGGATGAATCAAAAATCTTCATGGCGGGTTCGATTGCTATCTCGTCGTAACGTACCCCAAGTTTTTCCACCAGCGCGCGCGAATCGTCGAGACTCATTTGCGCTGTATAGGGAGACGGCATCATTACCGCGCGAACCTTGTCCGCCCCCAAAGCCTCCACAGCGATGCACAACGTCAGCGCTGAATCGATTCCGCCCGAAAGGCCGATCAAGACGCCGGGAAAACCGTTTTTGCCCACGTAATCGCGCACACCCGAAACGAGCGCCCGCCAGACGTCTTCTTCCAGTGTAGTGGGCGATGCAATCTGCGCCGGCTCAAGATCGCCATTCTTGTACTCGACATAGCCGAGCGCGGACACAAAGGATCCCGCCTGATAGCAAAGCGCCCCGGTGCGCGAAAGCGCAAAAGAGCCACCGTCGAAAACCAGCTCATCCTGCCCGCCCACGAGATTGCAATACACCACCGGAATCCGCGTGCCGGCCACGCGTTCACGCAACACCTCATGCCGCTCTTGCAGCTTGCCCATGTGATACGGGGAAGCATTGATCGCGAGCAGCAACTCCGCGCCCGCGCTGCGCGCGGCTTCCGCCGCGCCGCTTTCCCATACATCGGCGCAAATATTCAGCCCTACCCGCACGCCATCAAGCTCGAACACACAGGTCTCATCGCCCGCCTCAAAATAGCGCTCTTCATCGAACACCTCATAGTTCGGCAAACGCTGCTTGCGGTAAGTCGCCAAGACTTGTCCGCGCAACAAAACCGAGGTGGCGTTGTAGCGTTTTTCCCCCGCGGTTTCGAGCGGGTGTCCAAGCACGACCGCAATGTCGGGCAGTTCTTGTTTGAGGGTATCGAATGCCGCTTTGGCCTGGCGGTAAAAATCCGGGCGCAGCAACAGATCTTCCGGCGGATAGCCGCACAAACTCAATTCAGGCGTCAGCATGAGCTTGGCGCCCGCCGCCGCGGCTGCGCGCGCGGCTTCCAGAATCAAGCGGCAATTCGTCGCAAAATCGCCCACCACACAGTTGACCTGGGCAATCGCAATTTTCAAGGTTGAGGATTTCATGACACAAATATTACCGCGATGCAGCAAAAATGAACGCCCAGACCACCACAGAACTTAAAAACTCAGGAATCGTCCGAATAAGATTTGAACAAGGAATCGTCGACAAGCCTGCCGCCGGCCAGCCCGAGTTTGCGGGCACAGCGCGCGGCCAAGCGCTCATCGTGCGTCACGAGAAGCAGCGTGGTGCCGGATTCCCGGTTCAATTCAAACATTAGATCCATGATCTGGGCACCGGTTTCGGTGTCGAGATTCCCCGTCGGCTCATCGGCCAGCAATACCGAAGGCTGCACCGCGAAAGCGCGCGCCAGCGCGACGCGCTGCTGCTCGCCGCCCGAGAGATGTTTCGGATAGTGGCTCATCCGCGCTTGCAGGCCGACGCGTTCGAGCCAGCGCGTGGCCAGCGCACGCGCATCGCGCCGCCCGGCCAGCTCCAGCGGCATCATGACGTTTTCGAGCGCGGTCAAGGCCGGTAATAACTGAAACGCCTGGAAAACAAAACCAAGCGCCTCACCGCGCAGCCTGGCGCGCTGATCCTCCGAAAGTCCGAACAAATCGATCCCACGCAGACGCACGACGCCGGAGCTTGGCGTATCCAGACCCGCCAGCAGACCGAGCAGGGTGCTTTTGCCCGATCCGGAGGCGCCGACGATCGCCACCGTTTCCCCCGCGCCCACGGCAAAGCTAATCTCCTGCAAAATCGTGAGCGGGCCGTCAACACCGTCGACGCGCTTGACCAGCCTATCGGCCTCCAAAACCGGCGAGGAGTCTGCATCCATGTTGCGATCCATTGTTCTGCTCTGCTTTCTATTGCCCGCAGCGTGCCATGCTGCCACAGTCCTCGTATTCGGCGACAGCCTTTCGGCCGGCTACGGCCTCAAAACCGAAGAGGCGTGGCCGTCCTTGCTGCAAAAACGCATCGCCGCCGAAGGTTTCAAGCAAACGGTCATCAATGCAAGCATTAGCGGCGAAACAACCGCGGGAGGGCGAACCCGCTTGCCCACCGCGCTGGCGCAGCACAAGCCCGCCGTCGTGATTATCGAGCTTGGCGCCAACGACGGGCTGCGCGGCCTTCCGCTTGCGCTGATGCGCGAAAACCTGGAGGCGATGGTCCGCATGGCTACCCAGGCCGGCACGAAGGTATTGATTATCGGCATGCAGTTGCCCCCGAATTACGGCCCGGACTACACCGAAAAATTCACGGCAAGCTTTGTCGAAATCGCGAAGAAAAATAAACTCGCGTTCGTGCCCTTTCTGCTTGAGGGCTTCGCCGAACGGCGCGACTGGTTCCAGGCCGACGGCCTGCATCCCGTTGCCGCCGCGCAGCCGACGATTGTCAACACCATCTGGAAACAACTCAAACCCCTGCTGAGCCATTGAACCATGACGCGGAGTAACAAGGGGTTCGCCCAAATCCTTGAACTGAATCAGTTCGACGAAATCATCGATGTACGCTCACCGGCGGAATTCGCGGAAGACCATATTCCCGGCGCGGTCAATTGCCCCGTTCTCGACAACGCCCAGCGCGCTGAAATCGGCACACTCTACGTTCAGGTTTCTCCCTTCGAAGCCCGCAAACTCGGCGCGGCCTGGGTCGCGGAAAATATCGCGCGCCATCTGCGCGAACATTTCATCGCGCGCCCCAGAAGCTGGCGTCCCCTGCTTTATTGCTGGCGCGGCGGACAACGCAGCGGCAGCTTCACAACCTGGATGCGCATGATCGGCTGGGACGCCTGCCAGCTTGTCGGCGGCTATAAAACCTATCGCGCTGCGGTGCTCGAATCGCTCGCCAGCCAGCCGGCGCGCTTCCAGTTCCAGGTGCTCTGCGGCCCGACCGGCAGCGGCAAGACGCGGATTCTTCAAGCGCTGGCCGAGGCGGGCGCGCAAGCGCTCGATCTGGAAGCGCTCGCGGCGCATCGCGGCTCGGTGCTGGGCGCTCTGCCCGAGCAGGAACAGCCGCCGCAAAAATGGTTCGAGACACAACTCAACCACACGCTCGCGGGTTTCGATCCGCGGCGGCCCGTATTCATCGAGGCCGAAAGCCGCAGGATCGGGAAAATCCATCTGCCTGAAAGCTTGTTTCAAACCATGCACCGCAGCCCTTGCATTGTGCTCGATGCGGCGCGCGGAGCGCGCCTCGAACTCCTGCTCGAAGACTATGCCTATCTCGGACAGAACCCCGCCGATCTGCAGAGCAAACTCAATCGGCTGAAAGGCTTGCAGAGCAACGCGGTGCTCGCGCGCTGGAACGATCTCGCCGGGCAAGGCCAGCTCGCCACGCTTTTCGACGAGTTGCTCACGCTGCACTACGACCCGCTTTATCAGCGCTCGCAGGAACGCAATTACGAGCACATGGACGTCACGCCGCCTCTGCAAATCTCACGCCTCGATGCGGAGGGCGTCCGCGATGCGGCGCAGCGAATCCTTGCCCAAGCAACATACGCGGCTATTCACTGCCCGCAGCAAGGCTAATCCCGGCCGCCTCGCTTTCCAGCCAGCCGGCCGAATCCGTTGCGCGACGGCGTGCGCATAAGCGTTGCACCACCGCCCGGCGCGGCGCCTGGATCTTGCTTTCTTCGAACGCGATGATTTCGAGCCCGTGTTGCATAGCCCAAGCGTGTAACTCATTCGGCTCAAGCAAAAATTCGGACCGGCTTGGACGCCCCAACAATTCATTCCCGCGCATGAAGGTTTCGTAGATCAAGATTCCGCCCGGACTCAGGCCGGCGTATAACTTATCCAGGACCGGCCGGTGCAGATAGTTGGTCACCACGATGCCATCGAAACAGCCATGACCGAGCAGCCAAGGGCCGAACTCCAGATCGATGCAGCGCGCCTCGATGTTTTTGAACCCATCGAGTTCGCAGATCGCCTCGCTATCGCTATCGACAGCCAGAACATGGAACCCCTGTTCCGCCAGCCAGCACGCATGGCGTCCCTTCCCGCAAGCAAGATCGAGTACCCGCCCGCCGGATGGAATTTGTTGTGAATACGCGACCACCCATGCTGAGGGGGTCATGCGGCGGTCACGCATCGGAATATCGTTCAAGGATTGAGTCTGTATCATCGCTTGATCCTTCCCGAAACCAGGACTGCCTGTGCTCCCGCAAGCGGGAAATAAACTGTGGTAACGGATTGATGCAACGCAGCAACCCCTAGCATTCGCTGACCGATACTGCTATTTATCAATTTCTCTCCTCTTTGAGCTTTTCATGGACGACGAGCAGCATTATCTAACCCCGCTCTTTCAGCCCGCCTCTGTTGCCATCATTGGTGCGACACCCCGCGAGGGCGCACTTGGTTATGTGCTTGTACAGAACATGCTCAAAGCCGACTTCAAAGGCAAGCTCTACGCGGTCAACCCGAAACATAGCGAAGTTCTCGGCGTGGCCTGCGTCAAAACGATTGCCGACGTTCCGCCGCGTGTCGATCTCGCGGTTGTCGCCACCCCGGCCCCAACGGTGCCGGAAATCATCGCCGCCTGTGGGCGTGCGCGCGTGCGGACCGCCGTGATCCTTTCCGCCGGCTTTGCCGAAAGCGGCGGCGACGGCGCGGCGATGGAACGCGAAATCCAACGCTTGTCGCAAGCGCACGGTATTCGCATCCTCGGACCGAACAGCATGGGCTTGGCCCGCCCGATTGCCGGACTCAACGCCACCTTTGCGCATGCCGCGCCGCAGGCCGGCAGCATTGGTTTCATTTCGCAGTCCGGCGCCTTATGCGCGGCGATTCTCGATTGGGCAAAAACCGCGCGCGTCGGCTTTTCGAACGTCGTTTCGCTTGGAGGTTCCTGTGACCTCGATTTCGGCGAAATCCTGGACTACATGATCTGGGATTTCCGCACCGAATCCATCCTGCTCTACATTGAAGGCGTGCGCGACGCGCGGCGCTTCATGAGCGCATTGCGCACCGCCGCGCGCGCGAAACCGATCATGGTGATCAAGGCTGGCCGCCATGCGGCCGGCTCCCGCGCAGCGCATTCGCACATCGGCGCAGTGGTTGGCGAAGACCGTATTTTCGACGCGGCGCTGCGGCGCGCGGGCGTGATCCGGCTGACCTATCTAATGCAGATGTTCGCCGCCACGAAGGCTTTGTTTACGCGCTTCCGGCCGCGTGGCAACCGGCTTGCCATCATCACCAACGGCGGCGGTCCCGGCGTGATGGCGGCCGACCGCGCCGCGGATCTCGGTATCCCGCTTGCGGAACTCAGCCCCGAAACGGTTGCAACGCTCAATCGCTTGCTGCCCAGAGCCTGGTCGCACGACGACCCGGTCGACATGGTCGGTGACGCCGATCCCGAGCGTTACGCAGCCGCGTTGAAAGCCGTTCTCGCCGATCCGAATGTCGACGGCGTCCTGGCGATCCTGACGCCGCAAGCGATGACGCGCCCTCTCGAAACCGCCCAGCACGTCGTGGAAATCGACAAGAAGGCCGAAAAGCCGATTCTCGCCTGCTGGATGGGCGAATCGCTTGTAGCGAGCGCGCGCGAACTGTTCGAAGTCAATGCAATCCCCAGCTTCCGCACGCCGGAGCCGGCAATCGACCTGTTCTCGCATATCTCGGCCTACTACGCGAACCAGAAGCTGCTGACTCAGACCCCGGCGCCGCTTTCGCACCTTGAGCCGCCGGGCGTCGACGCCGCGCGCGCGATCATCGAAAAAGCCCAGGCCGAGGGGCGCAAGACGCTAACGCGTCAGGAGTCACGCGCCCTGCTCGCCGAATTCCATATCCCGGTACGCCGCACGCTCGTCGCGCACAGCGCAGCGGAAGCCGTCAGCATGGCTTACGAACTTGGCCTGCCGGTGACGATGCGCCCCAATGCGGTGCCGATCCAGCGCAGCGCGCAGGGAGCCAAACGCTTCCCCGCCAGCACGGTTGCGGTGCATCTGGCGTTCGAGGATCTCTACGACGAGGAGAAACACCGCGACCCGGACGCCGCCGCGCTGGGGATTTCGATCGAACCGCGCAGCGAGATTGCGAACGTGCGCGGGCTCGTGCTCGGCATTCATCGCGATCCCGTATTTGGCCCGATAATTTCGTTCGGCGAATACGGTGCCGACTCGGAAAGCCTCAGCGGCCGCACGCTCGCGCTACCGCCACTCAACAGCTTCCTGGCGCAAGATTTGATCAGCAGCCATCGTTTCGCGCCGCGGCTGGAAGCATGGCACGGGCAGCCGCCTGTCGACCGGCAAAAGCTCGAATTCATTCTGTTGCGTGTATCGGAAATCGCCTGCGAGCTGCCGTGGATACGTTCACTCGAAATTCAACCGCTGTTTACTGATGACCTGACGGCCATTGCCGTCGATGCGCGGATTGTTATCGGCCCGGTTTCACCAAACGCCGGCCGTTATGACCACATGGCGATCCATCCGTATCCGGCCAATGAAGTTCGCCAGATCACTTTGCGCAATGGCACTGAGGTGCTCGTTCGCCCGCTCATGCCGGAAGATGCCGAGTTGGAACAGAACTTCGTGCGCCGGCTTTCGCCCGAAACCAAGTACTTCCGCTTCATGAGTGCGCTGCGCGAGCTGCCGCCCGCAATGCTCGCAAAACTGACGCAGATCGATTACGACCGGGAAATGGCTTTTGTCGCGACGATTCCGCGTGACGATGACGAATACGAAGTCGGCGTCGCGCGCTACGCGGTCAACCCCGGCGGCCATACTTGCGAATTTGCGATCGTGGTTTCGGACGAATGGAAAGGTACCGGTTTGGCTCCGCGCTTGATGGAGATCCTGATCCTCTGCGCGAAGAAAAATGGCCTGCAGGAAATGCAAGGAATCTTTCTAAGCGACAATGACCGGATGCTGAGCTTTGTGCAGAAATTCGGTTTCATCCTGCGCACCGATCCCGAGGACACCTCGATCAAACACGGTGCTTTGGATCTCGCAGCCTACGAGCCGCGCTATGAGAACCCTGCATGAGCGAAAAAACCGATCGGGTTGAAATCCAAAACCTCAGCGCCGAAATCCCCTTGAAACAGGCACGTCCATGACAAACCCAATCGAGCATTTCGACTTCAACGGCTTGGCAGCAATCCGCTTAACCGCCCCCGATGGCGCACAAGCCGTGGTTCTGAAACACGGCGCGCAGATTGTGAGCTGGATTCCCGCAGGCGGCGAAGAACGGCTCTATTTGAGCGATAGAAGCAAATTCGACGCCGGCAGCGCGATCCGTGGCGGTGTTCCAGTTTGTTTTCCTCAGTTCAGTTCGCGTGGCCCTTTGCCCAAACACGGCTTCGCGCGCACGCTGGAATGGGAACTGAGCGAAGCGCGCGGCGGCAATGATTTCGCCGTTGCGACGCTGGAACTTTTCGACGACGAACAGACCCGCCAGATCTGGCCGCACAGTTTTGAAGCCGAGCTGACCGTTCTCGTCACCGGCCAGCGCCTCGATATCGAATTCGACGTCCGCAATCCGGGCAACGCGCCTTTCAGCTTCACCTGCGCGCTGCACACCTATCTGCGCACGCGCGAAGTCGAAGAAAGCCGCCTGGAAGGATTGCGCGGCCTTGCCTACTTCGATGCGGTGAAAGCCGTCGAACGCAAAGAAACAGGTACTGAAATCGTCATCGAAGACGAAACCGATCGCATCTACTTCAACGCCGCCCGCCCACTGCTGTTGCGCGAACCGCACCGTTCGCTCGGGATTTCCTCGGAAAACCTGCCCGACGTTGTCGTCTGGAATCCCTGGGAACACCTCACGGCCAAGCTGCCCGATATGCCGACTAAAGGTTTCCGGCACATGCTTTGCGTCGAAGCGGCCGCAATCGGATCACCGATCGAGCTGATGCCGAATAGCGAATGGTGGGGACGGCAAACGCTCGTGGCGCTTTAACAGGCCGTAAAGCGTTTTTCAGCTTTGCTCCGGCAGCCAAAGGCATTTACCCTTATTGGCCTTGGCGATTCCCGCCAAGGTTTCGTCGTGCAGCGCGACTTCGTCCGCGCTTGCACGTAAAACCTTGAGCGGCTTGCGTTCGCGCACGCAAGTTTCGCCTTCCTCACCGGATGCGGACGGCGGCTCGATTTCAAGCTCCATGATCAAGCTGTCTTGACCTCGCGTCATCGCGAGGTAAACCTCGGCGAGCAATTCCGAATCGAGCAAAGCGCCGTGCAGTGTGCGGTGAGCGTTATCGATTTCATGGCGCTGACACAAAGCATCGAGCGATGCTTTTTTACCCGGATTCTGCTCCTTGGCCATTCTCAGCGTGTCGATCACGCCGCCGCAAAGTGTATCGATCTTCGGTCGGTCGAGCTTCTCGAATTCCATATTGAGAAAGCCGACGTCGAACGGCGCGTTGTGGATAACCAGTTCGGCCCCGGCGATGAAATCCGCGAATTCATCGGCGATTTCACGAAATTTCGGCTTGTCTTCGAGGAATTCATCGCTAATACCATGAATGGCCATGGCACCCGGATCAACCCGCCGCTCCGGGTTGATGTAGACATGGTAATGACGGCCGGAAAGCTTACGGTTAAGCAGCTCGACGCAGCCGATTTCAATCACCCGGTCGCCATTGCGCCATTCGAGCCCTGTCGTTTCCGTATCAAGCACTACTTGCCGCATCACTTCGCCCTCACTTGTTCAACGCCACGCCGCGCGAGCGCATCGGCACGTTCGTTTTCCACATGGCCCGCATGGCCACGCACCCAGATCCACTCGATTTTGTGTTGCCCCGCGAGCCGGTCGAGTTCGCGCCAGAGGTCGTCATTCTTCACCGGCTTATTGTCCGCCGTTTTCCAGCCGCGCCGCTTCCAACCATGAATCCACTCCGAAATGCCCTTTTGCACATACTGCGAATCGGTATGCACACGCGCCGCGACAGGCCGCTTGAGCTGGGCGAGAGCCTGAATCACGGCCGTCAGTTCCATCCGGTTATTCGTGGTCGCAGCTTCGCCGCCGAAAAGTTCCTTTTCATGCAAACCGGCACGCAAAATAGCACCCCAGCCGCCGGGGCCTGGATTACCGCTGCAAGCACCATCGGTATAAATATCTATCGTCGAATCAGTCATCAAAATCTGTTTTGTTGTGTCGGTACGGGCCGTTTTTGCGCCACAGGAGCAAGTTTTTGAGCCGTTTTGAGACTATTGCGCCAGTGCGGAGAAATCAAACGCATACCTTGCACGCGCTTGACCGCGCGCACGACATAAGCGCCGCCCGCAATCGGCCACCAGCGCCTACCTGCGCGGTCCATGAAATCCCAGCGTTCAATCCATTTCTGCTGTTGAACTGGCGGAATATAAGCGCCGAAGCACCCGCTTTGAACCTCAAAGCCCAACAACTGTAGCCAATCCTTCAAACGCCGCAGGCTGAGGAATTGCCCCTGCCACGGGAAAACGCCATCCGTGCGCGCCAGCATTCGCCGCGCCCCCCACAAGCTTATCGGGTTCATGCCTGCGATAACGACTTGCCCTTCCGGCACCAGGACACGCTCAACCTCACGCAATACCTGGTGCGGATGAGACGAAAATTCAAGCACATGCGGAAGGACGACAAGATCCACGCTTTGGCTGGCAAGCGGCAGCGCGAATGCCGCCGCACGCAGACAGCTGCAACCGTATTCGTCGCAACAGAAGCGGAAACCGATCCGGCTTTCGCGCAAGTAATCGCGTTCGGGCAGACCAATCTGCACCGCGCGAAAGCCGAAAACATCGGCAACCTGCGCATCGATCTGGGCTTGCTCCCACTCGATCAGGTAGTGACCGAGCGGCGTTTCCAGCCAGGCGGCAAAGTCGGGAATTGACATTAAAACAATAAAGCCGAGAATCACTAGGATGAAGATTGTTCCGCTTTCCGCCTTTTCAGACAACTACATCTGGATTCTCATCGAGGGGAATCGATGTGTCGTCGTCGATCCGGGAGAATCCGCACCGGTTGAGGATTTCCTAGCGGAGTATGGGCTTACGCTCGATGCAATCCTGATCACCCACCACCACGCCGACCACATCGGTGGCCTTCCAGCGCTTGCGCGGCGTTACGCTCCACGCGTCATAGGGCCGGACGATCCGCGCATCCCGGGGCTCAGCCAAAGCGTTGGCGATCAAGATCGAATCACGCTCGAACTAGGCCAACGCACACTCCATTTCGAAGTATTCGCTGTTCCGGGGCACACCTTAAGCCATATCGCGTACTTTGGAGAGGGCTTGCTCCTTTGTGGCGATACGCTGTTTTCAGCCGGCTGCGGCCGTCTGTTCGAGGGCAGCCCGGCGCAAATGCATGCATCGCTCAAGCGTCTCGGCGCCCTGCCGGACGACACACAGGTTTGCTGCGCCCACGAATACACTCTCTCTAACCTGCGTTTTGCGCAAACGGTGGAGCCGGACAATCCGGCAATCGTGGAGCGCATCGCACAATGCAAGGCGCTGCGTGCCGCTGGCGCGCCTACCCTGCCCTCCAGCATTGCGCTCGAACATCAAACGAATCCTTTTTTGCGCTGCGCTGAATCCGTCGTTCAAGCCAGTGCGGCAAAACACGCAAGACGCGTCTCCACCGATGAGGTGGAAACCTTTGCGATTCTGCGCGAATGGAAAAACGTTTTTTAATTTCCCACGCTGCGAAACAACGAATTCGGGAAAATAAAAAACAAAGGGGCGACCTTCAAGTCACCCCTTGCCATCGCCAACCATTTCTAGGGTCAAGCGCTGCGCCGCGCGCCTTCGGCGGCAGCACGGCGACGCGCCGGTTTGCGACGCACCGCGCCCGGATCGAACTCGCCTTCAAGCTTCTTAAGGGCATCCTTACGCGCCTTGAGAGCCATTTTGAAAGCGCCATCCTCGCCGTACTTTTTAACCGAAAATTTCACTCGCTTACGCCGGCCGTCGGGCAGCGGCCAAGACGCCACCCAGAACCAGCGCTGCTTCTCTTCCGGCATATCGCGTGTTTCGGAAGCACAGTAGCGGCATACGCCAACTACACCGGAACGGTTATTCTTCTTGACGATATTGGAATATTCCCGCATCGAAAACGGGGGGAAGTTGGCAACCACTTCGTCCCGATAACTTTTGGCAGCATTGAAAGACTTTTGCTTTCCGCCATAAACGCCATCGCTGAAATGTTTGCGGTAAATAATACCGCGCCTTTGAATGGTTACCAGCCAACCGTGCGTACGGCTGACCTCATTGTCCACTCTACTGATTCCATACACACTTCCTCGAGCCACGGTTAGTCCTCCATTCGCGTTCATGAATCTATGGCGGCGATAAATAGGATTTCGACCTGCTGCAAGGGAACTTTAGCTTTATTCCTAAGAACCTGTATCGGAGTCGTACCCTGTTCATGCAACAAATAGGAACGATACCCGGTTCCCCGCTGCTACCCAAAACCCGCATGGTAGAAGAGGAAACACCGTGCCTCCCTTACCTAAGGCACAAGCTTTAGCGTATGTGGAAACAATTGTTAGAAATTACGCTTTAGGCAATCGCGCAAAAGATATCAGCCTCTCCACCGCGTTTGATCTGGAAATTGCAATCAAGTTCTTGAAAGCCCTGAAGGGTGATATGGGCCTCACAGGTGCCTGGGCAGCAAACAGATAGGATACGTCCCAGGCAACGGAGAGCAAAAGCGTGCAGAAACGCTGAGTGGCGAAACCTGAAAATCTATCCTCGGACGAGGAATTTAATCATTGACGAGTTGAAGCTCGAAATTAGCAGGCATGGCTTCTTTTACATTCATGGCGGGCGGGCCATACTTTGCCAATGCATGTTGTGCCGCGCCAAGCCGGCGAATCGTCAGGTTCGTTAAACGCTGACGAAAATGTTCCAGACATTCTTCCGAGGATAATTCGAGCGCAGCAGGATTGACTTCCAGGTAAGAGACCGGCGTGATCGTCGTCACAGACACCATTTGGCGTTTTTCCTGCATATCGAGTATCGCGCTTTCACCAAAGACATCGCCCGGCCCAAGCTCGCCGATTTTGCGCCCCCCGAGCGAAATCTCGACCCGACCCTCGGTCAGAACGCCAAATCGCGAATCTGAACTACCTTCCTTGATGAGCAAGGTCTTCTCACCCATTTGGCGCCACTTGGAAATCCGCATCGCTTCCCATACTTCGACATCATCGAATTCGGTGAAAAATGGCAAGCGACGCAGTTGGCCCCAGTGCGAATTGTCTATCAGGGGATCCCGCTCATCGACGATCTTATAGCGCACGGCAGAAAGATCTTTTGCGAATTCAGTGCCATTTTTATAACGCGAATAAAGATCTTTCTCCAATGCCTTGCGAATCACCGCCTCCATTTGCTCCGGCACATCGGGGTTCAGCTGGCAAACAGACGGAGGATCGACATTGATGATTTTATAAACGAGTTGTGCCGGGTTTTTGGCACGAAACGGCAAACGCCCGGTCATCAAATGGAACAAAACGACACCGAGCGAATAAAGATCGGTTTTCTGGTTCAGCGGATAGGCTTTGATCTGCTCCGGGCTCATATAGGCCGGCGAGCCAACACCCATGATGAAGGTCGAATCGGCATGGCTTTGCTTTTTGACGTCCATCGCCAAGCCGAAATCGGTGATTTTCACATTGTCGTTGTCGTCGACCAGGATATTCGCTGGTTTGATATCGCGGTGCACGATACCTTTCTTGAATGCATAGTCGAGCGCCATGCAGCACTTGAATACGATGCTGACGGCACGATGAATCGGGAGAAGATTATCGAAGGCGCAATAGCGTTCAAGCGAGCACCCATTGAAATACTCCATCACGACATAGGCTTGATCCGTCTCGATCACCGTTTCATGAATGCGAATGATGTGCGGATGAACAAGCCTCTCCGCAGCTGCCTGCTCGGCACGCAAAAGCTTGAGCAGACGACGGTTCCATTTCGCCTCATCTTTCACTTTATCCTTCAGCGAAACATGTTTGAGCGCAATGGGTTCGGAATAAGCCGGATGCTCGGCGAGATACACGATTGCGGTCGCTCCGCGACCGATCTCACGAATAATTTTGTATTGGCCAATACGTTCAGGCAGGGCTGGCATGGGTGCTCCTCTACTGGAAGCCAGTGTAGCGCTTGATGAGGGCCGAAAAAAGCATTGTTCCCTCTTGAAATCCAGCAAACTGCCCCAACTGCCTGAAAAATACACACTCAGGGAGCCTGAAAGTCATGCAGGACACAAATCTACCCCCCCAGACAGAACTCAAGCCAACAGCCGACGAAACTGTATCCGATATGGATCAAAACAGCGCGGCGGGTATGCAACAAACGGAATCCGACAATACCGACAGCGTGCCGGGGCTGGAACACCAGTTGCGCGAAGCCGAACTGAAAGCCTCCGAACACTACGATGCCTGGCTGCGCGCGAAGGCGGAAACCGAAAACGTCCGCCGCCGCGCCGCAGAGGATGTGATTAAGGCGTCCAAGTTTGCAATCGAAAAATTCACGGCCGAACTGCTGCCGGTTAAAGACAGCCTGGAACAAACGCTGAGCGTAGAGGCGCCAACGCTGGAATCGATCCGCGAAGGCGTCGAACTCACGCTGCGCAACCTCGTGCGCGCATTCGAAAAAGGCCATGTGAACGAAATCGATCCGGTCGGCGAGAAATTCGATCCCAACCACCATCAGGCGATGAGCATGGTCCCCAGCGAGCAAGCCGCCAATACGGTGGTGCAAGTGTTCCAAAAGGGTTACTTGCTCGAAGGGCGCGTGATTCGGCCTGCTTTAGTCGCTGTTTCGAGTGGCTCGGGCTCTTGAAAGCCTGATAAACCACCCCATTTCAGGTTACAGCTTTCCAAAAAACTAACGAATTCAAGGATTAACAAACATGGGCAAAATCATCGGCATTGACCTCGGCACCACCAATAGCTGCGTTTCCATCATGGAAGGCGGTACCCCAAAAGTCATCGAGAACTCGGAAGGCGCCCGCACCACGCCATCCATCGTCGCCTATATGGAAGACGGTGAAGTGCTCGTCGGCGCACCGGCCAAGCGTCAAGCGGTGACGAACGCCAAGAACACACTTTATGCAATCAAGCGCCTGATCGGCCGCCGCTTCGAGGAAAAAGAAGTGCAGAAGGACATCAATTTGATGCCCTTCTCGATCATCAAGGCCGACAACGGCGACGCCTGGGTCGACGTGCGCGGCAAGAAGCTCGCACCACCGCAGATTTCCGCCGATGTGCTGCGCAAGATGAAGAAAACGGCCGAGGACTATCTCGGCGAAGAAGTCACCGAGGCGGTCATCACGGTGCCGGCCTATTTCAACGACAGCCAGCGCCAGGCCACCAAGGATGCGGGCAAAATCGCCGGCCTCGAAGTCAAGCGGATCATCAATGAGCCGACGGCCGCCGCGCTCGCTTTCGGCATGGACAAAGCCGCCGGCAAGGATAAGAAGATCGCCGTATACGACCTCGGCGGCGGAACCTTCGACATCTCGATCATCGAGATCGCCGATGTCGATGGCGACAAGCAGTTCGAAGTGCTCGCGACAAACGGCGACACCTTCCTCGGCGGCGAGGATTTCGACCAGCGCCTGATCGACTACATCGTCGACGAGTTCAAGAAGCAAAACGGCATCGATCTGTCGAAGGACGCGATCGCGTTGCAGCGGATCAAATCGGCTGCCGAGCGCGCCAAGATCGAACTTTCATCCTCTCAGCAGTCCGAGCTGAATGAACCGTACATCACCATGGCCAACGGCGTTCCCGCGCACTTGACGATGAAGCTGACGCGCGCCAAGCTCGAATCCCTCGTCGAAGAACTCGTCGATGCGACGATCGAGCCCTGCCGTAAGGCACTCAAAGATGCGGGTCTGAAAGTCAGCGATATCGACGACGTGATTCTCGTCGGCGGCCAGACCCGCATGCCGAAGGTGCAAGAGAAAGTCAAAGAGTTCTTCGGCAAGGACCCGCGTAAGGACGTCAACCCGGACGAAGCCGTCGCCGTTGGCGCGGCAATCCAAGGCGGCGTGCTGCAAGGCGAAGTCAAGGATGTGCTCCTGCTCGACGTCTGCCCGCTCACGCTCGGCATCGAAACGCTCGGTGGCGTCATGACGCCCCTGATCAAGCGCAATACAACGATCCCGACCAAGGCGCAGCAAGTTTTCTCGACCGCCGACGATAACCAGACCGCGGTGACGATCCACGTGTTGCAGGGCGAGCGCGAAATGGCTTCGGCAAACAAGAGCCTCGGCCAATTCAATCTCTCCGACCTCCCGCCCGCGCCACGCGGCATGCCGCAAATCGAAGTCACCTTCGACATCGACGCTAACGGCATTCTGCACGTCTCGGCAAAGGACAAGGCCACCGGCAAGGAAGCCAAGATCACGATCAAGGCGAATTCCGGTCTGTCGGACGACGAAATCAACAAGATGGTCAAGGACGCCGAAGCGCATGCCGAGGACGACCGCAAGGCCCGCGAGCTGATCGATGCGCGCAACCAGTGCGATGCATTGATTCACACCGCGAAAAAAGCCATCGCCGAGCATGGCGACAAAGTCTCGTCCGACGAGAAGTCCAAGATCGAAGCCGCGATCAAGGACGCGGAAGAAGCGATCAAAGGCAACGACAAAGCCGATATCGAAGCCAAAGCGCAAGCCTTGGCAATGGCGAGCCAGACGCTCGGCGAGAAGATGTATGCTCAGCAGAGCGAGGCTGGCGCGGCTGGCGGAGCGGAAGCTTCACCCTCGCAACCGGCTGACGACAATGTTGTCGATGCCGAGTTCACCGAGGTCAAGGACAAAAAATAAATCTGGCGCGCTTTTGAGCCGGTTCAAGCCTTAACCTCCGGCCGGGCAAGCGTGGCGACGCGCCACCGAGCCCGGCCTTTGCGCATCACGACGGACCCGTAAGATGGCCAAAAAAGATTATTACGATGTACTCGGCGTCAATCGCGACGCTTCGGACGACGATATTAAAAAAGCGTACCGCAAGCTCGCGATGAAGCATCACCCCGACCGCAACCCGAACGACAAGACGGCTGAAGAGAAATTCAAGGAAGCCAAGGAAGCCTATGAAGTGCTGACCGACGGCAACAAGCGCGCGGCTTATGATCGCTACGGCCATGCGGGGGTCGATCCGTCTGCCGCGGGAGGCTTTGGTGGCGCCGGTGCTGCAGGTGGCGCGGGCTTTGAAGGCTTTGCTGACGCTTTCGGTGGCATCTTTGACGAGATTTTCGGCGGCGGACGCGGAGGTGGCGGCGGAGGTGGACGCTCGAACGTCTATCGCGGCGCCGATCTGCGCTACAACCTCGAAATATCGCTGGAGGAAGCTGCACGCGGCGCCGAAAAAACGATCCGCATCCCGGTCATGGAGGAATGCGAGGTCTGTCATGGCTCCGGCGCCAAGGCCGGCACTCAGCCCAAGACCTGCCCGACCTGCGGTGGAGCGGGACAGGTACGCATCCAGCAAGGCTTTTTCTCGATCCAGCAGACCTGTCCGAAATGTCATGGCTCGGGCCGGTTTATTGCGGACCCCTGCAACAACTGCCACGGCTCGGGCCGCACCAAGAAACAGAAAACGCTCGAAGTCAAAATCCCGGTCGGAATCGACGACGGTATGCGTCTGCGCCATGCAGGCTATGGCGAACCCGGCGTCAATGGTGGCCCATCGGGAGATCTATACGTTGAAATTCACGTCAAAGCACATACAGTTTTTCAGCGCGACCATGACGACCTGCATTGCGAAATGCCGATCGGCTTTGCCGTTGCGGCGCTCGGTGGAGAAATCGATATCCCGACGCTCGATGGCGCTGCCAGCTTGAAGATCCCGGCCGAAACGCAAAGCGGTAAAATTTTCCGGCTACGCGGAAAAGGCATTCGAAATGTCCGCTCCGGCCACCCCGGCGATTTGCTCTGTCACGTGATCGTGGAAACACCCATCAATCTGACGGAAAGACAGCGCGAGCTTCTGCGCGAGTTCAACGAAATTGCCGTGCGCGAAGCCGCGAAACAAACGCCGCGTGCAAAAAGCTGGATGGATAAGGTTCGCCAATTCTTCAGCGAGTAATTCCATTTCTCTATCAATCGATTACTTTGTCGGCTTTGCTTGCCGTGCTACAGCACTGTCTGCGCTTCGCCTTCGCGTACTCGATTGATAGAGAAACGGAATAAGAGAAAACGCAGCGCCCCGTGCTCGATGATGGTTCCCTTAAACCATCATCGAGCACGGGGTTTTTATTGGCTCAGATCGATGTTACTGCGCGGCGTGCTGCCGCCCTGTGTATGCCTTCGACAAACGTTGCTGAACATCCGGCGGCGCTATTTCGAAATGGCTGAAATTGACGGTGAAACTGCTGTCGCCGGCGAGCAGCGATTTTACCCGCGCTTCAAAACCATCCATTTCCGCAACAGGCACTTGGGCCGTAATGTCGGACCAGCCCGCCTGGGGGGAATCCGTCCCAAGCAAACGGCCGCGACGGCTCGAAAACTCTCCCGAGATATTGCCGAAATGCTCGTCCTGGGCACGGATCACGACCGTCACGATCGGCTCAAGCACCATCGGCCGCGCTTGCGCCAGCGCTTCAAGCACCGCATTGCGCGCCGCCATCACGAAAGAGATTTCGTTTGAATCGACGGCGTGCGCTTTGCCATCCAGCACGGTCACACGAATATCGTGTACCGGGAAGCCCGCGAACACGCCTTCTTCCAAAGCCTGCCGCGCGCCCTTCTCCACCGCCGCCATGAACTGGCCGGGAATCACGCCACCCTTGACATGATCGACGAAATCGAAGCCCGCACCGCGCTCCAGCGGTTCCACTTTGAGCGCCACTTCACCGAACTGCCCTGCTCCGCCGCTTTGTTTCTTGTGGCGATAACGCGCTTCCGCATGACCCCCGATCGTTTCGCGATAAGGCACCGCTGGCATGGCCGTATCAAGCGTCAAGCCCCAGCGGGACTGAAGCTGTTCAAGCACTACCTTCAAATGCGCCTCGCCCAAACCGCGCACAACGGTTTGCTTGGCGCGTTCATCGAATTCAACCGCCAGACACGGATCTTCTTCGCGCAGCATTTGCAGCGCGTCGGAGAGTTTCTGTTCATCACCAAGTTTCTGCGGGATTAGCGTAAGTCCCGTCACCGCTTGCGGGAAAACCGGCTGCTCAAGGTAATAACGGTCTTCATCGTGCGAATCGTGCAGAACCGAATCACGCCGGATTTCGTCGACCCGCGCGACCGCGCAGATATCGCCCGTTACGCCAACGGGAATTTCAACCTGGTTTTTGCCTTGTAGGCGCAGAATGTGCGCGACCTTGAAAGGTTTGCGCGCTTCGCCGATATACAGCTGGCTGCTCGGGCGAATCGTGCCCTGATGAATGCGGAAGATCCCCAATTTGCCACGATAGGGATCGTTAGCCACCTGGAACACATGCGCGATGACATGCGCGTCGGGATCAGCATTTACGTTGACCGACTCGCCTTCGCCTTTAAGGAAATGCGGTGGGTTGCCTTCGGTCGGATCGGGCGCGAGTTTGCCCAAGATGTCGAGCAACTCTTTTATGCCGGCCCCTGTGCGTGCGGAAGTGAAGCAAACCGGAATCAAATGCCCTTCTCGCAGCGCCTGTTCAAACGGCGCATGGAGCTGCTCGGGATTAAGCGACTGGGACTGTTCGAGATAAACCGCCATCAATGCTTCATCAAGCTCGACGACTTGGTCGACAAGCGCATCGTGCGCGGCCTGAACCGATGAAAAAGCGCTTGCTGCCTGATAGTCGGGCGAGAAAAAGCAATCGACAACCGTCTCTCCATTCGCGGCGGGAAGGTTAATCGGCAGACATACCCTGCCGAACACTTCAGTAATCCCTGCCATCAATGCGGCGAGATCCACATCGGGCGCATCGATTCGCGTGATCACGATCATGCGGCACAGATCTTTCGATGCATCCATGAGACGACGCGTAAGCATTTCAATGCCCGAAGTGGCACTAATGCAAATCGCGGAAGTTTCCACGGCTTCCAGTGCTGTCAGTGTCCGGCCAAGCAAATCCGGCGTTCCGGGCGTGTCGAGAAGATTGATCCAATGATTTGCCCACTCCAAATGAGCAACCGAAGTATTCAATGAATGACCAAGAGTTTTTTCTACAGGGTCGAAATCGCTTACGGTATCGCCACGCGCGGTGGTTCCTGGACTTCCGATTGCGCCGCTCGCGAATAACAACGCCTCCAGAAGTGTGGTCTTACCAGAGCCTGCCGCGCCTACCAGCGCAAGATTACGGATGTCATGGACCGAGCTAGGAGTCATCTTCAATTTCCTAAATATGAATGCCAACCACCACAATGGCAGCCTTGTCCCTTGTGGTTGTATGCCAATGAGGCGCAGGCTCGTCTGATCGGAATCAAGCGTTTCCCTTGGTCACCGAGAATTCAACACTTGCGCCCCCTTTTCTCAAAAGGGATAAACGTAGATACCGGCTATTTCGAGATGAAAAAAGCGACTCTGCGGATGAGAGTCGCCTTATCAAAAGTCAGGCACTCGGCTGTAAAGTATAAAGGCAGCACTCAATGTCTTGCCGGGCCATACACTTCCCGCCCGGCATTATTGATTTCCTGACGCAACTGACGCCGCTCCTCAGGGCTCATGTGACGGCCGCGGCTATCTGTAGACGTCTCAAAACTCCCCGCAGGAGACAGACCATCTCGCTGGCGATCGCGCAATTGGTCACGCAGTTGCTGACGCTCATGACGATGCTCCTGCCGCTCTTCACGCGAAGGAACCACGCCTCGCTCCTCACCACTGCGCCCACGCCCATCGGGAAATCCAGCGCGAGCCGGCAAGGCAAAAACAAACAGCACTGCGCACACCGCAATCATTTCAGTTTTCCGCAGGCTCACGCTTCTGTCTTTCCTTGCAATGAACAAGCTTGATTAATTACGACGCCATCGTGCTTGGATGAAATAAATGATGTGTGAGCAACACAAACGAGCATGTAACGGGTTGTTTCGCTAAAGGAGTAGTGAAATGAATACTTACCCCCTGTACTCTGGCTCTCTTCTACACGACCGATTAGCATGTCTGCCATGGACACGACCAAAGAACGCTTTCGCACCCTGATCGTCGATGACGATGCTCGCATGCGTAACCTGCTCGAACGTTATCTTGAAGAACAAGGCTTCGGCGTAAAAACAGTACCGGATGCCGCTGCAATGGACCGGATCATGACCCGCGAGCATGTAGACCTGCTGGTGCTCGATCTCATGCTTCCCGGCGAAGACGGGCTTTCCGTCTGTCGCCGCCTGCGCGGAGCCGGCAACGATATTCCCATCATCATGTTGACAGCCAAAGGCGATGAAGTCGATCGCATCGTCGGACTGGAAATGGGGGCCGACGACTACTTGCCGAAGCCTTTCAACCCACGCGAACTCGTCGCCCGCATTCATGCCATCCTGCGTCGCCGCCCCAAAACACCGCCCGGCGCGCCTGCGGAAATCGACGAGATCGTCAGCTTCGGCGCGATAACGGTCAATCTTGCGACCCGAACCTTGACGCGCAATAAACAAGAGCAACCGCTGACAACCGGCGAATTCGCACTCCTTAAGGTCCTGCTCCAGCATCCGCGCCAGCCTTTATCACGCGATAAGCTGATGGAACTGGCGCGTGGGCGGGAATACGATGCGTTCGATCGTTCGATCGACGTGCAGGTATCCCGGTTGCGTAAACTTGTCGAAGACGAGCCTTCCCGCCCGCGTTACCTACAGACGGTTTGGGGCTTCGGCTATGTTTTTGTACCGGACGGTAACCGCACGAGTAACAATTAAAGCCGCTCGCTCTCAGAACCTGCCCAGAATCTTTCGCCAGAGCCCGTGATGCCACGAATTTGAGGCGTCTACGGCGCTCATAAAGCTTGGTCTCGCCTACGCTTGACGCGTGGTCAGCGGGGCGAAAAGCAGCGCAGGAACCGGAGTTTATGAGTGATAAATGAAAATTCCGAGCAGCGCGTGAGCCCCGATCATGTTCAGTCCGCCACACTCGCAGTAAGATTATGAACAGGTTCTCAGCGATGCACTTCGTACCGCGTAGCCTGTTATGGCGTACGTTCTTTCTGATTGCGCTCGTCATCGTCGCTTCGATGTCGGTCTGGTTTCTGGTTTTCGAGCGCATGGAACGAGAGCCACGCGCGCAGCAGCTTGGACAAATGCTCGTCAGCATCGTCAATTTGACGCGCACGGCCTTGATCAATGCCGATCCCTTGCTGCGCATCGCGCTTTTGCGCGACCTGTCCGAACAGGAAGGGATTCGCGTCTACCCTGCCGAGCCCGGCGATAAGATAGAGCCGATCGCCGACACGCGGATGTTTCAAATCGTCGAAGCCCAGCTCAAACATCATCTCGGGCCACAGACTCGTCTGGCCGGCAAACGCGAAGGCGTCAATGGAATCTGGGTTAGTTTCCAAATCGACCCGGAAGACCCGGAAGATCAATTTTGGGTCATGCTGCCACGCGACCGCTTTCAGCGCGTGCGCACTTTGGAATGGATCGGCTGGACGGCGGCGGCGGGGCTGCTCGCCTTGCTCGCCGCCTTCTTCATCGTCAGCCGCATGGCCCGTCCGCTTGCATCCTTGGCCAATGCGGCACGCCAGGTCGGCCGTGGCGAGTTGCCTCCCCCGCTAACCGAATCCGGCCCTGAGGAATTCGCCGGCGTGAGCCGTGCTTTCAATCAAATGTCGGTCAACCTCGCGCAGCTTGAATCGGACCGCGCCCTCGTGCTTGCCGGCGTTTCGCACGATCTGCGCACACCGCTCGCGCGGCTGCGGCTCGGTATCGAATTATCGGGCGCGCCTGCGGAAGATGTGGACGCCATGTCGGCCGATATTGATGAAATGGACCGCATTCTCGGCCAATTCCTCGACTTCGCACGCGGCAGCACAGAAGAGTCATTCTCCGAAATCGATACCACTACGCTATTGGAAGAACTGGCTGGAAGTTACCAACGGCGCAATTTCCCGGTTTCCACCCAGGAAAAACTCCCAAATTTCAAACTCAGCGCGCGTCCTCAAGCCTTACGGCGTGCCTTGAGTAATCTGATCGACAATGCGCTGCGCTACGCAGGCCGCGAGCAAGCGATCGAACTCGGTGCTCACCGTGCCAACGGCTTCATTCATATGCTTGTACTCGATCGCGGCCCCGGCATTCCCGCCGATCAAGTCGCACGTCTCAAGCGTCCGTTCACACGGCTCGAAGAGGCGCGAACCGATGCGCACGGTTCTGGTCTGGGTTTGGCGATCGTAGAGCGTATTGCACGCGCACATGGAGGACGGCTCGAACTCAAACCACGCGAAGGCGGCGGGCTCAGCGCTGAAATCGTGCTACCCGCGCAGCAGACCGGATCGAAGTAATCCGTATAATCCGTTTTCCATGAAATTCCTCTTCGACGTTTTCCCGGTCCTGCTGTTCTTCATCGCCTACAAGTTCGCCGATATTTACACGGCAACCGGCGTTGCGATCGCGGCAACCTTCCTGCAAATCGGCTGGGCCTGGTTCGTGCGTAAAAAGGTCGAACCGTTAATGTGGTTCACTTTTGCCATCATCATGATCTTCGGCGGCTTGACGCTGATCCTGCACAACCCGATTTTCATCAAATGGAAACCCACGGCAATTTACTGGAGCATGGCGGCCGCGATGGCTATCGCACGTTGGGGTTTCGGACGCAACGCGGCCGAAAGCGTCATGGGGCAACAGATCAAGCTTCCACAGCCGATCTGGGCTCGGCTGAACTATTCGTGGATGGGTTTTTTCACCTTCATGGGCGCCCTGAACCTGTTCGTCGCCCTCAACTTTTCCGAATCCGCCTGGGTCAACTTCAAACTCTTTGGCGGCACGGGCCTCATGCTTATTTTCGTCGTGATTCAAAGTCTCATGCTTTCGCGTCACATCGGAAAGGAAGATGAATAATGCTGTATGCCCTGATAACGGAAGACGCGCCGGGCAGCCTCGCAAAGCGGCTTGCCATACGGGCCGAACACCTCACGCGCCTGAAACAGTTGGCCGATGCGGGGCGGCTCGTACTGGCCGGCCCGATGCCTGCGATCGACAGCTCCGACCCCGGCCCCGCCGGCTTCCTTGGCAGCCTGATCGTAGCTGAATTCGAAAACCAGGCCGCGGCCCAAGCCTGGCTTGACGACGACCCCTATACGAAAGTTGGGGTTTTTGCCAAAGCAAGCGCACACCCCTTTAAACACGTATTACCCTAATGCCCGTGCTTCTCGAAGAAATCCGCCACCGGCTTGCCGCCCTGCAACCCAGCATTGTCGAGCTTGAAGATGAAAGCGCGCGGCACATCGACCATGCCGGAGCAGCAACGGGCGGTGGTCATTTCAAGCTGTATATCGTCGCCCGGATTTTTGCAGGGCAAAGCAAGCTCACCCGTCATCGCACGGTTTATGACACACTTGGGGACCTTATTCCTCATCGAATACACGCCATTTCAATCGACGCACGTACCCCGGATGAAAACGCACGTTGATCGCATCCACCCACCAACTCAGAGGTTATCCATGAAATACACTTACAGCCGCCTCATCGTCGGCCTCGTTGCAGCAGCGCTGTCCCTCACCGCCGTGGCGCAAGAGAAGAAACCCGCAACTCCAGCCGCCACGAAACCCGGTGTGCTCGCAACCGTCAACGGCCAGCCCGTATCACAGGCTGCTTTCGATATCTTCCTGCAAGAGCAGACCGCTCGCGGCGCGCCGAACAACAAGGAAGTACAAGGCGCAATCCGCGAAGAGCTGATCCGCCGCGAAGTGCTCGCTCAGGAAGCGAAAAAACAAGGCATCGACAAAAAACCCGGCTTCCAGACACGTATGGACATGCTGCGCCAGTCGACACTCGTCGCGGCCTATATCGACAGCTTTGTCAAAGCGCATCCTGTGCCAGAAGCCGATGTGAAAAAAGCTTATAACGAAGCGGTCGCCAAAGCCTCGAAAAAAGAATTCAAAGCTCGCCACATTCTCGTCGCGACAGAAGAAGACGCGAAAGCCATCATTGCCAAACTGAAAGGCGGCGCGAAGTTCGCTGATCTAGCGAAGGACTCGAAAGATTCCGGTTCGAAAGACAATGGCGGTGACCTCGGCTGGAACTCACCGGATGCCTATGTGAAACCTTTCGCCGAAGCCCTCCAGAAGCTCGAAAAGGGTAAGTTCACGACCGAGCCGGTCAAGAGCGATTTCGGTTATCACGTCATCCTGCTCGAAGACATCCGCGACGCGACGCCGCCTTCTTTCGATCAGGTCAAAGGCAATATTCAGCAACGCCTGCAACAGCAAATGGTCGAAAAGCATGTAGCCGAGCTGATGCAAAAAGCAAAGATTCAGTAAACCGCGAATACGGCGCACTGAAAAAAACGGCAACCTTCGGGTTGCCGTTTTCTATGTAGCGCTGAACGTTCGCCGCAATGCCCCGCGCTGGATCAAATCACTGATTCGCTTCAACCTCATCACCATCGTCTCACTTCAATCGCTCTTCGATCCAATCCCAGCGCTTGTCTTTGAGCATCATGAAGCGGCATTGGAACCCGAACGCCGGATGCGGTCATACACTTCCCGCGCCAGATGATCCTGTGCCGCTGAGCGGAATTGCTTATCGCTCATCACGCGGTTGAAGATTTCGTCATTGCTTTCCATCCGCTGGATGAACAAGTCATCGAGCACACGGCTGAAAAAGGCCGCGAAGTTGGCTTCGCTGTTTGCTTTTGCCGCCTCGACGATCTTCTCGTCCTGCTCCGCTGTTACGCGCACCTGATCGAAGAAGAGCTGATCCGCTTCAGTGAAGTCGGTTCCGAAGCGTTCGTTCAGTTTGTCCACTAAAGTCGATAGGGCGATGTCGGTATCCCTTTCGCGTGCGGTGCCAACGTCGGTTGGCCCCTTGAGCGGGTCGGCCTCGCCTGCGGAAAGGTCAATCGCCCCTTCACCCATCTGCTGAATACGGAAGTATTTGAGGGCAACGTCATCGTCCAGCGTGAACCTGGTGCCGTCACCCGGCGGGGGCAGCTTGGCGGAGAGGTTGCGGAGGAAGGCGTAAAGCCGCTCAAGCCCAGTATCAAAATAGGGGATGATCTGCGAGAGAAACGAATAGAGGTTGCGAAACGCGGTGAGCTGGCCGCGAAACTCATCCTGAACCTTCTCTTCCAGTTGCTTGAACCGCTCGACGCAGGCGTCGAGTATCGCATTCATGCGGTAATGATCCTGCCCGCTCGGATCGCGTTTAGGCTTGAACCAGATTTCGGCGAACGCGCGCACGTCATCCGGCGTGAACACCGCCGGTTGTAAAAGCTTGTGGTGCAGTACGTTGAGCTTCTGCGGATCAGCGTTCTCGCCGGCCGGGGTCGCCTCAAAATAGGGTTTGAATGCCTTGTAGATGTCTTCTTCTTTGTTCTTGAAATCGAGAACGAAAGTGCGCGTCTTTCCCTGCGTCGTGCGGTTGAGGCGCGAAAGCGTCTGCACGGCCTGCACGCCCGCCAGCTTCTTCACCACATACATGGTCTGCAACAGCGGCTGGTCGAAGCCGGTCTGATACTTCTCGGCGACGATGAGAACGCGGAATTCATCGCCCGCAAAGTGCTCCGGCAATTCCTTCTCGGGCAACCCATCATTCATGCTCACTTCAGTGAACTCAGCGCCTGAAACGTCCGGGTCTTTCACCATGCCGGAAAAGGCGACCAACGCTCGAATACCCTGATAACCCTTGTTCTCGATGTAGCCATCAAAGGCTCGCTTGTACTTGACGGCGGCCAGCCGCGAATCAGTAACCACCATCGCCTTCGCCCGGCCGCCCAGTTCGTGCATCACCTTTAAGCGGAAATGCTCGATGATGACCTGCACCACCTGCCCGATGTTGGCGGGGTGCAGTTCAAGGAACTGCCCCAGCGCCTTGGCTGCCTTCTTCTTCGGTACATCCGGGTCGTTCTCGATCTGTTTGATCAATCCGAAGAAGCGTTTGTACGTCGTATAGTTTTGCAGCACATCGAGGATGAAGCCCTCCTCAATAGCCTGCCGCATCGAATACTCATGAAAGGGCGAAGCGCCTGTCGGCCCCGGTTCGTCGAATACCGCCTTGGTCTTGAATTTGGGCGTCGCGGTAAAGGCGAAGAAACTCAAATTGGGCTGCCGCGCGCGCTGCTGCGCCTCGCGCAAAATGTTCGCCCTGGCTTCCAACGAAAGATCGCCGTCCTCTTCCTCGCTCAACTGGTCGGCAATGGCGTCGGCGATGCCATCCTTGTTCAGAATGCCCTTGAGCGCCATGACCGTCTCGCCCGATTGCGAACTGTGCGCCTCATCCACGATCACCGCGAAACGCTTGCCCTGCGTGTCGATGGCGATCTCCTCGCCCTTTTTCTCCAACGTCCTGATCGCCTGCGCGATGAAGGGAAATTTCTGGATGGTCGAAATGATGATCGGCGTGCCGCCCGCCAGCGCCTTGGCGAGTTGCTGCGTGTTCTCGTCGATCTTCTCGACAACGCCGGTTTTGTGCTCGAACTGATAGATGGTGTTCTGCAACTGCTGGTCAAGCACGCGGCGGTCGGTGATGACGATGACCGAGTGAAACACCTTCTGGTCGGCGGCGTCGTGCAACGAGGCCAGCCGGTGCGCCAGCCAGGCGATGCTGTTCGACTTGCCGGAACCCGCCGAATGCTGAATCAGGTAATTGCGCCCCGCGCCGTGCGCTCGCGCATGGCTCACGAGCCGCCGCACCACATCGAGCTGGTGATAGCGTGGAAAGATCATCGCCTCCTTGCGGATGATGCGCGTCCCCACCTTTCGCTCGGAAACATCGAGGTGCATGAAGCGTTGCAGGATGTCCAAGAGGCTGTCGCGCGCCAGAACCTCGTCCCATAGGTAGTGCGTTTTCCAGTTGCCCTCGACTGGCGGATTACCCGCGCCGAAATCATGGCCGCGATTGAACGGCAGAAAGACAGTTTCCGCACCCTTCAACTCCGTGGTCATCCACGCTTCATCCGGGTCCACGGCAAAATGCACCACCGCCCGCTCCTTGAAGCGGAACAGCCGATCGCGCCCATCGCGGTCGGCCTTGTACTGCTTGCACGCATCTTCCGCGCGCTGGCCGGTGAGCGGGTTCTTCAGTTCCACCGTCACCACCGGCAGGCCGTTCACCGACAGCACCACGTCGATGATGCACTTGCGCTTTTGCCCATCCGGGCGTTTGAGCACTTCAGAGAGAAATTCGACCTGCCGCGTGATGGTCAGGCGATTGGCGGCATAGCGCTTTTCCGCCTCCGGGTTCATCGCCGAATTGGGCTGGAAATAGGCCAGGCGCAGTTCCTTGCCGTAGCATTTGAAGCCGTGGCGCAGCACGCCCAGCGCGCCCTTGCTCGCCAGTTCCTTGGCGAGGCTGTCGATGATGGTAGCGGCGGTGCGCTCCTTCAACATCGCTTCGAGTTGCTCCCAACGCGCGCTCTGACTGGCACGGATGAAGGCGATCACCTCATCGGGAAACAGCGCGGTTGCGGCATCGAAGCCCTTGGGGTTGCCCTTCGCATAGCCGCCGCAGGCGATCAGGCCATGCTCTATCGCCGTTTCGTAGGCGTACTCGGTGTGGTTAGGCATTGGCCGTCTCCCTCGGTGCGCCTTAGCCCAAATCGGTGTGGGCGAAGTCGTTGCCCTTGTAAAGCAGGGAAATGCCTTGCGCCTTGGCGCAGGCATAGGAAAGGCAATCCGCCAGATTCAACTGTGCCGGATGCCCCCGGCCCTTGCCATAATCGGCGAAGGCTTGCACGGCAAGGCTGGCCGTTCTGGCATCCATGTGAACCAGGCTGATGTCGGCTTCGGTCAGCAAAGCCTGAATGCATTTATCCACCTCGACCGGATGAATCCCCAGCTTGGTGGAAAGCCGCATGGCGGCTTCGAGCACCACCAGGGCTGACGTGCAGCAGGCGCCAGCCGCCTGGATTCTGTTGGCGAATTCCGTGGCCTCCGGCTCTTTCGCCAGGATGGCGACGATTGCCGACGTATCGACGAACATCAGGCGTGGCCCCACATAGCGTCGATTTCGTCCTTGCTCAACTCCTGACCGCCCGGTTTGGCCATGGCGGCCAGTTCATCGGCGATGGCGCCCAGACGCGCGGCCAGGGGTTGCTGCGCCGCCACGCGGCGGTATTCGGTTTCCAGCGCCTGAATGACGACCTCCGTCATGGAAAGATGGCTTTGCCTGGCAATCTTTTGCGCCAGCTCGCGCGCTCGCCGGTCTCGAATCTGCAAATTCATCGTTGTGCTCCCGTGGCGTTGTAATGACAGCAAGTGCAATACATCATTACACGTTTGCCATGCTGTTGTCCAGCACGGGTGGCACGGGCGCCCCTTGCGCGGATGCCATCCTCATCGCAATTCCTCGATCTGGCCGGTGACGGCGGCGGTGATGAGGGCGGAGCGGTATTCGGTGAGGCGTTCGATGGAGCAATCGGTCTTTTCGATTAGGGCACTGATGCGACGATATCTGACATTGAGTAGCTCGACAATTTCCAGTTGCTCCTGAATTGCTGGCAACGGAATCGGGAAGCATCCAAGTTGTTCACAAGTTATCGCCCCCTTCGTGCTGCCAGCGCCTTCACTTTCAAATCTGAGAAGGGGATACGCCATTTGTAGGCAATGCAGCAAGAATTCGGCTGAGATTTTGCTGGTCTCTGGTCTGATAAATGCCAAGTGTTGATTGATTGTCGCCCGGAATTTTAAAGGGGCAGCCATACCACGAGTCTTACCCTGCCCAGTAATACCGACCAAAACTGCTGGCGGTTCAATAATGGGAAGGTGGCACTCTTGGAGCGCAAGCTCTGTGACGAAGTGCTCTGCCTCATTCACTTCCTCTTGGTTTACCACTGAACTATTTAGCCAAGGGAACCCTGTATCAGACCAATAGTTCGGATCCTCTCTGCTGGGCGTAGATCCATTGCCGATGCGACCGACATGCTTGATCGGACAAACCGCCCAATGCGCCGGAATTTCTCCGAGCCAGTCGATGCCGCTGTCTTTCATGGGGGCGGCGGGGTTGAGGCCCTTGGTGACGGCCTGGGTGATGATCGCCTGCCGCTTTTCGGCCAGCCGCTCCAAGAGCGCCTGTTTTTTTGCAATCAGAGCGTCGATCCGCGCCGTTTTTTCATCCAGAAAGGCGGCGATGCGCTTTTGGGTTTCGAGGGGTGGTAGGGGTGGCCGCCAATCCTTCAGAAACCGCTCAGGAACGCGCTTTTGACCGCCAGCCCCCAACATTTCCGCTTCTCCAAAGGAGCGGAAATCGTGAGCAATCGTCACATAGAACAGAAAGCGGTCGTCAAGCTGTTGGCACGGACGCACCACATGCAGTTCGGTGGTGCCGAATCCCACGCCGTTGGTCAAACCTTCGGCAATCGCGCCCTTTCCATTTTCAAAACAGGGTGTGATTTTGGCAATTACTACATCGCCGTCGCGGAAGTAGGTATATCCGTTATAAACCTCGTCCACGGGGCGCTCTTCTTCAAGCCGCAAACCGCCTCGCTCGCCTACCGCATCCATCGGCACAAACGAGACTGGAACATCGTCTGCAAGCTCCAACTCGGATTTGACCGGGTTGAGACGCGCATCGAAGCGCAATCGGCGGCGAGTCCAAGTGGCGACGCTCACGCCACCAACCCCTTGAGCAACCCCGCAATCTCCCCTTCCAGCACCTGAATATCTGCCTCGATCTCCCCCAACGGGCGCGGCGGCTTGTAAACGTAGAAATGCCGGTTGATCGGGATTTCGTAGCCGACCTTGGTCTTGCTGTAGTCCACCCAGGCATCGGGCACATGCGGCAGCACTTCGGCGGCCATGTAGGCGTCAATCGTGCCGCGCATGGCGGCCACTAGCGCATCATTGGGCATCTCCGGCCCAAAGTTCATCGGCAGGGGCAAGGTTGTGCCAGCGGGCAGCGGGATGTTTTCGGTGTCGCGCAATTCGCTGTCCGGCTCCGGCGCTCCCTTGGCGTCGCGGCAGATTTCGGCCTGGGGGTCGCGCTCGCCCAGCGCGGCAAAGATGGCTTTCTTGATCGGCGCGGGCAGCTTCTGCCCGGCTTTTTTCGCGGCGGCGTCGAGATCGGCCTCGAAGGCCGCGCGGTCCAGGTAGCGGCCTTCGAGTTTGCCTTCCGCCGGGAACCGGATGGTCGCCCGATCAACGTTGTAGAGGGCGCCGCGAGCGGCGTCCTCCACGACCATGGGTTCGCCAGCCGGCGCGGCGCTGTAGTCGCCTCCACCGCGAGCGGAGGTTGTCGCGAAAGCCCCTTTCTCCCCTCGCCCGCTTGCGGGAGAGGGGCCGGGGGAGAGGGGAAAGCGGCGATTGATTTCGTCCATCGCGCCCGGATGTGCCGCGCACCCTCTCCCCAACCCCTCTCCCGCAAGCGGGCGAGGGGCTTCAAGAGCGCGGGCCGATCCTTTATCGACATCGGGAGCGAGGGGAGCTTTCGGCGCAAGCGTCGCCAGCAAATCGCGGATGGCTTGCTGTTCGGCGCGTCCCGCCGCTTCCTCGGCCTCGGCGGCCTGGGCGTCCTTGCGCTTTTTCGAGACGGCGAGGTTGATGAAGGCGGACTGTTCATCGAGCCGCGCGATGCGTTCCGGCGTCGCCGCGAAATTGAGCCGCAGGGGCCGCTCGACGGTGATTTTGAGGAAGCCGAAGGCGTGGTTGGCAAAAATGCGGCTGACCACGCGTTGCTCCGGCTGGCCGTCGATCAGCACGGTTTCCCGCTCGCCGTCGCGGAAATTGCCGTAAATCCCGGTCAGGCGGTCGATATGGGCGTCCGAGAGTTCGTTGCGCTTGTTGTTGAGGCTCTTCTTCATCTTCTGGAAGAAGCGCGTGCCGTCGATCAACTGCACCTTGCCGCGCCGCTCGGCGGGCTTGCGGTTGGTGACCAGCCAGATGTAGGTGAAGATGCCGGTGTTGTAGAAAAGCTGGTCGGGCAGCGCGACGATGGCATCGAGCCAGTCGTTTTCGATGATCCAGCGGCGGATGTTGGAGGGGCCGGAACCGGCATCGCCGGAAAACAGCGGCGAGCCGTTGAAGATGATGGCGATCCTGGAGCCTTCGCCACCCTTGTCGGGGGCAGGCTTCATCTTGGCAATCATGTGTTGCAGGAACAGCAGCGAGCCATCGTTGATGGCGGGTAGGCCCGCGCCGAAGCGGCCATGAAAGCCCAGTTCTTCCGCTTCCTTGGCGACGACTTTTTGCTGATCCTTCCACTCGACGCCAAAGGGCGGGTTGGCGAGCATGTAGTGGAATTGCTTCTCGGGAAAGCCGTCTCTGGTCTTGCCGTCGCCCAGGGTGTCGCCCAGGATGATTTGATCGGTTTCCTCGTCCTTGATGAGCATGTCCGAGCAACAGATGGCCCAGCTTTCGTCGTTGTACTCCTGACCATACAACCCGAGATTGGCCGAGGCATTGCCGGCGCGGATGGTCTCCTCGGAAACGGACAACATGCCGCCGGTGCCGCAGGCGGGGTCGTAGATTTCACGATAAACGCCGGGTTTGTAAACATCTTCCTCGCCGGTATAGACGAGGTGCGTCATGAGCCGGATGACCTCGCGCGGGGTGAAGTGGTCGCCCGCCTCTTCGTTGGCCTGCTCGTTGAAGCGCATGACCAGATGCTCGAAGATGTAGCCCATCTCGATGTTGCTGATCTTTTTTGGGTGCAGGTCGACCTCGGACATCGCCTTGACGATGGCGAAAAGGCGGTTGCTGGCATCGAGTTTTTCGATCTGGTCGCTGAACTTGAACTTGTCGAAGATGCGGCGCGCGGTAGCGGAAAAGCCGTTGATATAGGCGACGAGGTTGGGGGCGATGTTTTCGCTGTCGCCCAGGAGCTTGTGGAAGGTGTAGGGGCTGACGTTGTACAGCGGCTGCTGGCGCTCTTTATCCACCACGCCGGTCAGCAGGCGGGGAATGGCGGTGGGCGGCGTTTTGGCGGCGCTCAGCCGGGCATGTTCGGCCAGCACGGCGTCCTTGGTCGGCTCCAGCACGCAATCGAGGCGGCGCAGCACGACCATCGGCAGCATGACCAGCCGGTACTGCGGCGGCCGGTAGGGGCCGCGCAGCCGGTTGGCGATTTCCCAGATTTTGCCCGCGATTTCCTTGTGACGTTCAGTAAGCATGTTTTTCTTTTCTTGATTCATCGGGGCGGCGTCGCCGCACGTGAAGACGTTATTCCGCGCATACAGCGCGTTTCAGTTCGCCGGGCCGGGCAGCCGGGCGAAAAACGCTTCCACCTCCTGAACATCCCGCGTTCGCCGCATCGGCGGCAGGCTTTGCCAGACACGGCGGCCATAGGCTTTGTCGATCATGCGCGGATCGCAGATCATCAATACGCCGTGGTCGCGCTCGCTGCGGATCAAACGGCCCGCGCCCTGCTTGATGTTGATGACAGCGCGCGGAAGCTGATACTCCATGAAGGGGTTGCGCCCCTGTTCGCGCATCCAGTCGATGCGCGCGGCGAGCACCGGATCGTCGGGCGGCGCGAATGGCAGCTTGTCGATAATCACGAGCGAAAGCGCATCGCCGGGCACATCGACGCCCTCCCAGAAGCTTTGGCTTGCGACGAGCACCGCATTGCCGAGTTTGCGGAAACGTTCGAGCAATTCGCTGCGTGAGCCCTGGCCTTGCAGCAAAAGCGGAAACGTGAGACTTTCGCGCTCAAAGATCTCCACCAAACGCTCATGAATCCGCTGCATCGCGCGCAGCGAAGTGCATAGCAGGAAACAACGCCCCTGCGCGGCGCGGATCGCCGGCATCGCGGCCTCGACCACGGCCTCGACGAATGCGGGGCTGTTCGGGTCCGGCATGCCGGACGGCGCATAAAGCAGCGCCTGCTCGGCATAGTTGAACGGGCTGCCCCAAATGGCCGTGTTGGCTTGCGGTTCGAGCTGATCGAGGCCAAGCTCTTCGCAGTAGTGGCGGAAATCGCGCCCGACCGCGAGCGTGGCCGAAGTGAAAATCCAGGCCCGCGCCGTGCCTTCCATCTGTTTTTTGAATACGCCCGAAATCTGTAGCGGCGTCGCATTCAATGCCGCCGACTGGCTGAACACTTCGACCCAGCGCACCAGCTCGGCGCCCGGTGGCATGCGCCAGCGTTTGAGGCGTTCGCCCAATTCCGTGGCGCGCTGCCAGCAGCGTTCGAGCCCTTCCGAGCGCTCGGCCTGGGTTTCGAGCAAGGCCGTGAAACGCTCCAGCTCGTCTTCGAGCCGGCCGAGCGCAACCGGCAACTCGGGCAGGCTGCCGAACTGCGGCGCGCCTAGACGCTGGTTGTCGCCCGGAAACGCGAGCCGCAGATCACGCGCCGCTTTTTCGAGCGCACGCACGGCATCCTGCAACTGTGGGAAATCGCGCGCGGCGGTCAGCGCTTCGTTGCGCGTGTCGCGCGCAAGATCGAGCAACTGGCTTGTCGACACGCTTTCGCCGAAGAACAGCGACGCGGTTTCGGGCAGTTGGTGCGCTTCGTCGAACACCACCGTATTGCAGGCGGGCAGCAGTTCGGCGAGCCCTTCGTCGCGCAGCATCACATCGGCGAAGAACAGATGATGATTGACGACGACGACCTCGGCCTCCTGCGCGGCGCGGCGCGCCGCCAGCACGAAGCACTCCTTCACATGCGGGCAATCCTGGCCGAGACAGTTCTCGCGCGTCGAGGTCGCGACAATCCAGGCCGTGCTGTTCTCGGGTACTTCGCTGCATTCAGCTTTGTCGCCGGTGTGCGTGTGCTTGGCCCAGCGGGCGATCGAACGGATATGCGCGCCGTCTTCCTTATTCAGAAAACGCGCGCTATCCGTTTGCGCCTGCGCCAGATGATAGTGACAGACGTAGTTGGCGCGCCCCTTGAGCAGCGCGACCGTGACCGGCAGCCGCAGCGCATCGCGCACCGCGGGCAAATCGCGGTGGAACAACTGATCCTGCAAGGTCTTGGTGCCTGTGGAGATGATGACCTTGCCGCCCAGCGCGAGCGCCGGCACGAGGTAGGCGAAAGTCTTGCCGGTGCCGGTGCCTGCCTCGGCGACGAGCACGCGGTTGCCGCGGATCGCGTCGCCGATGGCGAGCGCCATTTCGAGCTGCTGCGCGCGCGGACGATAAGCGGGGATAGCGCGTGCGAGTGGGCCATCTTCGGCAAAATAAGCAGCAAGATCCTTCATTGCTGCACTTTCATGCGTATTCGCGGGCATGCCGTTGCAGCACTTCGAGGAAATCGGCGCCGTAGAGTTCGAGTTTGCGGTCGCCGACACCCGGTAGTTCATGCATTGCTTCAAGACTCATCGGCCGCCGTTCCAGCATCTGTTTCAGGGTTGCATCGCCAAACACGATATAGGCGGGCACGTTCTGCTCTTCGGCCAGCCGGCGCCGGCATTGGCGCAACGCGGCCCAGAGCGCGCGCGCCGCATCATCTTCGAATTCGATTTCACGCCGCAGGCTCGGCGCGGCGGCCTGCGTTTCGCGCACGCGGCGCAATTGGATGGGCTGTTCGCCGCGCAAAACGGGGCGGCAATCTTCTTGCAGGATCAAGCCGCCATGCTCATTGACGCCAAGCAGCCCCGCCGCGACGCATTGGCGCAGCAGCGAACTCCATTGCGCTTCCGAAATCGCTTTGCCAAGCCCAAATGTCGATAAATGCTGATGCCCGCGCTCGATAATCTTGGCGGTTTCCGCACCGCGCAGGATATCGATGATATGCCCCGCGCCATAACGCTGCCCGCTGCGGTAAATCGCCGAAAGCGCCTTCTGCACCGCCTCGCTCGCATCCCAGGTCTGGGGCGGGTTCAGGCACATGTCGCAGTTGCCGCAAGGCGTCGATTCTTCACCGAAATACCGCAGCAATACCTGGCGCCGGCAAGTCGGTGCTTCGCAATAGCCGAGCAAGGCTTCGAGCTTGCGCCGTTCGACGCGTTTGATTTCATCGGGCGCTTGCGACTGTTCGATCATTTCCCGATGCAGGATAAGGTCCCGGAGGCCGTAAGCCATCCAGGCATTCGACGGCAGGCCGTCGCGCCCTGCCCGGCCGGTTTCCTGGTAGTAGGCTTCGAGCGATTTCGGCAGATCCAGATGCGCGACGAAACGCACGTCGGGTTTGTCGATGCCCATGCCGAAAGCGACGGTCGCCACCATGATGATGCCATCGCCGCGAATGAATTTGCTCTGGTGCTGCTCGCGCACCGAAGCGTCGAGTCCGGCGTGGTATGGCAGCGCATTGAGCCCTTGTTCGCGCAACCACTTAGCGGTTTCCTCGACCTTCTTGCGCGAGAGGCAATAGACGATGCCCGCATCCCCGTCGTGCGAGCTGCGGATGAAGCGCAAAAGCTGGCGGCGCGGGTTGTCCTTCTCCGTCACCGTGTAACGGATGTTCGGCCGGTCGAAACTCGATACGAAAACTTCAGCCGCATGCAGCGCAAGCCGCTCGACGATTTCCTGCCGCGTTGCGCCGTCCGCCGTCGCCGTCAGCGCGACGCGGGGAATCTGCGGGAAGCGCTCATGCAGCACCGAAAGCTGAATATATTCGGGCCGGAAATCGTGCCCCCATTGCGATACGCAATGCGCCTCGTCGATCGCGAACAAGGCAATGTCCGACTGCGCGAGCAGTTGCTGAAAGCGCGGGGTCATCAACCTTTCAGGCGCGACATAGAGCAGATCCAGTTCGCCTTCGAGCAGTTCGCGCTCGATCACGGCGGCATGCTCAAGCTCCAACGTCGAATTCAGGTACGCCGCGCGCACGCCGGCGAGCTTCAGGGCCTGCACCTGATCCTGCATCAAGGCGATCAAGGGTGACACCACAATGCCGCAACCGTGGCGCAGCAGCGCTGGGATCTGGTAGCAGAGCGACTTTCCGCCGCCCGTCGGCATCAGCACGAGCGCGTCGCCGCCGCGCGCGACTTGTTCGACGATCGCCTGCTGCGCGCCGCGGAAAGCCGTATACCCGAAGACATGGCGCAATGTCCTCAGGGCTGCGCTGGCTAAATCGGTTGAGTCGCTGGGAATGGATTGCGTGGGCTTCATGCGTCCCGGATTATACCGGTCGGCGTACAGCCCACTTCATCCTCACTGCAAGATCCCCGTTACGCTTGTTTTGCTAGCCCCATTATGAATGGCGGGACTTGCGCTCAACCCGTGGTCATTCTGCGCGAAGTCGCAGAATCCATTTGCCCTCCGATACTGGATTCTGCGACTGCGCTTCGCTCCGCGCAGAATGACCGCAAGTCGAGAGTAAGCCCGGACACCTCCCAACTTGTGGCGTTACAGCTTCTTGCGACAGACTCTGAACAGGCTCTCAACTATTCAACTCCGCTCGCGCCCGGAACTGCTCCAATGCTTCGGGATTCGCCAGGGCCTCGACATTCTTCACCGCCTCGCCGTGCACGATATTGCGCACCGCCAGTTCCACGATCTTGCCGCTCTTGGTGCGCGGGATGTCGCGCACCTGCACGATTTTCGCCGGCACATGACGCGGGCTGGCGTTCTCGCGGATCGCGCGTTTGATCCGGTCGGTCAGCGCCTCATCAAGCTCGATGCCGTCCGCGAGTTTCACGAACAACACCACGCGCACATCGGCATAGCTGCCCGGCGGCCAGTTCTGCCCGATCACGAGCGATTCGATGACTTCGGGCAGCCGTTCGACCTGGCGATAGATTTCAGCCGTACCGATGCGCACGCCGCCAGGGTTGAGCGTGGCGTCCGAGCGGCCGTAGATAATCAATCCGCCATGTTCGGTTTCGGCGCAGAAATCGCCGTGGCACCACACGCCGGGGAAGCGCTCGAAGTAGGCCGCGCGGTATTTGGCGCCGTCCGGGTCGTTCCAAAAGCCGATCGGCATACAGGGGAAAGCCTTGGTACATACAAGCTCGCCCTTGTCGCCTTTAACTGGGAGCCCTGTTTCATCCCACACCTCGACCGCGATGCCGAGCCCTTTGCATTGGATTTCGCCGCGCCACACGGGCGCCGTCGGGTTGCCCAGGACGAAGCAGGAAACGATGTCCGTACCGCCCGAGATCGAGGCCAGGCAAAGGTCGAATTTGATCGCGTCGTAGACATAGTCGAAGCCTTCATCGACGAGCGGGCTGCCGGTGGACATGATGGCACGCAAAGCGCCGAGGTCGTGCGTATCGCGCGGCCGCAGCCCAGCCTTGGCGGCAGCGTCGAGATATTTGGCCGAGGTGCCGAAGTGGGTGCAGCGTTCGGTCTGGGCGAAATCCCATAGAATCTTGCCGTCGCCCGCGAACGGCGAACCGTCGTAAAGCAGCAGCGTCGCGCCCGAAGCCAAGCCCGAGACGAGCCAGTTCCACATCATCCAGCCTAGCGTGGTGAAGTAGAAGAGCCGATCTCCTTCATGGATGTCGGTGTGGAGCTGATGTTCCTTGAGGTGCTGAAGCAGCACGCCGCCCGCGGAATGGACGATGCATTTGGGCACGCCGGTCGTACCCGAGGAGAAGAGGATGTAGAGCGGATGGTCGAACGGCAGCGCGACGAACGGAATGTCGTTTTGGAAGCGATGCGGGGCGATGAAATCGGCCCACATTTGCGCGTCGCGCAGCGCGGACAAATCGTGCTCGGCGTGGATATACGGCACGACGATAAGCTGTTCGACGCTCGGGAGCTTATCGATGACTTCGGCCAGCTTGCCCATGTTGTCGATGCGTTTGCCGCTGTAGTGGTAGCCGTCGACGGCGATCAGGACTTTCGGCTCGATCTGGCCAAAGCGGTCGAGCACGCCTTGCACGCCAAAATCCGGCGAGGCCGAGGACCAGACCGCGCCGATGCTGGCGACGGCGAGCATCGCGACGATGCTTTCGGGCAGGTTCGGCAGCCATGCCGCGACGCGCTCGCCGGGCTGCACGCCCGCGGCCTTCAAGGCATGCGCGAAATGCGCGACGGCGCGATGGAGATCGGCGTGACTCATGCGCGTTTTAACTTTGTCTTCGCCCCAGAATACGAGGGCATCGCCGGAATCGCGCCGGCGCAGCAAATTGCGTGCGAAATTCAGCCGCGCCTGGGGAAACCATTTCGCACCCGGCATTGTGTCCTGCTCCAACACCGTGCCACCAGGGTCACCGAGCACGCTGCAAAACTCCCACACCGCAGACCAGAAAGCTTCACGCTGATTAACCGACCAGGCGTGCAACTCGGCGTAGTTACCACCCGGGGCACCGTAGCGTTCCTCGGCAAATGTGCGGAAGGCAGTCAGGCGCGCATTGGCGACACGCTCCGCAGAGGGTGCCCACAAAGGCTTTAAAGGCTTAGTCATTTCTCCTCCTCTTTTGTCTTTTATATTCCGTTGCCAACTTCAACCCGAATTGAGTATGCCCAGGCGGCCCCATCCAAAGCCGCCGCCACAGCGTGAGGCAGCAGGTTTGGGTGATTACCTCTTGAGCGCCGCTGAGTGCATGGGTTGGGAGCGTTTCGTCATTCCCTCAGTTCCTTTGCCTGGATGATCGCTGGCTCAGGCCCCGGCCAATCTACTTCTATCCGAATTGGTGCAACTACTTCTGTGGTTCCTAACCTCTAAGCAAGGCCCTCAATGAATCCGGCAACGCTATGGATTTTCCTTTAACAGGGTCGATCCACACGACTTTCGCCTCGCCGGTCGCATAGGAATTTCCCGAGTCCTCATCCAGGAGCTCATAGCGTGTCATTACGCTACTGCGACCGGGCTCGCCTCCATAGAGCCTTACCCTGACATTTGCGGGATAAGTAATGGGTTTTAAGAAGGTGCAAGATGCATGGACGATCACTATTGTCTGGGGTTGATCTGAATTGCAAATAACCCCTTGTTGCTCGAACCATTCAACACGCGCCTGTTCCATAAAACGGAAAAACACCGTGTTATTGACATGGCCGAGAGCATCCTGGTCACCCCAACGCACCGGGATAATGCACTCATGCAGCAATATGAAGGGCTGAGCGTGACTGTCTGACATGCAATCTCCGAAGCTAGAAACACCAGGGACCCGCCCTGAAGCAGTAACATCGGAATTTACCATACCCTACAGTATGGAATAGCATATCGATCTTACAGTGTTGGCCAAACAAGAATTTTGAAGGAGCAAAAGGAAATGGAACGCGAGTCGATGGAGTTTGATGTACTGATCGTTGGCGGAGGCCCATCCGGTTTATCCGCCGCGATCCGTATCAAAGAATTAGCGCAGGCAAAAGGCCAGGACATCAGTGTCTGCCTCATCGACAAAGGCGCAGAGATTGGCGCTCATATTCTGTCCGGCGTGATAATGGACCCGCGCGCACTGACCGAGCTTTTCCCGAACTGGAAAGAACTCGGCGCCCCGCTCGAAACTCAGGTCACCGAAGACCGCGTGATGTTTCTTTCCGAAACCGGAGCAACCCATGTTCCCCTCTGGATGCTGCCTGCAACCCTGCACAACGAAGGTAACTACATCACCAGCCTCGGCCAAGTTTGCCGCTGGCTCGGTCAACAGGCCGAAGCACTTGGTGTCGAAGTTTATGCCGGGTTTGCAGGTGCCGAAGTTCTGTATGACGACCAAGGCCGCGTCAAGGGCGTCGTTACCGGCGACATGGGTGTCGGCCGCGATGGTCAACCAGGCCCGAGCTTTCAGCCAGGCATGGAATTGCATGCCAAATACACGCTTTTTGCCGAAGGCTGTCGTGGTCATCTAGGCAAACAGCTCGAAGCGAAATTCGACTTGCGCCGCGATGCAGACCCGCAAACCTATGGCATCGGGATCAAGGAGCTATGGGAAGTCAAGCCCGAGAATTTCAAAAAGGGGCTTGTCGTACACTCGGCCGGCTGGCCAATGCAGTCCGACACCTATGGCGGCTCCTTCGCCTACCATTATGGAGAAAACCTCGTTTCGATCGGACTGGTTGTAGGTCTGAGCTATAGCAACCCTTATCTTTCGCCTTTCGAAGAATTTCAGCGTTTCAAAACCCACCCTGAAATTCGCAAATTTTTTGAAGGCGGCAAACGCATCGCTTATGGCGCGCGAGCAATCAACGCGGGAGGTTACCAAAGCCTTCCCAAACTCATATTCCCCGGCGGAGCCTTGATCGGCGACGATGCGGGCTTTCTTAACGCGGCACGAATCAAAGGCTCTCACACCGCGATCAAAAGTGGCATGCTGGCCGCGGAAGTCGTCGTCGAAGCCCTGCTTTCCGGTCGCGCACAGGACGAGCTTTCTGCTTATCCCGAAGCTTATAAAGCATCCTGGCTGCACGAAGAACTTTATTGCGCGCGTAATTTCAAGCCCTACATGGCCAAAGGGCTATGGCTTGGCACCCTGCTCTATGGCATCGACCAAAAACTTTTTGGCGGCAAATTGCCCTGGACATGGCACAACACAGCCGACCATACAAAGCTCAAAAAGGCTGCGGAATGTAAGCCAATTGCCTATCCCAAACCCGATGGCGTATTGACGTTTGATCGGCTCTCTTCCGTTTTCCTCTCGAATACCAATCACGAGGAAGATCAGCCTTGCCACCTAAAACTGAAAGATCCTACGGTTCCAATCAGAATCAATCTCGCTGAATACGACGCGCCCGAGCAACGGTATTGCCCCGCAGGCGTCTACGAAATTGTGCGTGAGGAAAGTGGGGCGCGTTTACAAATCAACGCACAGAACTGCGTCCACTGCAAAACCTGCGATATCAAAGACCCAACACAAAATATCGTGTGGGTCGTTCCGCAAGGCGGAGAAGGGCCGATTTATCAGCAAATGTAATTAGGACTACTTGCAGTAAATTCAGGCTACTTTTCCGTGACGAAACAGCTAATTCCAAGCCTTGGCTGTTTCGTCGCCAGCCTTATAAAGGGCACCCCTTTAGGCAGAGTCTTTCAGATGATTGATTTCTGCTGAACTGCGCGCGTAGAAAAGCGTTGCCAAACAAGAAAGAGCGCAAATAAGCCAGAAACCCAAAAAGAACACAGAATATGTCGCAATTGGAGAAAGCTGAATCCCCTGACCAAACAGATACAACTGTTGAGGATCGATAACAGCAAAAAACACCACCTCTGCATGGCACCACCCCTCTGTTTAGGCGAACCATATAAGCTTCTTATAGAATGAGGCTTTTAGCTGTGCCTATTTTAAGATTTACTCCCAAACTGCTTAGGCTATATTTCACCTCAGGGTAAAACCGAAATAACAAACCACACCACGCGGCACATTTACTTTGCCACGCCTGAATCATTATCGAACATCAAGGCGCGGTATCGAGCCACGCACGTAATTGAATTTCGCCATCCGTAGGAAACTGCACAACGGAAGCGATACGCCATGTAAGCGCCTGATCTTCGATCTGAAGCTGCCAGCGGCCCGCCGAAAGCGGATGCATGACACCGCGATAACTATCTAAAGTTTTATTAAGCACTATTTTCTGATCCAGCTCCGGACGTGTTGCATGGGTAGCCGTCAGAATCAATTGATCGGGCAACTTACTGATATCTGTTGCCGTCAACGCTAATTGAGCTCCGCCGCCATCAAGATGTAAACGTCCAGAAATTCCGAGATTGAGTGCCTGACGGTTACGTGCAAGCGTCTGATTGATCCCAAGCCCCTCTTTGTAATAATCGTCAACGACCAAAGCATCTGAGCCACCGTGGTGACCAATCCCCCAGTAAGCAATTGCATAGGTGGATAAACTCGCGACCACAGCAATTCCCGGCAGCCCCCATAAAATCCACGGCCAGGGTTCGCGATACCAAGGTTTTCCAGGCTTGGAAGCCTCTCGAGTCGTGCTCATCATTACCTCACTGCATCAAAAAAGTGGACTTCTCGTGCAGAGCAATTTTGTTGTCTGCCGTATGCAAGTCGAAGAAAATCTTATGCGAACCTCTAGGAACCGCGTCGCCAGGTATCCGCGCACGGACAGAAAGTGTTCGAGCATCATTCGGCCCAATTGAAGCCACCGTATCTCCCAAAAGCTTGATGCCATCAATTCCAGTAACCGATATTTTGACTTCACGCGCCGCTTCAGAAGCATTCATTACGCGTAGACTATAGACGTTCTCAATCATTCCATCTTCAACTTCACGCGCCAGCGTACCCCGATCCCGAATGACATCCATGCGAACGGGGATACGCGAAGCAATTCCCCAAACAAACCCGATAATAATAAGGCAAAGTACGCTGCTATAAATCAGGGTACGCGGTCGCAATACGTGCCCAAGAATTTCCTTGGTGCCCCAACCCTGCTCAAGTGCATGCTCGGTCGAATAACGAATTAACCCCTTCGGGTAATTCATTTTTTCCATTACCTGATCGCATCCATCGATACATGCGGCACACCCGATGCATTCGTATTGCAAGCCTTTACGGATATCGATCCCCGTTGGGCACACTTGAACACAAATTCCACAATCCACGCAGTCGCCAAGGCTATTCGCCTTGTAATCGCTCCCTTTCCGGCGCGGACCACGTGGCTCACCGCGTTGCGTATCGTAAGTGATGACCAAAGTGTCCGGATCGAACATCACGCCCTGAAAACGGGCATACGGGCACATATACTTACAAACCTGCTCACGCATTACACCGGCCATCAAATAAGTAAAGCCGCTGTAGAAACAAATCCAGAAAATTTGCCAGCCGCCAAGCTGTCCAGTAAATATACTCGGCAAAAGCTCCCGAATCGGAGTGAAGTAACCAGCGAAGCTAATGCCTGTCCATACAGAGAAAAGAACCCATGCTCCGTATTTGGCTAATTTAAGCCCTAGCTTTCGTGCGCTGAAAGGTTGCGCATCAAGCTTCATGCGCCGGACATGGTCACCCTCGATTTTTGATTCAATCCAAAGAAAAATTTCCGTATAGACCGTCTGCGGACAGGCATACCCACACCAAAGGCGCCCTGCGACTGCTGTAAATAAAAACAGCGAATAAGCACAAACAATCAGTAAAACCGCAAGGAAAAAGACATCCTGCGGCCAAAAAACCAAGCCAAAAATATAAAATTTCCGCTCCGCCAAATCGAATAACAAAGCTTGGCGGCCATTCCATTGCATCCAGCAGAGGCCAAAAAAAATCAGTTGAGTAGCCCAAACCAATATCCAGCGCCAAGTCGCAAAAATCCCGCTTGCTGCACGTGGGTAGATTTTCTTACGAATTGCATAAAGTTCTTCATCCAAACCCGCAGGCACGACAGGAATAACTGTCTTCGCCTTTAGATGAGGCTTTGAGTCTTGAGCTTGAGGTTCTGGATTGGCATCGGTATTCATGAGAGAAGCAACTCAATAAAGGCAAAAGCCTTCGCATTAAATGAAAAACAAACCCTGAAAAAACCAAACCGGGAAACGCGTAAAACGCCTCTCCCGGTTTTTGGTATTTCCCGACTTATAAATTACTGCGCGTTAGTATTCAAACTATATACATACGCAGCAAGCAATTTAATCTTTTTCTCCCCTAAGAGGGGCCCCCACGTAGGCATCAGTCCATTACGGCCTTTGCTAATCGTTTCAATTATGGTTGCTTCGGAAGAACCATATAGCCAAGTCTTATCTGTCAGATTTGGAGCTCCTACTAACGGATTACCTTTTCCTTCAGGCCCATGGCAAGCAACACAGTTCTGAGCAAAGACATCTTTACCACGCTCAGCTCTTAGGGAGTCATGCGCTAAACCAGAAAACGAGCGAACATAATTCGCAACATCCTTGACTGACTCAGCTCCTAATTGCTGTTCCCAAGCCGGCATAGCAGCCTGATGCCCGCCAGTAATCGTTGCTACGATTTGTTCCGGCTCAGAACCCCACTGCCAACCTGAAGGATTAGTCAGATTCGGGAATCCTTTCGCTCCGCGAGCATCGGAACCATGGCACTGCTGGCAATAAGTAAGGAAAAGACGCTTACCCATTTCGCGAGCTTCAGGATCCGCGGCCACCGCTTTGACATCCATATCTTTGTAGCGATTGAACTTTTCGTCAAAACGCTGGTCGGCAACCCTTCTCTCTTCCTTGTATTGGCCGGAAGAAGTCCAGCCAAGCTTACCGCCAAAGGTGCCAAATCCTGGATAGAGAATTAAATATACAACCCCAAAAGCAATAGTGAACCAGAACAGGTACATCCACCATCCCGGCAAGGGATTATTCCATTCCTGCAGATCCTCATCCCAGACATGTTTCTGCAATTCAACTTGTTGACCTACTGCTGGTTTTTTCGTCGTGTTACCGACCAAGAGCCACACCAGAAAAGCAAAGCTCGCAACCACCAGCACAGCTACGTAATACCCCCAAAACGGGGAGACAAAATCACTCATGACGTCATCCTTATTTTGGCGTCGGGGAGGACGCATCGTTTACAGGTGCGTCCTCATCATCGAAAGGGATAAGGGCGGCCTCATCGAACTTTTTGGCAGTACCACGGCTATAGGCATAGGCACAAATTCCGAGAAAGCACAGAAAGCCGAGCACCGTAGATACGATACGTACGATAGTCGTTACATCCAAGGCCAACCCCTTTCCTCTACTCTAATTCACAGCTTTCAATGCAGTACCCAAACCTTGCAAGTATGCAATCAAAGCCTCAAGCTCAGTTTTACCTTCGAGAGCCTTCGGCGCTTCTGCAATCTCTTGATCGGTATAAGGCACCCCGACTATGCGCAGAGCACGCATTTTTGCCTGAATGTCATCCGACCGGACAGGGCGATCAAGCCAAGTAAATGCCGGCATATTGGATTCGGGCACCACATCGCGCGGATTATGCAGGTGGATGCGATGCCAATCATCCGAATAGCGGCCACCAACACGAGCCAGATCCGGACCAGTGCGCTTGGACCCCCACTGGAACGGATGGTCATAGACAAACTCACCCGCTACAGAGTAGTGACCATAACGCTCAGTTTCCGCGCGGAAAGGCCGGATCATCTGAGAATGACAGAGATAACAACCCTCACGTACGTAGATATCCCGTCCCACTAAACGCACAGGGTCGTATGGCTTCACACCCTCAACAGGCGTTGTTGTACTGTGTTGGAAGAACAGCGGAACGATTTCAACAAGCCCCGCCACACTGACAGTGAGAATGGACAGAAGGATAAGCCAGCCGACGTTCTTTTCGACCAGATCGTGATTCATTGCCATGATTCAGGTCTCCAGGCTTAGTGAGCAGCTGCTGGTGCAAGCACCGGCGCATCGTAACTCTTGCCACTCGCGATTGTGCGAACCATGTTGTAGAACATGATAAACATACCGCCGAGGAAAAGAATGCCACCAATCAGACGAATCGTCCAATACGGATAGCTGTTCTTTACGCTTTCCACGAAGGAATAAACCAGCGTTCCATCCGGATTCGTATCACGCCACATCAGACCTTGCATCACACCGGCAATCCACATTGATGCGATGTAGAGCACGATACCGATCGTCGAAACCCAAAAATGCACCGTAATCAAACGTACCGAATACATTTCCGTCTTACCCCACAAACGCGGCAGCAGATAATAAACAGATCCGATCGAAATCATCGCAACCCAACCTAGAGCTCCGGAATGGACATGGCCAATGGTCCAATCGGTGTAATGCGAAAGGGCATTTACCGTCTTAATCGACATCATCGGGCCTTCAAAGGTGGACATCCCGTAGAAGGACAAAGACGTGATCAGGAATTTCAAAATTGGATCGTCGCGCAACTTATGCCATGCCCCGGACAAGGTCATGATCCCGTTAATCATCCCGCCCCAGCTAGGTGCCAGCAGAATTAACGAGAACAACATTCCAAGCGATTGGGTCCAATCGGGAAGTGCTGTGTAATGCAAATGGTGCGGACCTGCCCACATGTAGGTAAAAACCAGCGCCCAGAAGTGGACGACAGACAGCCGATATGAGTAGATGGGACGGCCAGCCTGTTTCGGCACAAAGTAATACATCATGCCGAGGAAGCCTGCGGTCAAGAAGAAACCGACTGCATTATGACCGTACCACCACTGCACCATTGCATCCTGTACGCCAGCATACGCGGAGTAGGACTTCCACAATGTCACTGGAATTTCAGCGCTATTCACAACGTGCAGTAAAGCAACGGTGAGAATGAACCCGCCATAAAACCAGTTCGCCACATAAATATGGGAGGTTTTACGTTTCGCGAGCGTGCCGAAAAAGACAATTGCGTAGGAGACCCACACGATCGTAATCAGTATATCGATCGGCCACTCGAGTTCTGCATACTCTTTAGAAGTAGTGATACCCAGGGGCAATGTGATTGCGGCAAGAACGATAACGAGCTGCCAGCCCCAGAAAGTAAAAGACGCTAAGCGCGGAGCAAAAAGCGTCGTATGACAGGTGCGCTGCACTACGTAATATGACGTAGCGAAAAGTGCACTTCCCCCAAACGCAAAAATTACGGCGTTTGTATGTAGTGGCCGTAAACGGCCAAAGTGAAACCACTCGGCGAAATTTAACTCAGGCCACACTAGCTGGGCGGCAATAATGACGCCCACCAGCATGCCCACGATTCCCCAAACTACTGTCATCACGGCAAACTGCCGGACAACGCCATAGTTGTAATTCGCTTGCAATTGCATGTTGGAATACCTCAGCAGCGGAATGTTTTTATCACGTATCACCCGAAAGATTTAGCGATGATACGTGGGCATAGATCTTATGGATAGTTCCCTTCTCTCGATTGACCCTAATCAAGAGAGGGCACAGCTTGGTTAGTTTAGCAGCGGAACAGGAAGGAAATAAGAGGACTGAACAAAAAGGCGAAAAAAAGGGTGCGCATCTAGCGCACCCCCAACCCCAACAGAGAGATAGCACTGAGCAAGGTGCAAAAGCATCCGATAACACTTAATCGCAACCTTCTCCGGCTCAGCTGAACGCATTATCTTGGAAAGACAGCCTTTACAATTGACTCACATCAACATTTTCCGGTTTCTCATTTGCTTCCATTTTTTCAAATGGCGGCCGATCATCATCCATGACTACACGATACGCAGGACCTTCAAGGTCATCGAATTGCCCACTTCGTACAAACCACCACAAGGCAAATCCGATCAAGAAAACCAGGATTACGGACAAAGGAATCAGCAGGTAAAGGATTTCCACTCAATCGCTCACTTTCGCAGCCATACGCCTCAGACGTAACGCATTCAAAACGACCAGCAGCGAACTTGCCGACATGCCGATACCCGCCATCCATGGTGTGACCATCCCCGCCATGGCGGCCGGAACGGCCAAGATGTTATAGACGAAAGACCAGGCTAGATTCTGCCGGATTACAAGCAAACTGCGTTTTGCCAAACGGAGCCCCGTATCCAATGGGCCAAGACGTTCTCCAAGCAAAATAATGTCCGCTTGATTGCGCGCCAGTTCGGTTCCCCCGCCAAGCGCGATCGACACATGCGCCTGCGCAAGGACCGGTGCGTCATTGACGCCATCGCCCACCATTGCAACCGTATGTCCGGCTGATTGCAAGCGGGAGACCTCCGCATGTTTATCCTCCGGCAGTAGCCCTCCTTTTGCATCACCAACGTCCAACTTCTTTGCAATATCAGCAACCGTTGCGGGAGAGTCGCCAGAAAGAATCGCAACGTCTACTCGTTGTTTCCTCAATGCGTCTAACACCGCTCGCGCATCGGGCCTGAGTCGATCGGACAACGACAAGCACCCGCGCCAGCCCCATTCACTACCCAGGAAAACCTCGGAACATTGACCGGACGAAACAGGAAACGGAGAAGGTGTTCGTGTGATTTCGGCAACGAACGATTCGCGTCCAAGACGAACAAATTCCCCATCAAGCTGTGCTTCTATCCCCTGCCCGGCTACCGCACGCAACATGCTGGGTTTGATCTTTTGACCGAAATCCCCTGCGGCTCGACTGATCGCTCGCCCGATCGAATGTTCCGATGCCTGCTCTAGCGCGGCAGCCTGTTCTAAAACAGATTGGGCAGAAAAGTCAGATGCCGGTTGGACATCGACAAGCTCCATACGGCCTTCCGTCAACGTCCCGGTCTTGTCGAAAACGAACAAATCCGCACGTGCGAATGTTTCAATCGCATGCCCGCGCGTCACAAGAAGACCGAGCCTGGCAAACTGTTCCGTCGCAACAGTCAAAGCAACCGGCGTAGCAAGCGACAAAGCGCACGGGCAACTCACGACCAGCACCGACGCGAAAATCCAGATCGCCCGCTCGGAATCGACAAACCACCAGTAGCAAGCGGTAGCGAAAGCGAGCACCAGCAATACCGCAACGAAACGCGCCGCGATCCGGTCTGCCTGCTCGACAATCCGCGGTCGTTCCGCACTCGCGCGCTCCATCAAGCGGCGGATCGATGCGATGCGCGTTTCATCGCCCACCCGTTGCGCCCGTATGACCAACGGGCTCCCTCCGTTCACGCTCCCTGCGGCAACCTCACTGCCCGATGTTTTGGGAACCGGACGGCTTTCTCCCGTCAGCCATGATTCGTCCGCCTCACTCGCTCCATCGAGAACCACCCCATCGACCGACACCGCCTCGCCGGGGCGGACCCGCAAGACATCGCCTTCTTTTAAAGCGGCCACGGGAACCCGCTCAACCAGTTCGCCCGGCCATGCGGCAAACCGTTCGGCAAACGCGGGAACGATTCGCGCAATTGCTTCAGCCCCGCGCACCGCGCGCTGACGCGCCAGCATCTCAAGATAGCGGCCGCATAACAATAAAAAGACGAACATCGTTACCGAATCGAAGTACACCTCGCCCGAACGAGTCAGCGTTGCCCAAAGGCTTGCGAGAAAGGCTGAACCGACCCCAAGCGCAACCGGCACATCCATGCCCAGGCGCCGGAGTCTGATATCGCGCCAGGCCCGTTCGAAAAACGGCGCCGCGGAATAGAGCACGACGGGCAAGGTCAGAATCAGGCTGGCCCAGCGCATCAACTCGGCAGCCTCTATGCTCATGTCACCAGCGCGTGCGATGTACGTCGGAAAGGCGTACATCATCACCTGCATCATGCCCAAACCCGCGACAAGCAAGCGCCACAAAGCACTGCGGCGCTCTTTTTGCGCGATTTGTTCATTTTTTGCCGGGTCGTAAGGATGGGCTCGGTAACCTATTGCACCGATTGCCGCGAGCAGTTCCGAAAGCTGGGTTTCCCGTGTATCCCAGCGCACGCGCGCGCGCCGCGTCGCGTAGTTGACCTGAGCCATCGTCACGCCGCGGTGACGCATCAGATGCTGTTCATTCAGCCATACGCATGCGGCACAGGTGATTCCTTCGAGAATCAGATCGGCTTCCCGCTCATGCTCCCCAATCGGCCGCACAAACTGTTTCTGGATGTTCGGATGATCGAAAAGCCCAAGTTCGCCCAGCTCACTCGGCAGCACTTCACGCTGCGATTCCGGCAATTCGGCGCGGTGTCGATAGTAGTCGGTCAGGCCGCTATCGATAATGGCTTGCGCAACGGCTTGGCATCCCGCGCAACACATCGCGCGCGGAGCGCCGTCGATTTCAACGTAAAAATTCGCGCCAGCGACAATCGGCAAACCACAATGAAAACAAACCGCCTCGGACGAGGCGGGATGGTGAGAAAGCAATACTTGGGAGGACACGAATTCTCCTGCTTCTGGCAACTCAACTTGCGCATATAGGCCACAAGACTAACAGAAGCCTTCGCTTCGAGCAGACCACCACTACCTCTCAAAGCAGTATCCACGGCTTGGAGGTATCACTAAACCTAGCGTTGTGAGTCACCTCAACTTGAAAATTGGGGCATCCCCACCACGAACGGCCAGGCTTGCACTCGACGCGTGGTCAATCACCTCGCACCTTCAGTATGATTTTTCCGATATGGGCATTGCTTTCCATTAAGCGGTGCGCGTCTCCAGCTTGCTCAAGCGGGAATTCCGCGTAAATAGACGGTCGAACACGACCATCGACGAATGCCGGCCAAACATGGTGCAGCAATGCGTCGCGATAAGCAGTTTTCTCCGCCACGCTGCGAGGACGCATGGTCGAACCGGTAATCGTCAGGCGTTTGAGCATGACCTGAACAAAATCCAGTTCGGCACGCCCTCCCGCCAGAAAGGCGATCATCACCAAGCGTCCGTCGGGCCGCAACAATGAAACGTTGCGCGGGATGTAACTGGCTCCAACCATGTCCAATACAACATCGGCGCCACCTGCATTTTTCACGATTTCCACGAAATCGCTTGTCCGATAGTTGATAGCAATGTCGGCGCCAAAAGCCTTGCATGCATCGCATTTTTCGGCACTGCCCGCGGTCGCATAAACCGTTGCGCCAAGCAACTTTCCCAACTGAATCGCAGCAAGTCCGATTCCGCTTGAGCCCCCATGCACGAGCAGGCGCTCGCCTGCGGCAAGGCGGCCGATTTCGGCCACATTCGCCCATACAGTAAACCAGTTTTCCGGCAAGGACGCGGCTTCCCGCAAACCGATGCCTTCAGGCAGCGGCAAGGCATGCCCCGCCGGCGCGACACAATATTCCGCATACGCTCCGCCCGGCGTCAGCGCGGTCACGAAATCGCCGACTTGCCATTCGGTCACCGCATCACCCACGGCCACGACACGGCCCGCAGCTTCAAGACCGAGAATAGGCGATGCCCCGGGCGGCGGCGGATAAGCGCCCGCACGCTGCAATAGGTCAGGCCGATTAACGCCGACCCAGTGGTTTTCGATCAGAATCTCCCCAGCACCCGGCTGCGGCACCTCCCCTTCGATCAAACGCATCGACTCGGGGCCGGGCTCGGGTCCGTGTTGAATCAAACGCATCTCGCCTCTCCTCTTCTAAAACATCCCAAACTACGAAAAAACACTCGCGATGCTCAGCGAGCGTTTTTTCGGAGGCTTCAACTGACAAATCGTCCATTTCGATAGTCGACCATCGCTTGTTCGATTTCCTCCCGCGTATTCATGACGAATGGGCCGTATTGCACAATCGGCTCGTTCAGTGGCCGGCCGGCAAGCAGAATCAAACGCGCATTGCTGCCGGCGTTCAGCTTTACGCCATCGGCGTTTGCTTGATTGGCCAGAATCGCCATGTGCCCCGCCGCCACTCGCTCACGCTTTTCGCCCACGGCAACTTCGCCGTGATACACATAAAGAAATGCGTTGTGTCCGGAAGGAATCGCCTGTTGGAAACTGCTTCCCGGCGGCAAATGCACATCGAGATAAAGCGGCTCGGTTTTTTCGCGTTGCATGGCGCCCTCCACGCCATGTGAACGCCCCGCGATGATCGTTACGCCAACGCCTTCTGGCGTCTGGATTTGAGGAAGCTTCGCGTTCGGAATATCGCAATACCAGGGGGCCGACATCTTGTCCGCAGCGGCCAGATTCAGCCAAAGCTGAAAACCCTCCATCCGCCCTTCTTCTTGCTCGGGCATCTCGGAATGAATCACGCCACGTCCGGCCACCATCCATTGCACGCCGCCGTTCTCGAGCAGACCTTCATGCCCCGCGCTATCGCGATGCCGCATGCGGCCAAAAAGCATATAGGTGATGGTTTCAAATCCACGATGCGGATGATTGGGAAAGCCGGCGATATAGTCATTCGCGCTTTCCGAACCGAAAGCGTCCAACATCAAAAAGGGATCGAGCCGACGCTGCAAAGGCTGCGACAAGACCCGAGTGAGCTTCACCCCCGCTCCATCGGAAGTTGGAACGCCAGTAAGCACCTCTTCCACCTCACGCGAATGGAGCACGCTTTCAGGTGCAAGTCCCGTATCCATGGTCTTCACTCCAATAGTCGATCAGCTCAAAACGCAGTGTGGCACAAACTCTTTCTCTATAGGCCGTTTGAACCACCGCTTCAATTTCAGCCAATACAGAAACAAACCATTGCTGTGCATGACGGCCTTGCCGGCGCAAGGTAAGCCACTGAATGATGCGAGCCCCAAAAGCAAAAAACCCAGTCTAAGACTGGGCTTAAGTGCTTGGCATTGCGGTGTTCTCTGGCGCATCCGGAGCGACTCGAACGCCCGACCCCCTGGTTCGTAGCCAGGTACTCTATCCAACTGAGCTACGGATGCGCAACGAAGAAGTGGAATTATGTACGAATACGGCACTAAGCGCAAGCGCCTGCATAAAAATAAAGCCGTTCCGATACGACCTGCTGTTCGCTCTTGGCAACATACAGTCGCTTGGCGCATAGAATAAACGCTTCTCCCATGCGAGCCGGAACATGTCTGCATCCGATCCAGTTTTCACGGTCGCGGCGATCCGTGAAATCGAAAACCAATACTTGCCAAATGCTCAGCCGAGCCTGATGGAACGGGCAGGCGCAGCAGCCGCCAAACTTGCGCTCACTTTGCTGCATAAAAATCCCGGCCCGGTTTTAATTCTCGCGGGGCCTGGGAATAATGGCGGAGACGGTTTTGTCCTGGCGCGGCATTTACTCCTGGCCGGTCATGCAGTAACGCTGGTTTTCGCCAATGATCCCGAGCATCTGCCAAGCGATGCCCATACAGCCTTCATGGCCTGGCAAGCCGCAGGCGGGAAAAGCGTGCAAGACTTTCCGCCCGGCGACTGGGCACTCGCGGTTGATGCGCTGTTCGGGATCGGCCTGCATCGGGCACCCATAGGCTGGTATGCGGACTGGATTGAACGCTTCAATCGACTCACTTGTCCACGGCTCTCGATCGATATTCCGAGCGGCTTGGATGCGGATACCGGACAGGCTTTCGTCCCATGCGTGAAAGCTTCGCACACGCTGAGTTTCATCGGCCTGAAGCCGGGGCTTCTCACGCTCGATGGCCCAGACCACTGCGGTGAAATATCCATTGCAACGCTGGACCTTCCGCTCGATGCACACAGTTCCCCAGGTCGGAAACTGCATCCAGCCGATTTCGCGGCCGGTCTGCAAGCGCGGCCGCGCAATACCCACAAAGGTCATTGGGGCGAAGTCGGCATCATCGGCGGCGCTCCGGGCATGCTCGGCGCGGCATTACTCGCTGGCCGTGCAGCCCTGAAAACAGGTGCCGGGCGTGTGTTTGTCGGTTGCCTCGACAGTTCCGCACCGCCTGTAGACCTGAATCACCCTGAATTGATGCTGCGCGCGTCAGGCGATTTACATTCCATTGCCAGCGTGCTTGCACTAGGCCCAGGGCTGGGGCAAACGGAGGCCGCCCATGAGCAATTGCGCTGCGCCTTGCAGTTTGACGGCCCTCTGGTGCTGGACGCGGATGCTTTAAATCTGCTCAGCGCCAATCCTCATTTCAAAGAACAAATCCTCGCGCGCAAAGCGCCAAGCGTTTTGACGCCGCATCCAGCGGAAGCCGCCCGGCTATTGGCAACGGATACCGCAAGCATTCAGTCCGATCGCCTCGTCGCCGCAATCGAACTTGCCGAAGGTTTTGGCGCGCATGTCGTGCTCAAGGGCAACGGCAGCGTGATCGCGCATCCCGATGGCAACTGGGCGATTAATCCGACCGGGCATGCGGGCATGGCCGCGGCAGGCATGGGCGATGTATTGACCGGGCTGGCTGCCAGCCTTCTCGGCCAGGGTTGGCCCGCAGGCAGCGCCTTGGAGGGGGCAGTTCATCTACATGGCGCGGCGGCCGAGTTGCTTGCCGAAGAGGGCGTCGGCCCCGTTGGCGTCAGCGCGAGCGAGCTGATTCCTGCCGCACGCCGGTTGTTGAACCGCTGGATCATCGAATACGGCGCGCACTGAACCTCCCACTTCACGCTTAAACCTGAAGCTGTAACGCTATCTCGCATAGCGCTTCACGCAGCAGAGTGCGATTGGGTGCGGCGCCAATCGAAATTCTCAAACCCGCGGGCGCGCCTTCTTTATGCAACGCAAAGGCTTCGCCTGTCACGACGCGGATGCCTTCCCGCTCCAAAGCCTCCGCAATCCGGCGCGCCCGCTGCGCGGAGCCGAGCGCCAACCATAAATGCGGCCCCGGCCAGCCTCGGCAATTCTGATCGCCCAATATTTGACTGACCAATTTCCAGCGCGCAGCGAGTTCGCACCGCTGCATATCGAGCCGTGCGAGCGCTGTTCCATCGGCAATCCAGCGTTGTGCCACGGCGGCCATTAATGGTGCAACGTACCAGCGCGTTTGATGCTCTGCATCTTGAATACGCTTTGCAAGCGCCGGCGGCAACACGACAAACCCAATCCGCAAACCCGGCGCGACGGTCTTCGATAATCCGGTCACATAAACGACATGTTCCGGAGCAAGCGCCGCCAATGGAGGAAGTTTTACGTCCCCCAGCAGACCGTAAACATCCTCCTCCACCGCAAAAGCATCGTAACGCTGGAGCAGCCATACGATTTCCCGCCGGCGCTTTTCGCCCATCGTAGCTCCCGTCGGGTTCTGCAAACTCGGAGAAACGACGAAAAGCCGGCGGCCCGCGCGGCAGGCGGCTTCCAAGGCTTCAGGGCGGATGCCTTCCGCGTCCAGCGCCAACGGCGTCAACCGCCAGCCGCGCTCGTGCGCGAGCATATGGATGCCTGGATACGTAAGCGCTTCAACGGCAATTTCATTTTCCCCCGCCAGCCATCCCAACACGGTAGCCAATGCATGCTGAGCCCCCGCCGTCACCAGCAGCCTTTCCGGTTCGGCGGTAAGGCCCCGGCGCGCAAGCCATGCCACGGCCGCACTGCGCAGCAATAGCCATTCCGAAACACCGGGATAGTCGAGAAAACGCTCCAGTCCGTTCGCGCTATCCAATGCCGCAAGCGCGGGCGAAAAATCCTCGCGGCGCGGCAGCGAGGGCGGCGTATTGGTCGAAAGATCGATATGGAAACGCCGCGCATCGGTATCGGCGGCGCGACCGGTTAAGGCAAACAAACTCCCCGCCGCGGCGCGTCCGAGCACATAGGTGCCGCGCCCAATTTCGCCGCCGATCAGATGGCGCCGCTCCGCTTCGCGGTAAGCGCGCGTAACCGTACTGACATTGAAGCCCAACAGATCCGCTAAAAGACGATGCGTCGGCAAGCGGTCGCCCGGCCGTAAGCGCCCCGTCGCGATAGCGGCTTCAAGTTCGGCCACGATCGCCAGATAGGCCGGCCCGGTATGTTTATCCAGTTGGGGAAGCCAGTTTGTCATGCAGACAACCCTCCTTTTTCTGCATACAAACTAAGCCAATCATTTTCTCGACGCAAGACATCATGCTCCCTTCTCTCACCGAACTGATCGCCGCCCGCAATCTCCTGGCCTCATACATTTCTCCGACGCCGCAATATCCTTGGCCGCTGCTCTGCGAAGCCTTTGGCGGAACGCTATGGATGAAACACGAAAATCATTTGCCCACAGGCGCGTTCAAGCTGCGTGGCGGGCTGGTCTACTGCGCGGAACTCAAGGCGCGCGGCGCAGCCAAAAATGGGATTGTTACCGCGACGCGCGGGAACCACGGCCAATCGATCGCTTATGCGGCAGGCAAAAACGGACTCTCCGCAACGATTGTCGTGCCCGAGGGAAACAGCGCGGAAAAAAACGCGGCGATGCGGGCGTTGGGCGCGGAACTCATCGTTACCGGGCACGATTTCCAGGCCGCATCGGAGTATGCCGAAGCGCTTGCGCAGGAACGCAACGCGCACAAAGTGCCGGCGTTCCACCACCAGCTTATTGCTGGCGTAGCCAGCTATACGCTCGAACTCTTCGAGGCGGCGGGCGAGCTTGACGCTGTTTTCGTGCCGATCGGCATGGGCTCGGGCGCCAGCGCCGTAGCGGCCGCCCGCAATGCGCTGGGCTTGCGCACACGTATCATCGGCGTCGTGTCCGCGCACGCCACCGCCTACGCGGAAGGTTTCCGAAGCGGCACAGTATGCGAACGGCCCGTTAGCACCCAACTCGCCGATGGGTTGGCCTGCCGCGCGACCGATCCACAGGCGCTTGCCATCCTGCGCCGGGAACTTGACGACATACTCTGCGTCAGCGACACCGAAGTAGCGGCCGCCATGCGCCTAATTTTTTCCTCCACCCATAATGTAGCGGAAGGCGCCGGCGCGGCGGCGCTTGCAGGCGCAATACAGGTTCGCGGCCGTTACGCCGGGCGTCGCGTCGGCGTTGTTCTGACTGGCGGCAACGTCGATTCCGCAGTTTTCGCACGCGTTCTCCAGCCGGACATATTTTGATTAAATATCCAGGCTGATCGCGGGTATATACTCACGCCTCCTTTTAAGCTATTGGCCCATTTGTGGCTCCACACGCATGGACACTAATGAACAACTTCGCGTCGAAATCCAGCGTAACGTTGCACTTGCTTTGGCCGAGGACATTGGAACAGGCGATTTGACCGCCCGTTTGATTCCCGCCAAGCTCAACGCCCGCGGACGTGTCGTGACACGGGAAAACGCCGTGTTATGCGGTTCGGCGTGGTTCGAAGCAACATTTCATGCGCTCGATACAAGCGCAACGCTGATTTGGCATGCACAGGACGGCGAGCTGATCGAGCCGGGTCAAACCATCTGCAACATCGTCACCAATGCGCGCGTTCTGCTCACTGCGGAACGCACAGCCTTAAATTTCCTGCAATTGCTTTCCGCCACGGCAACGCTGACCCGCCGTTATGTTGACGCGGTTGCGAATACCCGTGCCAAGATCGTCGATACGCGCAAAACGCTGCCCGGCCTGCGTCTGGCCCAGAAATACGCGGTTCAAGTGGGCGGCGGAACGAATCATCGAATCGGGCTTTACGACGGTATTCTGATCAAGGAAAACCACATCATCTCGGCCGGCGGCATTAGCAATGCCATGCATAAAGCCAAAGAACTCGCCGCGCCGCATGTTTTCATCGAAGTAGAAGTTGAAACGCTCGACGAATTGCGTGAAGCGCTCGACGCGGGCGCCAAAATGATTCTGCTCGATAATATGAGCCATGCCGAGATGGCCGAAGCGGTCGCCATGACGGCAGGCCGCGCCGAGCTTGAAGCCAGTGGCGGCGTGGAACTGGAAAGCGTGCGGGCCATCGCCGAAGCGGGCGTCGACAGGATTTCGGTCGGGCGCCTGACCAAGGATGTGCGTGCGGTCGATTTTTCACTGCGTCACATTGAGGCTTAAGTAAGCCTCAATCCATCCGTTACAGATCTAAAGTGTCGGTTAACGGCTTGCCAGGAGAAACACAAAAGGCTATACATCGGGGCCGAGCGATTTATCCATTTAGCATAATCGCGTCAATCGATCCGCGCTCCCCCCTCCATGGCAAAACGGATAGAGCAGAAAGCCTTTTTGATGTCCTTCTTTTTCGTTGCTTACTACATTGTCTCGGTCATCATCCTGGTCCTGCATTTCACCGGGCTTCTGGCGCGCCATCGTTTGGAATGGCTGATCTACGTTCTGGCGCTGACCGTCTTTCCCGCAGTGATCTACCTCTGAGGCACAAGACAAAAAAAGGGGTGCTCCGGCAAATAGCCTGAGAGCCCCTTTTTGTTTGCTTTCTTACTTAAGCCGCGTGCTGCACGATCAAACGCTTGACCGCATCGACATCGGCATCAACGACTTCGACACGCTGCGGGAGCGCTTCGATTCCACGCAGCGCGGCCGGACGTTCCGGTTCGCGCCCCAAAGCTTCCCGAATTGTCGCTTCGAATTTCGCCGGCTGAGCGGTTTCGAGCACGATCATCGGCACGCCGGGTTTCCTGTGCGCTTGCGCCACTTTGAGGCCGTCCGCGGTGTGCGTGTCGATCATGACGCCGAAACGCTCGAAGCAATCGCGAATCGTCGCCAGCCGATCGGCATGGCTGCTCGACCCCGACACGAAACCGTAAGCGGCGATCCGGGCAAAATCCGGCGTGCCCGAAAGGTCGAAGCTACCGCCCGCATCCACTTGAGCCCACAACTCACGCAGTTTTTCCGCATCCCTACCCAATAGATCAAAGACGAAACGCTCGAAATTTGAGGCTTTCGAAATATCCATCGAAGGGCTTGAGGTCGCGAAGGTTTCGCTTGTTTTACGCGGACGATAAACGCCGCTGCGGAAGAACTCGTCGAGCACATTGTTTTCGTTCGTCGCCAATATGAGCTGATCGATCGGCAGGCCCATCATGCGTGCGATATGGCCTGCGCAGATGTTGCCGAAGTTGCCCGACGGGACCGCAAACGAAACCTTTTCCGACGATTCGCGCGTGGCGGCGAAATACGCCTTGAAGTAGTAGACCACCTGCGCCGAAACGCGCGCCCAGTTGATCGAATTAACCGTCCCGATCGCATAACGGCGCTTGAATTCGAGATCGTTTGACACCGCTTTCACGATGTCCTGTGCATCGTCGAACATGCCGCGCACTGCGATATTGAAGATGTTTGTGTCTTGCAGCGAGTACATCTGCGCACGCTGGAAATTGCTCATCTTGCCCCACGGCGAGAGCATGAAAACGCGGATGTGGTGCTTGCCGCGCATGGCGTACTCGGCCGCCGAGCCCGTATCGCCCGAGGTCGCGCCCAAAATATTGAGCGAACTCCCAGTCTGTTCAAGCGCATATTCGAACAGATTGCCGAGCAACTGCATGGCCATGTCTTTGAACGCCAGCGTCGGCCCATTCGAAAGTTCGAGCAGATGCAAGCCTGGTTCAAGCGTGCGCAGCGGCGCAATCTCCACGGTATTGGAATCCGCGCGCCCGTTGCAATACACGGCGGACGTGTAGGTGCGATCGATCAAAGCCTTGAGCGTATCGGCCGGAATATCGTCGGCGAATTTCGAAAGAATCGCGAACGCCAGTTCCGCATAGCTCTTGCCGCGCAGCGCTTCAAGCTCCGCGCGGCTGAATTGCGGATAGCTTTCAGGCATCGCCAGCCCGCCATCCTCCATGAGGCCGCCGAGGAGAATGTCGAGAAAGCGCTTGGGCGCGGCCTGGCCGCGCGTCGAAACGTATTTCATGCTCAATTACCCAATTCTTCCATGCGGATCTTCGTCACCGTGCCATCGACCGTCGCAAGCTGTTCGATGCGCGCGATCGCGGCCAGCACGTCGCGTTCGAGAACCCGATGCGTCAACAGGATGATGCTGGTTTTGTCCTGGCCTTCGGGCGGTTCCTTCTGAATCATGGCTTCGATCGAAATCGAATGATCAGCCAGAATCCGCGTGATGTCAGCCAACACACCGGCGCGATTCACCACTTGCAGGCGCAGATAGAACGCGGTTTCGACATCACCGATCGGCAGGATCGGCAAATCGACGAGCTGGTCGGCCTGGAAGGCCAGATGTGGCACGCGGTGTTCCGGATCGGAGGTATGCATGCGCGTGACGTCGACAAGATCCGCCACGACGGCGCTTGCCGTCGGTTCAACGCCCGCGCCGCGTCCGTAATAAAGCGTCTGCCCCACTGCGTCGCCTTTCACGAGCACGGCATTCATCACGCCTTCGACGTTCGCGATCAACCTACGCTCGGGAACCAAGGTGGGATGCACGCGCAGCTCGACGCCACGCGGCGTGCGGCGCGTGATGCCGAGCAGCTTGATCCGATAGCCCAGTTCTTCGGCGTAGCTGATGTCTTCGCGCGTGAGTTTTGAAATACCTTCGACATGCGCTTTCTGGAACTGCATCGGAATGCCAAACGCGATCGCGCTCATGATCGTCAGCTTGTGCGCGGCGTCGACGCCTTCGACATCAAAGGTCGGATCGGCCTCCGCGTAGCCGAGCGCCTGCGCTTGCGCGAGTGCCGTTTCAAACGACAGGCCCTTGTCGCGCATTTCGCTCAGAATGTAATTCGTCGTGCCGTTGATGATACCGGCGAGCCATTCGATCCGATTCGCAGTCAAGCCTTCGCGCAGTGCCTTGATGATTGGAATGCCACCCGCCACTGCGGCTTCAAAAGCGACCATCACGCCTTTTTTCTGCGCCGCGGCGAAGATTTCGTTGCCATGCAAGGCCAGCAGCGCCTTATTCGCCGTGACGACATGCTTGCCGTGCTCGATGGCCGCCAGCACAAGCTCTTTCGCCACCCCGTAACCACCGATCAGTTCGATGACGATATCGATTTCGGGATCGCGCACGATATCCATCGCATCGGCGGTAACACGCGCTTTGTCGCCGACGATTTGCTGCGCGCGCGCGGTATCACGATCGGCCACGGCGGTAATCCGAATCGGGCGTCCTGCGCGACGGGTGATTTCTTCCTGGTTGCGCGACAACACCGTGAAAGTGCCGCCGCCTACAGTGCCAATGCCAAGCAGGCCAACGTTGATCGGTTTCATGAGAGCTGTTTCTTGAAATTGAAAGAAGTGATGATGAAGCCTTCGCGGAAGTAGAAGCGATGGGCGTTGGTGCGGTGCGTGCCGGAATCGAGCGCAATCGCATTGGCGCCGCTGTGGCGCGCTTCGTCGCCAAGCCAGGCGATGAGCGCCCGGCCGACACCCTGAGAGCGGCATGCTTCATCCGTCACCAAGTCGTCGACGTAAAACTTGAGTCCGCTGAAGGTATCCGGGTAGATCCGCCAGACCGCCAAACCTAACACGCGCGACGCATCCGTCGCGACGACCATCTGCGCGCCGCCAGCGAAAATCCGCTGCATCTGCGCCGCGTAGTCAGGCTGCAAGCCAGGGCGAAGCTGACGGTGCACGCTTTCGGCCTTGCTCAGCCATTCGCCTGCAATAACCTCACCCTCGGGCGCTGTAATACGGATAAGTTGCGGATGCTCAGGCATGCGACCTCCGGTAGCCTTCGAGGAAGCGCGCGATTCTGCCGATGGCCTCGGTCAGATCTTCCTCGTAGGGAAGGAAGACGACGCGGAAGTGATCGGGGCGCGGCCAGTTGAAGCCCGAGCCCTGCACCAGCAACACTCTTTCCGCTTCGAGCAATTCGAGAATGAATTGCTGATCGTTCTCGATCGGATAGAGCTTCGGATCGAGCCGTGGGAACAGGTAGAGCGAAGCTTTTGGCTTCACGCAAGTGACGCCCGGAATTTCGGTCAGAAGTTTCCAGGCCAGGTCGCGCTGACGCGTCAAACGGCCATTCGGCGCAACAAGATCATTGATACTTTGATAGCCGCCGAGCGCGGTCTGAATCGCAAGTTGCCCCGGCGTGTTCGAACACAGACGCATCGAGGCCAGCATATTGAGGCCCTCGACGTAATCCTTGGCGCGACGCTTGTCGCCGGAGACCACCATCCAGCCCGAGCGGTAACCGCAAGAGCGGTAATTTTTCGAAAGACCGTTGAAGGTTACGAACAACACATCGTCGGCCAACGAAGCAATGCTCACATGCTCGTTGCCGTCGAACAATGTCTTGTCGTAAATCTCATCGGCGAATACGATCAGTTGATGCTGCCGCGCCAGCTCGACAATCTGTTCGAGCACTTCGCGCGGATACAAGGCACCCGTCGGGTTGTTCGGATTGATGACGACGACGGCTTTCGTATTCGGCGTGATCTTGCGCCGCATATCTTCGATGTCGGGCATCCAATCGGACTGCTCATCGCACATGTAGTGCACCGGGCTGCCGCCGGACAGCGAGACGGCCGCCGTGTAAAGCGGATAATCGGGCGCGGGCAGCAGCACTTCGTCGCCGTTGTTCAGCAGCGCGTTCATCGCCATGACGATCAGTTCGGATGCGCCATTGCCAATATAAATGTCCTCGATCGTCACACCCGCGATCTGCTTTTGCTGCGTGTAGTGCATGATCGCCTTGCGCGGTGCGAACAAGCCTTTCGAGTCGGTGTAACCCGCGGCATCCGGCAGATTGCGGATCATGTCCTGCACGATCTCTTCCGGCGGCTCAAGCCCGAATACAGCGAGATTGCCGATATTGAGCTTGATGATTTTGTGCCCTTCTTCCTCCATCTGCTTGGCCCGTTCCAATACCGGGCCGCGGATGTCATAGCAAACATTGGCAAGCTTGGCCGATTTTTTGACCGGACGCGCGCTACGGCCGGCAGACGTAATTTCGGTGCTCGATTCGCTCGGAGAAGATAGCCGCGCCACTTTACTGCCACTCATCATCAGACCTCGCCGCTTGGAAAGCCCTGCCCGCCGCAATGCGAGCAAGAAAATCAAAAGGTTATAATCCTATCACTCCCGCCGTTTCCATATTGCAGCATGAAACTTCACCTCGATCAGGCTTCTGGGATGAACATTATCACCGGACATGGGCCAGGCTTCGTCGCCATCAACGGCCAAGTCAAAGGCCAAGGACTTGTCGTCACGCACGACGCCTTGATCGAACCGTGGGGTGAACTGGGTTTCGAAGCGCTCGACGAAACTGCATTCGCAGTCGTCGCAAAGCTCGGGACAAGCATCACCTTGATTGGAACCGGCAAACGCCAACGCTTTCCGAGTGTGGCGCTTTTGCGCCCCTTGATCGAATCCAAACGCGGTTTCGAAATCATGGATACCGCCGCGGCTTGTCGCACATACAACATTCTGGTTGCCGAAGGCCGCAGTGTGGCTGCGGCTTTAATCATCGAGCCTTAAAGCACGGACCTCCGGCGTTGCAGTCGCGGATCGGGTCGGCTACGCTTGGCCGACTCAATCATGGAGAAAACGATGCTCGGCACCCCCGCCCCGGAAATTTCCCTGCCTGCCACAGGCGACAAAACAATTTCGTTATCGGCACTGCACGGCCACCCCGTCGTGGTTTATTTTTACCCCAAGGACAACACGCCGGGCTGCACACGCGAAGGCGAACAGTTCCGCGATCTTCACGCGGAATTCGCCGAACTTGGATGCGTTATCCTCGGCATTTCGCGCGACAGCATAAAATCGCACGAAAACTTCAAAAGCAAAATGAGCTTCCCGTTCGATCTGTTGTCGGACACGGAAGAAGCCGCCTGCCAAGCCTACGGCGTGATCAAGATGAAAAACATGTACGGCAAGCAGGTTCGCGGTATCGAACGCAGCACCTTCGTCATCGACGCGCACGGCGTGCTGCGCAAAGAATGGCGCGGGGTAAAGATTCCCGACCACGCGCAGGAAGTGCTCAAGGCCGTCGCTTCACTCTGATTCTTTCCCCTCTAGCTTAAAAAGACTCTCTGATGACACAGACTCAGCGTCCCGCCAAACCCGCCGCAAAAACCAAACTCTTCGTCCTCGACACCAATGTGCTAATGCACGATCCGACGTGCTTATACCGCTTCGAGGAACACGACGTTTTCATCCCGATCCAAACCCTGGAGGAACTCGACGGCCATAAAAAGGGCATGTCCGAAGTCGCCCGCAACGCGCGCCAGGCCAGCCGGACGATGGATGAAATCGTGTCGACTTCGGAAGAAGGCATCGTCACCGGCTTCGATCTGTGCGAGCCGTCGCACAAAATGGCGACGGGACGGCTGTTTCTGCAATCGGAAGCGATTCCGAATGAATTGCCGGTCAACGTTCCGACCGCCAAGGCGGACAATCAAATCCTGGCGGTGGTGCATTACCTGCACAAAAAATTTCCCAAGCGTCCGGTGATCCTCGTTTCGAAGGACATCAACATGCGCATCAAGGCGCGCGCGATGGACCTTGAGGCGCAGGATTACTTCAACGACAAAGTCCTCGAAGATACCGACCTGCTCTACAGCGGAGTGCGCGAACTGCCGGCGAACTTCTGGGACGAGCACGCCAAGGATATGGAGTCGTGGAAGGAAAACGGACGCACCTACTATCGGCTGCGCGGCCCGCTCGCATCGAATTTGCTGATTAACGAATTCGTCTATCAGGAAGGCGAAAAGCCGCTTTACGCCTGGGTCAAGGATCGCGACGGCCCGGCGGTCGTCCTCGAAACCCTGATCGACTTCAGTCACCAAAAAAACAATGTCTGGGGAATCGTCGCGCGTAATCGGGAACAGAATTTCGCGCTCAATCTGCTGATGAATCCCGAAGTGGATTTTGTCTCTCTGCTTGGCCAGGCGGGCACCGGAAAAACTTTATTGACGCTTGCAGCCGGGCTTACGCAAGTGCTCGAAACCAAGCGCTACAGTGAAATCATCGCCACGCGCGTGACCGTGCCGGTCGGCGAGGACATCGGCTTTCTGCCGGGTACGGAAGAGGAAAAAATGGCGCCGTGGATGGGCGCGCTTGAGGACAACCTCGATGTGCTCAACGGAAATGGCGAAGAAGGCGGACATTACGGCGGCGATTGGGGACGCGCCGCCACGCGCGATTTGATCCGCACGCGGATCAAAATCAAAAGCTTGAATTTCATGCGCGGTCGCACCTTCATCAACAAATTTCTCATTATCGATGAAGCGCAGAATTTGACGTCGAAGCAAATGAAAACCCTGATTACGCGCGCCGGTCCCGGCACGAAAGTCGTCTGCCTCGGCAATATCTCGCAGATCGACACGCCTTATCTGACCGAAGGCAGTTCCGGCTTGACCTATGTAGTGGACCGCTTCAAAGGCTGGCCGCACAACGGCCACGTTACATTGCAGCGCGGCGAGCGCTCGCGCCTGGCCGATTGGGCTGGCGAAGTGCTATGACCGGATCGCCCGAGCCAAATTCGACCGAGGCCAAGCAACATTGGCGCAAAACCTTGCTGACGACCTCGGTCCTGCTCATACTTTGGCTGCTTGTCACGCTAATCACCAGTCTCGCGCCGAAACAACTCAATCAGTGGAGCATCCTCGGCTTTCCTTTGGGTTTTTACCTCGCTGCGCAAGGAACGCTTCTAATCTACCTTGCAATCATCGCGGTTCACACGATCCTGACCAATCGACTCGATCGGAAATATCAAGAATCCTCGAAAACCACCAAAACCATCAAGCCGAAAGAGAAAAAGGAGTAAAAATCCTCATTCTGTTGTATTCATACGTAGGAGACGTTGAAAAGTTCCCTCCTTCAATGTAATCAATGATTAACATGCGTGGAGGTGCCCGATATAATGCGCGGATGAAAAAAGCCGGTTATCTCTGGGCGCTGCTGTTTGGCGCGTGTGTTCTTACCGCGCATGCCGAACCACCTGAAGCCGACCCCGCCCCTGCTTCCGATCCTGAAGTAAGTGCTAGCCTTCCTTTTACAGAGAGCTTGCTTCAGCGTGCGGCGTCCCATGTGGATGGCCTTCTCAATTCCAGCCTTCAATACCTTGGCATCCCCTATCGTTTTGGGGGTACGACAGCCGAGAACGGTTTCGATTGCAGCGGCTTAATTCGCAGAGTGTTCAAGGACGCCTTGGGCCTGGACCTTCCCCGAACCGCTCGGGAAATGGCAGGGAGAGGCGAACGAATTTCTCGCAGTGAATTGAAACCAGGCGATCTCGTATTTTTTCATACGATGCGCAGCGCTTTCAGCCATGTCGGTATTTACATCGGCGACAACCAATTTGTTCACTCACCCTCCAAAGGCGGGCGAGTTCGCATCGAGGACATGGACACTGCTTACTGGCGCAGCCGTTTTAACGGCGCGCGCCGTTTAGTGGATGAAACGAAACAGGCCGCTATCTCCGATTCTTCGTTGCACTGAGAACCTGTTCAGAATCTGTCGCAAGAGCCCGTAACGCCACGAATTTGGGGCGTCCTTACCGTCAATGGTTTTCTCGTTTGCGCTCGACTTGTGGCCAGCGGGGCGAAGAGCAGCGCATGAGCCCCGATCACGCTCAGTTGCCACACTCGTAGCAAGATTATGAACAGGTTCTGAGTCGCCGCCGCTCTTCTTCAAAAACTTGCCGCCTGATCGTCGCTGACTATCTTAGAGATTTCAAAAAGCTGCGTAGAGGCTTGCTCCAAGGCGGCAACCCGCTCCACAAGCATTTCCGAAATCAGCTGCATCATTTTATTGGCGCTCGGTGTAGTCGCCCGAAGCATATCGACTTGATTCTGCAGTAAACGCAAGCGAGCCTTGTATTCCGTGGGCACGGAATCAATATGCGCATCGATTGCCGCACGACGCGCCGCAACGAATTCAGCGGGATCGCTTTCGGAAAGACGATGCCATTCGTCAAAACTAAGGCTCATTCTGTGCTCCCTGAAACTTCTTAAATTGGTCCGCTGATTGCGCGGTGAGTTGGCGAAATCCTACGCTGGCACAGAAAGGCCGACCATTAACCCTTTCACGGATCAATGCCGGCCGACGAGAAATTTATAACGGTGAGCCTGCTCAAAAACCTAAAGTTTGAAGTTTCCCCGCCATAAATTTGGGGCGCCCAAAGCGCCCCATGAAGTTTGTCTTGCTGAGACCCCGCCATGCATGACGGGGTTTTTACACTCAGCCCATTCTCAGGCTGCGATCGGCAGAAGTTTCTGCCCAAGCGCTGCGCGCGATGCGCTACCCACCTCAAGACCCGATCCAAGCAATTCCTTCATGTCGAGGATCAGCACAATCTGTCCATTCGCCAAGGTTGTCACGCCCGCAACACCCTTGGGCCGGAAGGTATCGAGCGACTTGATCACGGCATCCTCGCGCCCCGCGAAGGAATCGATCGCCAGAACATAGTTGCGTTCAGCGGTCTGCATCAGGACGCCATATTCCGGCGCTACCGAACGCGGCCAGTTCAACAAGCCGGAGAGGGTATAAATCGGCAGAACTTCGCCGCGCACCACCATCGTCGCGCGCCCGCCGACTTCTTGAACTTGTTCGTTTTCGATCGGCAGAATTTCGCGCACCATCGACAAAGGAACCGCAAACGGCTGGTCGCCCAGACGCACAACGAGGACTGGCAAAATCGCCAGCGTCAGCGGTAATGAGATCTGGAAACTCGTTCCCTTGCCTTGGGCAGAGTGGATATCGATCGTGCCGTTGAGCTTCAGAATATTGGTTCTGACGACGTCCATGCCCACGCCGCGGCCGGACACGTCGGAGACTTCTGCCGCCGTTGAGAAGCCCGGCAGGAAGACCAGGTTGTAGCTCTGGCGCTCATCCATCGTATTGGCTTCTTCGTCGGTGATGAGCTTCTTCTCCAACGCTTTCGCCCGCAATTTCTCGGGATTCATGCCGTGACCATCGTCCGCCACAATGATGACGATGTGGTCACCTTCCTGGCGTGCTTCCAAACGCACGATGGATTTGTCCGACTTACCGGAGGACAAACGTTCCTCGCGCGATTCGACGCCATGATCGACCGCGTTACGAATCAAGTGAATAATCGGATCGGACAAGTCCTCGATCATCGTCTTATCGATCTCGGTTTCCTCTCCGCTCAGGACAAGTTCTACATCCTTGCCTAGGCCGCGTGCCAAATCGCGCGCAATACGCGGATATTTCTGGAAAAGCCGTCCGATCGGCTGCATCCGCGTCTTCATGACCGCATTTTGCAGATCCGACACGAGCAGATCCAACTGGCTGACCGCGGCATCGAGCGAATGCAGCGTATCCGAATCATTCGCTCCGTTCAGGATTTCCGAACGCAAGGCATTTAAACGGTTTTTCGTCAGCCCGATTTCGCCTGCCAGGTTCAGAACCTGATCCAGACGGGTCGTATCGACACGAATTGAATTGTTATCGCGCTGTCGTTCGCCCTCGCGCCGTCCCGTCGCGGCGCTGCTGGAACCCGGTTTATCGGAAGCGCGACGTCCCATCGCGGCCTGGACGACCTGGTCCAAATTCTTTTCAGGCTGCGCAGGCACACCGGCAGCCTCCTGAACGACAAGCTGATTGGCCGCCTGCACACCGGTAATCACAGCATGCAGCGCATTCCAGTCGGGTTCTTCACTGTTGTTGGAGGCTACAGGCGTAGGCACAACCGCGGCAGGTGCAGCAACTTCCACGGCAGGCGCAGGCGCTCCACCAGCAGACAATTGACCGGCAATTGCGAGCTTCAAATTTTCAATCAAACTCGGTTCGGCCGCTGGAGGCTGGGTGCCGCGTTCGAGATCATTGAACATATCGCGCACGCCGCCGGTTGCCGCCAAGATCACGTCCATCACTTCCGGCGTAACGGGCAGTTCGGCGTTGCGCAGCTTGTCGAACAAGTTTTCGGTCAAATGACACAGGGTGACCAGTTCGGTCGCATTCAAGAAGCCTGCACCGCCCTTAATCGTGTGAAAGCCCCGGAAGATGTCATTGAGTAAGCCGGTATCATCGGGAAAGCGTTCGAGATCAACCAGTTTGTTATCGACACCCGACAATAGATCCCCCGCTTCAATCAGGAAATCCTGTAGCAGGTCTTCCATTCCACCAAAGTCACTCATGGCGCTCTCCGTGTTACGAATCCTTGGGACAACTCAAACATAAGGGGCTTAGAAGCCCAGGCTTTCGAGCAAATCATCGACTTGCGCTTGACCGGTCACGACATCGTCCCGGCCGACCGCGTTGATCACAGGGCCGTTTAGCAGCCCCTCGTCGTTGCCCTGTTGTTGCTGCTGGCGAACATTGTCGGGCATCACTTCGATCAGGACGCGCAACAACTCCGATTCCATATTCGCGACCATCTCGACGACCTTCTTGATCACCTGGCCAGTCAAGTCCTGGAAATCCTGTGCCATAACGATTTCCAACAAATGGTCGCTGGTCTGTCTGCTATCCGAAACCACGTTTTCAAGAAAACGATGCGTCTCGTCCGCCAAAGTCTTGAACTCTTCAACCGACAACTGCTTAGCGTAAAGCTTGTCCCAACTCGAATGCAGGACGGCTGCGCGCGCTTCCAGTCCTTTTTGCAAGGGCGTGGCAATATCGGCGGCATTGAGCACACGGCTAGCGGCCTGCTCGGTCATCGTGCCGATGTAATTTAAACGATCGCGGGCATCGGGAATCTGACGTGCCGTTTCCTGTAATTTCCGGTCATAACCAAGCTCACGCAGCGAATCGTGAAAGCTTCGTGTCATCTGGCCAATTCTGTGATAAGCCGAATGCTGCTTCTCCTCCGCCGTCATCGGCTCGCCACCAGCTTCCGCCGCATTCTTGTCTACCGCATTGAATTGGGATGCCAAGGAATCAAAAAGCCCCTGCAATTCATCGTTGTCGCCGCTACTATTGCTTGTTGATGTTGGAGCCGGTTTTGGCGCAACGGCCTGGACAACTACGCTGTCAAACAGTGCTTGGAGTTCGTCGTTATCGCCGGCTCTATCATTGATCGGACTGACTGCCATATCTGGCTCCCGTAATTCCACTAACAATCGTGTGCATTAACTGTGCAGCACTTACTGGACCGTATTGCTCACTTGCCCATTTTTTCAAAAATCTTTCCGAGTTTTTCCGACATCGTCGCGGCGGTAAAAGGTTTGACGATGTATCCGCTCGCGCCAGCTTGTGCGGCTTGGATAATGTTTTCCTTTTTGGCTTCAGCCGTAATCATTAGAACGGGAAGCCCTTTAAGCTGCGCGCTGGCGCGAATCGCTTGCAACAACTCGATTCCCGTCATATTCGGCATATTCCAGTCGGTCACGACAAAATCGAATCCACCATTCTGGAGTTTTTGTAATGCGACGGCGCCATCCTCTGCTTCATCGACATTGGTATAACCAAGCTCTTTGAGCAGGTTACGCACGATGCGGCGCATCGTCGAAAAATCATCCACCACCAGAAATTTAGTTTTTGGATCGGACATGTCGCTTCTCCGGGACTCTGCTATCACTGTTTATTTTGTTTAGCCAGCAAATATGGACGCATTGTTTCGGCAAGGATTCCTGCATCAAATTTAGCTACATAGGCATCGACACCAACCGTTTTACCCATTGCACGGCTCGCTTCCGACGATAGCGATGAGTGCATCACCACCGGAATGCCATTAAACCGTGCATCCGATTTGATATGGCGAGTCAGTACATAGCCATCCATTTCGGGCATTTCGGCGTCAACCAGAATCAAATCCAACTCATCGGACAATGGTGTTTTGCGTAGCTGAGCGTGCGAAGCCATGCTTTGGAGCCGCGTCCAGGCTTCTAAACCATTCAGTGCATGTTTATGGGCGACGCCCAGTTTGTCCAGCACTTCCATAATTTTCTTACGCGCGATGCCTGAGTCATCGACGAAAAACACATTCGCCTCAATTGAACTGCCAAGCGGGTTAATCTGCCCGATCGGAGGCTCACCAAAAATATTGGCCAGAATTGCCTCGACATCCAAAATCGAAACCAGGCGGCCATCCTGCAAAGAAGTAATCGCGGTAATGTAATTGTTGCTTGCTCCGCTGATATTGTCGGGCTGGCGCAATTTATCCCACTCGATGCGCATGATCCGGTCTACATCCTCAACCAGAAAACCGACCGTGCGCTTGCTATATTCGGTCACCATCATCGAATCGCCCATTGGCCCATCTGGTGGCTGAAATCCCAATGCCCGGCCTAGCGACACGACGGGAATGACATTGCCGCGCAGAGAAATCAGACCCTCCACGCCACTTGGCATATTCGGCGCCGGCGTAATGAATGGCGTCTTGGAAACTTCGCGAACCTTAAAGACGTTAATCCCGAATATTTCGGTCGAACCTAAAGAAAACAAAAGAATTTCTAGGCGATTGGAACCGGCGAGCTTGGCGCGGGCTTCAACTGTTTCAAATAGATTGTCGTCAGCACGATCCATTTTCTGGCTCTCCTTCAAACTTCTGCGACTTCGGGCACATGGTCGATATAGGCGCGCAAGGCATCGGCCAACCGTTGAGGCTCAAACTTGGAAACATATGCGTCCACACCGACCGATTTGCCGAGCGATTGATTTGACATGCCCGAAAGAGATGAGTGCATCAACACCGGAACGCCTTCGAAGCGCGGATCGGCTTTAACCGTGCGAGTCAGGATGTAGCCATCCATTTCCGGCATTTCGATATCGGTCAAAATCACCGTAACGAAATCGGACACTTTCCTGCCGCATTGCTCCGCATGCTTGGCGATCTTCTGGAGTTCTTCCCAAGCGGCACGACCATTGACGGACCCGACACCCTTTATGCCCAAGACTTCGAGCGTCTGGGCAATCTGCTTGCGCGCCACCGAGGAGTCATCGGCGTAATACACCGTTGCCGCTTTGTGCTGAACAGGCACCAAGTCCTTGAACATGAACTCGTCGTCGTAACTGGTTGTCTCCGACAAAACCTTTTCGACATCAAGCATCATGACCAGGCGTTTGTCGGGCAGTTCCGTAATGGCTGTCACCAAACCACCCATGCGCGCGGTCATCATGTCGGGGGGAACGCGCATCTGCGCCCAATCGAGGCGCAGAATCGTATCGACCGCCTCAACTAAAAAACCTTGTGTATGACCGTTGTATTCGGTCACGATCATGATTTCGCAGCGAACGCCGTGGTTGAAGCCGGTGTATTTGGCCAGATCGACAACCGGCACAAGCTGCCCGCGCAGGGAAACCATCCCTTCGACGGCATCGGCCATTTCAGGGGCGGCGGTAATTGGCGGAGTTCGCATCACTTCACGAACTTTGAAGACGTTAATCCCAAAGGTTTCGCGTCGGCCGTTTCGCGGATCCTCACCCAACGAAAACAACAGAATTTCGAGCTTATTCGTACCAGCCAAGCGCGTACGTGCATCGATACTCTTCAATAGTTCGGACATGCTTCTCTCCAGCTAGCAAAGATTGTCTTGTGCAATAGGCATCGAATGAACTTACGGCTCCAACCCAAATAACTTGAGTTACACCGTTTTTTTATCCAACTCTGCTTAACCTGAATTGTGGCCCACAAGGAACAATTTTCAGGAGAGAAAAAGCGGCATAAAAACCGGCGTTTTACGCGCATTGAAACGGACCGCCCCTGTGCGCGCCCATTTGCGTGCACGCAAACAATTCAACGACCGTTTCGTGGCGAAGGCCCCAAGCTTCAGCTTAGGAGGTCGCGTTCCAATGCCGCGCGGGCACGTTCCGACATGATCAGCACCAGATGCAATGTCGCCCGGGTCGCACCGACAAAAAGTTTGCGTCGTGCAAGCTCGTCCAGCGTTTCGAAATCGATTTCGCTCATCACCACGCAAGGAGCGCTTTGGCCTTTAAAGCGATAAACCGTTTCGCAAAGCAAATCACCCGCGCTGAAACGCGGATTACCGAAAAGATCGTATTCGCCGGTGAAATGGCGCAGAGGAATCGGCCCCAGGCGATCAAGCCCGGAAAATACCGAACGTTCGCGCCCGCGATAGCTCAACAGCACAATCTGATCGCGCCGGAAGCCTTGCCCGATTGCCGCGGTCACCGCTCTGCGCGTGCGTTCGAGCATGCTCGCGCGGTCGGAATAGATTTCGATCACCACCGGACTGCCCGCAACCGGGCTCCCCGCCTCGATTTTTCCATCCGCAAGCCATGCGTTAATCAGGCCAACGATCTCGCGTGGGCTGCGGTGGTTCATATCGCAGCGCAGCCCGACCCAGCCCGGCAGCGCCACCGGTTCCTTGGCGTAAAGGTTCTGCCACGGATCATCGAGCCACCAGGCTCGGCCTTCCGGCCGCAAAAGCCGCAATACCGCATCGCGCCAAGCCGCCGAAAAATCCTGCCCTTCATCCACGATCAGCTCATCAAACAACCATTCCTCCGGCACAGCCATGCTCGCGAAAGCCTGTTCGATGCGGGTGAAAGCATCCGGCTGGCGGAAATCCGGCGTGAGTCCTGTCGAACGCAGCACTCGATTACAAAGTTGATGGTAAGAGGCGACTTCGCCCCCTTGCGGTACGAGACTCGCAAAATGATCGGCAAGCGGCCGGTTCAGACAGACGAACAAGGGGCGGCGGCCAGCCTCCAGCGCTTTGCGGAACACCGCCAGGGCAAGCTGTGTTTTACCCGAGCCCGCGGTACCAATGACACGCAAGCGGTGCGGGGACATCTCGATTCGCTGCGCCCAATCGGCAAGTCCGCCGGAAAGCCGCAAATAGAGCGAGCGCGCCGCATCCGCCACCGCGCCCACATCGGGTACGAGTTTCAATTCGTTGGCGAGCACCTGCTGCACCGCAGCAGCCACGTCCGAATCCGCCGGAGCGGATAGCAGGCCCCGCAGCACCGCAATCAATTCGCCACGCCGCCGTGCATCGACAACCCGCACGGCATCCAAGCCTACGGTTTCGGCTTGGAGCACCTGGTAATCGGGCAGATACAGCAGGGCTTCGAGCACAGGCGACTTGCCATGCAAAGCCTTGGTCAGTTTTGCATTCAGCGCTGTCACGCTTTGACTCAGCCGGTGCGCAAGATTCTGCTGCTGCCCTGCAACAAATTTAATGATTCCGTCGGCCGTCTCATTCACGAAACCCGTGCGCTGCTCGATCAGCACCAGATCCCCGCCCGGCCCCACTACTGCAAAATCAAGTTCGCCGAATACCGAACGCCCCGCCTCGACACGGCTCCAATGCACACCATGGAATACCGTGAAATCGTCGGGCAGGTCGCGCGCCAATAAGGATAAAGTGGCGCGCGCGCGAGCAAGCGCCGGCGTTAACTGCGCTTCGGCGAGCGATTGCCAGCCGTCGGGAATAATTCGGGCCATAACGCTTTTCCAAAAACGTAGGCCCGAATTGTCACCCGGATTCGGCTCGGAATATCTCCTTCACTGCTTTGGATCAGGTGAAAAGGGACTCTACCCCATTGATTCCGCTTGCTTGAGTCACCCCAAGCGGAAGCTCGGGGCTTCCTCGCTACAAATTTGAGACGCCTTCGGCACCTATTAATGTTTGTCTTGCCGACCTACGGTTAAGCCGCATTTTCGTGCTCAGAATCTACGCGCCTGAGCCGAATCAGTTCGCAGGAGTTGAACCGCTCGGAACGTTCTGCCGACTCAAATTGGACAGGCCCCTGACGGGTAGGTAAAGCGATCAAGGTTCCGGGCTCGACGAGATCGGGCGGCACAATAAGGCCAGGCCCGTCTTTTAAACGCGGAACTTGAGGCAGAAAAATAATCGGAACATGCGGGCGCTCCTGCCCCTTGGCATTGCGCTGAGGTGGCTTGAAGCGCGCCACAAGTCCAGGAAAACCAAGCAGCTCAACGCCCAATTCTATTTCTTCGCTGTTCCGAACACGTGTCCGGCGTGCAATACCGAGCACGAGTTTTTGATCTTCTGCCGGAATGATGGCCAATAACTCTCCAATTTCTATCTGGACTAGAGTTTCTGACAAATGCTCCAGTCCCATTCCACCATGACTACGATCGAAAATTTCCCACTGCGACACGGGAAATTCAGGGACAGTTTCGTCTGAAGTCTGACGGCGCACTTGTGCCATATGCGCCATGTACAACCTGATTTGCTCAAAACCAATGACGACGTCCGCACGCGGCTGGGCCCGCCGCCGCATTTGCTTGCGCTCAGGTGGGTTACCCCAGCGCTCGTGGAGTCTGTCAAGCAATGCGACATATTCCGGTTCGCGCGCGTTCAGCGGCAAACCAAGCCGGGTTGGGGACACGCCTTGAGCCAGGCCTTCACGTTGTGCGTTGAGCCGGGCAAGCAGAGGGTGCGTATCCAAAAGCAAGCGATGACCGGCCTCCCGGTCGAGTTCGCCGCGATGCACGAGGGGCCGTATGCCTTCCGACGAAGGCCAGACCAGAAACCATCCGGGGTTTTCTCCAGTCCAATGCTCGGGGCCACAAAGACGGGCCAAATGGCCGTAACGTTCAACATAGAAGCGGGTATGTTCGAACGAGCGATGCGTTTGCCCATGCGGGTCAGCAAGTACGAGCAGCAGAATTCGCCCCAACTGGCGCGCAATGCTTTCACTGTTCTTGCTGGTCAGCGCAGTATCGTGAAATTGCTGTTTGGCCGCCGTGAAGTAAAGCTCCACAGGGATTTGCCAATGCTCCGCAGTCAGATCCCCATAGTTTCTGCAAATCAGCAAAACACGCCGATAAGCGTATTGGCAGGCGCGTAAAGCCGCGAGGCGAACGTATTCCTCGACCTCGACAGTTCTTTGGCTCTTGGGGACTGAAACTTCCGCGTGGACGATATCTGCATAGGCTTTAGCAAACTGCTCTAGTGCGCGCTCTACGATTGAGATTGATTTTTTTACATTGATCGAGACTTCGCTTTTGCTTTCGGAGGTACTTTCAAGGCTGGTGAAAACATCGCTTAGATGTTCATTGATGGTCTCCAAAACTCTGTAGCGCTCTTCCGAACGCTCGATACCTGCCAGTAAAGCACTCAAGCGAGAGTTAATTTTTTCGCAGCAGACGATTGGGCGTTCAGGGGAAAGGTTACCGATCCAGGCTTCGAGCTTGGCGGGACTGATTGTTTTTGCGCGCGAACCTCCGCTTCCCTTTTTTTGAAAAGGGAAGACTGCTTTAATGCGGTGGAGGAAATCATCAAGGGGCTGAGTACGCATAGTTTCTCCTCCTCTTGAGTATTCGGATAAGCCGCAGTGATTTTATAGGGCGCACATTGTTAAACATTGTAAAATGATAAAAATCGTTTCTTGGAACATCCAGTGGGGGCGCGGCGCCGACGGTCGCGTCGATTTGAGGCGAACTGCGGAACTACTGCAAGGACTGGATCCGCACGTCATCTGTTTACAAGAAGTAGCCGTTAACATGCATGGGCTCGCAGGCGCCGCCCCGGAAGATGGTGTCGCGCGTTTGTGCTCGATGCTTCCAGGCTATATTTTTGCATTCGCACCTGCTGTGGACGTCGCCAATCAGCAAGGAGAGCGGATGTATTTTGGCAATCTGACCCTCTCGCGCTTGCCCATCGGCCAAGTTTGGCGCCATTTGCTTCCCTGGCCTGCCGATCCCACAGTACCCGCAATGCAGCGCGCTTGCCTTGAACTTGTTCTCAATGCACCCAACAATCCGATTCGAATTCTCAACACGCATCTCGAGTATTACTCCAAATCAATCCGTCTGGCTCAGGCCGGTCGGCTTGTCGAGCTTCAGCGTGAAGCCGAAGCATTGGCCAGAACGCCTTCTACCAATAAAGACAACAACCCGGCTTTTAAAGCCCTGCCCCGCCCGGAGAAAGCTTTACTTTGCGGCGATATGAATTGCGAGCCTTCGACAAGCGCACATAAGCGCTTAAGTGACGAAGGCGTTTGGCACGATGCCTGGCCGCTTGTGCATGGCACACGCGCCCATGCACCGACTGTCGGATTACATGGCGCCGAATGGCCCAAGCACCCCTATTGCTGCGACTATTTCTTTGTCAGCAATGTTATCCAAACGCTCGTGAAACGAATTCAGGTTATTGAAGATACCGCAGCTTCCGACCATCAACCCATATTACTCGAATTAGAAGTCTGACCACGCGTCGAGTACACACCTCGCCATTCATGGCGAGATTAGCGAGACAAGCGTTATTAGCGCCGAAGGCGCTTCCGACACGTAGCGAAGAGGCCCCAAGCTTCAGCTTGGGGTAATTCACTAGACAGATTTTATTCGATTAGCGCCCGCTACGCATGCCAAATGCCATGCCGGATTGATGACATGGAAAAATCAGACCGATATACACACAAGGGAGACTGGACCCAAACAACACCGACAGCGAACACCAACGATACAAAAACGCTGCGTGAGACTCTATATATTCAAAAAAATTCAATATTTTTGAACTCGAAAGTCTGATTTATATACCCAGGCAAGTTTGCGTTTGAAAAGCCCCCTGTTTGCTTGGGTAATTTTGCACGGTACAACAAATAATGCGCCGTGTATCGAAGACCACTTACGCAAAAATACACCATGCACTCAGGCGCGGCCACTCGGCATAATCATCCGCTCAATCAGAGAAATCCTGCATCTGATCAGCAACTTACGTTTGTTGAGCCGCCGTATTAATAGCTCGTCATAGCTTGGACGGGCATCGAGACTGGCGAGTGCTTCGTTGAGATCTTTATGCTCGGCATACAGCAAAGCCAAGCGTGAATGAAGATTCGTTACATTTTCAAAATTGTCTTCCATCGGAGGGAACTCTCTGGTGAACGGCTACAAAATTAACCACCCGCTTGTTTTTTATTGTAGCGATACATATTGTTATTAAAAGTCTTGAGCATCATGGAGATCGTATGTGCAGAAAATGAGGGAGCGGCCGTTATGGTATTAAAGGCTTTTTAAGATGCTTCGACAGACAGTCCGGCAGCACTTTGAAAGGCCCAGGTGAGAAATTTTATCGCTGACGGCGGAAAAGCCAACGGTTGATAAAGCAGTTGAAACGAGGGTTATTTCCCCAATCCAGGATCGAGGATTTCCTGGATCATTTAGGAGCAAAAGAACAGGAGGCGATTATGCGCGTAATGTTCAACAACCCGTTTCTGTATGTGGTGGCTTATCCAGCGCAAAATGGTATTGAAGTCATCGACAAACGCATCGGTCGCGGTGTTTTCATGCGTGATGAAACGGCTGAACGTTTTACGCGCGAGCTCAATGATGCAATTGAAGCCGCCTCTGATAAGGACGACGATCTGGGCGACTTCATTGACCATTACGATGCCTTGATGACGCACCCGGCGATTTATCACTGAACAGGCTTGATAGAATTTCGGCTTAGAGCCGTTAACACAACCCAGCGCAGCGGTACAGGCAAGTTAGCGCAACGCAGCATGCAGGGTTTTGGGAGCGGCTCTTATCGTAAAACGGAGTCGGAATGAACAAAGCTTTTGTCAAAGAATCGGACGGGGACGACGAAGAGGAAGGCTTGGCGCCAAGCTTGGCTTTGCCCGCAGGAATACGCAATTACATGACACGGCGCGGTTTTTTGACATTGAAGGCCGAGCTGGACAAGCTGTTGAAAATCGATCGGCCGGAAATGGTCAAGGTCGTTGCATGGGCGGCCTCGAATGGGGACCGCTCTGAGAACGCAGACTATATTTACGGTAAAAAACGTCTGCGTGAAATGGACCGGCGAATTCGCTTTTTAATCAAACGCCTAGAGAGCGCGGCGGTGGTCGACCCGAGCGCGCAAGAAAATGTCGAACAAGTCTTTTTCGGGGCTACCGTTACGATCTGCGATAGCGAGAGCGGCGATGAGCAGACGTTTCAGATCGTCGGCGTCGATGAGGCGGACGCGAGCCAAGGCCGAGTGTCTTGGATTGCGCCGATTGCGCGCGCATTGCTCAAATCCCGCGAGGGAGATTCCGTGCGTTTCATGAGCCCCGCAGGCTGGCGTGAAATCGAAGTGCAGGAAATCCGCTACGAATAGGCTTCCGTTTTATGCACTGCGCTGCGCATCTGCACCAGCCGTAACATGCGGCAAGGTAAATAGCACGCGTGTGCCCCGATTGAGGGTCGACTCAGCCCAGATTTTTCCTCCATGCAGCTCAATGATGCGGCGCGCTGATGCGAGTCCGATCCCCGCGCCCTCATAGCCCTGGCCCGTGTGCAACTGCTGGAACGGCTGAAAGAGACGCGTCGCGTAAGTCATATCAAACCCGATACCGTTATCGCGCACCCAGAAAAGCGTATGCTCGCCTGCCTCGTGCGAGGCGATTTCTATCTGAGCGGAAGGATTCTCCCGGGTAAATTTCATAGCATTGTCGATGAGGATTCCAAACACATCGCGCAACAGGGCCTCATCCGCCCAGGCTTTCATTTCCGGCTGAATGGTGATTTGCAGTGGATGCGAGCCGTCCGCGCCAGACTGCAAATCCTCAACGACTTCATGCACAAGCGCCGAAACATCGAGCTTCCGGCACTCCAGCGGCTGTCGCCCTACGTTAGCAAGCTTGAGCAAGGCATCGATCAGCTCGCCAAGACGAATGCTGCCTTTCACGATTCGCTCAAGATAATTCTTTCCCGTCGCATCGACCTGTTCAGCATAGTCTTCGAGCAGCGCACGGGAAAAACCGTTAATTGCACGCAATGGCGCACGCAGATCGTGAGAAATCGAATAGCTGAAAGCGAGAAGCTCCTTATTTGAAGCCTCCAATTCCGCTGTGCGCTGCTGCACACGCAGTTCCAGTGTTTTGGCCTGGCGTTGCAGCTTTGCGCGTTCCTTCTCGCGTAGCCGAATCATTTCGAAAACGAGCCACGCCAGCACGCCTAGTAAACCGCTCAATAGCGCAGCATTCCATACGATACGGTTTGCGCTGGTTTGCTCGGCACGCAATGCCGCACCGAGCGGTCGGCTCACCTGGATAAGCAATGAGTAACGCGTCAGTTTTCTTGTCGCAGTCAAGCTGGGTTTGCCATCTACAGATGAGATAGCCGCGACGCTTTGCAAGGCTCGCTTAACGGAGCCATTCAACGACAAGTTTGCAGAATAGTCGCGACCGATTGGAGCATCGTTGCCGGGGAAACGCATCAATAGAATCTTGTCACGATTCATGATGCTGATCGTGTCGTCATCACAAAGCCGGATTTCGCGGAACAGAGGTTCAAAGAAACGCGTGCTGATCAAGGCATGCACATGTCCCAAGACGTACTCGTCTGCGGAGAAAATCGGCATGCTCAGCGGAATAGCCCATTCGTGCGTGTTTTCGCTTTGCCGTGGCAAACCGAAATCGAGACTAAAAGCAATAGTGGATTTCACCGGCGGCGTTTGAGTGACCCAAATATCGGTTGCTTGAGGGGCCTTCATCAACCATTCGCGCGTAATGGCCGTGGCCGCAGGCGCAGAGAGAAAAGCCTCGCCTCGGGCTGCAAGCATGTGTGCAATGGCGGTGAGCACAGTTTCGCTCTGAGCGAAACTCAAGCTCAGGTTTTCTTCAAGCGCTCGAGCCAGGCTGCGCAGTTCGATTTCCGAGCGATGTATTTCATGCTGACGCTCCTCGCCAATAAGAGCTGTCGTCGCCCCGGCAATCAAACCGACGATACCGAGATAAGCAACCAGGATGCTCAATGCGACGGATTTGAGGCTGCGGGTTTGTGGCGATGGCTGCTGTTGCGTATCCGAGCCATTGGAAATGGCAATAGGTGGTCGAGAGTCAGACACGCTTGAAAAAACCGAGGGATGCACACATATCGTGCATGTTAACCGAGACTCTGGAGATCTACATGAGCGATGCGCAAATTCCTACACCGAAAAATGCGGAGACATTGAGCTTTCAAGCTGAAGTGAAGCAGTTACTGCACCTGATGATCCATTCGCTGTATTCGAATCGCGAAATTTTTCTGCGCGAGCTGATTTCAAACGCGTCCGACGCCTGCGACAAGCTGCGTTTTGAAGCTTTGGACCAGCCCGAATTGCTTGAAGGCGGCGGCGAACTAGGCATTCGCATCGATTTCGACAAGGCGGCGCGTACGCTTACGATCGCCGACAACGGCATCGGCATGAGCCGCGAAGAAGTCATCACTCATCTCGGCACGATCGCCAAATCGGGCACCAAGGAATTCTTCGCACGTCTGACCGGCGACCAGCAGAAAGACGCGCACCTGATCGGTCAATTCGGCGTTGGTTTTTACTCGGCCTTCATCGTTGCCGACAAGGTCACAGTATTGACGCGCCGCGCCGGGCTCGAAGCGCGCCACGGCGTGAAGTGGGAATGCACGATGAGCGGCGATGCCGCCGGCGAATACACAATCGAGGAAATCACACGCGAGCCGCGCGGAACCGAGATCGTGCTGCATTTGCGCGAGGATCAGGACGACCTGCTTTCAGGTTGGAAGCTGCGTTCCATCATCCGCAAATACTCCGACCACATCGCCCAGCCGATCCGCATGCGCAAGGAAGAATGGGATCAGGAAAAAGGCGAGCAAGTGTTGCGGGACGAAGAGGAAACGGTCAACCAAGCCTCCGCCCTCTGGGCGCGCCCGAAATCGGAAATCACCGATGAGCAGTACAAGGAATTCTTCAAGCACGTCGCACATGAACAGGACGAGCCGCTGGCCTGGGCGCATGCGCGCGTCGAAGGCCGCCATGAGTACACGCAGCTCCTCTACATTCCAAGCCATGCACCCTTCGATCTATGGGATCGCAATGTGCGCCACGGGCTGAAGCTCTACGTACGCCGCGTCTTCATCATGGACGACGCCGAAAAACTGCTGCCGTTCTATCTGCGTTTCGTGCGCGGCGTTGTCGATTCGAACGATCTGCCGCTCAACGTCTCGCGCGAGATCTTGCAGGAATCGAAAGACATCGACACGATCCGCGCCGGTTGCGCGAAGAAGGTGCTCTCGCTGCTCGAAGACCTGGCCGAGAACGAAAAGGAAAAATACGCAACGTTCTGGAATGAGTTCGGCAAGGCGCTCAAGGAAGGTGTGGGCGAAGACTTCGCCAACAAGGACCGTATCGCCAAGCTGCTGCGCTTTGCCTCCACGCAAACGGACGCGCCGGAACAGACGGTTTCGCTTGCGGACTATGTGGCGCGCATGAAGGAAGGCCAGGACAAGATTTACTACGTGACGGCCGACACCTTCACCGCCGCGAAGAACAGCCCACACCTCGAAATCTTCCGCAAGAAAGGCGTCGAGGTATTGCTGCTGGCCGAACGCGTCGACGAATGGCTCGTCAGCCATCTGCACGAGTTCGAGGGCAAACAAGTCGTGTCGGTCGCGCGCGGCGATCTCGATCTCGGCAAACTCGAAGACGAGGAAGAAAAGAAAGCCGCCGAAGCCGAAGCCGGCGAACTCAAGGATGTCGTCGAAACGCTCAAGGCTTCGCTTGGCGAGCGCGTCAAGGACGTGCGGATCACGCACCGCCTGACCGACAGCCCCGCCTGCGTGGTCGCCGACGAAACCGATATGGGGACCAACCTCGCGCGGCTGCTCAAAGCGGCGGGCCAGGATATACCGACATCCAAACCGATCCTCGAAATCAATCCGAAGCATGCGGTGATCGCCAAACTCAAGGCGGGTACTGAACACTTCGACGATTGGGCGAGCGTATTGCTCGACCAGGCGCTGCTCGCCGAAGGCGGCTCGCTCGACGACCCGGCGGGTTTCGTCAAACGCATCAACCAGCTCATGCTCGGTTGATTCGTACTCCTCGCCCTAGACACTTCAGGGCCGCATGGAGAGTGGTTTCGATGCGCCGAAAAGCACATCGGCCACTCTCCGGCAATTTGTCAAAAGAAGGCTCAGTCCTAAGCAGGGCGGTTTCCTTCAATACAAGAATCCTCCAACTACGTAGCTTCGCGATTCGACATTCCGAATCAACACGTAGCGAGGCAATGGATGAGCATTCTTGTTTCGATGGCGGCTTTTGCGCTGGCAATGTCGATTTCCCCCGGGCCGGTCAACATCGTCGCGCTCGGCATTGGCGCGCGGCGCGGTTTCAGCGCCAGCATGCCGCATGTCTCGGGCGCGACTTTCGGCTTTACCTTGTTGTTCTGGCTGACGGGACAGGGCTTGCATCAGCTATTGGAGCGCTGGCCGCACAGCGGCATGCTGATTCAGTGGGCGGGCGTCGCATTCCTGTTCTACATGGCTTATAAGCTCACGCTCGACAACAGCGAGCTAGGTTCGCAAGAAACAAGCAGGCGGCCTACGTTCATGAGCGGCGCTGCGATGCAGTGGCTCAATCCCAAGGCATGGCTCGCGTCTCTCGCGGGAATAGGGGCTTATGTCCCGGATGGCGACAAGCATCGAATCTGGCAATTCACCGCGATCTACTTCCTGATCTGCTATGCGTCGATCGCCTGCTGGGCTTATGCGGGGTCGTTTCTGCGGCGGTATTTACAGCATCCACCGCATGTGCGGCTTTTCAATCGCATGATGGCGCTGCTGTTGGCTGGCGGCGCGATCGAGATGTTTATCGGATAGAAAACCCCAGGCTGCGATATTGCCCAGGCGTCGCGGCGACGAACTGTTTAAAGGTGCGCTGCAAATGCGCCTGATCGGCGAAGCCCGCTGCGGCGGCAACCTCCGCAATCGCCCTTCCCCGCTTGAGCTGCGCGCGGCTGTATTCGATCCGGCAATTCGTGAGATACGCATGCGGCGTCATGCCGTAGCATTGTTTGAACGCCCGGATCAGATATGAAGAAGAAAGGCCGGCTGCCGCGCAGATGTCATCAAGCTTCAAGGTCTGAGCCGAATTTTCTCTGATGTACTCCGCGGCGCATGCGAGTTTCCGGTTGTTTTCCCGCCTTGGCGTCAGCGGCGCGGGGTCGAGCGTTTGCTGGACCTGCTCGAAGAAGCTCAACACCGCGCAGTGTTTTTGCAGAGACTCCGTGCGATCGCTGACAAGCGTCGCATAGAGCCGATCGAGGCCGGCGTACAAGCCCGGATCCGTCGTAACGCGTTTTGAAAATGCCCTGAAATCCTGATTCGGGCTGAAACCTTGCTCGTGTTGCAAGGCCGTCAGCCAGGACGTGTCCACATACAGCATGTGGTACGACCACGGCTGGTCTTTAAGCGGATTGCAGGCATGCGCCTCTTCGGGATTCATGAGGGTCACGCTGCCGGCGTCGATAGGCTCTGTCGTCTTGCCATTCAGATAAGTGCAGCAGCCGTTTGTGATCGCGCCAATCGAAAATGTCTGGTGCGAATGTTTCGCATAACAGACCTTGCGCCCATCCAATACCGAGCGCGCCTCGATAAACGGAAGCGTATCGTCCCACCAAAATTTAGGCGCCGCCAGGTTTTCCGTAAGCTGATCCATTCTGTTAGAACCTATTCAGAATCTGTAGCGAGAGCCTGTGACGCCACGAATTTGAAGCGCCTTCGGCGCTCATAAGGATTGTCTCGCTCGCGCTCGACTTGTAGTCAGCGGGATGAAGAGCAGCGCAGGAACCGGAGTTTAAAGTGATAAATGAGGATTCTGAGCAGCGCATGAACCCCGATCACGGGCTCGCAGTAAGATTATGAACAGGTTCTGAGACCGGCCGGTGCTCTTCCGCGAGGTAGTCCCGCGAGCGCATTTCGATCAAGCGGGAAACGGTGCGCGGAAACTCTTGCGCGTTGGGCCCTTCGAGATAAAGCGCTTCAGCCTCGGCTGCTGCGCTGATCACAAGTTTGACGCGGCAGTCGTAAAACACATCGACCAGCCAGGTAAAGCGGCGCGCTTCATTGCCTTGGGCGCCGCTCATGACCGGCACGTTCGAGAGGAATACGCTGTGAAAACGGCGCGCCAGTTCGAGGTAGTCGTTCTGCGAGCGCGGCCCGCCGCACAAGGCCGCGAAATCGAACCAGATCACGCCGTTATGCATGCGCAAGGCCGACAGCCTGCGCCCGAGCAGTTCGATCCTGCCGGGGGAACCTTCGGCGCCCGCAATCTGGCGAAATTCCTCGGCAAGCTGACGATCCGCGGCCTCTCCCGCCGGAACCATAAAAATATTCATCTGTTCGAGCGTGCGCAAACGGTAGTCGGTTCCGTCATCGACTTCCATGACATCGAAACGGCGCTTGATCAGATCGATCGTCGGCAGAAAATTATGGCGTTGCAAGCCGTTCGGATAGAGGCCCTCCGGCGGGTAATTAGACGTCATCACGAAGATGACGCCGCGCTGGAACAGCGCATCGAGCAAACGTCCGAGAATCATCGCATCGGCGATATCCGAAACATGAAACTCGTCGAAGCACAACAGACGCGCGGAACGCGCGATTTTGTCGGCCACCTGCGTCAGCGGATCGTCTACATCCTTGAAACTGCGCAAGGATTCATGAACTTCGCGCATGAAGGCATGGAAGTGCACCCGACGCTTGCGTTTATACGGCACGGCATCGAAGAAGCAGTCCATGATGAAGCTCTTCCCGCGCCCTACTCCGCCCCATAAATAAACGCTTTGCGGAGGGTCCGGGTTGAAAACAAGCTTGCGTAACCGCGTCCGTCGCACGGCCTTGAATGCCAGCAATCCGGAATAAAGCGACTGCAAACGTTCAATCGCGCGCCGCTGCGCGGCGTCCGCTTTATAACCACGGCTGTGCAGCAGCGCTTCGTAAGCTTCGATGACGCCTAATTCGGGAACGTTCAGGATGTGATGTGACATGGCGGGGGCAATCAAATTGGCCGAAGCCCGTGTTCAGCGTGTTGTTTGCGCTGAGCACGGGCTTCGGCCACAGGAAAGTTGCACCTCAGAAATGCAAGGAACGCTTATCAACCGCCAAGGCGGCTTCATGCATCACTTCGGACAGGGTTGGGTGCGCGTGGCTGGTGCGTGCGATGTCCTCGGACGAAGCGCCGAATTCGATCGCCAGAACCGCTTCGCCAATCAGTTCGGATGCATTCGTGCCGATGATATGCGCGCCGAGAATCTGATCGGTCTCCGCATGCGCGAGCACTTTGACGAAACCTGTCGTGTCGCCCTGGCCGAGCGCGCGTCCGTTTGCCAGGAAGGGAATTTGCCCCTGCTTGAACGGAATCCCGGCCGCTTTCAACTCCTGCTCGGTCTTACCGACCCAGGCGATCTCCGGATGCGTGTAGATAACCCACGGAATCGCGTCGTAATTGACGTGGCCGGCCTGACCCGCGATGCACTCGGCAACCATGACGCCTTCTTCCATGCCTTTGTGCGCCAGCATCGGGCCGCGCACCACATCGCCGACGGCCCACACATTGCGCAGGTTCGTCGAACAGTGGCCATCGACCTCGACATGCCCGCGCTGATCGAATTGCAGGCCAACGGCTTGAGCGTTCAAACCATCGGTATTCGGCACGCGGCCGACGGCGACAACAAGCTTGTCGCATTCGAGCAATTGTTCGCCATTGTCGTCTTCAAATTTGACGCTGACACCAGCAGGAGAAGTCGTCACCTCTTTGATCTGCACACCCAAGTAGATCTTCAAGCCCTGCTTGTTGGTGAACACTTTCCAGGCTTCTTTGGCTACCGCCTGATCAGCCGCGGCGAGGAAGTCAGGCAGTGCTTCAAGGATCGTCACCTCGGAGCCGAGGCGCTTCCACACGCTGCCCATTTCAAGGCCGATCACGCCCGCGCCAATCACGCCAAGACGTTTGGGCACTGCATCGATCTGCAATGCACCTTCGTTATCCACGATCTGCACATTATCGACGGGAATCCCCGACAGATGACGCGCACTTGAACCTGTCGCGATAATCACATGCTTGGCGATGACTTCCCCGTCGCCGACCTTCATCTTCCACATCCCATCAGCATCGGCAACGAAACTACCGTGGCCAGCGAGAAAGGTGACTTTATATTTCTTGAACAGGCCCTTGATGCCGCTTACCAACTGAGTAACGATGTTGTCCTTGCGGCGAATCATCGAAGGAACATCGATCTCCACGCCTTCGGCCTTGATGCCATGCATGATGAAAGCATGGTTGGCGTGGTCGAACAGTTCGGACGAGTGCAGCAGGGCTTTCGACGGAATACAGCCAACATTCAAGCAAGTGCCGCCCAGGCGTGGCTGCCCCTTCGGGTCCGCATAGGGATTCGACTCGCAACAAGCGGTTTTGAGCCCGAGCTGCGCGGCGCGAATCGCGGCGACATAACCGGCGGGCCCGCCGCCGATGACCAATACATCAAATTCTTGAGCCATTTGTGCTCCTATCTTCGTTACCCAGTGTTGTCTTCGTCCGGCACGAATATCCAGCAAAGAATGTAGGCCAAAATGCCCACTCCCGCAAAACAGGCCATGACAACCCACAGCAGGCGCCAGACCCAGGACTCGATTCCACTCACTTTCGCGATACCGCCGCAGACGCCGCCAAGCCAGCGGTCGCTGCGCGAACGCCGCAGCAAACCCGTCGCCGCAAGCATGGGTGGAGTCGAATCGCCAGCGAGGAGTTTCGCCTTAGCGGCGGCAAACTCCTCGACGTTCAATGCACCGTCCTGATGCAGGCGGTGCAGCTTTTCGATTTCGTCGGCGACGGACATCGCTCCGGCTTCCGATCAAATTTCCAGCAGCAAGCGTGCGGGATCTTCGAGCGCTTCCTTCATCGCCACGAGGCCGAGCACCGCCTCGCGGCCGTCGATGATGCGATGGTCATATGACATGGCGAGGTAGTTCATCGGGCGCACGACGATCTGGCCGTTCTCGACCACGGCGCGGTCCTTCGTGGCGTGGATGCCAAGGATCGCGGACTGCGGCGGGTTGATAATCGGCGTCGAGAGCATCGAACCGAAGATGCCGCCGTTCGAGATCGAGAAGGTGCCGCCGGTGAGCTCTTCGATCGAGAGCTTGCCGTCGCGCGCCTTGGCGCCGTATTCGGCGATCTTTTTCTCAATATCGGCGATCGTCATCTGATCGGCATTGCGCAGGATCGGCACGACGAGACCGCGCGGCGAACCGACGGCGATACCGATATCAAAATAGCCGTGATAAACGATGTCGTTACCGTCGACTGAGGCGTTGAGCACCGGGTACTTCTTCAGCGCGGCGAGCGCGGCTTTGACGAAGAACGACATGAAGCCGAGCTTGATGCCGTGCTCTTTCTCGAACCGCTCCTGGTACTTTTTGCGCAGTTCCATGACCGGCGCCATATTGACCTCGTTAAAGGTCGTCAGGATCGCGTTGGTCGCTTGCGACTGCAACAGGCGCTCGGCGATGCGCGCGCGCAGGCGGCTCATCGGCACGCGCTGTTCGGGGCGATCCCCCAGCACATCTTCCATCGCCACCGGAGCGGGCGGCTGCGGCAGCGCGCTGGCCACACCGACGGCAGGTAGCGTCGGGGCCGGCGCGGGGGCCGGCGCGACTTTATGGGTCGTGCCCGCAGCACCCAGTGCATCGGCCTTGGTAACGCGTCCGCCGGGGCCGGAACCCTGAACGCTCGCGGCATCGACACCTTTTTCGGCGAGGATCTTGCGCGCCGCGGGGCCCACGCCCGGTGCGGCTGTGGCGGCGGCAGGTGCAGCCGCCGCTTGTTTCGGGGCTGTGGCCGCAGCGGGTGCGGTCGCGCTGGCTTTCGCTTCGGTGTCGATCTGAGCCAGCAAATCGCCGCTCGTCACACTCGAACCGTTGGCCATAAGAATTTTGACCAGCACGCCATCGGCGGGCGACGGGGTTTCGAGCACAACCTTATCGGTTTCGATGTCGATCAGGTTTTCATCGCGCGAAACCGCTTCGCCTTCTTTTTTATGCCAGCTAACCAAGGTGGCCTCGGATACCGACTCGGACAACTGTGGAACTTTGACTTCGATAAGCATGAGTAACTCCGTTGTTCTGTCTGCCGCAAAACCTCAATGGTCCGGCGCCACTTCCTGATCGAGCACGCCAAACACACCGTCGATGATCGTTTTTTGCTGCACCTGATGTTTGGCGTAGTAACCAACCGCCGGCGACGCGGATGCCGGACGACTGACAAGATAGAGACGATGCTCCTTGCGCAGCGAACGCAGGAGGTGCTGACGCGAAACGAACCAGTACCAGTTACCCTGGTTGCGCGGCTCCTCCTGGCACCAGACGACCTCGCGCGCATTCGGATACTTCGCGAGTTCCTCGGCAAAAACCTTGTTCGGGAACGGATAAAGCTGCTCGATACGAATAATCGCGATCGTCTTGTTTTCGCGGACACGGCGTTCGGCGACAAGCTCGTAGTAGATCTTGCCCGAGCAGAGTACGACCCGCTTGACGCCTTTCGGATCGAGGTCATCGACTTCGCCGATCACGGTACGGAACTGACCCGTCGCGAGTTCGTCGAGCGAGGACACCGCATCTTTGTGGCGCAGCAAGGATTTCGGCGTCATGACGACGAGCGGCTTGCGCAGCGGACGCACCATCTGGCGGCGCAACAGGTGGAAGATCTGCGCCGGCGTCGTCGGCATGCAAACCTGCCAGTTGTTTTCGGCGCACGACTGCATATAGCGTTCCGGGCGTGCCGAAGAGTGCTCCGGCCCCTGCCCTTCGTAACCATGCGGCAGCAGCATCGTGATGCCCGAGAGCCGGCCCCATTTCGCTTCGCCCGAGCTGATGAACTGGTCGATCACAACTTGGGCATTGTTCGCGAAATCGCCGAACTGGGCTTCCCATACGACGAGTTGATTCGGCTCCGTCGTCGCGTAGCCATACTCGAAACCGAGCACCGCCGCTTCCGAAAGTACCGAATCGATCACGACAAATGGCGCCTGATCTTCTTGAATATGCTCAAGCGGCACATAGCTGCCGGCATCCCAGCGCTCGCGGTTCTGATCGTGCAAGACCGCATGGCGATGGAAGAAGGTACCACGGCCAGAGTCCTGCCCTGACAAGCGCACGCCATAACCTTGCGCAACCAAGGAGGCGTAGGCCAGGTTTTCACCCATCCCCCAATCGAGCGGCAATTTGCCCTCCGCCATCGCCCTGCGATCGTCGACGATCTTTGCGACGCGCGGATGCAGGGTGATATTGTCTGGCACATCGGTCAAACGCTCGGACAAGCGCTTCAGCTCCGCGAGCGGTATGCTGGTATCGCAAGCGTCCGTATAGGCCTTCTTGTGGAAAACGGACCAGTCGCGTGCATGCTTGCGTGTGTAGCCCGACAGCACCGGGTTATACAACAGCTCGCCGCGGTCCAGCGCGGCGCGGTAATCCTTGATGATCTGTTCAGGCTCGTCCGCGCCGCAAACGCCCTGCGCAATGAGCTTATCGCCATAAAGCTTACGCGTTCCCGGATGCACATTGATCTTCTTGTACATCAATGGCTGCGTGACCATCGGCTCATCCTGCTCGTTATGGCCAAGCTTGCGGAAACACATCAAGTCGATGACGACATCCTTCTTGAATGTCTGCCGGAATTCGACCGCCAGCCGGGAAACGAAAGCCACGGCTTCGGGATCATCGCCATTGACGTGGAAAATCGGCGCCTCGACTATTTTAAATACGTCGGTGCAGTACAAGGAGGAACGTAGATCGCGCGGGTCCGAGGTCGTGAAGCCAATCTGGTTGTTGATGACCAGATGAATCGTACCGCCCGTGCCGTATCCGCGCGTCTGCGAGAAATTCAGCATTTCCTGGTTGACGCCTTGGCCCGCCACCGCCGCGTCACCATGAATGAGCAGCGGCATGGCCAGCGTGTGCTCCTTATCGCCACGGCGCAACTGACGCGCATAAATGGAGCCCGCCACCACGGGATTGACGATTTCAAGGTGCGAAGGATTGAACGCCAGAGTCAGATGGAGCGGCCCCCCCGGGGTACTGACATCGGAAGAGAAACCCATGTGGTACTTGACATCACCTGCCGACAAATCAGCGGCTTGCTTACCTTCGAATTCGGAGAACAGCATCGCAGGGCTCTTGCCCAGGGTATTCACCAGCACATTGAGACGGCCACGGTGCGCCATGCCGATCACAATGTCTTGCACGCCATTCGTGCCTGCATGATTAACGATGGCATCCGCCGCAACGATTGCGGATTCACCGCCTTCGAGCGAGAAGCGCTTCTGGCCGACATAGCGTGTATGCAGATATTTTTCCAGCGTTTCAGCCGCTGTCAGACGCTCAAGAATGCGTTTTCTCTCTGCATCCGTAAAGGTCGGGCGACCGCGCACGGGTTCCAGCTTGCTCTGAATCCAGCGCTTCTGCGAAATATCCGCTAGATACATGTATTCGACCGCAACCGAGCCGCAATAGGTTTCGCGCAGGGATTCGAGAATTTCGCGCAGTGTCGCCTGCTGCCCACCCTGAAAGTGCAGAGACCCAGTATTGAATACCTGGCTCAAATCCGCTTCCGTGAAGCCGTAAAACGATGGCTCCAACTCGGCAATCGGCGGACGCTCCTGGCGCTTGAGCGGATCGATCTGCGCCCAGCGATTTCCGAGAAAGCGATAGGCGTTAATTATCTGTAGCACGCCGATCTGGCGCTTATCCGCCACTCCGGCATTCGCCTGCGCCGACTTGCCTTGCTTCGCCATTTGCGCAAAGGATGCAATGACCGGCGCATGCGCGACATCGCGCGCAACCGCTCCCGGCACATTTTGCAAAGCGTCAAAATAATCTCGCCACTGCTCGGATACGCTCGCCGGGTTTTCGAGATAGGACTCGTAGAGTTCCTCGATAAACGGAGCGTTAGAGCCGAACAGGTACGAATTCGTCATGAAGGGTTTCATCATGGGAGCCACCTGTATTCGTTCGGGTAGATCTGGCGGACTGAGAGCCGCTGGAGATAGAAGCCACTCATTCCAGAACATTCAAGGCTAATGGGACTGCCTTACGGGAGTCCCATATAGCCTCGGCCGACATGCTTCGAGCCAAACCTGAATTAGCGCTGTGAAACCGGCGGCACGTCGCGCCTGGCGGCACCAACATAGAGCTGACGCGGGCGGCCAATCTTGTAATCAACATCGGTCAGCATCTCCTCCCACTGACTCATCCAGCCTACTGCCCGCGCGAGCGCGAAGATGCAGGTAAACATCGTCGTCGGAATACCGAGCGCGCTTTGTACGATGCCGGAGTAAAAGTCGACGTTCGGGTAGAGCTTCTTCTCGACGAAGTACGGATCTTCGAGCGCGATCTTTTCGAGCTCCATTGCGAGCTTGAAAAGCTTGCTGTCATTCAGCCCAAGTTCATGCAGCACTTCGTGGCAGGTTTCGCGCATCAGCTTCGCGCGCGGATCGTAGTTCTTATACACACGATGACCGAAGCCCATCAGCTTGAAGGAATCGTTCTTGTCCTTCGCGCGCTTGATGTATTCACCGACGCGCGAAACATCGCCGATTTCCTGCAGCATGTTCAGGCAAGCTTCATTCGCGCCACCGTGCGCCGGTCCCCACAGACAGGCGATGCCCGCCGAGATGCAGGCGAACGGGTTGGCACCTGAAGAGCCCGACAAACGCACGGTCGAGGTGGAAGCGTTCTGCTCATGATCGGCATGCAGAATCAGAATACGATCGAGTGCTTTCGCCAGCACCGGATTCGGCACATATTTCTCGCACGGCGTGCCGAACATCATGTGCATGAAGTTCTCGGCGTAATCGAGATCATTGCGCGGATACATGAACGGTTCGCCGATCGAATACTTGTATGCCATCGCGACGATCGTCGGCAGCTTGGCGATGATGCGGTGGAACGAAAGCGTGCGGTGCTCGTGATCCGAGAAATCCTGCGCATCATGGTAGAAGGCGGACAGCGCGCCAACCACGCCAACGCACACGGCCATCGGGTGCGCATCGCGGCGGAAACCTTGATAGAAACGCGCCATCTGTTCATGCACCATCATGCGGCGCTTGATCATGGAGGCGAAATTGTTTTTCTGTTCCGTGGACGGCAGTTCACCTTCACGTAAAAGGTATGCGACCTCGAGGAAATTACATTTTTCCGCCAGTTGCTCGATCGGGTAACCGCGATAAAGCAGTTCTCCCTTGTCGCCGTCGATGTAGGTGATCTTCGACTGGCAGCTTGCAGTCGAGAGAAAGCCTGGATCGAAGGTGAAATTACCCGTTTTGGCGTAGAGCGCACGGATATCGATAACGTCCGGGCCGTGTACACCGGACATCACCGGGAATTCAACGCTCTTGCCGTCGATCGTCAGCGTAGCGGTACGAGGTGTCGTCATGATCTATTAATCCTTTTGTCTCGGTTAACCACAAGCAGATTGCATCCCGCTGCCCCCTCAGCTACGACGGATCGCTGCAACCAGCCCTTTCCATTCCTCGACCGGGCATTCCTCCCGGCCGCCTACCCAATTCCACAGCTCGATGTCATCCGTTTCGAGCAAATCCAGCAGCGTCTCCAACTCCGAATCGCTCAATCCATCAAGCTGCGTTTGATTGAAGCGTGTGAAATAAATATCGAGTTCGAGCAAGCCTCGCCGGGTCCGCCATTTCACACGCTCCTTCAGCGCACTCATATCCGTTTAGACCGCCCTGCGGACCATCATGTCCTTAATCTTGCCGATCGCCTGGGTCGGGTTCAGATGTTTCGGACAGACGTCGACACAATTCATGATCGTATGACAGCGGAACAAGCGATAGGGGTCTTCGAGATTGTCGAGCCGTTCGCTCGTCGCCTGATCGCGCGTATCCGCGATAAAACGATACGCGGCAAGCAGGCCGGCCGGGCCGACGAACTTGTCCGGGTTCCACCAGAACGACGGGCAGGAGGTCGAGCAGCTCGCGCAAAGAATGCACTCATAGAGCCCGTTGAGCTCTTCGCGCTCCTCGGGCGATTGCAAGCGCTCGCGCTCGGGCGGCGGATCGTTGTTAATGACATACGGTTTGATCGAATGGTACTGCTTGAAGAACTGCGTCATATCAACGATCAAATCGCGGATCACCGGCAAACCCGGCAGCGGACGCAGAACGATCGGTTGTTTCAGGCTATCGATATCGGTCAAACAAGCCAAGCCGTTCTTGCCATTGATGTTCATCGCGTCGGAGCCGCAAACCCCTTCGCGGCAGGAACGGCGGATTGACAAGGAATCGTCCTTCGCCTTGATTTTCACCAAGGCGTCGAGCAGCTTGCGGTCGGACGCATCGAGTTCGACGGAAATATCCTGTAGATACGGCGCGGAATCCTTATCCGGATCGTAGCGATAGATCTTGAATTGGACAGTACGATTTGCCATTTATCTATCCTCCAATGGCGCTCAGTACGCGCGCTTTTTCAGTGCGATGGTTTCAACGGTAAGCGGCGTGAGCGTCACCGGCTTGTAATCGAGCCGGTTGCCATCGCGATACCACAAAGTATGTTTGAGCCAGTTCTCGTCGTCGCGGCCATCCGGATGTTGCGGCGTATCCGGCGCGTCATCGCGCACATGCGCGCCACGCGATTCGGTGCGCGCATTGGCCGAGATCATCGTCGCCTTGGCCACTTCAATGAGGTTCTCGACTTCAAGTGCCTCAAGACGTGCCGTGTTCCAGACTTTCGATTTGTCTTTGATCTCGACCTGCTGCACTTGCTGTTCGATTTCGAGAATCTTGGCCGCGCCCTGTTCGAGCATGTTTTTGAAACGGAACACCCCGCAGTGGTTCTGCATCGTGCGCTGCATTGCGGCGCGCGTTTCATGCACATTCGCGCCGTTTTTCTGGGTGTCGAGACGATTCACACGCACCAGGGAACGATCGATTTCCGCTTCCGGGATATCCGGCAAGGCATTCGGCTCGGAGCGAATGAATTCGACCATGTGTTCACCCGAGCTCTTACCGAACACGAGCAGGTCGAGCAGCGAGTTCGTACCGAGACGGTTCGCACCATGCACCGAAGCACACGCGCATTCACCTGCCGCATAGAAACCTGCGACGGGCTTGTTGTCGACCACGACTTCGCCACGATAATTCGTCGGGATACCACCCATCTGGTAATGGCAAGTCGGCACAACCGGAATCGGCGCCTTGATCGGATCGACGTTCGCGAACTGAATCGAAATCTCGCGGATGCCCGGCAGACGGCTCATGATCACGGCCGGGTCCAGATGCGTGATGTCGAGCAGCACATGGTCCTTATTCGGACCGCAGCCGCGACCTTCGTTGATCTCGGTCACCATCGCACGCGAGACAACGTCGCGCGAGGCGAGATCCTTCGCATTCGGCGCATAGCGTTCCATAAAACGCTCGCCCGAACTGTTACGCAGGATACCGCCTTCGCCGCGTACGCCTTCGGTAATCAACACGCCCGCCCCAGCCACGCCGGTCGGGTGGAATTGCCAGAACTCCATGTCCTCAAGCGGAATGCCCGCCCGCGCAGCCATACCCAGACCATCGCCGGTATTGATGAAGGCATTGGTCGAAGAGGCGAAGATCCTACCCGCGCCACCTGTTGCGAACAGCGTCGCCTTGGCCTGAAAGACCGTGATTTCGGAGGTTTCCATCTCCATCGCGATCACACCGAGCACACGCCCATCGGCAGCACGCAGCAGATCGAGCGCCATCCATTCGACGAAGAATTGCGTGTTGGCGCGAACATTGCGCTGATACAGCGCATGCAGCATGGCATGGCCGGTACGGTCGGCCGCGGCACAAGCGCGCCGCACAGGCTTGTCGCCAAAGTTCGACATATGGCCGCCGAACGGGCGCTGATAGATTTTGCCGCTGTCCAGACGGTCGAACGGCATCCCATAATGCTCAAGCTCGACGACCACATCCGGAGCCTGGCGACACATGAACTCGATCGCGTCCTGGTCGCCGAGCCAATCCGAGCCCTTGACCGTGTCATACATATGCCAATGCCAATGATCCGGCTCGGAATTACCCAGCGAAGCGGAAACCCCGCCCTGCGCCGCAACCGTATGCGAGCGCGTCGGGAAAACCTTCGAGAGCACGGCCGTCTTCAAACCGGCCTCGGATAATTGAATCGCGGCGCGCAGGCCAGCCCCGCCGGCCCCCACGATCACTGCATCAAAACTACGTTTGGCGACGTTCACTTAGAGCCTCCACAGAATCTGAGCTGCCCAGCCCGCATAGCCAATCAACAGCAGGAGCACGATGCTGTGCAGGGCCAACCGGATGCCAACCGGCTTGATGTAATCCATAAAAATATCCCGCACGCCGATCCAGGCATGGAAGAACAGCGAGAGCCAGAACAGGAAAGTAAGGAAGCGCATGAAGCCGCCCGCGAACATCGCGCGCCAAGCTTCATGAGTGAAAGACGGCAGCATGAGAAGCTGAATCACGAAAACCACCGTGAATAGCGCCATCACGCAAGCTGTCACACGCTGCGCGAGCCAGTCCCGCAAACCATAGTGGGCGCCTACAACAATTCGACTTTTCATGTGATCACCCTAGAAGGAAGAGCCTGGCCCCGATCAGCACGGTGAGCATCAAACTCACACCGAGCACGATCCATGAGGTCATACGCGCGGTTGCGAGATCCAAACCTTTGTGCATGTCGAGGAACAAGAAACGGATACCCGCGCAAAAGTGATGCAGATAAGCCCACAGCAAGCCGAACAGAATCAGCTTGACGAGAGGATTGGCTACGCACTCCACCGCGGCCGTCGCGGATTCGGGCGAACCAAGACTGGTGCCGAACAGCCACAACAATACTGGCAACATGATAAACAGGCCGGCGCCGCTGACCCGATGAAGGATCGACACGAACGCCGGCAGAGGCTGCCGGATCACCATGAGATCAAGGTGTTTCGGCCTTGGTTTTTTTATTGCAGTCTCAGACATGGACTTCCCCTTTCTTGCTGGCGGATCGGATCCGCCCGATTACGTTGTTGCTCACATTCTGCGAACAACAAATTTCAATCGCTCAACTTAAGTCATTCAGATAATAGTGTTCCGCCGTCGAATACAAACCGCGACGCCATTCAACCGGCTTATCGCCATAGGTATACGCCACCCGCTCAACGGAAAGCAGCGGCGCGCCCTCCGCGACACCCAAAATATCCGCCACCGCACGCTCCGCCGAAACGGCCCGAATTTTTTCCTTGGCGCGCAGCATGCGCAGGCCAAAACGGGATTCGAACAAGGAGTAAATCGACCCCTGCCATTCACGCAGCATTTCGATACTCAAGCCTTGAAACATTTCCCCCGGAAGATAAATCTCATCCACGACGATAGGCTTCGCCTCATGCTTGAGAACCCGCCGGACGATAATGATCGGCGCACCCGGCTCGATCCCAAGGATACGAGAAGCTTCTTGCCCAGCTTTTGCGCGCCAGCAATCCAAAGCCTCACTTTTTAGCGGGACAATATCACCTGAGAGTGGAATCAGACGGAGAAAACGGAAGAAAGCGCGAGGATCGGAATGGGAGGCGACGAAAGTCCCTTTACCCTGACGACGCAGTAGGAGATTTTCAGCGGCCAATTCGTCGATTGCCTTGCGAACGGTGCCTTGACTGACCTGAAAGCGAAGCGCCAACTCTTGTTCGCTCGGAATCGCCTGACCGGGACGCCACTCTCCCGTCTCAAGCGCTTGTACGATGAGACTCTTGATCTGTCGGTAAAGAGGGCTAAATGTTGGCGATTCGTTAGCCATAGGTGGCATTTCAGCACAGAACGCTACATCTGTCTATTTCACATCCAATGTCTTACATAAGACATAAGATAGCTTTTGACGTAGTAATAGACTTAACTTAAAATCAATGTTAAAGCTTCACCAATCAGCAAGACCCTTGAATTATTTCAACTTCAAAAGCGCACAACCGAGCGTTTTTTCTGCATAGCAAAAGGAGTCGTAAATGGCCAAAGCTCCCATCCGCGTAACAGTCACCGGCGCAGCCGGTCAAATCGGTTATGCCCTCCTGTTCCGCATTGCCAGCGGCGAGATGCTCGGCAAGGACCAGCCGGTCATTCTACAGTTGCTGGATTTGCCGCAAGCGCAAAAGGCGGTCAAAGGCGTCATGATGGAATTGGAAGATTGCGCATTTCCGCTGCTCGCGGGCATGATCGCAAGCGACGACCCCAATGTTGCCTTCAAGGACGCCCAGGCAGCACTGCTCGTCGGCGCACGCCCGCGCGGCCCCGGCATGGAGCGCAAGGATCTGCTGACCGAGAATGCGAAAATCTTTACCGTTCAAGGTGCGGCAATCGGCCAGTACGCCGATCCGAATTGCCGTACGCTGGTCGTCGGCAATCCTTGCAACACCAACGCTTATATCGCTAAAGAAACCGCGAAAAAATTCGGCCGCGTTCCGGCGAAAAATTTCACGGCAATGTTGCGCCTCGATCACAACCGCGCGCTGTCGCAACTCGCGCTCAAATCGGGCCGCGCGGTATCGAGCCTGAAGAGCCTCGTCGTGTGGGGCAACCATTCGCCGACGATGTACGCCGACTACCGCTGCGTCACCAGCAATGGCGACAAGGTGCAAGCCTTGATCAACGACGAAGCCTGGAACCGCGACACCTTCCTGCCGACCGTCGGCAAGCGCGGCGCGGCGATCATCGAAGCGCGCGGCCTGTCATCGGCCGCTTCGGCCGCCAATGCCGCAATTGACCACATGCGCGACTGGTTCCTCGGCTCGAAGGGCGAATGGGTCACGATGGGCATCGAGTCCGACGGTTCGTACGGCATTCCGGCCGGCATCATCTACGGCTTCCCGGTCACGACCGAAAACGGCGAATACGAGATCGTGCAAGGTCTGGCGATCGATGAGTTCTCGCGCGAGCGCATGAACTTCACGCTCAAGGAACTCGAAGAAGAGCGCGCCGGCGTCGCCGACTTGCTGGTTTAAGCCGCATACCGGGATGGAAAATCGCATGACTAATCCGCTGCTCCATCCCGCTGCGGTGCTTTTCGCGGGCAGCAAACCACTGCCCGTGATTCCCGCGGTCGATCACTACTGCGGCGCGGAAAAGCAAATGCGCAAGGCGCTTAGCCTGCAACATTCGCTCGGCCCGGTTTTCGATATCACGCTCGATTGCGAAGACGGTGCTGTCGCAGGCAGCGAGCGTGCGCATGCTGAGATGGTCGGAGCCTTGATCGCATCGAGCGATAACCATTTTGGCCGGATCGGCGCGCGCATCCACGACATCACGCACCCGCATTGGCGCGAAGACCTCGAACTGATCGTCGCGGCAGCCGGTGCCCGGCTTGCCTTTTTGACGCTCCCCAAACCGCGTGGCGCGGCGGATGTGAAAACACTGCTCACAGCCTTGCGCGAAGCCGAATCCCGCCACGGACTACAACGCGAAATTCCAGTGCATGTGTTGATTGAAACGCATGGCGCCCTGCACCAGGTTTGGCAAATCGCAGCCCTGCCCGGTGTGGAATCGATCGATTTCGGCCTGATGGATTTTGTTTCCGAGCATCAAGGCGCAATCGGGGCGGCGGCGCTGAAATCGCCCGGCCAGTTCGAACACCCTTTAATCGCGCGGGCCAAAGCCGATATCAGCGCGGCGGCAATCGCGCATGCGGTCATTCCGACCCACAATGTCACCACCGCGCTCGACGATCCGCGCATCGCATTCGAAGATGCGCGGCGCGCACGCGAACAATTCGGCTATCTGAGAATGTGGAGCATCCACCCGAATCAGATCGAACCGATCCTGCAAGGCATGCGCCCCACGGCGAACGATGTCGAAGACGCAAGCCTGATTCTCGCCCAAGCGCAAGACGCCCAATGGGGACCGATCCGCGTGGGAACGCAATTGCATGACCGTGGCTCTTTCCGCCACTACTGGAACCTACTTCTTCGCGCCCGCGCAACCGGAATGAATATTCCGCACGCAGCCGAGCAACGATTTTTCAAAACGCAATCAGCAAATTGATGCAATCGGGCATCCGCACCGCCCGTAACCCGGAGGATCTCACCGTGCTTCAAGCCTACCGCCAACATGCCGCAGAACGCGCAGCCCTCGGCATTCCCGCGCTTGCCCTGGACGCCAAGCAAACCGCCGATCTGATCGAACTGATCAAGAATCCGCCCAAAGGCGAAGAAGCCTTTTTGCTTGAGCTGATTACGCATCGCGTTCCGCCCGGCGTCGACGACGCCGCCAAGGTCAAGGCTTCCTTCCTCGCCGCCGTCGCCCACGGCGACATCACGGTCGCGCTGATCGACAAAGCCAAGGCGACGGAACTGCTCGGCACAATGGTCGGCGGCTACAACGTCAAGCCACTGATCGACCTGCTCGACGATGCCGCGCTCGCGCCGATCGCCGCGGCTGGCCTGAAGAAAACCCTGCTGATGTTCGACTACTTCCACGACGTCGCCGAAAAGGCCAAGGCCGGCAACGCGCAGGCCAAGGAAGTGGTGCAAAGCTGGGCCGACGGCGAATGGTTTACCTCGCGCCCCGAAGTGCCGGCGAGTATGAAGCTAACCGTGTTCAAGGTTCCCGGCGAGACCAACACCGACGACCTCTCGCCCGCACCGGACGCCTGGAGCCGCCCGGACATTCCGCTGCACGGACTCGCGATGCTCAAGAACACGCGTCCTGATGCGCCGTTCAAGCCCGAGGAAGATGGCAAGCGCGGCCCGATCAAGCTGATTCAGGATCTGGCGGCCAAAGGCAACGCCGTCGCGTATGTCGGCGATGTGGTCGGCACCGGCTCCTCGCGTAAATCGGCCACCAATTCCGTTCTCTGGTGGACCGGCGAGGACATCCCCTTCGTGCCGAACAAGAAATTCGGCGGCGTCTGCCTCGGCGGCAAGATCGCGCCGATCTTCTTCAACACACAGGAAGACGCCGGCGCGCTGCCGATCGAAATCGATGTTTCGAAGATGGATCTCGGCGACGAAATCGAACTCAAGGTCGATCACGCCAGCGGCAAGATCAGCGCGGTCAAGAACGGCGCCACGATCGCAGAATCGCAACTCAAGACGCTTGTGCTGCTTGACGAAGTCCGCGCCGGCGGCCGGATCAACCTGATCATCGGCCGCAGCCTGACCGCCAAGGCGCGCGAGTTCCTCGGCCTGCCCGTCTCCACGCTGTTCCGCCTGCCGCAAAACCCGGTCGACACCGGCAAGGGCTTCACGCTCGCGCAGAAGATGGTCGGCCGCGCCTGCGGTCTGCCGGAAGGCCAGGGCATGCGCCCGGGCACTTACTGCGAACCGAAGATGACCTCGGTCGGCTCGCAGGACACCACCGGCCCGATGACGCGCGACGAACTCAAGGACCTCGCCTGCCTCGGCTTCTCGGCCGACCTCGTGATGCAATCGTTCTGCCACACCGCCGCTTATCCGAAGCCGGTCGACGTGAAAACGCACCGTGAATTGCCGAAGTTCATCTCGAACCGCGGCGGCATCGCGCTGCGTCCGGGCGACGGCGTGATCCACTCCTGGCTCAATCGCATGCTGCTGCCCGACACCGTCGGCACCGGCGGCGACTCGCATACGCGTTTCCCGGTGGGCGTCAGCTTCCCGGCCGGTTCGGGCCTTGTCGCTTTCGCCGCGGCGACCGGCGTGATGCCGCTCGACATGCCGGAATCGGTGCTGGTGCGCTTCAAGGGCGAAATGCAGCCCGGCATCACGCTGCGTGACCTGGTGCATGCGATCCCGCTGTATGCGATCAAGCAGGGCCTGCTGACGGTCGCCAAAGCCGGCAAGAAGAATGTGTTCTCGGGCCGTGTCCTCGAAATCGAAGGGCTGCCGAATCTCAAGGTCGAACAGGCTTTCGAACTATCCGACGCCTCGGCCGAACGCTCGGCCGCCGGCTGCACGATCAAGCTCAACAAAGAGCCGATCATCGAGTACATGAACTCGAACATCGTGCTGCTCAAGAACATGATCGCCGACGGCTACCAGGACAAGCGCTCTCTTGAGCGCCGCATCAAGAAAATGGAAGAGTGGCTCGCCAACCCGCAACTGCTTGAAGCCGACAAGGACGCCGAGTACACCGCTGTAATTGAAATCGATCTCGCCGACATCAAGGAGCCGATCGTCTGCTGCCCGAACGACCCGGATGATGCAAAGTTCCTGTCCGAAGTCGTCAACACGCCGATCGACGAAGTCTTTATCGGTTCGTGCATGACCAACATCGGCCACTTCCGCGCGGCCTCGAAGCTGCTTGAAGGCAAGCGTGACATCCCGGTCCGGCTCTGGGTCGCCCCGCCGACCAAGATGGACGCTGCGGAACTGACGAAAGAAGGCCACTACGGCGTTTTCGGCACAGCCGGCGCGCGCACCGAAATGCCGGGCTGCTCGTTGTGCATGGGCAACCAGGCCCAGGTGCATGAGGGCGCCACCGTGATGTCGACCTCGACGCGGAACTTCCCCAACCGGCTCGGCAAGAACACCAACGTGTACCTCGGCTCGGCGGAACTGGCCGCAATCTGCTCCAAACTCGGCCGCATCCCGACCGTCGCGGAATACCACGCCGACATGGGCGCCATCAACGCCGATGCGGGCAAGGTGTACCGTTACATGAACTTCGACCAGATCACCGAGTACAAGGAAGTAGCGGACGAGGTTCGGGTGTAATCAAGCTTTAATGCCGCCAAGCAAAACGGCCCGCAAAATTGCGGGCCGTTTTGCTTTGATGCGACTTGAATTATTCAGCCGCTTTGGCGCTCTCTATACCGTTGATGACTTCCTGCATCGCCTCTGCAGGCGTCCCCCAACCGACCACCTTAACCCACTTTCCGGGCTCCAGGTCTTTGTAATGCTCGAAGAAATGAACAATCTTTTGGCGTAGCGGTTCCGACAAATCTTCGATGACTTTGACGTTGGAATACAAAGGCGTCAGCTTGGAAATCGGCACGGCGACCAATTTTGCATCGTCGCCGGCCTCATCCTGCATTTTCAAGACCCCAATCGAACGGCATGGCACGACCACGCCGGGCAAAAGCGGGAACGGCGTTACAACCAAGACGTCGACCGGGTCGCCATCGCCGGCAATCGTGTCGGGGATATAGCCATAATTGCACGGGTACTGCATTGCCGTGCCAAGGAAACGGTCTACGAAAAGCGCGCCGGTTTCCTTATCGACTTCATACTTGATCGGATCGGCACGCGCCGGAATTTCGATCACGACATTGAATTCGGCCGGAGCTTTTTTGCCCGCCGTTACGTTGAACAAGCTCATGAAGGTATTCCTGGAATTTAAAAGTAAAGCACAACGGTGAAAGTCTAGCATCTGGCAAGCATCGGTTACTGCGCCACATCCAAAGAAAACAAGTGTGTTTAGCTGTCATACAGTTGCGTCACCGCATTGCCAAGGGTGACGAAGATCACTTAGGATCGCCGGGATTTTGTTTTTGCGGACATGTAGCTATATCTCACCAGCAGTTCAACCCTTATAGGAGACGCACCTATGTCGACGTCCATGGCGCTTTACCTGGCCTTGGCTTGTGGTCTGATCGCTGTCATCTTCGGATTTGTATCCCGAAGCTGGATTCTTGCCCAAGATGCGGGCTCTGCGCGAATGCAGGAAATCGCAAATGCGATCCAGCAAGGCGCAGCGGCCTACCTATCCCGCCAATACCGAACGATCGCCATCGTCGGCGTCGTATTGGCAATATTGATTGCAATTTTCATCAGCCTTCCAACAGCCATCGCTTTCGTTGCGGGCGCACTGCTCTCGGGAGCCTGCGGCTTTATTGGCATGAATGTTTCCGTGCGCGCCAATGTGCGCACCGCCCAGGCTGCGACACGCGGAATCAATGAAGCGTTGGCCGTTGCGTTCCGCGGCGGCGCGATCACCGGGATGCTGGTCGTCGGCCTGGGTCTGCTCGGCGTCGGTCTTCTCTACTTCTATCTGACGCACACGGCTGGTCCAAACGCAGATCTGCATGACACGCTCAAGCCCTTGATGGGATTCGCTTTCGGTTCCTCGCTGATTTCGATTTTCGCGCGCCTTGGCGGCGGCATCTTCACCAAGGGCGCAGACGTTGGCGCCGACCTTGTCGGTAAAGTCGAAGCGGGAATTCCCGAGGACGATCCGCGCAACCCGGCCGTGATTGCCGATAACGTGGGCGACAACGTGGGCGACTGCGCGGGGATGGCCGCCGACCTGTTCGAAACCTACGCGGTGACATTGATCGCGACGATGGTGCTCGGCGTGCTCGTCATTCCGACTGCCACCGCACAAGCCGCGGTGTATCCGCTGGCGCTCGGCGGCTTTTCGATTATTTCGTCGATTATCGGCTGCTTTTTCGTTAAAGCGAGCCCGAACATGCGCAATGTCATGCCCGCGCTCTACCGCGGCCTGATCGTCGCCGGCGTCGTTTCCCTGATCGGCTTTTACTTCATTACCCACGCCATCATGCCGGATACCGCACTTGGCACAGCGGGCAGCCAGATCAAACTCTTCGGCGCCTCGATCGTGGGTCTTGCGCTGACCGCGCTCCTGGTCTGGATTACCGAGTACTACACGGGCACGGATTTCAAACCGGTACGGCATGTCGCGCAGGCTTCGACGACCGGGCATGCGACGAACATCATCGCGGGGATCGGCGTGAGCATGAAATCGACCGCTTGGCCGGTGCTCTTCGTCTGCTTGGCAATCCTGCTCGCCTACTGGCTCGGCGGACTCTACGGCATTGCCATCGCGGCCACTTCGATGCTATCGATGGCGGGGATCATCGTCGCGCTCGACGCATATGGTCCGATTACCGACAACGCGGGCGGCATTGCCGAAATGGCCGAGCTACCGAACTCCGTGCGCGACATCACTGACCCGCTCGACGCCGTGGGCAACACCACCAAGGCCGTCACGAAAGGCTACGCGATTGGCTCCGCGGGTCTCGCCGCGCTCGTGCTTTTTGCCGATTACACCCATGCTCTGAGCGCCGGCGGAAAGAGCTTCAGCTTCGACCTGTCCGACCATATGGTCATTGTCGGTCTGTTCATCGGCGGCTTGATTCCCTACCTTTTTGGCGCGATGGCGATGGAAGCCGTCGGACGTGCGGCGGGTTCGGTCGTTGAAGAGGTGCGTCGCCAATTCCGTGAAATTAAAGGCATCATGGAAGGCACGGGCAAGCCCGAGTACGGCCGCGCGGTCGACCTGCTGACCAGCGCCGCGATCAAGGAGATGATCGTTCCTTCATTGCTGCCGGTCGTAGTTCCGATTGTCGTCGGCATCTTCCTTGGCCCCGTCGCGCTTGGCGGCCTCCTGATGGGCACGATCGTGACCGGCCTGTTCGTCGCGATTTCGATGTGTACCGGCGGCGGCGCCTGGGACAACGCAAAGAAATACATCGAAGACGGCAATTACGGCGGCAAGGGTTCCGAGGCGCACAAGGCCGCGGTTACCGGCGACACGGTTGGCGATCCTTACAAAGACACCGCCGGTCCCGCGGTCAATCCATTAATCAAGATTATCAACATCGTGGCGCTGCTGATCGTGCCGCTGCTGCCGGGCGTTGGAAGCTCCAGCGTCAATCAAACGGCTAGCGCGGATCTAAGCACGGTCGTGTCCTCTGAAGAGGTCGTCGCCGCCCCCGGCTTGGTTACGTTCTACTTCTCGACAGGCAGTGCAGCATTAGGCTCCAAGGCTCAAGCCGCGCTTGCCCAGTTGGCGGAAGAAATGAAGGCCGCCGGAAAAGAAGCCGTGATTTCAGGCTTTCACGACGCGACGGGTGATGTTGCTAGCAATGAGGCGCTTGCCAAGCAACGCGCCGAAGCGGCGCGCGACCAACTTGTTGCGGCAGGCATTGATGCGGGAAAAATCCAACTCGAAAAACCGCTTGTCGTTTTAGGTTCATCCTCGGACGATAAAACATCGAACGCACAAGCGCGTCGAGTGGAAATCCAGTTACGCTAGTCACATAAACAACGGGCGCTCACAAGGCGCCCGTTGTGCTTTTCGGCAGGGACAAATCAACTCGCCGCGAAACCGGCGCTCGTCACAGCCGCTCGCAGTTCGGCCTCTCCGACCCGCTGCGGGTCGAAACGCACTTTTGCCTGCCCCTCTTCCAAAGACACCGCAACCTGCTCGACGCCGGCCAAGGCGTTCAATACTCGCTCAACGGAGCGAACACAGCCCTGACAGCTCATTCCTTCGATCTTGATGATTTGTTCCTGCATGTTTTGCCCTTCCTTAGACGTGGCAGATCACACCTTGCCAAAGTTTGCCGCCCAAAGTAGCCGCGTTGGCCAAGCCAAAGAAACCGAATCCCAAAACAATCAAACCAGCCACCAAGCGCAAAGCCGGGCGTTGGAACCAGGTTCGCAGTCGCGCAGCGAAGAGTCCGGCCAGCATCAGATTGGGCAAAGTGCCCAAACCGAAAGCCAGCATTAAAGCCCCGCCACGCAGGCCGGAGCCCGACACCAATGCGGTCGCCAACATACTATAGACAAGGCCGCAGGGCACAAATCCCCAAACCAGGCCCAAGGGGAAGGCGCGAACAGGATTCCGTGCGGGAATAAAGCGACTCGAATAGGGGCGAATCCGTTTCCAAAGGCGTGCGCCCGCACGCTCGATCGGCCCCAAAGCCGCAACGAATCCGGCCAGATATAAGCCGAGCAGAACCAGCATGACATTCGCCGCGATATAGAACCCGATCTGGATCGGCAGCAATCGATTGAGCAAAAAGCCCGTCGAACCGAGCATCCCGATCAGGACGCCCGCCAGCGTATAACTGCTGATGCGTCCAAGGTTATAGGCGAGATGGATCGTCCAGAGGCGACGCCGCTGGCCGGGCAGATTAACGGACAATGCGGTGACCAAGCCGCCGCACATCCCCGCGCAGTGCGTACCACCCAGCAAACCGATCAGAAGCGCGGCGAAATATCCGGCATAAGGCATGCTCAGAGTGTACTCCGGGTATGCCTCAAATCACCTTCGAGTAACGAGCGGAAGTTTGCGCTTCCCGCAGATAACGATCGAACGCCATTGCCAGTACGCGCACCAACATGCGCCCCTGGGGCGTCACTTGCATGCCATCGGGAGCCAATTCGCATAGCCCCGCTTCGGCATAGCCGCGCAACGCATCAAGCTCTACCGAGAAATATTCAGAGAACCGAATGCCGTATTCCCGTTCAAAGTCCTCGTAAGACAGCATGAAGTTGCACATGAGCGATTGGATAACGGCGTAACGCAGCTGATCGTCCTTACTCATTTCATAACCGCGCACGATCGGCAATTCATCCCGGTCAAGCGCCGCGTAATAGCCTTCGAGCGTTTTCTCGTTCTGTGCGTAGGCATTGCCAACTTTCCCAATCGCCGTCGTTCCGAACGCCAAAAGATCGCATTCGGAATGCGTCGAATAACCCTGGAAATTACGGTAAAGGCGGCCTTCTTGCTGCGCAACGCTCAATTCGTCGTCCGGCTTGGCAAAGTGGTCCATGCCGATATAAACATAGCCCGCGTTGGTCAGGCGTTCGATTGCCATGCCAAGAATATCCAGCTTTTCCTGGGGACTCGGCAGTTCTTCAGCCTTGATCCTGCGTTGCGGCATAAAACGCCCAGGCAGATGCGCATAGTTGTATAGCGCCAAACGATCCGGCGCAATTTCCAGGACACGATCCAGCGTGCCTGCCACGCGCTCTACCGTTTGCAGAGGCAAACCATAGATCAGATCGATACTGATCGAGCTAAATTTATTTGCCCGCGCAGCGGCAATAACCGAAGCCGTCTCATCGACGGATTGAATGCGATTGACGGCCTTTTGCACCTCAGGATGGAAATCCTGCACCCCCACGCTCATTCGATTGAATCCCTGGGCAGCAAGTAACGCAACTGTCTCGGCACTCACTTTGCGTGGATCAACTTCGATCGAATATTCACCGTCTGGAGCAAATTCAAAATGACGACGAATAGCGCTACACAAGCGCTCGATCTCGGCATCATTAAGGAATGTCGGAGTCCCTCCCCCCCAATGCATTTGGCTGACCTGACGCGGGCCACCCAATAAGCCATCGACAAGCGCCATCTCTTTCTCGAGATAGTCCAAATACCGTCCCGCTCGGGCTCGATCTTTGGTGATGACTTTATTACACGCGCAGTAGTAACAGACCGTATCGCAAAAAGGGATATGGAAGTACAATGATAAGGCTGTGCCTACGCCTCTACTGCCGTGACCCTTAAGATGACGGCTCCATACCGGCGCAGTCAGTTGTTCATGAAAGCGGTCTGCGGTTGGATATGAGGTATAACGCGGCCCAGATACATCAAACCGGCGGATCAGATTGTGGTCGAATACAAAGTTTTGGTCGCGTAGCTGCATTGTGTTAGTAGGGGAAAGCCGTACGTCACGTTGTCATGAACCGGGATCTGAGATATTGACCATCATCAATCCGTCCACGTTGGAGCACCGTTTTGAATAAGCCAGTGACAACTCCACTGACAGCTACCAACCTTCGCTCAATAGGTTGCCTTCAGTGCAATCTACGCGAGTTGTGTCTCCCAATGGGCCTGGACAATCATGAATTCGAACAAATCGAAGGTTTGATTGCTGCACGCAAGCGGGTTAAACGACAGCAGCACCTTTACCATGCAGGAGATCCATTCGAAGCGATTTACGCTATCCGTATCGGTTTTTTCAAAACGGATATCCTGACGGAAGACGGTCGCGACCAAGTTACCGGCTTCCAAATGGCAGGTGAAATTCTTGGCTTGGATGGAATTTCCATTGATCGCCATGTTTGTAATGCCGTCGCCCTGGAAGACAGCGACGTCTGCATGATTCCATTTGACCGGCTTGAGGATCTCTCACGCAAGGTCGAGCCCTTGCAGCGCCAGTTCAACAAATTCATGAGCCGCGAAATCGTGCGCGAACAAAGCATCATGATGTTGCTGGGCTCAATGCGCGCGGAAGAACGCCTTGCCGCTTTCTTGCTCAACCTATCGCAACGCATGCAGTCGCGCGGTTATTCAGCGTCAGAATTCAATCTCCGCATGACACGCGAAGAAATTGGCTCCTATCTTGGCCTGAAACTCGAAACCGTCAGCCGCGCCTTCTCGAAATTCCAGGACGAAGGATTGCTGACCGTGCACCAAAAGCACATTCAGATTCTCGACCCAGATGCGTTGCGCACTTTGGTTGGCCGCGCGCACGTTTAATCAAGGCTCAGCGCGGTATAAAAGATTGGCGCTGGAGCTTTATACTTTGACACTCACCTCCATTGTGCTTGATGGGAGTCAAGCGGAATAGGGATTTCCCTTCTAAAGTAAACTCGCACCGCAAAAAAGAAGGAAGCCGAATGTTTAAGCATCTGCTCGTCCCCACCGATGGTTCAGAACTGTCCCGTAAAGCCGTCGAATATGCAATCAGCTTTGCACGCGAAAACCGTGCGAAGGTTACGTTTTTCTTTGCCCAACAGGATTATCCAATGCCTATGTATGGCGAGGGAGCCCTGCTGGTGCCAGTCACGCCCGATCAGTTCGTCGAAGCAACACGTACTGAAGCCGAGCGAATTTTGGCGGAAACTAAAGCCGATGCCCTTAAGGCTGGCGTTGAAGCCGACACTGAAACCGCAGTTAGTGACGTACCTTATGAGGCGATTATTGCTGCCGCGAAGAAAAATAACTGCGATCTGATATTCATGGCTTCGCATGGTCGTAAAGGCGTTGCCGGTTTTCTGCTAGGCAGCGAAACGCAGAAAGTGCTGACGCATACGGATATTCCCGTTCTGGTATTCCGATAAAAAATCGATCGCTTGTCGCGCAAGAGTCATGCAAGGCAGCTCATACTGGAGCTAATCGTAAAGCTGCAATTTCTGTTGTTTTTGATTGGCTCCAGACGCAAATCTCTGTGCCCTCCATTGTGAAATACCTAACGGAGGAAGCAATCATGCAACAACGCTTACTGAAACATGGCTTGGCCTCGGTCGCTGCGCTCTTTTTACTCGCGGCATGTTCGACGACTCAGCTGACAAGTGTCTGGCGGGATTCCGAATACCAAGGGCCACCGTTAGAAAAAATCGTCGTCATCGGCGTCAGCAATGAAATCTCTGCGCGCCGCGTATTTGAGGACGAATTTTCCGCGGCTTTGAACCAGGCCGGTATTCAAGCAATTCCAGGCTATCGTCTATTGCCCGAAAAACCAGACCGTCCCGTTGAACAACTCCGCGCAGCCATCGCCGAAAATCAGGCGGACGGCATCCTTGTCGCCCGCACTGTACGTACCGAGCGCAGAACGGAATATTCACCAGGCAGCATCATGGTGATGCCTGCAATCGGCTATCCGAATTTCTGGGGATTCTATGGCGCGGCAGCCTTTGTCACGGAGCCAAAGATTTACACCTACGATGTCGTAACGATCGAAACCAACTTGTGGTCAGCAAAAGGCGGCCATGTACTCTGGTCGGCCTTATCTGAAACCACGGATCCGTCGAACGTACACAGATTAACGACCAGCTTGAGCAGGCTCGTTATTCAAGCGCTACAAGAACAAAATTTGATCGCGGCGCCCAATCTCAGGAAATAGCTCCTACTCACTCATTACAAGTTGGAAGCGGAGAGCGCTGCCACATCGTTTGCCTGCTTGGTTTGAGAGACAGCAGTGGCAGGAGGGGGTATTTGCTCGGGAGCTTTTCGCGCGGCAAGGATTGTGTTTTCGATTTCCCGCGTAGTCATTACGGTTTGCTCGACAAATTTGCGTACTTCTTCAACCACCGCAGCGAAATTGCGCCCTTCCTCGCCGGCATGCGCGGCCTCCATCGCGGCATTGAGAGCGAGCAAATAAGTCTGCTCTGCGACCTCGTTGATCGTACCAACGATCGTACCGATACTCTCGGACTGCATTCCCGCTTCAATGCTCTTGAACGCCGTAATTTGAGCGATCTCGCAACTAGACCGTTTGCTTTGCTCCGTATTCGTCAAGGCCGATTCCGGTGCGACGGGGAGATCCTCCAGCGCCTCGATCGTCCGACCAAATTCTCTCGCGTAAATCATTGCTTGAGACAATCCATCAATTGAATTGGAGATGTTTCTCATTTTTTCGCCTACCTCGAACAAATTACTATTCGCATCAAAAAGCTGTTGTTTGGTAGCGGTGTTGACGACGCTTACACGGTCCCGATTGGTCGGATGAGTCTGTTCAATCAGATCTGACGCTGGCTCGCTGGGATTCAGATGCGCCTGCGTTTCTTCACGCGACCGGCGAATATTGCGCATCAGCAGATAAGCGGAAATCCCAAACCAAAGCGTTGTAAGAATCGCTGCAGCGACAGCGCCTGCTCGAGCATCGTGTTCTACATGATGTTCCGGGTGTGCACCACCTGAACTGAGTCCCGCCGCGGTATTTCCTGCTGACCCAGAGTGGGCGGGAACGGTCTGATCCGAGGCTCTAGGTATCCCCGCATCATGGCTTTGTTGAACGAAACCATCATTACTCAACCCCAAGCCAATTAAATTCGGTTGGAATACATCACAAATGACGACGATGAATAGCGCGACGGTCGTGATCAACACAATCATGGTCCAGCGTTGCACAGCCTTCATATTGCAATGTCCTTCAGCAACTCAGGCACCTGCTTTTCACTCAGCTAAGCCGTGCAAAATTTGCACCCCAATTGAAAGACTTATCGGTTCGTGACACACCTCACTTAATATAGGGTTTTCACCTACGGTCTTTTCATAACATTACCTTGACACAGACGAAATGAATCCAACCTCCGCACCAAGGCAAGCTTTTAGAATGATTTGATTGGCTGTTACCCGCTATTCCTAGCGCATATCGGCCGAATCGCTTCGATCAACCACTCGACAAAAACACGCACTCGTTGCGAAAGATGGCGGCGATGCGGATAAAAAACAGCGATAGGCAGCGTCGGAGGGCGAAATTCCGGCAGCACCTCGCACAACAGCCCGCTCCGCAAGCCCGCCTCAAGGTGATAGCGCGGTGCCTGAATCAACCCAATTCCCGCTTCGGCAGCCGCAACATAGGCATCGGCATTATTCAATGCGATCGCACTTGTCACCGGGACAAATTGTTTTTCACCTGCGAGCATGAATTCGAAATCGAGAATCCGGCCGGTACTCGCACTGACGTAATTGACCGCCCGATGGATGGCAAGATCAGCAATCGATTTCGGCTCTCCGTAACGAGCCAGATAGCTCACGGCCGCGCAGGTCACCTGTTCCAATTCGCCAATTGGGCGCGAAACCAGTGTGCCGTCGTTCGACGTACCGACCCGCAAAACACAATCAACCCCCTCGCGCACGAGATCGACCAGGCGATCGGAAAAACCCAGCTCAAGCTCGATCTTCGGATAACACGCCAGAAAATCCGGCAAAGCCGGTACAACGATCAAACGCCCGATCGATGGCGGGAAATCGACGCGCAGCCGCCCTGCCGGATTGGCTATCGCATGTGAAAACGCCGACTCCACTTCCTCAAAATCAGCCAAGAGACGCACGCACCGTTCGCGGTAAGCCTCGCCATCGGTAGTCAAACGCACCGAACGCGTCGTGCGTTGCAAAAGCCGCGCCCCCAAACGGGTTTCGAGCTGATACACAAGCTTGGTCACTGTTGCACGGGGCATATGCAGCATTTCGGCCGCCCGCGTGAAGTTGCCTAGCTCGGCCACTCGCACAAAAACCCGCATGGCTTCGATCCGGTCCATATCGCACTTTCGATTTGTTTCGAAAACAGAAACAATAAAACCATATCCTACGGCTTTATTCACAAAACAAATCTATTGAAAATCGCACCTCAAGTATTTACGGAGACGATCTCTCATGAAATTTCGCCAGCTCGGAAAAAACGGTCCTCGCGTATCGGCAATCGGCCTCGGCTGCATGGGCATGTCCGATTTCTATTCCACGCATCACGATGAAGCCGAAGCGCTTGCGACACTCGACCGAGCACTCGAACTCGGTATTACGCTGCTCGATACCGCCGACATGTACGGTCCTCACACGAATGAAGAACTCGTCGGCCGTGCGATTCGCGGCAAACGCAATCGGGTCTTTCTCGCAACCAAATTCGGCATTGTGCGCGACCCCGCCGATCCGGCCGCGCGCGGCGTCAACGGTCATCCCGACTATGTGCGCAAGTCGATCGAAGGCAGCCTGAAACGCCTGGGCGCCGAGCATATCGACTTGTACTACCAGCACCGCATCGATGCGACGGTGCCGATCGAGGAAACCGTCGATGCGATGGCGGAACTTGTCCGCGCAGGCAAGGTGCGTTATTTGGGTCTAAGCGAAGTCTCGCCCGCGACACTCGAACGCGCGCATAAAGTGCATCCGATCACCGCCGTGCAGAGTGAGTATTCGCTTTGGTCGCGCGATCCGGAGAGCAACGGCGTGCTTGCGGCCTGCCGGCGGCTGGGAATCGGCTTTGTACCCTATAGCCCGCTTGGCCGCGGTTTTCTGACCGGCACGATCCGCAGTCCGGAAGATTTCGCCCCCGATGATTTTCGCCGCACAAACCCGCGTTTTCAGGGTGACAACTTCAAACGCAATCTTGAGCTTGTCGAGAAAATCGGAGCGCTCGCAAGCCGCAAGGGCGTCAAACCCTCTCAGCTTGCGCTCGCCTGGGTGCTCGCCCAGGGCGACGATCTCGTGCCGATCCCGGGCACGAAACAGCGCAAATATCTTGAAGAGAACATTGCAGCCACAGAGCTTGCGCTTTCGTCCGATGAGATTGCAGCAATCTCCGCAATCTTCCCGCCCGATGCCATCGCTGGCGCGCGTTATGCCGAGCAAGCCATGCACCTGCTAAACGGCTGAACAGTCTCCTCCATAATAAATTGGGCGGCGCATAAGCCGCCCAAAACACAACCCGCTCGCCCCCTGACAACTGGGCCGGCCCCCTTGCGGCGGCCTCAACCTTAAGAGTAGCGAGGCCGGCCCAGAAGATTTATCTCATCTCACCACACGACCTTAACCCCGCCACGTCCGCCCCAGCTCTGTCCGTGGTCGAAGGAAACGTTGTAGTTGACATTCGCGAAGACGGAAGCGTTCTGGTTCACTTGCGTCGATACACCCAGATCAAGCTGTGTCCAACTCCCGCCC
>WQYQ01000006.1 GCA_009781175.1 Betaproteobacteria bacterium
CGTTGACATCGTGTCCCGCTCCAATGGTTACCGTATCGCCGCTGAAGGTCGTGGCTTCGGCTTGGGTTTGTTCAAGGCTATTGCGCGTGGTGGTTTGCTTCGAACCGAGCAGCCCGCCGCTCTGGCGCTGATGCGCTTCGCTCCAGTTGCTCGTGGCTTCGCCCGCTGTCAGATTCACATCCCGCTGCGCGATGGCCGTGAGCGCGCCTTGTGCGCTACTGACTTCCGCCGCACGGGCATTGATGTCCTGTCCAGCCGAAAGCGTGATGTCGCCTACGGTTTGGATCGAGGTTCCGACTTCTTGAGTTCCGCCTTGTTTGAGGGTGTTGTTGGCGTCGCGCACGAGGTTTTCCTGCACGCCCACGCCTACGGTGTTCAGATTCAGATCGCGTCCGGCGGAAATTACGGTTTGACTGTTTTCTCCGGCGTTGATGACTTGCGCGGCAGTCAGGTTCACATCGCGCCCAGCCGAGGCGATCAGCGCGCCGCCGGGATTCGTCACGTACAGGCCGGCGATGCGGTCCAGATTCGTGCGTGAAAAATCGCTCGCGCCGGCTTGATTCGCGCCGCTGTGGGTGGTGCTGACTACGTTGATGTCGCGCCCGGCGGAGAGCGCCAGATACGTATCCGCTGAAATCGTCCCGCCGAGGTTGTCGATGTCGTTGCGCGCGGCGAGCGCCACTGCGCCGCCCTGGATGTGGCCAAGGTTTTCGATGTTTTCAGTGCTCAGCAGCACCGCGGTGCGTCCGGCCAAGGTGCCGCTGTTGATGAAGTCGCCCTTGAGGTTGAGGTCCACGGCGTTGGCGGAGATCAGTGTGCCCGTGCCGTCGAGGTCACCCGGTTGGACGCGCACGTACAGTTGCGGCACCAGGGCGCGGGTGGTGCTGCCGTCGGGTAGCGTCACATCCTGTTCCACGAGCCATACGATGTCGCTGGTGAGCTGCGCCATCTGCGCGGCGCTCAGCGCGACGCCGGGGATCAGGTTGTATGCCTGGGCGAAGGTGACGCCGGCGTTCATGAGCGCGGCGTATTCTTCCTCATCGTTGGCATAGCCGTCGAGAAAGCGCCGGCCCGTCAGTTGCGCGACCTGATCGCGCACTAGCTTCTGTTCATAGAACCCGTCGCCGAGGCGCTTTTGCGTCAGCGCCGGGTCGTAGCCGAGCGCGGTGAGCATGTAGTCCGAGCCGAGCCATTCGCGGTAGCCGGCGAAGCGCGGGTCGGTCTCGATCAGGTAATCGCCCGCGCCGGGCGCGAGGTGGAACAGGCTGGCGCTGGGGATACTCGTATCCACGCCAGCGGTGCGTATTGCGAGTGGGGCTGCGCCGTCGGCGGGCGCGGCAAGCGTTACTTCGGTGAGGCCAAGTGTTGGGCCGCTCACTGCGCTGATGCCGCGCACGCCGGGCGCGTCACCGCTGACTGCGCCGGTGCTGCGCGCATCGGGTGCGTAGCCGCTCGCGCCTTGCTGGGTGTGTTCTTGCGTGACGGCCACGCCAAGGCTGATCGTGGTGATGACGTCAGCGGGGTTGTAGGGGAGGTTCGGGGTCCAGTCGCGCGTGTAGTAGTTCTTCCATCCACCGTGCCAGGAAGAGTTGGTGTAGACGTAAGTCCCTTCTTCGTGCACGACGTGCTGGCCTTGGGCGTCGAGGTTGGTGAGATGGTCGATGTCGCCTTGCAGGACGCCGCCGATAAGGATCTGGCTTTTGTCGTTGATGAATTCGCCGCCCAGCAGCGTCATGGAGCCGCCGGAGCGGATGAGGCCCGGGTCGCTGGTGGCGACCTGATCTTCGTATTCGGTGTGCGTGACGGAGAACTGGGTCCAGTTGCGGATGTCGCGCGCGGTGAAGGGCGCGTTGTAGGTCACGATCGCGGCGTCGAGCGCGGCGTAGCGCGCATCGGTCTCGGCGGACCAGGCGTCGTGCTCGGTTTGCCAGGCATCCAGCGCGACTTGATAGTCGGCGGGGAGTGTGAAGTCGGCTTGGTTGGGCGCGGCGGGCTCGGGGGCCGGCGCGGGCAGGCCGAAGTAGGCCCAGGCGGGGTTGTCGGGCAGGTAGTCCGCGCCGGGCAGGCGCGTGCAGACTTCATCGGGGGCGCCTTCTTCGCCGGTGCAAGTCTGTTCGCCCACGCGCGGAATCGTTGAAGCGCCGAGCACGCCGCTGTCGTTCGGCGGCGGGTCGTTTTTCCAGCGCAGCAGGAAGGTGTGGCTCCAGCTATCTTGTCTGAAACTCGATGCGTCGTACTTGTTCGGGTCGCCTTCGGGCTGGACGTAGGAACGCTGCTCGGGTCCGACAACCAGCACGCGTTCGGTGCTGAAGTGTTCGTTGCTGTTGAGCAGACGCTCGGTTGAGAAGGTGAGCCCGCCGAGTGACTCGATTGTGGCGCTGGCGTTGTGGATATAGCCGGCGCTGCCGATGGCATGGCCGTCGGCGTCGAGCGCGCCGCCGAAGTTCATTGCGTCCTCCCCACCGCCGGCGCTGAAGATCAGCGCGCCTTCCTGGTTGATGACGGTCTGCGCGCCGATGTCGAGCCGTTCGCGCGCGGCGATCGTGCCGGCCTGGGTGACGCCGCCCACGGTTTCTTCGCGGTTAATCAGCGTGACCGCGCCGAGCGAGAGCTGGTCGCCGTAGAGGCGTCCGGTTCCGATGTTTTCGATGGTTTCGGCGTCGATGCGTGTGAGGCTGCCGTCGATGAGGCCGCGGTTGGTGAGCGCGCCATCTGCAACGACATGGGTGCGGATGCCGCTGATTTCGCCATCAAGGGTGTTGTCGATGGATGCGGCGTGCACAGAAAGGTCGCCGGCCTGGAGCGTGGCGCGGTTGGTGAGCGCACCGGCGACCGTGACTTCGGCGCGGCCATTGGCGGTGATCTCGCCGGTGTTCTCGAAATCCTGCTGCAGCGTGAGCGTGAGATTGCCTTGCGCGAGCACCTGGCCCGCGCCGGTCAGCGTCTGCGCGGCAAGCGTCTGGTCCGCGCCCGAGCGCAGCACGCCGCCGGCGTTGTCGAGCGCGCCGACGTTCGCTGTGATAGCGCCGCCCGAGGACAAGAGGCCGGCGCTGTTGTCGAGCGTGGCGCTGGCGGCTTCGATGCGGCTGCCGGCGGCGATCAGGCCGGCGTGGTTGTCGATGCCGTTGGCGTTGAGCGTAACGGTTTCGCCCTGTAGGCCCAGCGCTGAGCCGGTGGCGGCGGTGAGCGTGTCGCGGTTGAGCAGCGTTTGCGCGGTAATGTTCAGCGCGCCGTTGGCGGCAATCAGGCCCGCTGTGTTGTCGAGCAGGCCGGCGCTGTTGAGCGTCAGATCCTGCCCGGCCTGCACGGCTCCGCCGTTGTTGGTGAGCGTTGCGCTGTCGATGCGCAGGTTCGCGGCGCTGGCGATGACGCCCGCGTTGTTGGAGAGTGCGCCGGTTTGCAGTTGCACCGCGCCTTGGGCGATGAGCGCGCCGGCGTTGTTGGACAGCGCGCCGGAGGTGAGCGCGAGCGCGCCGTTGGCGGTGATGAGGCCGGCGTCGTTGTCGAGCAGACCGCTCGTGTTGAGCGTCAAGTCCTGCCCGGCTTGCACGGCTCCGCCGTTATTGTTATGCAGCGTCGCGCTATCGATGCGCAGCTTGGCGGCGGCGATGACGCCTGCATTATTGGAGAGTTCGCCGGTTTGCAGTTGCGCCGCGCCCTGGGTAACGAGCGCGCCGGCGTTGTTGGACAGCGCGCCGGAGGTGAGCGCGAGCGCGCCGTTGGCGGCGATCAGGCCGGCGTCGTTATCGAGCAGGCCGGCTATGTTGAGCGTCAGGTCCTGTCCGGCCTGCACGCTGCCGCCGCCCGTGTTGTAGAGCGTCGCACTGTCGATGCGCAGCTTGGCGGCGCTGGCGATTGAGCCAGCGTTGTTGGAGAGTTCGCCGGTTTGCAATTGCGCCGCGCCTTGAATGAGGAGCGTACCGGCGTTGTTGGACAGCGCGCCGGAGGTGAGCGTGAGTGCACCGTTGGCGGCGATCAGGCCGCCGTCGCCGTTGTCGAGCGTGTTACGGATGCGGATCGCGCTGGCGTCGCCGCCAAGAGCGACGATCTCGCCGCCACGGTTGTCGAGTGATTCGGCGGTCAGCGTGATTTGCGCGGCGTTGAGCGTGGCGTCGCGATGGTCGATGTCGGTAGCCGTGAGCGTGAGCGCGCCGGCGCTGGCGATCTCGCCGCCGCGCCCGGCGAGCGCGCCGGTGTGCAGCGTCAGCCCATCCGCGCCGGCGTGCTCGATTTGGCCGCCTTCGTTGATGAGGCTGCCGCTCTGAATCGTAAGCTGCGCGGCGTTGCTGGCGATCAGGCCGCCGCTGTTGTCGAGTGCGCCGGCGACTTGCAGCGCCACAGCGCCGCCGCCCGCGTGCTGCAGCTCGCCGTCACGGTTGGAGAAGCGCTGCGTTTCGAAAATCAGCGTGTCGGCGAGTTCGAGCTTGCCGGCGTCGTTGACGACTTCAGCCGTGCGGATCTGCGCCGCGCCTATGACGCTGATCTGGCCGCCGCTGTTGTCGAGCGCGGCTCCCGTCACGCTAAGGCTGCTCAGGTTCAGTTGCCCGCCCGCGTTGTCGAGGCCGTTGCGCGTGTCGAGCGCGAGTGCGCCGCCACTGGTGATGCGTCCGCCGTCGTTGTTAAGCAGCTTGGCGATTGCAAGCATGCCGTCGGCGAGCGGGGTGAATGCGGGCGGCGTTGGGGTGTCGCCGCTGTTGTCCGTGCTTTGTTGCGCGCCGCCTGTGTCCGCCGTGTCGCTGCCGCCTTCGCTGCCCGCCGCACCGCCGCTCGAAGGATTGCCGGAATTCGTGCCCGGCTCCGGCAGGCCGATACGGCCGCCGTCGCGGTTGGAGAGCGCGCCGGCCTGCAGGGCGAGCGCCTGCGCGCCGGTCTGCTCGATCACGCCGCCGCGATTGGCGAGCGCGTCGGCCGCGATGTCCAGGCGCAGCGCGTTGAGCGTGCCGCTGCTGTTGTCGATGTCCGCCGGGGTGTGCAGCGCGAGTTCGCGCGCGGCGCTGAGTGTGCCGGAGTTGGTCACGCCTGCTGCGGCATCGATGCGCAGATCGGTCTGGGTCTGCATGAGCCCGCTGTTTTCCAGGCGTCCATCAACGGTGACGATGACTTCGCCCGCGCTTGCGCCGATCTGCCCGGCGTTGCGCACGCCAACGCCGGGCTCGGTGGCGACGAGGTAAATCTTGCCCGCATACATGCCGCCGAGATGGGCGACGTCGATGCCAAAGGCGGGCGCTGCGCCGCTGCCGGCGATCGGCGTGATGCTGGTATGTTCGGCGTCAACTTGGTTTGCGCCGGCGGTGACTTTGAGTTCCTTGGCCCAGATGCCGGCGTTGATCTGGACGGCTCGCGCGATGAGGTCGGTGTAGTCGGTCCGGCTGGCATCGAGCCCCGCGCCCGAGATGTCGATGACGCCGCCGCTGACGCGGTAGCCTTCGAGATTGCCGCCGTTGATGATAGCCACGCCCGTGGTGAGCGTGGCGCGGTTGGCGTTGATGAAGCCGCAACCGTCGCAACTGATGCCGGCGGGGTTGGCGATCACGATCTGGGCGCGCTCGCCGGCGACTTCGATATAGCCGCGCAGCAGGCTCGGGTTGCTCGAATTGACTTCGTTGAGGATCACGCGCGCCGAGCCGGTCGCGAGCCACGGGTTGGCCTGCACCCAGCCCCCGAGTTCGGTCTGCACATTGGTGCGCGAGTTGTTGAGGATCGCGCCCTGGCTGTTGACGTCGAATTGCTTGTAGGTGTTGCGCGAGACGCCGGCGGCGCTGGGCGTCTGGATGTTGACGAGCGGCACACCGTTGGCGCTGTTGAGTACCGTGGGCTGCTGGGTGCGCGGCGCGCCGGGGTCGGCCACGATCTGCGCCTGCGCTGTTGTTGCGACCCCGCCGAAGGCGAGCGCCAGCGCGAAGCCCAGCGCGCGCAGCGTGGCTACGACGTAGGAGCCGGCGCTGGGGGCGGACGAGTCGCCGGCGTGTTTGCCACGGCTGGCGACGACTTCGGCCACGGCCATGAGTTGGCCGCGCGAGCGGTTGAAGACGAGGCGGTATTGGTGTTTGTTCATGGTCGGATCTCGGTCAATGCGAATTCGGAAAGGCGGGGCGTCGTGGTGGGCTTAGAGCCCCTCTCCCCCAGCCGGCTCCGCCCCCCTCGCTGCGCTCTCCCCGCAAGCGGGCGAGGGGAGCGTCTTCCCCTCTCCCACTTGTGGGAGAGGGAGCCCCGAAGGGGCGGGAGAGGGAAAGTGGAGGCTGGCGGGCTCACAACGTCCAGCTCAGGTTGAAGCCGCCCGTGGTGGAGGCGGCGCGGAAGTGTTCAGGCTTGGCGATCGGGCGACCGAGGAATACGTCCCAGGAGAGGCCTCGGTAGCCGCCGCGCAGGCCGATGACCGCGCCGGCCAGCTCGCGCCCGAGCAGGTAGTCGGTCGAGGGGCCGTCGACGCGGCCGTAGTCGAGGCCGAGGTAAATCTCCTGGCCGCTCTGGCCGAGCGCGAGCCCAAGGTCGTTGCGGATCAGCCAGCCGCGTTCGCCGATGAGCGTGGTTTCGCCGTCGAAGCCGCGCACGGTGTAGCGGTTGCCGATCGAGAAGCGGTCCTGCGGCACGAGCGGGGTTTCGTTCCATTGCGCGCGCCAGTTGGCCGTGTAGCGCAGGCGCTGCCCGGCGAGCGCGAAGGGCAGCGTGAGCTGCGCGTCGGCCGTGCCGAGCTTGGGTTGCGAAGAGCCTTCGCCGAAGGCTTCTTCGGGGGCGGTCAGCGCGCTCATCGCGCCGGTGCCGTGGCGGTAACCGAGCGCGAGGTCGAGCGTGGCCGGGCCGATGAATTCGCGCTGCGTAAGCCCGATTTCCCAGCCGGCCATGCGCCGGCGCTGGACTTCGATTTCGGTGTCGTCGATGTAGTTTTTCGATTCGCGCATCCAGCCGCGCAGCCAGGCGCCGATGCGGCGCGCGGCGTCGCGGTAGAGCACATGCGAGAGTTTGACTTCGCTGTTCTGGCTCGTGCCGCGGTAGATGTAGGTCTGGTTGGCGCCCGCGACGGCCTGGTGGTAGGTGTTGTTGCTGGTGGTGAAGCCGAGCAGCGAGTAGCCGAACGGGATGCTGTAGTGCGCGGTGAAGCCTTCGCTGCCCCGGCTACCCGGATCGCCGCCGCCGAGGTCGTGGTTGTAGCTGAAGTAGAAGAGGTCGTTGAGCGTGAAGGGGTTGTCGAAGGAGAACGTGGCGCTGCCCTGGTATTTGCCGGTGGCTTTGGAGCCGGCGTCATCGGCGGCGAGCGTGAGGCGCAGCGGGAATGCCTGTCGCCAGCGCACGATGAGGTCGCTTTCGCCGGGCTGCGCGCCCTTGCCTTCGGCCGGCGCGATCTGGATGTCGGCCTCGGCGCTTGGCAGGCGTTTGTAGTTTTCGAGCGCTTGTTCGATGTCGCGCAGGTTGAGAATCCGGCCCGGCGCGGTCGGGATGGTGTTGGCTTGGGTGGCGAGCGGGCTGCTGTCGTCGCTGAAGCGGATCGCGCGCAGGCGGCCGGGGATCAGGCTCAGCGTGAGCGTGCCGCTTTTCAGATCCTGTGGCGCGGCGAGCACGCGCGTAGTGACGTAGCCGCGCGCGACAATGGCGTTTTGCACGCGCGCCATGACGATGTTGATGCCGGCAGCGCCGAGGCAGCGTCCGATAGCGGGGTCGTGCGCGGGGTCGGCGGCGGCGAGCGCCCATTGGAAACGTTCGGCCATGTCGCCGGCGAGCGCGATGCGCTCGATGTGGAAACACGGTGTTTCATTCGCCGGCAGCGCGCCCGGCGCGGTGGCCCTCGGGCGTTCGAGGCGCACGTCCGGCGTCTGTTCCATCTGCTCGCGCAAGGCCCGCTCGCGTTCCTGCTGGCGCAGCAGTTCCTGGATGGCGTTGTCCGCGCCGGAGGGCGGGGCCGATTGTGCGAAGAGCACGGGCGAGGCGGCAAGCACGCCAAGCGCGAACGCCAGACGCCGCAGCCAGCGCAGTGATATGTGTCGTTGTTGCATGAGGGCCTTTGGGCTCCCCCACGGCCGGATGCGCCGGCGCAGGGGGCGAAAACTGTAAAGGCCCGAACAATTACTTACATGGTGATTTTCTCGAATAGCACAATTCCGCTCTCCGCGCGGAATTTACAGTTGTTTTGGATTGGAGGTTTTTTGCGTTGAAAAATGCACAGATGGCAAGTGACGCCACGCATCGGAAGCGCTTCCAGCCCCAGTAACGCTTGTCTTGCTGACCCCGCCATGACTGACGGGGCTTGCGCTCAACCCGTGGTCATTCTGCGCGGAGCGAAGCGCAGTCGCAGAATCCACTATCGGAGGGCAAATGGATTCTGCGACTTCGCGCGGAATGACAGCGCGGTCGTCCTAATTACCGCACTCAGTCAGCCGCACTCTCAGCAAGATCATGCGAACAGGTTCCGAGCACTTCCGGGTAGTAACACATGTACCCGGTTTTGCAGTGCTCGACGGACGGCCTCAATTCTTGCGCGAAGCGCATCACTTGTTCGCGGGATTCGCCGGCTTCGGCGCGGTCCAGGACGGACCGGACCATGCGCACGCTGGCCAGCTTTCTAGCCGTCGGCGCTTCTCTTCCGGCGATTTTCACGGCGGCGATCCCGCCGTTCAGCAAAGCCGGGAGCGCGCATAGCCCGCATGGGCCAAACGGCATTCCCGCTTCGGTTGTCGTGAATCCGCAGGAGAAGCGATACCAGAGCCATTTTTTGTATTCCTGGTCGTTCTCGCGCAGCTTGTCGAGGAAAGTCTCATTCGGATGCCCACCGCCGCGCCGCTTGTAATGGTTGGCATAGTTTTCCATGCAGATCGGCCCGCCCAGGCGCTGCGGCAGGTGGAGCGTCGCGCAGGCGCCCTCCTCGAATATGCATCCGTCATTAAGAATGAATGCTTCGACTTCCAGGCCCGGCGCCTCACCCGCGATTTCGCACGCCTCGCTTAGCGTCACATCGCGCGGCAAAATCAGCCTGGCCGCGCCGAGTTCTTTGCAAAACGCCGCCGCGCTGGGGTTGCGGCATGTGGCGACGGAACTGACATGAATTCGGGCGCTGGGCGCACGCACATGCAGTTCGGCGAGCAGTTCCAGATCGGAGACGATGAGGGCGTCGCCTCCCATATCCAGAAACGTGTCGACAACCGACAGCAGCGCATCGCCTTGTTCGCCCGTGTAGCTTTGCGCATTGAGCGCCAAAGTTATCGAACATCCATGCCGATGCGCCGCGCGTACCGCTTGTTCGAGTTCCGCATGGCTGCGGAAATTGCCGGATGGGCGTCTGTTGAGGTTCGGCGCGCGGAAGCGGGCGACCCAATCGTCGGGGACGAATCCGCAATAGAACTCATTGGCGCCGGCTTCCGCCAGAACCTCGACTTCCTCGACCTTCACAACCGGCGCGACGATTCTCATAGAACCTGTTTGTAATCTTGCTGCGAGGCTGTGATCGGGGCTCATGCGCTGCTCGGAATCCTCATTTATCACTCATAAACTCCGGTTCCTGCGCTGCTCTTCGCCCCGCTGACCACAAGTCGAGCGTAAGCGAGACAAAGCTTTATGAGCGCCATAGGCGCTCCAAACTCGTGGCGTAACAGCCTCTCGCTACAGATTCTAAACAGGTTCATAGCGCTTCTCCCGGCACGATGATCCGGCTGATGAAACCTTGCGCGACGGCCGCCTTCACAATCTCGAACATCTCTTTGGAATGCCGGCTGAGCATCGTATTGCCCAACTGATACGTCTGCTGTCCGACGCCCGCTGGGCGTTGCAGTTCCGCGCTGACCTTGAGGCATTCTTTTTTGCATGCGCGGCCGACGGCAAAGCGCTCCGGCCCGTGAATCCCCGTCGATCCGACCTTGCACATCCGGCCTTTCGCCACGCAGGAAAAGGGCACATGCACGCTCGTGGGCATGGGCAGGGAAGCAAAGGTGCCCTCGTCGGCAAAGATCGGAACATCCATTTCCATCCGCCCCATGCCCAGCCGCTTGAACATTGCGGCCGATCGCCGTGGATCGAAGCTGAAGGCGGTGGACGCGCCGGCCGGGAGCCGCGGGTCTTTCATCATGCGGCATAGAAGCCGCCCGCCAACCGGGCCCAGCTTAGCGAAATGCTGCTTGACGAAGTAGCCGACGCCCCAGTCATTCACGATCACTTCGCTACCGTCGGGCAGGCATGGCAAGAGTTTGGCGAGGTTGCGGATGACCTGCGGAGATGCGATCGGCGTCAGCAGTGCAACGCGGCAATCCATTTCCCGCGCCTGCTCAATCGCCTTCTTCAGCTTCGGCGCCGTCAGCAGGAGGTGTTCGCAAAACTCGCTGCCGAGATACAAATGCGTGGGAGTGAACTCCGACAGCCACGCGGCGAGATCGGGATCGCCGAGTGTGGCGAGCCAGTCCGCCCTGCTCGTGCCAAAGGAACCCGGACTGACCAGGGCGACGGCGAGTTCCGGGCGACAACGGCCATGCTCTGTCCGCGCGGTTTGTTCGACGGCGAATGCTGCTTCAGCCATGAATTCAGCATTCCATCAGCGGATAAAAGCCTGCGCCGTATTCAAAGCCATATCGCCCCCAGGCAACTTGAGCCCGCCGATCCGCTCCATGCTGTCGGCATCGTAAATCGCCACATCGTTGAAGGTGCCCGTCAGGTAAACCTTGCTGCCGGCCTTGTTCAGCGTGACACAGTAGTAGGAATGATCGAGGGCCGCCGACTTGATCAGCTTCTGCTGTTTGATGTCGAACTTGCTCAGATGATTGAGCACGGTGAACATCAAATTCGGGTCTTTCGGCGAACGCATGCCGCTGAAATAGACTTCGGTGACCGGGCTCAAGAAATCGGCGGTTTCCGTTTTGCCGTTTGTCAGATCGACACTCGAATAGCCATAGACAATCTCGCCCGCGGCCGGGTCCTGGTTGCCGTCCTTGAATTTCATCGCGGTTTGAAGGAACGAAAAATCGCGGCGATAGGTCTGATGGCCCCAGGCATAAAGAACATCGGGCGGCGAATAGTTCGGACGCTTGGAATTGCGCAGCGGAAGAATCACGTTGAACTTGCCGGTTTTGGTGTCGACCTTATAGAGATCCGGGCCAAGCACATACAGGCTGCCATCGACGCCGCCCTGCATCAGCGTCATTTGCCGCGGCGCGGGGAAAGTGCGGATCGGCTTGGCATTCATACCGCCGCTCGCGGCATAAACCTGTAGACGCGGTTGCTGGACTTCGTAGTGGTCGGTGAAGACCTTGGTCGGATTCGCGACGGTGTAGATTTCCCGGCCGTCGTGGCTGACCGTCATCGAAAGAAACGAACGCGCGTTCTCGCCGAACTTCTGCGCGAGCCGCGCGTGAAACACGGGCTTGCAGGTATCCAGCTCGATGCCATAGACATCCGCGAAATGGTTGTTGAGCACATAGGCGATCTTGCGATCCGGGGACATCTGAACAAGCCCGGGACCGAATTCCCCCGGCATCTCACAGCTCTTGTAGAGCGTGTCGTTTTGCATGTCGATGACATGCAGGTTGTTCGGATAATTCGCCACGATCAAGTATTCGTTTCCGGCCTTGAGCGTTTTACCGGCATCGGCCATGACGTTGTGCGAAGCAACGGCTAGCAGCGCCACGACATAGGCTAGTGTTTTTCTGGACATGTCTCCTCCTGCGTTGTCGTCCGGTCGCTTGTTATTTGTCATCCGGGAACACGGTTCCCAGTTCCCGCCAGTCGTCCCTGGCGCTGGCGGCCTTTTTGTTCCAGTCCGGGTAGGTCGTCATCATGTCGGGCACCTGCGCGGGCCACCAGCACGGGTCGGAACAGCCATACAGATCGGCCTCCATCGGCTGGCACAGCGAGGAAATACCGCCGAAGACATCGACCTCCCAGCCTGGATCGGTGGTTGCGGTGCAGCCGGCGATCGCGCTCATCGCCACCACGTCTTCAACGCGGTCTTCCGCCACGGCCTGTTCGAGTATTTGCGCTTTGTCGTTGATCGGTTTCAGATGTTTCATGTCAGTGCGCCTTCCGCGGCTTGATGTGACGTTCGATGAATCCTGGGTTCGCCGCCATGATCCGGCTATAGACTTCGATGCCGAAATCGATCCAGTCTCTCATCAGCTCACAGTAGTGATAGGTCGGATGAGCCGGATCGCCATAGCGCGCATAGCTTTCGTGGTAGCAGCCGCCGGAGCAGAGATTGCGAATTCGGCAAGTCGCGCAGCCGGTATCGGCGCGATCCAGGCGTTGCGAGAGAAAATCCTTGAGTTCGGTCTGCTTCAGGCCGGTTTGCACATTGCCGAAAGTCGGCAGCGCGGAGCCGGTAAAACGATGGCATAAATTCAATTCGCCGGCATGGTCGACCGCCAGCATCTTCAAGCCCGCCCCGCAGGGCAAGGCTTTCTTGTGTCCGGCGTGAATATCGGTGATGAGTTGATGCAGGTTGGAAAAACCGATGTTGCGGTCTTCAAGCGCCGCCGCGAGATAACGCCGGCCAAGCGCCTTCAGCTTGGCGAATACTTCCGCCAGCTCTTCAGCGTTCAGGTTGAACGCCGCCAGATCGCCCGACGTCACCGGCGCGAAACCGACTTCCGCGAAGCCCAGCTCGTTGAACAGGTGGTTCCAGATCGTCTCGATGTCGGTCGTGCCATGCGTCAACGTGACTCGCGCGCCGACCGGCCGGCTGCGATAGCGTGACAACAGCATATCGACCTTGCGCCGCACTGTCGCATAAGTGCCCAGCCCGCCAATCGTGCGGCGGTTGCGGTCGTGGATCGCCTGCGGCCCGTCGATGCTGATCGAAAGACCGAAACGATGCGCATCGAGATAATCGATGATTTCCCCGGTCAGCAAGGTTGCATTGGTGGTCATGATGAATTCGACCTGCTTGCCCAACTCGCCGCAACGTCGCTCGCAATAGGCGACCATGTGCTTGATAAGAGGCAGGTTCGAAAGCGGTTCGCCGCCGAAGAATACGATGCTGTAGCGCGTTTCATCCGGCGATTGCGCGAGCAGCATATCCACCGCCGCCTCGGCCGTCTCCGCGTTCATTTTCCTGCCGGCGGACGGTTTATCGAGGTCTTCCTTGTAGCAATACGTGCAGCTCAGATTGCAGCCGGTATTGACGTTGAGCACCACGGTGTTCAGCGCCACGCGCTCGACGCGCTGAACATCGGCGCGCAGCTTTGCCGGCGAACCGTCGCTGATGAGGTCAAGCGTCATCAGCTCGCGCAGCGTCTCATCGATTTCGTCCGCGGGGAAACGCCCATCCAGCTTCCGCGCCAGATCCTGCGCATTGCACGCCCCATGCCGCAAAGTCTCGATGATTTGGCGAGTCAAACCATCGCTCGCGAACAGCGCACTGCTCGGAACATGGAACAACAGATGATCGGCGTCGACCCGCAGCTCGTGCAGGTTGCTTTCGACCAGATTCAACACCGCCTCCTCCATCTCAAGCTCCCAAAGGTTTCGAAGGGCTCCGCGCCATGGCGGAGCCTCGATTCAGGAATTCCGCTGCTTACGGAATCGGAGGATTGTTCCAGCGCTGCGCGGCGACGATCATGTGGCCTTCGCCTTTATGCGCCCGCCCGGCCTCGTTGACCGTCGCGACCACCTTGAGATTGCCGACGTTATTCGCGGACATTCTGCGTTGCGGATTCGGTCCCGCATCGCCGGGCATGAACTGGCCGCTCGCCTCGTCCATCAGGCCGGCGAATTTCACGTCCTGATCTTCCTTGGCGCGCTCGTCGAAGGGTTCGACCGACCATTTGGCGGGGAACACGCCGATGCGATAGGGCTTCCCGTCCGCGCCGCGTCCCCAGGCTTCGGCGTCGAAACGTCCCTGCATCTTGGACGCCGCCCCGCCATTGCCGCCGATCCGCGCCACCGCGAACGCCGGCACGACCTTGACTTCGGCGATCTCGCGATAAACCGCGAGGTTTCCGCCTTTGCTCGCGCCGACGCCAACCTCGCGTGGGCCGAGTTTCGCACCCGCCTCGGCTTTGATTTTGACCGTCACGCGCTCCGGCGTCTGCGCGGTCACGGCGAGCACCTTGACGCCCTCGCCAAACGAAGGCGCACCCTGGAGAGAACTGCCGATGATGCTGACTTCCGCCTCCTCTCCGGCCTTCACGTAACCCGGCTGCACAGAGAGTATCCGGGCCACATTCTTGGGCGCGGCAACGAAGTCGAGGCCGCGTTCATCGTAGGCTTTCTCAAACATCCGGCCGCGCATCTCGCCATTGAGCGCGGCGAACACCTGCCGCATCGCGACGCCATTGATCTTGACGCTACCGCGCCATTCATAGCCGTTGTAAAGCACCGCGCTGCCTTCTCCAACGAACGGGCTGCCATCGGCATACCGGCCTTTTACGCTGAGTTTGAACCGATCGTTGCCGCTGCTGGCCACGCTCATCGTCCCCGCCAGATCACCCTTGGTCGGCATATGGCCGCTGAAGCTCCAGTCGCCTGCCAGCGAGGCCGCTTGCGGACGCTGCTTCTGCCAATCGCTCCACGCGCGATTGTCGAGCGGGTAGTTCTTCGCCAACTGAGGCACGACTTCCTTCAAGGCCAGGTCGAACCAGTCGCGATCGCGCGCGAGCGCCTGGTATTCGAGCGACGGCCACCTGCCGAGATGGAAATGCACCAGCCGGGCCCATTCGCCCTCCGGCCGGCGCTGCAACGCAAAGCGCGCACCCGAGTGACAGCGCGCGCACATTTCAGTCAGCTTGGGATCGAACTGCTCGACGGTATTCAAACGGCGTTCGAGCGCGTAGCGCACGCCCTCGGTTTCGCTCGGAGCCAGTCCTTGCAGGTCGGCAAGATATTTGACGAGATCGCGCCGGTCCTCATCACTGATCTTCACGCCGTACATGACCTGCATGCGCCCGATACTCGCCAGCCAGCCCTCCGGCGTCTTGCGCTGATAGCTGATACGGAACAGAGGTTTGTTCGCGGTCAGCGGCGCTTTCTCGTCCGGCAAATGACAGACCTTGCAGGTGGCATTGAGAATCGTCAGGCCGTCCTTCGCCAGCGCGGATGACGCCGCCGCGCCAGCCGCCAGGGTCAAGGCGCAGGCGCTCAAAAAACGCCGCAGTCGCATAATTCTGTCTCCTCACTTTTATATCTGTTGTTGTCCGATCCGCTTATGCCACGGCCGGGCGGATTTCACGTATGCATGTTGCGTGCCAATCCGCTTCCGGGCCGTGTGAACCCGCTTGTTTCAGCATTCCGGGCGGCTCGTAAGCGATCGGGCAAAGCCCGGCAGCGCTGGAACTGTTCAACTTTGAGACGAAGCGTCTCACGCGCTTTATCTGGAGGGCCGCAGATAACGGCGGGCCGCGGCGCGCGCTCTGCCTATAAGCAAAGCCATTCCGGCAACCATCGCGGCAAGCCCGATCCAGACAAGGGAAACCAGCGGATAGCGGCGCACGACAATCACGCTTTCCGTTTCGTCGTAGGCTCCGTCTTGCGCATTACCGCCATGCATCAAACGCGACGATGCCGGCACCCAGATCTGTAGATCCTGAAACCAGCCGCGGACGATGAACGGATGCAGAACATAGCCGCGATCTCCCGCATGGCGCGCATAGCGGTAATCCATGACTTCGCAAAGCTGGCGCACGGCCCCTTGATAGCCGGGAGGCAGATCGCGGTCATCGCGAAACAGCGCATGCCCGCGCAAAACCTTATCTCCCATTTCCAATTCGACATTCGCGATCGCCCGATAACCCTGCCCATCCTGCTTACTCAGATAAGGATGCACGCGCACCTGCAAGTCCGCACTCAGGCGCTGCCACTCATCGAGCGTTACGGATGGCGGCAGCGTGATCGAGGAATAAGAATTCATGACCGTGGCGGACAATCCGCCCGTAAGCCCGATCACCGCGCCGCAATGAACAAGCACTATTCCAAGCGCATAGCCGAAGTTGCCGGATTTGCGGCTGCGCCAAAGACTCATCGCGCCCCATATCAGACAGGCTCCAAGCAGGAAAATACCGCTAATCAGCGCCGCATCGAGCCAGGGCAGCACTGCAACGATCCGCTGCGACAGCACGCCTTCTCCGGCATAGCCTCCGCTCAGCCAGCCTCCATGCCAAAGCACGAAACCGATAGCCAGGCTCGCCAAAAACGTCGCAAGCGCCGCCGCCCGCGTCGTGAGACATTTCTGCAGAAACGCAAAACCGCCAACCAGGCCGAGCAGACCGAGAACCGGCAGCAGAGCCTTGCCAATCGCATAACCGTCGATATCCCAGCGTTCGAAAGCTTGACGCAATTCGGTCAACTCCTCGGGGCTTGTCCATGTCGTCAGCGTTTCAAAGAAAGGCATCAGATCGGTGGGTTTTTCGACCTTCAGCCACGCATAGGCGTAAGCCTTGAGCAAGGCGCCGCACGCCAGCAGCGCCACGCATGCGAACAAACCCACGGCCAGATCGAGCGTGCGGCGGGACGCCGGCGGCTTCTCGCGCTCGACTGCGGGCAACGACCCGCTCTGCCAGAGTCGCCAGAGCAGCGCGGCGATGAACACGCCCGCCAATCCGAGATGGCTCGCCCAGGACAGCGCGCCGGCATAACGGTGGGAACTCGCGAGCATCTGGCTACGTGTGATCGCCATCGCAAGACAGGCCAACGCGGCCAGCAGCAGGCTCAGCGCCGGCAAGAGCCGGCGGTTCGGCCCCTCGGGGCTCCAGCGCCGCGCGCCGTGCAAAACCGCGCCGAGCAGCGCCCAAACCGCAAACACCGAAGTCTGCACCGGGTCCCAATGCCAAAGCTGGCCGAAGGTGAAATCTTCGAGCGCCCAGGCCATACCGAAGCCGATTCCAGCAGTCAAAACCAGCCATGCATAGCGGCCATAGTGGAACGCAACATACCTATAGGCAGAAGCCTTGCCGGCCAGGGCATCGAGTGCGGCCCCTGCGGGAGCCATCGCCCAGGCATAGGCAGCCAGAACCAGAGGCGCATGAAACGCCATCCAGACCGTCTGTAAATGCGCATTCATGCCCTGGCTGACCCGGGCCGCCAACAAATCGGCTGGTGTGCTTGAAAATGGCCCGAGCCAGGCGGCGGTGATCACATACCACGCGGCAACGAGGCCGTTCGCGCGCCCGGTCCACGCCGGAAACGACGCATTGCGGAGCGCAATCGTCATACACACGGAGGCCAAAAGCAGCGTCGTCCCCTCGTCACCGCCCCACAGATTCGACACTTTGAGATAGGGCGGCAGATCCGGACCGCTATACAGCCAGACGTAGCGCAGCTCGAAGTGATCGGCCAGCAGGTGAAAAACCAACGCCATGCAAACCGCATATAGCATCGCCAGCGCGCAGCGCCACAGCATCAAACGCGCTTGCGGCCAGATGGCGCCCGCCACGATCGTTCCGCCGATCACGTAAAGTAAAGCATTGCCCGCCTGGGGGAAGAACCACAGCAGGCCGCATGACCACAACCCGCACAAGAGCGCTGGCTTTAAATACTTCTCCAATCGGAATTCTCCCAAAGTCCGCTTCCCGAGCGTGAATCGATCGGCACCTGCCCGACTAGCATGTGGTGTGCCAGAGGGTTCAAAAGATCCATACCAACGGCATAACGCCTGATTGAACGTTGAATTTCAAACGGCGGAAGCGCAGCAAAACGGATTGCCCGGAACAATGAAATTCACTCCCGTCTCATGCGCTGTCGCAAATTGCGACAAAACCCCCTTCGCAATCTTTCGCCAAACACCGCGCTTTGAAACCGCTTTTCTTGTGATTTCAAGACCTTAAACGTGACTGGCACAAAATTTGTTTGGGCTGTTGCGAAAGCCCGTTCCCGGATCGATCGAGACGATTCATCTGCCATGAACGGGCGATGCCGAAATTCATCCGGGGCTCACAACGATTTGATCCCGGTTACAAAAACAAACGGTCCAAATATTTGAGACCTTGATTCTGGAGGGGGAGACATGGACAAAAAATTCAAAGTTCTGGCGGCTGCGGTATTGGCGGCGGTTCAGTTTGGTGTTTGCAGCGCGGCCGATGACGCGGGGCGGCTCGGCAAAGAGCTGACTCCGCTCGGCGGAGAAAAGGCCGGCAACAAGGACGGCAGCATTCCGGCCTGGACAGGCACGGAAGCCCCGCTCGCGGGTTGGGCATACGGCAAACGCCGCGTCGACTTCTGGAAACACAAGGACGAAAAACCTTTGTTCTCGATCGACGCATCGAACGCCGACAAATACGCCGAGAAGCTCACGCCGGGGCAAGTCCAGCTGCTGAAGACGGTCAAAGGTTATCGGATGGATGTCTATCCCTCGCATAGAACCTGCGATGCGCCGGCCTTCGTGGCCGAAAACACCAAGAAGAACGTCACGACCGCAGCCGTGGCGCCGGAGGGATGGTTCCTCAAAGAAGCGGTGATGCCGGGCATTCCATTCCCCGTGCCGAAGAGCGGCGTCGAGGCGATGCTCAATTCGAAGTTTCATTATCGCGGCGTCGCGTTTGAAGTAACGGCCATGAACACCGCCGTTTCACCACGCAAGGGAAGCTCGGAATGGATCAGGGCGCGCGACGATCTGACCTGGTACATGCCGTGGGCGAAGAAGGGCTCCACGCAGCTAAGCAGCTTGCCGCAGGTCGAGTATTACGTGCACTTTCTCTATTCGGCCCCGCCCGCACTGGCCGGCCAGGCCCTCAATATCACGATGCGCCTGAACGAACCCGGCAGCGAAACCTTCTATTACTTCCCGGGGCAACGACGCGTCAGACGCATGCCGAGCTACTCCTACGATTCGCCGCAAATCGGCTTCGAAAACCAGTACACGATGGACGAGCCTTTGGTTTTCATGGGAACGCTCGACCGCTTCGACTGGAAGCTCGTTGGGAAGAAGGAAGTCTATATTCCTTACAACTCGTTCGGCGCCTACAACTTCAGCGGGAAGTTTGAAGACTTCGCGCAGGAAAACTCGGTCAATCCCGCCGCACGCAGATATGAGGCTCACCGCGTCTGGGTCGTCGAAGCGAACGTTAAACCGGGCATGCGCCATTCAGCGCCGAAGCGCACCTTCTATATCGACGAGGACTCCTGGAATCTTGTCGCCGCCGAAGACTACGACGGCCAGGGGAAAATCTGGAAGATCAGAGAGTCGTACACGATCCCGGTTTATGAAATCGGCAGTTGCGACGCCACCGCTTTCACGCAATACAACGTAATCGATGGACGTTACGTGGTCGACATGAATGCCGTGGACACCCGCGCGGACATCCGTTGGATGGTTGAAGGAAACGGCCCGCAGTTCAATTCGAGCTACTACACCGCCGAAAACCTGCGCGCCATTAGCGACCGCTGAGCGCCTTTTCCTTCCGACAGGAGCATTCAATGAACAAACAGTTCGGACTTAAGGCGCTCGCGTCCGCGATTATGCTGATGTCATACGAATCAGTATTCGCGTTTACCTTTGAAACGGAAAGCGTGCATGGAAATTTCGATTCCACCATTACATTCGGAGTTGGAATTCGCGCAAAGAATCCGGCATGCGATCTGATTTTGAAGGACACCAGCGGCACCGCGCCCTCCGGAAATTCACAGCCGGCGGGCGCCGGGGCCCCGCTCGGTTGCACCGAATACAACTCGTCGCTGGGCGATCAGGGCAACCTCAATTATGCGAAAGGTGATTTCTTCACAACCTATCTGAAAGGAACTCATGAATTATTTTTGCAGTTGCCGGAAAACTTCAAATTCATGGCCGCCGTCAGTTGGTTGAAAGACTTCACCGCGACCAGAACGACCGGGTACACGAGCGTCGGAAATCCACCGGACGTCGGGCCGCTGACCGATCCGGCAAGGAAAGACCTGAATTTCAAAGCCCGCCTGATGGATTTCTGGGTCAGCAAGGAATGGAGCATCGGCGACCAACAGGCCCGGCTGCGCGTCGGCAATCAGGTCATCAGCTGGGGGGAAAGTCTTTTCATTCCGGGCGGCATCAATCAGACCAACTCGATGGACTACATGCGTCTGTCGCAGCCCGGAACCCAGCTCAAGGAAGTTTTCCTGCCGGCGCCGATCGTCAGTTTCGCGAGCGGCCTCGGACATGGATTCAACTTTGAAGCCTATGTCCAGGCGCGTTGGGACGATAACTACTTCCCACCGACCGGCAGCTACTGGTCGGTCGTCAACGGAGTCGGGAAAGGCAGTGACGCCTATGGTCTGCCGATGTACAGGGCAAAAAACACCGGCCAATATGGCGCGGCGCTGCGCTACCAGCCCGAAGGCACGGAACTCAACCTCGGCTTTTACGCGATGGGGTACAACGACAAGTCGCCGCAGTTCAGCTACAACGCCAACGGCACAGGCGCCCCTGGCTGGATTTTCATGGAAAACCGCCAGATGTACGGGATCAGCGCCAACTTCCCGATCGGTGACTGGGCAGTCGGGACCGAGCTTTCCTACCGGCCGAAAGAGGCGGTTTCCCTCAATCCGGCTTCAGGCTGCACGGGTAACGATGGAAACTGTTTTGCCGACACGCAAAAATTCCAGTGGCACTTGACCGGCCTCTTGAGCATGACGCCAAGCGACTACGGCTGGGCGCTGAACGCGCTCGGCGGCGCGCAAACCGCGACCGTGATGGCCGAGGCGGTCGTCGTTTCCTTCCCGGGTCTGAAGAAAACCTATAACGGCGACCCGATCGCGTCCGGAGCCTGGAACTGGGGTTTGGAAACGGACCCGAATGGAACGCCGCAAGCGGTCGGCAGCAAGACTTCGTGGGGCTACAACCTGGATTTCAGCTGGGTCTATGACGGCTCGCTGATCAGCGGCTGGCAGGTCACGCCGGAGATCTACTACTTCCAGGCCGTGAAAGGCAGGATGCCAACCCTGATGAATATGTTCATGGAAGGGGCGAAGTCCGCCAACTTCGCCATCACCTTTGCCCAGAATCCCACGACCTGGCAGTTCGGCGTGAATTACGCGACGTTCTGGGGCGGCAAAACCGTGTACGACCAGCCCTACAAAGACCGGGATTACTTCGGCGCCTACGTATCGCGCAATTTCTGATCCTTCACGCGGAGGCTTCGCGAGAAGCCTCCGCGCGGAAGCCGCCATCCTCTCACTTCACCTTGCTGCGAATACGCCATGCTTAATCTATTCAGAGTCGCCGATGTCGACTCGTTTCTGACTCGAATACTGAAGGGGCTGGAGAACTTCTGTTTCAAGTTCAGAACGCCGTTTCTGATCTGGCTGGCGTTTTTCACGGCCGTGATGGGTTATTTCGCCCTCCAGTTGCACATGGAGGCCGGATTCGAAAAGCAGATGCCGGCCGGCCACGAATACATCGAAACCTACCAAAAGTATCGCGACGACGTTCTGAGCCCCAACCGTCTGAACATCGTCGTCAAGGCCAAACACGGCACGATCTGGTCCAAGGAAGGACTGGAGCGCCTGTATAACGTCACGCAGGCCGTCATCTACCTGCCCGGCGTCGACCGGCTCGGCGTTCAATCGTTGTGGACACCGAACTCTTTCGTCAACGAAATCACCGAAGAAGGATTCCGCGCCGATCCGATCATCCCGGGAACCGTTACCCCGGAAGGGCTCACCCCGGAACTGATCGCCTCGATTCAACGCTCGGCCAACCAGGGCGGTTTCGTCGGAACCCTGGTTTCGCGCGACCAAAGCAGCGCGATGATCATCGCCGAACTGGCGGAGCGCGACAAAGACGGCAACAAGATCGATTACATCGCCTACAACCGCGATCTTGAAGAAAAAATCCGCAAAAAATTCGAAGACAAAGACTTCGAAATCCAAATCATCGGCTTCGCGAAACAGATCGGCGACATCGCCGACGGCGCATCCTCGGTACTCGAATTCTGCGCCGTGGCGCTCCTGCTGACCGCCCTCGCCGTCTATTGGTACAGCCGCTCGCTGCGTTTCACGATCCTGCCGATCGTGTGTTCGTTTACTTCGCTGGTGTGGCAATTCGGCGCGCTGCGGCTGCTCGGCTTCGGCCTCGACCCGCTCGCCGTTCTCGTGCCTTTCCTGGTGTTCGCGATCGGCGTTTCGCACGGCGTGCAGCAGATCAATTTCATCGTGCGCGAGCTGTCGCACGGCAAAACCACCGAGGAGGCCGCCCGCGCCAGTTTTTCCGGTTTGCTGATCCCCGGCGTTCTGTCTCTCGTCACCGCCTTCGTCTCGTTCATCACGCTGATCCTGATTCCGATTCCGATGGTGCGGGAACTGGCGATCACCGCCTCGCTCGGGGTGTTCTTCAAGATCACGACCAACCTCGCGATGCTCCCGATCGCCGCCTCGTACTTCCATTTCAGCAAGGAATATGCGACCAAGATCATGCTCCAGCGGGAAAAGCGCGCGCACTGGCTGCGCGCACTGGCGCGGCTCGCGGAACCGAGAAACGCCCTGATCGTTATCGCCGTCACGGCGCTGGTCTTCGCGGTTGCGGTGTTCCAAAGCCGCGATCGGGTCGTCGGCACGCTGCAACCCGGCTCCCCCGAATTACGCCCCGAAGCCCGCTTCAACCGGGATGCCGTGGCAATCGCCAAGGATTACAACACCGGCCTCGATTGGCTAACGGTGATTTTCGAAGCGCCGCCCGAATCCTGCGACAACGTTGCAATCGGGATCTATCAAGACAAATTCGTGGCGGAACTTCAGAACACGCCGGGCGTGCTTTCGGCGACTTCGTATTCCGCCCTGCTCAAGACTTACAACGAAGGCTACAACGAAGGCATTCCCAAAATGGCCGCGATTCCGATCGATCCGGGCAACTATGCGTCCCTGAGCGCCGAAACCGGCCGTCTACGCGGTTTCATGCGCAAGGATTGCAGCATGACCGCAGTCCATCTGTACCTGACCGACCACAAGGCGACCACGATCAATGGCGTGCTCGACAAGGTAAAACAGTTCCGCAAGGAACAAGTCATGGAGGGCGTCAAGATCCGCCTTGCCGCCGGAAATGCCGGCATCCTGGCGGCGGTCAACGACGAAGTCGAGCGCAGCGAACTGCCGATGCTGTTGTACGTGTATGCCGCGATCATCGCCCTCGTGGCCCTGGTGTATCGGGATTTCCGCGCGGTTCTGTCGTGCTGTCTCCCGCTCACCGTTGGAACCTTCATCGGCTACTGGTTCATGAAGGAACTCCAGATCGGCCTGACCGTCGCCACGCTTCCGGTCATGGTGCTCGCCGTCGGCATCGGCGTCGACTACGCCTTCTATATCTACAACCGCCTGCAACTGCACATGGCCCACGGGCAGAACATCGTCAAGGCGATCGAGCATTCGATGCTTGAGGTCGGCACAGCGACGATCTTTACCGCGATCACGCTTTCGATCGGGGTCGCCACCTGGGCGTTTTCGGATCTCAAATTCCAGGCCGACATGGGCAAGCTGCTGGCCTCCATGTTCATCGTCAACATGGTTATGTCGATGACCGCGTTGCCGGCATTCGCCGTGTGGCTCGAAAAACTCTTCCCCCGGCGCGGCCCGGTCCGCGCCCCCGGGATTCTCAACCACTGATGGAAATGTCATGAAGCAAGCTCATAAACGTCATTTCCGGCTTGCCGTCGGGGCCGCATGCGGAGTTTTCCTGCTCTGCGCCGCGCATGCGCAATCGAATGGCGAGCCCGCCAACCCAGGCGCGCTCAAAATCGAACCAGCCCTGAAGTCGGAAGCGTCCGCCCACGCCGCGATCCTTGCCGTGACGATGGCCGGCAAGCGCGTCGTGGCGGTCGGGGACTACGGCGTCGTTCTGCTCTCCGACGACGGCGGCAAGTCCTTCCGCCAGGCAAACTCGGTTCCCGTCTCTTCCTTGCTGACAGGCGTTTCGTTCGCCGATCAAAAGAACGGCTGGGCCGTCGGCCAGTGGGGCGCAATTCTCCACACCACGGACGGCGGCGAGAATTGGACGCTGCAAAGAACGGATACGAGCCAGGATCGTCCGCTGTTTTCGGTGCATTTCTTCAACGAGCGCGAAGGCGTCGCGGTCGGGCTGTGGTCCTTGATTCTGGTCACCGCCGACGGTGGAAAAACCTGGGACAGCGTCGACCCCGGAACCCCTCCCGACGGCGGAAGGGCCGACCGGAATCTGTTCAAAGCCTTCGCGGGGCCGAACGGTTCGCTGTTCGTCGCAGCGGAACGCGGCGCGATCCTGCATAGCGAGGACCGCGGCAGAACCTGGCATTACATCCTGACCGATTACAAAGGTTCTTTCTGGACCGGCATCGAACTGAAAAGCGGCGTTCTGCTCGTCGGCGGACTCAGAGGAACCGTGTATCGCAGCGCCGACGGCGGGCAAAGCTGGTCGGCGGTTGCGAGCGGAGTCAAAAGCTCGATCACCGATTTCGTGGAAACACAAGACAAAGCGATCGGCGTCGGTTTGGACGGCGTTCAAATCGAAAGCACGAATCAAGGCGAAAGTTTCGTCGCATCGCAAAGAGAAGACCGGCTTTCGTTGACGGCGGCCGTATTCACAGGAAGCTCTCCGGCTCCGATTCGTTTTTCCAAGCAGGGCGTCGTCTTGGATAAATAGAAAAGGCAGGAGACCCGAAGCGGGGAGGATTGAAATAGCGCCAGGAAATCGGGGCCTATAAGGCCGCTTTAAAAACAAGGGCAGAGCAAGCGCCATCAACAAAGCCCAACGCGGCATGCGAGGTTTTGTCGGCGGCTGAAAAACGCAATTCATAAGGAGCTTAGGAATGGGGAATTTTGAATTTGGTCAGGCAATCAGTTCCCGCGCCCAGGAATTTCTGGCGCGTAAAAATCACTCGATGTTCATCAACGGCGCATGGGTGAATTCGCAATCGGGAAAATCGTTCGAGGTTCTCGACCCTGCCACCGAGAAAGTGATTGCCCATGTTCCGGCGGCCAACGCCGCGGATGTGGATCTGGCGGTGCGCGCGGCGGCGGAGGCTTTCGAGCGCGGCCCGTGGTCGAAGATGCGGCCGAACGATCGCGAGCGCCTAATGCTGAAGCTCGCCGATCTGATGGAGCAGAATATCGACACGCTGTCTGAAATCGAGTCGATCGACAACGGCAAGTCGGCCGTCGTCGCAAAATTCGTGGACATCACCCTGAGCATTGCTTTCCTGCGCTATATGGCGGGCTGGGCGACGAAGATCGAGGGCTCGACGCTCGAAGTCTCGGCCTTGTTCAATCCGGACGGAAAATTCCACGCCTATACGCGCCGCGAGCCGGTCGGCGTCGTCGCCGCGATCGTCGCGTGGAACTTCCCCATGCTGCTGGCCTGCTGGAAGCTCGGACCGGCCCTGGCGACCGGCTGCACGGTCGTGCTCAAGCCCGCCGAGCAAACGCCTTTGTCGGCGCTGTTCCTTGGGCAATTGATCGAGGAAGCCGGATTCCCCGCCGGGGTCATAAACATCGTGACGGGCGACGGCGAATCCACCGGCGCGCCGCTGACCAGCCATCCGCTCGTCAACAAGATCAGCTTTACCGGCTCGACCGAAGTCGGCAAGCTGATCGGCCGCGTCGCGATGGATAACATGACGCGGGTGACACTCGAACTCGGCGGCAAGTCCCCGGTCATCGTGCTCGACGATTGCGATCCGGCTGTCGCGGCGGCGGGCGCGGCGCAGGCGATCTTCTTCAACCAGGGCCAGGTCTGCTCGGCCGGGTCGCGGCTGTATGTGCAGAAGAAGCAGTTCGACAGGGTCGTCGCCGAAGTGGCGGATGTGGCCAAATCGATGAAGATCGGCGCGGGCCTCGACCCCAACACGCAAATCGGCCCGCTGGTCTCGCAGGAACAGATGGACCGTGTTTGCGGCTACCTCGACATCGGACGCCAGCAAGGCGCTGAAGTCGTCACTGGCGGACAGCGCGCGGGCGACATCGGTTACTTCGTGCAGCCCACCGTTCTGGCCGGCGTGCAGCAGAAAATGCGCGTCGTCCAGGAAGAAATCTTCGGCCCGGTTCTCGTCGCTCTGCCTTACGATGATCTCGACGAAGTGGCCGCCTGGGCGAACGATACGCCCTATGGCCTGGGGGCAAGCATCTGGTCGAATGATCTGTCCAGGGTCAACCGGCTGATTCCGAAGATCAAGGCGGGCTCGGTCTGGGTGAACTGCCACAACATGCTCGACCCGGCGGTTCCGTTCGGCGGATTCAAGCTCTCCGGATACGGGCGCGAAATGGGCAAATACGCGCTCGACGGCTTCCTCGAAACCAAAGCGGTCGTCATAGCAATCTGAAGTCGCCTCAATTGGTCGCCGATGCCCGCATTGCAGGCATCGGCGATTTTTTTATATCGCCTTGCGCTCTATGCCGCGGTAGCGCGCGTTGTCGCACATCCAGCGCAGCAAGCCGTCATTCGAAAGATCCGGACGCTCGGCGAGCAAGGCCGCGAGATGCCCGCTGAACGCGGCGCAACCGAGACTCGCGCCAGCCACGCCGGGGCTTCCCGCATCCACCGCCGCGCCGAAATCGGCCTGGGAACTGTCCAGCCAGGACCACTCCCGCGCGCCGCAACGCGCATCGCCGGTTACACGCACAACGCCGGGAAGGCTGGCGGGGAAAACCGGAGCGCCGCGCGCGGGGCTGGAGGCGCAGATCAGCGCACCGTCGTCGAGCAATTCCGCGCAGGCGGCGCGCACCAGACGGCTGTCCCGATGCAGGCCGAGGCTCAGATTTATCAGGCGCACGCCGCGGCCGCGCAGCCACTCCAGCGCTGCGGCGATCTGCAGCGGGCTGGTCACGCCGCGACCGTCGAATACCTGCGCCAAGCTGATATGCACATCGGGCGCGCGCGAAACGATCGCTTGCAGCACAGCGCCGCCGTGGCCGAGCGCATCTTCGCTCAGCCTTCCCTCGCTCACGCCCGTCTCGCTCAAGCTGAAACGCCGCCCGGCGACGATCCAGCGCGCCTGTTCGGGCGCATGGCCGCTATCAACAACGCCGATATGCAGAGTCATGTTGGGGCCTGTTCCAGCAGGCGTCCTTCGCGCAGTTCAAAATGCAGGTCGACATCGGCCAGCGTCGCGGGCCGGTGGCTGACCAGGATGCGTGTTCGCTGCGCAAACAGATGGTCGATCGCGGCGATCACTTCGCGCTCGGTGGTTTCGTCGACTTGCGACGTGGCTTCGTCGAGCACCAGGATCAGCGGGTTCTGCAGCAAGGCGCGCGCGATGGCGATGCGTTGCCGCTGTCCGCCGGAAAGCTGCTGGCCGCGCTCGCCGAGCAGGCTGTCGAGCCCCTGCGGAAGCGTGGCGATCAAGTCGTCGAGCCGCGTCAGCGTGGCGACCCGTTCGATTTCCGTGCGGCTCGCGTCCGGCGCGCTGTAAGCCAGATTATCCGCAAGGCTGCCGCGGAACAGTACGATATCCTGACTGACGATCGCGATGCGGCGGCGCAGTTCGAACAGATCCAGCTCGCGCAGATCGACGCCATCGAGCAGAATGCGCCCCTCGTCGGGGTCGTAAAAACGTTGCAGCAAATCGATCAAGCTCGACTTGCCGCTGCCCGAAGGTCCGCTCAGGCCCAGTTTCGCGCCGGCCGGCAGCGTCGCATTCACGCGCTTGAGCAGCGGCTGGATGCGCCCGGGATGGCTGAAGCTGAGATTTTCCAGGCGCAACTCGCCAAGCGCGGGCGTCGGCTTCGGCCGGGGCGGCGATTCCACGCTCGGCGGCTCGCTGCGCAAATCCATAACCCGGCCCATGCTCACGCTCATGCGCTGGAGCGCGACATACAAACCAAGCAGGCTCTGCGCCGGGCCGACGGCCATGCCGAGATAGGTCGAAAACGCAATCAGGGAGCCTAGTTGCCACTGGCCTTGCACGACCCAATAACCGCCGACGAGGAAAGCGGCTGCGCGCGATAAGGAGGTCAAGGTTCCGGGAATCGCCTGCGTCAAGTATTCGATCCATTGCAGGCGCAGCAATTGGCTCAGGTAGCGCTGCCCGAATCCTTCGAGGCGCTGCGCTTCGCGCGCTTGTTGTCCCGCCGATTGTATGAACTTCATCGCCGCGAGGGTTTCGACGAAGAATGAGGAGATCTCCGCCGAACGCTCGCGCAGACCGCGTGTTTCGCGTTCGACCTTGCGCCGCATCCAGCGCAGCCAGAGGATATCCAACGGGATCAGCACCGCAGCCAGGAGCGAGAGTTGCCACGAGAGTTTGAGCAGCAGAATCAGCGCGCCGATCAGGCCGATCAGATTGGATAAGGCGGAGAACAGCGAATCCACGGCGAAGCGCTGAATCTCCGCGACATCGCCGTCGAGCCGCGACATCAGATCGCCAATCGGCCGGCGGCCGAAAAAGGCCGGCGAGAGCGTCTGGATATGCCGGTACAAGGAATCGCGCAAGGCGAACAAAATCCGCCCCGACAGCCGCGTGTGCAGCAAACGATTGACCCCGGCCAGCGCCGTGCTGAGCAAGCCGGTGGCGATCATCGCCGCCGCGATCGTCGTCAGCGTGGAGAAATTGCGCGCGAGCAGCCCATCGTCGATCAGCCGTTTGGTCAGCCAAGGCTGAAGCAAGGCCAGCACGGAGGCGCAGAGCGATAAACCGAGCAGGCCGAGGATCGCCAGCCGATGCGGACGCACAAAACCATACAGCCAGCGGAACGCGGCCCGCAGCCGCTCGGGTTCCTGACCGTCAACCAATCTTGCAATCAGCATCAAGCAGCGCGCAATTGCTTGAGCTTGCGGTACAGCGTGGCGCGGCTGATGCCGAGATCCTCGGCGGCGGCGGAAATATTGCCCTGATGGCGATCGACCGACTGGCGGATCAGCTCCAGTTCGTTGTCCCGGATACGGCTGTTCTGCGCACAGCCCGTTGCATTCAGCTCTTCGAGCATGCTGTCCGGCAGATGCATCAGGCCCAGACGCTGCTCGCCTTCTTCGCGCATCGCAAGCGCCGTGCGCAGAACCATTTCCAATTGACGCAGATTTCCAGGCCAATGATAGTTCGCCAGCAGCGCGCTCAAGGCGGAATCCAGAGCGATTCCTGCGCCGCCGAGCTTGAGTAGCAGGCTCGCGATCAGTTCGGCGATATCCTCGCGTTCACGCAAGGCCGGCAGACAAACGCTGATACCGTTGATGCGGTAGTAAAGATCCTCGCGGAACAGCCGCTCTTCGACCTGGCGCTTGAGATTCTGGTGCGTCGCGCAAATCAAGGCGATATCGATGTCCTGTTCTTCGCTGGCTCCCAGCGGCGCGACCTTGCGCTCCTGCAACACCCGCAGCAGGCGCGCTTGCAAGGCCAAGGGCATATCGCCGATTTCGTCGAGGAACAAAGTGCCCCCATGCGCCTGTTGCAAGCGGCCGGCCATGCCGCCGCGCCGCGATCCGGTGAAAGCGCCTTCGCGGTAGCCGAACAATTCCGACTCGATCAAGCCCTCCGGAATCGCCGCGCAGTTGACCGCGACGAACGGCTTCCCGCTGCGTGCGCTCGACTGGTGCAAGGAGCGCGCCAAGACCTCCTTGCCGCTGCCGGTTTCTCCGAGCAGCAGCACCGGCAGTCCGTTCTGCAAGCCTTGGCGCGCCATGCGCACGGCGCGCGCGTAACGCTGATTGCTGCCCGCCAAGGTTTCCGGCCCTTGTTGGCTCAAGGCTGGTTTCGCCGGGACTCGGGCCGTGATCGCCACGCCCCGGTTAAGCAATGGCGCGCCCAGAACCTTGTAGAAGAATTCGCCCCTGGCGGTACGCGCGCGGCCGATCTGGCCCTGCTCCATGCGGGCGATCTGCTCGCGGCGCACCCCCATGTCCTCTTCGCAAGGATGCCCAAGTAATATCTCGCGCGATTCGCCGAGCAACTGGCAGGCCGGGGAACTCGCCGCGAGAATTCGGCCTTCGGGGCTTATCGCCAAAAGCCCCTGCCAAGGCGAATCGAGATATTCCTTGCGCGAATGGAAGGCCAGCACGTAGTGGTTCGGATAGCTGGCGGCGAACAAACGGCTCTCGACCTGGCAGGCGAGCATCTTGAGCAGCGAGAGGCTTTCCTGTGGACTAACCAGCGGCCCCTTGCGCGCCAGGTTGAGCGCGCCCAACAGATGCCCATGCGGGCTGGAAATCGGCACGGCAAGGCAACAAACGTCGGTTAGAGAATCGAAAAAGTGTTCGCCCCGATCGATCTGGATCGCCTGCCCTTCGACCAACGCCATACCGATTGCGTTGGTACCGCTTGAATCCTCGCCGCAGCACGCGCCGGGGGAAAGATCTTCCAGGCAGTCGAAATACTTACGCGCGCCCCCCACCGAAAGGATCGTTGCCCTGGCGTCCGCAAGCGCAATCACCCCGTTATGCCCCTGATGCTGTCCCAGATAATCAAAGGCCGGAGCGGCCGCATCCAATAAAAGCCGATTGCTGGCCAACAGGACTTCCAGTTCGGATTTGCTCTCTATGCTTGGAATGTCGGCACGCCTGCAATCGAGGCCGTATTTGATGCTGCGCCGCCATGATGCCTCGATCGTTTTGGGCACCATCCCCGGAGGAATACTGCCTTCCTGCAACAAGAACTCCCGCGCCATCAGGTTTTTACGCAGGAATTCATCGCTTACTGCTCTCGTAATCGGCCCCATGTCCTACCTTGATTCGTCCGTTACTTTCCTTCAAGGGCACGATACGAAATTTAACCGGCATAAAATGTATTTTTAACGACAAATTCACCCGATCGGCGAATTCCCCCTCGGTCTTTTGGATTAGTCTTTTACCCTCACAGGCCGGCCTTTCGGCAACGGCGTCGTGCGCCGCGTCGCCGCATCGGCAAGCATTCCAGGCAGGTTGCCGAGCGCCCATCCGCGATGGGCGGCGTAACGAATCGCCTCAAGCTCTTGCGCCGAAGCTCCCGTTTCGAGCAGCCGCCGGTAGGCGGCCTGGCGTTCGAACGGCGTGTTGCCGAGCGCCCAATAAGCAGCGTGGTCGGTCAAGAACGGATCGGATTCGATCCCGAGATGCGCGCGGCAGCTCGACCACAGCCAAAAAGCCGGATCGCTGACCAGCCCGGCGCGGACGGGGTTCGTTTCCACATAGCGGCAGCACGGCAGCAGATACTGCCCCGGTTCGATAACCGTCGAGCGATAACGCCCTTCCCAAAGCGTGCCTGTGCGCCCGTGGCGATCGTTGAACCACCGCACATAACGCCGGCCGAGCCGCTGCATCAAAGCGCCGCCGCCCGTTTCGGTGGGTGACGACAACAATAAATGCAGATGATCGGGCATCAAAACCCAGGCATGAAGCTGGATCTCGCATTCGCGCACCGCGTCGCGCAAGTACGCGAGAAAGCGCTCACGGTCGGTGTCATCGGTGAACAACGCAAGGCGATTATTGCCGCGCTGGGTGATCAGTTGCGGCAAACCGGGAACATAGAGCCGGGGCAGGCGCGCCATGCTTGTTCAGACTGAGTTTTCGCCGATCGCGAACAGGCGGCGATGTTCCTTCATCGCGTAACGGTCGGTCATCCCCGCGATGTAGTCGGCGATTGCGCGCGGCTTATCCTCGGCGCAGCGCGCGAGGTATTGCGGCGGCAACAGGCGCGGATCGCTCATGAAGGCGCTGAACAAATCTTCGATCGTGCGGCGCGCTTTGGACATTTCGCGCAGCACACGGAAATGCCAGTAGAGCTGTTCGCGCAGAAAGGTTCGCAAAGGCTGCAAGGCGGCGTGCATTTCGGCGGAGAAGCCGATCAAACGCGGCGCGGCGCGCACTTCCTCCAGGGTTGCGACCCCTGCGGTGCGAATCGCGGCCTCGCTCGTGCGGATCAGGTCGAGCGCCTGGGCATTGATGAGGCGGCGCACCGTTTCATGGATCAAGCGGCGACCCGTCAGCGCCGGATACTTTTCGCGCACGGCGCGCAAGTGCATGGCGACAAGCTCGACCGATTCGATCTGCTCAAGCGTAATCAAGCCGGCGCGCAGCCCATCGTCGATATCGTGATTGTTGTAGGCGATTTCATCGGCATGGTTATTGAGCTGCGCTTCGAGCGAGGGCTGACGATGTTCGAGGAAGCGGCGGCCCAACTCGCCAAGCAGCTTGGCACTGCGCGGCGAGCAATGCTTGAGAATCCCTTCGCGTGTTTCGTACATCAGATTCAAACCGTCGAACTCGGCGTAGTGCTCCTCCAGATGTTCGACGATGTGCAACGACTGCAAGTTGTGCTCGAAGCCGCCGTAGTCTTTCATGCAGGTGTTCAGCGCATCCTGCCCCGCATGCCCGAACGGGGTATGGCCCAGATCGTGGGCGTAGGCAATCGCCTCGGCAAGATCTTCATTGACGCGCAAGGCGCGCGCGATCGAACGCGCGATCTGTGCGACCTCAATGCTGTGAGTGAGCCGCGTGCGGAATAGATCGCCTTCGTGGTTCACAAAGACCTGGGTTTTGTATTCGAGCCGGCGAAAAGCCGTGGAGTGCACGATCCGGTCCCGGTCGCGCTGGAATTCGCCGCGCCCCGGCGGCGCCTCTTCCTTATAGCGGCGGCCGACGCTGTTCGATTCGCTGACGGCGTAACCCGCGAGTGCGTCGCTCATTCGGAACAGACCTCGATCGCGGCGGCGATCTCTTCTTCGCCCGCTTCAGCATGGATGCACGCCTGGCCTATCTTCTTCAGCAAAATCAGGCGCAGCCGGCCATCGGCGACCTTCTTGTCGTGCGCCATCAGTTCAAGATAACGCGCCGCGCCCATTCCCGGGCCTTTCACGGGCAGGCCAGCGCGTTCGAACACACGGCCAATCCGCGCAAAATCTTCGCGCGTCAGCCAACCCAAACGGCGCGAAAGCTCGGCCGCCATCAGCGTGCCGGCAGCCACCGCTTCGCCATGCAGCCAGACGCCGTAGCCGAGACCCGTCTCGATTGCATGGCCAAAGGTGTGGCCAAGGTTCAGCGTCGCGCGCTCGCCCTGCTCGGTTTCATCGGCGGCGACGATTTCCGCTTTGTTGCGGCAGGAACGCTCCACGGCAAAGGCAAGCGCCTCGGCGTCGCGCATCAACAGGCGCTCGATATTCGCTTCGAGCCATTCGAAGAAAGACAAATCGCGGATCAGCCCGTATTTGATGACTTCCGCCAGCCCGGCTTTCAGCTCTCTGTCCGCCAGCGTATCCAGGGTTCCGATATCGGCCAGCACCAGGCGCGGCTGGTAAAACGCGCCGATCATATTTTTGCCGAGCGGATGATTGATCGCCGTTTTGCCGCCGACCGACGAATCGACCTGCGCGAGCAGCGTCGTCGGAATCTGGATGAAAGGCACGCCGCGCAGGTAGGTCGCCGCGGCGAAGCCGGTCATATCGCCGATCACGCCACCGCCGAGCGCAATCAGCGTCGTCGAGCGTTCGGCATGCGCGGAAAGCAGCGCATCGAAAATCTGGTTCAGCGTCGTCCAATTTTTATACGCTTCGCCATCGGGCAGCACGACCGATGACGCGGAAATGCCGGCAGCCTTCAAGGCGGCCAGCAATTGTTCGAGGTACAGCGGCGCCACACGATCGTTCGTCACCACGACCGCGCGCGGCCGTTTCAAAAAAGGCTGGACGCCTTCCAGGTTGTTCAGCAGATCGCGCCCGATCCAGATCGGATAGCTGCGCTCGCCAAGGCTTACATCGAGGGTGTGCATCGCGCTTCCCACTCCTTGAGAATTCTTTGAACCGCATGGTTGGAATGATAGTGCGCGCCATCCAGCACGAAATCCGCCACTTCGCGGTAAAGCGGATCGCGCTGCTCGCGCAGGTTTTCGAGTTTGGCGATCGGATCTTCGACTTGGAGCAGCGGCCGGTTCGTGTCGTGACGGGTGCGTTCGTGCAATATCCTGACCGGCACATCGAGATAGACCACCCAGCCGCCGCGCCGCATCGCCGCGCGATTGTCCGGGTCCAGCACCGCGCCGCCGCCGGTCCCCAGCACGATATCCGGCGTCGCGCATAACTCCGCGATGGTCGCCGCCTCCCGCCGCCGGAAACCCGCCTCGCCTTCGAGATCGAAGATCGTCGGAATCCGCACGCCGGTGCGGCGCTCGATTTCGTGGTCCGAATCGAAGAACTCGCGCCCAAGCCGCTTCGCCACTATCCGGCCGATAGTCGTCTTGCCGGAGCCCATGAGGCCGACGAGGATGATGTTAGTCACCTGAGCCTACAAAACAAAACAGGAGGACCGCATGATAACGGCTCCTCCTGCTTAAAGTCATACTTCAGCGTGGATGTTTTATTTCATGGCATACGACATTTGTTTTGAGGACTGGGAATAAGGTTGCCGTCAGCGTCAACAAAGTTTCCGACATCCGGCAAGCAATTACGAATGTAATTATTCGAATCAGGTACATTGACAATTACATTCCAATATATACCAGTCAAGAGGTTGTCAATCCATGATCCATCTTTTGTAACCGGCTTTCCGGGTGGCGCATTAACACCCACCGCATAGGCAATCAGGCGGTGCTCACCAAGCGGAAAAGCACTATTTCCAAAATAGTGGCCGGTGCATTGAGCATTCACCGTGAGACATGAGCCCGCCGGCTGGCCGGCAAGTATATCGGCCACAATAACACCTGTATCGCTAACGAGGTTCACAACAGTTCCATCCGCAACAGGCTGCCCGTTCTCGTCACCTACCGTTATTACAAAATCGCAAGGCCAAGTTCGATCTACTTTAAGACAAGAGGACCCACTCGCCCAATTCATCAAGAGTTTCCTTTGATCAGGTCTTGAACTCGAAATAACGATTTGATCGTTCGACCAAAACTGAACGGTAGGATTTGCTGGCAGCCAGGCAATGACGTTAATCGACAGCGGTCGATCCCCCGATTTAACCGTCACGCTTGCAACGCCGTTCGAATCGGCAGCAACGAGGACCGCGCTGGACGAGCCATTCGTCAGGATGGGCAGGAGGCCGCCCCCGTCATTTCGTTTAGTCACGTCAAACCATACCTGAGCACCCGGCACGGCATTACTATCTTTATCCAACACCTTGAAGGTGGTAATAGCTTGCTCCGCCGCATTATTGTTCCCCTGTGCCCCTCCCGCCACAAACAAGCGTGTCGGTGTCGTGCTGACATACTGCAGAAATGCGGGCGTGCCCGCGGGACTCGTAATAGCCGTGGCGTTAATCCTGAAAGACATCGCCGCCGTGGCGGTGCCCGGATTTGCACCATTGACAGTCGCAGTGGCCGTGAGCGTCAAAGCGCCTTGCGAAGAAGGAGCATTTGCGGAGATCGTCAAATTCCCCGTGCCGTTGGAGTCCGTCAGAACCGCACCGGAATTGGTCAGGTCCGCAAGACTGGTATTGTCGAGCGCAAAATTGACGACTTGCCCCGGAACCGGCTTGCCCGACGCATCCGTCAGCAAAACATTCACACGCACGGGCTTACCGTAGATCAAGGCGCCATTGATATTGTCGAAAGGGGTTTCATCCGCAACATTGACGGCAGATAATGTTAACTTGTAAGTAGGTGCAGTACCACCGTCACTGCCACCTCCACCGCTACCTCCTCCGCCCCCAGGGGATAGCATACTTCCCCCGCTACCGCCCCCGCCGCAAGCGAGCATAAGCGCAGCCGTCGCCGCAACACTCAGCCATCCAACGATTCTTTTATACACTTCGCACTCTCCCCTGATACTCAAAATTAGTGGCCTGCCTGCTGCGAATCCGAAACGATCTTCGGCGTAATGAACACCAACAGCTCAGTCTTATTGTCTGAGCGGTAGTCGTCTTTAAACAGATATCCAAGCACCGGAATATCGCCGAGGAACGGAATCTTGTTCGTCGCCTTCGTGATTTCCTGCGTATAGATGCCGCCGATCACGACGGTGCCGCCATTTTCAACCAGCACTTCGGTTTGGACATGCTTCGTATCGATCGGAGGCTGTCCATTCACCGCACGGCTGAAGTCGGCCTGGTCCTTGGTGACATCGAGCACCATGAGGACTTTGCCGTCCGGCGTAATTTGCGGCTTAACTTTCAGCGCAAGGTTGGCCTTTTTAAAAGTCACGCTCGTGGCGCCGGAACTTGTCGCTTCCTGATAGGGAATCTCCGTGCCTTGCTCGATGACGGCTTCCACTTGGTCAGCCGTCATCACGCGCGGACGCGAAATCACCTTACCGCGGCCATCCGCTTCGAGCGCTGAGATTTCGAGCGCCAGATAGCGTGTGGCGTTGCTATTCCAGAGCACGAAAGATAATGCGCCAGCGGCCGTTCCCGTAGTCGTGGCCGGGAAGTTGACGCCCAAGAGATTGCTCAAGGTCGGCACTGTGCTCAACAGGCCCGCGTTGTAGCCTGTCGACTCCATGGCATTGCCGAATGTGTAGCGGCCGACATTATTTCCTGCGGAGCTCACGCCGACAACGCCGCCGCCGTTTCCACCAAAGCCAAGCCGCACGCCCAGGCTGCGTGAGAAGGAATCGTTGGCTTCGACGATCTGCGCTTCGATCAGGACCTGGCGCACGGGGATGTCGATTTCACTGATGACGCGGCGCAGCGCTTCAAGACGTGAATCGATATCGGAAACGAAAAGTTTGTTCGTCCGGTCATCGACCACCACGCTGCCGCGTTTGGATAACAGTGTCTGACCGGATGACTGCGCCTGATTTGTTCCAGTGCCGCGCATGAAGGCCGCGATCGCGGTTGCTTTGTGATAATTGATCTGGAAACTTTCGGTGTGTACCGGCTCAAGATCGGAAATCTGCTGGCGCGCTTCGAACTGGAGTTTTTCGCGCGTTGCCAATTCATCGCGCGGCGCGATCCAGATAACGTTTCCATTCTTGCGCATGTCGAGGCCCTTGGCCTGGAGAATGATGTCGAGCGCTTGATCCCACGGCACATCCTTGAGGCGCAAAGTCAGATTGCCCGACACCGAGTCGCTTGTGATGATGTTGAAGTTGGTGAAGTCGGCAATCACCTGGAGCACGGAACGCACATCAATGTTCTGGAAATTCAGCGAGAGTTTTTCGCCGCCGAATTTCTCTTTGGTGCCCTGTACAAGTTTGTTCGGATCTTCAACAACAGCTCTGATTTCGATGACAAGCTGATTTTCAGTCTGGTATGCGTTGTGCTCCCATTGGCCGCGCGGCGTAATTGTCATCCGCACATTTTGCCCGGCGGGCGTTGTGGTGATCGAAGTGACGGGCGTCGCAAAGTCGGTCACATCGAGTCGTTTGCGCAGCGATTCGGGCAACGAGGTTTTCAGGAAGTCGACGGTGATGCCCGTTCCCTGCCGCTTGATGTCGATGCCCGTTCCGGCATCGGAAAGGTCGACGATGATGCGCCCTTCACCATCGCGGCCGCGGCGAAAACCGATATCGCGAATCGCGTGTTCGCTCGCCGCCTGAGCCGGTTCGGCAAAGATTGGGGTTTGCGGGGTGTTGGCGCTCGCAGAGGCAATCGCGCCGGCAAGGGTAATGAAAACGTTACGATCTTCGATGCGTGTATTGAAGGTGAGCGGACGCACCAGGTTCAAGACCAGACGAGTTCGATCCCCGGCCTGGACGATGTTGGCGCTGCGTAAATCACCTTCGTTGAATACGATGGAATTACGCCCCAGCGAGTTATCCGTTGCAGGGAAGTCGATCGCAATACGCGCCGGGTTGGCCACACTGAAACTACCCAGGCTCCCCGACAAGGCTTTTTTCAACACCACCTTGACCAGGAGACTATCGCCTTGCCGCGCGACATCGAGCGATTCAATCGCATTCGCATTGGAGCGCTCCTGTTCTCCAGCACCGCTAACGCTTGGAGAAGCATCCTGAGCAAAACCCACTCCGCCAAACCCGATTGAACATACCGTCGCGATGGCCGCAATCAGCCGAATCGTTGTTCTCATTTCTTGGCCTCCTGCTCTTGCAGTTGCAGCGTGCTCATGCGTTCCACCCAATCACCATTGGTGTCTTCGATCAATTCTTTCAACGTAATGTCGTTTTCGGTCACTTTGGTCACCACGCCGAAGTTTTGCCCCATGTAGTTGCCCACCATCACTTGGTAGAGCGTTTTATCCGCCGCAACGATCGCGACGGGCTTGCCTTTCATCTGCAAGGCTCCAACCATGCGGAGACTCTCGAGCGGATAAGCTTCGAGCGGCTCGCGGCGGCGGTTCATGTCCGGCCTGAGCCCGCCACCGCCGGCTTTTGCAGTCGTGATCTTGTCAGGGCTGAACGGATCGATCAGCGAGCCCGCATCGTAGGCCACGACAGGGAAGGTTTTTATTTGCGGCAAGGGTGCAACCCGCCCCTTTAAACCTTGCGAGGTTTCAGCCATCCACTGTTTGAGGTCGTTATGCTCATCCCCGCCGCAGCCGGCAAGCAAACCCGCGACAACAAACAGTGACAACAGGTTTCGTTTCACGTCAGGGCTCACTTTCCGCCTTTGGCTTGAGTGCGCTGTTTGGCCAGCTCTTCGTCATCCAGATAACGATAGGTCACTGCCGTTGCATCGAGCAGGAGGACTCCACCGCCTTTGTCTTCGAGCTTGATATCGTTGAGGGTCACGATACGCGGCAGCTTGGCGATGTCGCCGACGAAGCTGCCAAGGTCATGAAATCGCCCGACGATATTTACCCGGACCGGGACTTCGGCATAAAAATCTTTGATCTGCTCCGCCCCGGGCGCCCATAGGTTGAATTGCAGCCCTCGCCCCAAGCCCGCCTGGTTGACATCGACGAGCAGATTTTCCATCTCTGTTCTGTTTGGCAGCTGCTTGAGCAAAGCGCCAAATTGATGGTCGATCTCGGTGAGTTGCTTACGGTACTCATCCAGATTGACGGCTTGACTTTTTTTACTGCGCCATTCCTCTTTCAGCTGCGCCTCTTCGGATTGCTTTTGCTCAAGCGCCTCGGCCTGATCACGCCAGTCGAACCACCACGCCGCGATTAATACCACCAATAAAACAGCGAGGAGCACGACAATTCTCGGGGCAAGCGGCCACATCCCCGGGTCATTGGGATCGAGTTGGCGGAAATCCTGCGCCAACCTGTCAAAGCGAATTCCGCGCAATTTTTGAAGCTTGGATGCGGCGCTCACGATTTTTTCCCCTTGGCGCCAGCGGCGGGCGCTGACTGCCCCGCGGCCGGCGTGTCAGCATTCTCGGAGGTTGCCCGGTTGATTGAAACATTCAGCTCGAAATCCGAGAGCCTGCGTTTATTCACATCCTTCGCCTCGATCTTGACCAATTGCGGATTGGTAAACACGAACGAGCTATCGAGGTTGCGCATCAAGGTCGAGACGCGCGCATTCGATTGCGCGTACCCGGTCAAATGAATCTGCAATCCCGTTTGTTTCAACTGTCTTAAATACACACCTTCGGGAACTTGACGCGCAAGCTCATTGAAAACATGCACGGTCTCGGCGCGATGGCTTTGGAGTAGTTCAATGACTTGTTTGCGGGATAGGAGCGCTTGCGTTTGTTCTCGCAAGCGTTTGATCTCGGCAATATCCTTGTCGAGTTTCGCAATCTCACCCTTCAAAAACTCATTACTGGAGTTCTGGCTGTCGATGCGCGTCGCATTGACCGTATGCACGCCCAATGCAATGACACCGCCCAGCACCAACATCAAGCCGCCTAGAACATAAAACTGTTGGCGCCTTGTGCGACGCGCTTCCTCGCGATGGGGAAGCAGATTGATTCGGATCATTCGTCGAATCTCCGCAAAGCCAAGCCTGTAGCGACCATCAAGGCTGGCGCATCGGCTGACAGATTTTTCGGTCTAATCCGTTGCGACAAGGTCATGCTTGAGAATGGATTTGCCGTTAGCGCCGCCACCTGAGTCCGCGCCGCGACAACCTGATCCATTCCGGGAATGACCGCACAACCGCCCGCCAAAATGACATGGTCCACCTGGTTGTACGTCGTTGAGGTAAAGAAGAACTGCAAAGAGCGCGAAACTTCGAGCGCCAAACTATCCATAAAAGGCCGCAGCAATTCGGTTTCGTAGTTTTCCGGCAGACTTGCCGTGCGCTTGGCGGCTTCGGCTTCATCGGTATTCATGCCGTAGTGCCTTGCGATATCTTGAGTCAGCTGATTACCGCCGAAGGGTTGCTCGCGCGAATAGAGTTGTTGCTCGTTACGGAAAATCGTTGTTTTGAGCAAATTGGCGCCCGCATCGACCAAGGCAACGATGCGATTGCGCCCGCCTTCCGGCAATTGCGCGCGCACTAGATCAAGCGCCGCCTGGGCCGCCAGGGATTCGACATCCATCACGGTGGGCTTGAGCCCCGCCGCTTCGGCCACCGCAACACGATCTTCGACCTTTTCCTTACGCGAGGCGGCGATCAGGACTTCAACCTCTTCGTCGCCTCCGGGCGCCGGGCCGATCACCTGGAAATCCAGATTAACTTCATCGATCGCAAAAGGAATGTATTGATTCGCTTCCGACTCGACCTGGGCTTCCATTTCCATTTCACGCAGCCCGGCAGGCAAGATGATTTTTTTGGTAATCACCGCACCCGCTGGCAAAGCCAAGGCCGCCTGGCGGGTTGTCGTTTGCATGCGCTTCCAGGCCCGGCGAACGGCGTCCGCCACAACTTCGAGCTGTGCGATGTTGCCGTCGCTGACAGCGTCACGTGGCAAAGGCTCGATCGCATAACGCTCCAAGCACCTCTGCCGACCATTAACGTCGGACAATTCGACCAGTTTGACGGCTGACGACGAGATGTCCAGCCCAATCAATGGCCGTGTCTTGCCGGCGAACAGCGAAGAGAGATCGACCACAGGACCATCCCCTTAAAAATCAACAAAATAGGCACAACTGCCATAAACTACATTAAATCCTATCAGCATCTTCGAATTGGAGTAAACAAAAAAGCGGCGTAGTGCAAGATCAAAATCAAGTTAATTGGTATGACTGGCCTATAATCGTCGATCCGCTTTTCTACCCGCCCTCATGCGTGTATTTGTTTACTGCCTTGCAACCATCATTGGCCTCGCCCTTTTGATTGCAGCCTCCCTCGGACTTGCCATCGCCTTTGCCTGGCCTAAGTTGCCCTCTCTCGATACGCTGACAGACTATCGTCCCCGAATTCCGTTGCGCGTGTTTACAGCTGACGGTCAACTTATTGGCGAATATGGAGAAGAGCGTCGCACTTTTACCAAAATCCAGGAAGTATCCGAGACGGTGAAACATGCCATCCTGGCCGCCGAGGACGATCGCTTCTATGAACACGGAGGTGTCGATATCGGCGGTTTCATCCGCGCCGCGGCCGCCAACCTTGTGAGCGGCGGGAAACGGCAAGGCGCAAGTACGATCACGATGCAAGTCGCGCGTAATTTCTTCCTGAGTCGGGAGAAAACTTTCAGCCGTAAACTCTATGAGGTCCTTCTGGCACTCAAAATCGAAAAAAATCTTTCGAAGGATCAAATCCTAGAAATCTACTTCAACCAAATTTATCTAGGCCAACGCGCCTACGGCTTCGCAGCTGCCTCCCAGACCTATTACGGCAAGCCGTTAAAAGAATTGAGCGTTGCCGAGGCGGCAATGCTTGCGGGCCTGCCAAAAGCCCCTTCCGCCTACAACCCTATCAGCAACCCGGAACGTGCAAACCTGCGCCAGCATTATGTTTTGCGTCGAATGCGTGAGCTGCGCATGATTACAGACGCAGAATATTCCGCCGCGCTCGAAGAAAAGCTTCCGCTCGTCAGAGGTGGCGCGGAAAATTATCGAATCCATGCCGAATATGTTGCGGAAATGGCACGCCAAATGGCGCTGGAAGAGTTTAAAGACGCCGCTTACACAATTGGTATCCGCGTCATCACCACGATCCATTCCACCGATCAGGAAGTCGCATACCAGGCTTTGCGACGCGGACTGCTCGATTACGAGCGGCGCCACGCCTTCCGCGGCGCGGAATCTTATTTGGATCTGAGCGGAATCAAATCCGATACGGACGAAGCGCTCGACGTTTTACTTGAAGACATCCCCGACAATGGCGACATGCTGCCTGCGATCGTACTTGAAGCTTCACCGAAACAGATGAAGCTCTACAAACGCGGTGGAGAAGTCATTAATTTCAGCAAGGAACAACTCCGTTTCGTGCTGCCGATGCTGACCGCCAATGCGCCGCCTAGTAAACAACTGCGGCGCGGCGCGGTCGTGCGGATCGCCAAAGGCAGCAAAGGTTGGGATATCGTCCAGGTTCCGGAAGTCGAAGGCGCGTTCGTCTCGCTCGACCCCCAGACCGGCGCGATTCGTGCGCTGGTCGGCGGCTTTGATTTCAACCGCAACAAATACAACCACGTCACACAAGCATGGCGCCAGCCGGGCTCCAGCTTCAAACCCTTCATCTATTCAGCCGCGCTCGAAAAAGGCTATACGCCAAGCAGTATCGTTGATGACTCACCGATCTCGTTTTCATCCGGCCAAACCGGCAGCCAACCCTGGACGCCGAAAAACTACGATGGGAAATACGACGGACCGATGTCGCTGCGTACCGCATTGGCGAGATCCAAAAATATGGTGTCGATCAGGCTGCTCAACTCGATTGGCGCTCAGTACGCGCAGGACTATATCGGACGTTTCGGTTTCGACCCAGAACGCCACCCCGCTTATTTGACAATGGCGCTGGGCGCGGGCTCGGTGACCCCCTGGCAAATGGCCCAGGCCTATTCCGTCTTCGCCAACGGCGGTTTCCGCATCCAGCCCTATGTGGTGCAGGAAATGCAGGACGAGAACGGCAACATCCTTGCGCGCACCCCAAACCAGACCGCCGGCGGGGAAGCGCCGCGCGTGCTCGACCCGCGCAATGCCTACTTGATGGACAGCATGCTCAAGGACGTTGTGCGGCGCGGCACGGGCGCCAAGGCGATGGCATTAAAGCGCAACGACCTTGCAGGCAAGACCGGCACGACCAACGAATATGTCGACGCCTGGTTCTGCGGTTATCAAGCGAGCCTTGTCGGGATTGTCTGGGTTGGCTACGACCAGCCGCGCAAACTCGGTTCGGGCGAAACGGGCGGTGCGGCGGCGCTGCCGATCTGGATTTCCTATATGGACAAGGCGCTGCGCGGAGTGCCGGAACAGCTCATGGAGCCACCGCCCGGACTGGCCCGAATCACGACCAGCGATGGTCGCAACGATTACATCTATGAAGAAAAACTCGGCACGCCACCACCGCTGAGCCAACAGCCGAGCGACGCGAAGGTGGACGAAAACACAGCTCCTGCGCCCACCGCGACTCCTACGCCAGAACATGCAACAGGCGCGAACGAGGACTCCCGTGTCGACTACAAAAACTGAAATAACTGCATAAACGGCGGGGCCTCCGCATTAATCCCGCCGCAAATCCAGCTCACGGCCTGCCTGGGCACTCGCAAGGCGAGCCAATGCGGACCACAACTCCTCACCGTCTCGCGTGCCCACCCAGCGCCCAGCGACAGGACGATAGTGGAATCCGCCCGATTTGGACGCCACCCAAATTTCCCTCGCCGCGGCGTGCCGATTGATGACCATCTGGCTGCCGTCGTTGAATTCGATCTGCAAAACACCGCCCGGCTGCACCTCGACATCGAGCCCGGCGGCCTCCAAAGCCTGCTCAATTCGCTCAAGCTCCGTTTCTGCCAAAGCATTGAAGCTGGCCTCGTCCATTATTCAATCCTTTTGTTCTGTTAACATCCAAGCGCCAACCCAACCCAACGAATTTTCTATGCGCGCTTCGTTTTTACTCCGCTTGACCTGCCTGCTCGCTTGTCTCATGCAATTGACTGCCTGCGGCCTCAAAGGCCCGCTCTATCTGCCCAAACCTGTTTCCGCCCCGAGCAGTCCTCCTTCAGCACAATCGGCGCCCTCTTCCGATCTTAGCAAACCATTCCCAAACAACTCACCTAAACAGTCCGAACCCTAATTTATTGGCGTTTTACCGCGACATGCCTCTCAATAAACGCAAAAACCGGCGCCTTTGCAGGCAAAGGTCAATATACGTCGAAAAATTGATTTGATCTAAGTCAAAATACTATTTATATTTGAGCGCGATACTGAATAGTTACCCAGAAAATGTGGCCAAAGGCGTTCCTCCAAGCCCATTCCAACGGCGTATCAGCCAACTCCCCCCGAGAGAGCAAGGACATCATGATCGAACACCCCTTTGCAGCGCTGCGTTTGTGCGGCAAGAATCTTTTGCCGATCGTTCAAGGCGGCATGGGAGTTGGCGTATCCGCGCACCGCTTGGCGGGCGCGGTCGCGGCGCTCGGCGGGGTTGGCACGATTGCCAGCGTCGATTTGCGGCGTCTTCATCCAGATCTGGAAGAATCCACGGCCAAAACTCGCGATCGTGATGCCATCGAGCGCGCCAACTTGATTGCGCTCGACCGCGAGGTCACCGCGGCACGCGAACTTGCCAAAGGTCTCGGTGTTATTGCGGTCAATGTGATGCGTGCCGTCACACAGTACGCCGACTATGTAAGGCAAGCATGTAGAAGCGGCGCGGAAGCGATCGTGATGGGCGCGGGCCTGCCGCTCGATTTGCCTGATTTGACCTCCGAGCATCCGAACGTCGCCCTGATCCCGATCCTTTCCGATGCGCGCGGCGTAACGGTTGTCCTTAAGCGCTGGATGAAAAAACAGCGCTTACCCGACGCGATCGTACTTGAACACCCGGGCTGGGCGGGCGGCCATCTCGGCGCCGCCAACGTGGAGGAAACAGCGAGTCATCGCTTCGATTTCCGCAAAGTCATTCCCGAATGCTTGGAAGTATTCAAAAAACTCGGCATCGAGCGCGAAAAAATCCCGCTGATCCCGGCGGGTGGAATCAACAGCCATGCCCAAGTACGTGAAGTCATGGAACTGGGCGGCTCCGCGGTACAGGTCGGAACAGCCTTTGCCGTCACCCGCGAGGGCGATGCCTCGCCTGAATTCAAACGTGTGCTGATGGAAGCCGGCGAAGCCGATGTCGCGGAATTCACCAGCGTGGCAGGCTTGCCCGCCCGTGCCGTGCGCACGCCCTGGCTGGTGAACTACCTCAAGCGGGAAGATAAGCTCCAGGCTGCGGCCGAGCGCGAAGGCGGCTGTCGACGTTGCACGCTCGCCTGGGATTGTCTGATTCAGTGCGGCCTGCGTGACAAGATTTCCAAATTCGGCCAATTCTGTATCGACAACCAACTCGCCTATGCACTCAAAGGCGACGTTTCGAAGGGGCTGTTCTTCCGCGGCAAAGCCCGTCTGCCCTTTGGCACGCAACAACTTTCGGTGCGTGAACTGATCGAATACCTTCTCGCGGATCGCGCGCCTTCATCCGCTTAAGTGTATCCATTACGCACCAGGTGATAGAAAATCGGCGCCGCGAAGGCCACCGGCGCCACGCGATCCAACATTCCACCGTGACCGATGATGGCGTGCCCCCAATAACGCACGCCACGGTCGCGCTTGATTGCCGTCATCACCAGGCTACCCAGGAAGCCCATCCAGGTCGCGACAAGCGCCAGGAATCCCGCGGCCCAAATATTGCACGGCGTGGTCCATGCCAACAAGGCCCCCAGTATGGCCGCCCCGAAGCCGCCCAGTACCAAGCCTTCCCAGGTCCGCGAGCGCGACACGCCTTCGGCGACGAGATGACGCCCAAAGCGTACCGAAAAAAACTTTTGCATCACGTCTCCGCTTTGCACAACGAGGACGAGAAACGCGATCAATAGCACATTGCGCCCTTCGTAGCCCGGAATCTGGAGCCAAAGCAAAGCGGGCACATGCGAAAAGCAATACACGCAGATCATCAGTCCCCATTGGATATTGGCCGCGCGATCCATGAAGCGTTTTACATCACGCCGCAGGGCGGTGATGATCGGCAGGAAAAGGAACGCATATACGGGAATCACGACTTCCGTATAGCTGGCCCAGCCATTCCATACGCCAACGTAATGAAGCGGCAGAACAATGAAAAAACTCGCAATCAGCGTCCAGTGATCGCCCAGGCGTGTCGGTGAAAGCGTGATGAACTCACGCAGCGCGCCAAAAGACAAAAAGGCGAACAGGGCGACGACGCCCTTACGGCCCGCGATAAAAGCGATCCCGAGCACCAAAACCATGACCCACCAGCCTCGCACGCGAGCGATATAGCTTTCGATCACCGGCACCCGCCGTCCATGCACACGCTGACGCAGATAACGGCCGAACCAGGTCGCGGCGACAAGCACCGCAAGCACGCCGACCAATAACAGCCAGGTCGTGGTCTTGGGGCCGATGTCCGGCCCCGTCCAGGGCGCCGCGGGTAAATGCAAAGAATCCAGAGAGATCATTCGAGCGGTTCCTCGCCACGCGGCGCCCAGGATTGCAATACACTGCGCGCACGGCGCAGGAATTCGTCGCGGTCTTCATCGGGCGCCAATCCCACCGGCTCGCCAAAGCTCACGGTACACACCAACGGGACCGGCACGACCTGGCCTTTCGGCAGCACGCGATTCAAATTCGCCAGCCAAACCGGCACCAGTTGCACCTGGGGATGGCTTTCCGCCAAGTGATACAGCCCGCCCTTGAATGGCAAAAGCTCCTCATCGCTATTGCGCGTGCCTTCCGGGAAAATAATCAGGGAATCTCCCGCGTCGAGCGCGGCACGCATCGTTTCGATCGGATCGCCGCCGCCGCGATTACGATCGATCAATACGCCACGAAATACCTGATGAATCAGGAACCGACGCAGCGGTGATGAGTCCCAATAGTCAGCGCCCGCAACCGGCCGCGTTTGGCGGCGCAGCCATTTCGGCAGGCTCGCCCAGATCAGCACGAAATCGACATGACTGGAATGATTAGCGAAATAAACGCGCTGCGCCTGCTCTGGCCTGCAACCCAACCAACGCGCCTGAACCCCCGTCAAAACGCGGGCAAAACTGCAAATCGCGGTGGCAACGAAAGAAGCAAGATTCATTGAAAAATCAATCCACACTCAGTCGGCTTTATACAGGAGGCGGGATGGTGACGGGAAGCGCCGTGACAGACAAGCTCCACGCTCAAAACTTCAGTCAGCGGCAAACACCCCCGACTCGGTCACGATCCAATCCATGGGACGATCATGAGGCTCGGGCAAAATACTTTGCACGCGACCCAGTTCGAACCCGACTCCTATCGTCTGCGGAGGCGGTTCGAGCGCGGCCAGCGTGCGATCGAAATAGCCGCCGCCATACCCGAGCCGATAGCCCCGCGCATCAAATGCATTCAAGGGCACCAACACCAGTTCCGGCGCGATCACATCGGCCACTGCCGGCACAGGAATGCCATAGGCATCCTCGCGCAGCGGCGTATCAGGCGTCCAACGGTAAAAAACGAGCGGCCGATCGGGCGCCACGACCACCGGCAATCCTGCGCGACGCTCCGCATCGCCGGCAAGCCAATCGGCAATCAAGCCACGCAAATCCGGTTCGGCGCGATAGGGCCAACAAAAAGCGAGCCTGCATGGCGCAAGACGTGTTATCAAGAGAGACAAGTGTCCGCACAGCGCGGCGCTCAACTGCGCATGACGCTGCGGATCGAGCGCTTCGCGCGCGGCCACTGCGCGACTACGCAGCATGCGGCGCAAATCGTTGGTGGAAGCGCCAGGATGGGAATTTGCGGCTTTCATCAAATGCTATGTTTGTGAGAACCTGTTCAGAATCTGTCGCGAGAGGCTGTCAGCGGGGCGAAGAGCAGCACAGGAACCGGAGTTTATGAGTGATAAATGAGGATTCCGAGCAGCGCATGAGCCCCGATCACAGCCTCGCAGCAAGATTATGAACAGGTTCAGGGAGTTCGAGGAGTGTATTGAATGAAGCAGTTTGTTTGCATGACCCTGACGGTAAGCGCCTTGATCATGGCAAACGCCACGCAAGCGGCAAGCTCTGCCGACGAACGTTTTTTAGCCGCGCGCGACGCCGCGCGGGCGGGGGATTCGGTCAAACTCGCTCGCCTGAGCGCTGACAACGACGGCAGCCCGCTCGATGCGTATTTGGACTATTGGGCGCTCTCGATCCGGCTGGCGCGCAAAGAGAATGCCGACGCCGATCTTTCTGCTTTCACGCAGCGCGAGGAAGGCACCCTGATAGCCGAACGCGCGCGTGGCGAATGGATTCGCGCCGCAGCGCGCGACGAGCGCTGGAGTGTCGTGCTCGATCAGGCGCCACGGCTACGTTCGCCGGATCAGGAAATGAAATGCTGGTTGTGGCAAGCGCGCTTGCAGCGCGGCGAAACGGAAGCGCTCAACGAAGCCGAAAGCCTGTGGGGCAGCACCTCCGATCCGGGCGAGGCTTGCACACCCGTCATCGCCGCGCTATCGCCGCGCAAAACCGTAGCCGAGCATTGGCAGCGGGCGCGCCGCCTGGCCGAAGTACGCCGTTATGGCGCTGCTCGGGCAACGCTGATGAATCTGCCCGTGGCAGAGATGCCAAACCCGCAGCAACTCAGCGAAGTGCTCGACAAGCCCATCCGTTACCTCACGCGCAATCCGTCCCCGGTCGGGCGGCGCAATCAGGAACTCACGGTGCTCGCACTCCTGCGGCTGGCACAAAACGATTATCGCTATGCGGTAACACGCATTGAAGCGCTCGGCAATGCCCTGTCGGCGGAGGACCGCGCCTATCTCTCCGGCATCCTCGGCTGGCAGGCCGCGCGCGGCAATCAATCCGATGCGCTGGCCTGGTATCGCGCCGCGGGTTCCGCACCACTCTCTGAAGAACAGCGCGCCTGGCATGTGCGCACCGCCCTGCGCGCTCAGGACTGGGGCGAAGTGCGCCGCGCGATAGAAACCATGAACACCAGTCAACGCGCCCAGCCCGAATGGGTTTACTGGTACGGTCGCGCCCTGATTGCTTCGGGTAAAACCACGGAAGGCCGCGCGCTACTTGAACCCTTGGCGGGCCAGGCGCATTTCTACGGCATGCTGGCGGGCGAAGAGCTTGGGCGCGGCTTCGTTGTCCCGCCCGGCGCGCAGCCGGCTACGCGCGAAGAAATCGCACGCGTCTCGAACGACCTCTCTGTGCGCCGCGCGCTCGCGCTGTTCCGGCTCGACAGCCGGATCGACGGCGTGCGCGAATGGAACTGGGCCATGCGCGGCGCCGACGACCGCACCCTGCTCGCCGCGGCCGAAATCGCGCGTCGCGAACAGGTCTATGACCGCGCAATCTATAGCGCCGAGCGCACGCAAACCCAGCACGACTACACACTGCGCTATCTCACGCCGTACTACGACAAAATCGAACCCGCCACGCGCCGCTGGGGGCTCGATCTGTATTGGGTTTACGGACTCATGCGGCAGGAAAGCCGCTTTGTCGTCATAGCGCGCTCTTCGGCCGGCGCGCAGGGGCTAATGCAGGTGATGCCGGGCACGGCCAAATACATCGCCAAGCGCATCGGCATGCCCTACTCCGCGCATCAGGCCACCGACATGGATACCAATCTGCAACTGGGCACTGCCTACCTGAGGATGATGCTCGACCGGCTCGACAACCAACCGGCGCTGGCCTCCGCGGCCTACAACGCGGGGCCGGGCCGGATTCCGCGCTGGAAAGGCGCCGTGCCGATGGAGGGCGCGATCTTTGCCGAGACGATCCCGCTCAACGAAACGCGTGACTATGTGAAGAAAGTGCTCGCCAACAGCGTCGCCTACGCCGCGCTATTGAGCGGCAAACCTCAATCGCTCAAAAACCGCCTGGGCACGATCATGCCGGATGGCCTCACCGCGTCGGCCGAAGCAGCGCTTTCTGCAATGCCCTCGGGAGACGGAGGAGAATAAGAACGGCCATACTCAAACAGCCGTCGGAATCCAGCGAGGCTTCGGTATGAAACTGATCATCGGCAACAAAAACTACTCATCCTGGTCGCTACGCGCCTGGCTCGCGCTGCGTGCGCTCAATCAGCCATTCGAGGAGGAGCGCATCCTGCTCGATCAACCCGGCACACGCGAACAGATTCTGCGTTTTTCGCCGTCCGGCCGCGTACCCTGCTTGATTGACCACGAGTCGGGCGCAAGCCCCGCCCTTCATGGCGGGGTCAGCGAGACAAACGTTACTGGCGCCGAAGGCGCCCCCGATTCGTGGCGAAGAAGCCCTAAGCTTCAGCTTGGGGCGATTCACGGCCCGCTCACGGTGTGGGACTCGCTCGCGATCATCGAATACATCGCCGAACGTTTTCCGCAACTCTGGCCCGCCGCGGCGGCGGAGCGCGCCGTCGCGCGCGCAATCTGTGCCGAGATGCACTCGGGCTTTCAGGCATTGCGGAGCCAAATGCCGATGAACATCCGGCGCGATCTGGCCGGCCGCGGCCGCAGCCCCGAATCCGAAGCGGACATCGCGCGCATCGTGCAAATCTGGTCCGATTGCCGCCGCCGTTTTGGGCACGGAGGCCCTTACCTTTTCGGGAACTTCAGCGCCGCTGATGCGATGTATGCGCCGGTTTGTTTCCGTTTTCAAACCTATGCCGTAGAACCGCAGGCCGAAGCGGGCGCCTATCTTGCAACGATGCTTGCCCATCCGGCCATGCAGGAATGGGCCGCCGCCGCGCGCGCGGAAACTGAGATCGTCATGCCCGATGAACTGCCCTAAGCTGATTTTATGAAGGCTTATATCGTCGGCGGCGCAGTACGCGATGCCTTGCTCGGCCTGCCGGTTTCGGACCGCGACTGGGTCGTCGTCGGCGCCACGCCGGAGCAAATGCTCGCGGCCGGGTTCCGGCCGGTAGGCAAAGACTTCCCGGTTTTCCTGCATCCCAAGACGCACGAGGAATACGCGCTCGCGCGCACCGAACGCAAAACCGCGCCGGGCTATCGCGGCTTTACCGTCCATGCGGCGCCGGATGTCACGCTCGAAGAAGATTTGCGCCGGCGCGATCTAACGATCAACGCCATCGCACAGGATGAAGCCGGACAGCTTGTCGACCCCTGGGGTGGGCAGCGCGATCTTGCGCAGCACTGCCTGCGCCACGTCAGCCCCGCCTTCGCGGAAGACCCGGTGCGTATCCTGCGCGTCGCGCGTTTCGCGGCCCGGTTCACGGACTTTTCCCTGGCCCCCGAAACGCTCGCGCTGATGAGAACGATGGTCGATGCAGGCGAAGTCGACCATCTCGTGCCTGAACGCGTGTGGCAGGAAGTTTCGCGCGGATTGAGCGCCACCCAGCCTTCGCGCATGCTCGCCGCACTCGACCAATGCGGCGCGCTCGCGCGCTTGATGCCAGAACTTTTCAAACAGAATCTCGCGCTGTGCGGCGCACGGCTTGACACCGCCGCACTCCTCCAGGTACCGCTGCCTATCCGCTATGCATTGATGCTCGCGCAGCTCGATACCGCGGCGGCCCAATCGCTCAGCGCACGCCTCAGGGCGCCGACGGACTGCAAGGAGCTTGCCACTATGCTGGCGCGCGAACAAACGCTTGTGATACGCGCCCGCGACGCCGGGACGCTACTCGCGTTTTTCAACCGCTGCGATGCTTGGCGCCGCCCGGAACGTTTTGCAAACTTGCTCGATGCCTTACAGATCGTGAATCCAGGCTTACCGGTCAGCACATTTGCACGCACACTCGCGCATGCCCGTGCAATCGACACCGGCGAGATCGCACGTGGCTGCCCCGACAAATCCGCAATCCCTCGGGCGATTCACGCAGCGCGCCTCGCGGCAATTGCAGGGGGTCTTTGATTCGCCATGCCGCAGTATTTCCGCTTCGGACTCGGAAGCATCGCGCTTTGCCTTGCAATGGCCGCCAACGCGCAACTACCGAGCTTCGCGCAAGTCCGCGCGGCCTATCGCCCCTCGGATGCAGTACTGCTCGACCGCAATGGAATTCCCTTGTCCGATGTGCGGATCGACCCGCACACACGGCGCCTCGACTGGACGCCGCTCGACAAATTCTCACCCGCCCTGCGCGCAGCACTTATCGCATCCGAAGACAAACGCTTCTTCGAACATGAAGGCGTCGACTGGAAAGCGGTCGCCGGCTCGGTGTGGCACAACCTCTTTCACCATACCCACCGTGGCGGTTCGACCCTAACGATGCAGCTCGCCGGCCTGCTCGACCCGAACCTGGCGCTGCCTCATACACCCGGAGGGCGCCGCAATCTGGGCCAAAAATGGGATCAGGGGCTCGCCGCCCGCGAACTTGAAACGCATTGGACGAAGCCGCAGATCCTCGAAGCCTATCTCAACCTCGCGCCGTTTCGTGGTGATTTGCAGGGCGTGAATGCCGCATCTAGCGTTCTATTCGGCAAAACGCCCGCGGAAATCGGACAGGCCGAGGCGCTTCTGATTACGGCCATTCTGCCGAGCCCCAATGCAAAAGCCGAACGCATCGCACTACGCGCCTGTGCGCGCGCCAAAGTCATGAACGACGGCCCCTCCACATGCAAAAAGATCCAACAGCTCGCTAGCAAACTCGACACCCCACGCAATCGGCCTCGCTACATGCTTGCACCACAGCTTGCGCGGCGCATGCTGCACCAGGGCGGAGAACAGGTCACAACAACACTCGACGCCCCCACCCAGCGAAACATGCTGGAAAGCCTGCGCGGCACGCTGGCCACCCAAGCATCGTCACTAGGCACATCCGGGCTGCTGCTGGTGGACAACACGGACGGAAGCGTCCGCGCCTGGGTCGGCAACGCCGGCTCTGGCGACAGCGATGCCCTGCTGTTGCGTACCAGTTGGCGCGATGCCGCGTTACCCTTTGCGGCAACCCTGGCGATCGAAAAACGCCTTGCCAATGCCGCAACCCTATTACCAATCAGTGCGAACGAACCGAACGCCTGGCGCAGCCTGCGCACCAGCGTGCAAAACACGGATGCCGCCAGCAGCGCCGCATTGCTGGCTCTGACGGGCGACGGCCTAAGCGAAAAGCTGCAAAGTTTAGGGCTCGATGCGCACGCCGAAGCGCTGCCGGCGGTCGAGGCCAGCCTGCCGCAGCTTGCACAGGCAATCCGCAGCCTCGCTACGGGCGATTTCTGCACAACTCGCCTGCAAGCGGAGCCTGGCGTCCTCTTGCGGCGCAGTTGGCATGCCGACGCCGCCTTCATCGGTGCCGACATCCTGTCCGACGCCCGCGCGCGCAGCGCCTTGTTTGCCGAAGCGCTCCCCGCCGACGCGGGCTGGCATATGCTCTGGACCCTCAACGCGCAAGACGATGCGGGCGCGGCGCTGATCGCGGTGGGAGAACGCCAAACCATAGCCGTCATCGTCGCTGCGGACAAAACCCGCACATCAGACGACACACGCCATCTCGCCGCACGCATTCTGCGCGATGCGCTCAGCCGGCTCGACGCCTCCTCTTCGCGCACGCCGCGCGCGCCAAGCAATTTAACGCGCACACTCGTCAGCTTCGAACCGCCCGTGGAGCCGCCGCGGCGCGAATGGTTTCTGCGCGGCACGGAACTCGTTCTGTCGCGCGCCACGCCGATCGATTACGGCGCGACGCCCGCCATCCTGCATCCGCTCGCCAACACAGGCGTGATCGAACTGCGCGCGGGCGAATCGCTGATACTCGAAGCCAACCCGCTCGCGCGCGGCGCGCACTGGCGCATCAACGATCAAGACCTCGGCGAGGGGCTTCGCCTCAGTTGGCGGCCCGATCCCGGCCACTACAAAATCGAATTGCGCGGACCGGCCGGCGAATTATGGGACAGCCGCGAATTCACGCTCAGGCAAAAACAAGGTGGAAATTCGTGATACGGATCGAGCGCTTCGCAGCTCGGAGCCGCGGACTACTGGCACTCACAGCGCCACGGACCAACATAGCCACCCGATTTGGCGGGAGTTCCTTTGAAAGAAGGAACAAGGCGCCCCGTCTTATTCTGTAGAGCACACTGCTCCAGGCATTTGCCTGTCTCCGACGAACCAGGATTGCTCAGGCCGTAGACCACCAGAAATACGACAAGCACCAATGCAATTAACGTCCCGAGCACAATCCAATGCCGCCTTAACGGTTTTCTGCTCATCATCATTTTCTGAAGCCTTCGGACACCTAAACACAGATCCCCGCCTCAATAAAAAGGGTGGCGAACCTCGCCACCCTTTTTATTTTCCCAAAGAGCATCCCGCTCAGCTTTTCACGAATTCCTCAATCAAGCTCAGCAGCTTCTCTTCGTCATACGGTTTACCCAGATAGTGATTGACGCCGATTTCAAGTGCATAGTTACGGTGCTTGTCGGCCATGCGCGAGGTAATCATGATGATCGGCAATTTTTTGAGCCGTTCATCCGCACGGATATTGCGCGCGAGATCGAAACCATTCATACGCGGCATTTCGATATCCAGCAGCATCACATCGGGAACGACATCGACAAGCTGTTCAAGCGCATCGACCCCGTCTTTCGCCGTCACAACCCGATAACCTTCGCGTTCAAGCAAACGGCCCGTGATCTTGCGCACGGTCATCGAATCGTCGACGACCATCACCGTCGGCACGTATGCGCTCGCAGCCGGCGCGGCCGCTTCGGTAATTTCCTCAGGCGCTACCGCAGGCACAATGCCCGCGAGCACGACGGGATTCAGAATCAGCGAGATTTCGCCATCGGGCAGCACGGTCGCGCCAGAGAAGCCTTGCAAGCGCGTAAATTGCGGCCCCGCATTCTTGACCACGATTTCCTGGTTGCCACGCATTTCATCGACATGCAACGCCAGCACTTCATGCCCCGAACGCAGTAGCAGAACCCAGTGCATCCGTGCGGCAACGGGCTGCGCTTCGTTATCACCCAGCACCTGCGGCAGATAACGGAACGCGTAATGCCGGCCGTTCCTTTCCGTGCCACCGGCGGCGCGCATAACATCGAGCGATTCCTGTCTGAGTTCGAGCGCCTGTTCGACCATATTGGAGGGGATCGCGAATGTGCGTTCGCCCGCCCGCACCAACAAGGCATTCGTCACCGCAAGCGTGAGCGGCAGATGAACGATGAAGCGGGCGCCCTTGCCGGTCGTGGATTCGACATCAATGCGGCCGCCAACGCTGATCGTTTCGTTCTTGACCACGTCCATGCCGACGCCGCGGCCCGCGACACCGGAAACCTTGTCGACCGTGGTGAATCCTGGTTCGAAAATAAGCTGCTTGAGCCGGCTCTGCGGCAGTTGCTCACCCGCTTGAACCAGCCCGCGCTCTTCGGCGCGACTCTGGATTTTCGCGTAGTCAAGACCACGGCCGTCATCGGCAAGCTCAATCGACACTTCATTCGCACGTTGCACGATGCTGAGCGTGATCTGCCCGATCTCATCCTTGCCTGCTTTGCGGCGCTCCTCGGGCGATTCCAGGCCGTGCGCTACCGCGTTACGCAACAAGTGTTCGACCGGCGCTGTCATCTTGTCCAGCACCGAGCGGTCGATTTCGATTTCGCCGCCGCGGATGTCGAGGTTCGCCCGCTTGCCCAACTCTTTCGCGGTTTGGCGCACGATGCGATACATGCGGTCCGACAGCTCATCGAACGGCACCATCCGCACGCCCATCAAAGCCTGCTGCAAATCGCGCGAGAGCCGGCCCTGCGCATGCAAAGCAGTGTCCGCGGCATCCAGATTCTTGAGCAGGTTCTGCTGAATCGTCGTCACGTCGCCGACGGATTCGGCCATCATCCGCGTGACTTCCTGGAAACGCGTGAAGCGATCGAATTCGAGCGGATCGAATTCTGCATGTTGAATTTCGGCCTGCGCGACACGCGCCTGCATCTGCGTTTCCGCTGCGATTTCGACTTCGCGCAATTGATTGCGCAAGCGGATCACGTTTTCCGTCAGATCTAGCATCGAACGGCGCAGCGTGCGCAGCTCGCCTTCGATCCGGGTTCGCGCAATCGAAATTTCACCCGCCTCGTTGACGAAGCGGTCTACTAGATCCGCACGCACACGCAATAGCGTGCGCTGGCCGGACTGCGCCTCAAGCTCATCGAGCTTCGCAGCGCGCCTTTCCAACTCTGCCGCGCCTGTGCCGCCGATTTGCGCAGCGGCGGATTGATCTCCTGCGCTAGGCGCCTCCTCCGCGACGGGCGACAAACTCGCCTGCATCCGCTCGACCATCTGACCAACCGAATCGAGATAAGCTTCCAACTCGTCCGCCAAATGGCTGTTGAGCTGGTTCTTATCACGCGCCTGGAGCAGCCGGTTTTCAATGCCGTGGACATACTCGCCCACAGTCATCGCACCCGCCATGCGGGCACTGCCCTTAAGCGTGTGGAGTAAGCGCGCAACCGCATTGGCGGGCTCCACGGGATCGTCGGCCTCGCGCATATCGCGCAATGCAAGCGAAAGATCGCGGCTCAACTCGTCGACTTCCTCAAAGAAAATCGGTAGAAGCTGCTCATCGAGGTCATCTTTAACCGCAACGGCGCGTACAGGCTCTTCCTGTTCACGCGACGGCTGTTGCTGCTGGGGCTTCGGCGCAGCCAACGGCTCGGCAGGCGACGCAGCGGATAGGCTCTCGATCTGGCTTTGCGGTGGCGGCGAGGATGTCTGCGCCGTTTCGGCATCCGGCGTTTGCGCCATCGCGCCATACGCCGCCAGGAGCCTCTCGGAGGTATCCACTTCCGGGTTTATCAGCTCAAGCGCCGCCACAAGTTCCGGTGTTTCGAGCGGCATTTTGCGCTCACCGATTTCGCTCACCATCGCCTGCAAACGTTCGCCACACGCGCAAATCAGCTCTGCCTGGGTGGTGCTTGGCGGCACATTCGCATGCTGCAAACGCAGCAAGGCGTGCTCAAGCCCCTTGGCTAAAGCCCGCACCGCTTCGATGCGCGCCGTCCCGGAAATGCCTCCCAGGGTATGCGCGGCACGCACGATGGGGTCTTGCGGCACAAGAAGCGGGTTGGAGACGAATTGCGGCAGCCCTTCTTTGAGCTTTCCGATGTGCTGGCACGCTTCGGTGATATACATCTCATACAGCGGACGCGAAATCGCCGTGTCGCCCAGCCGAACCTGATCGATCTCGGGTTCGGGCGGGGTGTTATCCAGCGCGATCGAACCGCTTTCGGGCGGCTCTATGCCGTCAAGTTCAGAGAGCTCATCGGCCCAGGAACTCGGCAACTCAAGCGCAACATCGTGTGTCGGCACGCCGAACTCCGCCAGACGCGCAGCAGGACCATCAAGGTCGGTTGTCGTCAGATCGAAAACGGTAGGCTCTTCTTCTGCATCGGCCGCGGCATCGAGCACATCTTCAGTTTGCTCAAGCGCTAATCCACCTCCGGCACTAACATCCTCTTCAGCAGCCGCTGCGGCATGTTCAGACCCCGATGTCTCGTCGACGAACTCATGTACTGCCAATTCGGGCAGTACCTCGTCGGGCTCTGGCGCGCCCTCGTCCGCAGGCGCACCATAAATTGCATCATGAACTCCCTGCGGTGCGAGCAAAGTCGCCGTCAAATCGAACTCTTGTTCTGCTAATGGCTCGCCAAAAAAGTCCTGCTCGTTCTCAAGAAGCTGTGCAACTGCGGTATCCGGTGCCTCATCCAACACGGGCGACTCGCTCGGCGCACTCGCTAGAGCGGGAAGTTCGGCTGGCGCCTGCGTTGCGGGCTCAGGTTCGGCCGTGCCATAAATCGCATCACGCATTGCAAGCGGCGCGAGCAAGGTGGCGGTGAGGTCAACTTCCTCTTCCGCTTTCGGAGCGCCAAGAGAGTTCTCGTCGCTCAGCGACAATTCGTCGATCGTGATATTGAGCGTCTCTTCGGGTGCCTCGACAGCAGTCTCGCCCGTCTCGAGTGCCGCGATAAGACTGGAGGTCAAATCCATGAACTGGTGGTCGGACGCTTCGGGTCCGAAATCCAGTTCTTGAATCGGCGCCATCAAATTGGTCGCCGGTACGGCAGGCCCAGCAGGAGATGTCTCTTCGGCCGGCTCGTTTACATCGAAACCCAAGGGCGCAAGCAGGGTCGTTTCGAAATTGACGGGCGCTTCATCCGCAACCGAATCACCCCCGTCGAGCCCCAACGTGTTCAAAAAAGTCGAGGTCAAATCGAGTTCGGTATCGCCGACGTGCGGCTCAAAACTCAGATCTGCAATTTCTTCGGCGATCTCGTCACGTACCGGCGCGACGACCTCTTCCACGCGCGGCGTCACAGGCTGTGGCGCAGCAAGCACAGGCTCCGCCTCGATTTGCTCGCCGTCGAGCGAGGCTTGGAAAGCTTCCGCCTCGGCGATCAGCGCGCTCGCATCTTTCCAAGGGCTACCGCCTGAATCCAACTGCTGAACCCAACTGTCCAGCACGCGGGTCGCATGATCGACCAAAGCAAGCAACTGCGGCTCGGCATTGAGTTCAAGCTGGAGCCAACGGTTCATGGCGAATTCGACCGCTTTGGCGGCATCCGCAAAATCGTTGAGCCCCACCATGCGCGAACTGCCCTTCAGCGTGTGGAAGCCGCGGCGGATGGTGACGATGTTCTCCTGGTCATGCGGTTCGCGCCCGGCAGCTTCGCGATGCGCGTGTATCGTGGAGAGAACCTCGTGCGCCTCTTCAAGGAAAATTTCGAGCAATTCGGCGTCGACTTGCTCGGTGCTCGCATCCAGCAGACGCATTGTTTCTTGCGAGACTTGCGGCGCCGCCGGAGCAGGCGCGCTCGCAATACCGGCAACAGCTTCTTTGACTTTTTCCGAATCGCCGCCCGTCTTCAAAACGTCGAGCGCTTCACGCGCTTGTTGCTCAAGCCGTTTATCGTTGAGCAGCGCCGCATCTTCACGCAACGTTTCCAAATTTTGCTTTAGTTCGGCACGCAATTCCGCATCCGCCGGCGCGTTGCTCAGTGCTTGAACGAGCTGCTGCGCTTCGCGGCTTTGTTGCAGCACTGCCGTTTCAACGCTAGGCGCGGCCTGTGCTTCGCTCGCCACGGCACCGCCATGCGGCGCCAAGAAGCGCTCAAGCGTCGCCGGGCCGTGGTGTAAGGCTTCAACGAAGAAGCCCAAGGCGGACAATTCATGCGCGATCGGCTCGAAATGCGCGAGGTCGGGTTCCGGCGTTGTCGCCAGTTCGGCAATCCGCTCGCCATTCGTGCGCACAAGCGCGGCGGCCGCCGGCTCACCCAGCATGGTGAAGGCGCCTTCGACTTGCTTGAGCGGCGCGGCCAATGCACTCAACGGCTCAGAGTTGGCCGGATTGCGGAAATAGGTGTCGAGCGTTTGCTCTACCTGCCCGAGCGTAAGCAGAATTTCACGCGCGAGCTGATTGAAGAAGAGCCGCTCCTGGGCATGGCGTGACGCTTCGCCAAACAAAGCATCGTCGAGCGCGCCCGGATCGCGGCCTGCCGCGCGATCCGCCAGGCGTTTAATCAGCGTATCAATTTGCTTGGGCAGCTTCGGGTCCGGCTTACCACCTGCGACGGCCTGCTCGGCGACCAGGAGCGCGGTCGCGACATCCATCGCCAAATCGTCATTCGACTTCAGCGGGTCCTTGCGCAGCCAACTCACCGAGTTATGCAGCGCATCGACAAGCCGCAGAACGTCGGGATAGTTGAGCGTTTCAAGCGGCTTGCGCGCGGCGGTCAGATGCTCCTGCATCTGCGGCAGACCGATGGCCGCACCGGCGGCAAAGCGGTTCCAAGCCTCTTTGGCGTTTTCGAGCGCGTCATGCAATGCGCGTTGCAACGGCGCAAGCGGCGTTTCGACGACTTGCGCGCCGCCCGCGGATGGAATCAGCTTATCGAGCTGAAAAGCCTGGCGCACAGCACGGGCATGTTTAGAATCGAATTGCGCGTTAGCGACCTGGAACAATACATCGCGTACAAGACGCTCAGCCACCACTTGCGCACCTTCGAGCAAGCGCCGCATTTGCGTATCAATGCGCCGGCATAGGCGCTGCGCTTCGCGATCCGATTTGATCGCGCCCTGGACCAGACCGTCGAAGAAAGCTATCGACGCCCACCAGAACGTGCGCGCACTCGGCGCGGCATTGAGCTGGGAGATCCCACGCACCGCCAGCAACATCGCTTTTGGCCCGACATCGCTCGCGGGCGCGCGCAGCCAGTTCAACAAACCTTTTTCAAAGCGGCTACGTTGCAGGCGCACTTCTTTTGCCGCACGGGTCGCATCGACCGTAATCGGCTTGCTCAGCGGCAAAGTACGCGCGGATAAATCGGGGAAGAAAAGTTCACCGCGCGCGGGGGCGTCGACACCGCGCGCCTGCGCCAATTCGGCATACAGCGGGTAGAGCCGCAGCGGTTGATGCCGGGCGCCGTCCGCAACTTCGGAAAGGTAGTTGCTCAACGCGACCGTGGCCCGGCGCAGAAGTTGTAGATGCGTGGCGGCAAGCGGAATCTGTCCGGCCGCCAATTCGCCCAGCAAGGCGTCGAGCGATTCGGCAAATTGCGTAACACCGTCGAGCCCAACGATGGAAAGCGCGCCCTGCACTTGATGCACATGGTTTTGCGCGATGCGCAAAGCATCGGCGCCGGCTTCGCCGGATTCCGCGCGATCGAGAGCCTCCAGCGCATGCGCCAAGGCAACATCAATCTCGCTCCGAACCCAGGTCAGCGGAGCAATATCGAGTTCGGTTACGGGATTCATCATATGCATCCCGTGATTTAGACCTTGAAGCCGGAAACCGAGCCTTTAAGCTCGACCGCAAGATCGGCCAGCTGACCAATCGAGCCCGCCGTTTGCTGCGTGCCGCGAGTCGTCTGCTCGTTCAGTTTCAAAATGTCTTGCATCGAGTTAGCCACTTTGGTCGCAATTGACGCTTGTTTCTGTGTGTCAGAGGAAATCTTTTCGATCAAATGCGCCACCTCGACCGACACATCGCCAATTTCGGAAAGCGCCTGGCCGGCGGCGTCGGTTGCGCGAGCGCCATCGACCACGCCGCGGGTTGAGCTTTCCATCGCCGCCACCGCGTCCTGCGTATCGGTTTGAATCGTTTTCACGATCGCCGCGATCTGCTTGGTCGCTTCGGCCGAGCGTTCGGCCAGCCGCTGCACTTCTTCCGCAACCACCGTGAAACCGCGCCCCGCTTCACCTGCCGACGCGGCTTGAATGGCCGCATTCAGAGCCAGCACGTTGGTTTGTTCAGTAATGTCGGAAATCAGTTCGACGATTTCACCGATCTCCTGCGAGGATTCACCCAGGCGCTTGATCCGCTTCGATGTTTCCTGAATTTGTTCGCGGATGTCGTTCATGCCACGAATCGTGTTCTGCACCGCATCCTGACCCTTGCGCGTGGAATCCAGCGAGCGGCGCGCAACCTGTGCCGATTGCAATGCGCTGCCGGATACATCGTTCATCGAACGCGCCATATCCTGGATCTGAGCACCGGCATCCTGAATCTCGCGCGATTGGCGGCCGGCGGCATCGATCAGTTCGGTCGACGTGCCTTGCGCAGACTCGGCCGCCGTACTCACGCGGCCCGCGGCGTCGTTCAAACGCCGCACCAGAACCGAAAGCTCTTCAATCGTGTAGTTAACCGAGTCGGCAATCGCGCCGGTAATGTCCTCAGTCACCGTCGCGCGCACAGTCAAGTCACCATCGGCCAAATCGCCCATCTCGTTCATCAAACGCAGAATCGCCTGCTGCGTCGCATTTTGCTCCGCTTCAACTTGCTGGCGCTGGCGATCGGCTTCCTTTTGGCGTTGTTTGAGATCGTCGTTATAGATCAATATCAATGCGATCAAAGTCAGAATCGCCAAGCAGGCAAACAAGAAGATCAAAACCGATTGCAGATTGATGCCCGCATATTGCTTGCTGTAGGCATCCGCCAAGGCATCCGTGGCATTCAACAGCTTGGAAGAATCTTTGAAGATTTCGCTACCCGACTTTTTCGCCTGCACCAGCAGTTGAATATTGGCAAGAATAGTCTGCACGCCTGCAATATGTTTATCGCCCGCCGTCTTCAAGGCGGCCATGCGAGCGGTCATATCCTTATCGGCAGAGTTCACCGCAGCGCGCAAACCTTCGATCAACTCGGTAAACGCATTGGCATCCTTACCGAGTTGATAAGCGACTTCCGGATCGATTGCATCGGCCACCAAAAGCGCATTGGCGTTCTTCGCCATACGCTGTGTGAGCATCACCACCTGATTGGCGCTTGCAATATCGCTCGCGCCGGCGCCGCCTTCCAGCTTGCGCTTCGCAACATCTTCAGAGAGTTGGAGCAGTCTCGCATTCTCCGAGTTGATCGCCGCCACCGCTGCGCCAAGCGATGTGAGATTGCTCTGCTGCGTAAGCAGCTGTTGCGCATCCTTATTGGTTTTCGCCCACAATTCAGTCACGGTCCGGAGCTCACCCTCCACGCCACTGGGGTTCGCGCCCACCTTATTCAAACGCTCCACGAACTGTTCACGGCTTTCTTTCAACTCCGTAAAAGCAGCCGCATTGCCTTGCAGGGCTTGTTGCGCCGCTTTGGCCAGCCGCTGAGACAGCGTTCTCATCTCCCCTGCGGCAGCAACATAGGCCGTTCCTTCTCTGACCCGGTTGAGCTGGACGAAAGTCAAAACGATCGCCACTAAGGCAAAAACCGCGAGCAGAGCCCCGAGTATCCGCAATTGTTCGGAGACTGGACGGCCACTGATAAAAGGTAATTTGAAACCAGTTGCGCCGGGCGCAAGCGCGTCATCAATGATCACGCTTGATCCAGACGAGCCCGCGCGGGAGCCAGCCTTATCCGCACTACGATTCCTGATTTTGATGATCATGCAAATGCTCCAAAAGACGAGCGTCAGTCATAGCTTGTTGGGCCAACAAAATATGCCGGACAAGATACCTATCGAACTCAAAGCGCTTCACGCGCAGCATCGAGAAAGCGCGGGTCCGCCAATAGGTTACGCACGGAAAGACGTTTCCAAAGACGATCCTGACTATCGCGAACACCACCGCCCACCCATGGCCGATCGTCCTTGAAGCGGCGATCGACCTCAAAATCATCGGGACTACGCAAGCCGATCGCGCGGCTCACGAGCAATGCCGTATTGATGCTGTGCCGGGCACCGATCAGCAACAAGCGCGATTCGCTGCCGTTGACCACGGGCCCGAGCCCAAGAAACTGCGGGAAATCCACCACGCTGAACAGGTTGCCGCGCACGTTCGTCAGCCCGCAGAACCATCTGCGCGATAGGGGAACCGGCGCAATCGGCGGCACGGAAAGAATCTCACCGCTCTCCTCAAGCTCCAGCAGCCACCCTTCGGGACCGGCAAGTACCGCGAGCCAGGCCCGATTGACCTGTTTGTCCTTCATCCCCGCCAAACGCTCGGCGAGATCCTTTTGAAACTCACGCAAACTGATTTTTTTTGCCATGGCACAGGCACCAGGTTTTAGCCTAGCGCTTTGATCTTGGTGAGTAATAAATCGAAATTCAGGGGTTTGGTCAGATAATCGTTTGCGCCTTGGCGCATGCCCCAAATCTTGTCGGTTTCCTGGTCTTTCGAGGTACACATGAAAATCGGGATATGACGCATCGTCTCATCGCGCGAAATCGTCCGTGTCGCCTGATATCCGTTCAGGCCGGGCATCACAACGTCCATCAAAATCAAGTCCGGCAACTCGGCCTTGGCTTTCTGCACCCCATCGGCACCGTCTTCGGCCGTCACAACGTTGTAGCCTTGCTTGATAAGAAACTCCATCAAAGCGAAACGATCGGTCGGGGAGTCGTCAACCACCAGTATTTTTCTGACTTGCACGGGGGATGCTCCTTAAAATCACGTCCCTCTCAAGCTTGCAGGCCGACATGCGCCGCGACTGCCTTGATAAGACTGTCCTTAGTAAAAGGTTTAGTGAGGTACTCGTTCGAACCGACCATGCGGCCACGCGCGCGGTCGAACAGACCGTCCTTGGACGACAGCATCACGACAGGCGTGGCGGCAAAGCGCGGATTCTTTTTAATCAACGCGCACGTCTGATAGCCATCCAAGCGCGGCATCATGATGTCCACAAAAATAACGTCCGGATGATGATCAGCGATTTTCGCCAACGCATCGAAACCATCCTCGGCCAGCAAAACCTGGTAGCCGGCTTGAGCGAGAAAGATCTCAGCACTGCGCCGGATGGTATTGCTGTCGTCAATAACCATCACTTTCACACCATTCGGGGTCGTCGCATCAACCAAAACGCCCTCCTCCGCCTTTAAACCTGTTAGTCCCACCGTATACGCAAAGAATCACGAACTCAACTCGCGGCATACCGTGCCGTCACACCCATTCAAAGCTCGACCAGTTCGAAATCTTCCTTACGCGCGCCACATTCGGGGCAGGTCCAGTTGAGGGGCACATCTTCCCAACGCGTCCCCGGAGCGATCCCCTCTTCTGGACGCCCGGCCGACTCGTGATAAATAAACCCGCAGATCAAACACATCCATGTACGGGTAGCTTCAACGGCAGGTGCAGTCATTTCTTGACAGAATTCGTTTAAGATTTTTGATGTTACCGCATTCAAACCCATTCCCGCCTGTCTATATCCATGTCTGTGCCGGCCGTTCCTCCCGTTATTCTCAGCTTCGCCGCTTCGGACCCTACCGGCGGCAGCGGCGCCCAAGCGGACTTGCTCACCATTGCAGCGCTGGGCGGGCATCCTGCGCTGGTTCTGACTGGCATGACGATACAGGACACCCGCGGCATAACAGCCTGTCAGCCCCAAAAAACAACATGGGTCGACGCCCAGGCGCGTGCGATTCTCGAAGACATGCCGGTCGCCGCAATCAAAATCGGCTTCGTCGGCAACCCCGACATCGCCCTCACCATTGCTGAAATCGTGGCGGACTATCCCGATATTCCAGTCGTACTCGCGCCGTCGCTCAAGACCAGCGGCCAAAACAGTTTCGCAGATGACGAGTTAGTGTCCGCTATATGCAACATCCTGCTGCCGTTGACGACGCTGGCGACCCCCAACAGCCTCGAAGCGCGGCGCATGGTGGAGGAGGACGAAGAAATCACACCCAGCCTGCCCGAGTGCGCGCGCCAGCTTATCGATCTCGGGCTCGAATACGTCCTCATCACCGGCACGCACGAGCCGACCCCGCAAGTCATCAACACCCTTTACGGCCCGGGCGGTATTGTTGTGCAAACCGATGCGTGGGAACGTTTGCGCCACAGCTATCTTGGCGCGGGCGATACCTTGGCGGCGGCCATCGCAACCCTGCTCGGCTTCCGCCTTCCGCTTGTCCAGGCCGTGCGTAAAGCACAGAATTTCACATGGCACAGCCTGCGGCACAGCTTCGCAACCGGCATGGGCCGGCGCATTCCCGACCGTTTTTTCGCGAACCGCAAATGACTGCCCACATGCTCCGCGGCCTCTACGCCATCACGCCTGACTGGTCCGACACCGCCCGCCTGCTCGCCACCACAGAAGTAATCCTTGCGGGCGATTGCCGCCTGCTGCAATACCGCAACAAAACCGCCTCACCCAGTCTGCGCCTGACGCAAGCCGAAGCCTTGCGCAGCCTCACCGCGCGCCACAAGGTCCCCTTGCTCATCAACGACGACCCCGAACTGGCGCTGCGCTGCGCCGCCGACGGCGTGCACCTCGGCCGCGAAGACGGCGCGCTCGCCGCCGCGCGCAGCCTCCTGGGCGACGCAGCGCTGCTCGGCGCCTCCTGCTACAACGAAGCCGTGCTGGCCGAAAAAGCCATCGCGGCAGGCGCCGACTACATCGCATTCGGTGCAATGTTTCCTTCCAGCACCAAACCCGCCGCAGTGCGAGCACCCTTGAGCCTAATCGCCGCGGCGCGCAAACTCGGCCGGCCGATTGCCTGCATTGGCGGTATCACCGCCGACAATGCCGCGCCGCTGATCACAGCGGGCGCCGACCTGCTCGCTGTCATCACCGATCTGTTCGACGCACCCGACCCGCATGCCCGTGCAAAACAGTTTTCTGCCTTATTCCACACCGAACCCGAGCCTGAAAATCATGACTGACCGCAACCAAACGCTTTTCGACCGCGCCCAACAAACCATTCCTGGCGGCGTTAACTCCCCCGTGCGCGCATTCCGCGCAGTCGGCGGCACACCGCGCTTCATTACCCGCGCCCAGGGCTGCCGGGTGTGGGACGCCGACGGCCGCGACTACATCGACTACGTTGGTTCCTGGGGCCCCGCGATTCTCGGCCATGCGCACCCGGACGTCATCCGCGCCGTGCAGGAGAAAGCCGCCCTCGGACTTTCCTTCGGCGCGCCGACCGAAATCGAGGTCGAAATGGCCGAGCTACTGTGCAAGCTCGTACCGAACCTTGAGATGGTGCGGCTCGTCTCCTCCGGCACGGAAGCGACGATGAGCGCGATCCGGCTGGCGCGCGGCTTCACCGGCCGCGATGCGATCGTCAAGTTCGAAGGCTGCTATCACGGCCATGCCGACAGCCTGCTCGTCAAAGCCGGTTCGGGCGCGCTCACGTACGGCAATCCGTCCTCGGGCGGCGTGCCGGCCGACTTCGCCAAGCACACGCTTGTGCTGCCGTATAACGACGTCGCCGCGCTCGAAGCTGTTTTTGCCGCGCGCGGCCAGGAAATCGCGACCGTCATCCTCGAACCCGTCGTCGGCAACATGAACCTCGTGCGCCCGTCGGACGCCTTCCTGCAAGCGCTGCGCAGCCTGTGCACCCAACATGGCGCGCTGCTGATTTTCGACGAAGTGATGACCGGCTTCCGCGTCGGCCCCAAGGGGGCTCAAGGGCTTTTCGGCATCGACGCCGATCTCGTCACGCTTGGTAAAGTCATCGGCGGCGGCATGCCGGTCGGCGCATTCGGCGGACGGCGCGAGATCATGCAAAAGATCGCGCCGCTCGGCCCCGTCTATCAAGCCGGCACGCTTTCGGGCAGCCCGGTCGCGCTGGCCGCCGGCCTGGAAACCCTGCGCCTGGTCATGCAGCCCGGTTTTTACGAAAATCTTTCCGCCCGCACGCGGCAACTTACCGACGGACTCGCCGCGGCCGCCGCGCGGCACAATGTCGCCTTCTCGGCCCAGGCCGTCGGCGGCATGTTCGGCATCTACTTCTGCGCCAAAGCGCCAACGAGCTACGACGAGGTAATGGCAAGCAACAAAGCGCACTTCAACCACTTCTTCCACGCCATGCTCAACGCCGGCCATTACTTCGCCCCCGCGCTCTACGAAGCGGGCTTTGTTTCCGCCGCGCATAGCGAAGCGGATATCGCGGCCACGGTTGACGCCGCCGAGCGGATCTTCGCAAGCAGTGCGGAATTCCGCGCTTAGAAGGCCGCTAGATTGAGCGCCTCCGGGAGCTCAATCCTCACTGTAATAATTCTGTAATCCTATCCCCCCGGTGAGGATATTGTCAGGCGCTATTGCAAAGGGTTAGAATCCCGCCGTCTTAACAAATGGAGTTCCTCCTGTGGGTAGTCCCAGTCGTCGATCTTGCATCGACCGGCCACAGGTAAGGTAATCGCCGAGTCTCCCTCGCGCCATTGCCTTGCCGACTTGGCGGGCAGTGGTGTCGCAAGGCCGGTTCCCGGCCGCTTCGGCCGCTTCCCATGTATTCGTGACGCGCCGCTGCAAATATGGCGGCGCTGGTGCGACTGCGCGCTTGTGTGCGCAGGCTGGGGAATTCGCTTTCGGGATGGCAGCGACAAGGAGAAAACATGAACCTCAACATCCTGAGAGAGCTTTTCGCAGGATTCCTCCGCACCCGCCACATCGGCCGGCATTTCCGCCGCCTGACGTTGCTGGACACTCTGACCCAGACCGGCGTCAGCCGGGAAGTGCCTGCCACGCTGACCCAGACGCTGGTCGCCGCGGCCACCAGCGATCCCGCAGCGCTACTCAAGCAGCTCGACAGCCACGACGACGGCCTTTCCGAAGCGCAGGCCGAACTCATCCGCGAGCGCGTGGGCCTCAACGAAGTCGAGCATGAAAAGCCGCTACCGTGGTGGATGCACCTGTGGCGCTGCTACAGCAACCCGTTCAACCTGCTGCTGACGCTGCTGGCGATCATCTCCTTCCTGACCGATGATATGCCGGCGACCATCGTCATCGGCACAATGGTCGTGCTCTCCACGCTGCTGCGCTTCTGGCAGGAAGGCAAGTCGAACAAGGCCGCCGATGCGCTCAAGGCGATGGTCAGCAACACCGCCACCGTCATCCGCCGCGATGTGTCGGAAGACGCGGCCGTGGAAGCCGCGAATTTCTTTGGCGTGCGCCTGCATGTCAAGGCGGCGCAGCGCGCGGAAGTGCCGATCAAACTGCTGGTCCCCGGCGATCTGATCGTGCTTTCGGCGGGCGACATGATCCCGGCTGACTGCCGTGTGCTGAGCGCCAAGGATTTGTTCGTGGCGCAGGCGGCGATGACCGGCGAGTCGATGCCGGTGGAAAAGTTCGCCGTCCAGCGCGACGCCAAGGCGATCAACCCGCTGGAACTCGACAACATCCTGTTCATGGGCACCAACGTGGTGTCCGGCTCCGCCACCGCCGTGGTGCTCAGCACCGGCAATGCCACCTACTTCGGCGCGCTGGCCAGCCGCGTCACGGCTACCGACCGCGCGCCGACCTCGTTCCAGTCGGGCGTGAACAAGGTGAGCTGGCTACTGATCCGCTTTATGTTCGTGATGTCGCCGCTGGTGCTGTTCATCAACGGTTTCACCAAGGGCGACTGGATGGAAGCGCTGCTCTTCGCCCTTTCCGTCGCCGTGGGCCTGACGCCCGAAATGCTGCCGATGATTGTGACCTCGACGCTGGCCAAGGGCGCGGTGTTCCTGTCGCGTAAGAAAGTCATCGTCAAGCGGCTGGATGCGATTCAGAACTTCGGCGCGATGAATGTGCTGTGCACCGACAAGACCGGCACGCTGACGCAAGACAAGATTTTCCTGGCCCGGCACGTCGATATCTGGGGCGAGGAGTCCGACGAGGTGCTGGAAATGGCCTACCTCAACAGCTTTTACCAGACCGGCTTGAAAAACCTGCTCGACGTGGCCGTGCTGGAACACGCCGAAGTGCATCGCGAGCTGGAGCCGACCAGGAATTTCCATAAGGTCGATGAAATCCCGTTTGACTTCAACCGCCGCCGCATGTCGGTGGTGGTGGCCGAACACGAGGCGCAGCACCTGCTCATCACCAAGGGCGCGGTCGAGGAAGTCCTCGCCGTATGCACGCAAGTCCGCCACGGCGAGGGCGTCGAGCCGCTCACGCCCGAACTGCTTGATCGCATCCGCACGGTAACCGCCGACCTCAACGAAGAGGGCCTGCGCGTGGTTGCGGTCGCCGTCAAAGAAGGACCGCCGACACAGGAGAACTACGGCATCGCCGATGAGCGCGAGCTGGTCCTGGTCGGCTATGTGGCCTTCCTCGATCCGCCGAAGGAGTCCACCGAGCCGGCGCTCAAGGCGCTCGCCGAGCACGGCGTGGTGGTCAAGGTGCTGACCGGCGACAACGAACTGGTGACGGCCAAGATTTGCCGCGAGGTGGGTCTGGCGCAGCAAGGCGTGCTGCGCGGCAGCGACATCGAGCGCATGGACGACAAGGAACTGGCCGAGGCCGTGGAGCAGCACAACGTTTTCGCCAAGCTCACGCCGTCGCACAAGGAACGCATCGTGCGCTTGCTGAAAGCCAACGGCAACGTGGTCGGCTTCATGGGCGACGGCATCAACGACGCGCCGGCGCTGCGTACGGCCGACATTGGCATCTCGGTCGATACCGCGGTGGACATCGCCAAGGAAGCCGCCGACATCATCCTGCTTGAAAAGAGCCTGATGGTCCTGGAGGAAGGCGTGCTGGAGGGCCGCCGCACCTTCGCCAACATGCTTAAGTACATCAAGATGACGGCCAGCTCGAACTTCGGCAACGTCTTTTCGGTGCTCGTGGCGTCGGCCTTCATCCCGTTCCTGCCGATGCTGCCGATGCACCTGCTCGTGCAGAACCTGCTGTACGACATCTCGCAGATCGCGATTCCGTTCGACAACGTGGACGAAGAACTGCTGCAAAAACCGCAGCGCTGGAATCCGGGCGACCTTGGCCGCTTCATGGTGTTCTTCGGGCCGATCAGCTCGGTGTTCGACATCACGACCTTCGCGATGATGTGGTTCGTGTTCGGCGCACAGACGCCCGAACATCAGACGCTGTTCCAGTCGGGCTGGTTCATCGTCGGCCTGCTTACGCAAACCCTGGTGGTGCACATGATCCGCACCCCAAAACTGCCGTTCATCCAGAGCCGCGCGGCGACGCCCTTGATGGTCATGACCTTCGTCATCATGGCCATAGGCATCTTCATTCCGATGGGGCCGCTGGCGAGCTACTTCAAACTGCAAGCCTTGCCGCCGCTGTACTTTGCGCTGCTGCCTCTGATCCTGCTCGCCTACATGGGCTTGACGCAGGCGCTGAAGAACCTCTACCGCCGCCGTTGGGGCTGGCAATAAGGAGAGGCGCATATGGCGGCATTGCAGAACATCAATCTGGCCTCCCTGCTCGATACGCTGCTGAGCCTGGCCGCGGCCTTCGTGCTCGGCGGCTTGATCGGCCTTGAGCGGCAATACCGCCAGCGCACGGCCGGCTTGCGCACCAACGTTTTGGTCGCGGTCGGCGCGGCGGTGTTCGTCGACACCGCGAACCGGCTGACCGGCAACGACGGCGCGGTGCGCGTCATCGCCTACGTGGTGTCGGGCATCGGCTTCCTCGGCGCGGGGGTCATCATGCGTGAAGAAGGCAACGTGCGCGGCCTCAACACCGCCGCCACGCTGTGGGGCTCGGCCGCGGTCGGCGCAACGGCCGGAGCCGACCTGATTTTCGAAGCGGCGCTGGCCACGGTGTTCGTGCTAGCGGCAAACACGCTGCTGCGCCCGATCGTCAACACGATCGACCGCAAGCCGCTCGACATGGGATCGGTCGAGGTGACGAACACGCTCTATGTGATTGCCGAACGCCCGCACCGCAAGAGCGTCATGGCCCTGCTCGAAGAAGAACTGGAGCGCAGCAACTACCCCACGCGTGACCTCGACATCCATGCTTTCGGTCACGATGAATTCGAGATCGAGGCAACCTTGGTCGCCACATCGGTCGATGCGGACGAACTGGATGAGTTGGTCAGCCGGCTGGCTGCTTTACCCGGCGTCAGACAGGCATTCTGGAGCCCAAGCACCACCGAGTAAGTTTTAGAGCAAGAAAAACGTCGCCAGCCCAAGAAAAATAAAGAACCCGCCGGAGTCGGTACACGCGGTAATCAAGACCGAGGAACCCAGCGCGGGGTCTTTCCCGAGCCGCAGCATCGTCAGCGGGATCGCGACGCCCATGCAGGCCGCGAGGAGCAGGTTCAGCGTCATGGCGGCGGTCATCACCACGCCGAGCCGCCAATCGCCATACAGCGCCCACGCGATCAGGCCAAGCAGCCCGCCCCACACCAGACCGTTGAATAGCGAGACGCCAATCTCCTTGCGGAACAGGCGGCGGCCATGTTCTTCGCTGACCTGCCCCATTGCGATCGCGCGCACGATCATCGTGATCGTCTGATTGCCGGAATTGCCGCCGATGCCGGCGACGATAGGCATCAGCGCGGCGAGCGCAACGAGTTTCGAAATCGAGCCTTCGAAAGCGCCGATAACCCGCGAGGCGATGAAAGCAGTAACAAGATTGGTCGCCAGCCAGCGCCAGCGGTTTTTGATCGAATCGAAAACCGGCGCAAAGATGTCTTCCTCTTCCTTCAAGCCGGCCTGGGAAAGTAGTTCCGCTTCCGATTGCTCGCGCACGAAATCGAGCACCGCCGCCACGGTCAGCCGCCCCATCAGGCGGTAGTGCGTGTCGACAACCGGCGCGCTGACGAGGTCGTAGCGCTCGAAGGCTTTCGCGGCATCGTCCGCGCCGTCGCCGGGTTCGAGCGTCAGATGTTCGGTCAGCATGATTTTGCCGACCTCGACTTCCGGGTCGTTAATCAACAAACGCCCGATCGGCAGCACGCCGCGCAGCCGGTCTTTGCGGTCGACAACCATCAACTGATCGGTATGGTCGGGCAGCTCGTCGAAAAGGCGCAGATAGCGCAATACGACTTCGAGCGTCACATCCTCACGCACCGTGACCATTTCGAAGTCCATCAGCGCGCCGACCGAGTCCTCGGGGTAGGACATCGCGGCGCGCAACTGCTCGCGCTCCTCGGCGTCCATGCCGAGATAGACGTCCTCCATGACCTGACTCGGCAGGTCGGGCGCGAGGTCGGCAAGTTCATCCGCATCGAGCTGTTCGGCGGCGGCCACCAGTTCGGCCTGGTCCATCGTCTCGATCAGCGATTCGCGCACCGCGTCGGAGACTTCGATCAGAATTTCGCCGTCGCGCTCGGCCTTGACCAGATCCCAAACGATCACACGCTCGTCGAGCGGCAAGGCTTCGAGGATGTAGGCGATGTCCGCCGGATGCAGCTTTTCGAGCCGCTCCGCAAGTTCCGCGAGATGCTGCTTGTGGACGATGGTTTCAACCAGCTCGTGCTTCGGCGAGTCCTGCCGATGCACCAGGCCCTCCACGAGCTTTTGACGCGCGAGCAGGTGCTGCACCTCTTTGAGGTGAACCTGTACGTCGTCGCTGTGATGAGGGGTTTCCGACATAGCCTCTATCGCGAACTGCTTTGGGGTCCGCAGTGTACGCGAATAGTGGCCGCTTGCCGCCTAGACAGGCGCGGGGTCATTGAGTTCACGCAAGAGCCGCGCGGCCACCAGGCCGTTAACCAGGCCGAACACCAGCGCGGCCGCGCCGAATATCGGACTCAAAGCAAACACGCCATCGTGCGGCACAAGCCATAAACGCGCGAGCAAGAGCTGTCCGCCGATATGCGCAAACGCCGCAACGAGACTGGCGCTGACCGGGCCGAAAAAGCGCCGCGGCAGATGCGCCGTCGGCGCGAGCGCCGCAAGGCTTGTCAGCGCTCCCGCAAGGCTCAGGAAAAAACCCGGCGCGAGAAACTGGCCGAGCAACAAGCTCGCCGCGAATACCCGCAGCAGGGCGACCCAGGCCGCTTCGCGCCAGCCCCAGCGCCACAGCACGATCAGCACGACGATATTGCCCAGACCCGGTTTGACGCCCGGCAGCGGCAGCGGGATGGCCGCTTCGGCCAGCGAAAGCAGGATCGCCGCCGTCGCGAAGCGGGCAATCCGCCGGTCCTGCTCGGTCGGAACGAGTTCAATAGCCGAGCGAGTCATACGCGGCGGTGCGCCCGGCGAGCGAGAGACTGACTTGGTTTGGCGCGCAGATCGCGACCGCGCCGTTGCGGCTCAGCCAGCCCTGGCGCACGCAGTATTGGCGCGGGCCCGGATCGCTGAGCACGCGCGCCCGGCCCGGCGCGATTTCGATGCGCGTAACGCCGAGCGGGCCCGGCACTTCGAATATCCGCGCGGCATCGAGCGGCAGACTTGCGACAAGCCGCCCGCCCGCGCGCACTTCGGCGCGATCCGGCCGGTCCGGGCTCCAGAAACGCAAAGCCAGCAGCGCCACGCACAGCGCGGCTAACACCAGGAACAGCCAATCGCCGGGAAGAATCAGTTGCAGCCAGTCGCGCGCCGCGAGTTTCACTGCGTGAAGGTGCGATGCCGCAGCATGACGCGGCCATGATCGCGAAAGCGCGCGGCCAGCGCTTCCGCGATGTAAACGCTGCGGTGCCGGCCGCCGGTGCAGCCAATCGCGACGGTCAGATAGCTGCGGCTGTCGCGGATATAGGAAGGCAGCCAGCGTTCGACGAAATCGCCGATGTCCTGCGTCATACGTCCGACTTCTTCCTGTTTGGAGAGAAAATCGATTACCGGCTCATCGCGCCCGGTCAGCGGCCGCAGGGCGACGTTGTAGTAAGGATTCGGCAAACAGCGCACATCGAACACGAAGTCGGCGTCGAGCGGAATGCCATGTTTGAAGCCAAAGGATTCGAACAGCAGCGTGATGCCTGTTCCCGGCGTGATTTCGATCAGATCGCGCAGCCAAACGCGCAAGGTATTCGGATGCAGATCGCTCGTATCGATGCGCTGGCCCAGTTCGGCCACCGGTTCGACCAGATCGCGCTCCTGCTCGATGGCTTCGAGCAAGGTCACGCTGTCCGTCGCCAAGGGGTGACGCCGGCGCGTTTCGGAAAAGCGCGCGATCAAGGTGTTGTTGTGCGCTTCGAGAAAAACGAAGCGCAGGTCGTCGACCATTTCGCGCAGCGTTTCCACCGTACCCGGCAAAGCCTGCAAGCTCACGCCGCCGCGCACATCGACCGCGACGCCGACGCGGGTGTAGCCGGCCTCGCGCAGATGCACGACGAGTTGCGGCAAAAGCGTGGCGGGCAGGTTATCGACACAGTAATAGCCCGCGTCTTCCAGCACGGCGAGCGCGATACTTTTGCCTGAGCCTGACAGCCCTGAAAGAAGGATCAGATGCATGGGAAATGAAAGCAGACGTTTGCGGGTGACTCAAGCATAACCCGAACGCGGCTGCGCCCCCAAGCCGATTACAGCGTATGCGTCCGGTCGCCGCGCGCGAAACCGCGCAGCGGCGCTTGAATCCCGCGCCCGACGGCGAGCACCTTGAACAGCTCGCCCATTTCGTGCGGCGCGATCAAACGCTGCGCCGCACGCGCCGCGCGGATGTAGTCGGGTTTATCCGTCGGCCCGCGCAGTTGCAAGCGTTCGAGCAAGCCGCAGTTGAGCAGAAAATTCCCCTGATCGCAGTAGCCGAGCACATCGAGACCGGCGTCATGCGCGGCGTCGGCCATCGCGGTGAAGTCGACGAAGCCGGTAATGTCGGTCAAACCTGGCCAAAAAAACGGGTCGGGGTGCGCGCGATGGCGGTAGTAGCAGATCAGCGTTCCCGTACTGCGCGAGGGTAGATAAAATTCGCGTTGCGGATAGCCGTAGTCGATCAAGAGCAGCGCGCCGCGGCCCAGGCGGCGCGACCACTCGGCGATCCAGGCGCGGCCCGCGAGCGAAATCTCGCTCACATACTCGCCCTGGCTCGGCATAACGACGGGCAGCGCCGCTGCGGCGTCGGCCAGCGCGCCGCCAACGGGCCGATCGGCCCAGGTAAATGCACCATCGCGCCAAGCGACGCCGCGCTCGAACATTGCGCCGTCGCGCCAGGCGACAAGCTCCAGCGGCATCACGTCGAGCACTTCGTTGGCCACGACCACGCCGTCGAAGCGTTCGGGCAAAACATCGAGCCATTCGACCCGCTCAAGCAGTTCGGGTACGCGCGCGGCAAGCGTTTCGCGCTGACGTTCGCGCAGTTCGCCGGAAAGCTCCAGAATCGAATAGCGCTCGGGCGCGGCACCAAGCTCCGCCAAGGTCGCAAGCAAATCCGCCGCGAGCAAACCGGTGCCCGCGCCGGCCTCGATCAGCCGGGGCGCGCTTTGCGCGAACAGATCCGCAATCTGCTGCGCGAGCGCCTGGCCGAACAAGGGCGTCAGCTCCGGCGCGGTAATGAAGTCGCCGCCCGGCCCGAACTTGCGCGCGCCACCGCTGTAGTAGCCCAGGCCGGGGCTGTAGAGCGCCTGCGCCATGTAAGCGGAAAAAGGAATCCAGCCGCCCGCGCGAGCAATCTCTGCGGCGATTTGCGCTTTCAGGCGCTCGCTCGCGGCAAGCGCCTCGGCGCTCGGCGGCGGGAGCGTATCGGGACGTTCTGAAGGCATCATTCGCTACAACTTTACAAACTCACCGCCGCGCCGCTCTGCGCGGGAGCGGGAACGGGAGCCGGCGCTTCGCCCGGTTCAGGAGCGGGCGCAGACTCCACGGCCGGCGGCGGCGCGAGTTCCGTTCCAGGAAGCGGCGCATCGACCAGCCTCACGCCGCGCACGAAATAGCTCGTTTCGCCAAAACAAGTGGTCGGCAAGCCGACATGCTGCGCGTATTCGAGCGACACTTGCCGCCCCATCACGCGATTGATGGCTTTCGCCACCGTTTCGTCGCGCACGGTGAAAGCGAAGCGTTCCGGCATCGCGCCGGGCATCGCTATCAGCTGCATCTCGCCTTCCCAGGTCTTACAGACCCAGCCCTTGCGCGAAAACTTCAGAATGTAGCCGGTGCGCTCGCCGTCCGAAAAACTGAAGTTCAGCGCCGCCCAGATATACAGCACCCCCAATGCGATCACCAGTACGAAAAGAATGGCGGTCCATTTTTTGATGGCGCGCATCACGCTTTTGCGCGGCGCCGGCGTAGTCGTCTGTGAAGTGTTCATAGAGCATTTGTTCCCTGGGTTTTCGATAGTACCCGACATGTATCAAAAGAAAAGCCGCCAACACAACCCAGCGCAGCGGTGCAGGCAAGGCGCGCGAAACGCAGACAGTACAAAACAGTACGGCAAGTGAGCGCAACGCAGCATGCAGGGTTGTGTTAGTGGCGTTAAGGTGCGCGCGGAAGCTCGCGCCGGAGCTGAATCGCCTCCGCAACATGCGGGCGGCCGACCGTTGGCGCGCCCGCCAGATCGGCAATACTGCGCGCCACTCTGAGCAGGCGATGCGTGCCGCGCGCCGAGAGACCGAGCCGTTCGATCGCGGCGGTCAACAACTTCGCGGCTTCGGCGTCGGGCGTGCAAAAGCGTTCGACGCCCGCCGAATCGAGCAGCGCATTGGCACAGCCCTGGCGCTTGAGCTGAATCCCGGCCGCGCGTTCGACGCGCTTGCGCACAGCGGCGCTGGTCTCCCCCGCGGATGCTTGCTGGAGTTCGTGCGCGTTTAGCGGCGCAACCTCCAAAACCAGATCGATCCGATCCAGGAATGGCCCCGATAAGCGTCCGCGATACCGCGCCACCTGATCCGGCGTGCAGCGGCAGCGCGCGCTGCCGCGATAACCGCAGGGGCATGGATTCATCGCGGCAATGAGCTGGAAACGCGCCGGAAAATCCGCCCGCCGCGCCGCGCGCGAAACCATGATCGAGCCGGTTTCCAAAGGTTCGCGCAAGGATTCGAGCACCCGGCGGTCGAACTCGGGCAATTCATCGAGGAACAAAACACCGTGGTGCGCCAATGAAATTTCGCCCGGACGCGGCGAAGAACCCCCGCCGACGATCGCCGCCACCGAGGCCGAATGATGCGGAGCCCGGATGCTGCGCCGCTTCCAGGCGTCGATCGAGAAACTGCCTTCGAGCGAAAGCACCGCGGCCGACTCAACGGCCTCCGCATCAGTCATCGGCGGCAGAATCCCCGGCAGGCGCTGCGCGAGCATCGATTTACCCGTGCCCGGCGGCCCGTACATCAGCATGCTGTGGCGACCCGCGGCAGCGATCTCCAAGGCCCGCCGCGCCGCGGCCTGACCGCGCACATCGACCAGATCTGGATAGACAACCGATGTCGTGACCGCGGCATCGGCCCGCACCGCTTCTAGCGTCGTATGTCCGTTCAAATGCGCGACGACTTCGAGCAGGCTGTTCGCTGCGAAAACCTGCGCGCCGTGCGCCAGGGCCGCCTCCTGCGCGTTCTCGCGCGGCAGGATCAAGGCTCGGCCGGCCCGCGTGGCGGCCAGCGCCATCGCCAGCGAGCCGCGCACCGGCCGCAACGCGCCGCTCAAGGAAAGCTCGCCCGCGAACTCGATGCCATCGAGCGCGGCTTGTTTGATCTGGCCGGATGCGGCGAGGATGCCGAGCGCAATCGGCAAATCGAAGCGGCCGCCCTCTTTCGGCAGATCGGCGGGCGCGAGATTGGCCGTCAGCCGGCGCTGGGGAAATTCGAAATTGCAGGTCGTCAGCGCCGCGCGCACGCGATCGCGCGCTTCCTTGACTTCGGTATCCGGCAAGCCGACCAGCGAAAACCCCGGCAAACCATTGCCAAGATGAACCTCGACGGAAACTTCGGGCGCATGGATGCCCTCGATTGCGCGGCTGGAAACGGATGCAAGCGCCATACAGTAATAGTGCCGGAAAGATGCGGCGAGTGTAACGCGAACCCTATGGGATTTGTCTCGTTAACCCCGCCATGATGACCACGCCAAGGCCCGAACCCTACGCAAACGATTCTCGCCGCATGGTAACAAGCCCCAGAATGTGGTGATCCCATTCCGCGCCAGCCCGCATGCCGCCGCTCACGATTCAAAGCATCCTGCGCGAACTGTTGCAACCCTATCGATCCCGCATCCTGGTCGCCGCGCTTGCCCTCGTCGTGGCGGCCAGCGCGATGCTCGGCGTCGGCCAAGCGCTGCGCGCCGTCATCGACAAAGGTTTTGCGGCGGGCGACGCGGCCTGGCTGGACCGCACCCTGCTTGCGATGTTCGGCGTCATCGCACTGCTCGCGCTGGCGACCTGGTTCCGTTTCTACAACGTCTCCTGGCTCGGCGAGCGTGTGACGGCCGATCTGCGCCGGCGCGTTTTCGCGCATCTGCTGACGCTGCCACCCTCGTGGTTCGAGGCGGGCCGGACGGGCGATGTGATCTCGCGCCTGACCTCGGACACGACGCAGCTCGAAAACGTCATCGGCTCCTCGGTTTCGATCGCGCTGCGCAACGCCTTGCTCCTGATCGGCGGCCTCGCGATGCTGGTCACGACAAGCCTCAAACTCACGCTGCTCGTTATCGCGGGGGTTCCGCTCGTCGTCGCGCCGATCGTGCTGTTCGGCCGTCGCGTGCGCGCGCTGGCGCGCCAAAGCCAGGATCGCGTCGCCGATCTCGGCAACCGCATCGACGAAACGATTCACGAAATCCGCATCGTGCAAGCCTACGGACATGAGGATTTCGACCGTGTAGATTTCGCCAAACGGGTCGAGCGCGGCTTCGCCGTTGCGCAGCGCCGCATCGCGGCCCGCTCCGCGCTGATCGTCGCGGTGATGGTGCTCGTTTTTGGCGCGATCGCCTTCATTCTGTGGGTCGGCGGTCACGATGTTCTGGCCGGGCGGCTCTCGCCCGGCCAGCTGTCGGCCTTCGTTTTCTATGCCGCCATCGTGGCGGGAAGCGTCGGCGCGCTCTCCGAAGTCTGGGGCGATCTGCAGCGCGCGCGCGGCGCCACCGAACGCCTCGTCGAACTGCTCGCCACCGCGCCGGATATCGCCGCGCCCGCCGCGCCGGCCCATCTTCCCGAACCGCCGCAGGGACGCATCGCCTTCAAGGCCGTCGATTTCCGCTATCCGAGCCGGCCCGATACGCCGGCGCTCGAAGCTTTCTCGCTTGAAATCGCGCCGGGCGAATCGGTCGCGCTCGTCGGTCCGTCCGGCGCGGGCAAGACGACCGTTTTTCAATTGCTGCTGCGTTTCTACGATCCGCAAAACGGCCAGGTATTTGTCGATGGCGTCGATCTGCGCACGCTCGACCCCGCGAGCCTGCGTGCGCGGCTCGCGCTCGTCTCGCAGGAGGCGGTTATCTTTGCCGCCAGCGTGGCTGAAAATGTGCGTTACGCGCGCCCCGAAGCCACGCTTGACGAAGTCCGCGCCGCCTGCGCCGCCGCGTTTGCGGACGAATTCATCGAACGCCTGCCGCAAGGGTACGACACCGATCTCGGCGAGCGCGGCGTCAAGCTTTCCGGCGGGCAGCGCCAGCGCATCGCGATCGCGCGCGCGATTTTGGCGGACCGCCCGATTCTGTTGCTCGACGAAGCGACCTCGGCGCTCGACGCCGAAAGCGAGCGCGTCGTGCAGGCCGCGCTCGAACATCTGATGAACGGGCGCTCCACGCTCGTCATCGCGCACCGGCTTGCGACCGTGCAGCGCGCAAACCGCATTGTCGTGATGGAGCGCGGGAAAATCGTCGAGGCCGGTATGCATGGCGATTTGATCGCCGCGGACGGCCTCTATGCGCGGCTCGCTCGCTTACAGTTCTCGGCGTGAATACTAACCGCCGCCGCGCTCGATTACGCCAATTAATCCTTGAGCGTCAATTTCGGGAACGACAGCAAGGGCCACGGAGGCGCTATCGTGCAATCCAAATTCCCGCCGTGTTTCTTGGCGGCAATCTGCGCCAAAAACATTTCCGCCGTTGAAAGCTCGATCTCATCGGCGACGCCCGTTAATACTTGAAACTGCCAATGCGTGCCCACATCGCTCAAGCGCAGCACAAATGCATTGCTTTTGCTATGTGCCAAAGCCAGTTCGGTCAGCTGTTGAAACGCTTGGCGCAATAAGCTGATATCGCCGCAGACATAGCATATGCCCAAAGAATCGGCGGACTCTGCCACACGCAACTCGGCATTTCTCTGCTCGGCTGCCTCCCAGCATGCATCGCATGTTTCGTAAGCAACCTGGACCAGATCGACCAGCTCGAAACGCGTAGTCGATAGCGCCGCCGCGCGCAGCACGCTCAGAATGCGCTCGGAGCGCGCCAGCGCTTTTTCGGCCAGCGCCAAAATCCGCTCAGCTCCTTCTCGGTCGGGTTCGAATATACCGTCCACGACGCCTCTCGCCATGCTGATGGTGGTGGCATTCGGGGAGCGCAAATCGTGCCCAAGTTTGCGCAGAACCGCTTCGTTCGCAGCACCGGCAAGCACATTGTCGCTGCGGTCTTCAACGACCAGCAGACGCCACGCTTCAGACTCGCCCAGGCTCAAGTGCAGGTTCAGCCCCGCAGCCGTTTCGTAATCGCAAGGAAGGCGTTCGATCCAGCCCGCGCCAAGCACGCCGCGCAGGGCTTCATCGAGCGTTGCGTCTTGCGGCAATGCGAGCCATTCGCGCAAGTGGCGATTCCCGCTTTGCACGCTGCCCTGCGCATCCAGGAACCCGATTCCGAGCGGCAAAATATCGATGAGTGCGGCAATTCGATCAAACATGCGACGCCTCCCGCTTGCGAACGCGCTGCGGCATCAGGGACACTTTCGCTTTGGTCAAGCTGTTTGAATCGCGCCATCTGATCCGGTTAATGCCTTTAGGAGATGCACACATGAGTTTTATCCAGGAATTCAAGGAATTCGCCCTCAAGGGCAACGTTGTCGATCTCGCGGTCGGCGTCATCATCGGCGGCGCTTTCGGCAAGATCGTCGACTCCCTGGTCAAGGATGTCGTCATGCCCTTGGTCGGGCGCCTACTCGGCGGCGTCGACTTCGCATACCTCTACATCAATCTTGGCAACACCGCTTACAACTCACTTGAGGCGGCCGAAAAAGCGGGCGCCCCTTTACTCAAGTATGGTGTGTTCATCAACACCGTGGTCAATTTTCTGATTGTGGCGATGTCAATCTTCATTGCCATCAGAGCGATGAACCGCCTCCAACGCAAAATCATGGCACCGGAACCCGAACCTGCGACAGAAGCTCCCGCTACACCCGAAGACATTCTGTTGCTGCGCGAAATTCGCGACTCGCTCAAAAAATAATCGAAGGAAAACGTCCGTGCGGAAGCGGCCTTCTAACTATGAATGATGCCGCACGGGCCTTATTCACCGGCATAACGTTCCAGCCGATAGCCGTAGTTGTAGGCCGGCGTCAGGCGATAGCCGTTTTCCGGCCTGAGCGAGAGTTTGCCACGCAGGCGGGAAACATGCGTATCGATGGTTCTCGTCGCGAGACTCGGATTGCGTCCCCAAACCGCTTCGAGCAAATGGCCGCGCGAAAACAGTTTGCCAGTATTGCGGAACAAGAACACCGCCAGCTCAAATTCCTTGTCGGTCAGATCGACCACCTCATCGCCCACGAATGCACGCTTGAGCAAGAGGTCGAAGCGATAAGGCGGCAGCACAAGCTCACGTTCCGGCTCTTTCGGCCGCACGCGGCGTAATACCGCTTCGATCCGCGACAGCAATTCCATCCGCCGCACAGGCTTGATGATGTAATCGTCCGCCCCGGCGCTCAATGCCGACACGATATCTTCCTCGGCATCGCGCGCGGTCACGAAAATCACTGGGGTTGCATCACTCCGCTCATCCCGTAGCCAACGCAGCACTTCGGTTCCGCTCATATCCGGAAGATTCCAATCGATCAAGAACAGATCGAAACTCTCTCGCCCCGCAATTTTGAGTAGCTCACGCGGCCGCTCGAACGCATAGACATCGTTCCCGGCCTCTTTGAGCCAGGTTGCCACCATCAGACTTTGATCTGGGTCGTCTTCCAACAAGGCCAATCGCATTTCCCACCTCAATTCGTATCGCCAACGAAGGGATTGCTGCGTCGTTCTTCACCGAAAGTCGACATCGGCCCATGACCTGGAATGAACGCCACATCATCCCCTAATGGAAACAGCTTCCCACGGATGGATTCAACCAGGGTCTTAAAGTCTCCGCGGGGAAAATCGGTGCGCCCGATCGAGCCCGCGAACAGCACATCTCCCACCCAGGCCAAGCGTCCAGCCTCATGGAAAAACACGACATGGCCGGGTGTATGGCCAGGAGTATGGAAAACCCTAAGATTCTGCCTGCCGACGCAGACAATGTCACCCTCATTGAGCCAACGGTCGGGTTCGAAACGCTCAACCTGTGGGAAACCGAACATCTGACTCTGCTGCGGCAAGGCATCGATCCAGAAACGGTCCTCTTCCTGCGGCCCTTCTATCGCTACACCCGTGCGACGCGCCAACTCGACAGTACCACCAGCATGATCGATATGCCCATGGGTTAGCAACACTTTTTCAAGCGTCAGACCCTCATCCGCGATAACAGTCAGCAAACGGTCTATTTCACCGCCCGGATCGACCAATGCAGCCTTCTGCGTCTCTGGACACCACAGCAGAGAACAGTTCTGTTGAAACGGAGTAACCGGAATAATGCGATGCCGCAGCAAGGGAGCCTCCTTACGTAGAAGCGTAATTGTCTAGCTCGAACCTTAACAGAACACGCCCCCGGTACATTCAAGAACGCAACTTCAAAGCCGTTGTCGCTGTATCAGGAATTCAAGGGTCCGAGCATCCACATGATTCAGGGTCCCCATCATCAAGCATCGCCGTTTAACCCGGATATTCCCTCCGCAACAAGCAGAGAGAATTTTGTGAGTCACCCCAACTTGAAAGCTGGGGCTTCCTCGCCACAAATCGGAGGCGCCTTCGGCGTCGATAACGCTTGTCTCGCTGACCCTGCCATGAATGGCGGGGCTTGCGCTCGATCGTGGTCAGGTCCGAAATGAGGCGCGGACCCTGGGTGCGGCCGATGGGGATCGCAACCAAACTCAATCTACTCGCGATTTCCCTCATTTTGCTTACAGCGCTGGCGATAGGGTTCGCCGTCGTGCGCACCCAATCGATTCATGCCTTCAACGCCTTGCAAGCACGCGGGTCGGCAATCATCCAAATGCTCGCTCGGGGCGGCGGTGCGCCGCTTGCACATGGGCAGTTCGCAAGTCTTGCGCGCTTATTGCACAGTCTCGAAGGAAATCGTGATGTGGTTTATGCCGCTTTCTACGACCCCCAGCGCAAGTTGGTTGCGGAGCACTTCACTCGCGCGGAGCTGAACGTCAAAACCCCCGTTCCCTCCTGGCCAAGCCAGGAGGGAAAAGTCCGCATCACCGAACTGTCGAGCGATTTGGTGAGCTTCGTTGCGGCCGTCCAAGAGGACTCTGCACATGTGGATTTTTTGCCGCCATCCCCTTCCGGTTACGTTCAGATGGTTTTAAACAACGCTCAGGCACGCGGCGATGCCTTTGTCTTCGTTAACGAAACGCTTCGCTTCGTCATCGTCGTGATCGCATTGGCGATTGCGTTGACCTTGCTGTTTACCCGCCGCCTGATCCAACCCGTGCAAGAGCTTGCAATCGCTGCGCACGAAGTTGCCGAAGGCCAGCTCGGGCAAACGATTCAAATTCATTCCAACGATGAATTTGCCGATCTTTCGCGTGCTTTCCAGTACATGATCGACCGGCTCGGCGCCTCGCGCGCGCGCTTGCTCGAATACCAGAACCAGCTCGAAGATCGCGTCTTTGCAAGAACCAATCAGCTTGAGCAAGCAACCGCCCAAGCCATGGATCTGGCGCAGCGAGACACCCTCACCGGCTTGCCGAACCGCGCCCATTTCAATGACATACTGGAATACGCAATTTCCAGACATCATGCAGATGGAGAGCAGCTCGCGCTGCTCTTCCTCGACCTCGATCTATTCAAACGGATCAACGATACGCTCGGCCACCAAGCCGGCGACCGACTCCTGACCTCGATTGCCGAAAAATTACAGCACTGCGTGCGCGAGGGCGATTTAATCGCCCGTATCGGCGGCGATGAGTTCGTCATGCTGGCCCGTCATATCAAAAGCTTTCAGCAAGTCACCCGCATCGCACGACGGATTCTCAACACCTTTTCCGCACCGATCGACATCGCGGGAAACGCGCTCAAAATCAGTTTTTCCATCGGCATAAGCCTGTGCCCCGAACACGGTACCGACACGCCGAGCTTACTGCGCTGCGCCGACCTCGCAATGTATGCCGCCAAGGAACAAGGCCGTGGGGTCTATCGTTTTTACACCCCCGACTTGAATCAACGCGCGATGGAACGCCTGCACATAGAAACCGGTCTGCGGCGCGCCCTGAATACGGACGACGAGTTCTTCCTCGAATTCCAGCCGCAAATTGATCTACAGTCCGGCAAGCTGGTCGCCGCCGAAGCGCTCCTGCGCTGGCGCCCGTCCGACGGCGAGCTGATTTCGCCCGCGCGTTTCATTCCCGTCGCGGAGGAAACCGGACTCATCCTGCCGATTGGAGAGCGCGTATTGCGCAATGCCTGCGCCGCGCTCGCGCGCTGGCAAGCAGCGGGGCTCGAATTGCCCCGCATCGCCATCAACATTGCCGCCCCGCAGTTCGAAAACCGCGATTTCGGCACTTCCGTTTCCCAGGTGCTCAACGACTACGGAGTTCCGCCGCACCGGCTCGAACTGGAGCTGACGGAAAGCATTATTGTCCGCGACGCCGACGCAGCCTTGCGCGAAATGCAAAGTCTGAAAGATTTGGGCGTTTCGATTGCGCTGGATGATTTCGGCACGGGCTATTCGAGTCTGTCCTATCTCTCGCGCCTGCCGATCGACATTGTTAAGATCGATCGCAGTTTCGTCCTGCGCTCGACCGAAGATCGCGACGCACAAACAATCGTGCGATCGATCGTCGCACTGGCTCACGCACTGAGGTACCGGGTCATCGCGGAAGGCGTCGAAACGCATGCCCAACTGAACCTGATGCGCACATCGGGCTGCGATTATGTACAAGGCTATCTCCTGGGGCGGCCAATGTCCGAAGCTGATCTGACGGCTTGGCTGCAAAACCCGGAGACGCCGGCCAAAGCCATCCTGCGCGAGCACAGCAAAGATGAGTGGCGGCAACCGACGCGAAAACAGCGCTATTGGATGTAGTGAGCTAAAACAGGCAAGGAGAAAGATGGCGCGACCGGCGGGATTCGAACCCACGACCCCTGGCTTCGGAGGCCAGTACTCTATCCAGCTGAGCTACGGTCGCACGAGAAGGGCGCGATTGTAACGCATCGGCGCAAAGCCCGTCCAACCCATATCAAACGGTTACGCACGTCCCGCTATAACTGTCGGCTTGTACAGCGTATACTTGCGTCCAAATTCATTCACTTACACTGTTTTTACTGCCATGACGCTCCGTAATGCGCTCCCACTCGCTCTCATGACGACTGTACTCTTGGCCGGCTGCAACAAGCCAAGCAGCGTTGATCCCGAAGAAACCGCCCGCTTGATCGCCCCCGTCGCCCAGGTCAAGCTCGGCCCGGCTGTCACCGTCGCCAAAGGCAGTCAAACCGGCGAACAGGTCGTCACCGCCGTGTGCGGCAGCTGCCACGCGAGCGGCGCGCTCAATGCGCCAAAGATTGGCGAAGCAAGCCAATGGGGACCGCGGATTGCGCAGGGTCTCGCAACACTCACCAAGCATGCGACCTCGGGTTTTAACCAAATGCCCGCGCGTGGCGGCAACGCCGACTTGACCGATGAAGAAATCGTGCGCGCGATTGCTTACATGGCGAATAAATCGGGTGGCCACTTCGCAGAGCCGCCAGTTCCTGAAGCCAAGTAAGCGGAACACTTCTTCCAAAACACCGCGGGCCGCTTAAACACACGGCCCGCGGTGTTTTCTTATGCGTGCCACGCGCGCATATCAGCCGAACTGCACGTTGTCCGCAAACGTCACGGCGGTTACCAAGGCGCGGCTGACATCCGCCGGGCTCACCTGGAGTTTTTCAACCTGCTCGCTGACCGCGTTCGCGTCGAGCCGTTCGCACGCGATCGCAAGATCGAGGAAAGGCTTATAGATTCCTTCGCCGTGCACCAGCACATCGGTCACCGCTTCAGGCAGGCTCATGCCTTCCAGCACCGACTCCATCGTCGCGCCAAGCAGCAAATGGATCAGCGAAAAAGCGCCGGCGATAAAAAGGTTGTCGGTCTCTTTTTTATCGAGCAGCATGCCGCCGATGATTTCCATGAGGCGGCCGCGTGTAATCGCCGCCTGCATCAAGGCCGGAGCGCTCGGGTCCTTGCTCGCCGAAACCAGCAACAGGGACAGCCACTTGTTCAGCTTGTCCATGCCGAGAATCGTCACCGCATGGCGGAAGGACTGCACCTCGACCATCAGGCCGAAACCGGCGGAATTGATATAGCGCAGCAATTTGTAGGAAAGAGCAACGTCGACTTTCAACGCCGCCTCGATTTCCCTGACCTCGGCTTCGTTGCGCACCAAGTTGAGCAGACGCACGATATGCGCATGCGAACCGGAAATTTTCTTGGTCGGCGGGAAACCGTGCAGAAAGAACCAGCCTGAAGCGCCGTCGTACCCCGCCTTGATCGCGAGGTTGAAGGCCGCCATATCGGCCAGGCCGGTCGCCAGCGCAATACCCGGCAGCGCTTTGGGCTGTGTGATCTTGTTCGCATCCGCGAGCACGAAACGGAATTCGCTCCCCGCGGGCAGTGGAATATCCGGGCGATACCAGGACAGGCAGAGGTTGATGTCCGCCGCCTGCAATTGCGGAATCAGGGCCTGCGTTTGTTCATACGCCAATGCCGGAGCCGGAATTTCGATCATCGCGTTCGGCGGCGGCGTCCAGGCGAGGATTTCCTCGGTCGGCACCAAACGGCCCAGACTGACAAAAAAGGGATGAATGGCGGGCCATACGTCCGCCAGACCGTTCAGCATCTCAACGGCAGCCAGTATGCTTGGAGCATGCACAACAAAACGGTTGGCCGTGATGGCGTTTTTCTTGTTGATGACCGGTTCGCGGGTGATCAGAACGGTTTGGCTCATAGCGATGTGTAGTCTTTCGGACGTTTAACTGTCGCCTGAAAAGGTAAAGGAGTCGGCGAAAAATTCGCTCTCCGGCAAGGCGCACTTTTGGGTGAATTCGGCGCGCGCCGCGTCGACCATTGCCGGGGCTCCGCAAACATAAACCTGGACGCCGGACATATCCGGAAAATCGGCCAGCGCGGCCCGATGCACAAGTCCGGTACGGCCGTTCCAGTCCACAGGCACATTATCGGAAATAACGGGCACAAACTTTAAGCTGGGCAAGGCGGACTCCCACGCTTGCGCGAGTTCATACAGATACAGTCCGGCCCGCTCGCGCGCGCCCCAATACAAGGTCACGGGCCGCTGCGCATCGGTCGCGATCATGTGTTCCACGAGACTCTTGATCGGTGCGAAGCCCGTTCCGCCAGCGATCATCACAATAGGTTTCTTGCTCTCGCGCAGATAAAAGCTGCCGAGCGGACCTTCGAAACGCAGAATGTCGCGCTCCTTCAGGCCATTAAAGACATGTTCGGTAAATTGCCCGCCCGGAACAAGGCGAATATGCAGTTCCATTGCGTCGGTTTTTTCCGGCGCATTGGCAATCGAAAAGCTGCGCCGTTTACCGTCCGCGAGCAGGAAGTCGATGTACTGTCCGGCAAGGAAACGGAACGCATCGTTGGTGGGCAGTTTCAGGGTCAGCACGATCACATCGGGTGCCCGGTGTTCGATCGATTGCACGCGGCAAGGCATCTTCTTGATCGGAATATCCGTAATGCGGCGCACGTCGCGCACTTCCAGCACCAGATCGGACAATGGCTTGGCGCAACAAAACAAGGCCATGCCGGCCTCACGCTCCTCCGGTGGCAATGTCGTTTCAGGCGTGGAAGCATGATCGACCAGCCCCGCGACAATCCGCCCTTTACAAGCACCGCAGGCGCCATTGCGGCAACCATACGGCAGCATGAGGCCCGCATCGAGCGCGGACTGCAAAACGGTCGCGGAGGATTCGGCGGAATACTGAAGCCCACTGGGCTGAAGCGTGATTTGGTACGACATGGTGCGAGTGGGGCCCGGTAAGCAATGCGATAATTTAGTCATGGTAGCCGAACCCAAACCGAAACGCAGATTACGCATGCGCCTCTTGATCGTCGGCAGCGGCGATGTGGCATTTCGCGCCCTGCCCGCCTTAAGCGCGCGCTATCGCGTTTTTGCGCTGCTGCGCCGCGCGGAGGACGCCGATCAATGGCGTGCGGCGGGCGCCGTGCCGCTTTTCGGCGATCTGGACGAGCCGCGCACGCTGCGACGCCTTGCCGGCATCGCAAGTCGTGTGCTGCATTGCGCGCCGCCGCCAGCGGGCTCGCGCGATATGCGCACGCGCGCCCTGCTCGCGGCCTTGATGCGCCGCGGCGGCCGCGCGCCGCGCATCGTCTATGTCAGCACCACGGGCGTATATGGCGACTGCCAAGGCGCCTGGGTCACTGAGACCCGTCCGCTCAATCCGCAAACCCCGCGCGCATTGCGCCGCTACGATGCGGAAAGCGTCTTGCGCCGCTTTGCCAAGCGCCACGGCAGCCCGCTCGCGATTTTGCGCGCACCGGGCATTTACGCGGCCGAACGGCTCCCGCTCGCGCGGCTCAAACGCGGCGACCCGGTCCTCGCGCGGGATCAGGACGTGTTCACGAATCACATCCACGCCGACGATCTGGCGCGGCTCTGCATCGCCGCGCTCGAACGCGGGCGCGGCCCCCGCGCCTATAACGCGAGCGACGATTCGGATATGAAAGCGGGCGACTACTTCGACTACCTGGCCGACTGCTTCGCGCTGCCGCGCCCGCCGCGCGCCAGCCAAAGCGAAATCGCGACGCGCTTGAGCGAGGCGACGCTGTCCTTCATGGCCGAATCGCGCCGCCTCGACAACCGCCGCATCAAGCGTGAACTGCGCGTCCGTCTGCGCTATCCGAGCGTTGCCGCAGGGCTTGCCGCCGCGCGCGCCCGGCACACTTAAACCAATAGGAGATTTTTTCAATGCTGTATCTATGGCTCAAAGCAATCCACGTTTTCTTTGTCGTAAGCTGGTTCGCCGGCCTGTTCTATCTACCGCGGATTTTCGTCAATCTCGCGATGGTGCCCGCCGACAGCGTTGCCGAGCGCCAGCGCCTGCTCCTGATGTCCGGCAAACTCAAACGCTTCATGCTGCCTTTGGTGATCGGCACGTGGGTTTTCGGCATCGCGCTGATCGTATCCAACGGCATGGAAGCCGCCGCTTTCTGGTTCACGCAGGGCTGGCTGCATGTCAAGCTGCTCATCGTGGTTCTGCTGACGGGCTACGATCTGTATTGCGGCAGACTACTGCGCGACTTCGAACAAAATCGCAATACCCGTAGCCATGTCTGGTTCCGCGTTTTCAACGAGATTCCCGCGCTCGCGCTGCTGTTCGTCGTAATTCTTGTAATCACCAAACCTTTCTAATCAGAGCGCCGGATTTCCCATGAGTGAGCATTTTTTTTCCCCTTGTCCACGCGGCCTCGAAACTTTACTCGCCGAAGAACTCAGCGCGCTTGGCGCGCGCCAGGTCGCCCAGGTTCCGGGTGGCGTTTCCTTTTCCGGCGACTGGACGCTGTGCTGGCGCGCCAATCTTGAAAGCCGCATCGCGACGCGGGTGCTTTGGCGCGTCGCCACGGGCGCTTACCGCAGCGAGGACGACATCTACCAACTCGCGCGCGGATTCGCCTGGGAACGCTGTTTCGATGTCGAGGCCAGCTTGCGGATCTACGTCACCGCGATTCGTTCGCCGCTCAAAAGCCTGAACTTCGTCACACTGCGGATCAAGGACGGCCTGTGCGACCGCTTCCGCGAAACGCATGGCCGCCGCCCTTCGATCGATACCCAAGCGCCCGCCGTGCGTGTGCACGCCTTCCTCACGGCCGAAGCCTGTACGCTTTACATCGACACCTCGGGTGAACCGCTTTCCAAGCGTGGCTTCAAACGCGCCAAGGTCGAAGCGCCGCTCAAGGAAAACCTTGCGGCCGGCATCATCAAACTCAGCGGTTGGCAGCCCAATGAAGCACTGCTCGACCCGATGTGCGGCAGCGGCACATTCCTCATCGAGGCGGCGCTGATGGCATACAACATTCCACCGGGCGGCGCGCGCAGTTTCGGCTTCGAACGGCTCAAAAGCTTCGAACCCGGCAACTGGAAACGCATTCGCACGATGGCGCTCCAGCGCCACCGGCGCGACTCGGTGCAGCTTTTCGGCTCGGATATCGACACGCGCTGGGTCGACGCCGCGCGCTACAACCTGCGCGAAGCCGGTTTGGAGGAATGCGTGCAATTGTGCGTCGGCAATTTTCTGACGCTAGCCGCGCCCGCCGCCCAGGGTGTCTTGCTGACCAACCCGCCTTATGGCGTGCGGCTCGGCGAGGATGCCGATCTCAGCGCCTGGTATCCGCAGATCGGCGACCATCTGAAAAAAGCCTTCGCCGGCTGGCGCTGTTTCTTTCTCACCGGCGACCCGGATCTGCCGAAACATATCGGCCTGAAGGCCAGCCGCCGCACGCCCTTGATGAACGGCGACATCGAATGCCGGCTGATGGAATACCGCATGGTCGCGGGCACGAATCGCCGCGAGCGGCCTGCGGAACCCCAGTGATACCATCCGCGCAGCATTCCAATTCCGAATCCGAAAGGTTGCATATGCACGTCGTCATCCTCGCCGCCGGTCAAGGCAAACGCATGCGCTCAGCCCTGCCCAAGGTGCTCCAGCCGCTCGCGCGCCGTCCTTTGCTGGGTCATGTGCTCGACACCGCGCGCGCGCTCGGCGCGAGCAAGCTGTGTGTCGTGTATGGCCACGGCGGCGATCAAGTACGCCAGGCGCTTGACGCGCCCGACCTGGCCTGGGCACTGCAAGCCGAACAGCTCGGCACCGGCCATGCGGTGCAGCAAGCCGCGCCGCATCTGCCCGAATCCGGGCCGGTGCTGATCCTCTACGGCGACGTGCCGCTGACGCGGCGCGAAACGCTCGCCAGCCTCGTCGCCGCGGCCGGAGACCAAGGTTTCGCCCTGCTCACCGTCGATATGCAAGACCCGAGCGGCTATGGGCGCATCGTGCGCGATGCGGCGCATCGCGTGATCCGCATCGTCGAACACAAAGACGCCAACGAAGCCGAACGCGCAATCCGTGAAGTGAATACCGGCATTCTCTGCTGCCAGGCGCAGGATCTGCGCCGCTGGCTCGGCGAACTCAAGAACGACAACGCGCAAGGCGAGTTCTACCTGACCGACATCATCGCGCTCGCGGTGCGTGACGGCATCGAGGTGAAAACGACGCAGCCCATGGGCATGTGGGAAACGCTTGGCGTGAATGACAAGGCACAGCTTGCCGAGCTTGAACGCCTGCATCAGCGCAACCAGGCCGCTGCGCTCTTGATCGCTGGCGTCACCCTGATCGACCCGGCGCGCATCGACATCCGCGGCGAACTGATTTGCGGCCGCGACGTTGAAATCGACGTCGGCTGCGTTTTCGAGGGCCGCGTGGAAATCGCCGACAGCGCCCGGATCGGCGCTTATTGCGTGCTCAAGGACGCCCGGATCGGCCCCGGCGCGACACTGCATCCGTATTGCCACATCAACGGCGCCACCGTCGGCGCCGCAAACCTGATCGGCCCCTACGCGCGCCTGCGGCCCGGCGCCGTTCTGGCCGAGGATGTGCATATCGGCAATTTCGTCGAGGTGAAAAACAGCGTGATCGCCGCGCATTCGAAGGCCAATCATCTGAGCTACGTCGGCGACGCGGACATCGGCAGCAAGGTCAATATCGGCGCGGGCACGATCACCTGCAATTACGACGGCGTGAACAAATTCCGCACCGTCATCGAGGATGAAGCCTTCATCGGCTCGGATACGCAGCTCGTCGCGCCCGTGCGCGTCGGCAAGGGCGCGACGCTCGGCGCCGGCACGACGCTGACGAAAGATGCGCCCGCCGGCGAACTCACGCTTTCACGCGCCAAGCAACTTAGCCTCGCCAACTGGAAGCGGCCCGTTAAACAGCCGAAGCAATGAACTAAGCGGCGCGTGGTTCCGACTCCCAACCCCATCGCCAACGCCCGGCCGCAACGCTGGGCGCTGCTGCTTCTGCACCTGCTCGGCTGGCGCATAGACCTTCCGCCGCCAACCGCGCCCAAGGTTTTACTCGTTCTTTATCCGCATACATCGAACTGGGATTTCTGGTGGGGCAGCCTCGCCAGATGGGCGGTCGGCTGGGAGATTCACTGGATCGCGAAACATACTTTGTTTGTCGGTCCGTTCGGCTGGCTGCTGCGCCGCTGGGGTGGAGTTGCCGTGAATCGCAAGCAGGCGAGCGGCTTTGTCGAGAGCCTCAAGCGTGAAATCGACCAGCTCGACACGCTGATTCTCACGATCCTGCCCGAAGGCACGCGCAGCTACGTCGATCACTGGAAATCCGGCTTCCTGCGCATCGCGCATGCGAACGACATGCCGATCGGCCTGGCGTACATGGATTACAAACGCCGGACCGTCGGCATCCTGGAATACCGGAAACTCTCGGGCGACGACAACGCTGACATGGCGTACATCGCCGCCGCCTACGCCAATATTTCGGGACGCAACCCGTCAAAAGCGGGGGCGATCAGATTGCTTAATAAGAGCCGCCAACAAAAATGAGCCCAGCCCAAGGCCCCGAAGATTCGCTGCTTGGAAAGCAAGTCAGTTACCGCGACACTTACGCACCGGAACTGCTGTTTGCGATTCCCCGCGCCAGCAAGCGGGCCGAAATCGGCCTGGCCGAAAAACAGCCTCTGCCCTTTTACGGCGAAGACCTGTGGAACGCCTACGAACTATCGTGGCTCGACCCGCGCGGCAAACCCGTCGTCGCGCTGGCGCAATTTCATGTCCCCGCAAGCTCGCCCTATTTGATCGAATCGAAGTCGCTCAAGCTGTATCTGAACAGTTTCAATCAGCACAGATTTCCAGATCCCGCGCAGCTCCAGACAACAATAGCGCAGGATCTCTCCCGCACGGCGGGCGCTCCGGTTGGCGTGCGCATCACGCCATTGAACGCACAACCCGCGCGCGAGATCGGCTATCCCAAAGGGGTTTTACTCGACACGCTTGAAATCGAAGTCGATCGCTACACGCCCGCCCCGGAGTTTTTACAGATCGAGAACGCCGCGCCGCTCGTCGAAGAAACGCTTTACTCGCATCTGCTCAAATCCAATTGTCTGGTCACCGGCCAGCCCGATTGGGGCATGGTGGCGATTCACTATTGCGGCAGAAAGATCGAGCGTGCGGGCTTGCTGCGCTACATCGTTTCGTTCCGGCAACATAACGAATTCCATGAGCAATGCGTCGAACGCATCTTCATGGACATCATGCGGCAATGCGCGCCGGCGAAGCTCGATGTATTGGCGCATTACACCCGGCGCGGCGGCCTCGACATCAACCCCTGGCGCAGCAACGACCCCGCCGCAGCGTCAGCGCCCAATATGGGCGAGATCCGCCAATAACATGCCGTTTTTGCCGCGCCTGTTTGCGCATGCGAAGCTCGCGCTTTTCTTGTGCGCAAGTCTTGGCGCGCCGCCCGCCCATGCCTGGGGAGACGCCAGCCACCGCATAATCGCGACGATCGCCGAACATTTTCTGACGCCGCAAGCGCAACGGCGGATCGATCAAATCCTTGCCGACGAGAACGAATTCGGCGTCAGCGAATGCCCGGTCAAAAATTTGCAGGACGCCGCAAGCTGGGCCGACTGCGTGCGTCCGCTCAAAGCCTATGCCTACACCTACGCATGGCACTTCGACGACATTCCTGTGTGCGGCAAGGCCGAGCATGAAACATTCTGCCCGGCAGGCAATTGTCTGAGCGCGCAAACGGAAATACACATCGCGCTGCTTGCAAACCCCGCAACCGAGCGCAAAACACGTTTGGAAGCCTTGAAATTCATCGTCCATTTCATCGGCGATATTCATCAGCCATTGCATACGGCCAATAATCGGGACCGTGGCGGCAACGATGTCCCCACCCGTTTTTTGGGTCAAACCGAAAACGGCCGGCAAAACCTGCATCGTGTCTGGGACGCGCGCCTGTTGGCCGAAATCACTGCGGACACCGCAGACCCCTCCAACGTGTTCCTGTCCACGCTCGACCCGGCCAGCGCTAAGCGTTGGCAAGGCGGAACAATCCAAAGCTGGATCGACGAATCGCACGCAATTGCAGTGAACATCGTCTACGGCAAATTGCCCCGCCCAGTCGCCTGCAATGATTCATATCCTGAACGCGAAATTCTCGATGCAGCCTACTATGCCGCGGCGCGCCCCATCGTCCAGCAGCAAATCCTGAAAGCGGGTGTTCGCCTTGCCGCGATCCTGAATCAGACGCTGCAATAAATACCGGCATTTGAATGAATGCCCGGAACAGTGCATGCTTAAACACAAGCCGCCATTTGCGCGGCGCCCCGAACAACCTTTTCCACAATTGCTATGACCCGCCTCGCCAAAACCGCGCCCAAGCCCGAACTGCTGCGCGAACTCGCCACTCGTTATGGCACCCCGCTGTGGGTGTATGACGCCGCCGTGATCCGCGCGCGCATCGCAGCGCTTTCCGCCTTCGATACGATTCGCTTCGCCCAGAAGGCGTGCTCGAACACGCATATCTTGCGGCTCATGCGCGAGCAGGGCGTCAAGGTCGACGCGGTCTCGCGCGGCGAAATCCTGCGCGCGCTCGCCGCCGGCTACAACGCCGAGGGCGAACCGAGCAGCATCGTGTTCACCGCCGATCTGCTCGACGCGGCCACGCTCGCAACCGTCGTCGAGCACGGCATTCCCGTCAATGCGGGCTCGATCGACATGCTCCACCAGCTCGGCGCGCAGTCGCCCGGCCATCGCGTGTGGCTGCGGATCAACCCCGGCTTCGGCCACGGCCACAGCAACAAAACCAACACCGGCGGGGAGCACAGCAAACACGGCGTCTGGCACAGTGAACTCGCGGCCGCGCTCGCCGCGATCCGTCAGCACGGACTCAAGCTCATCGGCCTGCACATGCACATCGGCTCGGGCGTCGACTACAAACACCTCGAACGCGTCTGCGGCGCGATGGTCAAGCTCGTGCGCCAGACGCACGAAGCCGGCTGCGACCTGCACGCGATCTCGGCCGGCGGCGGGCTTTCAATTCCCTACCGCGACGGCGATCCGACGGTCGACACCACGCACTACTTCGGCCTCTGGGATGCCGCGCGCCAGGAAGCCGAGAAGCTTGTCGGCCACCCGCTGGCGCTCGAAATCGAACCGGGCCGTTTTCTCGTCGCCGAAGCGGGCTTGCTGCTCGCCGAAGTACGCGCGACGAAACCCGCCGGGCGCAATCATTTCGTCCTCATCGACGCCGGCTTCAACGAACTGATGCGGCCTTCGATGTACGGCAGCTATCACCACATCAGCGTGCTGCCGCGCACGACGCGCGAGGGCGGCACACGACCTACGGTCGTGGCGGGACCGCTGTGCGAATCGGGCGACGTCTTCACGCAAGGCGACAGCGGTGTCGTGCTGCCGCGCGAGTTGCCCGAGGCGCAGGTCGGCGACTTGCTCATCATTCACGATACCGGCGCATATGGCGCTTCGATGTCCTCGAACTACAACACCCGCCCGCTCGCCGCCGAAGTCCTGCTCGATGGCAATGCCCACCGGCTGATCCGGCGCCGGCAAACAGTCGAAGAACTGCTCGCGCTCGAAAACTGAACGCTGCCGTGGCGGCATTCACCCAGGGCGAACCTCCGCGCAGCCAGGCGATCTGATCCATATTGGCAATGTGGAAATACGATGAACGCCCCGCAGAATCCGCTCCGCCCTTTCGAGTCGCTTGAATTCGACGATCTTTTTGTGCGTTCGCTGCCGGCCGATCCGCACACGCACATCGTTTCGCGCCAGGCGCCGAACGCGGCGTACAGCTTTGTCACGCCGACTCCCGTCGCCGCGCCGCGGCTCATCGCGTGGTCCGATCCGCTCGGCGCTCTGCTCGGCATCGCGCAGCCGGCCGCCGCCGGCAGCGCGGCTGAAGTGCTTGGCGGCTCGCGTGTGCTGCCTGGAATGAAGACTTATGCGGCGCGCTACGGCGGCCATCAGTTCGGCCACTGGGCGGGCCAGCTCGGCGACGGACGCGCGATCACGCTCGGCGAAATTCTCGACACGCACGGCCAACGCCAGGAGCTGCAACTCAAGGGCGCGGGCAGCACTCCCTATTCGCGCCATGCCGACGGCCGCGCGGTGTTGCGCTCTTCGGTGCGCGAATTCCTGTGCAGCGAGGCGATGCATCATCTCGGCGTTCCAAGCACGCGCGCGCTTTCGCTCGTCGCGACCGGTGAAGACGTGGTGCGCGACATGTTTTACGACGGACACCCGGAAACCGAGCCGGGCGCGGTTGTTTGCCGCGTCGCGCCGAGCTTCGTGCGCTTCGGCAACTTTGAAATTTTTGCCGCCGAAAACGAGGCCGCGAATCTGCGCGCGCTCGCCGACTGGGTCATCCGCCAGCATTACCCCGAACTCGGCGAGCCTGGCCCACACGCTTATGCCGACTGGTTCGCCGAAATCTGCCGCCGCACCGGCGTGATGATCGCGCACTGGATGCGCGTGGGTTTCGTGCATGGCGTGATGAACACCGACAATATGTCGATTCTCGGCCTCACGATCGATTACGGCCCTTACGGCTGGCTCGAAGGCTTCGATCTTGCCTGGACGCCGAACACGACCGACGCGCAAGGCCGCCGTTACTGCTACGGCCAACAGCCGCAGATCGCGCATTGGAATCTGACGCGGCTCGCCGGCGCGCTCTATGACCTCATAGCCGATGAGGAAGCGCTGCGCGCTGGACTCGAAAGCTATCGCATCAGTTTCGAAGAACACTGGGCGGCGATGCTTGCCGACAAGCTCGGCATTCGGCTCGATACCGAAACAAACGCCGAGCCCGACACGCTGTTGAGCGATCTCTTCACGCTGCTGCAAGAGACCGAAACCGATATGACGATCTTCTTCCGCCGGCTCGCCGATGTACCGACGGATGCGGACGTCAGCGCCGCAGCGCGGCTCGCCCCGCTGCGCGAAGCTTTTTACGATGCAGCGGCGCTCGATGACCAGCCTGGCCGAGCGCTCGCCGCATGGCTGAATCGCTATGCGAAACGCGTAAGCGCTGACGGCGAGCCAAGCGACGCGCGACGCGCGCGGATGCAGGCCGCGAATCCGAAATACGTGCTGCGCAACTGGATCGCGCAATTGGCGATCGACGATGCCGCGCAAGGTGACAGCGCAAAAATCCAGCGTCTTCTGCGCGTGCTTGAGCGCCCCTACGACGAACAACCCGAAGCGGCCGACCTGTTCGCCCGCCGCCCTGAATGGGCGCGCCACCGGGCCGGTTGTTCAGCCCTGTCGTGCAGCTCGTAAAATCGGGCATCATAGCATCCGTTTTCAAAGACTCATCAATGCAGGCCGCAGGAACAGGTATATGAATAATCGCATTGCCATCGTCATCCCCTATTATCAAAAACAGCAAGGAATATTGAGCAAGGCAATCCGCTCCGTTCTGGCGCAAACCGGCGTTTCGGATTGGCACTGCATCATCGTGGATGACGCATCCCCCGTGCCGGCGCGTAGCGAATTGGCATCGATCATCGACGCACACGCGGCGCGCATCACGATCATCGAACAAGCCAATGCGGGCCCCGCCGCGGCGCGCAACAAAGCGCTCGAAAACATCCCCGCCGGCACACAATATGTCGCGTTTCTCGACTCCGACGATGAATGGACGGACGAGCATTTGGCCAATGCGCTCACCGCGCTTGAACAGGGCTACGATTTTTATTTCACCGATCACTACCAGCTCAACCAAACCGTCAGCGCTTTCAAGCGCGCCAAACGTATTCAAGTCGAACAACATCGGCAGTTGTCCGGCAATCCACATTTGCATGCGTATGAAGGCGACATGTTCGATCAGATTCTGCGCGGCAATATTATCGGCACCTCGACGGTTGTCTACCGCTACGCAAGCTTCCCGCAACAACGCTTCCGCGAGGAGTTCGTCTATGCGGGGGAAGACTACCTGTTCTGGCTTGATCTCTCGCGCGCAACCCCGCGCATCGCGTTTTCGGACCTCATCGAATGCAAGTATGGTGAAGGGGTCAATATCTTTGCCGGCTCGGGTTGGGGCACGGAAAAATCACTGATCCGTTTACATCACGAGATGAAATACCGCAAAGCCGTTGCACGGCTGTTTCCGCTCAACGCACAGCAAGCGCTCGAAAATCGGCGCATCGTACGCGGCTTGCGCAAAAGCTTCGTCGCCGACGTTTTACACCGCTTGATGCATAGAAAACCGATGGATGGCGTGCTGACCAAACAATTCGATGTAGACCCGCTCAGCTTCGTAAACTTCGTTCCACTCGCGATCTCGGTTCTGCTGCGCCGCTGAACTGCAATCAAGAAAGCCGCCGGAACACCAGATCCCACACGCCGTGGCCGAGTTTCAAGCCACGGTTTTCGAATTTCGTCAGCGGGCGGTAATCGGGCTTTGGGGCATAGTTTTCCGCCGTGTTTTCGAGCAAAGGCTCGGCGGACAGCACTTCGAGCATTTGCGCCGCATAGTCTTCCCAATCGGTCGCGCAATGAATGTAAGCGTCGGGCGCGAGGCGCCGGGCGAGTTCATGCACGAAGGAAGCTTGGATCAGGCGGCGTTTGTTGTGACGCGCTTTGTGCCAGGGGTCGGGGAAATAAACATGAACGCCGGCCAGCGAGGCTACGGACAGCATATCGCGCACGACTTCGAATGCGTCATGTTGCATCACGCGAATATTTTCGATGCCGCGCTGTTGAATCAATTTGCAGAGATTGCCGACGCCCGGGCCATGGACTTCGATACCAAGAAAATTCTCGGCCGGGCGGGCTTCGGCGATCGCGGCCGTGGTGTCGCCCATGCCGAAACCGATCTCCAGAATCGTCGGCGCGGCGCGGCCAAAAACCGCCGCAAAATCGAGCGGCGCGGCGCGGTATTCAACCCCCACGCGCGGCAGCATTTCGGCCATGAAACGTTCCTGCGCGGGCGACATCCTGCCTTGGCGCAGCACGTAGCTGCGGATCGGGCGGGCCTTCGGATTGTCGACGGATAAGTGCTTGCGGGGCTCGTGCGTATCTGCCACCATGCGTCCGCCACTCAGCGACCGATCAAACCCGAGGTCGGCGAACTCGGACTCGCGGAATAAAACTTCTTCGGCATGCGTCCGGCCCGATAGGCTTCACGGCCGGCGACGACGGCTTTTTGCATCGCGCCGGCCATCAACACCGGATCTTGCGCGAGCGCGATCGCCGTGTTCATCAACACGCCGTCGCAGCCAAGCTCCATCGCAATCGCCGCATCCGAAGCCGTGCCGACGCCGGCATCGACCAGCACCGGCACCCGAGCCTGTTCGACGATGAGCTTGAGATTCCACGGGTTCAAGATGCCCATACCGGAACCGATCAGCGAAGCCAGCGGCATTATCGCGACGCAGCCGATCTCTTCGAGCATGTGCGCCTGGATCGGATCGTCCGCGCAATAAACCATGACCTTGAAACCGTCTCGAACCAAGGTTTCGGCGGCCTTCAAGGTTTCCGGCATGTTCGGGAACAGTGTGTCTGGATCGCCCAGTACTTCGAGCTTCACCAGCTCATGACCATCGAGCAGTTCGCGCGCAAGCCGCAGCGTACGCACCGCATCCTCGGCGGTGTAACAGCCGGCCGTGTTCGGCAGATAAGTGAATTCGGACGGCGGCAGCGCATCGAGCAGACTTGGCGCGTTCGGGTCCTGGCCGATATTCGTGCGGCGGATCGCAACCGTGACAATCTGGGCGCCGGAAGCAACGATCGCTTCACGCGTCTGCGCGAAATCCTTGTACTTGCCGGTACCGACGAGCAGGCGGGAACGATATTCCTGGCCTGCGATGATAAGCGGGTCATTCATGCTGGGGTTCCATTCCGGGGGAGCCGAAAAGCGGGCAGGCGCGCGATGTGGCCTTAACCACCGCCGACGGCGACGACGATTTCGATCCGGTCTCCGGCGACAATTACCGTCCCGGCATGGCGGCCCTTGGGCACAATTTCGCCATTGCATTCGACAGCAAGCCGCTTCCCGCTCAAAGCGAGGCGCTCAAGGAGTTGTGCGACGGTGGTTTCTGCAGGAATAGTTTCCTCAACGCCGTTGACGGTGATCTCGATCATGGCATTCACGCGATAGGAGCGTGCGATTCTATCATGCGCGCCACAATGCCAATCGAGGCGAGAGCGGGCTGATTTCCGTCCGCCGGCACTGCGCGAGAAAGGCTCGTCCAATCGCAAATCCGAAAAGGTTGATGCTAGAATCCCTCCTCGGAAAACGGTTGCGTTCTCTTCCGAAGGTTTAGAGCGGGTGTAGTTCAATGGTAGAACGGCAGCTTCCCAAGCTGCATACGTGGGTTCGATTCCCATCACCCGCTCCACTATGACAATCCAGGGACTTCCAAGGAAACCCAGTGAGTGTCGTAAGTTATTCACCAAAAACCATCGGAGGTTCTTTCATGCAGCAGTTGAATCAGAGCAAGGTCTTCACCTTGATGGAATCGGGGCCCGTTATTCTCGTGACAACCCATGACGAAGGCAAGGACAACGTCATGACCATCTCCTGGACCATGGTGATGGACTTCACCCCGGTATTCGCCATCACCACAGGCGCATGGAACCACTCCTTCGCAGCGTTGCGAAAACACCGGGAATGCGTGATTGCGATTCCCACCGTCGACCTGCTGGACAAGGTGGTCGGTGTCGGGACGTGCTCCGGTGTGGATACAGACAAGTTCTCCAAGTTCGGCCTCACACGTGTGCCGGCCAAACACGTCAAGCCGCCTCTGATCAAGGAATGCCTCGCGAACATCGAGTGCAGGGTCACCGACATCATCGAAAAACACGGCATCGTGGTGCTGGAGGCGATACTTGCCTATACCGACACCGCGCGCAAGGAAAGGCGCATGGTTCATGCCGTGGGTGACGGAACATTCATCGTCGACGGGCGCAAGATCGACCGTGCTGCAATGATGGCCTCCAAGCTCCCGCCGGGTTTATAACGCCTTGTGAGCAGCCCGTGATCGCCGCGGTTCGCGCCTTGCCGCCCATCGCGAAACAAGGCGCGTTCAGCCGCCGTTTTCTTCTTGCCGGTCGCCGCCGGCTTCGCTGCGGAAAATGGCGGCGCGCATGAGCAGCATGGTTGTTACCGGCGAAGTGAGTAGTAGGAAGAGAGTAATCAGCAGTTCGTGGATGACCGGCCGGCCGGCGACGGCGGAGGAGGTCAGCATCGAGGCGATCAGGACGCAGCCGGCGCCGAGCGTGTTGCCCATCGTCGGGGCGTGGATGCGGGCGTAAAAGGATCTCAGACGCAGCAAGCCGAGCGATCCGATCAGCGCGAGCAGGCCGCCGGCGATCAGCAGCAGCGTCGCGGGCAGCGCGATCCAGGGCGACATTTCGGCAATGTTCATGGCTCGATAACCTCGCCGCGCAGCAGGAACTTGGCCATCGCCGTTGAGCCGACGAAGCCGAACAGCGCGATCAGCAGGGCGATGTCGAAATAGATCGCCGAGCCGATCCCGATGCCGAGCATCAGAATCGACAGCATGCCGTTGATGTACAGGGTATCGAGGGCGAGGATGCGGTCCTGCGCCGAAGGGCCGCGCAGCAGGCGGATCGTCGCGCACAGCATGCCGGTGGCAAAACAGGCGAGGGCGAAATGCACCGCCCATGTGAGGAAGGCGTTCATTCGAAAATCTCCATCAGGGGGCGTTCGTAACGGTGCTTGATGGTGTGCAGCCAGGCCGCTTCATCCTGGAGGTCGAGCACATGCAGCGTCAGCACGTTGTCGTGCGGGTCAAGGCGGGCGAAGACGGTGCCGGGCGTCGCCGTGATGATGATGGCGAGCGCCGCCAGGCCATGCGGGTCGCGCATCTCGAGCGGGATTTCCATGAAGCCGACCTTCGGTTGCTGGCGGACGGTGCCGAGAATGATCCGGCCCACCGCGAAGTTCGAGCGCACGACATCGCACAAGACATGCCAGCACAGCACAGCAACCAGCCCAAGGCGGCGCGGATGCGCCGCGCCAGGCCGCAAGGTGCGCGCCAGGCGGCTAACGAATAGTGCAAAAATTAAACCGAGCAGCCAGTGGTGCGGCGCGAGCGAGTCGTTGACCAGCAGCCACATGAGCAGCAGCATGATTTCCAGGCGCGGGAATTGCGTCATCGTACTCATGGCGTGCCGACCTCCGGCGGCACGGGAATCACCGTGCGGATGTAGGCGCTGGCGTCGTACAGAGATTGCGAGGCGGCGCGGCAATAGGCCATGGCGGGCTCGGGAGCCAGCGCCATCCACAGGCAGACCAGCAGCAAGGCGGCGACCGGCCCGGCTTCCAGCCATTGCAGGTGCGGCGGCTGGCGCTCCATGTCCCAGAAAACGCGGATGCCGAGGCGTGACAGCGCAATCAGGCCGGCCATGCCGGAGAGCAGCACGGCGGCGATGAACAGCCCGACGTGCAGCAAAGGCGCTTCCGGCAGCGAATCGAGCGAGGCGCCGAGCAGGGCGAATTTGCCGACGAAGCCCGAGAGCGGCGGCAGGCCGGTCAGCAGCAGCACGCAGGCGACGAAGGCGAGACCGAGGAAGGCCATCGCCGCCGGAATCGCGACGCCAGCCGTTTCGTCCGGGTGCTCGGTGTCATGGCGTGCTTCCATGCCAAAAGCCTCGAAACTGATCGCCAGCAGGTCGGCGCCTTGCTTGCGGTTGCGTTCGGCCATTTCGATCAGCATGAAGAACGCACCGCCGCCGAGCACCGAGCTGATGAGATAGTAGATCGCAGGCCCAGTCAGCAGCGTGCCGGTGAAGCCGAAGGCGGTCAGCAGCGTACCGGAGGAAACAATGACCAGGAAGGCGGCCAGGCGGTCGAGTTTCTGGGCGCTGAGGACGCCCAGGGTGCCGACCGTCATGGTCACCAACCCGCAGTAGAACAGCCAGGTGCCGCCGAAAGGCGCCGGGGCGACGCCGCTTTCCTGCAGCAGCACGCCGACGCGCAGCAGCGCATAAACGCCGACCTTGGTCAGGATCGAGAAGATCGCGCCGGCCGGCGGCACCGCGTTGCCGTAAGCGGCCGGCAGCCAGAAATTGAGCGGCCAGGCACCGGCCTTGACGAGGAAGACAACGCCGAGGATCGCGGCCGCCACGTGGAACAACTGGCGGTCGCCGGCGTCGAGGGCGGCGACGCGCAGCGGCAGTTCCGCCAGGTTCAGCGTGCCGGTGAGGCCGTACATCAGGGCGGCGGCGACCAGGAAGAACAGCGAGGCGAACAGGTTGACCACGATGTAGTGCAGCCCGGCGCGCACGCGCGGACCGCCGGAGCCATGGAGAACCAAGCCGTAGGAGGCGGCCAGCATGACTTCGAAAAAGACGAAGAGGTTGAACAAGTCGCCGGTCAGGAAGATGCCGTTCAGCCCCATCAGGAGGAACTGAAACAGCGGCAGGTAATGCACGCCGGCCTTTTCCCAGCGCGCGATCGAATAGATCAACGCGGCCAGACCAAGCGTGGCGGTCAGCGTCAGCATCACCGCCGCGAGACGGTCGATGACGAGCACGATGCCGAACGGCGCGGGCCAGTCGCCGAGGGCGTAGATGCCGATCGGACCGGCCCACGGCGCGGCCAGCCAGCCGTCCGCGACCGCCAGCAGGCCGACGGCGACGGCGAGTTGCAGCACAACCGCGAACAAGGACAGCGCAATGCGCGGCCCGTGTCGGCTGTCGCTCGACAGCAGCAGCAGCGCGCCGGTCAGCATCGGCGCCAGAACCGGCAGGATCGGCAGGTGTTGCAGCCAGTGCGTCATATCACTCCTCCGGCTCGCGGCCATCGACATGGTCGGTGCCGCTGAAACCACGCGAGGCGAGCAGGACGACGAGGAACAAGGCGGTGGTGGCGAAGCCGATGACGATGGCCGTCAGCACCAGCGCCGAGGGCAGCGGATCGGCGTAGTGCGACGGATCGCTGCCGAGCGCCGGCGCGATGACCGGCGGCGCGCCCAGCCGCAGGCGGCCCATGCCGAAGATGAACAGGTTGACGGCGTAGGCGAGCAGCGACAGGCCGATGATGAGCTGGAAGGTGCGCGGCCGCAGGATCAGGTAGATGCCGGAAGCGGCCATGATGCCGACGGCCAGGGAAAAGATCAGTTCCATCACGATGCTCCCTCGGTTTCGGTTTTACGCGGCAGGCTGCGCAGCGACTGGTGGGCGATGGCGATCAGCATGAGCACCGTCGCGCCGACGACCAGCAGGTAAACGCCGACGTCGAACAGCAGCACCGTCGACAGGTGGATTTCGCCGAGCAGCGGCAGGCTGGCGTGCCAGCCCTCGCTGGTCAGGAAGGAATCGCCAGCCACGGCGGCGACGATGCCGGCGGCGGCTGCGCATAGCAGGCCCGCAGCGATCCAGTACAGCGGATGGATGCGCAGGCGGGATTCGACCCACACGGTGCCGCTGACGATGTATTGCAGGATGATGGCGGTGGCGAAAATCAGCCCGCCGACAAAGCCGCCGCCCGGCGCGTTGTGGCCGCGCAGCAGGAAGAACACCGAGATCAACATGGCCATCGGCAGCAGCAGGCGCACTAGCACGGCGGGCAGCATCAGGTAGCCAGTCGGCAAGCCGGCTGCGGGGTCCGGCCCGCGCGGGGCATCGCGCAGATCCTGTTCGACTTGCTGGGCGGGCAGCGCCATGCTCTCCGGCGCCGGGCGGAAGCGCCGCAGCAGCGCATACACCGTCAGCGCGACGACGGCGAGCACGGTGATTTCGCCGAAGGTGTCGAAGCCGCGGAAGTCGACCAGGATCACATTGACCACGTTGAGCCCGCCGCCGCGCGGCAGCGACTGTTTGACGAAGAAGGACGCGATGCCGTCGACGGTTGGACGGGTGAGGATGGCGTAGCTCAACGCGGCGATGCCGCCGCCGCCGGCAAGCGCAATCAGCAAATCGCGCAGGCGGCGCAGGTGGGCACGCAGCGCTTCCGGCTTGCCCGCGCTGAAACGCTCGTCGCGTTTCGGCAGCCAGCGCAGGCCGAGCAGGATCAACACGGCGGTGACGACTTCGACGGCCAACTGTGTCAGCGCCAGATCGGGCGCTGAGAACCAGACGAAGGTCAGGCTCGTCGCCAGACCAGCGCCGCCGGCCATGATCAGCGCCGCCAAGCGGTGCAGCTTGGCCTGCCAGGCGGCGGCCACCGCGCACAGGGCGCCGACCACCCATAGCAGGGCGAAAGCCGGGTCGGCCTCGGTCAGCGTTCGCTTGCCAAGCCTGAGCGGGCCGTCGGCGAACGGCAGCAGGCTGCCGACGACGACGACGAGCAGAATCACCAGCAACTGGGTTTGCAAACGCCGCGAACTCAGGTAGCCGAGCAGCCGGTCGGCAAAATCGTTGACGGCGCTGAGCAGCCAGTTGAAGGCTTGCTTGCCGTCGAGCCGTTCGAGCAGCGGGATGTGCGCGCTGCGCCGTCCGATGCACGGCAGGTAAAGCACGATGCCGCCGAACAGCGCAATCATGCTCATGTACAGCGGCAGGTTCAGGCCGTGCCAGACGGCCAGGCTGTAGCTCGGCGCGGACAGGCCGAGCAAAGAGCCGGTCGCGGTATGCAGGAAGGGGCCGACAGTCTGCGCCGGAAGAATGCCGACGAGCAGGCAGGCCGCGACCAGCAGCGCGCTCGGCAACAGCATCCAGCGCGTCGGCTCATGCGGCTGGTGCGGCAGGCCGACGGCGGGTTGACCGAAAAACACCTGATGAATGAAGCGCAGCGAATAAGCGACGCTAAGCATGCCGGCCAGCGTCGCCGCCACCGGCAGCAGCAGGCGCTGCCATTCCGGACGCCCGAGAAAGACGGTCTCGGTGAAGAACATCTCCTTCGACAAAAAACCGTTGAGTAGCGGCACGCCGGCCATCGCGGCGGCGGCGACCAGGGCCAGCGTGGCGGTGATCGGCATGGCGCGGTAAAGGCCGGAGAGGCGGTTGATGTCGCGCGTGCCGGTTTCGTGGTCGACGATGCCGGCGGCCATAAACAGCGAAGCCTTGAAAGTGGCGTGGTTGATGATGTGGAAAACGGCGGCGACCAGCGCCAGCTCGCTGTTCATGCCGAGCAGCAGCGTAATCAGGCCGAGGTGGCTAATCGTCGAATAAGCCAGCACGCCTTTCAGATCGTTCTGGAACAGTGCCAGATAACCGCCGATGAGCAGCGTGCACAGACCCGCGCCGCCGATCAGCCAGAACCACAGGTCGCTGCCGGCCAGCACCGGCCACAGCCGGGCGAGCAGGAACACGCCGGCCTTGACCATCGTCGCCGAATGTAGATAGGCGGAAACCGGCGTCGGCGCGGCCATCGCGTGCGGCAGCCAGAAATGGAACGGGAATTGGGCACTTTTGCTCAAGGCGCCGACGGCGACCAGAGCGAGAATCATCGGATACCAGTCATGCGCCTTGATCTTGCCGCTGGCGGCGAGCACCACGTCAAGATCGTAACTGCCCGCCACATGGCCGATCAGCAGCACGCCGCCGAGCAGCGCCAGACCGCCGATGCCGGTCACGGTCAGCGCCATGCGGGCGCCGCTGCGGGCGTCGCTGCGATGATGCCAGTAGGCGATCAGCATGAACGAGGCGAGGCTCGTCAGTTCCCAGAACATCGCCAGTTGCAGCAGATTGCCGGAAAGCACGACGCCGAGCATGCTGCCCATGAAGGCGAGGAAGAAGGAAAAGAAACGCGGCACCGGATCGGCCGGCGACATGTAGTAGCGCGCATAGATGACGACGAGCAAGCCGATCAGCGAAATCAGCATGGCGAACAGCCAGGCGAAACCGTCCATGCGCAATTGGAAGTCGATACCGAGCGTGCGCGACCACGGAATCATCAAGCGCAGCACAGCTTCGTCGACCACTTGCGGATATTGGACGGCGGTCAGCACAACGACCGTCAGCGCGATGATCCCTGCCAGCCATGCTTCCGCATTACGCGCGTTGGTGGGAAGGAGTGCCGCGCACAGACTACCAATGAAGGGAAGTAATACGATCAAGAGCAAAACCATAGCCCCGAGTCTAACCGACGATTGTTAAAATTTCGACGGGAATCAGGCGTTTAGCCTCAGCGTGCATGCTGCGCTCCGGCGCAGTCCCTTAAAACACGACGCCACCCGGCATGACGGCACGATATTTTCGGAACAACGGCAGCTGGCGGCCAAGCCGGCATCAAGCTAACCTCGCGGCATGGAAAACGAACCTCTCTCGCCGCCGCCCGGTTGCGCGGCCATCTTCAGCGGTTTTCTCAGTGTCGGTTTGCGCGGCTTCGGCGGCGTGCTGCCCTGGGCGCGCCGCATGCTCGTCGAAGAGCGCCGCTGGCTCGACGAGCGCGGCTTCACCGAAGTGCTCTCGCTCGGCCAACTGATGCCCGGCCCGAATATCGTCAACATCTCGATCGTCATCGGCTCACGCTTCGCCGGCATTCCCGGCGCGCTCGCGGCCTTCGGTGGACTCATGCTCGCGCCCTTGGTGATCGTACTGATGCTCGCCGAAACCTATCGGCATTTCGGCACGATCGAAGTCGTGCAACACATGCTTTCAGGCGTGTCGGCGGCCGCCGCCGGGCTCGTTCTCGCAATGGGCGCGCGGCTCGCACAAAATCTCGAACGCCGCGTGTGGATGATCGGGCTCGCCTTGCTGACTTTCGTCGCCGTCGCCTGGCTGCGCCTGCCGCTGCTCGCGGTGCTGGGCGTGCTGGCCCCGCTCGGCGTCGCGCTCGGCTGGTATACGAACAAAAAGGCGTCGCGATGAGCGCGCGCCCCGGCCTCAGCGACATCTTTCTCGGTACGCTCGTGCTTTCCTTGATGGCCGTCGGCGGCGCGAACGCCATCGTGCCCGAGCTGCACCGTCAGACCGTCGAACTGCGACACTGGCTGAGCGGACCCGAATTCGCCGCGCTGTTCGCCATCGCCTCGGCCGCGCCGGGTCCGAATGTCTTGATCGTCACGCTGATCGGCTGGCAGCTTGCCGGCATCCCCGGCGCGCTCGTCGCAACGCTCGGAATCTGCGCGCCCTCCTCGCTTCTGGCCTGGACCGTCGGCCACATCTGGGAGCGCCTCAAAGGCTCGCCGTGGCGGGCCATCATCCAGCGCGGCCTCGCGCCCGTCACGATCGGGCTCGTGCTCGGCAGCGGTTGGCTGCTTACGGGCGCAGCGGCGAAAAGCTGGCACGGCGTGGCGCTCGCGGCGGTCGCCGCCCTTGTTTATTGGCGCGCCAAATTCAACCCGCTCTGGGTGCTGGGGGCTGGGGCCTTGATCGGGCTGGTCCGCTGGCTGTAAATGTGGCGTTGGGCTTCACGACGTTCAGTCCCCCCTACAGCCCTACCTCTAGTTGGATGGGCATAAAAAGGAATAGTTATGAGTCAGCTAAAAGCATCGATAATGAAGTCAATATACGAGGCTTTGGATAACAAAATATTCTCTGTCGATGATTTCATGGTTGAATTTCCGAATGCCGATAGAATTTTGGCGAAGATCAGATTTATCCACAACAACGATTACTATTTTCACATAACTGAAGTTTCGAAATCAGAAGGTATTGCTGCAATAGTAGCCCTTTCCAAGGATGTCAAAGTTCCGGCTACGATTGAAAGCCCAGGCGACTACAAGAAAGTAGAGGTGAATCGGTTTGAGTCATTTGATTCATGCATAAACAGAATCATTAATTGGTGTGAAAACATCAGGTTAGATCTATGCACAAGATTCCCTGTCTATAAAGATCTTGATGAACTGAAGCGCCAGTTCGATCAGCATATTCAAGAGCACATACATAATCCAAGTGATTTGGTTTCTGTGGAGGAGTTAAATAGAATCAATGAGAAGTTTGACACCCTATACGCCGAGTTCGTCAAACTTAGTGAAGAGCACAAAATCACGAAGGGATTACTTGATGAAATTAAAAGAGATTTCGAAACCATAAAGGCGAATGCTACGCAGTACACAAAGGGGATGTGGGCAAATCTTGCAAAAAATAGAATTGTGCAAATTATCAAGAAAGTGGGTGGATCGCCCGAAGGTAGAAAGTTGATGTATGACGGAGCTAAGCGCCTTCTCGGTTTGGATTAATGCGTAGAGCACGGTAGGTTAGGCTGAACATCATGAAGCCCACGTGACTGCGCAGCGACAAGGATGCCGACCGATCATCCCTCAAACCCGGCTTTGGCCCCTCCCCATCACGGCATGCTAAAGTCGCCGCCTTCCTCCTCTTGCGCAAGCTTCATGTCCGAGCACGCCGAACCTAGCCAGCCTTACGCCACTCTCGATCCCAATTGCGTGCTCGGCGCGCTCGAATCGCTCGGTCTGCGTCCGGATGGCCGCTTTCTCGCGCTCAACAGCTACGAAAACCGCGTCTATCAAATCTGGATCGAAGAGGACGCGCCGCTCGTCGCGAAGTTCTACCGCCCCGCGCGCTGGAGCGATGCCGCGATCCGCGAGGAGCACGCCTTCGCTTGCGAACTCGCGGGGCACGAAATCCCCGTCTGCGCGCCGCTTGTGCTCAATGGTGAAACGCTGCATGAATTCGGCGGCTTCCGTTTCGCCGTCTATCCGCGCCGCGGCGGACGCGCGCCCGAGCTTGACGACAGCAAGGTGCTCGAATGGATCGGCCGCTTCCTCGGGCGCATTCATGCTGTCGGTGCAACGCGCCTTTTCGAATATCGGCCCGCGCTCGACATCGCCAGCTTCGGCGAAGAGCCGCGTGAATATCTGCTCGCCAACGATTTTCTGCCGCCCGAATTGCTGACGCCCTGGCGCGCCATTGTCGACATGGCGCTCGATGGTGTGCGGCGCGCTTTCGAGCGCGCCGGCGATGTGCGCAGCATCCGCCTGCATGGCGATTGCCACCCCGGTAATATTCTCTGGAGCCCGGACGGCCCGCACTTCGTCGACCTCGACGACTGCCGCAGCGGCCCGGCGGTGCAGGATCTCTGGATGCTGCTTTCGGGCGAGCGGGACGCGCAACAGCGCCAGCTCATCGACGTGCTCACGGGCTATGAGGATTTCGCGAAGTTCGATCCGCGCGAGCTGCATCTCATCGAAGCCCTGCGCACGCTGCGTTTGATCCACTACAGCGCCTGGATCGCGCGGCGCTGGAACGACCCGGCGTTTCCGGCCGCTTTCCCGTGGTTCAACACCCAGCGCTATTGGGAAGAGCGCGTGCTCGAACTGCGCGAACAAGTCGCCGCAATGGACGAAGCGCCGCTCGTCGTCTGATCAACCCCAGGACAATCGCATGAATGCCGACACCCTGAAAAACCACCCCTCCCCCAACCCTCCCCTTCGAGCTTCGCCCGAAAGGGAGGGAGCAAAACCGGCAACCTGCACGCACCTCAGGTTATCTCCCTCCCTTACGCGCAGCGTAGGGGAGGGCCGGGGAGGGGTTGCAGTCACGACAACAGCACTCATGCGATTGCCCTGTGATCAACCCCGGCGCAACATCGAACAGTATCGATGCGCTGAAATCCCACGAAAAAACCCCGCCGAAGCGGGGTTTTGAGTTCGCCTGACTCACCTGGAGGCGCTTACCCCCGGCTGGCCGGCATCACACGCGGCCGCGCTGGCGGCGCCGGCCGATTGCCGCGAGGCCGGCGAAAGCCAGGCCAAACAGGGCAATGCTGGACGGTTCGGGTACGTCGCTATTTCTAAAGTGGCCGTTGAAGCCGGCCGGCGTCCAACCCGGATTGAGCGGATCTCCGGAACGGGCGCCAGCCCCGCCCGAACAGCCCAGGCCACCCACAACATTTCCCCCTCCTACGGCCTGGAACGCATCCCCGACCCTGATCGGATTCTGATTGGGTAGATCTCCTGGCGCTCCCCCACAGTCTGTTTCCGCCGTCAGGTCGCCATAGGCCGTTGAAACAATCTCGTAATCGAGCGTAAAGCTCTCGCCAGCGTCGATCAGACCCAGGTCGAGCGTGAAGTTGCGGCCGGCCGCAAAGACGTTGCCGCCATCGTCCGCACATCCCATGTAATCACCAAGCAGTCCCAGATCATTGCTGGCACAGCTACGCGCACCCAGGGCGTCCTGAGTCAAGCTCGTCTGGTCGCGGGCAACCTCGACGCCATTGATACGGATACTCAGCACCAGTTCGGCAAAGCCGGCGCCGACCCCGTTAACGTACAGCTCTCCCTCCTGCACGCCAAAGGTGAAAATGAAATCCTGCGCCACATCGCTCGTATTGGTGTACGAGGCGCTGTAAGTCATCGATGTGCTGGCAAAGAAGCTGCCATTCCCGGAAGTCCGCGCCCCGAAACTGCTACTGGAACCAAGGTCGTAGCCATAGGTATGGAAGAAAACATTATCCTGGCCAGAGGTGGACAAGGAATAATCAGCGCCGTCCCCGTAACCAGAGATCGATGCGTTGGAATCGCTCATCCCGTCCTGCTTTGGGCCAGTACTTGCGCCGACGATGTATTCGGCATCCAAGGTGTAGTTGCCATAGGTCACTGGCGCGGCGTGCGCCGTGAATGAAGAAGCAAGGCCCACAATACCGATGCCGATGGACAAAATCATCGGCTTGATTGCGAATGGCTGTTTATACATGTCCCCACCCTGATTATTTAAAAACGTAAGCGGGAATTTGTTTAGCAAATTTCAGGCCATGCAAACAGAATCTGATAATAATCAGATGCCTACATTGCTCAAACCACAAGAAATCCGGCCGCCTGCATGGCCATCTGCAAAAAATGCTGACAGCAAGTGCTAGACCTTGCCCCGCCGCCGCTCCGGCCCGCTTGCTCGATGCCCTTGTTCGAGGTAGTTGAATGGCGGGGCTTGCGCTCGACTCGTGCTCACGCGTCACGTTTGGACAGCCCGAGCCGCCGCCAAATCTCCGTCGTCAAGCCAGCCTGATTCAGGGTATAGAAATGCAGGCCCGGCGCGCCGCCGGCGAGCAGGCGTTCGCACAGCGCGGTCACGACATCGAGCCCAAGCGCCCGGATGCTGGCCGCATCGTCGCCGAAGGCTTCGAAGCGGCGGCGCATCCATTGCGGGATCTCCGCGCCGCAAGCATCGGAGAAGCGCGCCAACCTGCTGAACGATGCAATCGGCATGATGCCGGGCACGATAGGCGCGCTGACGCCTTTGGCGCGGACCGTGTCGACGAATTGAAAATAGGCGTCGGCATTGTAGAAATATTGCGTGATCGCGGAATTCGCGCCGGCCTGCATTTTCCTGATGAAAGCGCCGATATCAGCCTCGGCGGAGCGCGCCTGCGGATGAAACTCGGGATAGGCGGCGACTTCGATATGGAAGGCGTCGCCGCTTTCCGCGCGGATGAAGCTCACCAGTTCGTTGGCGTAACGAAATTCGCCGGGATCGGCCATGCCTGAAGGCAAGTCGCCGCGCAGCGCGACGATGCGCCGGATGCCGAGTTCGCGGAATTCGGCGATGTGCTCGCGGATGCTTTTCTGGGTGGCTCCGATGCAGGAAAGATGCGGCGCGGCATTCAATCCTTCGCTCTGGATTTCGCGCACGATTTCGAGCGTGCGGTCGCGTGTCGATCCGCCCGCGCCGTAAGTGACCGAGAAAAAAGCCGGTTTGAGTTGCGCGAGCTGCGCGCGCGCGAGGCGAAGTTTCTCGACGCCTTCGGTTGTGGCGGGCGGGAAAAATTCGATGCTGAAGGTGGACTTGCTCATTTATAGGTTGTCTCCCTGGCGTCCAGCGCGCGGCGCGCATGGATGAAGAATTCATGATTGCCGTCCGCGCCGGTGATCGGCGAGTGGAACCAGCCTTGAACCTGTAATCCGTTCGCCGCGCAGGCGGCGCGGATTTTTGTTTCCACGTCGGCGTAGAGCGATGTGTCGCGCACGATGCCGCCCTTCGCCAAACCCTGCGGACCGACTTCGAACTGCGGTTTAACGAGCATGAGCAGATCGGCCTCCGCTTTCATCAGGGCCGCGGCGGCGGGCAGGATCAGCGTCAGCGAAATGAAACTCAAATCGCCCGTGACGAGATCGAAGCCGCCTTCGGGCCAATGCTCGCCCAGATCGCGCGCGGTGAGCGCGCGCGCATTGACGCCTTCAAATGTGACGACGCGCGGGTCGCCGGCAAGCCGCGCATGCAACTGGCCATGCCCCACTTCGATGCCGATAACCTTTGCCACGCCAGCCTGGAGCAGACAGTCCGTGAACCCGCCCGTGCTTTGGCCGAGATCGAGACAGCAGCGCCCGCGCACATCGAGTTGCGTTGCCGCGAGCGCGCCTGCAAGCTTAAGGCCGCCGCGCGAGACGAAGCGGTCATCCGCATCTTCTGCGACGATCAACTCCGCGCCATCGGGCAACAGCTCGGCGGGTTTTTCGATCAGGCGATCGCCGTGCACCGTGCGCCATTGCACGCGCGCCGCGGCGATCAAACGCTGCGCGGCGGTGCGCGAAGGCGCGAGGCCCCGTTCGACGAGCAACTGGTCCGCGCGCGCGCCAGCCTGCGCAGCGCGTGACGGGCGTTGCGCAGGCTGCGCGCGCGGTTTGCCGCTACGCGCGTGGAACGAGTTCATCGACATCATCAATAACGGTAATGCTCGGCTTTGTAAGGCCCTTCGACCGGCACGCCAATATAGGCGGCCTGTTCGGGGCGCAGCACCGTCAATTGCGCATTGAGTTTTTTCAATTGCAGACGCGCGACTTTTTCGTCGAGATGCTTCGGCAGCGTGTAGACGCCGACCGGATATTTATCGGTCTGTGTGAACAACTCGATCTGCGCGATCGTCTGATTCGCGAACGACGAACTCATGACATAGCTGGGGTGGCCGGTTGCGCAGCCGAGATTAACCAGGCGGCCCTTGGCCAGCAGGATGATGCGCTTGCCGTCCGGGAAGATCACATGGTCGACCTGCGGCTTGATCTCATCCCATTCGTATTTTTCGATCGAGGCGACGTCGATCTCGTTGTCGAAATGGCCGATGTTGCAGACGATCGCCTGGTCTTTCATCTTCGCCATGTGATCGTGCGTGATGACATGGTAATTGCCCGTGCAGGTCACGAAGATATCGGCCTTGTCGGCGGCATAATCCATCGTGACGACGCGGTAGCCTTCCATCGCGGCCTGCAAGGCGCAAATCGGGTCGATTTCCGTGACCCATACCTGCGCCGAAAGCGCGCGCAGCGCCTGCGCGCTGCCTTTGCCGACGTCGCCATAGCCGCACACGAGCGCGATCTTGCCGGCGACCATCACATCGGTCGCGCGCTTGATGCCGTCGACGAGCGATTCGCGGCAGCCATAGAGGTTGTCGAATTTCGATTTGGTGACCGAATCGTTGACATTGATGGCCGGGAATTTGAGTTCGCCGCGCTGGTGCATCTGGTAGAGCCGGTGCACGCCGGTCGTGGTTTCCTCGGTGACGCCCTTGATCCGGGCAAGTCGCGTCGAGTACCAAGCCGGATCGGCTGCAAGTTTGGCTTTGATGGCCGCGAAGAGAACCGTTTCTTCTTCGCTTGAAGGCTTGGCGAGAACGGCAAGGTCTTTTTCGGCGCGCGCGCCCAAGTGCAGCAGCAGCGTCGCATCGCCGCCGTCGTCGAGAATCATGTTCGAATAGCCGCCGTCGCGCCATTCGAAGATCCGGTGCGTGTAGTCCCAATATTCCTTGAGCGTTTCGCCCTTAACCGCGAAGACCGGAACGCCGGCCGCCGCGATCGCCGCCGCCGCATGGTCCTGGGTCGAAAAAATGTTGCACGAAGCCCAGCGGACTTCAGCGCCGAGCGCGGTCAGCGTTTCGATCAGCACCGCCGTCTGGATCGTCATATGCAGCGAGCCGGTGATGCGCGCGCCGCGCAGAGGCTTGGTCGCCGCATACTCCTCGCGAATCGCCATGAGGCCGGGCATTTCGGTCTCGGCGATGCGGATTTCCTTGCGGCCCCAGTCGGCGAGCGACAAATCCGCGATGACATAATCTTTGGAATCAGCCACTGTGTTCATAAAAACTCCTTGAACGATGTGGCCGGGAAGGGGGCGGTGCGGAAGCTGTTCCGTTGTTCTCACCGTCGCGCCATGCCCGGCATGGGTTGGACAGTGAGCGCCGTTCTGGGCGTAAAAACCGGGTAGGCTATTACGCAATCCGAGCCTGGGAGACGAACCTCTCGCAGCGCTCCTCGGAAAGGGCCGCATTATATCGGGAAAGGGCTGAACGCATGAACCATGACGCAACGCTCGCGCATGCCGCGGCGCTGATCGAAGCCGCCGACGGCTTGCTGATCTGCGCCGGGGCGGGCATGGGCATCGATTCCGGTTTGCCCGATTTCCGCGGCGCGCAAGGTTTCTGGCATGCCTATCCTGCATTGGGCGCGGCAGACATGCGCTTCGAAGCGATCGCCAACCCCTCCGCATTTCGCGACGATCCCGAACTGGCCTGGGGTTTCTATGGGCATCGGCTCGCGTTATACCGTGCGACACAACCGCACGTAGGCTTTGCGATTTTGCGGCGTTGGGCGCAAAAGATGCAGCACGGCTCCTTTGTGTTTACCAGCAATGTCGATGGCCAATTCCAGCGCGCCGGTTTTGCGGAGGAGCAAATCGCCGAATGTCACGGCAGTTTGCATTGGCTGCAATGTATCGAACCCTGCAATAGAGCAATCTGGCCCGCGCAGGATTTCATTCCACAGGTTGATACCGAGCGTTGCCGCTTGATCGGCCCCATGCCGGCCTGCCCGTATTGCGGCGGCCTGGCGCGGCCGAATGTCTTGATGTTCGACGACTGGTACTGGCTCGCCCAGCGCAGCGGCGCCCAGCAAAGGCGGCTTGCACTGTGGCGCGAGCAGGTCGAACACCTGGTTGTGCTCGAACTTGGCGCGGGAACGCGGATTCCGACGGTGCGCCATCTGGCCCATGCCGCGGGCGGTGATCTGATGCGGATCAACCCCGATGCAGCGCACGCCGGCAATGCGCGAATAAATCTATCGCTCGGCGCACGCGAGGCTTTGCAGGCAATCGATGCGCTACTGTAAGTGCGCGCAAATCCCGCATGCCGCGCCGGATTTACGCGCGGTCCCGAAAAATTAAAACTTCTTCATGTCCGCGGTGCACGCACCGATGAATTTCGACGTACTCACGATATGAACCGGGAGGGTATTGCCATTCTTGGTGATCTGCTGCGTCACATCCGATACAAACTCATGCTTGGAAGCGGTGTTCTTGATCGACATTTTGGCTTTCGCGCCGTTGGGGAACGCGCAATCCAGGCTCCACGATGCGGTATTTCCCTGGCGCTTGGCATCGGATATTGAGCAGGTCGCGCCCTTTTCCGCCAGCTTGGCTTGATCGATTCCAGGCGTCAAAAACGGATCCTTGCTTAAAAACTCTGGCGAGAAACAGTTTTTGATCGTCGATTCGTTGAGCGTTTTCGTTTCCCCTTTTTTAAGGTCTTGCGCGGTGATCTTCGTGCGAATTTCCCAGCCGCCGGGCTCCATGACCGATGCCGCGCTGGCTGCGCACGCATAACCAAGCAGCAAAAGGGCGATCGCCTTGCTTGAAAAGCCTGAAACTGTTTGCATAAATCCTCCGTAAAGCGGATGGGTTACCGTGTCTAGGTCGGCAGTTGCCGTGGCTTGTGTTTGGCCTTGGCGAATACCCGGTCGAAAATCCAATTGGGCAGCAGTCCGAGCACACGGGCGACGATACCCATCTGCCACGGAATGACGGTGTAGCTCGTGCCGCGCGCGATGGCGCGCGCAAAGCGGCGTGCGGCTTCATCGGCTGCAAGGATGAAGGGCATTTTGTAGGGATTGACCGCCGTCAGCGGCGTGCGGATATAGCCTGGCGCGATGGTGATGACCTCGACGCCCGCGGAACGCAACTCGACGCGCAGCGCTTCGAGGTAACGCAGCGCTGCCGCTTTCGAAGCGCTGTAGGCGCTGCCGCCGGGCAGTCCGCGTACGCCAGCCACCGAGGCGATGCCGACAAGCTTGCCCGAACCGCGCGCTTTCATCGCTTCGACGAAAGGGTGGAAGCTTGCGAAAAGGCCCAGCACATTCGTGCGCAGCACTTTGTCGAACACCTCGAAATCCTCCGCGTGCTGAGTCAGAACGCCAACCGAGATGCCGGCATTGGCGATGACGATATCGGGCAGGCCATGCACCGTCATAAAGCGCGCGGCGACGGATTTCATCGCCGCCAGATCGGCGACATCCGCGTCCAGCGCCATGTGGCCTTCGCCGGGCAGGCTTGCACTCAAAGCCGCAAGCTTTTCCGCGTTGCGCGCAACGAGACCAAGCACAGCCCCCTCGCCGGCATAGTAGCGCGCGAGCGCTTCACCGATACCGCTCGAAGCGCCGGTCAGGAAAACGCGCAGACGCTTACCCGCCGGCATATTGGCGCTCATTCCGTTTCTAGATCAATCGAGTACGCGAAGGCAAAGCGCAGACAGTGCTGTAGCACGGCAAGCGAAGCCGACAAAGTAATCGATTGATATAGAAATGGAATCACTTCTTGGAGGCGCGCTCGGCGCGGACTCGTTCGATCAATTGGTTGGTGACCGAAAGAGCGCCCTCGAAGGATTGCGTCAGCGACGGGCTGGTCGAGTATCTGCCGTTGATAATCAAGGTCGGGACGCCCTGAATATCGTACAAGCCGGCGCTGCGCGTGGCCTGCCCCATGTGGGTCTGCACGGTGAAGGAGTTGAAGGCTTCGGAAAACTTCACCGGATCGACGCCGTTGGCCTTCATCCAGGCATTGCGCGCCGTTTCATTCAACAAATCAACACGCTCCTTCTGCACTGCGTTGAAAACCGCAAAACTCTTTTTTTCGGCCACGCCGAGCACATCCAGCGCGTAGTAGATCCGGCCAAGCGCCGCCCAGGCTTCGCGGCCAAAAGAAACCGGGATGCGTCTGAAGACGACATCCTTGGGCAAGGTTTTTGCCCAGCTTTCCAGATAGGGTTCGAAGTCGTAGCAATGCGGGCAAGCGTAGGAGAAAAATTCGAGAACTTCGATTTTGCCGCTGCTGTCCGTGGGCTGCGGCGTTTTCACCATCAGATAATCCTTGCCGGCAACCGGAGCGCCTTGAGCGTGGGCAACATTCAAGCCGCTCACGGCGAGCAATACTCCAAACAGAGTGGAAAAAACACTGCGGCGATTCATCATCAAAAAACTCCTTCGGGATCAACGGGGGGCCGAGGCGCTAGCCGTGGCGTCTTTGTTCCTGATTTTTATCACGGTCGATTCGATTCCGACCGCGGCAAGTTGCGCACGCGCTGAACTCATCTCTTCCGGTTTGGCGTAAGGGCCAACCCGAACCCGGTACAGCGTGCCCTTATCGGCAGTCTCGACACGCTGAACCGAGGCTTCCGTGCCGGTCAAGGCCAGACGCGCTTTCAAGTTGTCGGCTTCGGAGGGGTCGGCAAAAGCGCCCAACTGGAGATAAAGTTTGTCGCCGACCGCTTTGGGTTCCGACTGGCTTTTAACCGGAGGCGGCAGGGTGGCTTGCTCGCCTCTTTGCAGAATGTCGTAAAAATCGAAGCGCTTCTCGCCTCCCCCTGCTGGCGCACTTGCGCTATTCGCGGAAGGCGAAGGCGCCGTCGCGACCGGCGGCAATCCTTCCGGGCGCTCGACGGGTTTGTCACCCGGCTTGCCCGGCAGCGCGATCGGTTTCCCATTCGCGCCGCTTGGCGGGGCATTGACGCCTTTTTGCTGGAATTCGTAGGGCCGCGAGAAATACCAGGCGAGCGCCGCGGCGATCAACACGCCGATGACCAGACCGACGAAAATACCGATGAAGGTATTGCCCCGGCTGGAGCGTTTTTTATTCGATTGCTGACGCGATTTTGCTGCGCGGCTCATGTCTGGCGATATCCATTCGGCGCGGAATGCGCCGCTTATAAGTTGCGAGAGTATAACGCGGCGGACGGCTTGGCTTTGTAAGGCGCGGCTTTACAGGTACAGTCCTTATTTCCCTGCTTGCTCATTTTCCGCCGTGCGTCTGTTCCGTCTCGCCAAAATCGCCATTGTCAGCCTGCGTTTCGGGCTGGATCAGATGATTCTCGATGGCGCTTCCTCAACCACGCGGATCGGTGAAATTCTGCGCCGCATCGTGCCGCACCGCCGTTTCGCAAAACCGCGCGCGCAACGTCTGCGCGAAGCGCTCGAATCGCTCGGGCCGATCTTCGTTAAATTTGGCCAGGTGTTGTCGACGCGCCGCGATTTGATCCCGCCCGACATCGCCGACGAACTGGCGCGCCTGCAAGACCGGGTGCCCCCGTTTCCAACCGAACAGGCTCTGGCGCGCATCGAAGCCGAGCACGGGCAATCGGTCGATGTTCTGTTCCGCAATTTCAATCGCACGCCGGAGGCTTCGGCCTCGGTCGCCCAGGTGCACTTCGCCGAACTGCACGACGGCACGCCGGTCGCGGTCAAAGTGCTGCGGCCGGGCATCGAGCGCGTGATCGATCACGATCTGGCCCTGCTCGAAGCCGGCGCGGTGCTGATCGAAAAGCTCTGGATTGACGGACGCCGGCTCAAGCCGCGCGAAGTCGTCGGCGAATTCGCCAAATACCTGCGCGACGAGCTGGATTTGATGCGCGAGGCGGCCAACTGCTCGCAACTGCGGCGCAATTTCAAGGGCTCGCCCTTGCTCAGCGTGCCCGAAGTGTATTGGGACTATTGCAGCACCAGCGTCATGGTCATGCAGCGCATGGAGGGCACGCCGGTGTCGCAGATCGAACGCTTGCGCGCGCAGGGCGTAAATTTGAAGAAGCTGTCGCAGGCGGGGGTCGAAATTTTCTTCACCCAGGTTTTCCGCGACGGCTTTTTTCATGCCGATATGCATCCGGGGAATATCTTCGTTTCTCCGAGCGGGCAGTACATCGCGCTCGACTTCGGCATCATGGGCACGCTTGAGGAACGCGACAAACAATACTTGGCGCAGAACTTCCTCGCCTTTTTCCGGCGCGACTACAAACGTGTCGCGCAAGCGCACGTCGAAGCCGGCTGGGTGCCGCCGGGCACGCGCGTGGATGAATTCGAAAGCGCGATCCGCGCGGTCTGCGAGCCAATTTTCGACAAGCCGATCAAGGATATTTCCTTCGGCAAAACCCTGCTGCGCCTGTTCCAGACCGCGCGCCGCTTCCAGATGGAAGTGCAGCCGCAGCTCGTTCTCCTGCAGAAAACGCTGCTCAATATCGAAGGGCTCGGGCGCGAGCTGGACCCTGAACTGGACCTTTGGAAAACCGCCAAACCTTTCCTCGAACGCTGGATGAACGATCAGGTCGGCTGGCGTTCGCTGGTGCGCCATCTTGCCGAAGAAGCTCCGAATTGGGCCGGCAGCCTGCCGCAGTTGCCGCGGCTGATTCACCAAAGCCTGTCGCAGCACAATCAGCAGCCCGCGCTGCGCGAAGAACTCGAAACGATGAATTTGCGCCTGCAACGTTTAACCCGGCTCGTTTGGCTAGCCGCCGTAGTCGCGGGCGCGCTGTTAGGAGCCGAGTTGTGGCGGTTGTGGTGACCGAAGACTGGTTTAGCCGGACGACGAAATAGTGAATCGCACAAGAATTTAGACGCGAAGACGAGCCGCAGACAGTACACGTAGTACGGCAAGGCGAAGTCGACAAAGTATAAATTCTTGTGCGATTCACTATAATCCGGCCCGATCGCCGCAGAAGGGGCCGCAAGCCATTTAGACGCGTGCGGGCCCTGGTCCCGGCCGATGCCGCGGGCCGCGTGCTAGGACTGTGCGCTGGATTACGGCGCACATGGGGCTTTGCGGAGTTTTCCCCATCATGCTTTTGAGCTTTGTGATCGCCTATTGGCTGGTCTCGATCGCGATCGGCCTGTATGCCGCGCTGCGGGTGCATAACACGAAGGATTACGCGATCGCGGGCCGCTCGTTGCCGATGTACGTGGTCACGGCCACGGTTTTTGCGACCTGGTTCGGTTCCGAAACCGTGCTCGGCATTCCGGCGACTTTTCTCAAGGAAGGTCTGCACGGCGTGGTGGCCGACCCCTTCGGTTCTTCGCTGTGCCTGATCCTCGTCGGCCTGTTCTTCGCCAAACCGCTCTACCGGCTGAATCTGCTGACGATCGGCGACTACTACCGCCAGCGTTTCGGCCGCACGGTGGAGATCATCACCACGCTGTGCATCGTGATGTCCTACCTCGGCTGGGTCGCGGCCCAGATTAAGGCGCTCGGCCTGGTGTTCAACGTGCTCTCGGACGGCGCGGTGTCGCAGGAAACCGGCATGTGGCTCGGTTCCGCCTCGGTGCTGATTTACACCTTGTTCGGCGGGATGTGGTCGGTCGCGATCACCGACTTCATCCAGATGATCGTGATCGTGATCGGTCTGCTCTACATCGGCTGGGAAGTTTCGGACCAGGCCGGCGGCGTCGCGGTCGTCATGAATCACGCCCAGGCGAGCGGCAAGTTCAATTTCTGGCCCGAGTGGAGCGTCGCCGGCGTGATTCCTTTCGTCGCCACCTGGATGACGATGATGCTCGGCTCAATCCCGCAGCAGGACGTGTTCCAGCGCGTGCAATCCTCGGCGAGCGAAAAAATCGCCGTGCGCGCTTCGGTGCTCGGCGGCTCGCTGTATTTCTGTTTCGCCTTCATCCCGATGTTCCTCGCCTACTCGGCCACGCTGATTACGCCGGACCTGGTTGCAAAGTATCTCGATACCGATTCGCAATTGATTCTGCCGAAGCTCGTGCTCGAAAAAGCGCCGATGTTCGCGCAGATTATGTTCTTCGGCGCGCTGCTCTCGGCGATCAAAAGCTGCGCCTCGGCCACGCTGCTCGCGCCCTCGGTGACCTTCTCGGAAAACCTGGTGCGCCCGATCCTGCGCGCGGCAAAACCGAACATGACCGACAAGCAGTTCCTGCGCGTCATGCAAGCCGTTGTGCTCGTATTCACCGCGGTCGTCACCACGATTGCCGTCAATTCCAAGCTTTCGATCTACGGTCTGGTTGAGAACGCCTATAAGGTCACCTTCGTCGCCGCGTTCATTCCGCTCGCCTGCGGGGTGTATTGGAAACGCGCGACGACACAGGGCGCGATCGCCGCGATGGTGCTCGGCCTCATGACATGGCTTTCGCTCGAAGTCGTCGCGCCCGAGGGCATTTGGCCGCCGCAGTTTGTCGGCTTCCTCGTTTCGGCCGCGGCTATGCTCGTTTTCTCTTATCTGCCGCAGTTCATCGCCACACCGAGCGCATTGCTCGGCCATAGCGGACCTTCCGGCTATCATGCCGCCGCGGGACATGGCATCGTGGTAGTGCAAGAACATGTAGCACGACCGCCACGCCGCCGCGCCGCGAGGCCGCAGCGTCCGCAACCTTGATTTCGCACCTGTGGAAGCATCGGGGTCTGTGGACGCCGACGCTCCAGGTGGCGACCTCACTAGACCTTCTGCACATCGGAGGAGGCGCATCCCACGGGTATGATGCGGCTTCGCGTTTGGAGTTCGTGCGTATGCGCTGGCCTTTTTATTCCCTGTCGAGACGTCTGCACACTCCCTCAAAGGAAGCGCGATGACGCACGCGCCATCGCATCTGCCGCGCGATTTCGCAATCAGCATCACATTGCTGACGGCGTTTGCCTGCCTCTATCCATTTTCGGGCTGGCGGACAACAGGCGTGGGGCCGTTCGATTACCTGAGTGCGCCGTGGCCGCGCTATTTCACATGGACCGACATCTGGCTCAATGTGCTTGGCTTCATCCCGATCGGTTTCGCCTGGGCGACCTGGGCGCGGCAAAAATTCAGACCGGGACGCACCCTGTTGGGCGTCTGGCTGGCCGGCACGCTGCTCAGCTTCGCGGTCGAGACGACGCAGAACTATTTGCCGACGCGTGTGGCTTCAAATATCGACCTGGCCACCAACTCCATCGGCAGCTTGATCGGTGCCGCGTGCGGTTTGCGTTGGGGACGCATCTTCGAACCCGGCGGTATCTTGCCGCGCTGGCGCGAACGCCTCTTTTTGCCAGGGCGCAGTGGCAGTTCAGCAATTTTGTTGATCACGCTGTGGTGGTTCTCGCTCCTCAATCCCAGCAGTTATCTTTTTGCCAATGGCGATTTGCATGCCGTGTTTCGCAGCGTGCCCGTGATTCAGCTTGGCGGTGGCAATTTCCTGCATATCGAAACCTTGCTAACGGCGGCCAACACTTTAGTGATCGGCTTGTTTGCACAGCATGCGATGCGCCGCCCCAGGCTTTGGCTCCCACTCGTGATCCTGCTGCTTGGTTTAAGCGTCAAAACCCTGGCGACCACTGCTTTTCTTGCGCCACCGCAGCCGTGGCACTGGGCCACACCAGGTGGGCTGTTCGGACTCGCGGCGGGGGTTGGGCTGCTTGTGCTGTGCTGGATGCTACCGATGGCCCTGCGGCTCAGCATTGCGAGTCTGGCTTTGCTGGCGGCGACAGCGCTCGTCAATTTAGCGCCGGACAATCCCTATTGGGAAGCCGGAACGAAATTGGCGCGCGAAGGCCATGTCTTGAATTTCCACGGGGCGACGGAAGTGATGGCGGGTTTCTGGCCCTTCCTCGCTCTGCTTTGGCTCAGCTTGGCGCGGCCCGCACCACCATCGCGCCCTGCCGTCGAAATTATTGATTGATGTCCCAATTCGCCGAAGCTTTGATCGACTGGCAGATGCGTCACGGACGTCACGCTTTGCCCTGGCAGGGAACGCGCGACCCGTACCGCGTCTGGCTCTCCGAGATCATGCTGCAACAAACGCAAGTCGATACCGCAATCCCGTATTACGAGCGTTTTCTCGCGCGCTTCCCCACCATTGCAGCCTTGGCCGCCGCGCCGCAGGCGGATGTGCTCGCGCTGTGGAGCGGCCTTGGCTATTACGCACGCGCGCGCAATTTGCATCGCGCCGCGCAGCGCGTCATGAGCGAGCACGGCGGACGTTTTCCCGAATCCGCCACCGCGATTGCGGAACTGCCCGGCATTGGGCGTTCGACGGCGGCGGCGATCGCGGCGTTTTGTTTTGGCGCCCGCAGCGCGATTCTGGACGGCAACGTCAAGCGCGTGCTGGCGCGCCATTTCGCAATCGAAGGCTTCCCCGGCGCGCGCGCGGTTGAGCAACGGCTGTGGTCGCTCGCCGAATCCTTATTGCCCGCACAAGATGTCGCAATCTATACGCAGGCGCTCATGGACCTGGGCGCAATGGTGTGCACCCGCACGCGTCCCGCGTGCACCGAATGTCCCGTCGCGGCGACCTGCTTGGCGCGGAAGCAAAACCGCCAGTCCGAGCTGCCCACGCCACGCCCAAGCCGTGTTGTGCCCGAGCGCGCTACGCGGATGCTGCTCGCCTGGAGAAAGGGCGAAATCCTGCTCGAACGCCGCCCCGACGCCGGCATTTGGGGCGGGCTTTATGCATTGCCCGAAATCCCCGAGGGCGTCGATGCCGAAACATTCATTTTGACGCTGGGGCTTTCTCCCTGTGGCGCGCTGGAAGCGCTGACGCCTTTGCGCCATGCCTTCACGCATTTCCGTTTGACGATTCAGCCCTTGCGCTGCGCTGTAACGGGGATGGGCGCGCAAGAAGCGCGTTGGCATTGGGCCGATGCGGCGACTTGGCCGGGGCTGGGTTTGCCCACACCGGTACGCCGCCTGCTCGATGCGCTGAGCTTGAGCGATGACTTATTTGCGCCACCGCAGTGATCGATGGTGGTTGCAAGTACGCGGAGCCACGCAATCTCTATGCCATAATCGAACGCATCACAGGAGAACAGTCCATGGACGAAAACAAGGCCAAGGCATTACAGGCTGCGCTGGCGCAAATTGAAAAGCAGTTCGGCAAGGGTTCCATCATGCGGATGGGCGATGGCGAGGTGGAATCCGACATTCAAGCGGTGTCAACGGGCTCGCTCGGGCTGGACATCGCGCTCGGCATCGGCGGCTTGCCGCGCGGCCGCGTGATCGAAATCTACGGCCCCGAATCCTCGGGCAAGACGACCTTGACCCTGCAAGCGATCGCCGAGATGCAAAAAGTGGGCGGCACGGCGGCCTTCATCGATGCCGAGCATGCGCTCGATGTGGTGTATGCGCAGAAACTCGGCGTCAATGTTAACGATCTGCTGATTTCCCAGCCCGATACCGGCGAACAGGCGCTCGAAATCGCCGACATGCTCGTGCGTTCGGGCGGTGTCGATATTCTCGTCATCGATTCGGTCGCGGCGCTCACGCCAAGAGCCGAAATCGAAGGTGAAATGGGCGACCAGTTGCCCGGTTTGCAGGCGCGTCTGATGAGCCAAGCGCTGCGTAAGCTGACCGCCAACATCAAGCGCACGAACACGATGGTGATCTTCATCAACCAGATCCGCATGAAGATCGGCGTGATGTTCGGCAGCCCCGAAACCACGACCGGCGGCAACGCGCTCAAGTTCTACGCCTCGGTCCGCCTGGATATCCGCCGCACCGGCGCGATCAAGAAGGGCGATGAGGTCATCGGTTCCGAAACCAAGGTAAAAGTCGTCAAAAACAAGGTTTCCCCGCCGTTCAAGGAAGCGCATTTCGACATTCTGTATGGCGAGGGAATCTCGCGCGAAGGCGAGATCATCGACCTGGGCGTCGTGCAGAAATTGGTCGACAAAAGCGGTGCCTGGTATGCATACGGCGGCGAGAAAATCGGCCAAGGCAAGGACAATGCGCGCGAGTATTTGCGTGAGCATCCTGAAATGGCACGGGAAATCGAAAACAAAATCCGCGCAGCTTTGGGTTTGCCAGAGCTGCCGGCCACGGAAACAGAGGCCGCCTGAGTTGTTGTAGGACGGATGGTTTTAATGACCATCCGTTGAATCACTGAAAACCGAATTTACGCATGCCGTCCGACGATCTCAAAGCGCGCGCCCTGCGCTACCTGGCGCGGCGCGAACACAGCCGCAGCGAGCTCGAAACAAAGCTTGCAGCCTATGGTGAGGCGGACGCAATCAAGCAGGTCCTGGATCGGATGGACGAACTGGGCCTACAGTCGGACGCCCGTTTCGCGGAGAGCTTTGTGCGCAGTCGCGGCGCCCGCCTGGGCCGTAAGCGGCTTGAGCATGAGCTGATCGAGCGCGGGATCGCGCCCGATGCCGCGCAAGCGGCGTGCGCGGCGGAGCTGGGCACGGACGAGCCGGCGCGAGCGCGCGCGGTGTGGGCGAAAAAATTCGCAGTGCCGCCCGAGGATGCCAAGGAATGGGCGCGCCAAGCCCGTTTCCTGAGCACACGAGGGTTTTCGTCCGAAGTTGTAAGACAGGTATTGAAAGAACCCTTCGATGAGTCTGCTTAGAGTCGCCGGGCTGTGCAAAAAATATAAGGCGCGCACTGTTGTGCGGGATGTCGGCTTCGCGGTCGGCAGCGGTGAGGTCGTGGGACTGCTGGGGCCGAACGGCGCCGGCAAGACAACCTGCTTCTATATGATTGTCGGCTTGATCCGCGCCGATGGCGGTCAAATCGTCCTGGACGAAAAGGACATTACCCACCTGCCGATCCATAAGCGGGCGCGTCTCGGCTTGTCATATTTGCCGCAAGAGAACTCGGTTTTCCGCAAATTGACCGTCGCCGAGAACATTTTGGCTGTACTCGAACTGCAAAAGTTCGATAAAACAACAGAGGCGGCACGGCTTGCCGAGTTGCTCGAAGAGTTGAGTATTGCGCATCTGCGCGACGCGACCGCGATGTCGCTCTCCGGCGGGGAACGGCGCCGGGTGGAGATCGCGCGCGCACTGGCGACAGACCCGCATGTGATCTTGCTCGACGAACCATTTGCCGGCGTAGACCCGATCGCGGTGATCGACATCCAGAAGATCATCCGCTTCTTGAAGAACCGCGGTATCGGCGTGCTGATTACCGACCACAATGTACGGGAGACACTTGGAATTTGTGATCGCGCCTACATCATCAACGCGGGAGAGGTGTTGGCAAGCGGCCGTCCGGAGGAAATCGTGCAGAACGACCAGGTGCGCCAAGTCTATCTAGGCGAGCATTTCAGATTGTGAGGCGGAATATGAGCTGTTTTGCGAATTCTGTCCGTCCGGTACCGCAGCACAGAGCGCAAACTCTCTATTGCACGCTTTTGCAATCCAGCTAAGCGCTTTACCTTATGAAGCCCTCCCTCCAGCTCCGTATTTCCCAACAGCTCGCGCTTACGCCGCAGTTGCAGCAGTCGATCAAACTGCTCCAGCTATCGACCTTGGAACTCAACACTGAGATCGAAAAAATGCTGTCGGAAAATCCCTTGCTCGAACGGGAGGATAACGATTACAACGCCGAAAGCTGGGGCCATACGGCCGACGCAGTCCCGACTTCCGCGCCGGAGGCGCATAACGGCGAAGAAGCCGCGCCTGCGGCAGACGAGCGCCCAGACAGCGGTTTCGAAGACGGCCTGAGCGAATGGGGCGGCGGAGGAAGCGGCGCGCCGCGGGACGATGACGACGATGCGGATTTCCAGGAGTTCCGCGCCGCCGAAACGAGCCTGCGCGACCATCTCGAAAGTCAAATCGCGCTGATTCTATTGTCCGACCGCGACCGCGAGCTGGTGCGCTTCCTAGTCGAAGCACTCGATGAGAATGGCTACCTCACGCAACCGCTCGAAGAATTGCTCGCGCTCTTGCCGGAAGAAGCCGAGGTCGAGCTTGAAGAGTTGCAGATTGCCCTGAATCACTTGCAGCAACTCGATCCGACAGGAGTGGGCGCGCGTTCGCCGAGCGAATGTCTGGTCCTGCAACTTCGCGCGGGGCCGCAGGATTCGATTCAAGAACTTGCCATCGCAATCGCCAGCAAGTATCTGGAGCTTCTGGCCGCACGCGATTTCGCGCGGCTCAAGCGCGTGCTCGGCTGTAGCGACAACATGCTGCGCGAGGCGCACCAGCGCATTTGCGCGCTCGACCCGCATCCATGTTCGCGTTTTGCCGCATTGGATGTGCGTTATATCGTTCCGGACGTGATTGTGCGCAAAGTGCGCGGGCAATGGACGGCTATGCTGAATCCAGATGCGATGCCGAAACTTCGCATCAATCAGTTGTATGCTGGCATTCTCCAGCAACAGCGTGGAGCGGGCGCTTCGCTTGCAGGCCAACTGCAAGAAGCGCGCTGGATGATTAAAAACGTTCAACAGCGATTCGATACGATTTTGAGAGTTTCCCAGACGATCGTTGACCGGCAGCGACAGTTCTTCGATTATGGGGACGTGGCAATGCGCCCGCTCACCTTGCGGGAAATTGCGGAACAATTGGAACTGCATGAGTCCACAATTTCCAGGGTCACAACCCAGAAATACATGGCGACACCCAGAGGGATTCTCGAACTGAAGTATTTTTTCGGCAGCCACGTCGCCACCGAGTCCGGGGGGGCGTGCTCAGCAACGGCGATACGAGCGCTTATTCGCCAACTGGTCGGGGCAGAGGATCGCAAAAAACCGCTTTCCGACGCCCGGATTGCCGAGCTTCTCGGCCAGCAGGGAATTGTCGTTGCGCGCAGAACGATCGCAAAGTATCGCGAGGCGCTCAACATCCCGCCGGTCAGCCAGCGCAAGATGATTTAAAAGGAGTAATCATGAATCTCAACATCACCGGACACCATGTTGAAGTCACCGAAGCACTGCACAACTATGTAACGTCGAAGCTTGAGCGCGTAATCCGCCACTTCGACCTTGTAACCAATACGACAGTGATTCTTTCAGTGCAGAAGCTCAACCAGAAGGCAGAAGTCACGGTGCATGTACGCGGAAAAGACATTTATGTGGAAGCGGAATCAGCAGATCTGTACGCCGCGATCGACCTGATGATCGACAAACTTGATCGACAAGTGGTCAAGCACAAAGAAAAGACCTACGATCACGGTCGCGATGCGCTGAAGCGTCAGTCCGTTGAGACTTGACTGATCCGTGGGGCGCCGTCCGCCTTTTGCAGACGGCGCCCTGGAGAGTGACCCAACCTTGTTCTGCGCGCCTTGAGCGCGCAGCGTTCTTAAACGCTCAGAATGAACCTGATAGCTCCGTTGCTGCTGCCGGCCAATGTTCTCGTCGATCTCGACGCAAGCAGTAAGAAACGTGTTTTCGAGCAAGCCGGACTTTTATTCGAAAACAACCACGGCCTGGCCCGTAGCGTGGTTTACGACTCGCTGTTCGCGCGCGAGAAACTAGGCTCCACCGGCCTTGGACAAGGCGTTGCGATCCCTCACGGACGCATCAAGGGGCTGCGCGAGGCGGTCGGAGCCTTTATCCGGCTGGAGCAGCCGGTTCAGTTCGAAGCGCCGGACGGCAAGCCCGTCGGTCTGGTGTTCGTGCTGCTGGTGCCCGAAGCGGCGACTGAATTCCATCTGCGCCTGCTGTCCGAGCTGGCGCAAATGTTCTCTGACCGCGCGTTCCGCGATGCGCTCAATGCCGCATCGGATGCCGCGGAAGCCCATGCCCTTTTCGTCAATTGGGATTCGCATGCGTCGAACTAGTGTCGCGCGTCTTTTCGAGGACAACCGCGAGCGCCTCCAACTGACGCATCTGGCCGGCAGCCTTGATGCCGAACTGCAAGTCCCCGATGAAAACGTCTGGCCAGCGGAATTGATCGGGCACCTGAACGTCATCCATCCCAATCGCGTGCAAGTACTCGGCGCCCCGGAGCGCGCGTGGATTGAGCGCCAAGGGCGCGAGAAAGCCCAGCGCATACTGGAGGTCATCGCCCATTCCAAACCTCCCGCAATCATTATCGCGGACGGTTGCGAGCTGATGGACCCGATCCCCGCCGTGATCAAAACGAACGGCACCGCGCTACTCACAACGCCGCTCGAAACCGCGGGAGTGATCGATCGTTTGCGCGCCTATATCGCGCGTTCGCTGGCACTCAAAACCTCGCTGCACGGCGTATTCATGGATGTGCTCGGCCTGGGTGTGCTGATCACCGGGGATTCCGGCGCGGGCAAATCGGAATTGGCGCTGGAATTGATTTCGCGCGGGCACGGTCTGGTCGCCGACGATGTCGTGGAGGTCGCGCGCATCGCGCCTGGCGTTCTCGAAGGGCACAGCCCCGAAATGCTGCGCAATTTCCTTGAGGTGCGCGGGCTCGGGATTCTCAATATACGCACAGTCTTCGGCGAAACAGCCTGTCGTCGGAAAATGAAACTCAAGCTCGTCGTCCATCTGCAACGGCAAACGCGCGGCGAAGGTTTGGCCATGCCGCGTCTGCCTCTCGAAGACGATATGCAAAGCATTCTCGATGTCCCCGTGCGGCGCATCACGCTGCCCGTTGCCGCCGGACGCAATCTGGCTGTTTTACTTGAAGCGGCGGTGCGCAATACTATTCTTCAGCTACGCGGCATAGATTCCCTACAGGAGTTTATCGATCGTCAGCGTGAAGCCCTGGAACGCGGCAATAATCTTTGAGCATGAGTCGAGCGCAAGCGCCAAGTGACTTGCGTATCCGTTTCCATTCGCCACAGCTTGGCGACTGTTCATTGAGGAGAAAACCGAATGAAGAAACTATTGTCTGCTCTGATTGTTGTCGCGGCTGCGCTGCCCTTGTGCTCCGCTCACGCCATGACCGCGCAGCAGGAAAAAATGGCGGCCTGTAATAAAGAGGCAGGCGACAAACAACTTAAGGGCGATGAGCGCAAGCAATTCATGCGCGATTGCTTGAAAAAGACGCCTCCCGCCAGTGCACAAAATATGTCGCAACAGGAAAAGATGAAGGTCTGCAATAAAGAAGCGGGTGCCAAGCAGCTTAAGGGCGGCGAACGCAAGGAGTTCATGCGCAACTGCCTGAAAGGCTAAGGCAGCCAAACCGCATCGAACCCCGCCACGAGGCGGGGTTTTTTACTTGAATACGCAGCTGAATCCAGTTCGGCGCGAATTGGCTTTAAACTTTCTGACGCCTGCGCAATCCACGCGAACCGCCATGTCCGACAAAGTTCTGATCCTGTTGTGTAACTTGCCCGACCTTGCCAACGCGGAACGGATCGCTGCATTGGCAATCGAACAGCGTTTGGCTGCTTGCGTGAATATTCTCCCGTCGTGCAAATCAGTGTATCGATGGAAGGGGAAAATTGAACAAGCGGAAGAAATTCCGGTCCTCTTTAAAACTTCGGCGCGAGCGTATCCGGAATTGGAAACGCTGATCTGCGCAGAACACCCCTATGAGTTGCCGGAAATTCTGGCGCTCCAGCCTGCGGAAGGCTTAAAGGCTTATCTGAACTGGATAGCGTCTGAAGCCGCTCCCGAAAACTCATTGCCTGACGGACTTTGATTTGAGCCGAGCATGAAGTATTTGATCTGGGTTTTTCTATTTTTCTGTCCGCACTTGGTGCAGGCCAAACAACTGTTGGAGCCGGAACAAGCGTTTCAGGTTTCAGCAAGTCCGCTCGATGAAAAACATGTCGCGGTCGACTTTCGCATCGCGGACGGATACTACCTTTATCGACATCGCTTCTCTTTCGCCTCGCGCAGTGATGGCATCAGTTTCGGCAAGGCTGAAATTCCGGACGGCCAGCACAAACACGACGACGCCTTCGGCGATGTCGAGATCTATCGTCACGCACTGCGCGTCATTTTGCCGCTCAGCGCAGGCAGCGTATCGAGCGATACAAAACTTGCCGTCAGCTATCAAGGCTGTTCCGACATCGGCGTTTGCTACCCACCCGCAACGCGTGAGTTGAGCCCGACATCCAGCGGCGAAAGCTTGATTGGGCGCGCCCTCAGCCGTTTCAGTGGTGACAGCGCTCAACAGAACGATGCGCCGGCTGCCGCAGTGCCTGCCGTATCCACACGTGATGAAAGCAGTCAGTTAGCGAGTCTGCTCAGCCGCGGCAAGCTTGTACCGATTTTGGCCACCTTTTTTGGCGCGGGATTGCTGCTCGCTTTCACGCCTTGCATGCTGCCGATGCTGCCGATTCTCTCTGGGATCATCATTGGGCAGGGCCACCGCGTTGCACGCGGACGCGCTTTTGCATTGGCCAGCGCGTATGTCATGGGGATGGCGGTGACCTACGCGCTGGCGGGTGTCGCGGCAGGCTTGTCGGGCTCTTTGCTTGCGGCCGCGTTGCAAAACGCATGGGTGCTGAGCGCCTTCGCGGCAGTCTTCGTCGTACTCTCGCTCGCGATGTTCGGTTTCTACGAACTTCAATTACCCACTGCATTGCAGAGCCGGCTTTCCGGGTCGGCCAACACGCAGCGCGGAGGTTCATTCATCGGCGTGACGGTCATGGGCGTCCTGTCCGCGCTAATCGTCGGCCCTTGCGTCGCCGCGCCCCTGGCGGGCGCTTTGCTTTACATCGCGCGCACAGGCGACGCCGTGCTTGGTGGCGTTGCCTTATTCGTCATGGCCCTTGGGATGGGTTTGCCGCTGATCCTGGCGGCAAGCGCGGCACGCGAGTTGTTGCCTAAATCAGGGCCGTGGATGGAGTCGGTCAAGAAAACGTTCGGCGTCATATTGCTCGCCGTTGCAATCTGGCTCGTCACGCCTGTTCTGCCGGTTGCCGTCTGCATGCTCGCCTGGGCTGCGCTGCTGATTATTTCTGCTGTTTTTCTGCGTGCGCTCGATCCGCTTCCGCGACATGCGCAGGCTTGGTTGCGCTTTTGGAAGGGCATCGGCGTCATTGCATTGATTGCCGGAGCCGGGCTTGTGATCGGCGCGCTCGGCGGCGCACGCGATCCGCTGCAACCGCTATCTTTCCTGCATAACAGCGCGGCGGCGGAAGTGACGACGAGCCTACCCTTCGAGCGGATCAAATCGCTTGCCGATCTCGATCGGAAACTGGCTCAAGACCGTCCAGTCATGCTGGATTTCTATGCCGACTGGTGCCTCTCCTGCAAGGAAATGGAGCGCTTCACGTTCAGTGATCCACGCGTTCGGGATGCGCTTAAAGGCGTACTGCTGCTGCAAGCGGATGTCACGGCTAACGATGCGGAAGACAAGGCTTTGTTCAAACGCTTCGGCCTGTTCGGGCCGCCCGGCATTCTTTTTTTCGATGCCCAGGGAAAAGAACTCGAAACCTTGCGCGTGATCGGATATCAGAAAGCTGATCTCTTCTTGGAGACCTTGGCGCAGCGCGCGGCGGCATCCAAATAAGAAGGCCGCGGAGGGAGAGACTCCGCGGCCGGTTACAACATCTTCACTAACGGTTCGTGAATTAGAAGCCGAACAGGAGAGAAACAGCTTCTAAGGCTATTGTCCCCTTATTGGCGTCGCATGACAATAGCATGTAAATAATCCACCCGCTTTCACGCGGCCCCCGAGGGGGCCGGGATAGCTTAGTTGACCTTCAACTTACCGCCCCGCCCCATGCCGCCTTCGACATCCTGGGCCTTGTAGCTGCGCAGCGCGACGACCATCTTGTTCCAAGCGTCGATGAAGGCTTCGACCGTGGCCTTGCCTTCGGGCGTGGCGGAAAAGCCCTTCAGCGAGCCAGCCGCGCTACCGCCAAAGGCGCCAAGCGCGGCGCCGTAATTGGTCGCCGTGGCGCTACCTTCGGCGGCGGCGATCTGGACGGCGGAACGAATATCGGTCAGCGACAGCGTCACGACCGAGGATTTCGATTGAAAGCCGCCGGCAACGGCGCCCACGGCGCGGTTGCCAAGCAGGCCACCCAGCGCGCCCGTCACCCCGCCCACGGGGGAATCATTGATGATGATTGCGGGCTCCAGATAGTAGTCGGCCGCCACACGCTGTCCCTTTTGCTGCTTCGATCCGGCGCGATATTCACCCGAATTACGCTGGAGATCGGTGATGCGCGACAGCCGTGCGTCCGTGCGCTGGTTGCCGATCGAGGTGATGACAAAACAGTTCGATTGCTGCACAGCCAGTCGCAGCAACGGCTCGATGGTCGTGATCTTGGTGGCGCTCCCGAACGGACCCCACCAGTCGGCATTGCGGCCATCATCGATGGCGATGGTTCCCAACGACGCCGAACAGCGTTCCAGCGTGGGGTCGCTGCCGACGCTGCTGCCGCCAGCAGCGGCTCCGGTAGCGCCCATGTTTTCCCCGCCTCTGGTCGTCATACCGCCGCAGCCGGCCAGTGCAAGCGTCAAAATTCCGAATATCAGAGGCTTCTTCATGAATGTCATGTTTTCTCTCGAAGATTAGTTGGATGAATGTCATGGGAATAAGCGTGACAGCTTTGCGCTGGCCGAGCAACTTACCAGACCCAGAAACTGTTATTCCAGCGGCCGAAATATTGGAAGCCCTGCGCCCATTGTCCGCTGTAGATCGCGCGGCGCTGCTCGAAATCTTGCTGATCTCTTTCTTTCACACTGCGCGCTTCCTTGAGGAGCTTGGCTGACTCGGCGTCTCCTTGAGCGGCGGCCAGTTGCAGCCATTTTGCCGCCTCTTGCGGATCAGAGCCCATTTCCTCAAGTCCATAAAGATAGAAGCCGCCCAATGCTTTTTGTGCGTTCAGATTGCCGCGCTCGGCAGCCTTGCGCATCCAGACAATGGCCTGATAACTGTTTTGTTCAACCCCGTCGCCACGAAAATAGCGTAGTCCGAGGTCATAAGCGGCACGCGGATTATCTTCCGCCTGACGCATCAACTCGACCATGCGATCGTCCCCTTGCCTGTTCGGTGCGGATTCCTGAACATTGCTTCCCGGCGGGGTAGCTACCGGCTGGGCATACGCCATTTGAACAAGACCGATGGCCATGAAGCCCAACAAAGCCGATTGTCCAATTCGCATCACATTACCTTTTGAAAACGCTTGAATTGAATTTTTTCGTTTTTCCGAATTTTTTTACTTTAACACAGCCACATTCCCCGCGGAGTCGACCGACCCTGGGCTCGGCACCCATTAGACACTGCTACAAATAGGAGCTGACGCTGACCAGCGTTACCGATATGACGGCCATCCATGGCACGCCGTCCCGAAAAAGCGGACAGATCTATTGATTTCCAACGCGGCCTGAATCCAGATTGCAAGCCACCCTGAGCGGAACGCTCACAATCGATTCGGTTGGAAAAGAGGCGACGATTGAGATGCTCGGCGAAGCTCAGAACAGTGTTGTTCTCAATAAATTCTGCCGGCAGCCTTGTGAGGAACAAGGTCTTGAAGACAGTGAATCACCCCTAGCTGAAGCTTGGGACTTCTTCGCCACGAATCGGGGGCGCCTGGGGCGCCCGTAACAGTTGTCTCGCTGACCCGCCATAAATGGCGGGATTTGCGCTTGACTCGTGGTCATGGCGAACGCGCCGCGCGCATGACGCATTGAAATCAAAAAACGGGGCGGCGAAGGGGGATGACGCCGGCCCCGAAGGCTAGGTTAGCAAGTTGGAGAGCAGATTAAAGCCGTTTTAACGCGGGCCGGAACCAGCTGGCCTGCCGCGATGCGGCCCCCTGCCACGGGGTTCCATACGTGTCTCGGCATCGAAAACCTTCTGCTGTTCGGAATTCAGCTTGGCATAGAAGCTACGCGTACTGTCGAGCTGCTGCGTCAGAATTTTTTCATGCTGCTGAACACGCGCCAACATCTGTTCGAGTCGGGCCACCGCAGTAGCATCCTCCATGGCTGACCAGTCTGGACGATTGGAAGCAAAGGAATCGAGACGTGCGAGTGAGTCACTGCGATAGCTCGCCCATGCGGGCTCCTGGTCGGCAGTCAGCTTAAGCTGAGAATGCAAACGATCAAGCCGTTTCTCTACCGAAGCTTTAAATTTTGCGGGATCGAACCTGCGCTGCTGCATTGCATGCGGTGCATCGCTTGTGTCGGCAGAATCGGCGGCCGATGCGGTCTGCGCCGATAAACCAATACCAATAGTAAGTGCGGCGAACGAAAGGGCGAGCAGACGAGATTTCATGACAAGCTCCTGTGTCGGTAACGCGCTCGCGGTGAGCGCTCGGCCGCCATTCAAACACTGACACGCCAAAGAGGTGTGACGCTAAAGTTCCAGCTTGTTTCGGCGTGTAACCCTCAGAGCGACGAGATTGCAGCTGCCGAATATCGGCACCAATGCACTTGCGGGCAAAGTGCTGCATTGCTTGCGTACCCACCCTGGGCCACCATGAACAGGCAACAATACCCTACAAGGCCAGCTCAACGCCGCCGTTTCTGCCGCAGTAGATTCTTTTCCAAGCGCCGGGCGATGCTTTCGAAATCAAGACCTGTTCGCTGCGAAAGCATGCGCGCCTCGCGGTCTATCGTCGCCATGTCCGGTGGGAACGGCGGGTCGTTGAACGCAAAAGCAATGCGATTGCCATCGCCGGGCACATCTTGCACGACGACGCGATCAGCGAAAACTTCGCGCAAGAGATCAAGGTGGACACTGCCTTCCGTATCGCGCTGTGCAAGATTGCAGACGAGCAGAGCGTTTGGTTTTAATTGCGCACGCAGATTCAAATAAAAGCGCTCATCGCAGAATGCCCCCACGATCCCATTTTCATCGTAACCGTCGAGCAATACGACATCCGCACTCTCCGTGCGCAGCGCAAAATATTCCACCGCGTCGGCGCACAATACGCGGAAGCGCTCATCATCAGGTGGCAGCGCGAATTGGCTGCGAAAGGCGATGACATCGGGATCGATTTCGAGCACGGTAATGCGACTGCGCGCGAGATGCCGCTGGCAAAATTTCGCCAGCGAACCACCCCCCAGCCCGACAAGCACAATATGTTTGGGACGCGGCGCAAACAGCATGAAACCCATCATCTCACGGGTGTAGGCCGCATGCAGCGCGTAAGGATCGGCAAGCAGCATTTCGCTCTGTACGAGTGCGAGCGAGAAATACAGACGGCGCACCTTACCGTCATCGAGCACGAAAGGGCGCGGATAAATACCCTCGCGCAATTGCCGGACGAGCTGATGCGCATCGACGTCAGGCGCTTCGAGCAGGCGCAGAACACCTTTCTCCTGCAGCACATCGGCGGGCAGTTCGAGAAAGTGTGGTGCAGCCGTTTCGCCTAGAAAGGTATCGTGTTTCAAACGCGTCTCCAAAGAGAAAATGTGTCACAAACGCGGCAACTCTTAATGATACGGATAGCTTGGCAGCGCAAGCGCGGCTCACGTAAGATTGCCGCCGGGCCGATTCACGGCCCACGTCGCTCGGACGGTTCCGGGCGCTTACGTAAAAGGTCACCTCATGTCCGCTTCCGCAGGCAAGCGCCGTTTTGCGCGCATCGATCGTCTCCCGCCCTACGTCTTCAACATTACCGCCGAGCTTAAACTTGCCGCTCGCCGCCGCGGCGAGGACATCATCGATATGAGCATGGGCAACCCCGACGGGGCCACGCCGCCGCATATCGTCACCAAATTGATCGAAGCCGCCCAGCGGCCCGACACGCACGGCTACTCCGCCTCCAAAGGCATTCCACGCCTGCGCCGCGCAATTTCGCATTGGTACAAGAACCGCTACGCGATCGATATTGATCCGGATTCCGAAGCCATTGTGACAATCGGTTCGAAGGAAGGTCTCGCACACCTGATGCTTGCGACGCTCGATCGCGGCGACACCGTGCTGGTCCCCGATCCGAGCTATCCGATCCACATCTATGGCGCGGTCATCGCGGGCGCCGATATCCGCTCGGTACCGATTGTGCCGGGCGTCGACTTCTTCGCCGAGCTTGAACGCGCAATCCGCGGCGCCTACCCAAAACCGAAGATGATCGTGATCGGCTTCCCTTCGAATCCGACCGCGCAATGCGTTGAGCTTGATTTCTTTGAACGCGTGATCGCGCTCGCCAAGAAGCATGACATCCTCGTCGTACACGATCTCGCCTATGCCGACATCGTGTTCGACGGCTGGAAGGCGCCGTCGATCATGCAGGTGCCGGGTGCGAAGGATATTGCGGTGGAGTTCTTCACGCTTTCCAAAAGCTACAACATGGCTGGCTGGCGGGTTGGCTTCATGGTCGGCAACGCCGATTTGGTCACAGCGCTCGCGCGTATCAAGAGCTACCACGATTACGGCACTTTCACGCCGTTGCAAGTCGCCGCGATCGCCGCGCTCGAAGGCGATCAGACATGCGTGCGCGAGATCGCCGCGACCTATCAGCGCCGCCGCGATGTGCTCTACAAAGGCTTGATGGAGGCCGGCTGGGAAGTCGAATTGCCGAAGGCATCGATGTACATCTGGGCGCGGATTCCCGAACCCTATCGCAAGCTCGGCTCACTTGAATTCGCCAAGCAATTGCTTGAGAAAGCGAAGGTCTCGATTTCGCCCGGCATTGGTTTCGGCGATCACGGCGACGACCATGTGCGCTTCGCGCTGATCGAGAACGAACACCGGATTCGTCAGGCGGTGCGCGGGATCAAACAAATGTTCAAAGCGGATGGTCTGCTGAAAATTGAAGCAACGCCCACGGCGGAAACATAGCTTATTTTCAAGTCAGGCCCCGTCGCCGATTGCCGTATGCGCGGCATAAAGGAAGCGAGTAAAATAGATTGGTTCACCAATACTGGCTATTTGTTTTGGATCAAATCCAAAAAGGCGCCAGAATTTTCCAATTCTGTTCGGACCCAAATGCCTGCATTATTGGCAGCCAAACGCGAGCGCAGGACGGCTGTGGCTCATCTTTAATCGCATAGAAAGTTATAGCAATGAAATATCGGAATCTAGAAGATTTCATGGATTACGTGCGCATGCGTGATCCGAACCAGCCGGAATTCATCCAGGCTGTCCACGAAGTCATGGAAAGCATCTGGCCCTTCATTCAAGCCAATCCACGTTATGCCGAAGCGGTGCTGCTTGAGCGCATGGTAGAGCCGGAGCGTGCGATTCAATTTCGCGTTTCGTGGATCGACGATCACGGCGCTGCGCACGTCAACCGCGCATTCCGTATTCAGCACAGTTCCGCGATCGGCCCCTATAAAGGCGGCATGCGTTTTCACCCGTCGGTCAATCTCTCGATTTTGAAGTTCCTGGCTTTCGAGCAAACCTTCAAAAACGCGTTGACCACGCTTCCCATGGGCGGCGCCAAGGGCGGTTCGGATTTCGATCCGAAAGGCAAGAGCCCGAATGAAGTCATGCGTTTCTGCCAAGCCTTGATGCTCGAACTGTATCGTCACCTCGGCTCGGACACCGATGTGCCAGCAGGCGACATCGGCGTCGGCGGACGTGAAGTCGGCTTCATGGCCGGCATGCAGAAAAAGCTCAGCAATAACGCGGCCTGCGTGTTCACCGGCAAGGGCCTGTCGTTTGGCGGCAGTTTGATTCGGCCGGAAGCGACCGGCTATGGCCTCGTCTATTTCACAGAGCAAATGCTCAAGACGATCGGCACCGATTTCGAAGGCAAAACCGTCGCGGTCTCAGGCTCCGGCAACGTCGCCCAATACACCATTGAACGTCTCTTGCCGATGGGCGCAAAGGTCGTCACCGCATCGGATTCGAGCGGCACGGTCTATGACCCGGCCGGCTTCACCCCGGTCAAGCTCGACGCACTAATGGAATTGAAGAACCACCGTTACGGCCGCATCGAAGAATATGCGCGCCAATTCAGTCTCGAATTCCTGCCCGGCAAAAAACCCTGGCACATCCCGGTCGATGTCGCGCTGCCCAATGCAACGCAAAACGAACTCGACGAAGACGACGCACGCATCCTGGTCAAGAACGGCGTCAAGTGTGTTGCCGAAGGCGCGAACATGCCCTCGACACCCGGCGCGGTCAACGTATTCCGCGAAGCTGGCGTACTTTACGCACCAGGCAAGGCCAGCAATGCCGGCGGCGTCGCAACCTCGGGCCTGGAAATGACGCAAAACGCGCAACGTCTGCCCTGGTCGCGCGAGGAAGTCGATACACGCCTGAAGCACATCATGCTTGACATCCATGCAAATTGCGTTAAGCACGGCACGTCGAATGGGCGTACCGATTATGTGAATGGCGCGAACATCGCGGGCTTCGTTAAAGTTGCCGATGCGATGCAGGCACAGGGACTTATCTAAAGCACGCTCTGCTGCACTGCATGTTGTAACACTGGCCGCTAATTGCGGCCAGTTTTCATTTGAAACCGCATTAACGGCCGTGCAGTTCCACCAAACACGTCTCGCGGATGCCAAGGCCGCAGTCCGTCAGTCTTGACAGACCCTTGCACGCGATCGAAGATCAACCACCGTCACACAGCCGAAATAAAAGTAGCAACTTCCCACGGAGGTTCTATGAAACTTGAACGATGGTTACAACGAGGCGCGTTCGCCTTGCTCGCAATGCCGGTCATGGCGTTTGCGCAGCAGGCATTCACGTCGCGGGACGTCAATATGCGCGCCGGCCCTGCTTCGGGCTATCCACTGGTTGCCTGGCTTCCCGGCGGCATGCCCTTGATGGTGCATGGCTGCCTCAATGGCTTCACTTGGTGTGACGTCAGCGTACCCAACGCGCGCGGTTGGGTGCATGCGGATTTCATCAGTTACCCTTTCATGTTGGGCTTCGTTCCGATCTACACCCATGGCCCGGCGCTCGGCATTCCACTGATCACATTCAACCTCAACGCGTACTGGGGCAGCTTCTACATCGGGCGCCCCTGGTACGCGAGACGGAATTACTGGGCAGGTTTTCGTCCGCCAATTTACCGACCCGCGCACCGGCCGCCAAACTGGCGGCCGCCACCGCCGCCGCCATCATCACGGCCTCCTGGAACGGGCGGACGTCCCCCCGGTCCAGGAATGCGGCCTCCGCCACCCGGCAATGCACGCCCTCCAGGCTCCGGCCCTGGAACACGCCCGCCAGTGACGCGCCCGCAGCCGCCGCAAAACAACACTCGGCCTGAAGCGCGACCGCCGGAGGGAGGCGGGCGCCCGCCCGGCGGTAATGCTGGCGGCGGTAGACCTAGTAGTAGTAGCGGCAGGCCCACGGACGGAGGGCCTCCACGCAGAGGTCAGTCAGCCGGCGGGCGCGATACCGGCGGCTAGACGTTAGCGCTTGGATGGCTTAAGTAACAAATAAAGAAGCCGGCAAGCTGATGGCCGCCGGCTTCTTGTTTAATGAATCTCAGAGCAACTTTCAGAACGGAATATCGTCGTCGAAATCATTCAAGCCCGAAGGCGCCGGTGCGGGTGCCGGACGCGTTTGCGGAGCACGGTTGCCGCCGCTGTTTTGCTGCCGCGGCGCGGCGGGCGCGAAATCGCCACCTTGATCGTAGCCGCCGCCACTGCCGCCGCGTGCGTAGTCACCGCCGCCCATGCCTTGACGCGAACCGAGCATCTGCATCTGGTCGGCGCGGATTTCGGTCGTGTACTGATCGCGGCCTTCCTTGTCCTGCCACTTGCGCGTGCGCAAGCTGCCTTCCACGTAGACCTGCGAACCTTTTTTCAGATACTGGCCCGCAATTTCAGCCAGCTTGCCGAAGAAAACAACGCGGTGCCATTCGGTTGCTTCTTTCTTATCGCCCGAAGCTTTGTCGCGCCAGGTGTCAGTGGTCGCAATACGGATATTGCAGATCGCGTCGCCGCTCGGGGCGTAGCGGGTTTCTGGATCGGCGCCGAGGTTGCCGACGAGGATCACCTTATTTACAGAAGCCATCTGGCTCTTCCTCCCAATTGGGCGCTTGCCGCCGTTCGAAGATACGCAACGGCGTTACATCATTCATGTTGGACCGTATTGCCCGAGCCGCTGGCCGGGCAATGAAGTTCAGCGGCGAAGTATACCCGCCCGGCTCAGAACCTCACCACCCCTGCGACGCCCGCAAGGGCGGCCTCGTTCCAGCGCTCCATATTCACCTTCAAATACACCCTGCCGCGCTCCGGCATTACGATCGCTTCGCGTACGCCGGGCAGGGCCATCATCTCGCGGCGGAAGGCCGCGGCTTCGATATGCGGGTCAATCGCGATTTCACGTTCGGCGAGCAAAGGCGGATTTTTCATCCCATGCGCCCACAGCCACCAGATCACCGCCAGCACAGTCGTAAAGCCGAACACCGCATGCATGCCGAAATGCACCGCGATTGCGCCGCCCGCCGCGCCGCCGAGCGCCGCGCCAATCGACTGCGAGGTGTTGTAGACGCCGAGCGCCGCGCCGCGCGCTTGCGGCGGCGCGATACGCGAAACGAGCGAGGGCAGCAAAGCCTCGACCATGTTGAAGGCCGAGAAAAACAGAAACAGCAAGGCGACGATCGGCCAAAACGCATCTTTCACGAAGAGCAAGCCAAGCTGCGTTGCGCCGAGCAGCGCAATCGCACCGAGCAGAACGCGGCGCATTTGGCGCTGGCGTTCGGCATAGATGATCGCCGGCACCATCACGGCGAAACTCGCCAGCACGACCGGCAGGTAGATTTTCCAATGCTCGGTCAGCGGCAGATGTTCGGATTCGACGAGGATGCGCGGCACGATCAGGAACATGCCCATCTGCACCATATGCACGGCGAACACGCCGAAATGATGGCGCGCGAGCTGGGCGTCGGCCAGCACGCTTTGCAAGGGCACGCGCGGCATTGCGGCATGCAACTGTTCGGGTGCCGGCACCGCGCGCAGCAAGACGGGAATTGCCAGCAGCGACAAAGCGCCGGTCAGCAGAAACATGCCATGCATGCCGATCCAGCGATAAAGCGCCGGAGAAAGCACGAGCGAAACCGCAAAGACGAGGCCGATCGTCGAGCCGATCATCGCCATTGCCTTGGTGCGGTGCTGCTCGCGCGTGAGATCAGCAGCCAGGGCGGAAACCGCCGCTGAAATCGCGCCCGCGCCTTGCAAAGCGCGCGCGGCGATCATCCAGCCGATATTCGGCGCCCAGGCCGCCAGCGCGCAGCCGGCCGCGAACATGATGAGGCCCACGACGATGACGGGTTTGCGCCCGAAACGGTCCGAGGCGATGCCGAACGGCACCTGAAAAATCGCCTGCACCATGCCGAAAGCACCCAATGCGATACCCGCCCACATCAGGTTATCGCCTCCCGGCAGCGTTTTCGCGAAGACCGAGAAAACCGGCAAGATCAAGAACAAGCCAAGCATGCGCAGCGCGAAAATACCCGCCAGCGTAGCGCTGGCGCGGCGCTCCGCGGGGCTCATGCGATCCTGGAAAGGAGAGGACATCTGGAAAATGACTTTGAATCAGTGAATTGCGTATATTAACAGGCCGCCTTTTCGCGCCGTTTCGTTTTGGCGCCCCGAAAAAGTGTTTCGACAAATTTCCCGCACGGATGATTCACTGCTCAGATGAACGCCTATCTCGCCGCAAGCCCTTACATCGATCACACTCACGCCACGATCCAGGCTCTTGCGCGCCAGCTTGCCGCAGAGGCATCGGACGATAAAACCATCGCTCAGCGTTGCTTCGAATATGTGCGCGATGAAATCCACCATAGCTGGGACCATCGTTGCGGCCCCGTAACCTGCCGCGCCTCGGACGTGCTCGCGCACCGCAGCGGTTACTGTTACGCGAAGAGCCATCTTCTCGCGGCTCTGCTGCGCGCGAATGGGATTCCCGCCGGGCTTTGCTACCAGCGGCTCTCCGCCGGCGACTCCGGCCCGCCCTACTGCCTGCACGGGTTGAATGCGGTTTTTCTCGCCAACTACGGCTGGTATCGGATCGATCCGCGCGGCAACAAACCCGGCATCGATGCGCGTTTCGATCCGCCCAACGAGCACCTGGCTTTCACGCCGCTCTCTGGCGAATCCGACCTGCCCGGCATCTGGCCCGAACCTTTACCGTGTGTCGTCGCAGCGCTGACTCGCTACGACACCATCGAGCAGGTGTACGAACATTTGCCCGATTGCGCCGAATTGCCCGAGCTGCTGCCCGAGGACTGGCGCCGCTAAGCTGAAGAAGGCAACGAGACGCCCCGCGCTTCCTGCTCTATCCACTTGGCCACATTGCAAACATCCTGCCGGGCCCGCTCTTCGGCTTGTATCAGCCAATAAGCGTGTGAGCCCTGGCCGGCATCGCGGGGGACGGAAATTTCCCTCAGACGCCCATCATCGAGCAAAGGGCTGATTAACTCGCGGCGCCCGAGCGCCACGCCTTGACCGGCAAGCGCAGCGTGAATCACTAGATCGTATTGGTTGAAATGCAGGAAAGCGCGTGGTTTGGCTTCCCCCCAACCCATGACGCCCAGCCAATCCCGCCACTGCAACCACGGATGATCCGAATCGTCAAACTCCAGCAAGGTCAGCTTGGCGAACTCCCGCTCATTGCGTAATCCATCGATCCCGAGCGAGGGACTCGCCACCGGCGCCAAGGATTCCCCGAACAAGCGTTTGGCGCCAGGCGGAACCGAGGACGATGCGGCATACCGGATCGCCAAATCGATGCCCTCATTGCGCAGATCCGATAAGCGGTTGTTGGCGGACACGCGGATATCGACGCCGGGATGCAGCATTTGAAAGCGGCTCAACCTTGGCAACAGCCACAATCCCGTCACGCCAATCGAGGCCGTCAGCGTAACGGGCCGGATGCTGTGCGTTGCGCACAGATCGCCCATCACATCCTGCAACTGCTGGAGCGCGTTGTCGGCGCAGCGGAACAAGCGCTCGCCTTCAGGCGTGAATGCGATTGCGCGGTAGCTGCGCTCAAAAAGCTTCACGCCCAACAGTTTTTCCAAGGCGTGAATTTGCCGGCTGACCGCAGACTGCGTCAGGCACAGATCCTGCGCCGCAAGCGTAATGCTCATGCGGCGTCCCGCGGCCACGAAACCGCGGATCGAATCCAGGGACGACAATTGAACAAGCTGAAACGGCATTCCCATAGCGCATGCGATTTAGCGAAAATATCGTTTGAAGCATGGGATCAAATAAGCATTTAATCAACACCATCGCCAACCCCGCATGCCGTTATGGAAACTCATCAAGATCCGCAATCCCGTCCGCTTTCTTCAGACGAAAATCAGCCCATGCCGCGGCAAATCCGTATTCGTGCCGCGGATGGCTATGCTTTGCACGGATTCATGTGGAGTCGGCCTTGCAACCCGCAGCGGCCCCATCCGGTTGTCGTCATCAACCCAGCCACCTCCGTGCGCTGCCGCTTCTACATTCCATGCGCGGCCTACCTGCATGCGCACGGCTACGATGTCATCACCTACGACTATCGCGGCATCGGCGAATCGCGGCATGGTTCGCTGCGCGGCCTGAAAGCCGACTGGGTAGACTGGGGCATGCACGATTTCGAAGGCGTCCTGCAGCATGTCGCGAAACATTTCCCCACTCAGCCGATCGATATCGTCGCCAATTCGATTGGCGGTTTCGTAATCGGGCTCGCCGCCTCCGCGCACCGAATACGGCGCATCTTCACGGTCGGCGCCCAATATGCTTACTGGCGCGACTATGCGCCCGAGGTACGGCGGGGCATGTACTTGCGCTGGCATGTGGTGATGCCTCTGTTCGCCCGGTTTTTCGGCTATGTGCCGGCCAAGCGCCTGGGCTGGATGGAGGACACCCCCAAGGGCGTGGCACTCGATTGGGCGCGCATGGGGCCGCGCTTCGAGCAGCATGTGCGCAAGGGCCGCAAGACGCCCGACGGTGAACCCGAGGCGTTGATGTTGGCGCGCCGTTTCCGCAAGGTGCATGCCAGCATCCTGGCCTTGGGCATCGAGGACGACCCCTACGGAACCGCGCCCGCGATCGACCGTTTGCTCAGCTACTACACCTCTAGCAAACGCCACCACCTACGCCTGACTCCCGCGGCGATCGGCGTAGCGGAAATCGGCCACTTCGCTTTTTTCCATGAGCGTTTTCGCGATAAGTTGTGGCCCTTGGTATTGGCTTGGTTGGATTCGGGTGAATTGCCGTCATTGCCTGGGATACCAGCGCCCGGACCTGCGCCCTGAATCGGACGAAGCACCACGGAAAATAGCTTTGAGTAGAATTGCTATGCGGGAGTTTGGCCGGTACCGCCACCCGATACCGAGCCCACAGCCAGACCGTCCTTTGCGGGCAACGAGCATTACGCCTTCCGGTCGTGGCAAAACCAAGCTTACACAACCGTCACGAGCAGTATGCGATGGCCCGCGCAAAGCCACTCTACGGCTGAATTGAGGACGTCGAGATCGATGTTTTCTATGTCCCGGGTTCAGATCGGGTCGGAGGTGTTGGGTGGTGCGATGATGTCACGCACGCAGCGGAAAATTTCGAGGACCGTTTCTGTCGCGCGGTTGTTGTGACGCGCCTGCCACATCAGGCCCACCTTACGGCGCACGTCAGGCACCTGAATCGGCAGGACTTTGAGCAGAGTACGGTTCTGAAAATACAAGGCAACTTCAAGCGGAACTACGGCGAATGCGTCGCTCATCGTTAGCACACCGATGTTCGTCAGCGTTGAAATCGATTCGACGTAACGGCGCGGAACGCTGACGCGATGGCGTGCGAGCATATCGTGCACCATTTCGTGGGTCAGTGCGCCCGGCGGGGGCAGCACCGCTGGATAGCCACGCAGCTCACCGAAGTCCAACTCCGGGTCAGTACGCATTGCGAGTGGATGCTCCTGCCGTACAGCGATGACAAACGGATCGCTATACAGCGTCTCGGTCTCGATTTCTGAGGGGACTGAGCGGTTTGGCAGCACCCCGACCATGAAATCCAACTCGCCGTTACGCAGGGCGGGCAGCAGATTCTCAATCATGCCTTCGCGAACGGACACCGCGACATCGTCCACGCGTGCTTCGAGCTCTATGATGAAGCGGGGCAACAGATTCAAGGTCGCCGCTGGCATAACGCCGAGCGCCATGCGCGAGATCCGGCCTTCCTGCAAAGCGCGCAAATCCTCCTGCGCCTCGGTTAGTTGCAACAGCACCTCGCGCGCATGGCCGATGAAGCTCACGCCATATTCGGTCGGAGTCATGCCACCGGACCCACGTTCGAACAGATGCATGCCCAGGCCGGACTCCAGCGAGCCAAGCATCTTCGATACGGCGGGCTGCGTTATCGATAGCAGATTCGCGACCTTGCCAACACTGCGTAATTGATCGAGCGCCACCAGCATTTGAAGATGCCGGAGCTTCAGATTGGCGCGGATATACCAGTCAGAGCGTGACATAGAGAAAGCCGGGCAGCAGGCGAAGTGTGTCCAAGTATAACCAAAACAGAATAATGCAGTGATTTATTTTTCAATTGGCTTCATACAAAGCTCCACCTACCATGCAGCAGCCCAAAGCGCTGCTCAGGCAGGCCCGAGCCAGCGTCCGATGTCCATGCATACGTTATTTCCGGTTGGAGTAATTCATGAAGTTGATTTCCTTTGTTACCCCGCAGCGCGCCACATTTGGCCTCGTCGAGGGGGATCGTGTATACGACCTTGGCCCGCGTTTGTGTCATTCGATCATCGATCTGAAGGGCGTGTTGCGGGCCGGCTTGCTCAATCGTTTACCCGAACTCGTCGCTGGCGTCCCGGCGGATTTCCGCCTCGACGAAATCAGCTTCCTGCCGGTCGTACCGAACCCTTCCCGCATTTTCTGCGTCGGCCTGAATTACTACGCGCACCGTGCGGAGGGGAATCGACCCGAAACCGAAGCGCCGACCATCTTCCTGCGCCTGCCGGAGTCGCAGACAGGGCACGGCCGTCCGATGGTGTGCCCGGCCGAGTCGGACAAATTCGATTATGAAGGCGAACTCGCGATCGTGATCGGCAAGAGCGGACGTCGTATTCCGGAGTCCGATGCACTGAACTTTATCGCGGGCATGTCCTGCTACAACGAGGGATCGGCGCGCGACTGGCAGCTTGCGACCTCGCAGTGGACACCGGGCAAGAACTTCCCCGCAACAGGCGCCTTCGGTCCCTGGCTCGTCACGACCGACGAATTACCGCCGGACAGCGATCTGTCGCTCGTGACGCGCCTCAACGGCGTCGAAATGCAGCGCACGACGACCTCGCTGATGACGTTCGGCATTCCGAAACTGATCAGCTTCATTTCCACATTTGCGACGCTGGAGCCGGGTGACGTGATCGTCACAGGCACGGCGGGTGGCGTCGGTTTGCGCCGCGATCCCCAGGTGTTCATGAAGCATGGGGACGAGGTGGAAGTCGAGATCGATGGCATCGGCGTTTTGCGCAACAGCGTGGTGAAAGAGAAGCTGCACACATAAGGAGATTCGCGGCGCTCAATCGTTGTTGAGTAGCCACGGAACAAAGGGGAGGAAGGAGTACACATATGAAGAAAAAAATATTGGTTACAGCGTTGGTCGCGGCGTCAACCACGTCGACGGCATTTGCGAGGGACAGCTTGACGCTGTACGGCATGATCGACGCTGGTTTCAGCTACGTCAGCAATCAAGGCGGGAGCAGCACCCTGAAGTTCGATGATGGCATTTCGGTGCCGTCGTTGCTCGGCTTTCGCGGTAGCGAGGATCTGGACGGCGGCTGGTCGGCCATCTTTGACCTCCAGACGCAGTTCTCGGTGGGCACCGGCTCGGCGATTCCCGGGGCAGACCGGCCATTCGGGCGTAATGCGTGGGTAGGATTGCGCAGCACGCAGTTTGGCACCCTGACCATGGGTAACCAGTTCGACTTCATCAACGATTCGTTGACGGTGTCGAACAACGTCGCCGCCGTATTTGTGGGCGGTCTTTATAACTATGCCGCCGGTCCGTTCCAGGGGCTGATGCTGCCCGCCGCGGCAAGCCCGAACGGTAGCGCGGGATGGGACCGTACATCGCAGGTCGTATTGCCGAATTCGGTCAAGTATGTGACCCCGGTGTTCGGCGGCTTCAAGGCCGGGGCGATGTATGCATTCGGCGAAAAGCCAGGGGATTTCCATACCGACAGTAAGAATATGGGCGCCAGATGTTTCCGGATCGTTTGCGCTTTTCAACGCAGGCTTTCAGGAAAGCTCTGGTGCCGTAGAGCGTTCCGGGCGACCTGACCCACACTCCGATCGACTC
>WQYQ01000007.1 GCA_009781175.1 Betaproteobacteria bacterium
AAAACTCGAAGCGATCCGCTGTCTCAAGCGTTATATCGCGCGGGAGGTCTACGCTGTAATCCGGCAGCGCAACCTCCAGATCAGGCAGGTTCAAATTACCTCTTGACCTTTAGAAGGGCGTCAGTGGATTCAGCGTCGGCGTGAACTGTGACCAGGCAAACTACGGTATCGGCGCGGCCTATACATCCGTGGCTTACGGCCCCAGCGCCATGGCCGACGGCACGCCTACCCCGCCCCAAACGATCCGCAACTGGGGCGTTGGCGCGCACTATGTATTTGGCGCGCTGACGGCGGTGGTGGATTTCACCGGCGTGCGCAACACGGGCAATGGCGCCCTGGTTTACCAGGGTACGGTGGGCGGGCAGTATGCCTTCACGCCGGCAATCTCGCTCGGGCTTTCCTATATGTATGCGAAGGGTAACGAGGTTGTCGATAACAACCATGCCAACCAGTTCGGCGCGGTCGCGAACTACGCGTTCTCGAAGCGTACATCGGTCTACCTGTCGAGTTTTTACCAGCTTGCAAACCAGGGCGCCAACGCTCTGCTGAACGGGATTTATGCGCCGTCCACGGCGCTGGATCAATCCTCGACCAATAGGCAGGCGATCGCGCGTATTGGTATGCGGACCTTCTTCTGATGCCGTAACCCGGCGCCGGCGGTGTTCAAGCACTGCCGGCGTTTTTTGTGGAGGAAAACATGAGCAAAAAACGGGTCAAGATGATCTTCCCGGTGCCATTGAGCGATGCGACGCGTGCGATGGTGGAGTCACAATTGCCGGCGGAGTTTCAGCGGCCGGATATCGAAGTGACGTTTGTGGGCGCGGGACGGGTCTCAACGCTGACCGACACTTATTACGACATGGCGATTGCCGAAATGGCCGTGATCGAGGCCGGCATGTGCGCCCAGGACGAAGGATTCGACGCGGTGTGCATCAACACCGTCAGCGACTCGGGGCTCAACGCACTGCGTTCCCGTCTGCGCATTCCCGTGCTGTCTCCCGGACAAAGCGCATTTCACGTGGCCTGCATGCTCGGCCACAAGTTCACGATCCTGACCATGTGGGATCGCTGGTTCCCCTTGTACCGCAAGACCCTGCGCGAGTACGGTCTGGAGTCGCGCGTCGCATCGATTCGTGAAATCGCCGTGCCGCCCGATACTCAGGAACTGCTCACGGGCAAGGAAGATTTTGTGTTCGGCAAGCTTGAAGAGCAGGCGTTGAAGGCCATCAAGGAGGACGGCGCGGATGTGATCGTTCTGGGTTCGACGACGATGCATCAATCGCATGCCTATCTCGCGTCGCGCCTGCCGGTGCCCGTGCTCAATCCCGGCGTGATCGCCTACAAGATGTGCGAAATGTTCCTGGACCTCGGCCTCGTGCACAGCACCAAGGCTTATCCGACGCCTAGTCAGCTGAAAGACGAGGCGTTCAGTTTTGCGCATTGATTGAATACAGCCTTTCGCAGCCGCCTTCATACGAATCCACAAGCCAGGAGTTTGCCACCATGCGCAAAATCACCATCATCGGGGCCGGTCATGCCGGTCTGCAATTAGGTAGCACGCTTGTCAGCCACGGCTACGACGTGACCATCGTGTCCGCGCGTACCGGCGCGGAAATCGGGGCGGGCAAGATCCTGTCGAGCCAGTCCATGTACGCGCTAGCCGTCGGCCAGGAACGCGCCGCCGGCCTCGCGTTCTGGGATGCCGAATGTCCGCCGATCGCCGGCTTGCAGGTGAACGTCGGCAATGACGATGCCGGTGTGATGCTGAATTTCCAGACGCCGATGGCGGCCGGTCAGGCTGTCGATCAACGTATGAAGATGCCGAGGTGGATCGCTGAATTCGAACGCCGCGGCGGCAAACTGGTGATTCAGTCCGCCGGCATACCCGAACTGGAAACGTATGCCGCCGAGAGCGATCTTGTGCTCGTCGCGGCCGGCAAGGGCGATCTCGCGTCGATGTTCCCGCGCGACGCTGAGCGCAGCCAACTTGACCGCCCGCAGCGCACGACCGCGCTGACCTATGTGCACGGAATGAAAAACCCTTCGCCGACTGGCGCCGTCGAAATCAATGGTCATCCCGGCATTGGTGAACTCGCGCATTTCCCCGGCCTGACGCATAGCGGACCATGCCAGATCATCAACCTGGAATGCATGATCGACGGTCCGATGGACCGCTGGAGTGAAGTCAAGACGCCCGCCGACCATTTGGCGCTGACACTCGAACTCATCCGCAAGTTTTTCCCGTGGGAAGCGGAGCGTTTCGCGGACGCCCGGCTGACCGACGACAACGCGATTCTGGCCGGACGTGTGACGCCGACAGTCCGCAAGCCGGTCGGCACACTGCCGTCGGGCCGTCATGTGCTTGGCATCGGCGATGTCTTCGTGCTCAACGACCCGATCACCGGCCAAGGCTCGAACAATGCGAGCAAAGCGGCTACCCGGCTGCTCGCGGCGATCCTTGCACGCGAAGCGGAACCGTTCGACCGCGAGTGGATGCAGATGATCACCGACCAGTGCTGGGATGAAATTCGCTGGGCCGCCAAGCTGGCCAATACAATGTTGCTGCCGCCGGAACCATACCTGCTGGACCTGTTTGGCGCGTGCAGTGCGTTCCCGGGTGTCGCCCGCAAACTCGCGGATGGCTTTACCGATCCCCGCACCCTGAACCCGTGGTTCTTCGACGAGGCTGAAGCAAAGAAGGTGGTCGAGGGCTGTGCCGCCATGGCATAACACCGGTGTTCTTTTGCGCCTTGCGGCGATGCTACTTTGGCGCCAGCCCCGAAGGCTGGCGCCATACAGGCCGGCGCGTGCCGCGCGCCCCGAACTCAAACTGCGAGAGCAACCGCGTCACGCAATTCGATTCCAGTCCATACGCCGCGTAAACACAGTTCCGCGATGAGTTCGCGGATGGTCTGGCGCATCGCGAGCGATGCGGAACTGACGGGAAGCGCATTCGGCCAGCAAACGCTGGCTGGCCGCCGGATGACGGGGGCAACGATACGGCGCATCCTGGGCCGGTCGGCCGACGCGCGCAGCGCGAGCGCCGAAGCGGGCAAAATCGTGCAGGCTGTTCCGGACTGCGCAATCGACAGCAACATGGGGAGCGAATCCACCTCCGCGACGATATTCAACGACACCTGCTCGCGAGCGAAGGTGCGTTCGAGCAGAAGCCGCAGTCCGTTCGAGACGCCCGGCGCCACGAGCGGGACGTCAGCCAGCTCGGCCAACGCGCAGGTCCGCGAGCGCCCGGTCACGGCGCCGCCCGGCTCGCCCAGCACACAAAGCTCTTCGTCGAACACCGGCTGCGCACTGATGCCCGGCGTATTCGTATCGCGAAACAGAATGGCCAGATCGAGGCGGCCGTTGGCAAGCAACTCGTTCAGGTAGCCGCTCATGCTTTCGAAGAACTGTAGCCGGATACCGGGATAGCGCTGCCTGATACGCTCGAACATCGGCATTCCGAGGATCGACGCCATCGTCGTAGGAAACCCGACCGCAACCGTTCCGGATTCCGCACCGACACCCTCGCGGACCTCCTGGCGCAATTGCTCCATTTGATGCAGGACGAGGCGCGCGTGCCGATACATGGCCTGCCCGGCGGCCGTCGGCTTCACGCCCTGCGAACTGCGAATGAGCAGCGGCACACCAACGTCGTTTTCCAGCTTTGCAATCTGCTGACTGAGCGACGGCTGCGCGACATACAGCTTTTCCGCAGCCTTGCCGAGGCTCCCATAGTCGACGATGCTCACGAAATACCGGAGTTGTCGAATGTCCATTGGCGGAGTGCTCTGAAACCAGAACGACATAGGATACGCCTATGGCCGGCACATTCAATCCGTATTTCCGCGGAGCAGAGCATTCACATAAAGTCGTCTCTTTCATCCAGATGGCGCCGGGCTTCCCGGCACCGGCGACGACTCCCATGAGCACCTCCCTTCCTGACCTTTCTTCACAGCGGACCCAAACCGTCCGTGACATCATTTCGCCCGCCCAGGCCGCGGCGCTGGGCGCCACGCTCGAATGTCGCGAAGTCCCCCGCAGCGGCGCGCCCCTGCCGCCCATTTGGCATTGGCTGTATTTCTGGACCGCCGCGCCACAATCAGAACTTGGAAGCGACGGGCATCCGCAGAAAGGCGGGTTCCTCCCCGACCTCGGGTTGCCCCGGCGCATGGCCGCCGGCGGCCGAATCTCCTTTGATGCACCGCTCACGATCGGGGCCGACGCCGAGCGCGTTTCGCGCGTGATCTCGGTCGAGAACAAGGAAGGCCGCAGCGGCCGACTCGCCATCGTGACAGTCGAACACGTGATCAAGATAGACGGCGTGAGCGCAATCCGCGAAGAACAGGACATTGTCTACCGCGAAGCTGCCCAGCCCGGTCAACCGCAGCCGAAACCGACGCCCGCGCCCGAGGGCGCCACCTGGGAACGCATTATCGAGCCGACGGAGACACTGCTGTTTCGCTATTCCGCGCTGACGTTCAACGCCCACCGCATCCATTACGACCGCGATTACGCGCGCAACACCGAAGGCTATCCGAACCTCGTCGTCCACGGACCGCTGATCGCCACGCTGCTGCTCGACAGCGTGGCGCGCTTCGCTCCAGAAGCCGTGGTGCGAGAGTATTCATTCAAGGCCGTGCGACCGACCTTCCTCGGCCACACTTTCGCCGTCTACGGACGTCCGGCCGACGACGGCAAATCCATTGATCTCTGGGCCAAAGACCACGAGGGCTGGTTAACAATGTCCGCCCGCGCCGTGCTTGCCTGACACACACCCTTCATTCACCGGAATTCACCTCATGAACACTGTAACCGACCCGTACCAGGACATCCGCGAAGCCGTGCGCGACCTATGCAATCAGTTTCCCGCCGAATACTTCCGGAAGGTCGACGAAGAGCGCGGCTATCCCGAAGCCTTCGTCGACGCGCTGACCCAGGCCGGATGGCTCGCGGCCCTGATTCCGCAGGAATACGGCGGCTCCGGCCTCGGCCTGACCGAAGCCTCGGTGATCATGGAAGAAATCAACCGCAGCGGCGGTAACTCGGGCGCCTGTCATGGCCAGATGTACAACATGGGCACGCTGCTGCGGCACGGCTCGCCGGAGCAAAAAGCGCTCTACCTGCCGAAAATCGCATCGGGCGAACTGCGTCTGCAATCGATGGGCGTCACCGAGCCGACTACCGGCACCGACACCACGAAGATCAAGACGAGCGCCGTGCGCCAAGGCGACCGCTACGTCGTGAACGGCCAGAAGGTCTGGATCTCGCGTATCCAGCACTCCGACCTGATGATCCTGCTCGCGCGAACCACGCCGCTTTCCGACGTGAAGAAGAAGAGCGAAGGCATGTCCATTTTTATCGTGGACCTGCACGAGGCGATCGGCAAGGGCATGACCGTGCAGCCGATCCCCAACATGGTCAACCACGAGACCAACGAACTGTTCTTCGACAATCTGGAGATTCCCGTCGAGAACCTGATCGGCGAAGAGGGCAAGGGCTTCAAATACATTCTCGACGGCCTGAACGCCGAGCGCACGCTGATCGCGGCGGAATGCATCGGCGACGGCTACTGGTTCGTCGACAAGGTCTCGCAGTATGTCAAGGATCGCATTGTGTTCGGGCGCCCCATCGGGCAGAACCAGGGGGTCCAGTTCCCGATCGCGCGCTCATTCATCAACGTCGAAGCGGCCAGCCTGATGCGCTTCGAGGCCGCGCGCCGTTTCGATGCCCATGAGCCGTGCGGCGCCCAGGCGAACATGGCGAAGCTGCTCGCCGCGGACGCATCATGGGAAGCCGCGAACGCCTGCTTGCAGTTCCACGGCGGCTTCGGCTTCGCCTGCGAGTACGACGTCGAGCGCAAGTTCCGCGAAACGCGTCTGTATCAGGTCGCGCCGATCTCGACGAACCTGATTCTCTCTTATGTCGCCGAGCATATCCTCGGTCTGCCCCGCTCGTTCTGATAAGGACATTCCAGGCATGCGCCCCCTCGAAGGAATCAAGGTCATCACGTTCGAACATGCGATTTCCGCGCCGTTCTGCACGCGCCAGCTCGCCGATCTCGGCGCCCGCGTCATCAAGGTCGAACGCCCCGGCACCGGCGACTTCGCACGCAACTACGACGAACGCGTGCACGGCCTCGCATCGCACTTTGTGTGGACGAACCGCTCGAAAGAGAGCATGACGCTCGACGTCAAGCAGGCCGACGCGCAGGAAATCGTCCATCGACTACTGGCCGACGCCGATGTATTCGTGCAGAACCTCGCTCCAGGCGCCACGCAGCGCCTCGGGCTGGACTACGCGTCCCTGCGGGCGCGCTACCCGAAACTCATCGTCTGCGACATCTCCGGTTATGGGCTTGACGGCCCTTACCGCGACAAGAAAGCCTACGATCTCCTCATTCAAAGCGAGTCGGGCTTTCTCAGCATCACCGGCGGGGAAGACGAGCCCGCCAAGGCCGGCTGTTCCATCGCCGACATCGCCGCGGGTATGTATGCGTATACGAACATACTCGCGGCGCTGATCGAGCGCGGCAAAACGGGGCGCGGCCGCCACATCGACATCTCGATGCTGGAGAGCATGGTCGAGTGGATGAGCTATTCACTGTACTACGCGATCGATGGGCAGACGCCGCCGAAACGCACCGGCGCGGCGCACGCGACGATCTATCCCTACGGCCCGTTCAAGGCTGGCGACGGGAAGAGCGTCATGCTCGGTCTTCAGAACGAGCGCGAATGGAAGAATTTCTGTGCGACCGTGATCCAGCAACCGGACCTCGCGGACGACGACCGCTTTCGCTCGAACAGCCGCCGTGTCGAAAACCGCACGATCCTCAGTCACCTCATCGAGGAAGCGTTCGCCACACTCACGGCGCATCAGGTCATCGAACGTCTTGAGGAGGCAAAGATTGCCAATGCCAATATGAACGACATGCGTGCTCTCTGGGCCCACGAGCAGCTCGCCGCGAGAAACCGCTGGACCCGGATCGCTACGCCGGCAGGCGCCGTTCCCGCCCTCTATCCGCCTGGCGTCACTCCGGATGACGCACCGCGCATGGACCCGGTTCCGGCGCTCGGTCAGCACACTGACGCGATCTTGCGGGAACTTGGGTACGCCGTGGATCGCATCGAGGCGATGCATCGAAGCTGCGCTGTTTGAACCAACCACTTTAAACCGCGACAGCAAGCGCTTTGGCATCGCAACAGCCGTCAAAGCGCAATTGCATCACGCTTTTCGGCGCACGGCAGCATCCAATGCAAGCAATTGCTGCGCACGCAGCAGCACCGGCCTGTCGATCATCTTGCCATCCAGCACGATTGCCCCCGCCGATGCCTTGCTTGCCGCCTCGACAACTCGCGTGGCCCAACGCAACTCCTGTTCACCGGGGCGATAACACCGATGGACGGCCTCGATCTGCTTCGGGTGAATGCATAGCTTCGCGCCAAAGCCTTGCCGCTTGCCATTCGCCGCGTCACATTCAAGTCGATCCGTGTCGTTAATATCCGGCGTGACGCCGTCAACCGGCACTTCAATACCCGCGACGCGGGAAATCAATGCGAGTTGCGCGCGATAGTAATTCAGAGCTTCGCCGTCGTCACTCATGCCCATCTCAGCGATAAAGTCGAGCGTGCCGAATAACAGGCGCGTGACGCATGGCGCCCTCGCGATCTCCATCGCGTTCCACATGCCAGCCGCGCTTTCGATCAGCGGGAAAACCGGGATGCTGCGGCGCGCGCGCGAGACTATCTCAGCGACGTCGGCTGCCTGCTCAGCCTTCGGCAGCACAATGCCCGCCACGCCATCGAGCGCGCCGAGCTTTGCATCCTGCTCAAACCACGGCGTGGTCCTCCCGTTGATGCGCACCAACACCGGGTGTCTGCGCGACACCCAGTTCGCAACATGTTCGCGCGCCGCGTCCTTCGCCGCGGGCTCCACTGCGTCCTCGAGATCGATTATGACCGCGTCGGCACCGCTTTCGAGCGCGCGCTCGAAGCGCTCGGGGCGGCTCCCCGGCACAAACAGAAACGACTGAGGGGAAAACGCGGCTGTGGCGGTGTTATCGTCGGATGCCGGCGCCGCCCTCTCAGCTTGCCGATCATCCTCAATCATTTCGAATCCGTATTCGTGCTCAGAAAACCGCTGATCGTCTCATCCGAGTGATACACCGGCTTCTCGTGATAGTGCGGGCCATCGTAGATCTCGATCAGCACGCTCGCTTCATGCGCGATGGTCGGACCATGCGGATGATCCTTCGGGTTCATGTAGAACGAACCCGGGCGCAAACGCAGCCCCACATCGGTATATTCATAATCCCCTTTGAGGCAATACATGAACTGGTTCGAAGCGTGGGTGTGCTTGATTGGGATACGCCCGCCCTTTGCGTACTCAAGCAGCGCGATGCTGGCGCCGGTTTCGGCGTTCTTCCACAGAAAATACTGGCGGAAACCATATTCCGGGAAATTCAGCCATTTCTCCGCATCGAGATTATCGGTATCGATCAGGAGTTCGAGGGTTTGGGCAAGCTGCAAATGATCGCTCATGCTTTGTTCTCCAGGGGGGGACGACCGCTCTCGACCCAACGATCATAGATCGCACGGCTCTCCGGACTGGCCGGGAACATGCCGAGTAGTGTATGACCCCGTGCAATATGCCAGGCGGCGAATTCCTCGTACTCCTCGGCCTCGAAGGCATCCTCGGCGACCTCATCGACCAGGTGGCGGGGAATCGCTACAACGCCATCGCCATCGCCGACAATGATGTCACCGGGGTAAATCGCCACCCCCGCGCAGCCGATCGGTCCGTTCAGTTCGACGGGATGCATGGCAAGCGGCGTGGCCGGTTGGACACCCTGCCGTTGGTATGCGGGCAGACCGACGGCCCGCATGCCGGGCACATCGCGGAAGCCGCCGTCCGTCACGAGTCCGCGCACACCCCGAAACTTCAGGCGCAAGGCCATCATGTCGCCCGCCGAGGAAGAGCGCGTATTGCCAAATGCGTCGATCACGAGCACGGCATCCGGCGGGCACTCTTCCATCGCACGCCGGTGCATATTGTCCGCGCGCGCATAGCTTTCCATGCTGTCGATATCCTCGCGCGCCGGAATGAAGCGCAGCGTATAGGCAGGGCCGACCATGCGCAGACCCTTGCAAATCGCCCGAACCCCCTGAAGACAGACATTCCTGAAACCGCGTTTGAGCAGCGCATTCGCGATATTCGCGGTTCCGACACGCTCGAGAATCTCGCGCGTGCGGGGCGACAAAGGAACCGGCTCGCAAGCGACGGTTTGCGACTCGGATACGGTATCAAGCATTAAAGTACTCCCGGTTTTTTCATTCACATGGAAATAGACTGTCGAATTCCACCGCTCCTCCGCAAACAGGCGGTTACGCCAATCGCAACGCGCACGCGACGGCGCGTTTGGCGGCGACCTTGACGAGCTGGGCGCGATAATCGGCACTGGCGTGCATGTCGGCATTCAAGCCCTGTGCGCTCTGCCCGCATCCCTCAAGCGAGGCCGCATCGAAACGCACGGCCAACGCGGTTTCGAAGTCGCGCTGGCGAAACACGCAGGGCCCCGCGCCGTTCACGGCAACCCGAATCCCGTCATGGGTTTCGGCCACGAAACAGCCCGCCATCACGTAACCCGATGCCGGGTTCGGAATCTTGCAGTACCCGGCGCGGCGTACACGCGGGAAAATCACGCGGACCACGATCTCGCCGGGCTCAAGCGCGGTGCTGAACAGCCCCGTGAAAAACGCGTCGGCTTCGATGCTTCGGCGCGTCGTGATCACGCGAGCGCCCAGGCCGACAACCGCCGCCGGATAATCCGCTGCGGGGTCGTTATTCGAGATCGAACCGCCAATGGTGCCGCGATGGCGCACCTGCGGGTCGGCAATGCCGCTCGCGAGCAGCGCGAGCGCCGGGATGGCCTTTGCAATCCCGGGATGCCCGGCCACATCGGCATGGCGCGTCATCCCGCCTACCGACACCTCGTGCTCGCCGACTTCAATTCCCTGCGTTTCGGGAATGTCCTGCAAGTCGATCAGCATCGACGGCCGATTCAGACGCTGCTTGAGCGTCGGAATCAGCGTCTGTCCGCCCGACAACGGACGCGCGTTCGGATGTTCATCGAGCAGGCGCGTCACTTCGTCGAGCGATTTCGCACGCACGTATGCAAAGTCATACATGTTCAGTCCTCCCGCGAATGCCGGTCCGGGTGCGTGCCCGCACAGGATGCGATGGCCTCGACGATGTTCTGATAACCCGTGCAACGGCACAGATTGCCTTCGAGTTCGTGACGGATCGTCGCGTGATCGGTCGCGCGGCCCCGGCGCAGAATGTCGATACCCTGCATCACCATGCCCGGCGTGCAGTAGCCGCATTGCAGCGCGTGATGTTCGTTGAAGGCTTTTTGCAGCGGATGCAACTGCTGCACCGAGCCGACACCTTCGATGGTTGTCACTTCCTGGCCGTCGGCCATCACCGCGAGGCACGTGCACGACTTGATGCTGCGACCGTCCAGATGGACCGTGCAACAGCCGCACTGGCTCGTGTCGCAACCAATGTGAGGGCCTTTGAATCCACAATGCTCGCGCAGGAAATACACGAGCAGCGTGCGCCCTTCCACTTCGTGCGTCTGCACTGTTCCATTAACCGTAATCGTGATCTTGGGCATATCGATGCACCTGTAACAGGTATGACTGACCGCGCTTTCTTCGCGCGGCTCAATGTGTGCCGAGCCAGCCAACCAGCACAGCCACGGCGATCACCGTGACCGCCCAGGCCCAGGCCGGCATTTGCACCGTCACCATGCCGCTGGATGCCGGTGCGGACGTTTCCGGCGCACGCGGCGTTTGTCGACCGGCCGCGACCTGCTCTGGCGCCGCGGCGCGCTCAACACCCGTCGCGCCAGGCTCCGGAGCAGTCAACAGCTCGGTCAGCTTGCCGAAAAACTGCGCGGAGAGTTTGGCGGCGCTGGCATTGATCAGACGGGCGCCGATCGCCGCGAGACGTCCGCCAATCCGCGCTTCGGCCTTGTAAGTGAGACGCGTCTGGTCCGGGCCCAGCTCGTCGAGCCTGACTTCGGCCGCGCCCTTGGCGAAACCGGCCACGCCGCCATCGCCTTCGAACGTCATCAGATAGCCCTCGGGGCGGCGCGGATTTTCGAGCCGCAGCGTGCCCTTGAAGCGCGCCTTCACCGGGCCGATTGCCGTCACGACGGCGACGCCATACGCGCCGTCGTTGGCCACCGTGATCGATTCGCAACCGGGAATCGCGGCCTTGAGAATCTCGGGATCGAGCAGCGCGTCATAAACACGCTCGCGCGCCAACGGTAGAAGTTGTTCTCCGGTCAGATTCATGCTTTGTGTTCCATTCCTGAAATACGCTAATCAATAAGACACTCACAACAACGGCAGGTCGGCCGGCCGGTTGGTCTGCCAGCGGAATTCGGCGATCTCGATACGCTCCGACAACGCCGCCTTTTCAAACGGATCCTCGGCGACGATCCGGCGGACTTCGTCTTCGTTGTCCGCCTCGATGATCATCATTCCGCCCAAAGGCGTTCCCTGCGGGTCGAGCAGTGGGCCGCCTGCGCGCACCCGCGTACCGAACCGCATCATGTAATCGCGGTGCAACGGACGGATTTCGGCGCGAATGGCGGCGGCCTTGCCGTCGGTACGGTCGATGCGATAAACGATAAAAAGCTTGCTCACGATGCCTTTCCGTATATGTCGGTCAGTGGTTATTGCGCGCGCTTGGCATGCTGGATCGTTTCCCAGACTTTGAGCGGCGTCGCCGGCATGTCAATGTGGCGCACACCATACGGGGCAAGCGCGTCGATGATGGCCGCGATGATCGCGGGTGGCATGCCGACCGTGCCTGTTTCCGCGCCGCCCTTCACGCCGAGCGGATTGGTCTGCGTCGGAACCGCGCGCATACCGAGTCTGAATTCGCAAAAGTCGCTTGCCTTCGGCATGGCGTAATCGGTGAACGCCCCCGTCAGCAACTGGCCGTCCGCGTCATGGATGATCTGTTCCTTGAGCGCCTGACCGGCACCTTGGACGATTCCGCCATGAATCTGACCCTCAAGCACGAGCGGATTGATCACGTTGCCGACGTCATCGACCGCGGCAATGCGGTCGAGCTTGACATCGCCCGTTTCGGGATCGATCTCGACCTCGGCGGTATAGCAACCGTTCGGATAATTCTGCGGTTGCGCCGTGAAAAAACCCCGTCCCTCAAGGCCATTCCAGAGATCGGCCGGCAACGGCTTGGGCGCACCCCATGCATAAGTCGCACGCGCCACACGGTCGAGAGTGATCTCGCGCCCCTCGCCGGTCGTTTCCCGATACACACCGTCTCTGAATTCGAGCGCATCCTCGACGCAGCCAAGCAGTATCGCCGCCACGCGGCGCCCTTTTGCAATGACTTCATTGCATGCGCCGAGCAACGCCGAGCCGCCTATCGTCATGCTGCGTGAACCGAACGTGCCGCGCCCATTGGCAAGCTTGTCGGTATCGCCCTGCACAAAGCGGATCTTCTCGATCGGCACGCCCAGCCATTCGTGAACCATCTGCGCATAGCTGGTCTCGTGGCCCTGGCCATACGAGAAGGTACCGGCGAGGATGGACAGCCCGCCGGTCGCATCGAAGCGGATGTCCATGCGATCGCTGATCGTGCCGCACACCTCGATGTACAGCGCCAGGCCGCGGCCACGCAGCAGACCGCGCGCTTCACTCGCCACCTTGCGCGCCGGGAAACCATCCCAGTCGGATAGCTTCAGTCCCTCGTCGAGAATGGCTTCGAACTCGCCACAGTCATAGGTTTCATTGATGGCCGTGGTATACGGCATCTGCTCAGGCCGGATCAGGTTGCGCCTGCGGATTTCGATGGGGTCGATGCCGAGTTCGGCCGCGGCGATATCGAGCATACGCTCGACAACCAGCGTCGCTTCGGGACGGCCCGCGCCACGATAGGTGGTCAGCGTGCGACTGTGGGTGAAGATACCGTTGATCGACACATGCATGGCCGGGAACGCATACACGCCCGACAGCATGCGGCAACCCACCAGCGACGGATGCGCGGTTGACGGACCCAACTGGCAACCGAGGTTATGGTTCACAAGCACGCGCATGCCGAGCACCGTGCCGTCGTTAGTCAGCGCCAACTCCGCATCGGCGATCTGGTCGCGGCCATTAAAGTCGGAAAGGAATGCTTCGCTACGGTCGCTGATCCATTTGACCGGACGGCCGACGCGCCGGGCCGCCCAGACAACGAGAATTTCCTCGGGGTATAAACCCCCTTTGGTGCCGAAACCGCCGCCCACGTCCCCCGCTACAACATGCACGCAATGCGCGGGGACCTTGAGGATATGTTCCGCGAGCATGAGCCGAACGCGGGACGGGTTCGCAGTCGACGAGGTCAGGTGATAGCGCTGTTCGGCCTCGTAATAAGCGCCGATCGCGGTGCGCGGTTCGAGCGGGTTGCCCGCGACACGCTGGCTACGGATACGCGATGCGACGATCTTGTCGGCACGCGCGAACGCCGCGTCGGTCGCGGCCGCATCGCCGAGTTCGTGATGGAAACAGATATTGCCGGTCGCTTCGGGCCACACGAGCGGAGCGCCATCTGCGATCGCGGCTTCGACGGTCGGCGCCGCCGGCAGCGCTTCGTAATCGACCACGATCCGTTCGGCCGCATCCATCGCCGCCGCGAGCGTTTCGGCCACGACGAAGGCCACACCCGAACCAATAGCCAGAACGCGCTCGCTTTCAAGCGGCGGAAAGGGCGTCTTGTGGTAGGTCTTGCCGGTGATGGTGGGCGGGATGCTCACGCATGGAATATGCCCGAGCCCGTCCGCCACGTAATCTTCGCCGGTCAGCACCGCGATCACGCCCGGCACGTCGAGCGCGCCGCTGACATCGATGCCGCGAATCCAGGCATGCGCGACCGGCGAGCGCAACACGTACCCGCGCGCCTGATTCGGCAGGTTGTAATCGTCGGCATAGCGGCCCTGCCCGGTCAGCATGCGCAGATCCTCACGGCGCGGCAGAGGCGCACCGATACCCTGCGCGGCCTTCGAGATCGGATCTGCTTTCATCGGATGCCCCTACTCATTCTGGCTTGAAAATAAAGCATCAGCTTGCAGCGGCGGACAGCGCTGCATACCGACCGCCATGAAACAACAACGGCGCCGCCGCCTCTGGAGCATGCCCGAGCGCCTGCACCTCACCCACGAACAGCGTGTGATCGCCGCATGGATAGGCATGCCGCAATTGCGCTGCGACCTGCACATTCGCGCCCTCGACCACCGGCACGCCGGCGAGCGACTGGAACGCTGGCTGCCGGTCGGGCGAAGGCTTGCCCGCGAAGTGATTGCTGCACCATTGTTGGTTATCGGCCAGCACGCTGACACCGAACCAGCCGGCGTTGCCGATCCGCTCATGCATTTTCGCCGTGCAGGCAATCGAGACAATCACGAGCGGCGGTTCGAGGGAACCCGACATGAACGCGTTCGCCGTCATGGCATGCGGCGCGCCATCAACGATGGTCGTGACGGTCACGACGCCCGTCGCGAACTGCCCCATCGCATCGCGAAACTCGCGCGGCGTGAACGATCTTTCGGTCTGGCTTCCGGGTGAGGTGGTGGCACTCATTGTTGTTCCTTCGTATGACAAGGCGTGTTTAGGTCTGGCGTTTAGTCGCCGCTCCCTGCATAGGCGACGGCCTCGATCTCGAGCAGGATCTCCGGCAGCGCGAGGCCCGCGACCTGAACCAGCGTCGAGCAGGGGAAATCGCCCTCAAAGAATTCCTGGCGGGCACGCCAGATTTCCTTGTTATCGGCCATGTTGGTCACGTAGATGTTCATCTTGACCATGTCGCTCATCTTGCCGCCCGCGGCTTCGATGCAGTGTTTGAGCTTGGTGAAGATGACCTTGGCCTGCTCATACGCGGTGGCGCCCTGGATCGTCTTCAGATCGTTGGCGCGTGCGGTCATGCCCGAAACGTAGATCGCATCACCCACGCGCAGCGTGTTCGACCAGTGTCCAGGCGGATATTCGGCGACGTTCGGGGAAATAAAGCGTTGCTTCTTTGCTGCCATGATGTTCCTCTCGAATAGATGATGTAGCGTTTGCCGCCCGGGCGATGACGCCCGGTGCGGTGTGGGGTTCAGTCAAAGAATTCAGGCGGTGGCCGCATGCCCCACTGGGTGGTCTGGTCCGCCGTCCCGACGAAATGCGACGGAACGTGTTCACTGGTCACCACATCGCCGTCGGTATAGTGCTCGACGCGGAAACCGAACGGATCGCTCCAGTAGTCATAGATCTGGCTGCCAAGCAGATGCCGCCCGACACCGCATACGAGGAAGTGGCCCTGGTCGCTCAGGTAATCGTGCGCACCCATGACCGCGTCGAGATCCTGCATTTCGAACGAGCAGTGATGCACGCCGACATTCGCGGCGCGCGTGATCAGGATCGCATGATGATCGACAGGGGTCGCCCCAAGATCGACCCGCATGAAAGTGCCGACCACGTTCTCCTGCGAACCCGCGCACAGGTAATCGCTCGCCACCATGCCGAAACGCTCCTGGAACCACGCGACGGTCTCGCTGTGGTGCGGCACGCGCAACACGAAATGCCCGAGACGCAGCACGAGACCCGCTTCACGCTTCGGGCGCAGGCTGCTGTTGATACGGTCCTTCACCGCGCCAGCGTTGAACGGGTTCGGCGCGCGCAAGGGCAGCGTCGAGACTTCCTGGCCCCATAGCGCGTCGATGCGCACGCCGTCCGGCGTATGCATCCGCACACGCAAGCCCCCGCCGGGCGCATCGATGGCTTCGACCGGCGACGAACCTTCGAACGCGGCGAGCGTATCCAGATCCTCACGCGAGCTGACACGAATGCCACCGCCAAGAAAGCGGTTTTCCGCACCGCGCTCGCTCACATGCGAATACGGGGCGGGTCCCGAACCGCGCATATACAGCCGGTCCGTATCGCGGCCCGCGGTCACGAGACCGAAGTCCTGCATGAATTTCTGCATGCGATCGAGGTCGTCGACCTGATAGATCACATACGACACATCCACTGCCTTTGCTTGACTCACGATTGCTGCTCCTCGAAACGCAGTGACACTCACTTCCTCAGGATGCTGACGTCGTCGGGGTTGACCAGATCGGGTACCGTCCAGCCATCGAGGTCGTACTCGCTCATGCACCGATCGACCAGCGCCTTCATGTTGTCGAGATCACCCGTCGCTTGCGCATCCCAGAGGTTCGACAGGCGCGTGATGTCGTTCGAACCCAGGTAGTTGATTTCGTACAGTTCGCTACGCCCGCCGAACTCGGTGCCTATCGTGTCCCACAGCAACTTGAGCACTTTTACGCGCTGCTCTGCGCTGTTACCGTTGGAGCCGCGCATGTATTTATCGAGATACCCGCGCAAATCGGGATTTTTGAAATCGTTCGTATGCGAATTCAGGTAGATCAGTCCGCTCGCGACCACGGTTTCAATGAGATTCTTGATCGCCGGGAAGCAGATTTGCATCATCACCCGGTAGGCGTTGGCAAAGCGTGCGTCGGGTTGCACCATGCCTTGCCACGGCACGGCACTCTTGGCCATGGCGTCGGACAAAGCCCACATGGTGTTGCGCCACGCAATGAATTCGCCCAGGCGTGACTGAATGCCATGGAAGGCGTTGGAGCCGGTTATTTCCAGCGCCTTGGCCAACACGCCGATCATGAAGTCGAGCTTGACAGCCAGACGCGTGCAGCCATGCATGGCGGCGCGGCCGTTGAAACCCGAACCGGCAGCCCAGCTGTTGGAGTGCTCAACGTCGCCATACATGAACACGTCTTCCCACGGAACGAAGACGTTGTCGAGAATCAGGATGGCGTCGTTCTCGTCCATGCGGCTCGACAGCGGATAGTCGAACGGGCTGCCCAGCACCGCGGCGCGGTGTTCGTTGGACATGCGCGAAATCATCTTCACGCCCGGCGCTGCCGTGGGCACCATGAACACGGGCGAAAATTTCGGATCCTTGACCGCAATCTGGCCTACGTAGGCGATGAAGGTGTAATGCGTCAGCGCCGAATTGGTGGCAACCACCTTGGCGCCGCTGATATACAGGCCGGCGTCGGTTTCCTTGTTAACATGGATGAACACGTCACTCTGATCGGCGGTGCTCGCGGCGCGGTCGACTGGCGGGTTCATGATCGCGTGGTTGATGTACCAAGTGCGCTGCTGTCCCTTGGAGTACCATGCCTGCGCGTTTTTCTCGAAGCCCTTGTAGTAGGCGTAGTTCGCGCCCAGCGTGCCCAGAAACGAGCCTTTGTAATCGGGCGAGCGCCCCAGCCAGCCGTAGGACACACGCTGAATCTCGGCAATCGCGTCACGGGCCTTGACCTGATCTTCCACCGTGCGCGGCGCGAGAAAGTGGCGGTGCGTCCAGCCGCCCGAATCATTGGGCGCGGTCAGAATCTCGCGCTTGGCCGGATCGTTCATCGCGTCGTACTTGCGCGCAATCATGCGCGCCGTGTTGCGGAACGCCGGATGCTCGGTGATGTTTTTGACCCGCTCGCCGTAGATCCATACCTCGCGGTCATCGTTCAGGCTCTCGAGATACTCTTTGCCGGTGAACGGGGTGTTCTTCGTGTCACTCATTTCTTGCTCCTCCTGGTGTGGGACCGTTACAGATCCCATCGTTTAGTTATATAAATCTGCTTTTACTTCAGTTGCATTCAGCGCTGCCGTGCTATGGCCATTGCGAAAATCAGGATCGCCCCTACCACGATCGTTGCCGCATACGCACCAACCTGCATCAGATCCAGACCATTTTGAACCAGCGAAATCAGCAGCGTACCGAGCAGTACCCACACAACACGGCCTTTTCCACCAGCCAGACTGACGCCGGCAATCACGCAGGCGGCAATCGATTGGAGCGGCAGGTTCTGCCCCACGTTGGTTTCGCCGCTGCCCAATTGAGCCGTCAGCAAAATGCCAGTCATTGCGGCGAGTACGCCCGACACCATGAATGCCATCAGAATGACCCGCGTTGTTCGAATTCCAGACAGTGTCGCCGCACGCTGGTTGCCGCCCGTCGCATACAGATGGCGGCCGGCACGCGTGCGCTCCAGCAGGCAATACACGGCAATCGTGACCAGCAACGCGACGATTGAAGGAATCGGTACGCCAAACAGACTGCCGAAGCCGAAAACCGCGCCGAGTTGCATCGGCAGACCATCGACGGGGGTGCCGCCGCTGACGAACAGCGCGACACCGAACACGACCGAGGACATACCCAGCGTCATCATGAATGCCGGGATACGCAGCAGCGTGACCCCCAATCCGTTCACCAGTCCGATTCCGGCGCCGATCACGGCGGAAACCGCCACGCCCGCCCCAATCGCGACAGCAGGCGAGTCCGGCATCGCATGCCCCACACCGACCATCGTCATCGAACCGGCTACCGAGGCCAGCGCCGCCGTGGTACCGATCGACAGGTCAAGGCCGCCCGCGACCAGAACCACAAGTTGCCCCATCGAAGCGATCAGCAGATACACCGACTGACGCGCCACATTGCTCAGATTGCCGATCGTCAGGAAACCCTCTGCGAGCCAGCCAAACAGAACCACCGCAGCCACGAACATCAACGGCAGAGCCAGCGCCTCGCGGTTGCGCAACAATTTTTTGCCGAAACCTTCTTTCACGCTAACGGCATTCCTCACCTGCATTGTCGAGGCACTCATCTCTGCAACCCTCTTGCTCAGAAAAACTTTTCCAGAATCCGCTGCTCGTCAAATTCAGCGCGATCGAACTCCGCAACGATTTCACCGTCATGCATCACAAGCAATCGATTGCATATGCCAAGCAGTTCAGGCAAATCGGACGACACCAGAACAATCGCGGCGCCACTTTCCGCCAGTTCGACCAGATGTTGGTAGATGGCTGGACGTGCGCCAACGTCAACACCAACGGTCGGCTCATCGAACACATAGACGCCGATGTCCTGCGCCAGCCCTTTGGCCAGCATGACTTTCTGCTGATTGCCACCTGAAAAATTCGACACCGGCTCGGACATGCGTGACGCGGAAAACGCCACCCGCCCCGCCAATTTCGTCAGCACCCGGCGCTCATGACGCGGCCGCAGCCACCGCCCCATCATTTCGCCCCACATGGAGCCGGACAGAACAATGTTTTCCCCCGCTGAGCGGCCCAACATGAGACCGTCATTTTTGCGATCGGCCGGGCTGTACCAGAACCCACGCTTGATGGCATCGGCCGGATGCTTCGGCGCGAACGGCTCGCCATCGAGCAGGATTTCGCCCTGCTTTACGGACCACAGGCCAAAGCAGGCCTGACCTAATTCGCTCTTTCCGCAGCCAACCAGGCCCGCGACACCAACGATCTCTCCGGCACGCGCAACCAGATTGACCCGCTTGACCCGCACCGCACCCGGCCGCACTGCGAGCGTCAGGTTGCGCAGTTCGAGCCGCGCCAGCCCGATCTTCGCCTTCGATTGGGGGAACAGATTGCTCATCGTGCGCCCCGTCATGAGTTCGATCAGGCGGTCATGCGGTGTATCGGCGCCGACCGTGGCGATCAGCTTGCCATCGCGCAGCACGGTGACCACATCGGCCAGCAGCGTGATCTCGTGTATGCGGTGCGTGATATAGAGGATGGCCGTGCCTTCTTCGCGGAGCTTGCGCACCAGCTTGAACAGCGATTGCGCATCGTGCTCCGATAGCGAAGCGGTCGGCTCGTCGAGGATCAGCACCTTGGGCCTGCTGCGTAGTGCCTTGCAGATTTCCACCATCTGCTGCTTGCCGCGCGGCAGATCCGCCACGCGCGCATCCACCGCGAGGTCGAAGCCGAGCGATTCGATCAGCGCCTGAGCCGCGACGCGTGCCGCGCGCAGGTCCAGGATTCCCAGACCGTTACGCGGCTCCTCGCCCAATACGATGTTTTCAGCGACAGTCAACTGCGGCACCAGCGAGAATTCCTGGAACACCGCGCGGATACCGTGTGCCCGGGCCTGCACGACTGAATCGAATACCCCGAGAAATGAGCCGAATTCGATCTCGCCGGCCGTTGCCGGATTCCCTCCTGCCAGCATCGTGATGAACGTCGACTTGCCCGCGCCGTTTTCGCCAAACAGCACATGCACGCAACCGGGGTGAAAATCGACGGAAACACCGTCGAGCGCCGTGTGTGTTCCATAGCGTTTAGTCAACCCCCGAACACTCAGCACCTGGGCCCCGGCCCCCTCGGGTGCGGTGGCCGACACGTACCTGACAGCAGAAAAGGCGGGCATGGAAACGTTGGACATGTTACCGGCCACCTTACTGCGGTGCGTAGCGGAAAACCGGCTTGAAACCTTGTGGCGCGAGCACCGTATTGACGTCGAGCGTACCGATATCCTTTGCCGTATAGACACGGCCAATCGTGTCATAGCGGGTAAGAGGTTCCGGCTGCTTGTTCTGCAGAACGCGCACGGCGGTATCCACTGTCATGCGCGCCGTCGACACGACCGGCGACACGTGCATGGCCTCGATTTCGCCACTCTTCACACCGCGGAGCACGCCGGGCGTGGCATAGAGCGACACGAGCCTGACCTTGCCCGCGAGATGATGTGCATGAATGAGCGGAATTGCCGCCTCGACAGTCACTGCGGTACCGACGATGTAGTCGAGATCCTTCTGGGACTGGAGCATATTCTCGACAAGCCGCGCCTGCACCTCCTTGCCGACGTCGCCATGCATGGTCGCCACGACCTGTACGGCGCTGCCCTTGATACCGTCCATCAGGCCGCTTGTGAAAGCCGTCACAAAACCGGCTCCGGCCGGCCCCGGAAACCAACCCACCTTCACAGGTTTGGAGCCGGCGGGGTGTTCCCGGGCCATGTACTGACCAATATGCAGCGCTTCATCATACGGGCTCGTCAGCACGCGCGCGGCAACATCATCCGAGGCCACGCCGTTGATCGCATCCACCACCTTGACGTTCTTCTGCTTGAGCGCGTTGAGCAGATTACCCATGCTCTCACGCGAGATCGCGGTCAGCACCACCGCATTCGCTCCGCCCACGACGCAATTCTGGACCTGCGAAATCTGCTGCGACAGTTCGGTATAACCCCCCGCATCCAGCACCTGCACCTTGACGCCCAGACGCTTGGCCTCTTCGATCACACCGTAATTGGCGGCAAGAAAAAACGGATCCTTCATGTGCGGGAACGACACACAAATCTGCCACGGGCGCTCTGCCTTTGTCTGCGCCTGATACTCAATCAACTTCACCGAACCATCCGGCGCGGTCGCATGGACCTGCAGCGGATACCAATCGCCTGCGTGTGCTGCCGCGACCAGGCCGGCCGCTGCGGACGCAACTAAAATTCGACGCACGTGAGTTTCGAAAACCGTCATGTGACCACCCGATTCATGGTTTGAAGACTGGCTGATGCCGCTGAAACTGCATCATAGGATCTCGTCACACATGAATCTATTGAAAAATAATGACCATTAATATTCTTTTTTGTTATGACTAGAGCAAACCCGTGACATACGCGAAAGCCGCTTGTTTTTGTGCACATGCAATAAAAAGAGACACCACAACAAGCAGGCGTGGCGTTGAAAATAAACAGCGGGGAACTCGAATTCAGGACGACTGTTGCAAACGGGGTTACCCGGAATACGGGTGATTCGGCTCCCGATTCAACTTCTCGCAGGTCTCCAGGTAGTCATCAACCGCTTCCTCGAAAGCCGCCCGCTGTTCTGCGATGCTTTCGCCGTGAAAACCGATCGCGTCACGGATGCCCACGACATGCCCAATGCAGCACCCATCTTCTTCGCCATATTCAACGCGAGCCACATACCCTCTATGCGTCATAGTATTCATGGCTTCACCCCAAGAAATGGCTTTGAAACCGCGAGTTGAGTATATTCACAGGTTCCCTTCCGCCGTCGCTTCGGGTGTAACAGATTCATGGACGACATCAAGATCCGCGGTGCGCGCACCCACAACCTCAAGAACATTTCGCTCGATATTCCACGCAACCGGCTCACGGTCATCACCGGGCTATCGGGCTCGGGCAAAAGCTCGCTCGCGTTCGACACGCTCTATGCCGAAGGCCAGCGGCGTTATGTTGAATCGCTCTCGGCCTATGCGCGGCAGTTCCTGCAATTGATGGAGAAGCCCGACGTCGATCTGATCGAGGGCCTTTCGCCCGCAATCTCGATCGAGCAGAAAGCGACCAGTCACAACCCGCGCTCGACGGTCGGCACCGTCACCGAAATCCACGACTATCTGCGCCTGCTCTACGCGCGCGCCGGCCAGCCGTATTGCCCCGAACACAATCTGCCGCTCGCCGCGCAGAGCGTGGCGCAGATGGTCGACACGGTGCTCGCGCTGCCGGAAGACACCAAACTCATGGTGCTCGCCCCGGTCGTCACCGAGCGCAAGGGCGCCTTTGAGGATATGTTTACCGAACTGCGCGCCCAGGGCTTCGTGCGCGTGCGCATCGATGGCGCGCTGCACGAAATCGACCATCCGCCGCAGCTCGACAAGAATCAGAAGCATTCGATCGATATCGTCGTCGACCGTCTCAAAGTGCGTCAGGACGCGCGCCAGCGCCTCGCGGAAAGCTTCGAAACCGCGCTTGCGCATGCCGAAGGCCGCGCGCTCGCGGTCGAGATGGATAGCGGCGCGACGCATCTGTTTTCCGCGCGCTTCGCCTGCCCGATTTGCAGCTACGCCTTGCCGGAACTTGAACCGCGGCTGTTCTCGTTCAACAACCCGGTCGGCGCCTGCTCGCAGTGCGACGGGCTCGGCACGGTGGACTTCTTCGATCCGCAGCGCGTCGTCGCCTATCCGCATTTATCGCTCGCCTCGGGCGCGATTCGCGGCTGGGACCGGCGCAATCAGTTTTACTTCCAAATGCTGCAAAGCCTTGCGCAGCACTACGCTTTCGATATCGACACCGCGTTCGAGGAACTGCCTACGCAGATTCAGAAAGTCGTGCTGCATGGCTCGGGCAAACAGAACATCGCGTTCAAGTATCTGTCGGAAAGCGGTCGCAAGGTCACCAAGGAACATCCGTTCGAAGGCATCATCCCCAACTTCGAACGCCGTTACCGCGAGACGGATTCCACCGTCGTGCGCGAAGAGTTGGCCAAGTATCGCGGCCATCAAGCCTGTCCGAATTGCGGCGGCGCGCGGCTGCGCAAAGAAGCCCGCTACGTCTATATCGGCGACAAAACCCTGCCCGAAATCAGCCATCTGCCGCTCGCCGAATGCCGCAGATTTTTCGACGCCTTGCAGTTGGACGGCGCCCGTGCGCAGATCGCCGACAAGATCGTCAAAGAGATCGCCGCGCGGCTGCAATTTCTGATCGATGTCGGCCTCGAATACCTGATGCTCGAACGCTCGGCCGATACGCTTTCCGGCGGCGAGGCGCAGCGCATCCGCCTCGCGAGCCAGATCGGATCGGGCCTGACCGGCGTGATGTATGTGCTCGACGAGCCGTCGATCGGCCTGCACCAGCGCGACAACGACAGGCTGCTTGGCACACTGGCGCGGCTGCGCGATCTCGGCAATACGGTCATCGTTGTCGAGCACGATGAGGACGCGATCCGCGCTGCCGATTTCGTCGTCGACATGGGACCCGGCGCCGGGGTGCACGGCGGCGAGGTCATCGCCCAGGGCGCCCCAAAGGATATCGAAACCAGCCCTGATTCGCTGACCGGCGCGTATCTTTCAGGCCGGCGCAAGATCGCCCTGCCAAGCAAGCGCAAGCCACCCGACCCGCAACGTAAGCTCGCGTTGCGCGGCGCACATGGCAACAACCTCAAACAGGTCACGCTCGAAATCCCGGTCGGCTTGTTCACCTGCATCACCGGCGTTTCCGGCTCGGGTAAAAGCACGCTGATCAACGACACGCTCTACGCCATCGCGGCAAAACACCTCTACGGCTCGGTTGCCGAGCCCGCGCCTTATGACGAAATCGAGGGGCTCGAATTTTTCGACAAAGTTATCAGCGTCGACCAGGCCCCAATCGGCCGCACGCCGCGCTCAAACCCGGCCACCTACACTGGCCTGCTGACACCGATCCGCGAACTTTACGCCGGCGTGCCCGAAGCGCGTGCGCGCGGCTACGGACCGGGGCGCTTTTCCTTCAATGTGAAGGGCGGACGCTGCGAAGCCTGTCAGGGCGACGGCATGATTAAGGTCGAGATGCACTTCCTGCCCGATGTGTTCGTGCCCTGCGACGTGTGCCACGGCCAGCGCTACAACCGCGAAACGCTTGAGATCCGCTATCGCGGCAAAACCATTGCCGAGGTGCTAACGATGACGGTGGAAGAGGCGCATCGTTTCTTCGACGCCGTGCCGACGCTGGCGCGCAAGCTCGAAACGCTGCTCGACGTCGGCCTTGGCTACATCCAGCTCGGCCAGAGCGCCACGACGCTTTCGGGCGGCGAAGCGCAGCGCGTGAAGCTCGCGCTGGAACTATCCAAGCGCGACACCGGCCGCACGCTTTACATCCTCGACGAACCGACCACCGGCCTGCATTTTCAGGACATCGAAATGCTGCTCAAGGTGCTCGCGCGCCTGCGCGACCACGGCAACACGATCATCGTCATCGAACACAATCTGGATGTCATCAAGACCGCCGATTGGCTTGTCGACCTCGGCCCCGAAGGCGGCGCCGGCGGCGGGCGGATTCTCGTCGTGGGCCCACCGGAAGCCGTGGCGAAACATAAACTCAGCTACACCGGCAAATATCTCAAACGCCTGATTGCTTGAATAGGTTTAGAGCATTTTTGATTGATTCAAATGTATACGCTTTGCTTTCCCTCTCCCGCCCCTTCGGGGCGCCCTCTCCCACAAGTGGGAGAGGGGAAGACGCTCCCCTCGCCCGCTCGCGGGGAGAGCGCAGCGAGGGGGGCGGAGCCGGTTGGGGGAGAGGGAATGTCCACACATAAACCAAAACCGCTCTAGTGGGATTGGGACACGCGCACATCGTTCAACGATCGGCTGGCCTTGGCGATGGCGCGGGACAAGCGGGCCACCTCGTTGAGATGTTCGATCATGTCGTTGGCGAGACGGAAATTGAGGGCGTCCTCCTGGCTGCGCAATTGCACGACGGACATGATGAAACGCCGCGCGATGCCGGCCTGCGCCTCGATCTCGGGTTTGGCGTTAACGATACGCGTCACAATATCCGCGGACGGATGCGAGATCGTCTCCAGCGCCAGCGTGAAATGCTCAATGACCGCCATCGCGAATTGCACGGTTTCGGGGCTGCGCAACTGGGCCACGTCCGCGCCTTGCGCGAGTCGCCGCTGGCTTAATGCGAGCATGCTGGTGGTGGCAACCTCCCGAATCGCATCAAGACAGGTAACGATACGCGCGAGGTCCACCAATTGCCGGCCTTCCTCATCGGAATGGACGGCCTCCGAGAGCTGGCCGATATAAGTCAGGATGGCCGTGCTCAGGGTATCGGCGGCCCGATCCCGATCCGTCAGCGTGGCGAGCGCCTGCTCGCTGCCTTCGACAACCGACACGGCACCGTTCTTGACCAGACTCTGGACCTGTTTGCCGAGCTCGACCAATTCGAGCTGCACCCGGGTGATCGCTAGCGCCGGCATTTCCACCAACGCTGCATCGAGATAGCGCGGCACGCCTGGGTCCTGCCAGCCCTCCTTGCTCGTTTGCGGGGCAAGCCGTTCGGCGAGCCTACCGATGGGGCCGGTAAACCAGATCAACACGACGGTACCGAACACGCTGAATACCGTATGCGCGTTAGCGACCTGACGCGGCATCTCGGCCGCCAGGCGAGCCGTGCCGGTCAATTCGGGCGAGGACGGAGAGAGGTAGCGAATGAAATCGGCGAACTGCGGAATCACAAAAACGAGGAATAACACGCCAAGCACGTTGAAGAGCAGGTGCACGATACCGACCTGAAGCGCTTGCGCCGACTTGCCAATCGACGCAAGCAGCGCCGTGCCGCAGGTGCCCACGTTGGCGCCCAGAATCAGCGCGATGCCCGATTCGAGCGGAATCAACCCCTGGCTACCGAGCGCGATGACGATCGCCAGCGTGGCCGCCGAGCTTTGCACGATGGCGGTGAACACCGCGCCGATCACGATCCCAAGCAAGGGATGATGCATATCCTGCATCGCCTCGATGAACGGCTCGTAATCGCGCAGGGGACGCGTGGCATCGCCCATGAATTGGATACCGAGGAACAGCAGGCCAAGCCCGAACGTCACGCCGCCGAGCTGGCGCAGCAGTTCACGCGGGGAAAAACCGTAAAACAGAAAGCCGCCAGCCAGCATAAACGGCGTAATCGCGGAGATATCGAAGGCGATGATCTGCGCCGTCAGCGTCGAACCGATATTGGCGCCCATGATGACCGGGATCGACTGCTGGAGCGTCATCAGTCCTGCGGATACGAAGCCGACCAGCAGCACGGTGGTAATCGTCGAGGAATTCAGCAGCGCGGTGATGCCAGCGCCGGCAAACACGCCACGGATCCGGCTAGCGGTTAGCGTGCCCAACAGCCCCTGCAAGCGGGCGCCCGCGATGGCCTTGAGCCCTCTGGTCATAAGTTCCAGCCCGAACAGAAACAGGGCCAGACCGCCGATCAGCGTGCCAACGATTTCGATCAGGTTCAGATTGGCGAATTGCATGGCAATGCTCGTCTCAAGCCAGCGATCATTTTATTATCCGACACCCTCGATAGCGTCGAGGACAGACTTTAAAACCGGCACGCGCGAGCCACCCAAAGCCTAGGGCTTGCGCTCAACCAGTGCTAAAGCTACAGCACCGAGAGAAATTCATCCTTATCGAAACCAGCCTTCAACACACGCCCGCGCACTACAACATACGGCACACCGACACCCCCCAACGACTGCAACGCCTGCGCACAGACCAGCGTCGTTTCGACGTTGCACTCGTGATAGGGAAAACCGTAGGTGGCCAACCACGACTTCGCTTCAATGCAATAGGGACATTCGGCCGTCGTATAGATCACGACATCTCCAGGTTTCACCGTGGACGCCAAGCGGCGAATTTCCTCTTCGCTCACCCTCGAACCAAACCACGCCTTCATGCTCAACGTAGCGAGAGGGGATTTCTTGCCGAAATCCGTCTGCAACGCCCACCCCATGGCACAGACTATCAGAATCGCAACGGCCAGCTTCATTTCATATCCGATGTATCAGCACAATTAAATTGAAGACAGACAACTGAACATCCGCATCAAACACGAACTTTTTATAGCGGCACAAACCTCGTTCGCTCTTAGGATTTATTCCTCCGCAACATCGCAGAGTAAAACCACCCAATGCGCGTTCTCATCTATAGCACGTAGCGCGCAAGATCCTCGCTGCCGGCCAAGGTTTCAAGCTTTCCATCGACGTAGGCGGCATCGATACGCAAAGCTTCAACCCCCGGCCGACCGGCCTCGAAGCTGATTTCTTCGAGCAGCTTTTCCATCACGGTATACAGCCGACGCGCGCCGATATTCTCGGTCTTTTCGTTGACCTGGAATGCGATCTCGGCAAGGCGGCGAATACCATCGGCCATGAAATCGAGCTTGACGCCATCGGTTGCGAGCAGTGCTTCGTACTGACGCGTCAGGCAAGCGTCGGTCGCCGTCAGGATGCGTTCGAAATCATCGACCGAAAGCGAGTCGAGTTCAACGCGAATCGGGAAGCGACCCTGCAATTCGGGGATCAGATCCGAAGGCTTGGCAAGATGAAAGGCCCCGCTCGCGATGAAGAGGATATGGTCCGTCTTGACCATGCCGTACTTCGTCGTCACCGTCGTCCCTTCGACGAGCGGCAGCAAGTCGCGCTGCACGCCTTGACGCGAAACGTCTGCGCCGCCGATTTCGGAACGCGAGGCGATCTTGTCGATCTCGTCGAGGAAGACGATGCCATTCTGCTCGACGCTGTGCACGGCGTCGAGTTTGACTTCCTCATCGTTGACCATGCGCGCGGCTTCCTCATCGGCGAGCAGCTTGAGCGCCTCCTTGATCTTGAGCTTGCGGACCTTCTTGCGCTGATTGCCAAGGTTCTGAAACATGCCCTGAATCTGCGAAGTCAGCTCCTCCATGCCGGGCGGAGCAAAGATTTCAGCCGTCGGCGTCGGCACGGCAGCCTCGATCTCGATTTCCTTATCGTCGAGGTCACCCTCGCGCAGTTTTTTGCGGAATTTCTGGCGCGTGGCGCTATCTTCGGGCGTCGCCGGCTCGCTCTGGAAACCGACTGGCCGCGCGGGCGGCAGGAGCACATCGAGCACGCGGTCCTCCGCGGCATCGAGCGCGCGGTCGCGCACTCGGCGCATCGCCGCAATGCGGCTGTCCTTGACCGCGGTCTCGACGAGATCGCGAATGATCGTATCGACATCGCGGCCGACGTAGCCCACCTCGGTGAACTTCGTTGCCTCGACCTTGATGAACGGCGCGTTCGCAAGCCGCGCCAGGCGCCGCGCGATTTCGGTTTTACCCACGCCGGTCGGGCCGATCATGAGGATGTTCTTCGGCGTAATCTCGTGCCGCAGCGGCTCATCCACCTGCGCACGGCGCCAGCGGTTGCGCAGCGCAATGGCAACCGCGCGCTTGGCGCGGCCTTGTCCGACGATGTGTTTGTCGAGTTCGGAGACGATTTCCGGGGGCGTCATTTGGGTCATAGCGGGAGTACAGCCTAAAAATCAAGCGTTTCGATCGTATGGTTTTGATTGGTGTAGATACAGATATCGCCCGCAATTGCGAGCGCTTTCTTGACGATCTCCCCAGCCGGCTGCTCGGTGTTTTCCCACAATGCCCGCGCGGCGGCCTGCGCGTAGGCGCCGCCGGAGCCGATCGCGGCGATGCCCTGTTCGGGATCGAGTACATCCCCGTTGCCGGTCAGGATCAAGGTCGATTCGCGGTCGGCAACGATCAGCATCGCTTCGAGCCGGCGCAGCATGCGGTCGGTCCGCCAATCCTTGGACAAATCGACGGCCGAGCGCAGCAGATGGCCCTGGTGCTTTTCGAGTTTGGCCTCAAAGCGCTCGAACAGGGTAAACGCATCGGCCGTGCCACCCGCGAAACCCGCTAAGACTTTGCCGTGATAGAGCCGGCGCACTTTGCGCGCACTGCCCTTGACAACGACGTTGCCCAAGGTGACCTGGCCGTCCCCGCCGAGCGCGACCTGATTGGCGCGACGGACCGAAACGATGGTTGTGCCGTGGTATTGCTCCATGAGAATTTCCCGCAAGTGTGGATCGGCGCGGCGCACCGACAATGGCCTTAACATGAGGCTGGAAGATTAGATCGCAAGAGTAACGCCGAAAGCAAAAACGCGCAGATGAAACTGCGCGCTTTACGAAATTTAGAAAACTGTAGTGTTCAGGTACGAGGCATTTCCTCCATCTGAGCGACATGATGTACGCCCATCACGCGCAGCAAGGCGGCAACCATGGCATTGAGCCCGCGAATCACGCAGTGTTTGCCTTGCGTTTGAAATTGCGTCAGAACGTTGAACAGATTACCGGCCGAAACAAAATCGATGCGTAACAAACGCGAGGCATCGACCTCGACCGTACTGCGCTCAGCGCCATACGTTGCCAGCTTCCGAATCGCTTCAGCCTGCGCACTGGACAGCGTTCCCTCAAATGTATAGTTGTTCGCCTCGGTTTCGAGCGGCACCAATTCCAGTTCACCGGACACATCCGAAGCGGTCGGACTGGTGGCCGTCAATTTTTGCGAAAGCGTGGTGGCGCCCAATGATGGAGCGGAGGTTTCATAGGATGGCGGCGACTCCTCGAACGTGATCGCATAATCGAGCGCCACTTCCTCAAAACGTTCCTGCTCCTGCAAAACCTGCAACAGCTCCAGCACAATCAGCCAAATCGACTGGCCCTCCCTGCGCCCCGGCTGAACATGGCCTTCGACCATCGGTAGCATGGTGCGCGCATTGGCGATCTGTACCTTGACCTTGGCTTGGCGCAAATCCCGCAACAGGCCCACCAGCAGCGTACAGCCGGCTTCATCGATGCCACGCACGCGCGCCAGATCGATCTTCAACTTGCCCGCCTTCAGGGCGACTTTGCGCACCTGTTCGAACTGCGACGCGGCCTGCGCGCCCAAATTGCCGGTCAGACCAACGGAGGGCATCGCATCGCGGACCTGCGCTTTAACGGGTTTCTTCTCCGCCAATTCATTCCAGATCGGCGGAGAGCGGTTGAATTGCGTCGCGTATAACAAGCCGCGCTGCTCAAACAAATCCTTGTCACCGGTTACACGGCATAAATCGAACAGCATCTGCCACAAAGTTTCGTTACTCGACGCACCGGAATCAAGCGCGGCCTCAAGTACGACAATCGCGGCATCATCACTATTGTTCGCAAACAGAATTGCCGCTTCCTCAATCGCCGGATGATCGATATCGGACCCCTCGTCGACCCGGATCTTGCCCGCCGCAACCGCCAACCCTCTTGCATCGCCGCCGGTGAAATCCAAAGCGGAAACCTGATAGGGATCGACCGCTTGAGCAACACCTGCCTTACGACCTGACTGCTTCGGGGGTGCCGACGGCTCACTACCACTTTTGCGAAAGAATGGAAGTACCATTTTTCAGCGCCTTTCAAAAAACCAATTTCGCCCCAACACAAACAAAAATATGCCAACCGCCAGCGCCAATACGAACTAAACCCTGCTTCGCGCGTGTAATCCAGAGTGGGTAGTAATTACTCTAATCACTGCAATGTTTCCGGGTGTGCAATGCAAACCCTCCCGTGACGTTTTTCACCGTCGCGCACCCAAAATCGTCCCGCACCCCCACTCCGGTAAAATATCGGCTCGATTGCCTGCAAACTTTAAATGCTCTCCTCCCTCAACTCCGCCCAACGCGAAGCGGCAAAGTATCTTGACGGCCCTTGCATGGTGCTGGCGGGGGCCGGCAGCGGCAAAACACGCGTCATCACGGCCAAGATCGGGTACTTAGTTAAAACATGTGGCATGAATCCGCACAACATCGCGGCAATCACGTTCACCAACAAGGCTGCAAAAGAAATGCAGGAGCGCGTTGGTCACCTGGTCGAAAGCCGCGCGGCCAAGGCGCTCACGATCTGCACCTTCCACGCGCTCGGCGTGCGCATCGTGCGGCACGAGGCCAAGCTTGTCGGGCTCAAACCGCAGTTCTCGATTCTCGACAGCTCAGATATTTTTCAAATTGTTAACGAGCTGGCCGGCAATGCTGACAAAGGCATGGTCAAAGCGCTGCAATGGGCAATCTCCGCGTGGAAGAACGCGCTCATCCCGCCGCATGAAGCGGCCAAGCTCGCGCATGACGAAATCACCGCGGCCGCGGCCAAGCTCTACCCCGCCTACGAACAAACGCTGCGCGCTTATCAAGCGGTGGACTTCGACGATCTGATCCGGCTGCCCGTTGAAATTTTCGACACCCACCCGGAAGCGCACGAACGCTGGCAAAACAAGCTGCGCTATCTGCTCATCGACGAATACCAGGACACCAACCGCGCCCAATACACGCTCCTGCGCCAGATCGCCGGCGCGCGCGGCGCTTTCACTGCGGTCGGCGACGACGATCAGGCGATCTACGCCTGGCGCGGCGCGGACGTCGAAAACCTGCGCCAGCTCCAACGCGACTACCCGCAGCTCAAAGTCATCAAGCTCGAACAAAACTACCGCTCGACCAACCGCATCCTGACCGCCGCCAACACACTGATCGCGAACAACGCCAAACTGTTCGAGAAAAAGCTCTGGTCCGAGCACGGTCACGGCGACCCGATCCGCGTCGTCATGCAACGCGACGCCGAAGCCGAGGCCGACTGGGTGGCGGGCCGCATCTCGGCGCACCGCTTCGAATTCAAAACGCACTACCGCGACTATGCGATCCTCTATCGCGGCAACCACCAGGCGCGCCTCCTCGAACAAGCGCTGCGCAACCACAAAATCCCTTACGTGATTTCAGGCGGCCAAAGTTTCTTCGACCGTGCCGAGATCAAAGACATCACCTGCTACCTGCGTTTGCTGCTCAACAGCGACGACGACCTCGCCTTCATCCGCGCGATCACCACGCCCAAGCGCGGCATCGGCGCGGCGACGCTCGAAGCGCTCGGCAGTTATGCCGGCCGGCGGCACACCAGCCTCTTCGCTGCGGCGTGCGAAGAAGGCGCGGCCGAACATGTCAGCGCCCGGCATCTCGAAGCCGTGCGCGAGTTCTGCGCCTTCATCAACCAATCCGAATATCGCGCCCAGCGCGAACCGGCCGGGCAAGCACTCGACGACCTCGTGCGCGCCATCGGCTACGAAACCTGGCTCTACGAAACCTGCGAAACGCGCGAAGCCGAAACCAAATGGGGCAACGTTTCCGACTTCGCGGACTGGATTCGGCGCAAGGGCGAAGAAGACGGCAAGAACCTCATCGACGTCGCACAAACGGTTGCGCTGATTACGATGCTCGACAAGGAAGCCGAAGATTTCGACGGCGTGCAGCTCGCCACCTTGCATGCCTCGAAGGGCCTCGAATGGCCGCACGTATTCCTCATCGGCGTCGAAGAAGGACTGCTCCCGCATCAAGCGAGCATCGACAACGGCCAGATCGAGGAAGAGCGGCGACTGATGTATGTGGGCGTCACGCGCGCCCAGCGCAGCCTGACGATCACCGCCTGCGAACGGCGCAAGACTGGCGGCGAAATGCGCCAAGTCGAACCCTCGCGCTTCATTGAAGAACTCGGCGGCGAAGGCATCCACCGCCCCGACCGCAACGCACCCACCTCACGCGAGGACGCGCGCGCGAAGCTGGCAAATCTGCGCGCGATGCTGGGGCACAAGGCCGGCTGAGCAGCGGCCCCATGATGGCCGATACGCTTGGAATGTCATCGAAAAAGCGGTCCGAGCATGCGGCCGCTACTACATTGGGCGGCATTATCCGCTTGAATCCAGTGGCAAAATAAAACAGCCCGGTCAGGTTTCCCTGCCGGGCTGCTTTGGATACAGAATCTTTTGATTCTTTATTGTAGCAACGGCTCTCACCCCGGTTAGCCACAACGGTTAAGACTATAAAGGACAAAAACATGTCTAGCAAACCCACCGATCCGCTCACCTTTGGTTTTGACATCGGCATCGCCTCGGTCGGCTGGTGCGTGCTTGGCGAAAGCCATATCGTTGATCTTGGCGTGCGTTGCTTCGACTCAGGTGAGGATAGCGACGGGAAGCCCCACAACCAAACGCGACGGGAAAAGCGGGTAGCCCGCAACCGCCTCCACATGCGCCGCTGGCGTTTAGATCAACTACTGCGATTGTTCTGCGATGTAGGCATCATCTCCCGTCCTGACCCCCGGTTGCTTATGTCGCCACCGCAGATCAGAGGCGAACCAGACACATCAAGTCCGTGGCAATTACGCGCTCAAGGGCTGAAGGAGAAGCTTGAGCCAATCGAATGGGCGCGCGTTCTTTACTACTTCGTCAAGCATCGAAGTTTTGAATTCTTTCGCAAGAGCGAAATCAATTCGACCACAGACAAGGATGTCGAAGCAGACAAAGCAGGAGCAACCGACGAAACTCAGGGCGCACAAGGCGAAGCCGCAACGGAAAAAGACAAGAAAAAACTCAAGGCAGCGTTAAGCGGCACTACCACCTTATTGGAAAAGTACCGGAAGCGCACTCAGAACCCCAATCTGACAGTCGGCGCTTTGGCTGTCTGGCTTTCAAAAGATAAATACGAAGCTGACGCACCACAACCTGACGAAGAAGATCGTAAATCATTCCGTGAATCGTTGAGAAACAAGGGGGGAAACTATCGTCACTCTTTCTTCCGCGCAGCACTTCGGCAGGAGCTACAAGAGTTATTTGCCGCGCAAGCCGAATATGGAAATCCATGCACCATACTGGATTTGCCTGCCGATAGTGAGTACCTGCGGTACATGCTCGACAATACAAAACTAACACCTGAGAGGAATATTCCAGTTGGCGGAGAATCGCGTCCGGTAGGACGAACATTCCAGCAAGCTGTTTTCGACTTATTCGATCTCCAACACCCGCCACTTTACGGCGATCAAATTCGCGAAATGGTCGGCGAATGTGAATTAATAGAGGGAGAACCACGCGCCCCCAAGAATGCCTTCTCATCGGAGCGTGCCACTTGGCTTGAAAAGCTGAACCATTTACGTGTTCGCCGAAACGGGAAAGAAGAGCCGCTTTCGCAGGATGAACGCAAGGTTCTGGTGAACTTACCCTATGAGCACACCAAGGTAACACTCAAACTCGTGCGCGAGACCTTGATGGCGAACGCGGGTTTTTCGGCTTCATGGCGGGAAGCCAGCTTCAACGTTGCCAGCTATCAGGCCAAGCCTGCTAATGACGGAGCTTGGATACTCATTGTCCAGCACGGAGAAGAGCCTGTCAGCCTTGCCAAATGGGCTGATACCGAGAAACGCAAAAAGAACCTGAAGGAAGCCAAGAAGCAACTCACGGGTGGTTCCATGACTTTCGCAGTCTTGCGTGAGCAACTCGAATTAGCTGATTCAGATCGCTTCATCTATCGCATCAAAGAAACCAGCATCGTCCCCCGCGAGCAGGAACCACAAGCGCGTATTCCATTCTCCCAACAAGGCGACGGAATTCTTGCTTCGGGACAGTCGTACCGCTATATCCAATCAGATGGTAAACCCAAAGCGTTATCCAAAGCAGCCTGGAAAGCAGTTGCCACGCTGTCACATAGCACTGCAACATTGGCCGACTGGCGCACGCTTATTGCCAAATTCAAAGACATGGAAGGCGCTTGGCAATTTGAGCACTCCGCGACAAAAGAAGATGCGGTAGAGGCCAGTGCCGAATCTCAAACCCTGGTTCCCTTACAGTTTGAAGACGCGCAAGCCGTGGAAGCAGACCACAAGCTTGTCGAACTCAAAGGCTGGCACGCCATGCGGTTGGCACTGGCCGAAAAATTTCCTGATAGATGGGCGTCACTGCAAGTAGCCTACAAAAAGCCTATCAACCCTGAGGGTTTGAGCGCAGCTAAACATATAGATGACATTGCGACCATCCTGACAGTAAGCCAGACGGATCATGAAGTCGAAGAAAAACTGAGCGCCCTGAATTACGTGAAGGCAGAAATCGAGGCGCTGCAAACCATCGGTTTTAGCAAGTTCCGTAATTTGAGCTTCTGCGCTCTGCGCAAGATACTTCCGTACCTTGAAGATCGACACGTCTATAGCGAAGCCTGCAAGCTGGCGGGCCTCTCACACTCTGAAAAAAACCACCAGCGGGATCGTTACTTACCACCGCTGGAAACCTTTGTGTATCAACGCTATCGGCACGGGAAACTTACCGGCCATGTCGAGAAACGCTATAAAGAATTACGCAATCCTGTAGTGGCGCGTTCATTCAACCAGGCTCGCCTCGTCTTTAATGCCTTGGTCGCCAAGCACGGCTCGCCTGCTTATGTACATGTTGAGACGGCTCGCGATTTGGCTCGCTCAAAAAAATTACGTGATGAAATCAAACGCCAACAGGAAACCAACGGCAAGCGAATAGAGAGCATTCGCAATGATTTGAAAAATAGGCTTGGCTGTGAGCCAACCCCCACTCAGATTCTCAAAATGCGCTTTTATGGCGAGCAAAAGGGACAATGCCTGTATACCGGCAAATCACTTGAGCCATTCATTGACTCGATGCTTACAGAGGATTCGAAGGACGTTGAAATTGACCATATCTGGCCGCGATCAAAGACTTTCGACAATAGCCTCGATAATCGCGTGTTGGTGATAGCTGGGGCAAACCAGAACAAACGAAATCAAATTCCCTATGAGTTTTTCATCAATGGCCCTGGCGGCGAGCAGGGCTGGCGAGAATACGAAAAACGGGTGCTTGACTGTAAAGGCATAAGCGCCGAGAAGCAACGTCGCCTGCTCTCCAAAACGCTGGAGGATGCCGACGAATTTCGTGCCCGGAATCTCGTCGATACGCGCTATGCAACGCGCATGTTTGCCAACATGTTGCGCGAGCGGATTCTTTTTGCTGGAAGCGTAACGCCCGAAGAACTGGAAACCATCTCGCCGGACGATGATGGCAAAACCCGCTGGAATCGCTATCAACGTGTTCGGGTTCGCACACCACAAGGACGATTAGTCGACTTTCTGCGCGGCAAGTGGGGACTGGCTCGTCTCAAAGACAGAGAGAAAAGCGACCTTCACCATGCGCTGGACGCTTGCATCATTGCAGCCTGTTCTCCAGCAGTTATCCAACGGGTCAATAACTACTTTGCCGAAGAGGAAAAAGAGCCAGGGCGACACAGTTTCAAACGCAACTCTGATGGCACTTATACGCACCGCACTACAAAAAAGACTTTCAGCGAGGAAGAAGCGCGAGCGCAAGGGCTTTATCTGCCTGCTCCGTGGGACCGCTTTCATCGTGATGTGCGGAATGCGTTAGGGAAAGTTTTTATCTCGCGCCGTCCAAAACGGAAATCTGCTGGCGAGGTCCATGACGCCAACCCTAAAGGCATTCGCTACTTACCCGTCCCCCTCGTCGAACTGACAGAAGAAATGCTGACGGATGAATGCCTACGAGAAGTCGCGGGACGACGGCGAGAAAACTACGAAGCGCTGCGCATGGCATTACAAGCTACCAATGGCGATGCACAAATGGCGTTTGCTGACGGTTATGAAATCCAGGGAAAGCACGGCAAACTAAAACGCATTTACGGCATCGCCATGCCGCTGTGGAGTCTGCCTGACGACTACCTCAAGCAACAAAACAAGGCTCTGACGAAAGAGAATGCGAGGAGGCGCAAGGAAGAAGATGCGAAACCTCTCAGCGAAAATCTGTCAAAAACCGCTCGCAAGACTGTTCCACTGACCAGCCTTACGCAAAAAATGCTTACAGAAGCAGAATTGGGCAGCACTTTCTATCATCGCAACAGAGAACTGATCGAAGCATTGAAAGCGCAATTGGGTGACAAAAAAGCAAAAGTCGCGTTTGCTCAACCTTTTCAACCGCTGCCCGGCAAGAAAGGAAAGAAACGGCCGGTTATCCGCTCCATACGCCTTCCCGACTCGCACGGCAGCGGAATTCTGGTGCGTGGCGGCATTGCGGGCATGGGCGACAGCATCTGTACTGAGGTTTACTGGACGGGGTCAAGCTATTTCTTTCGCCCTCGCTACCAGGCGGACAAGGAAGCCACCTTTGGGGTAGAAGACTCACCTAAGGGCGCAAGCCACCTATTCAACCTGCGGATTGATGAGCCGATAGAGGTAGTCTTGGAAGATGGCGAGATCATCCCAGACAACAACCTTCCCGGCTATTTTGTTGGCTATGAAGGAGATGGACGCATCACCATACGCACTCACGATCGACCGGGCAAAGGTCGTCGTAAAAAAGAAAAAGCACCCGATGAGTCCGAAAGCGAGGAAATAGCGGATAAGCCAGATAAGGAAGATACAAAAGACAATTCGCTCTGGCGATTCAGTGTGAGCGGTATCAAGCAATTAAGAAAGTTCCGAGTGAATGCCCTCGGTAATCGCAAAGAAATTCACGCACATCTAAAACATGGCTTGGCGTAGCGTGATGATCTCCCGCCCGGCGCGTCTGCGGCGGGAACATTTTTCGCTGGCCATCGACCAGAAAGAAACGGCCTTCGTGCCTTTCGAGGACATCGCCGTAATTGTTCTCAATCATCGGGAAATCACGCTGACTCATCCGGTGCTTTCGGCCTGCGCTGAATACGGCATCAGTCTTTTTGCTACCGGCGACAATCACCAACCTGCCGGCGTTTTTCTCCCGTTTCTTTCGCATTCGCGCACCACTCGTATGATGCGCAAACAGTTGAGCATGACTCGCCCGACAGCCAAACGCACTTGGGCCGACATCGTGCGCCGCAAGATCGAAAATCAGGCTGCCTGCCTCGCTCTGTGCAACAAAAAAGGCGTGGAAAAACTGGAAGCCTGCGCACGGCGCGTCCGTTCCGGCGACCCGGACAATCTGGAAGGACAGGCCGCCGCGCTTTATTTTGCGCAGTTGTTCGGCGCGGATTTTTACCGCAACGACGAAGCGCGTTGGACAAACGCTGCGCTCAACTATGGCTATGCCGTCCTGCGGGGCACCATCGCACGCGGTCTGGTGGCGCATGGCTTGCATCCTACCATCGGGTTGTTTCACGACAGCGAGCAGAACGCATTCAATCTAGCCGACGACCTGATCGAACCTTTCCGCCCACTGGTCGACCTGCACGTTGCCAAACGTCCTGCCCTGACGGAAGGCGACCTGATCCCGGAAGACAAACAAGCCCTGATTGCCTTGCTGAATGTAGACGTCGGCATGGCGCAGGGAAACATGTCAGTACTCTCAGCCATCGAGTATGCCGTCGAGAGCTTGGCGCGCACCTATGAATCCGGCCATGCTGAACTTGACCTTCCCCGTCTGATCGGTCTGCAAGCACACAGACTGGAGTATTGACGTGGGCATAGAGACGAGGCGTTATATGCGATTGATCGTCTTTTTTGACCTGCCCACGATAACTAAAGCCGATAAGCGCGCCTACGTACAATTCCGTCGTTTTCTGCTGAACGACGGGTTCGACATGATCCAATGGTCGGTCTACGGACGCATCCTGAATGGCAAGGATGCTGAAATCAAGCATCTTGCCCGCTTGGCGGATAACCTTCCCCCCGCAGGCTCCGTGCGCTGCATGACCGTCACGGAGAAGCAATACGCGGGTATCAGGTTACTGGTCGGCATGCCCCTTTTTCAGGAAAAAAGGGTCTCGGCATCCCAGATGCTGCTCTTCTAAGCTGCGAATTTTTACGAAAAAAATCCCGCCAAGCTACGCCTGGCGGGATTTTGAGGTAGGACATTGTAGCCAACCGGGGTGAGAGAGGGAGCTACAACGTCGTGCAGGCCGGAGATTTGCGCCTCAACATTGTAGCCAACCGGGGTGAGAGAGGGAGCTACAACCACCTGCCAGTACGTGCGCGAGGACGGCGTATTGTAGCCAACCGGGGTGAGAGAGGGAGCTACAACAAGTCGCAGGCGGCATCGCGCCGCGCGCGTATTGTAGCCAACCGGGGTGAGAGAGGGAGCTACAACGGCCAACCGTGGATCGGGCATCGCCTCTCGATTGTAGCCAACCGGGGTGAGAGAGGGAGCTACAACGCTGAAAGTGACCGTGACGATCGATTCGGCATTGTAGCCAACCGGGGTGAGAGAGGGAGCTACAACGGCACGGCGCACGGGCGGATTTTTCTCGGGATTGTAGCCAACCGGGGTGAGAGAGGGAGCTACAACAAGTTGTCAATGATCTCCGACCAAGCACCCATTGTAGCCAACCGGGGTGAGAGAGGGAGCTACAACTATGAGTAAGCGTTATCTCTCGCAAGATGTATTGTAGCCAACCGGGGTGAGAGAGGGAGCTACAACGAACTCGACTATAGTCACGGCGACGGCGGTGCTGGCGGCGTTGCGGCTGATTCTGGGCTGGGCTCAGCCGGTGCCGTTGCGTCCGCGTCCGGCAGATCAGGCAGTTCCACCCACTCGTGACGCGACTTGAATTGCGCCAGCATGCTGGCCGCCAGGGTGGCGTAGAGCGGGCGGCTGATCATGCGCGAGATGGCCGCCGCCAGCATCGCCACCGCCATCAGCGAGAACACCAGCGGGCGGCCGTTGATCATCTCCATCACGATCAGAAATGAGGTGATCGGCGCCTGCGTCACCGCCGCCAGAAAGCCCGTCATGCCAATGGCGATCAGCGCCGTGTTGCCGCCGTCGCCCCATAGCCAGGCAATGTCGTAGCCGATGCCCGCGCCCGTGGCCAGCGACGGCGCAAAGATGCCGCCGGGCACGCCGCTCCATGCCGTCAGCCAGGTGGTCAAAAATTTCAGCGGGCCGAACGCCAGCGCCGCAGGCGGCGCTTCGCCACGCAGCAGTTGCGCGGCGGGGGCGATGCCGGAGCCGAAGGTGGAACCCTCCGCCGCCAGCCCGATCAGCGCCACCGCCAACCCCATGCCCGCCGCAAAGCGCACCGGCCAGCGATAGCGCCAAGCCGACAACCGGCGCAGCGGCACGGCCCAGCGCGGCGGGCGTCCGCGCACCGCGCCCACGGCCAGGGTGGCGATCATCAGCCGGGCGAACAGCCCGCCCAACAGGCCGGTGGCCACTGTCACCGTCAGCCCCGGCAGCAGCAAGTGCCAGCCCGGGGGCGCGATGGCGATGGCGCCGAAATACGCCTTGTCACCAAAGACTGACACCCCGACCAGCCCGGCCAGCACGATGGCCGCAATCACCACGCCGCTGTAGCGCGCCTCCATGCGGCGCGAGAGTTCCTCAAACGCGAACACCGCGCCCGCCAGCGCGCCGTAGGCCAGCACGATGGCGCGGTCGAGCCACAGCCGGGCGTCGAACACCTCGGTTTTCAACTCGCGGTAAAAATCTGGATCGGCGCGGCCATGGGCGTGCGGCGCGGCGGAACCGGAATCAGAGCTTTGAGTCATGGTGACTTTAACGGCCCGCAGCGCAGATCGTGCACAGCGTGTCTGAATCTTTTTCCCGATCCCTCACACAACACGTCATGGCCTCCGTCAACAAAGCCATCCTCGTCGGCAATCCTGGGCGCGACCCCGAAATGCGCTCCTTCCCCAACGGCGACCAGATCGTCAACGTGACGCCGGCCACCACCGACAAGAGGAAGGACAAGCAGAGCAACGCAACGCGCGAGCACACCCAATGGCAGCGACTGGTGTTCAATGATCGGCCGGCCGAAAATTGTAGCTAACCGGGGTGAGAGAGGGAGCAAGCCACGTCAGCGGCTCAGGCAGCATCATGTCCTTGTCCGCAGCGTGCTGAACACCGCCGCCACGGCTGCGCAGCAGGCGGCCACCGCCAACGCAATCATCTGCCCCTTGCCGTCATGTGGCGGCCAGGCGCTGAAAATCCCCGCGAGAATCACCGCGCCCAGCGTCTGCCCCGTGAGCCGCGCGGTGCCCAGCATCCCGCTGGCCGCGCCGCTGCGGTGCGGCGCCGGCGTGGTCACGATGGTATGGTTGTTGGGCGACTGAAACAGCCCGAAGCCCAGGCCACATAGCACCATGCGCCACGCGATATCCGCATTGCCCGGATGTGCCGGCAAAGCGGCTAGCAGCGCCAACCCAACTGCCAGCAAACTCAGGCCGATGCCACCCAGCAGCCCGTCGGGGTAGCGGCCAATCAGCCGTCCCGCCATCGGCGCCATGAAGATGGTGGCGATCGGCCAGGCGGTAATCAGCAGCCCCGCCTCGAACGGCGAGCGCCCGTAAGCGTCGAGCAGCAGAAACGGCAGTGCGATGAAGGCTAGCGTCTGCGCGCAAAAGGCGCTGATCGACGTGCCCATTGACAGCGCGAACACCGGAATGCGCATCAGGTCTACCGGAAACAGCGGCAGCGCCAGCGAGAGCTGCCGCCGCAGGTACACCACGCCCACGGCCACGCCGGCCAGCAACAGCGCCCACGCGTCCTGCCCGGCATGGCCGCGCACGCCGAGCCGATCCACGCCGATGAAAAACAGCGCGAACATCAGCATATTCAGCAGCACGTCCAACGCCGTGAAGCGCGAGCCAGAAACCGGCGCCGGTTGATTGAACGGCAGCGAGCGCCAGCCCAGCGCCAGCACCAGCGCGCCCAGCGGCACGTTGAGCGCGAACAGCCACGGCCACGAGGCCACCGATAGAATCGCCGCCGACACCGACGGGCCGGCCACCGAAGCCGTGGCCACCACCATTGAATTGATCGCCATGCCGCGCCCCAGCAGCGAACGCGGATAAATGCGCCGCACCAGCGCCGCGTTGACGCTCATCACCCCCGCCGCGCCCAGCCCCTGCAACGCGCGCGCCGCGATCAGTACGCTCAGCGAATGGGCGAACACCGCCAGCAGCGAAGACGCGGTAAACAGCGTCATCCCTACCAAATAGACGCGTCGGTGGCCGATCAAGTCGCCCACCGAGGCCAGCGGCAGCAGCATGACCAGGGTAGCGATCTGGTAGGCGTTGACCACCCAGATGGCATGCGCCGCGTCGGAATGCAGTTCGCGCGCGATGCTCGGTAGCGCAAGATTGACAATGGTGCCGTCCAGCACTGACACCCCGATGCCGAGGATGATGACCAACATCGCGTGCCAGCGTTGCGGCGTCGGCAAGCCGTCGTGTTCGGCAGTGGAGGAGGCGAGGTGTATCGACATCGTTTCAGCCCGCCAGATTTGCGGGAATGCGTCTGTTCTTATTGTAACTAACCGGGGTGAAAGAGGGAGCGACAAGCACGGCGCTCAGCTAACCAGTTGAGCGCCGTGAAATGGACCAGCGTGGAACCCGCGAATAGCTCCGATATTCGAACGCAGCTTAGAGACCGAGCTGCTTGGCGGATAAAAAGTTGTCGTCAACCAAGATCCTGACGTTGTCTTTTGTTATTGCGGTCGGCGTCAGCAGAATCGAGTCGACTTTTTTGATGCCGTTGTCAAGTCTTGCGGTGAATTTGACCGGATTGCCTTTGACCAGATCGATCGCGAGTCTGGCGGCTTCCGAAGCGAGGAGCTTGAGCGGTTTGTAGACCGTCATCGTTTGTGTGCCTGCGATAACCCGTTTAACGGCAGCCAGTTCGCTGTCCTGTCCCGAGACCGCAACCTTACCGACCAAGCCTTGCGCCGACAGCGCCTGGATCGCGCCGCCCGCGGTGCCATCGTTGGACGCCACGATCGCATCGATCTTATTGTTGTGCTGCACCAGCGCGTTTTCGATGATCGACAATGCTTCGGACGGATTCCAGTCTTTCACCCACTGTTGACCGATAATCTTGATGTCACCTCTGTCTACATAGGGTTTGAGCACCCTCATCTGACCTTGGCGCAATAATTTGGCATTGTTGTCGGTTGGGGCGCCGCCAAGCAGGAAGTAGCTGCCTTTAGGTCTGACCTTGATGAGCCCTTCAGCTTGCATCTCTCCGACGCGTTCGTTATCGAACGAAATATAGGCATCTATCTCGGCATTCAGAATCAGGCGGTCATAGGAAACAATCTTGATGCCGGCCTTCTTGGCTTCTTTGATCGCATACGTCAGCACCTTGGAATTGAAAGGCACGATTACGATCGCATCGACTTTCTGCGCGATCAGATTTTCAATTTGGGAGACCTGGCGCTGCTCATTCGCATCGGCCGATTGCACACTCACTGTCGCGCCGAGCTTTTTCGCCGCCTCGACAAAATAATCGCGATCCCGCGCCCACCGTTCGACGCGCAAATCGTCTATTGAAAAACCGAGCTTGGGGTTTGCTTTATCGGCAAAGGCTGGAGCGGTCACAAGCGCCATTCCACAAGCCAGCGCAGCAACGAGCACCCGGCGCATCAAATTGGTTTGCATTACACGCATCCTTAATGTCAGACGGCCAAATTCAAGAGGCCAAGATCTTCTCTTCCTCTATTACAGAATAGAAGAAGGCTAGCTCTCTTCACGAAACCTTATTGGTTTTCTTAATAAGGGGTTAACCTTAGACAAAGGATGTATTTTTGCCAATGGACCGCTTATTCCTAATGCCCGGCAAGCTGTAAAACTTCGCAAAGTTCGGATTTTTCAGCGGCCAGCCCAACTCACACACTGCCACCTTCATTGTTCTGCATCGCTTGAAGCAAATCCGAATTTGCGCGACGCTCCACCAAAGCACGCAGAATCGCACGACGCAATAGCTCACTCGCATTCGACCAAGCCTCGATTTCCTCCACCGTGCGCAGGCAGCCGATACACAGTCCACTCTTTGGATCAAGCTGACATACACCAATGCAAGGTGATGGCACCGCACTCATGCCGCGTTCCGTTTAGCCAACAACGCACGCGCCACACGGCCTGCCGGTGCACGGCCGAGCGCGGCATAAATGTAATCGGCGGCATCGACGAGCTTGTCAAGCTGCACGCCCGTCTCGATGCCGAGCCCGTTCAACAGGTAGATTACGTCTTCAGTGGCCACATTGCCCGTCGCACCCTTTGCATAGGGGCAACCGCCTAAACCGCCAACCGAGGTATCGAAGGTCGCGATGCCATATTCAAGTGCGGTCAGTACATTCGCCAAAGCCTGGCCATAGGTATCGTGAAAGTGCCCCGCCAATCGCCGCGCCGGAATATGCGCCAGCAATACATCGAACAAACGCGCTGTAGAGGCGGCCGTTCCCACACCGATCGTGTCGCCCAGGCTCACCTCGTAGCAACCCAATTCGAGCAAGCGCTCGCTCACCCCACGCACCGCCTCGGGCGCGATCTCGCCTTCATACGGACAACCCAGCACGCAGGAGACATAGCCCCGCACGGCGACGCCCGCAGTTTGCGCAGCGGACATCACCGGCACAAAGCGTTCCAGGCTCTCCGCAACCGAACAGTTGATATTGCGTTGCGAAAAGCTTTCCGAGGCCGCCGCGAAAACCGCCACCTCGCGCGCGCCGGCGGCCAACGCCGCCTCAAACCCTTTCAGGTTCGGCACGAGAACCGGGAAGCGCACATCACCGCGCGCCGGCAGGCCCGCCATCACCGCGGGCGCGTCGGCCATCTGCGGCACCCATTTCGGCGCGACAAAGGCTGTCGCTTCGATCGTGCGCAAACCGGCGGCCATAAGTCTTTCGATCAGACCAAGCTTGATTTCCGTCGCGACCTGCGCAGCTTCGTTTTGCAAGCCATCGCGCGGGCCGACCTCAATGATGCGCACTTCGCGCGGATAGTTCTTTGTCATATGTTTCGTCCTCAACTCAATCGATGCACGCCACAGGCAGAACAATAACGCGTTCCGATCGCCTGCTCATTCGTGCCGGCGACGATCTTGAAACTCCGCGCAATAAACGAACGCGCGAATAGGCTGACATTCCGATTTTTCATATCCGTTTCGCCGCAGATAAACGCGGGTTCTCATACGGAAAATCATCCGCCCAACTGATTTAACAACTGGAGAAAATCACCATGATAAAGTGGGGGATATAGTAGCCGCCAATATTATTGAGCCGCGATTGCTGCTTGCGCGGGCCAGATAAATTAAACCTGTCAGGGCTCATCATTTACCGCCATGCATAACAAAGCCTCCACCCGTGTCGCAGCGCTCGAAAAATACGCGGCATTACTATTGCTTGCGTTATTTGCACTGATCGCTACTGCGGCGGCCCGGGCGGAACAACCGGCGCGCGTGATCGTGAAGTACCGCGCCGACTCGTTGCAACTCGCAAGCGCTCCAGCGCAACGCGCACAGACGCAGGGGGCGCGTACCCAGTCGACAATCACAACGGTCAGGGAGCTTCATCCTCGCGTCTATCTTGTGCAAGCGGCCGGGATCAGCGCGGAACAACTCGCCAGCCGGCTTGCCGCCCAAGCGGATGTCGAATACGCGGTGCCGGATCGCATCAAGCGCATTCGGGCTGTACCCAACGATCCTCTCTACGGCTCCCAATGGAACCTGCAAGCGGTGCAGCCTGCCGCGATCAACGCGGAAAGCGCCTGGGACATCACGCAGGGAAGCGATGCCATCATCGTCGCCGTCATCGACACCGGCATCCGCCCGGAACATCCCGACTTTGCCGGCAAACTCGTGGGCGGTTACGACTTCATTTCGAGTCCCATCATCTCTGGCAACGGCGATCGCAACAGCGACCCTTCCGATCCCGGCGATTTCGTATCGGCCGCGGATTTTCAGCAACCGGCATTCAAAGACCAGGACTGCGGCGCAGGCAAGAACGTCCCTGTTCCGAGTTCGTGGCACGGCACGCAAGTCGCGGGCGTCGTCGGCGCGGCGACTCATAATGCGACGGGGATAGCAAGCGTTGGCTGGAATACGAAAATCGCGCCGATTCGCGTGCTCGGCAAATGCGGCGGCTACGATTCGGACATCATCGATGGCATGCGCTGGGCCGCGGGGCTGCCCGTCAGCGGCGTACCCGCGAATCCAAACCCGGCGCGCATTCTGAACCTGAGCCTAGGCAGCAGTAATGCCTGCACGCAGGCGTATCAGGATGCCATCAATGAAATCACCGCGAACGGCGTGCTCGTCGTCGTTGCCGCCGGTAATTCCACCTCCGTGGAAGAGCCCGGCAATTGCCGTGGCGTGCTGACCGTTGCCGGGCTACGGCACAACGGCGCAAAAGTCGGCTATAGCAGTTTCGGCCCGGAAGCGGGTATCGCCGCGCCAGCCGGTAATTGCGTCAACACAACGGGCGGCTGCCTTTTCCCGATCATCACGACGACGAATAGCGGAACGACAACGCCCGCAGACAGCACTTATACCGACGCGACGAATTTTTCAATCGGCACGAGCTTCGCCGCGCCACAAGCAGCCGGCGTCGCGGCGCTCATGCTGTCGATCCATTCGGGACTCATGCCTACGCAATTGATCCAGTACATCCAGGCGAGCGCGAGTCCATTCCCGGTCACCCCTTTGTTTCCGACCTGTCCGCAAACGGACTCAAGCGGCCAATGCAACTGCACGGCAACAACCTGCGGGGCGGGAATGCTCAACGCGTTCCGCGCAGTCAGCAGCGCGTTGCAGCCTGCCGCGCTTATCGTCGCGCCAAGCAGTAGCGAGCCCGGCGAAACGCTTACGCTGGATGGCAGCGGCAGTTCCGCGGCAGATGGATACACGCTCACGAGCTACGCATGGAAAATCATTAGCGACGGCGGCACCGTCAGCAACCTCGGCAATGCAGACCAGGCCGTCGCAACCCTGGCCACGAGCAAAGCGGGAAGCGTAACACTGAGCCTGACGGTGACGGACGACGCGGGCCGCGCCAATACGACGAATGTCACCATCGCCGTTGGCGGCCCGACGCCGCCAAGCGGAAATGGGGGCGGGGGCGGAGCAGTAGACCCGATCGGCTTGCTGGCGGTCGCGCTGCTCGCGGGGCTTGGGTACGCGGTCCGGCGTGAGCGGAAATCCTGACCACGGGTCAAGCGCAAGCCTCGCCATGAATAACGGGGTTTGCGCTCGATGTATGGTCATTCTCGCGAAGTCGCAGAATCCATTTTCCCTCCGATTTGTGGCGAAGAGGCCCCCGGCAAGCTCCGCTTCAAAACCAACACAAAGCGCCCACAGACAAGAAAAACCTACACTCTGCGCGTTACATGCCGATACATGCAGTCGATAGCCCGTTATATGAATGCAGACCTCCACAGGCTCAAAACTCATGATTCTTACCGCTGCGCAGACAAGTCAAAACCGTTCCACGCGCCTCACGCGCCTTAAAAAGCATGCCATTGCCTTGGTGGCTTGCTTACCCGCGCTGATTGGCACGAACACGGCCTGGGCGGACCCGCCCGCCCGTGTCATCGTCAAATACCGTACCGGCTCGACGCTGCTCGCCAACACACCCGACAAACGCGCCCACGCGCTCGGCGCGCGCGTGCAATCGGACATATCCAGCATCCGGGAACTGCGGCCACGCGTTCAGCTTGTCCAGGCTAGGGGCTTAAGCGCCGAGGCGCTGGCCGAGCGGCTTGCCGCGCAAACGGACGTTGAATACGCGGTGCCGGATCGTATCAAGCGCATCCGGACGATACCCAACGACCTGCACTATGCCTCGCAGTGGTATCTGCAAGCCGCGCAGCCCGCCGCGATCAACACCCAGGACGCGTGGGATATGGCGCAGGGCAAGAGCAACACGATCATCGCGGTCCTGGATACCGGAATCCGGCCCGAGCATCCTGACTTTGCCGGCAAACTTGTGGGCGGTTACGACTTCGTTTCCGATCCCGACATCGCCGGCGACGGCCAAACGACCGGAAGCTCGGAACGCGACGACGATCCCTCCGATCCGGGCGACTTTGTCTCGGCAGAGGATTTTAAATTGCCAATTTTCCACAACCAAGACTGCGGCGCGGGCAAAAATAAGCCCACCACAAGCTCATGGCACGGCACCCAGGTCGCGGGCATCGTCGGCGCGGCCACCAATAATGTAGAGGGAATAGCAGGCGTTGCCTGGAATGCCAAAATCGAGCCGGTCCGCGTGCTCGGCAAATGCGGCGGTTACGATTCGGACATCATCGATGGCATGCGCTGGGCGGCGGGCCTTTCCGTCAGCGGCGTGCCCGACAACCCCAATCCCGCGCAGATCCTGAACCTCAGCCTCGGTGGAGAAGGAAGCTGCTCGCCTGCCTATCGGGATGTCATCAACGAAATCCTCGCCAAAGGTGTGCTCATCGTCGCGGCGGCCGGGAACGGCGCGGGCACCGTCGACGAACCGGCGAATTGCGACGGCGTTCTAGCCGTGGCCGGCGTGCGCCACACGGGAACCAAAGTCGGGTACAGCAATTATGGACGTCAAGTCGGCATCGCGGCGCCCTCCGGAAACTGTGAGAACAGCTCCGGCGACTGTCTCTTCCCGATTATTTCGACGACGAATACCGGCACCACGACACCCGGCGCAAGCAGCTATACCGATTCGACGAACTTCGCCGTCGGCACGAGCTTTGCCGCGCCGCAAGCCGCCGGCGTCGCGGCATTGATGCTCAGCGTCAATTCGGGTCTGACACCAGCGCAATTGATTCAGCACATCAAAAGCAGCGCAACGCCTTTCCCGGCCGATCCGACATTGCGCACATGCCCGATCATCGACTTATCCGGCCAGTGCAACTGCACGACCCTGACCTGCGGCGCCGGGATGCTGAATGCGCAAAAAGCCGTCCTGGCCGCCCTCCAGCCAAGCGCTCAGATCGTGGCGTCGGCGAATACGCTTGACGTCAGTGAAACATTAACGCTGGATGGCAGCAGCAGCGCGGTGGCCGATGAGCGTCACATCGCAAGCTATGCCTGGCGCATCACCAGCGGCGGCGGCACGGGAAGCACGCTCAGCGCGCCCGATCAGCCTGTCACGATACTCATGGCGAGCGCCGCCGGCAGCGTAAGCCTGAGCCTGACCGTTACGGACGATGCGGGCTACAGCAATACGACAAGCAAAACGCTCGCTGTAACCGGAAGCAGTGGCGGCACCAACAATCAAAGCAACGCCCCGAGCAGTAACACTCCAATGGCAACAGCAACGGCCGGCGACTCGGGCGGCGGAGGCGGCGCGGTCGACCCGTTCGGCCTGCTCCTGCTCATCCTGCTCGCGGGAATCGCTTACGCCATCCGCAGCGAACGCCAGGCACGGTAAACCGCCGCCAGCAAGGCATACGCCAGGCCGCCCAGGTATCCGAAAACATGGGCGGCCGGCGCGGGCGGCACGCCCATCCAATCGCCCAGGCCCATCGGCCACCACAGGCCGAGCAATTCCTTCAATCCAAACACGACGCACAACGCCGCCCCCGCCACGCGCAGGAAACGCGAGCGCGCGCAACGTGCATATTCGAGCGTCAGCCAGGCGACGAGACCGTACAAGGCGCCCGAAAGCCCGACGTACCAGGTGAGTGGATGAGGCATCAGGGTCAGCCCCCATGCCACGGCAAGCGTGCAGAATAAAAGCACACCCGGTAGCGCACGCACGCGCCCAAGCGCGAGCGCAATCCACGCCAGCAGTGCGAGCGTGGCCAGATTGATCCCCAGGTGCGCCCAACCGAAGTGCACAAGCTGCGGCAGGACGCCCTCCCAAACCGCTTGATGCGCGGGTTGGAAAACGAAGCGCTCACGCAGCGCCGGCACAAGGCTGAATACGATCATCACGATCAGAATCAGCCCTATCGCGCCTACCGCCCAACGCTCGGGGCGCGCAGCTTCCGTGTTCAAGCGCCGAGCTTCTGTTTCAGCAGTTCGTTGACCTGCGCCGGGGAGGCTTTACCCTTGGAGGCTTTCATGACCTGGCCGACGAGCGCGTTGAAAGCCTTTTCCTTGCCGGCGCGGAATTCCTCGACCGACTTCTGGTTGGCGGCCAGCACTTCATCAATGATCGGTTCGATCGCCGATAAATCGGTGACTTGCTTGAGACCTTGCTTTTCGATGATCTCGTCGGCGCTCGCGCCTTCGCCATTCCAAAGGGCGTCGAAAACCTTCTTGGCCGCCGCATTTGAAATCGTGCCGTCGGCGATGCGCGCAAGCATGCCGGCAAGCTGCTGCGGCGCTACGGGCGCTGCGCTCACGGCGCGGTCTTCCTTGTTGAGCCGCGCGGCCAATTCGCCCATGACCCAGTTGGCGGCGGGCTTGGCGAGCTTTTCGCCCGCGCGCGCAACGGTATCGACGTAGTATTGCGCCGTTTCGCGGCTGCCGGTCAGCGTTGCGGCGTCGTAAGCGGAGAGGCCGTATTCCTGTTGGAAACGCGCCTGCAACGCCGCGGGCAATTCCGGCAGCGCCGCTTTGACGCGCCCGATCCATTCGTCCGAAATCACGAGCGGGAGCAGATCGGGATCGGGGAAGTAGCGGTAATCGTGCGCGTCCTCCTTGCTGCGCATCGCGCGCGTCTCGCCCGTGTCGGGGTCGAACAGCACCGTCGCCTGGCGCACCGCGCCGCCGTCTTCGAGCGTCTCGATCTGCCAGCCAATTTCGTATTCGATCGCTTCCTTCAAGAAACGGAAGCTGTTGAGGTTCTTGATCTCGCGCCGCGTGCCGAGTTGCGGATCGCCCTTTTTGCGCACCGACACATTCGCATCGCAGCGGAACGAACCCTCCTGCATATTGCCGTCGGAAATATCGATCCAGCGCACGAGCGTGTGCAACGCTTTAGCATAGGCAACCGCCTCATCGGACGAGCGCATATCCGGCTCGGTGACGATCTCCAGCAAGGGCGTGCCGGCGCGGTTCAAATCGATGCCCGACATGCCGCGGAAATCTTCGTGCAGCGACTTGCCCGCATCTTCTTCAAGGTGCGCGCGCGTCAGCCGGATCGTTTTTGCATAGGCTTTGTCGCCCTCGCCGACTTGCACCGTCAGCACGCCGCCCGCGACGACCGGCAGCTCGTACTGGCTGATCTGGTAGCCCTTCGGCAAATCGGGATAGAAGTAGTTTTTGCGCGCGAAGATCGATGTCGGCGCAATCTGCGCGCCGATCGCAAGCCCAAAACGGATCGCGCGCTCAACCGCGCCGCGGTTGAGCACCGGCAGCACGCCGGGCAAGGCGATGTCGATGGCCGATGCCTGACGATTCGGCTCGGCGCCGAACGCCGTCGAACTACCGGAGAAAATTTTCGATTGCGTCGAGAGCTGAACATGCGTTTCCAGCCCGATCACCACTTCCCAATCGGCTCTGCTCATTATCTTTCCCGTCTCATAATTCAATCGCAGCGATCAACGCGGCGGTCGTACATCACCGGCAAAATTTCGTCGAAAGTCTGGCTCGGCCGGCAGAATTGCTGGCAGTCCGAAAACGCCAGCGTAACCTTCGGCCCCTGTTCCCATAGGCGCAACACACAGCGCCCGTTATTGGCGCGCAATTCGACGTTCGGCGTGCGCTTGGTCTGCGAAAAATCGGGGAACGCGAATTCGCAGCTCCCGCCGCTCGGCGTCGCAAGCCGCGCGCGCAGATATTGCACGTTGCCATCGCGCACTTCGACATCAGCTTGCGTCGTGTGGTGCCGCTCATCATGCCCGGCGCAGCGGAACGCGACATTCAGGGTGCCCTGCCGCATGGCTCCGGTGGGCCGCCCGGCCGCCGCGGGCAATGTCGGCTCGGTCGGGCTCGTCGGCGCCGCGGGCAAAGGACGTTCGACCTGCGCGCCCGGCCTGCTTGGCGTCAGCACGATACACGCGGAAAGCGCGAGCAGCCCGGCCGCCAGACCAATCTTAATTTGATACGCACGCATCGACATCAAGCCGCTCCTCGTTTAAAACCGGCCAAGAGCAGGCCGACACCAATAAAAAGGCTGCCGAAAAAGCGATTCGTCCAGCGGATATGCCGCGGGTCGCGCAGGGCTTTGAGCAGCTTGGCCGCGAGCAGGGTGTAGCCCGTCATCACGACGAAATCGGTAAACCACAGCGTCGCGGCGCAGATCAGATACTGAATCGCCTGCGGCGCACGCGGATCGATGAACTGCGGCAGCACCGCAAGCATGAAGATGATGCCCTTCGGATTACTGACGTTGACCAGAAAGCCGCGCATGACGAGCGCCTTGCGGGTTCCCGGCACAGCGGCGGCATCGGCCGCCAAAGGCCGCGGTTCGGCGCGCCATTGCTGGATACCGAGCCAGATCAAGTAAGCCACGCCAAACCATTTGACGGCCTGAAAAGCGAGATTCGAGGCGGCCAGGACCGCACCAAGCCCGAGCGCAACAACCGTGACGAGCAAGCCGATCCCAAGCTGAAGCCCGACGATATTCCACACGCCGCGCCGGAAACCGTAGCGCAGCCCGGCCGACATGCACGACAAGGCGCCCGCCCCCGGCGAGAGACTGATCAGCCAGCTCGCGGCGAAAAACGCCAACCAAGTGTGCAACTTCATTACAGATCAGGCGCACGCAAGTGGAAATCGGTCGCTTGCTGGAAACGATGCGCGATTTCGAGCAGACGCGCCTCCGCGAAGTAGTTTCCGATCAGTTGCATACCGACCGGCAGCCCGCCCGCGCCGAATCCGCACGGAACCGACATGCCCGGCAGGCCCGCGAGGTTGAGCGACACAGTGTAAATATCCGCGAGGTACATCCGCACCGGATCGTCGGCCATTTGACCAAGCGGCCATGCGGTCCCCGGACATACCGGCCCGACCAGCACGTCGCATTGCTTCAGCGCAGTCGCGAAGTCTTCCGCGATCAGGCGGCGCAGCTTGAGCGCCTGCAAGTAATACGCGTCGTAATAGCCATGCGAGAGCACATAAGTACCGACCATGATGCGGCGCTTGACTTCGCCGCCGAAGCCCTCGGCGCGGCTCTTGCAGTACATGTCCATCAGATCGCTGTATTCGGCGGCGCGATGGCCATAGCGCACGCCGTCGAAACGGCTCAGGTTCGAACTGGCCTCGGCGGGCGCGATCACGTAATACGCCGGAATCGAAAGCTCGGTTTTCGGCAGGCTGACCTCAACCCGCACCGCGCCGAGCTTTTCCATTTCGGCCAGCGCGGCTTCGACGGCCTTGCGCACATCATCTGCGAGACCATCGCCGAAGTATTCCTTCGGCACGCCGAGCCGCACGCCGGCAAGCGGTTTGCTTGGATCGGCCGGCGCTTGCGCGAGCAGGCGCGTGTAATCCTCGGCAGGGCGCTCGGCGGAGGTGGAATCCTTCTCGTCGAAGCCGGCGAATGCATTGAGCAGAATCGCGCAGTCTTCGGCCGTTTGGGCAAGCGGCCCGCCTTGATCGAGCGACGAAGCATAGGCGACCATGCCCCAGCGCGAAACCGCGCCGTAGGTCGGCTTGAGCCCCGTCACGCCGCAGAACGAAGCCGGCTGGCGGATCGAGCCGCCGGTGTCGGTCCCCGTCACGCCGGGCGCGAGCCGCGCCGCGACAGCCGCCGCCGAACCGCCCGAGGAGCCGCCCGGCACGCGCGAGCAATCCCACGGATTCTTCGCCGGCCCGTAGTATGAATTCTCGTTCGTCGAGCCCATCGCGAACTCGTCGCAGTTCGTCTTGCCGAGCATGACCGTGCCCGCGGCCTTGAGGCGCGCCACCACCGTTGCGTCGTAGGGGCTGACGAAGTTGTCGAGCATCTTCGAAGCGCAGGTCGTGCGCAGACCTTCGGTGCAAAAGATGTCCTTATGCGCGATCGGAATACCGCTCAGCGGACCGGCGTTCCCCGCCGCGCGCGCCGCGTCGGCCGCTTGCGCCTGCGCCAATGCGCCCGCGCGGTCCACGCTGATAAACGCGTTCAGCGCCGGGTTCAGTGCTTCGATCCGGTCGAGAAAAGCCTGCGTGAGTTCGAGGCTCGAAAATTGTTTTGCGGCAAGACCTGCGGCAAGTTGTTTGAGGCTTTGTTCGATCATGTGTTTCAGCGATTTTTTTGAAATACGATTGGAGCGGTTTCAGGCGTAGCCAAGGCCGCGCTCGATCAAATCGATCAGCGTGTGGATCACCTTGATGTGAATCTCTTGAATCCGGTCGGCATAGCCGAAATGCGGCACGACGATAGCCACGTCCGCGATCCGCGCCAGTTCGCCGCCATCCCTGCCTGCAAGGGCGACGACCCGCATCCCGCGTTCGCGCGCAACCTTTACGGCGGCAAGCACATTGGGCGATTTCCCGCTCGTCGAGATTGCAAGCAAAACGTCACCCGCACGGCCAAAGGCTTCGACATGGCGCGCGAAAATCTGTTCGAAACCGTAATCGTTGGCGACGCAGGTGATATGCGCGGGATTGGAAACCGCCATCGCGGGCAGCGCCGGGCGACCGTCGCGGAAACGCCCGGAGAGTTCTTCGGCGAAGTGCATCGCATCGCAATGCGAACCGCCGTTACCGCAGGCAATCGCCTTGCCGCCCGCTTTGAAGGAGGCGACGAACAAATTGGCGGCTTGCGCCACGCTGGCATGAAAAGCCGCATCGGAAGCCACTTGCCGCAAAAGCGCCAGTGCTTCGGAAAAATGTTCGGCAACTATTTGTTCGCTCATGTCTGAGGATACCCTGGGCTCAAAAGAGCCGATCCACACTCGGTCCGATGTATTTTTCATAGATGGCATACACGCCATCCATCTCGTCCGGCGTGAGCGAGCGAATGCTCGCGGCAGCTAAATTAGCATCGAGCAGATCGGGACGCGAGGCGCCGGGAATCACGCAACTGACCGTCGTGAACATCAGCGTCCAGCGCAAGGCCCATTGGGCAAGCGGGGTGTTGTGCGGGAAAACGCGCTTGAGTTCTTCCATTACTGCAAGTCCTGTCGCGTAATCGAGCCCCGTAAATTTATCGAAAGCGAGCCCTGGATGATTAGAGCTTGGGTGATCCTCCGGACCGGACTGCGTGGTATGCGAATACACATCCGCAAGAAGCCCCCGCGCGAGCGGCACGCGAGCGATCACGCCTACGTCGCGCGCATTGGCAAGCTCGAAGAACAGATCCGCCGGACGCTGGCGGAACAGGTTAAAAATGATCTGCACCGTCGCGACGTTCGGGTATTCAATTGCCTTCAAGGCATCTTCGGTTTTCTCGACGCATACGCCCAGATTGAGGACTTTGCCTTCTTGCTTGAGCTTATCGAATAGCTCGAAGATTTCCGGCCAGCTGTAGACCTCAGCCGGAGGGGAATCAAGCTGAAACAGATCGAGCGCATCGAGCCCGGTATTCTTAAGGCTTGTCTCGACAGCGCCACGCAAACGCTCGACCGCGTAGCCCACATTCACATGCGACGGAATCTGGCTGCCGCACTTGGTCGCGACAAAAATACGTTCGCTGCGCGCGCGCGCCACACGGCCCACCGCCGCTTCACTCGCCCCTCCTGCATAAAAATCGGCAGTAGCAATAAAGTTAACCCCCGCATCAATAGCACGATTCAGGATCAACTCGGCATTGGCATTGGAAAATGGATCCTTCCAGCGCCCGCCAATATGCCAGGTGCCAAGCCCAATTTCGGAAACCTCAAAACCCGTTTTACCCAAACGTCGGTATTGCATGGAAAACTCCCGTCGAAGGTTGGATGCATTTTGTTTGCAAAATGTATCTCTATTCGATCACCTTCGGTACAAGATATAGGCCGTCTTCGGACTGAGGCGCAACGGCTTGAAAGACATCGCGGCGATCGCTTTCGGTCACGCTATCGTCGCGCAGGCGCTGGGCGGTGGCCTGCGGCTTGTAAAGAGGTTCCACGCCTGTCGTATCGACAGCCTGCATCCGCTCGATCAAAGCAAAGATTCCGTTGAGTTTGCCAAGCGTGGCAACGGCCTCTTCCGCACCGATTTCCAGCCGGGCGAGACGGGCAATTCGTAAAACATCGTCTGTTTTCAGCGACATGGTTCGTGCACCATAAAAGCGGATGTAATTCAAGGAACTGAATAGGCTATCATAGTCCTTTTATCTGCCTCGGTTAGACGAGCGCGGACGGCCTGTCGGGTGTGGCTGCGGATTTTCAGATGTTTGGTGCATCAAGCGGAAATTGCCAAGCCGGATTCGCGCGTATACGACAGCGCCACCTCAACAAATAGCCCCCTGACAAAACACGCATACGGATTCTTTGCACATGTTCGGCTTTCTCCGTTCCTATTTTTCGAACGACTTGGCAATTGACCTCGGCACAGCAAACACGCTGATCTACGTCCGCGGCAAAGGCGTCGTGCTTGACGAACCCTCGGTCGTTGCGATCCGCACCGAAGGCGGCCCCAACGCCAAAAAAACCATTCAGGCCGTTGGCACTCAAGCCAAGCAGATGCTTGGCAAGACGCCCGGCAACATTACGGCGATCCGCCCGATGAAAGACGGCGTGATCGCCGACTTCACGGTGACCGAGCAAATGCTCAAGCAGTTCATCAAGAAGGTTCATCCTTCTTCGCTGCTCGCGCCCAGTCCGCGCATCATCATCTGCGTTCCCTGCGGTTCGACCCAAGTGGAACGCCGCGCGATCCGCGAATCCGCGCTTGGTGCCGGCGCTTCTCAGGTTTTCCTGATCGAGGAACCAATGGCCGCGGCGATTGGTGCCGGGCTGCCGGTGGCTGAAGCAACCGGCTCGATGGTCGTCGATATCGGCGGTGGCACAACCGAAGTCGGCGTCATCGCGCTGGGCGGCATGGTTTACGCCGGCTCGGTGCGCGTCGGCGGCGATAAATTCGACGAGGCCATCGTCAATTACATCCGCCGCAATTACGGTATGTTGATCGGCGAAACCACGGCCGAAAACATCAAAAAAGAAATCGGCTCCGCCTTCCCGGGCTCCGAAGTCAAGGAAATGGAAGTCAAGGGCCGCAACTTGGCCGAAGGCATCCCGCGCAGCTTCACGATCTCGTCGAACGAGATTCTCGAAGCACTGACCGATCCGCTCAACTCCATCGTCTCGGCGGTCAAAATCGGTCTCGAGCAAACGCCGCCCGAACTTGGTGCCGACATCGCCGAACGCGGCATGGTGCTGACCGGCGGCGGTGCGTTGCTGCGCGACCTTGATCGGCTGTTGATGGAAGAAACCGGCTTGCCGGTCTTCGTAGCGGAAGACCCATTGACCTGCGTGGTGCGCGGTTCCGGCATGGCGCTGGAAAAAATGGACAAGCTGGGAAGCATCTTCGCCACAGAGTGATGTAGTTTGGGTTTCTTGTTACGGTCGATGGAACGAATTGATCCGTCTGCTGCCTGAAACCCGAACACTAAACTTCCCCAAGCATGTCCGTCAGTGGCCATCAGCCCCCTCCATTTTTCAAACGCGGCCTGCCTCCCACGGCACGGCTGACGCTTTACCTTTTGGTGGCGCTGGCATTACTCGTTGCGGATTTACGCTATCGCTATCTCGAAACGGTGCGCCAAGGTCTCTCGGTGTTGACCTATCCCTTGCAGATCGTCGCCGAGACGCCAGCCGAATGGACACGTCATACATTCAACTATTTTTCTTCGCTGAGCACTTTGCGGCAGGAAAATGAGCGCCTGCGCGAACAGGCGCTTAGCGACAGCAAACGCTTGCTGCGCCAGGAAAGCCTGGAAACCGAAAACAATCAGATGCGGGAATTGCTTGGGATGCACGAACGCGTCGGCGTCCACAGCACCGCGGCCGAGATTATTTACACGGCGCGCGATCCTTTCGCGCGCCGTGTCATCATCGACCGTGGCCAGCGCGACGGAATCGAAGCCGGTTTGCCGGTCATCGATGGCGCGGGTGTTGTCGGCCAAGTCACGCGCATCTTCCCGCTGCAAGCGGAAGTCACCTTGCTGACCGACCGTGACCAGGCCGTTCCCGTCAAGGTCGTCCGCAATGGCCTGCGTGCGATCATGTTCGGCGCTGGCGGCGGACAGCTTGAACTGCGCTACCTCGCCGCCAACGCGGATGTCGAGCCCGGCGACACGATCGTCACCTCGGGTTTGGATGGCGTCTATGTGCCGGATTTACCCGTCGCAAAAGTGACCAAAGTCGACCGCGACGACGCACGCGGCTTCGCCCGCTTCATCTGCAAGCCGGCAGCGGGTATCGAGCGCAGCGGTGCCGTGCTCGTGCTGAGCCGCCAGGAAGCGCCGCCGCCCCGCCCCGCGGAGCTTCCGCCGACTGCGGTCACACCGGCCAAACCATCGCGTGCCCGGTCTGTGGGAGGACGATAGGCATGCAGATCACCAATCATTCGCGCCGAATTTTGTTGCCCGTGCGCATGAGCTGGGTCCGGTTCACCTTGCTGATCGCGCTCACGCTGGACTTCATTCCACAGCCACCGTTTCCCGGCGTGCCTGATTTCACCGCACTCGCACTCGCTTTCTGGTGTGTGCGCGAACCCTTGCGCATCGGCATGGGCGCCGGATTTGTCTTTGGCCTGCTCGTCGATATCGGCCACGGCTCGGCTATGGGGCAGCATGCGCTCGCCTATGTGCTCTTGGCTTATGCGGCAGCCGGAGCGAGCCGCCGCCTGCTGTGGTTTCCACCCGCGGCACAAGCGCTGCAAATGGCCCCGCTTTTCCTTATGACTCAAGTCGTCATGCTGATCGTGCGCCTGCTCGCGGGCGCCGATTTTCCGGGTTGGGCGTATTTCCTGACGACCGTTTCCACTTCCCTGCTTTGGCTCCCGATCCACTTCCTGCTGTTGCTGCCGCAAATGCAGCCTGAGGAGCGGGACGAAAACAGACCGTTGTGAAGCGGGACGAGCGATGAGCGGAAGCTAAGGCGTATGGAATTCAAAACCGCCGAAGAGGAAATTTCGCGCTTCCGCAAACGGGTGCTGGCGGCTACGGTATTCGTGCTGATCTGTTTCAGCTTGCTGATCGCGCGCTTCGTCTGGTTACAGGTGGTGCGCTACGACTACTACCGCACCCGCGCGGAAGACAACCGCATCTCGCTCGTGCCGATCGAGCCAAACCGCGGTCTAATCGTCGATAGCCAAGGCGTCGTTCTGACACGCAACTATTCCGCCTACACGCTCGAAATCACCCCTGCGCGCGTTGCCAACCTGGATGCCACAATCGACGAATTGGCCGCATTGGTCGACATCCAACCGAAAGACCGCAAACGCTTCAAGAAACTGCTCGACGAAAGCAAAACATTCGAAAGCCTGCCGCTGCGCAACCGGCTCACCGATGAAGAGGTCGCCCGCTTCATCGCCCAGCGCTATCGCTTTCCCGGCGTCGAAATCAAGGCGCGCCTGTTCCGCCAGTATCCGAACGGCGAACTCGCCTCCCATCTGCTCGGCTACATCGGCCGGATCAACGACCGGGAGAAAAAAGAGATCGAGGAAGACGAAGAGCGCGCGGCAAACTATCGCGGTTCGGATCACATCGGCAAGGCCGGGCTTGAACAAAGTTACGAGGAAGAATTACATGGCATAACAGGGTTCGAACAAGTCGAAGTCGACGCCGGCGGGCGCGCGGTCCGTTCGCTCGCGCGGACACCCGCGGTTCCGGGCAACAAGCTGATCCTGACGGTCGACATCCAGTTGCAGAAAATCGCCGAAGAGGCTTTCGGCAACCGCCGCGGCGCGCTGGTGGCCATCGAACCGGGCAGCGGCGGCGTGCTCGCACTCGTCTCCAAACCCACTTACGACCCGAACCTGTTTGTCGACGGGATCGACCCGCAAAACTGGGACGCGCTCAACAACTCACCCGACCATCCGCTCTTGCATCGGGCGATCTACTCAGCCTATCCACCCGGATCGACCTTCAAACCTTTCATGGCGCTTGGCGCCCTGACCACGGGCAAACGCTCGGCGACGGCGGTGATTTCCGACCCCGGCTACTTCTGGTTCGGCAACCACCAGTTCCGCGACGATAAAAAGGGCGGGCATGGCCTCGTCGACATGCACAAATCCATCGTCGTCTCTTGCGACACTTACTACTACTCGCTTGCGAACGATATGGGGATCGATCTGATCGCCAATTTCATGGGACAACTCGGCTTCGGCTCGAGAACCGGGATCGACATTTCAGGCGAATCGACCGGCGTTCTACCGTCGCCGGCGTGGAAAAAGAAGCGCTTCAAGAAACCCGAAATGCAGAAGTGGTATGCCGGCGAAACGATTTCGATCGGCATCGGCCAAGGCTATAACAGCTACACAATCATGCAATTGGCGCACGCCACAGCAACGCTCGCCGCCAACGGCGTGATGTACAAACCGCACCTGGTCAAATACGTTGTCGATGCGCGCACGGGCGACAAACGCACGATCGAACCGCAGCCGGTCAAAACCGTTCCGCTCAAGCAGGAACACATCGATTTCATCCGCAAGGCGATGATCGATGTCACCAAATACGGGACCGGCGCGCGCGCCTTTGCCGGCGTACCGTATGAAGTGGCGGGCAAAACCGGCACGGCCCAGGTTTTTTCGCTCAAGGGCGAGCAATACCGCGCCCATGCGGTTGACGAGCGGCGGCGCGACCATGCTTTGTTCATCGCCTTCGCACCCGCGCACGACCCGAAGATCGCGCTCGCCGTCCTGGTTGAAAACGGCGGCTTCGGCGCGGAGTCCGCCGCGCCGATCGTGCGTCAGGTGCTCGACTACTATCTGCTCGGCAAGGTTCCGCAAGGTGCCGCGCCCGAACAACCAGGAGAGGAATAATGCTGGGCCGCCTCTACAAACGTATCGCTGCCCCGATCGATCCCTTCCTCTTCGCGCTCGTTGCCTTGCTGCTCGCGTTCGCGTGTTTCGTGCAGCTTTCCGCTTCGCCCGACCGGATTCAAGCGCAGTTGATGAACACTTTGATCGGCCTGCTCGTGATGTGGATCGCCGCCTCGATTCCGCCCCAGCGCCTGCAACATCTGGCCGTACCGCTCTATGTGCTCGGCGTGCTGCTACTCATCGCGGTTGCGTTGTTCGGCGACAGCGCGAAGGGCGCAAAACGCTGGCTGAATTTGAAAGTGATGCGGATTCAGCCTTCAGAACTGCTCAAAATCGGCATGCCGCTGATGCTGGCCTGGTATTTCCAGCAGCGCGAAGGCCTGCTCAAGGCGCGCGATTTCTTCGCTGCAATCGTCCTGCTCGCGGTCCCCGTCGGTTTGATCGCCAAACAACCCGATCTCGGCACTGCGATTCTCGTGCTTTCGGGCGGCCTGTTCATCATCTTCTTCGCCGGCCTTTCCTGGAAATTGATCGCCCCGGTCATCATCGCCGGCATCATCGGAGTAGCTGCGATTGTCTCGGCCCAGGATCAGATTTGTGCGCCGGAAGTGCGCTGGCCAGGCATGCGCGACTATCAAAAACACCGTATCTGCACCCTGCTCGCCCCCGCCTCGGACCCCCTCGGCAAAGGTTTCCACACGATTCAATCGTCTATCGCAATCGGCTCCGGTGGCAGTTTCGGCAAGGGCTGGCGCAACGGCACCCAGACCCAGCTCGAATTCATCCCCGAGCGGCATACCGACTTTGTCTTCGCCGTCATCTCCGAAGAACTTGGCCTGATCGGCAATTTGGGCCTGCTGATCGCCTATATCTTGGTGATCGGGCGCGGCCTTATAATTGCGGCCAATGCAACAAGCGTCTTTTCGCGCCTGCTTGCCGGCGCACTTTCGCTTTCGTTTTTTACCTATGCGTTTGTTAACATGGGAATGGTTTCGGGTATTTTGCCGGTCGTAGGCGTTCCGCTGCCGCTAATCAGCTACGGCGGCACGGCATTGGTGACCTTATGTCTCGGCCTGGGAATCCTGATGAGCATCGCGCATAACAGAACGTTCCTACAGTCATGACCTCCATTCGGCGTATCGCAGCCATCCTGCTTCAGCGCCGAGGCGGCATCTTGGCTGTCCTGACGGGCAGCTTGTTGGCCGCCTGTGCCACCACGCCCCAGGCGCCCGGTCCTCAAACGACGGCATCCACCCAATCCGCTCCCGAGCAGGCGAAAAAGAAACCGGCCCAAAAGCGCGGCGGCGGCTATTACCTGGACGACGGACCGGACGAAACACCGCCGGAAAATTTGGACGCGGTTCCCGATGCCGAACCGAAGTTCGAACCGCTGAATCGTTTCGCCAATAATCCGTATAACGTTTTTGGCGTCGACTACACCCCGGCAACTGAGGTCAAGCCGTATAAGGCCCGCGGCGTTGCCTCCTGGTATGGAAAAAAATTCCACGGCCAGCGTACCTCAAGCGGCGAAGCCTACGATATGTACGCGATGACGGCCGCTCATCCGACGCTGCCGATCCCGAGCTACGCCCGCGTCACCAATCTGAACAACAACAAATCGATCGTGGTGCGCATCAACGACCGCGGTCCATTTCATTCGAACCGTTTGATCGACCTTTCCTATACCGCGGCCTACAAACTCGGCTATGTCAATAACGGAAGCACGTCCGTCGAGGTCGAAAGCATCGTGCCGGAAGGCGTGGAAGTCATTGCGCGCAACGTGCCACCGATCAAGCAACGCAGCCGTCCGGCGCGTAAACCGGTAACGCCTGCTCCTGTCAAGGAGCCCGACCCCATCGCGGCGCTTGCGAGCACCGAGGTCACTGAAACCAACGCGGAAGCTCCGCCGCCAAGCGTAGCGCCGGCTACGGCTACAGAGGAAAGTGGCGCGAGCACAGCAATATCGGCACAACCCAAACGTTCGACGGTCAGCACGGTGGTCGCCACGGCGGGCTCACTTGCTACGCACGCCATCTTCCTACAGCTTGGCGCCTTCAGCACAGCGGCCAATGCGGAAGGTTTCCGCAGCATGGTCCAGACCGAGCTCGCGTGGCTGTCGGACAAACTCGAAGTGCTGGCCTCCAACGGTCGCTTCCGCCTCCACGCAGGCCCATTCAGCAGCGACGCGGAAGCGCGTAGCGTGGCCTCTCAAATCAGCCGCGCGCTTCAGCTCAAGCCCTTCGTTGTCCTGCACTAATTCCGTTTCTATATCGATCGATTACTTTGTCGGCTTTGCTTGCCGTGCTACAGCACTGTCTGCGCTTCGCCTTCGCGTACTCGATCGATATAGGAACGGAATAAGAGCCGCTAACAGAACCCTGCATGCTGCGATGCGCTGGATTTTGTTAAATCGGCTCGAACAGCAGATTCAACGCAGGCGTTTTTCCAAAGCAGCAAGGTGTGCCGATTCGATATCGCGCTCGCGGCTAATGCTGATGCCGAGATCGGTCACCAAGCCGTTTTCAAGGCTGTACGCCCATCCATGCACAACCAACTGCTGACCACGCGCCCAGGCGTCGCGCACGGTCGTGGTCGAACAAACGTGAGCTACCTGTTCGATCACGTTCAGCTCACATAGCCGATTAGCGCGTTCGTTTACGTCATCGATTGCGCTCAAGCAATCCCGATAGCGATCCTTGACGTCCTGGAGATGCCGCAACCAGTTATCGACCAGCCCCAGGCGCAAACCTTCCATCGCCGCACGCACGCCGCCGCAGCCATAATGGCCGACGACGAGCACATGTTTGACACGCAGCGCGGAAACCGCATAGTGCAAAACCGAGAGGCAATTGAGGTCGGAGTGAACAACAAGATTGCCCACGTTACGATGGACAAAAACCTCACCTGGCGCGAGATCGACCACTTGGTTCGCGGGCACACGGCTATCCGAACAACCGATCCAGAGATAATCGGGTGCTTGTTGCTTGGCTAAACGCGAAAAAAACTCCGCATCGTCGGCAACTATGCTATCCGCCCAATGGCGGTTTTTTTCGAGCAGGTAATCTAGGCTGGACATATATTGGGCTCCGGGCCGCATCGAGCAGCAAATCGACGATTTGCTGCGCTGCGAGGAATCGGGATTTTACCAATTCGACCATACAATCACGTGATAGGAGACAAACATGATTATCACTTTCAAATCTCGCGCTGCCGGAGACGTCATCATGTTCGGCTTGGTTGCGCAGCGCTTGCTCGAAATCATTGGGAAAGATCCTGAAGACGCCAAGGGGATCGTCACCGTGGAGCAACTCCCTGCTGCAATTGCCACCCTGCGCTCGGCGATCACCGCCGACAAGACGCGCCACAGCGCCTCCGCCGCTCAGGAAGACGATGATGAGGATGCGCCACGCGGGATGGAAGGCGCGGTTGCACTCTGGCAACGCGCCGCGCCGCTGGTCGAGTTAATGGAATATTCGCTCAAGGAATCCCAGCCCGTTCTCTGGGAATAATGTAAACAAAACAGGCCCGCGAACGCGGGCCTTCAATTTGCTCAGGCGCAGGTATCAAGCCTCAAGCAAGCTACGCAGCATCCAGGCATTCTTTTCGTGAAGCTGCATGCGTTGCGTCAGCAAATCTGCCGTTGCCTCATCGGCAACCGCCTCGGCCGCCGGAAAGACGCTACGCGCGGTACGCACGACGGCTTCCTGGCCCGTCACAAGGTGGCGAATCATATCGGTCGCGGACAGGCCATCCTTCGGCTCTTGCAACGAAGTCAGGCTTGAGTAGGCGCGATAGGTGCCGGGCGCATCGAAACCCAGCGCGCGAATGCGCTCGGCAATCAAATCGACGGCAAGAGCAAGCTCGGTGTACTGAGTTTCGAACATCAAATGCAGCGTATTGAACATCGGCCCTTTCACGTTCCAGTGGAAGTTGTGCGTTGTCAGATAGAGCGTGTAGGTATCTGCAAGCAGGCGTGACAAGCCATCGGCAATCTTTTTTCGGTCGGCATCGGCAATACCAATATCAATCTTCATATAGCTCTCCAGTGAATTAACAGAAACTCAACCAAAGCTACTAAACGCCACCACAGCATAACCGGACCGCTTGGGGGCAGTCCAATTGGCATTGCGTATCGGCCTGATATGCCTTGTCTATCCAGGAGCCGCTACCGCTTCGCGCGCGGTTTCGATACGCCGGCCAAGTAGCCGCGCCCCAGGCAGCCGACTGTCGAAAATCGCTTCGCGCAGCGTATCGATGATGCCATTGCGGGGGTACGTCACCCGCCAGACGATTGCCACAGTGCGGAACGGTTCCGGTTCGGCAAAGTTGCGCACCTCGACAAGCGCTTGGCTGCCGATCAGAGGATCAGCCGCGGTGCTCGGCAACACCGTGATGCCAACACCGGTGGCAACCATGTGGCGAATCGTTTCAAGAGAACTGCCTTCAAGCGTTTTCTGCAAAACCGAACTACCACCCGGCGTGCAATGCTGACAAGCTTCGAGCACCTGGTCGCGGAAACAATTGCCGGCGCCAAGCAAAAGCAAAGGCTCTTCGAGCAAACGGGAGCCGGGAATCGCATCGAACTTCGTCCAGTCATGCGCGGCGGGAAGAACGACGCGGAAAGGCTCTTCATAAACCGCTTGCGCGACAAGCCCCGGCTCTTCGAAAGGCAGCGCGAGAATGGCGACATCGATTTCGCCGCGCCTGAGCGCTTCAGTCAGGCGGGATGTGTAGTTTTCCTGGATGAACAAGGGCACGCGCGGGGCGCGTTCCCGCATCAGCGGAATCAGCGTCGGCAGCAGATAAGGCGCGATGGTATAAATGACGCCGATGCGCAATGGCCCTGCGAGCGGGTCCTTGCCCGCTTCGGCAATTTCGCGGATCTGCTGCGCTTCGAGCAAAACCTGCTCGGCCTGTGCGACGACACGCCGGCCGATTTCGGTTAATTTGACATCGGTCGCGCTACGCTCAAACAAAATGACACCAAGTTGTTCTTCTAGTTTTTTGACGGCAACTGATAACGTAGGTTGGCTGACATTGCACTTTTCGGCCGCGCGGCCAAAGTGATGTTCGCGTGCCAGGGCTACGATATAACGCAGGTCTGTAAGAGTCACGGTCGTTACGCTTTCCGGAAGAACGGCCATTGTAGCTTGTGCTACTGAAGCCACCGTTTACCACCCTTACTTTGTAAAAACGCGTAAGGTCTTGGAACAAGGCGCCCCGATGTGCGTCTGCTTATCCGATGTCTTTGATTATTATGGAGAAAATTAATGAAGATAACGCTAAGCCGTTCGCTCGTGGTTGCGGGCGTTGCCGCAGTGGCGTTCACCGGCTGCCTTAAGGAAGGCTCCGGCGTTTCAACCTCGCATGCCAGTTCGGCCCCCGCGGCGAGCGTGGCGGCCACCGTGGTCGCCCCCCCGTCCGCGCGGCCGGCGCTGCCGGATTTCAGCGCTTTGGTCGAAGCCGTCGGTCCCGCGGTCGTCAATATCAGCGTGACCAGCGTGCAAAAGGCTGTCGGCGAAAGCCCGTTCGCCGATGATCCGTTTTACGATTTTCTGCGCCGCTTCGGCATTCCGGCGCCCGGTATGCCCGGGGGCGGGGGTGGAGGCGGTAACGCACAACCGCGGATCACCCAAGGGATCGGCTCCGGTTTCATCATCAGCCCGGACGGTTATGTGCTGACGAACGCGCACGTGGTGGCCGACGCGAGTGAAGTGACGGTCAGACTGACGGACAAGCGTGAGTTCAAAGCCAAGGTGGTCGGCGTGGATCGCCGCACCGATGTGGCTTTGATCAAGATCGACGCGAAAGATCTGCCCAACGTGAAGATGGGCGACGCCGAACGTGCCAAAGTCGGCGAATGGGTGGTTGCCGTCGGCTCGCCCTTCGGCTTCGAAAACACCGTGACAGCGGGCATCATCTCAGCCAAATCGCGCCGTCTGCCGGACGAAACCTATGTGCCATTCATTCAAACCGATGTGGCGATCAACCCCGGCAACTCGGGCGGCCCGCTGTTCAACCTGAACGGCGAAGTCATCGGCATCAACTCGCAGATTTTCTCGCGTTCGGGCGGTTTCCAGGGAATCTCCTTCGCCATCCCGATCGACGTGGCGATCAAAGTGAAGGATCAGCTACAGCAGCACGGCAAAGTTTCACGCGGCCGGCTCGGCGTGCAGATCCAGGGCATGGACGATGATCTGGCGCAGACCTTCGGTCTCGACAAAGCTAAAGGCGCGCTTGTCGCGAGTCTCGAACCGTCCAATGGCCCGGCCGCCAAAGCCGGAATCGAAGCGGGCGATGTAATTTTGTCGGTTGATGGTCAAGCGGTGGGTGAATCCGCCGATTTGCCGCGCCTGATCGGCGAGCATCGCCCGGGCGACAAAGTGAAACTCGAGATCTGGCGGAACAGAGCCACACGCGAAATCACCGTCACGCTCGATGAAATGCCGGGCGAAAAGGGTGTCGCACAAGCGATCGACAGCAAACCCGGTGGCAAACTCGGTGTCAGCGTGCGTGAGCTGACCGCGCAGGAAGCCAGCCAACTCAATGTGCCGGGCGGACTGGTGATCGAGAACGTGGCTGGCGCCGCGGCGCAAGCGGGCTTGCAGGCAGGTGATGTGATCCTGGCGGTCAACAACCACCGTGTCGGCAACATTGCCGAAATGAAGCAAAGGATCGACAGCGCGGGCGAGCGTTTCTCGCTGCTGATTCAGCGTGGGCAAAACCGTCTGTTCGTGCCAATCAGACTGAAATAATCGCTTTATCAAGCAACCAACGGCGTGTCTATCCGGCACGCCGTTTTTTTGTATGGGCCCCCAAATCAACTGGGCTTTGCGCTGGTTGGAGCTTAATGTGTCAAACTCAAAGCCCAATATCCGGTGCAGCGTAAAGGCAAGCGATGATCCGCAGAGCAGGTTTGTACGCGATTTATAGCGTGGTCCTCACGCTCAGCAGCACTTTAAGCGCGGCGGCACCGTTGAAAGTGCTTGGCTTCGACGATATGTCCTGCCAAGCCTGGGCACAATCGAAAGACGACACCGAAATCCGCGCGCGCTATATCGCCTGGGTGCGAGGCTTTTTGAGCGGGCACAATTACGCGCGTCCGGCGCAACAGGTGTCCGAAATATCAAACGGCACCGTCGAAATGTTTGTCACCCGTTATTGCAACGAAAAGCCGCGCGATACATTCAGCGCTGCCGCGCAGCGGATGAGCGACCAATATTCCGGCCGCAACACGCCGATTACCAAATAAGCACGTCATCGCCGCAATCCCGGCATTAGAGCCGCTCACAAACCCCAGCGCAGCGGTGCAGGCAAGGCGCGCGAAACGCAGACAGTACAAACACGTACGGCAAGTGGGCACAACGCAGCATGCAGGGGTTTGTGAGCGGCTCTTAAAGCTTCGGAATCCGAATGCGGCTAATCATCAACGAGCCCGAAACGGCAAACATCAATACCAGCGGATGCAGACGGAAACCGCCCAGCCACAAGACACCGCCCCACAGCTCATCGCCAATCGCTCCATAATGAGCCGCGCTCGCCAGAACAAGCACCAGAACAAGCGAAGTCGGGATCGGCGTACCTTCGAAATAGGCCACCTTGCCGGCTGAATCGGACAATTGCTCAGCCGTAATGTTGTAGCGCGCGAGGCGCGAAACGCCGCAGGCGACGAAGAAAACCAGCACGATGCGGTCGTAAAGCCCTTGCATGCCACAGGCGTAGGCAATCGCCGCTGGCGCAACGCCGAAGGAAATCAGATCGGCGAGCGAATCAAGCTCGCGCCCCATTGCCGAGCTTTTTTGACGCCAGCGCGCAATCCGGCCATCGAGCACATCGAATACCAGCGCCAACGGAATCAACCCGCACGCGAAGTACAGATGCAGCGTTTCCTGCCATTGCAGGTAAGACATCGCAGCAAACAGAGCGCCGACGCCGCAAAAGGCGTTGGCGAGCGTAAACCAATCCGCAAGGTGAAACTCACGGATCATCGCGAACGGCTTGTAGCGCGGCACGCTCATCGAGATACCTCCGCGTTCATGACTGTAAATCCGCCATGGCTTCACCCATGCGAACCGCTCTTCCCAGCGCCCACTGCGGACTGAATCGCAGCGGACCTGGTGGAAATAGCATGACGACCGTGGAGCCGAGCAGAAAACGTCCCATTTCAACACCACGCGCCAGCACGATTTCCTGATCCTGATAACGCCATTCGCGCGGCCTTCCCGGACGCGGCGGGTTGACCACGCCGTGCCAAACCGTCGCCATGCTGCCGACGATCGTTGCTCCGACCAGCGCCAGCACGAACGGCCCTGTAGCGGACTCGAACACACACACCACACGCTCGTTGCGAGCGAACAGCCCCGGCACGCCGCGCGCGGTGGCCGGGTTCACGGAGAACAATTCACCCGGCACATGAATCATGCGCACAAGACGACCGCGCGTTGGCATATGGATTCGATGGTAATCGCACGGCGAGAGGTAAAGCGTCGCGAAGTGGCCATTCTCGAAGCGCGCCGCCAATTCGGCATCGCCGCCGACGAGCGCACTTGTCGTATAGCGGTGGCCCTTGGCCTGGAAAATTTGATCGCGCTCGATCGGCCCAAACTGGCTGATCGCGCCATCCACCGGGCAAAGCAGATCCGCTGCGGCAAGCGGACGCGCACCGGGCTTCAGCTCACGTGTGAAGAAATCATTGAAACTCGGATAAGCGGAAATATCCGGCTGCGCGGCTTCGCTCATGTCAACACCGTAGCGCGTGATGAAACGGCGGATGAGCGCCTGTGTCAAAGAACCCGCGCGCGCGGCGGCCACATGACCAGCCAATACGGTCAACGCGCGCTTGGGCAGAATATGTTGAAAAAAAACGAAAAGTCGCTCGCTCACAAAAAAGCCTGCATAAAAATCCCACTCTAAGCGCTGCCTAAAAAGCCCAATACAGCGTACCCCTTTCAAGGGTTTTGGGTATCGATTGTAGTGTGTCGTGCCTTATCGCACGCGCCTCAGGCTAGGCATGCCATAACATCGGACGAAAATTGGAGAAAAGCTATCGGTGTTTACTGCGGCCAAGCACAAGCTCTCAAAACAGTTTTGTAACCTGTTTTGCCCGGTAGTGCATGCCTCAATCGCAAGCAAACCAGCTTACACAGAACGCAGTGCAAACATGAAAATAATCAAAACCAATTAAATCGACAAATAAACTCTAATTCAAATTGACTGGATAGACCGCATTGTCGACTTTATTTACAAATCAACATTCATGCAATCGTCATGTTCTTGATAATCAAAGAGATTAGAAGACTTTTTGAGAGTGGACCAGCTTTTGCTAGAAAATCGTGAGTGCCGCATCGAGCCAATACGCGGCCAAAGCAGCATTGCAAGCACATTCGTATACCAAAAACAGGAGTGTTTCTGATGAAATTTTTGAAAACGGCCATGGCCTTGACCGCATTCGCCGCGGCCTGCGGAACCGCACAGGCCGATGTGGTCTGGGATCTGAGCCTTACCGATGTCAGCTTTGCGCCGGTAAGCGGAGCATGTACTACTTCGCCGGATGGTGCGACGCTTTCGTGCGGATCTGCTCCAAAGTTCAACGTCAGCGGCGGCGGGAGTGCGACGCTTGATTTCACCAGCCAAGAAGTGATTGGCTCCGATCTGTTTGCCAACCTTATCGTCACTCCACCGTCAAATGGCGGTTGGAGCGCTACGTTCAGCACGGACATGATCTTCACCTTCATGTTGTCGTCGGGGGGTGATTCCCAAGAGGTCTCGATTCCTGTCGCCCTCACTACGAGCTCTTGCAATGGATCAAACAAGGGTTGCCTCACCATGCAGCAAGGTACTGGCTCCTTCGTGTTCGAGGATGGAGACGGCAACAGCTATAACATGGATCTCGACCTCCTGTTCTCGTTCTCGGGCCCGGGCGCGGCGAGCATGTTTACTTGCAATGCTGATTCTTGCCAGGTGGGCATAGGCAACAATCTGGGCACTGCTCCTTTTACAATCGGAATGTCGTTCTCTCCCGTGAACATCGCTGAGGCTCCCGTCGAGCCTAGTGGTTCGGATGTTCCCGAACCCGCTTCGCTCGCGCTACTCGGCGCAGCGTTAGGCGTGATGGGCTTCCTGCGCCGCCGTAACACCCGCGCATAATTCCGTAGTAGCCTTTGTTTGCGCGTAGCGCATTCAAGCGCAATCGGCCGAAAACCCTGCTGGTCCGCACAAGACCGCAGGGTTTTTTTATGGCCGCACTGATACGCTTGTCCACTCCCGCTATGGCACTCCGGACATAGCGCGTGCCATTACATACGGCTGTGGTCTAATCCAGCCATGCATGCATTCAAACCTTCCGTCTGGCAAGTGCTTCTGACGCACAAGATGCTGATCTGCGTCGTCACGGGCTTCACTTCCGGCTTGCCGCTGTTTCTGCTGTTCAATCTGCTGCCCGCGTGGCTCAAAACCGAAGGTCTTTCATTGAAAGCCATCGGCGCCTTCGCGCTCGTCCAGTTTCCCTACACCTGGAAATTCATCTGGGCGCCGCTGGCGGATCGCTTTGGTGTGCCCGGCCTCGGGCGGCGGCGCGGCTGGATGTTTATTTCTCAGCTTGCGCTGATTGCGGGCATCCTGGCGCTTGGCAACCTCGACCCCAAAACCGATCTGGTTTCCGTTGCGGCACTTTCGATCTTGATCGCGTTCCTTTCCGCCTCGCAGGACATTGCCATCGACGCCTATCGGCGCGAGTTGCTCGCCGAACAAGAACTCGGGCTCGGCAATGCGATTTTCGTGAATGCCTATAAGTTGGCTGCGCTCGTGCCGGGTTCGCTGGCTTTGATTCTTGCAGACCACCTGCCGTGGTTTCAGGTCTTCGCGGTCACTGCGGCGTTCCTGGTTCCCGGCGCAGTGCTTTCGCTGTGGGTCAGCGAGCCGGCGCGCGCGCCGGGCGCGCCGCGCACCTTGCGCGACGCCGTCGTTGAGCCTTTTCATGAATTTTTCACGCGCCACGGCCTCGAAAACGCTCTCTGGGTGTTGGCCTTCATGCTTTTTTTCAAACTCGGCGAAGCGATGGCGACAACGCTGGCGACCCCTTTTTACCTGGAGCTTGGTTTTTCCAAGACCGAAATCGGGCTCGTCGCGAAAAATGCGGGGCTGTGGGCCGGCATCGTAGGTGGCTTGCTGGGCGGGCTTTGGATGGTGAAGCTCGGCATCAACCGTGCGCTATGGATCTTCGGCATCGCGCAAACGCTGACGATCCTGGGTTTCGTCTGGCTTTCCCGGCTCGGCACTGCGCCGGCCGATACGCTGCGCCTGATTCAGTTGGGCCTCGTTTATGCGACCGAATCTTTCTGCTCGGTCGGTCTTGGCACGACGGCATTCACCGCCTTCATGGCACGCACGACGAATCCGGCCTTCGCCGCGACGCAGTTCGCGCTGTTTTCGAGTTTGATGGCGGTTCCACGCACCGTCTTCAACGCTTTCGCGGGCGTGCTCGTCGAATCGCTCGGCTGGTTCAATTACTACTGGCTGTGTTTTGCGCTGGCCGTGCCAGGGATCTTGATGCTGGCCAAGGTTGCGCCTTGGCGCGAACCCCAAGGCTAAGAGTATGCGCAGCCCCGTACTCTTCAGCGCCCGTCTCTGGTTTTCCGCCGCGCTCGTCGGCTGTACGTCCGCCGCGGCGGTGATGGGCTTCAGGGCGCTCATCGATCTTGTCGAGTTCGCCCTGACGGGCCACCGTGGCAGCTTGGTTGCGGCGGCGCGCGCGCTTGCGCCTTGGCATCGTGTCGCGACTTGCGTAGCCGGCGGCCTGATCGCCGGTCTGGTTCTGGAATACGGTCAGCGCTGGGCCGCAGCGGGGCGCGGCAGCGCAAAACATATTGACTATATCGATGCGGCGCGTGAGGGCACGAGTGAGCTCAACGACCGGACAACGCTGGTGCGCAGCGTTTCTTCCTTATTCTCGGTGGGTTCTGGCGCATCGATCGGGCGCGAAGGTCCAATGGTGCAACTGACCGCGTGGCTGGCGACCAAGCTTGGCCGTTGGCTCGCGCTGCCCGCGGCCGAATGCAATGCGATCCTCGTCTGCGGCATCGCCGCGGGGATCGGGACGGCCTATCATGCGCCCGCCGCGGGCGCGGTTTTCGCGCTCGAACTGGCTTTGGGCTATTTCGCGCGGCATGCCATCGCCCCCGTTTTAATCGCCGCCTCGACGGCCTGCGGCTTGATTTACTGGCTGGTCGAACCGCATCCGCTGTATGTGATGCCGGAGGTCGCGCTGCAGCCGGTCAGCATCGCCGCGGCGCTCGTGCTCGGCCCGATCTGCGGCGGCATCGGCTGGAGTCTGCTGCGCCTGCTTGAATTGGGGCGGCGCGCTTTTGCTCCAATCCATTCCTTACCGCTGCGTCTGGCGCTCGGGGGATTGCTCGTCGGCGGGCTTTCGGCCGTGCTGCCCGAAGTATGGGGGAACGGCTACAGCGTCGTATCGAATGTGCTGCAAGGCCAACTGGCGTGGAATTTCGTATTTGTCGTGCTGCTTGCCAAAGTCCTGGCGACGATGATTAGCAGCGGATCAGGCGCGATCGGCGGGGTGTTTACGCCGACGCTTTTCGTCGGCGCCACGAGCGGCTATGTCCTCGCCCACGCCGCGAGCAATTGGATCGCGCCAGAATATATCGGCGCCCCGAGTCTGCTCGCCGTCATCGCGATGGGCGCGGTACTCGCCTCGGTCACGCAGGCGCCGCTGATGGCGATTGTGATGGTGCTCGAAATGACGGGCCAATTTCAGCTTGTCGTGCCCGTCATGTTGGCTTGCGGCTTGGCGTTTGCCGTCAGCACGCAGTTCGGCACACGGCCGCTGTATGGCAACCCGATCGAAGGCGCGATCAGCCCACGCAAAGAACAGCAGATCGCATAGACTCGCGGATTTGATCGCCCAGCCCTTTAGCCATGTCCGAACGTTCGAATCAACTCGTCGCCGCCGCGCGCGGACTGGCGCAAGCCTGCGATGCGCTCGCGTTTGCCGCGCCTGTCAGCCATGTGTATAACCCGCTCGCCTATGCCTTCGACGCGCATCGTGCTTATCTGGAGCGTTACGGCGCGACTAAAAAACGCGTCGTCTTCCTCGGCATGAATCCGGGGCCGTTCGGCATGGTGCAAACCGGCGTGCCGTTCGGCGAAATCGCTGCGGTGCGCGATTGGATGGGCATTGCACAGGGCGTCGTGAAGCCCGCGCAGGAAAATCCGAAGCGTCCGATCGAGGGCTTCGCATGCAAGCGCTCCGAAGTTAGCGGACGCCGGCTCTGGGGCTTGTTCGCGCAACGCTTCGGCACGGCGGATAAATTCTTCGCCGAGCATTTCGTCGCGAACTATTGCCCGCTCGCGTTTTTCGACGGCGGACGCAATGTCACGCCGGACAAACTCCCCGCCACAGAACAAGCGCCGCTGCTTGCGGCCTGCGATGCACATTTGCGCAAGCTCGTCGCGGCGCAGGAGCCGGAATGGCTCATCGGCGTCGGCGCCTGGGCCGAACAGCGCGGCCGCGCCACGCTCGCGGGTTTAGATATTCGTTTTGGCCGAGTGCTGCATCCCAGCCCGGCCAGCCCCGCGGCAAATCGCGGCTGGGCCGAAGCAGCGACGAAACAGTTGATCGAACAAGGCGTTTGGACAGCCTGACCACGGGATGAGCGTAAGCCCCGCCATCGATGGCGGGGTTAAGCGAAACGAGCGTTACTGGCGCCAGAGGCGCCTCCAATCTGTGGCGAGGAAGCCCCAACTTTCAAGCTGGGGCGACTCACGCCTTGTTCAAGCCCGGAACGGATTGCGCTAAAGCGACCGGGCTTAAAGCGGCAGCGCCGGGTAATCGATATATCCGACTTCGTTCGCGAATTCGCCGGTCGCGTAAAAAGTTTTGAAGTCCGGCGTATTCAGCGCCGCGTTTTCGGCCAGGCGGCGCGGCAGATCCGGGTTGGCGATAAACAGCTTGCCCCAGGCCACCGCATCGGCTTCACGCTGCGCCAGCACTTGTTCGGCCGTTGCGAGATCGAACTGCTCGTTGGCAATATACACACCGCCGAAAGCGTCCTTGAGCTGCGGGCCGAGCCGATTCTCACCGAGCGATTCACGCGCGCAGATGAAAGCGATTTTGCGCTTGCCGAGTTCGCGCGCCACATAGCCGAATGTCGCGGCAGGATCGGAGTCGCCCATGGTGTGTCCATCGCAGCGCGGGGCTAGATGCATGCCGACGCGTCCCGCGCCCCACACGGAAATCACTGCATCGGTGACTTCGAGCATTAGACGCGCGCGGTTTTGCAGCGGGCCGCCGTAGGCATCGGTGCGCTTGTTCGTTGAATCCTGGAGAAACTGATCGAGCAGATAACCGTTCGCGCCGTGGATTTCGACGCCATCGAAACCTGCCTTCTTGGCATTTTCTGCCCCCTTGCGATAAGCCTCGACGATGCCGGGAATCTCGCTCGTTTCGAGCGCGCGCGGGGTGACATATGCCTTCTTGGGGCGCATCAGGCTAACATGGCCTTCGGCCGCAATCGCGCTCGGCGCAACCGGCAATTCACCATCGAGATAGAACGGATCGGAAATGCGGCCGACATGCCACAACTGCATGAAGATGCGTCCACCTGCGGCATGCACCGCCCTGGTCACCTGCTTCCAACCTTCGACTTGAGCATCCGACCAGATCCCCGGTGTATCAGGGTAGCCGACGCCCATCGGCGTAACAGCGGCGGCTTCGCTGATAATCAAGCCCGCCGATGCGCGTTGCACGTAATAGCGTGCCATCAAAGCGTTGGGTACGCGTCCGGCATCGGCGCGGCAGCGCGTCAGCGGTCCCATGATCACGCGGTTGGGAAGAACAAGCTCACCGAGCTTCAGCGGTTCGAATAGAGACGTCATCAAAAAACTCCCTTTAAATATGCCTGCGAGATTATTAACAGGCTCACAGGGCGTCGCGCATCGCGGCGAGAAAGGCGGCGATCGTCGCCTCATCGCGCTTGTAGAACACCCATTGACCGATTTTCGTGCTGCTCACCAGGCCGGCTTTCTGCAGCACGGCAAGATGAGCCGATACAGTGGATTGCGACAAACCGGCGCGCTCGAAAATCTTCCCGCTGCACACACCGTTTTCGAACGGGAAAGACTGTTCGCAGAATTCCGTTTCCGGCGTTTTGAGCCAGGCGAGAATTTCGCGCCGAGTGGGGTTGGCGAGCGCCTTGATGATTTCGTCGAGATCCATTTGCATCTGTTGTCAGCGAATTAAATTTCGCATTTTGCCGAATTGTATTTCGATAAAACACGAAATACAACACTACAGACTGGAGCCTTAATCGAGCCGGTTAACCTGCGGAAAGCGCCTGGAAAACGTCTCCGGCATCGGAACAACTTTTTTGCCGAAGTAGTCGAAAAAAACAAAACCGTTCTTCGCCAGCGCGATCAACGCGCCATCGCTCGGGCGCGAAACACGGTAGATCACATCGCCGCCGTAGCGGTTGAAATCCATCAGGCCGATGTCGAAGCGCAGCACATCGCGGGCGAAAGCCTCGTTGCGGTAAATCGCCGCCAGATCGGTGATGATCCAACTCAGGCCATCCGCGGGAACTTCCTCGAAGCCATGCGCATAAAAAAACAGAGAACGCGCTTCGGAGAGCATGGAAATCAGCGCGTCATTTCCGAGATGCTGCCCGGCATTGACGTCGGTCGAGCGCACGCTGAGCTGCGTGGCATAGAAAAATTGTTCGGGTGGAAACTCAAGTGCGAGACGAGGCATTGGGCGGCTCAACGGAAAATTCGTGAAGGGAAATATACGGCGAGGCTTTCCGCCGTATGGACTGAATGCGAATTATGGCGGGTAATCCGCCCCCGCCCCGCACCATTTGGCAGGACATCCAGCGGGCGGTAACATGTTTTTTATGATAGACAATGGTGCACAGAAACCGACTATTAGCCGGGATCTTGCGGCAGGGCTCACTCTGGCTGCGATCGCCATCCCTGAGCAGATGGCCACCGCTCGGCTGGGTGGCTTTCCGCCTGAACTGGGTTTGATCGCCTTCGTAGCAGCAACGGCCGGTTTCCTGCTCTTCGGCCGCAACCGGATGCTCTCGGCAGGCGCCGACTCCACGATTACGCCGATCTTCGCCGGCGCCTTGAGCGCGCTGGGCCTGGCAGCCGCCGAGCGCACCCAGGCAGCGGCCGTGCTGGCCCTGATCGTCGGTGTACTGGTCGCCGCGGCCGGCGCGCTGCGGCTCGGCCGCATCGCCGATCTGCTTTCCAAACCCGTGCTCACAGGCTTTCTAGCGGGCGTGGCCGTGCATATCCTGATCTCCCAAGCGCCGGTCGTGCTCAATGTCGCCGCGCCATCCGGCAGCGTGTGGCAACAGCTCGGGACACTCTGGCGCGAGGCATCCACGGCCAATCCGCTCGCCATTCTGCTTGCGCTCGGGACATGCGGGGCCGCCTTCGCGCTCGAAAAGAAGATGAGTTCCCGGCTCCCCGGCGCGCTAATCGCGCTCGCGGCGGCCACCGCGATCTCGGTTGTATTCGGCTTGGAACAGCGTGGCGTGCCGGCGCTCGGCGCTCTGCACGGCGGTTTTCCCGCGCCGCGCCTGCCAATGCTTTCCTTCGATACCCTACAGCCGCTGCTCGGACTCGGCCTGATGCTGGCGCTGGTGGTCGTCGTACAGACCGGGGCAAGCACGCGAGCGTTCAGCCGCGAAGAGGCCAATGTCAACCGCGACTTCATCGGCATGGGCGCGGCCGGTGTGATGGCCGGCTTGAGTGGCGCTTTTCCGGTGAATGCCAGCCCGCCGCGCACCGCCGTGGCGGTGGAGGCCGGCGGTCGCTCGTTGTGGACGGGCGTGGTCGCGGCCATCGCAACGCTCGCTCTGCTGCTCTTCGGAACCGGACTCCTGGCGCACATCCCCGAAGCAGCGCTTGCCGGCATCCTGCTGCTGATCGCCATGCGCCTGGTCCACGTTGCGACTTTCCGCAAGATGCTGCGCCGCGCACCCGAGGAGTTCATGCTGGCGCTGGCCACCGTGGGCTTGATCGCCGCCCTGCCAATACAAACGGGTGTTGCGGCGGCAATTTTTCTTTCCCTGGCGCATGGCATATTCACCATCGCCAGGGCGCGGCTCGTCGTTTTTGAACATGTGACAGGAACGACCGTCTGGTGGCCCGTCTATCGTTCGCGCACCGCCGCGGCCGAACAAGTTCCCGGCGTACTCGTCGTAGGCTTCCAGGCCCCGCTCACCTTCCTGAATATCTACGATTTCCGCCGCGAATTGCTGCAACTGCTTGCCGATGCGCCCGAGAAACCGCGGCTGCTGGTGCTGGAAGCGGGCGGAATCATCGAGCTTGACTTCACCGCGGCGGAGATCCTCAAGGATCTGGCCGCAACGCTGCGCGCCGCGGGCGTGGACTTGGCCGTGGCGCGGCTGGAGGCGATCCACGCGCGCGCCGACTTCGACCGTTTTGAGGTCACTGCGGCGATCGGAGCGGAGCGCTTTTTCCGCAGCGTCGCCGAGGCCGTTGCAGCCCTGGAGCCCACTCAGCAACCCCAGGAGAATTAGGGCGAGCGCCTTGCTTGTAGTTCAGTCGGCAACTTGAGACGGGCAATCAAACCCTGCGGGGAATTCGCGGCGAATTCGAGACTGCCGCCATGCAGTTCGGCAATGCGGCGCACGATGGAAAGGCCCAGGCCCGCGCCCCCCGTCTCGCTCCCCGCTACGCGCAGGAAGCGTTCGCCAAGCCGTTGGCGCAAGGGTTCGGGCACGCCCAGCCCGGAATCGCGCACTTCGCCGATCAGCATCCCGCCGTCTTCGCGCAGCGCGATTTCGACGGTCGCCCCGGCGGGGCTATGGCGAATCGCGTTATCGACCAGATTGCGCAGCGCGGCGCGCAGCAGGTCGGGCTGCGCGGCCAGCGTCACCGCTTGCGGCGCGTCGAGCGCCAGTTCGATGCCGCGTTCGAACGCGCCCGGAGCCAGTTCGGCGGCAAGTTTGCGCGCCAGCTCGGTGGCATCGACCGGCTCGCGCTTCGCGCCGTCCAGGGCATCGAGACGCGCCACGGCAAGCAGTTGTTCGACCAGGCGCGCCATGCGCTGCAACCCTCTCAGGCTTTCTTCGAGACGCGCATTGCGCGTCGCGGCATCGGCGGCCGTTTGTGCTACCTGAATTTGCGCCGACAGCGCGGCAAGCGGCGTGCGCAGCTCATGCGCAGCATCGGCGGTGAAGCGCCGCTCATGTTCGAAAGCGTGCGCAACCCGCTCGAAAAGCGCGTCCAGCGCCGCGACAAGCACCGCAAGTTCGCGCGGCCTCTTTGCTGCGTCGAGCGGATCGAGGCGTTCCGGCGCGCGCGCCTGCACTTCGCGTGTCAGCTTCGAAAGCGGACGCAAGCCGAGCGCGACGCCCGCCCAGGTCAGCAGCAGGGTCGCGCCGAAACCGAGCGTCAGCGGCACGAACCCATGTTCGCCGAACTCGTGCGTCAGCCAGCCGCGCACGCGCGCGTCCTGCCCCACGATTGCGATGCGCCCATCACGCTCCAGCCGGTAAAAACGCCAGTGACTGTCTTTCCACTGTTGATCCGAAAAACCATTCGCCGCGACGGGCAACGGGGTTTCAGGCGCGCGCGGACTGCGCAGGATCAATTGCATCGGTTCGGCCTGCCAGACCTGATAAATCAGCCGCTGTCTGAAACGGTATTCGGACGGCGCCGGGCTGTCGCGCCGCGCGGTGCGCGAACGCATGCTCAGCGCGCTATCGCTGCCGTTGAGTTCGCCTTCTTCAATCGCATGGCGCCGGTCTGGCAGCTCGTCCGCATCCGAATCGGCCAGCGCGATCAGGAGCCCGGCCGTCTGCGCCAACTGGCTGTCGAACACATCGCCCGCCTGCTCCGTCGCGGTGTGGAAAACCAGCCAGCCGACGCCTATCCCGCCGCACACCAGCGCGAACGTAATAATCAGCAGTACGCGCGCGATCAGCGAGATTCCTTGTTTGCTGCGCGCCTCAGCCATTGCGTTCAACCATGTAGCCAATACCCCTCAAGGTTCGAATGAAGTCCGCGCCGAGTTTGCGCCGCAGATGGTGGATATGCACTTCGACCGCATTGCTTTCCGCGCCGCCGTCCCAGCCGTACAGGCGCTGTTCGATCTGGCTGCGCGACAGCACGACGCCGGTGTGGCGCAGCAGCAGTTCGGCGACTTCGAACTCGCGCCCCGACAGTTCAATGGACTCGCCGCCTTTCCACACTTTGCGCGACGAGGGTTCGAGTTCGATATCGCGCCACGCCAGACGCGGCGCGGCGCGTCCCGCGGCGCGGCGGACCAGCGCCCGCAGACGCGCGGCAATTTCACGCAGATCGGCGGGTTTGACAAGGTAGTCGTCGGCGCCTGCGTCGAGAGCAGCGACGATATCCTCCGCCGCATCGCGGGCCGTCAGAATCAGGACCGGCAGCACAACGCCCCGGCTTCGCACGGACGCCAGAACCTCAAGGCCGGAGCGGCGCGGCAGGCCGAGGTCCAGAACCACCGCATCGATGCCCGCGGCGTCCGTTGCGAGCGCTGTCTCGGCGGCTTCGCCGTCGAGCACCCATTCACAACGCACGCCCAGATCCGCCAAACCTTCACACACCGCGGAACCTAGCGGCTTGTCGTCCTCCACAAGCAGGACACGCATTTTTTACTCCTTCGTGTTCTGTATGGATCGTGCAATCGAGCGCTTAAGCCCACCTTAAGAGCCGTTCACAAAACCCTGCATGCTGCGTTTCGCGCGCCTGGTCTGCACCGCTGCGCGGGGTTTTTTGAGCGACTCTGTGAATGAAGCGAAAGAATGTGTTCATTCGCACCGGAATCCAGCGCGGGCAAGGCCGCCTCAATGCCCTTTCAACGCATAAATGCCCGGCGCATTGCGCCAGTAACCTTTGTAGTCCATACCGCAACCGAACAGGAAACGGTCGGCTAGGTCCAGGCCGGTAAAATCGGCACGCATATCGGGCAAGATTTTGCGCTCATGCAATTTGTGCACGAGCACGGCGGAAACGACGCTGGCGGCGCCTTCGTCCTTGAGGTGTTCGACAATGGCCTTGAGGGTATGGCCTTCGTCGAGAATATCGTCGAGCACGAGGACCGTGCGGCCGCGCAGGTCTTGCGTCGGGCGCACGCGCCAGTCGAGCAGATCGCCGTTCAGCGCGTGGCCATAGCGGGTCGCGTGCAGGTAGGCGACTTCGAGCGGGAACGGCAGGCGCGGCAAGAGCCGCCCGGCGAGAATCAGGCCGCCATTCATAACGACGTAGCAAATCGGATTCGTGCCGCGCAGGCATTCGGTAATTTGCGCCGCGAGGCGATCGAGCGCGGCCTCAACGGCTTCCGCGCTGACCAGGCAATCAGCCTCGGCCATTGCACGTTCGATTTCCTGCATATCGGGATTTGTCATGGGCAGTTCTTTTAGTCTTCAGGGTAATCGACGAGCGTAAACAACGACAAACCGCTATCGCGCAGCAATTTCGAACCGCCGAGCGCAGGCAGATCGACGATCGCGGCGCCTTCGATAACGACGGCGCCGAGCCGTTCGAGCAGCTTTTTGCCCGCCATCATCGTGCCGCCGGTGGCGATCAGATCGTCGATCAGCACCACGCGATCGCCCGGTTTGCAGGCATCGGCATGCATCTCGACAGCCGCACTGCCATATTCAAGCGCGTATTCCTCGGCAATCGTTGTGTGCGGCAGCTTGCCTTTCTTGCGGATCGGAATGAAGCCGACGTTTAATTCGTGTGCGAGGATCGCACCCACGATGAAGCCGCGCGCATCGATGCCCGCGATCAAATCGACGTTCTGATCCATGTAGCGGAACACGAATTGTTCGACGAGGACGCGCAGGGTTTTCGGGTTCTGTAGCAATGGAGTGATATCACGGAACTGCACGCCGGGCTGAGGCCAGTCGGGGATGGTGCGAATCCGGTCGCGCAGGTAGTTCTTCGGGTCGAGCAACATTGAAAGTCTCCGTCAAAGCAGCGCGAATTTGGCGATGAACAACAGCGCAATCGCCCATACGGCGAGCGGTACTTCACGCGCACGCCCGGCCAAGAGCTTGATGCCAGCGTAACTCACGAAACCGAAAGCGATGCCGTCGGCAATCGAAAACGCGAAGGGCATGCCGACCGCGCACAACAGCGCGGGGGCTGATTCGGTCAAGTCCTGCCATTTGATTTCCGCGAGGCCGCGCGCCATGAGAACCGCGACGTAAATCAGCGCTGGCGCCGTCGCATAAGCCGGCACCGAGCCGGCGAGCGGCGCGAAAAACAGCGCGGCAATGAAGAGCAGGGCCACGACCACGGCCGTCAGTCCGGTGCGTCCGCCCGCGGCCGTGCCGGCAGCGCTTTCGATATAAGCGGTCGTAGACGAAGTGCCAAGCGCGGCGCCCGCGACGATCGCGGTCGAATCGGCGAGCAGGGCGCGGTTCAGGCGCGGCAGCTTGCCGTGCTCATCGAGCAGGCCGGCGCGGTGGCAAACGCCGATCAGGGTGCCCGTGGCGTCGAACAGTTCGACAACGAAGAAAGTCAGCACAACCGTCATCAAGCCTGCATTCAGCGCGCCGGCGATGTCGAGCTGGCCCAAGGTCGGCGCGAGCGAGGGCGGTGCGGAAAATACGCCTTTGAATTCCGAATAGCCGAGCGCGATCGAGGCGGCCGTCACCGCGAGAATGCCGATGATGATGCCGCCCTTGATGCGCCGCGCTTCGAGCGCGACGATGAGCAGCAAGCCGCCGATCGCCAACTGCGGCGCATGTTGGCGCAGGTCGCCGAGCCCGAGCAAGGTGGCCGGATTACCCACGACGATCCCGGCGTTTTTCAACCCGATCAAGGCGAGGAACAGGCCGATACCGGCCGAAATCGCGAGCTTGAGCGAGTGCGGAATCGCATTGACAATCCATTCGCGCAGCCTGAACACGCTGACGAGAATAAACAGACAGCCCGAAATGAAAACGGCGCCGAGCGCGACTTGCCAGGAAAAGCCCATACCCCCGACAACGGTGAACGCGAAATAAGCGTTGAGCCCCATTCCCGGCGCCAACGCGATCGGGTAATTGGCGTACAAGCCCATGATCGCGGTGCCCAGGGCCGCGGCGAGGCAGGTCGCAACGAACACGGCATCCTTGGGAATACCGCTCGCCGCAAGGATTTCAGGATTAACGAAGACGATGTAGGCCATCGTCAGAAAGGTCGACAAGCCCGCCAGGACTTCGATGCGCGGGCTGGTGCCATGCTCGCGTAGCTTGAAATAAGAATCGAGCATCATGCGCCCCTTGTTTTAGGCAGGAGGCGCGCATTTTAGCGGACACCGGCCTCGCGGGCTCAAGCACTCGCAGCAAAGCTGCCTACGCTCAAATATTGGTTACATGTGAAACCGGAATGAGCCCGAGCGTCCTGCCCGGCAGCATCGATTTGACGCCTTATAATTACGTCTTGTCCTCCTACGTCTATGAGCATAGGCCGAGCGCACGCCCTGTCACGCATGGCGGATTTCGCGAGGAGACCCCAACCCTCAAGTTGGGGTCATTCACATTTACCCTGAGACCCCCTACAACGATGAAACGCATTTTTTCCGCATTACTTTCCCTATTCTTGCTGTCCGCCCCGCTCGCTCAAGCCACCGCTCCGACGCCACCCGCACTTGCTGCCCGCGCCTGGCTGCTCTACGACGCCGGCTCCGGCCAGATTCTGGCCGAGCAGAACGGCGACGAACGCATCGAACCCGCTTCGCTGACGAAGCTGATGACGGCCTATGTCGTGTTCTCCGCGCTCAAGGCGAAGACGATCTCGATGGACCAACAGGTCGCGGTTTCCGAGAACGCGCGCAAATCGAGCCTCGACGGCTCGCGCATGTTCATCCAGCCGGGCCTGCCGGTAACGGTGAAACAACTGATTCAAGGCATGATCGTGCAATCGGGCAACGATGCCTGCGTCGCGCTTGCCGAATTGATTTCCGGCTCCGAGGACGCCTTCGTCTCGCGCATGAACAAAGAAGCCCAGCGCCTCGGCATGAAAAACAGCCAGTTCAAGAATGCAGCCGGCCTGACCGCCGAGGGCCACTACATGAGCCCGCACGATCTGGCGATACTTTCGACCGCCATCGCGCGCGACTTTCCCGAATACTTCCCGTTCTATTCGCAGAAAGAATTCACCTATAACAAGATCACCCAACCGAACCGCAACCGTCTGCTCTACCTCGACCCGACCGTCGACGGCATGAAAACCGGCCACACGGCCGCAGCCGGTTTCTGTCTCGTCTCGACGGCCAAGCGCGGTTCGCGCCGGCTGATTTCGGTCGTTACCGGCACCAGCTCGGACTCGGTGCGCACGGCCGAATCGCAAAAGCTGCTCAACTACGGCTTCCTCGCCTGGGAAACCGTCAAGCTCTACGCGGCCAATGCGCCGGTGCAGCAAGTCCAAGTCTGGCAAGGCAAAACCCGCACGGTGCCGGTCGGCTTCGAGCATGATTTCGTGCTTTCCGTACCGCAGGGCGACGCGCAGAAAATCAAGGTTCAGCTCGAAAGCAAACAGCCGCTCAAAGCGCCAATCCAGAAAGGCGCGCCGCTGGGCAGCTTGAAACTGAGCCTCGATGGCACGCAGATCGGCGCCTACCCGGTCGTCGCGCTCGAAGCCGTCGAACAGGCCAACTTCTTTGTGCGCATGTGGGATGCGCTGCGGCTGTGGATCAAAAACCTCTGAGTTCCGCAATGAGCTCGTCCGAACTGCTCGAATTTCCGACCGACTTCCCGATCAAGGTCATGGGCGAACGCCATGAAAACTTTGCCCAAGCGATCGTAACCGTCGTACGGCATCATGCGCCCGATTTCGACGCGGCCAGCGTGGAAATGCGCGCTTCGAGCGGCGGACGCTACCTCAGCCTGACCGTAACCGTGCGCGCCACATCGCGCGCGCAGCTCGACGCGCTCTACCGCGATCTGAGCAGCCACCCGATGGTCAAGGTCGTGCTTTGAGACTGCCTGGCAGCATGAGTTCGCCCGCCTTGCAGATCAAATATCTCGGCCTGGTTGACTACGAGCCAGCCTGGGAAGCAATGCGGCAATTCAGCCGCGCGCGCGACGCCGGGACGCCCGACGAACTCTGGCTGCTCCAGCATCCGCCGGTCTACACGCTCGGCCTGGCCGGCAAGCCGGAGCATTTACTGCACGCGACCAACATTCCGCTCGTCAAGATCGACCGCGGCGGCCAGATCACCTACCACGGCCCCGGCCAGGCGGTGATCTACGTGCTGCTCGACTTGCAACGGCGCGGAATCAAGGTGCGCGAACTCGTGCGCCTGCTCGAACAGGCAGTGCTCGACTTGTTGCGGAGCTACGGCATCGCCGGCGCGCTGCGCGACGGTGCACCCGGCGTGTATGTGCGCGAAGCCAAGATCGCCGCGCTCGGCCTCAAGATCGCGCACGGATGCAGCTATCACGGCCTGGCCCTGAATGTTAACATGGACCTCTCACCCTTCTCGGCAATCAACCCCTGTGGCTATGCGGGCCTGGCCACGACACAATTACGCGCATTCGGCGTCACGGACAGCGTCGACAGCGTGCTCGACAAACTCGCCGCACAGCTCGCGCGGCGGCTGGCAATGGATTACGCCGCAACGCACGCGGCCGCCTGAGACGGAAACGTATGGACCAAACGAAAAAACTGCGCGGCGCCGACAAAACGGCGCGGATTCCGATCAAGATCGCACCCGCCGAAAAGCTGCGCAAACCGGACTGGATTCGCATCCGCATCGGCGCGGGCACGGAAGCCGAGCGCTTCAACGAAATCAAAAGCACGCTGCGCGAACACAAGCTGCACACCGTCTGCGAAGAAGCCTCGTGTCCGAACATTCACGAATGCTTCGGCAAGGGCACGGCGACCTTCATGATCATGGGCGACATCTGCACGCGCCGCTGCCCATTCTGCGATGTCGGCCACGGCCGCCCCGAGCCGCTGAATCCGAACGAGCCGGGCGATCTCGCACAAACGATTGCCGCAATGCGGTTGCGCTACGTCGTCATCACCTCGGTCGACCGCGATGACCTGCGCGATGGCGGCGCGCAGCATTTTGTCGACTGCATCCGCGCAACACGCGCCGCGGCGCCGAACACCTCGATCGAAGTGCTCGTGCCCGACTTCCGCGGCCGCCTGGACATCGCGCTCGAAATCTTCCGCCAGGCGCCGCCCGACGTGATGAACCACAATCTCGAAACGGTGCCGAGACTCTACAAGGCAGTACGGCCCGGTTCCGACTATGCGCACTCGCTCATGCTGCTGAAGCAATTCAAGGCCGAGCATCCCGATGTCGCAACGAAATCCGGCTTGATGGTCGGCCTGGGCGAAACGGATGAGGAAATTCTCGACGTCATGCGCGACCTGCGCGCGCATGACGTCGAAATGCTCACGCTCGGCCAGTATCTGCAACCCTCCGGCGGACATCTGCCCGTGCTGCGTTACGTGCATCCGGACAGCTTCGCGATGTTCGAACGCGAAGCGCTCGCCATGGGCTTCAAAAGCGCCGCCTGCGGCCCGATGGTGCGCTCATCCTATTGGGCGGATCGGCAGGCGCATGGCGCTGGCGTTGTTGACGATTCGCATGCTTAGGGAAATGACGGGGTTCGCTGCACTCTGCCCATCCTTGTATCTGCTGCGCATGTATCTAAAATTTGGCGAGAAAAAGGGCTTTCAGATTGAGGTGATGGAAGAGTCGGAAAGCGACGTGGCTAGCATCAAGAGTGCCACCATCAAATTCACCGGCGATTACGCCTACGGCACGCTGCGCACCGAAACCGGCATCCACCGTCTGGTGCGCAAATCGCCCTTCGACTCCAACGCCCGCTCGCAGCACCGCAACCGCGACAAAGCCTGGCAAATGCTGCGCGCCCGCCTGTACGAAATGGAATTGCGCAAGCAGCAGGCCGAGCAGCAAAAGCTGGAAGACACCAAATCCGACATCGGCTGGGGCCACCAGATTCGTTCCTGCGTGCTCGACCAGAGCCACATCAAGGATCTGCGCACCAATCACGAAACCGGCAACACCCAGGCCGTGCTCGACGACGATCTCGACGATTTCATCGCGGCCAGCCTGAAGCAGGGCGTGTGGAGCCGTAAATGAGCGACCAGCTTCTCGCCGATCTGCCAGCGCTCGGCGGCGACGAGCAATTCCGTGAGTTGCTGGCCCGTCCCGGCCTGCGTATCGAGCGCATTGTCTCCAGTGGCCAGTGCAGCCCACCCGGTTTCTGGTACGAACAGGCCGAGGGCGAGTGGGTCGTCATTCTGCAAGGCGAAGCCAAACTGCGCTTCGCCGACGAGGCCGACGCCCGCCACCTGCGGGCCGGCGACAGCCTCGACATCGCCCCGCACCGCCGCCACCGCGTCGACTGGACGCCAACCGGACAACACACCATCTGGCTGGCGGTGTTCTACCACGCCTGAGCAAGACTTTCGGGCATCATCAAAACCTGAACTTGAACTCGAAGGGTTTAAGCAGTTTTCTCATCGGGTATTGTCCCGGCGGCAGTTGCGCGTATTCGAGAAACACCGCCAAGACATCGGCCCAGTGTTTCACCACATCAGGCGGCAACGGCAAGGTTTCTACATCCTTCACGACCGCTTTCAATACCTCTTCGTCTTCCAACGCCAATATCGACTCCTGCATCGAAAAACTCCTGACGATTTTCAGATCGTCGTCGCTGACCGTCACGGATTCCGCGGGCGCGCCATTGCATGAAAGGCTGCGCCGATAGGAACCTTTTTTCAGAACGCCGTGGGTCAGCATGGCGTCGAGGGCAGGAATCGTTTCCAGATAACGGATCGAACGCATGGCCTCCGCCATCGCCGACAGGTCTTTTTTCCCGACAACGAACAGGGGGATGCCCGGCGTAACCGTAATGACACATTGCTTGCGCAACTCGGCTATCGCATCGGCGCTTATCGACATGTCCTTCGGCCCGCCATCGGGAAAGCGCGGGCGCAGGCCAGCCAGTTCATCTGGCTGGGCCTCGCTGAACGGCTGCTTGAACCCATAGGTCGCCTGCAATGCATTCGCCAGGGAAAAAAGCACCCGCGCCTTGCCGGCATTTCCCTGCGCCAGTGCGATCTCGGACAGTATCGCCAATTGCCGCGCATTACCCTCGTTGTCGTGGTCGAGATATTCGTCGAGCATGTTCACGCGTGTGATTTTCGCGGCCGTATCGGTATCGCCGGCATCGAGCAGGATGCGCGTCACGAACAACAAGTCGCCGGCAAGCAAGCGTTGCGCTTCGGGTAAATTCAGCGCCAGAGCGATGGCTTGCCGCATCAGGGCCGATTGCGCAATTCGCGGATCGGACAACTTGAGGCCGGCTTCCCGCTCCTTCTCCCAGACCTTGACGATGGCGCGCAAGCGTGCCGAATCCAGGAGGGAGCCTGTTTTTTCCTTGGCATCCGCAAGCGCCTGGTCAATGTTCATCTGGAGCCATTGTTCCTCCAGCGCCGGCAGCGCCTCCGGCATCTGCACGGCATTGGCGAATTGCGCATCGCGCAGATGCCCCGACATCGCTTTTGCCAGAGTCTCTCCAGACTGCTGCTCTCCAAGGGTCACGACCTGCTCCAGCAGGGCCATCCGCTCCTGCGGCGTTTCGACCTCCACCGTGCGGTTGAGAATTACGACCTCCTCTCGCCATGCGGCAAGCGAAGACGCTCCCCACGTCGGAGGGACAAACACTTGGGCTGGAATACTTTCCGCTACCCGCACCCGTATTTCTGCTGTGTAACCCTGGTCATCGGACAGGCCGGCAAAAATCCGTCCGCCGAACAAGAAGAGATAAAACTGATTTTTTATCCTTTTCCCGCTGGGCTGAGCCAGCGTCACGAACAGCTTGTAGTCCCCCGTCCCCAATACGGGCCGGGCCGCAACGTCCCGGTCGGCAACCGGCTTGGGAAAACGCGCGCTCAGGGTACGGCCTTCGGCGTCGGTCAACCCTTCATAATCGGCAATCGCCTGCTTGCCGTCGCCATACACGATCATCCGGTAGGGCTTCGATGCCCACGGCTGCTGCGTCACGGGGTCGACGATCGTGCGCCGGACGAGATATTCGCCCTCGCCGATCACCTCGTCCGGCGCGTGCATCACAACCTGCCCCCAAGCAGGGCCGGCACAGATCCAGAGCATGACCGCAGCGATGCCCGTAAAGAGCGCCCTTGCACCCCGTATGCGGGGTGGTGGTGGAGTTCGTTGAACGGCAGAATGTTTCATTTCAATTGTTCCTTGGTCACCCCTGCGAAATTCAAAATCGACACAACGCGAGGGAATGTGTCGCTGCGCCGAGCCATTCCTTGACCCAGCTCTCGCCCATTTTCCTCAAGGACGGCATAAAACCCGCCCTTTGAACAAGGCGCGAAAAAAGCCAGGGCCTTTTCGAGCAATCCTGCACAACAGCCAGCGTGTCAAGTCTCACATCATGCCCCGCTGCCACGCACCGGGTCGAACACATCCACCTGCGGGATCAGGCTCGCGGCCCAGCCAATTCATAACTGGTGCTGCGCCCACCCGCGCCCGAGCGCAGCAATACACCTAGCGCCACAAGTTCGTTGATGTCGCGCAGCGCGGTATCCGGCGAGCATTTGGCGAGCGCCGCCCATTTGCTGCTGGTGAGCTTGCCCTCGAAACCATCCAGCAAGCGATTGAGCACTTTCACTTGTCGTTCGTTGAGCGCAGCCCCTTGCACGCGTTGCCAGAATCGCGCCTTGCTCAGGACGGCATCCAGTGTGCGGTCAGCATGACGTACGGCTTCATCGAGCATTTGCAGGAACCACAGCAGCCACTCCGTCACATCCAGCGTGCCCTTTTGCGTGCGTTCCAGGATTTCGTAATAGGCTTTGCGCTCTCGCTGAATCTGCGCCGACAGGCTGTAGAAGCGCTGTGGGCTGCCGTCCGCGCGCGCCAGAAGCAAGTCGCCAAGGGTGCGGGCGATGCGGCCGTTGCCATCATCGAAGGGATGCAAGGTTACGAACCACAGATGTCCCAGTCCGGCGCGGATCAGTGCTGGCTCTGCCGTATCGGGGGTGTTTACCCAACTCAGAAAGCGCGCCAGTTCTTCGGGTAAGCGTTCGGCGGGGGGGGCTTCGTAATGCACTTTCTGCCGACCCATCGGGCCGGAGACCACTTGCATCGGTCCGTGAGCATCATCCCGCCAACTGCCGGTGGTGATTTTGCTCAGGCCGGAATAGCCCGTAGGAAAGAGCGCGGCATGCCATCCAAACAAACGCTCGGTCGTGAGCGGCATGGCGCTGTTGGCGGTGGCATCGAGCACCATCTCCACCACCCCTTCCACATGGCGATCGACCGGCGCCAGAGAGCCGATATCCACCCCGAGACGGCGAGCGATGGAGGAGCGTACCGAAGCGACGTTCAGGTGTTCGCCTTCGATCTCGCTGGTCTTGAGCACGTCATCCGTCAAGGCGGCCAAGCTGGCCTCCGCGCGCAGGCCTAGGCCCACATCGGCCAGACGCCCCAGAAGCAGACCCTGCACGCGACTGACCCGCGCCAGCGGCTCGACTAATGCGGCCAGGTCATAGCGCCAATGCGGCCAATCGGGAACCTGCCAGATGTAAAGGTAATCACCGTCATTCATGCGGAGATGATGGGGCAGATTCACCGCATAGGCAATTTATTCTCCGCATAATGTGCAGCACAAAAAGCGCCTGTTCGCCGCATAAAGGCGACTGTGCCGTCCAACGCCCAGATGCTGAGCGGACGTATGGCGTGGATTGTCCCAAGCTGAAACCTGGGGTTTTTTCACCACGTTTTGCCAAACCGATCCCGACATTAGCCTCACGCGCTATAGTGGCGCGGTTCGGATGAGGCTTGCACATGACTTACTTTAAACACCACGTTTTCTTCTGTTGCAACCAGCGCGCGGAGGGTGAAACTTGCTGCGCGAATTACGGCGCGGTTGAAATGCAGACTTACGCGAAGGACCACATCAAGGCGCTCGCACTCAACGGCCCGGGCAAGGTGCGCATCAACAAGGCCGGCTGCCTGGAGCGCTGCGACGACGGCCCGGTGCTTGTCGTGTATCCCGAGGCGGTCTGGTACACCTATGTCGATAAGAGCGATATCGATGAAATCATTGAGCGCCATCTTGTCGGCGGGGAGGTCGTGGAGCGGCTGAGACTCAAATGAAGCAGGCGCTTCCGACTGAAAAATTTTTCGTCGACGGCCCTGTCGGCCCGATCGAGGTGCTCCGCGATACGCCGGTATCCGCGCATGGCCTCGCCATCGTCACGCATCCGCATCCCTTGTTTGGCGGCGCGAATACGAACAAGGTCACGCACACGCTTGCGCGCACGCTGCGCGATCTCGGCTATTGCACACTGCGGCCGAATTTCCGCGGCGTCGGCGGTACGGCCGGCGCGCACGATAATGGGCTGGGCGAGACGGACGATGTATTGGCTCTGATCGACTGGGCGCAAAACCAGTTCGGCAACGGACCGCTCGTGCTTGCCGGTTTTTCCTTCGGCGCTTTCGTTCAGACACGCGTCGCGAAATGGCTCGCGCAGGCAGGCAGGCCGGTCAAACGGCTGATCCTCGTCGGAACCGCTTCGGGCTTTATCGATGGCGCGCGCCGCTATGACACCGAAGCCGTCACGCCCGACACGATTGTGATCCACGGCAGCGCCGACGAAACCGTGCCGCTGGCCAATGTGCTGGCCTGGGCCGAACCGCTCGAAGTGCCGATCGTTGTCGTTCCGGGCGCCGACCACTTTTTCCACGCCCGCCTGCATATTCTGCGCGGCATCATCGAACGCGCGTGGCGGGAGTAAGCTCGCAGAATTCGTTTACCGGAGATCGATCATGCAACTCATCGGTTCATCAACCAGCCCATTCACTCGCAAAATCCGAGTTCTGCTGCTGGAGAAAAATCTCCCGCACGAATTGCTTATCGATGTTCCGACCGAGCCGGACACGCGCGTGCCCGAATACAACCCGCTCGGCAAAGTTCCGGCGTTGATTACCGACGCAGGCGACATCTTTTTCGATTCCCCCGTGATTGCCGGCTATCTCGAAACACTCGGCGCCGCGCCTGCCTTCATACCCGCTGATCCGCTCGCCGCCGTGCGGGTCCGGCAGATCGAAGCGCTGGCCGATGGCGTCACCGACGCGGCGGTGCTTGTGCGTTACGAGTCGCAACGCCCGCCGCAGCAGCAAAGCCTGGCCTGGAGCCAGCGCCAATGGGCCAAAGTCGAGCGCGGCATCGGCGAGCTGGATCGGATCGCGGCGGGGCGCGAATGGTTTTGCGGCGACGCAATGAGCCTGGCCGACATCGCGGTTGCCTGCATGTACGCGTGGATGGACCTCCGCTATCCCCACTACGCCATCGGCCCAAAGCACCCAAGCCTCGAACAGTGGGTCGCTCCGCTGCTGGCACGGCCGAGTTTCACCCAGACCGAACCGCAGAGCTGAGTTTGTTGTCTGCCGTAAATGCGGCTAATTTTTCAGCCCAGCCCAGGGCCGCGACAACCTGGGCAAAATCCGCCGCAAGCGGCCCATGGATGTCGAGCGCCGCGCCATTAACCGGATGTTGGCACTGCAAACGCCAGCTCGCCAGGAACAGCCGGCCCACGCCGAAACGCTCGGCGAACATCCGGTTATGGCGGCCTTTGCCGTAGGTCGCATCGCCGATGACCGGGTGTGCGATGTGCTTCAAATGGCGTCGGATCTGGTGCCGCCGCCCGGTTTCGGGAAACAGCGCAAGCAGCGCATAACGGCTGCTCGGATAACGGTCGACACAGATCGGAAGCTCAACCTCACCGAGTGTGCGCCAAGCCGTGCGCGCGGGCTGCGCCGCGCTTGCCGCAGCGGCCGGCAGTTCATATTCGTCGCGCACAATAGGCAAGGCGTGATCGATCACGCCGGATGCCGCGGGCCAGCCACGCACGATCGCAAGATAGGTTTTGCGCACAGCTTGCGACTCGAATTGCGCGGCCATCGCGGCCGCTACGCTCTTTTCGAACGCAAACAGTAAAACCCCGGAAGTGCCCTTGTCGAGCCGATGCACCGGCTGCACCCGGCGGCCGAGCTGATCGCGCAGCAACTGCACGGCAAAGCGGGTTTCGTGGCGATCGAGCACCGAGCGGTGCACCAGCAAACCCGCCGGCTTGTGGATCGCAACGAGCGTTTCGTCCTGATAAAGAATTTCCAGCACGCGCCAAACTCAGCGCATCGGGGCGTTCAGCGTAACCAGCAATTGATGCGCCTCGCCGCCCACGCTGCGCAGCACGCTTTCGCGCGCCAGCCGTTCGAGCGGCGCACGCGCTTCTTCGAGAATCTGCGAGCGCACGCTCGGGAAGCGGCCCGCGATCTGCGCCAGCGCCAGCACCGCCTTGGCGCGGTCGGCATGGCTCGGCAGGTTCAACTGGTCGGCCAGACTGTGCGCCAGCGCGGACGCCACGCCGGGGTCCTCCACCCTGCTCATGAAGCTCAAGGCGAAACGCCCGACCGCATCGCGCACCCCCGGGTCCGGGTCGACCAGGCGCGGACTCACATCGAACAAGGAAGACTCCGGGTCGCCCGCCCAGGCGAGCAGATTGGCCGCATCCTGCCGGTCGAGGTGATTCGGGTCCTGCACGATGGCCACGAGATTCGCGCGGTTGCCCATGCAAAGCTCGCGCAACTGCGCGTCGTAGGCACGCAACTCCGGATCGTCGGCCACCAACACTCCCGATGGCGTAATTTTTTCGCCCGAGCTGAAACCTTCGGCGGAAATTTCCTGGGTGCGGTATTCACGCCGCGCGAGCAGCTTGCGCGCCTCGGGCGGCACCCGTGCCGCCGCCGCGGGCCCCGGCGCGACTTGGAAAACGAAACGCGCGTTTGCGTCTTCAACGATGTCGGCGACGAAATGCACCTCATTGCCTTCGACGGCGCCGCTGCAATTCACCGAAGCCAGCGGCAGCGTGCGCAAATGCTCGCACCAGCGCGCCACCTCCTTTTCCTTCTCCTTCATTTCATCGCCGACCGTGAACGGCAGTTGGGCTATTACCTGGGCGCGTGTCAAACGCTTCAGGCCAATGATTTCAGGTTCGCCCCAAATCAGCTTCTGTTGCGAGGAAGCCGCCAGCGCGGCAAACGGCAGGCAGGCGAGGAGAAACGCAAAACGCAATGGAGTAGAGGAACGCATGGCGTATCGAATCGAAAAAGATGCGTGATTCTCCCCCGCCATTGGCCACCTCTCAAGCTTTCGGCTCCCGTTCAGGCAAATCGAAGCCGCTAGTTGCGGGAAGCGCGACGGCAGCAGCGAATTACAATCTCCGACACAATCGTGGGAACAAGCGGGAATTTTTCAAGCGTTTGCCGTGTCGATGCCAAACCAAACCGCTTTTGGGAGATAAGACGTGTCACAAATCGAAAACATCCAAAACGAATTCAACAGCCTGACCTCACCCTGCGTAACCGATCGCCGCAGTTTTCTGGCCGGCATGGTTGCAAGCGGCTTCGCGCTTGCGGTTCAGCCGGTTACGGCCGAAACCGTGATCAAGACAGATGCGGCCGGATTGGTTAGCGGCCCGGTCGAAATCCCCGCAAAAGACATCAATATCCCCGCCTACCGTGCCATGCCTGCCGGCGCGGGGCCCTTCCCGATCGTTATCGTGGTACAGGAAATTTTTGGCGTGCACGAATGGATTCAGGACATCTGCCGCCGCCTTGCCCATCTCGGCTATCTTGCCGTGGCGCCCGCGCTTTATGCACGCCAGGGCGACCCTGCCAAAGAGGCATCGATTCCCGACATTCTGAAGAACATCGTCGCCTATGTGCCCGACGAACAGGTTCTCAGCGACCTCGACGCAACGGCCAAATGGGCCGCGCAAAACGGCGGTGACGGCAAGCGGCTCGGAATGACCGGCTTCTGCTGGGGCGGACGCATCACCTGGTTGTACGCCGCGCGCAACCCCAAGCTGCGCGCGGCCGTCGCCTGGTATGGCCAACTCGTCGGAACACCGAACGCCATGATCGAAACCTTCCCCGTCGACAATGCCGCCAACCTGCTGGCGCCCGTGCTTGGGCTATATGGCGGACAGGACACCGGCATCAGCCTCGAATCGGTGGAGAAGATGCGCGAGGCGCTCAAGTCGGCGAAGGCGAGGAGCGAAATCATCGTCTATCCCGACGCGGGGCATGGTTTCCTTGCCGACTACCGGCCTAGCTACAACCCCGAGGCAGCCGCGGATGCCTGGAAACGTCTGCTTGCGTGGTTCAAGGAGCATGGCGTCTACTAAATCATAGCGCATGGCTTCGCCTCAAAGGCTATGGTGCACGCCATATCTTTGGGGCGTAATGCCCGCCTATTGGTCTTCCGCCGCGATCTTGCGCAACGCTTCTTCGAACACTTCTGCGGGCTGCCCGCCCGAGATCAGGTGGCGATTGTTCACGATGACCGCCGGCACGGAATGAATGCCGGCATTGGTATAGAAATGCTCGCACTGGCGCGTCTCGACGGAATAAGCTTCGCTGGCGAGAATCTGAGCCGCCTGCCCGGCGTCGAGCCCGCATGCCTGCGCCAATTGCACCAGTAGCCTGCGGTCCGAGGGGTTGAGTCCATCAGTGAAATAGGCTTTGAACAGCGCTTTTTTGAGCGCCCGCTGTTTTGCGAGATCCTGCAATTCCGCCCAATGCAGCAAGCGATGCGCATCGAAGGTGTTCCACACGCGCTCGCGCCGCTGCATATCGAAAACGAAACCGACAGACTCGCCGCGTTTGCGGATCACCTCGCCGCTGGCTTGCGCCTGAGCCGCGCTGATGCGGTATTTCTGCGTCAGATGCTCGATCGCATCCTGCCCTTCCACCGGCATCTCCGGGTTCAGTTCGAACGGCTGAAAATGCAGCTCGGCCTCGATCTGCGGCGCGAGACGGGTAAGCGCCGCTTCAAGCGCGCCCAAGCCGATCGCGCACCATGGGCAAGAGACGTCGGAAACGAAATCGATTCGTAAGGTAGTGGTATTCATCTTGTTATTGTATGGCGGATACGCGAGATTTCACGCTTCCTGCTCGTCGAGAAACCGTTCGAGCAAGTTGTTGAGAAAGCGCTGCCCCTTGAGGGTTGGGCACAGCATTTGCGCGTCGGCCTCCAGCAAACCCGCCTGGCGCGCCTCGACCAGCTGTGTTTCGATCGCGACCAGCGACAGGCCCGTGCGCTCGGCAAACAGCGCCGCCGGAACGCCTTCGGTAAGCCGCAGCGCATTCATCATGAATTCGAACGGCAACGCTGCATTGGCGATTTCGTGGCGCTCCTGCACAAAGTCGCCGTGTCCAGCCCCCGCGAGATAGGCCGCCGGATGTTTATGCCGCATTTCACGCCAGATGCCCGCGTGCGAGGAGAGCTTGCTGTGCGCGCCTGCGCCGACGCCGAGGTAATCGCCGAAGCGCCAGTAATTGAGGTTATGGCTGCAACGATGGCCCGGCCGCGCGAAAGCCGAGGTTTCGTAGTGCTGATAGCCCGCCGCGGCCAAGTACGCCTCGATCGCCTCTTGCATGTCGGCGGCATGATCGTCGTCGGGCAAGCCGCTTGGCGGATGCGCGCCGAAAGCGGTGTTCGGCTCCATCGTCAAGTGGTAGCACGACAGATGCGGCGGCGCGAATTCAAGCGCGGTTTCGATATCCTGCAATGCGCCGTCGAGCGTCTGGCCGGGCAAGGCGTACATCAAATCGAAATTGAACGTTGCGAAATGCCGGTGTGCTAATTCCGCCGCACGACGCGCCTCGGCCGCGCCATGAATCCGCCCGATGCGTTGCAGCATGACGTCATCAAAACTCTGGATGCCGAGCGAAAGCCGCGTCACGCCCGCCGCGCGGAACTCCGCGAAGTGATCGGCCTCAAGCGTACCGGGGTTCGCTTCGAGCGTGATTTCGCAATCGGCCGCCAATGGCAGAAGCATGCGCGCGCCGCTCAGCAAACGCTCAAGCCCGGCGGGAGAAATCAGGCTTGGTGTGCCGCCGCCGATGAAGATCGAATGCACGCGCCGCCCCCACACCTGCGGCAGCGCCGCTTCGATGTCGGCCAATAGCGCATTCAAATAAGCCGCTTCGGGAATCCCTTCTGCGCGCACGGCATGCGAGTTGAAATCGCAGTAAGGGCATTTGCGCACGCACCACGGGAAATGAATGTACAGCACCAACTGCGGCGGCGCGGCCAGCGCCGCGCGCAACTGCGGGGCGACAGGCCGCACGGCAAGCGGGATGATTCTGCGTTTGCTCATCGGCCATCGTCCTACGCGATTCTTTAGCGCAAGCGCTCGCGCAGATGGCGCAACGCGGCACCGCGGTGCGAAAGCGTGTTCTTGAGCTGCGCGTCGAGTTCCGCCGCCGTCTGGCCAAGCTCGGGAATGAGGAAGTGGGGATCGTAGCCAAAGCCGTTCGCGCCGCGCGGGGTATCGATGATCTCGCCGAACCATTCGCCGTCAGTGATGATCGGTTGGGGATCTTCCGCATGCCGCACGAGCGCAAGCACGCAGACATAGTGCGCGCGCCGGTTCGTTTCGCCCGCGAGTTTTTCGATCAGCAGCGCATTGTTGCGCTGATCCGATTTCGGCTCGCCCGCGAAGCGCGCGGAATAAACACCCGGCGCGCCGGCCAGTGCGTCGACGCACAGCCCGGAATCGTCGGCCAAAGCCGGCAGGCCCGTCACTTGCGCGCAATGGCGCGCTTTCGCCAGCGCGTTCTCGACGAAGGTGACATGCGGCTCTTCGGCCTCGGGAACATTCAGTGCGGCTTGCGGAATGACTTCGATGCCGAGCGGCGCGAGCAGCGCAGCGAATTCGCGCAGTTTGCCGGCGTTGTTGGAGGCGAGAACGAGTTTGTCCATGACAGGCTTATCCTTAAAAGCACGCGGCCGCGCGAGACGGCGCGGCCGGCGGAAATACGGCGGCTACAGACCGAGCGCTTGTTTCTGCGCTGCGACGAGCGTTTGAATCCCCTGCTGCGCCAGCGCGAGCAGCGCATCCAGCTCGGCGCGCGAAAACGGCGCGCCTTCGGCCGTGCCCTGGATTTCGACGATTCCGCCCGCAGCCGTCATCACCACATTCATATCGGTGTCGCAACTGGAGTCTTCCGCATAGTCGAGATCCAACACCGGCGTGCCGCCGACAATACCGACCGAAACCGCCGCAACCAGTTCCCGCATCGGATTCGCCGCGATCCGCCCGGCGGCCACGAGCCCCGTCAAGGCGTCGTGCAAGGCCACGCAGGCGCCGGTAATCGCCGCGGTGCGCGTGCCGCCGTCGGCCTGCAACACATCGCAATCGAGCGTGATCTGCCGTTCACCGAGCGCTTCCAAATCGACGACCGCGCGCAGACTGCGCCCGATCAGACGCTGGATTTCCTGCGTGCGTCCCGTCTGCTTGCCTTTCGCCGCTTCGCGCGAACCACGCGTATGCGTGGCGCGCGGCAGCATGCCGTATTCGGCCGTGACCCAGCCTTGCTTTTTGCCCTTCAAAAAAGGCGGCACGTTTTCTTCTACGCTGGCGGTACACAGCACGCGCGTTTCGCCGAATTCCACAAGTACCGCGCCTTCGGCATGACGCGTATAGCCGCGCGCGAATTTCACTTCGCGCAAGGCGGCGGCAGCGCGCCCGCCCGCGCGGTTTTCAAGGATTTTCATTTTGAATACTTCTGGATTGCGTGATTGATTTCGGAGATGGCGCGCTCGATTTCGTCCTCGGACAGATCGGCCTCGCCGTTTGGCGCCTGGCTCAATGAGAAGCCTTCCATCTTGGTCGTGAACAAAGACATCGGCATCGTCATCGTCGAAATCGTGGTCGGCGGTGCATCCGCCACCTCGTCATGCCAAGTCATGGCGATCGAGGAAAGATTATCGCAGTGCGGCCCGCCAAGACGTTCAGCCTCACTCATCAGCACCGGCATGCTTGCAAGGATATCGCTGCCATCGAGCCGCGCGATGATTTCCTCCGCCCCCGGCGCGCCCCAGACGCCATCGGTGCATAGCAAAAGCGTATCGCCCGGGCGCAAAGGCGTGCGTTTGGAGAATTCGATCTGCGGCGGATGCGTGCCGCCCAGACAGCTGAAAATCCGGTTGCGCAACGGGTGCGTAGTTTGTTCGCTTTCGGGGATCAAGCCTTGCTCAATCATCACACGCACCCGCGAGTGATCGCGCGTATGGAACACCACATTACGATCGCGCAGGACATACAGGCGCGAATCGCCCGCATGCGCCCAATGCGCCAAACCGTTCTGAATCACGCAGGCGACGATAGTCGTGCGCGGCGGATCGGGCAATTGCTTATCGAAGGTGTAATCGAGAATCGCGTGATGCGCATTCGCCAGGACGCGCGAGAGGAAGAGCATTTCATCCTCAAGCGTGGGCTGCGCCTCGCGCTGAAAAGTTTCGGTGATGTATTGAACCGCGATTTGCGCCGCGATTTCGCCGTGCAGATGACCGCCCATGCCGTCGGCCACCACCATCAACAAGGCATCCCGCGAATAACAGTAAGCGATCCGATCCTGATTGGAACGGCGTTTGCCAATCCGACTTTCCTGATAGATGGTGAACTTCATGTGCGTTTAATCAGTGAGTGAAGCCGGCGGCCCAAATTGCCAAGCCAGCTTTTCGCGGGTTTCACGTCGCGCCGGACGACATGGCGCACGCGTCTCGCCAATGCCTTTTGCAAAGCGTAGACGCTCTGTGGACGATCGAGCGGATCGAGCCGAAGGCACCAGTCGATAGTCTGTAGCAGTTGTTCCGAATAAATCCCTTCCCAACGGCGCACCGCCGACTCAAGCGTATCCTTTTTCCCCCGCTCATCGGAACGCAGGGGCGGCAGCGCGGCGAGGCAGGCATACATGCTCGCCCCGACCGAATAAATATCGCTCCAAGGGCCGAGACGGTCACGGTCGCGGAATTGCTCCGGCGCGCAGTAGCCGGGGGTATACATCGGTTTCAGCAAGGGCGCATCGTTGAACAGCGTTTGGCGCGCCGCGCCGAAATCCAGCAGCACGGGCGTTCCATCGTTGCGCAGATAGATGTTCGAGGGTTTGATATCGAGGTGCAGCAATTTATTCGCATGCACCTCCCGCAAACCATTGAGGAGCCGGGTAAACACACCACGGATGAACTTCTCCTTGATCTGGCCTTTGTTTTTATTGATGAAATCCTGCAAGGTCCGGCCGCGCTCGAACGCCATCACCATATAAACCGTGCCATTGGCGCGGAAAAAGTTCAGCACGCGCACCAAATTCGGATGATTCAGGCTTGCCAGCGCCCGCCCTTCCTCGAAAAAACACTTCATGCCATAGCGAAAAGCCGCCTGGTGCTCTTCCGGCACGCTCGGCTCGGTTGCCCCCTGTTTGCGCAAGGCCAGCGAATTGGGCAGATATTCCTTGATTACAACTGGGCTGTCATCCGCATCCGTAGCCAGGTAAACGATCGAAAATCCGCCCAGGCTCAATTGCTGCTCGATACGGTATTGCTCCAGCTGAAAGCCGGGTGGTAACGGGCAATTGGCTTGAGCGGTCATCGGGGGATACGTATGATGTGTGATGGAAACACCAATTTTGGTCTTTTTGTCTCACCCCTGCAATTGAGCGCGGTGCTAAAAACAGCAACGAATGCTCAGGAACCATCAAATGATCTTTTCCATGACCGGCTATGCCGTGTGTGCCCGCGATGTGGGCCGCGCACGGCTCAATCTGGAATTGCGCAGCGTCAACTCGCGTTTCCTCGATCTTTCCTTCCGCATGGCGGAGGAACTGAGGCTTGTCGAGCCGGTATTGCGTGAAACGATCAACGCCCGCCTGTCGCGCGGCAAAGTCGAATGCCGTCTTTACTGGCAAGCCGCGGCAGAGAATAACCCGGACCTCGCGCTGAATGCGCCGCTGCTGCAACAGCTTGCCAATGCGCAAGCCGAATTGCGCAACCGTTTCCCGGACGCCCAACCGCTCTCGGTCAGCGAGCTATTGCGCTGGCCTGGCGTGCTGGCCGAAAACGGCCCGGATTTCGAGGCGCTCGTCGCCGATGTGGCCGGACTGCTCGAAAATGCCTTGAATGACCTCATTGCAAGCCGCGCGCGCGAAGGCGAAAAACTTGCCACAATGCTGCGTGAACGCGTCAGCGGGATGCGCACCCTGGTCGGGCAAGCCGAACCGATCCTGCCGGGCGCGATTGCCGAATATCAGGAAAAGCTCACGCTGCGCTTGCGCGAAGCTGCGGCGAACCTGGATGAAGATCGGATTCGGCAGGAAGTGGCGGTATTCGCGCAGCGCGCGGATGTCGCGGAAGAATTCTCCCGTCTGCGGGCGCACCTCGAAGAAGTCGAGCATGTGCTCAAGCGAGGCGGCCCGGCGGGCAAGCGCTTGGATTTTTTGATGCAGGAGCTTAACCGCGAAGCCAACACCCTGGCCTCGAAATCGGTTTCCGGCGCGCTTTCCGCGATCGCGGTGGAAATGAAACTTTTGATCGAGCAAATGCGCGAGCAGGTGCAAAACATCGAATGACGACTCCAGGCCAACTTTACATTCTTGCAGCGCCTTCGGGCGCGGGCAAAACCACGCTGGTGCGGGAACTCCTGGCGCTCGACGCGACGCTGCGGCTGTCGGTTTCCTTCACCACGCGCACGGCACGCCCCGGCGAGGTCGAGGGCCGGGATTATTACTTCGTCGAGCGCGCGGAATTCGATGCGATGCTCGCGCGCGGCGAATTCCTCGAATGGGCCGAAGTGCATGGCAATTGTTACGGCACCTCGCGCTCCTGGATGGCAGCCGAAATGCACGCCGGCCGGGACGTGCTGCTCGAAATCGACTGGCAAGGCGCGCGCCAGATACGCCAGGCGTTTCCGCAGGCGGTCGGGATTTTCATCCTGCCGCCTTCGCTCGCCGTTCTTGAACACCGCTTGCGCACGCGCAACTCGGACCCTGAACAGGTCATCCGGCGCCGGCTCGATGCCGCGCTTGACGAAATGCGGCATGTCAGCGAATTCGATTACTGCATCATCAACAATGATCTGGCCGAGGCGCGCGCTGATCTCGCAGCGGTTGTGCGCGCGTGCAGGCTGCGCTTATCCGTGCAGCAACTCCGCACACCGGCCGCTTTCGATTTCCTCGATCACGCGGGATAAACACGTGACAAGCCGATCTTGTTTGATTCACACCGCCCTCCACGACGCAGCGTTCGCGCTGCGCACGTGGGCACGGGTTTAAGAAAAGAGGAGAGCGTCCACATGGCAAGCGAACATGTGAGCCCGCTCTCCGAATCCAACAGTCCGGCGATCGATCCGCTCAGCGAACCGTACAACCCGCTCGCGGGCATTGATGTTTCGCTGCTGCGCACGCGCGCCTCTGCCTACCTGCAAGCGGACGAAATGGCGCTGCTCGAAAGCGCCATGCGTTTTTCGGCCGAGGCGCATGCCGGGCAATTCCGTTCGAGCGGCGAACCCTATGTTTCGCATCCGATCGCCGTCACGGAAATGCTGGCCGAGTGGCATCTCGATCACCAGGCGCTGATCGCGGCCATGCTGCACGACGTGGTGGAAGACACCGCGATCACCAAGCAGGCGATTGCCGAAGCGTTTGGCCGGGTAGCTGCGGATCTCGTCGATGGCGTCTCCAAGCTCGACAAAATCGAAGCACATAGCCAGGAAGAAGCCCAGGCGGAAAACTTCCGCAAGATGTTCCTCGCGATGGCGCGCGATGTGCGCGTCATCCTGATCAAGCTCGCCGACCGCATTCACAATATGCGCACGCTCGCCGCCGTGCGGCCGCAAAAGCAGCGCCGCATCGCGCGCGAAACGCTCGAAATCTACGCCCCGATCGCGAACCGGCTCGGGCTCAACAACGTCTTCTGCGAGTTGCAGGAACTCTCGTTCCGTCACCTGCATCCGCTGCGCTACGAGGTGCTCACCAAAGCCATCCGGGCGGCGCGAGGCAACCGGCGCGAGATCGTCGGCAAACTGCTCGTCACGATTCAGGAACGCCTGCCGCAGTGGCAGATCGAAGCCGATGTCTGGGGCCGCGAAAAACATATCTTCAGCATCTACCAGAAGATGGTCGATAAGCGCCTGTCGTTTTCGCAGGTGCTCGACATCTACGGCTTCCGTATCGTCGTCAAAGACGTTCCGACCTGTTACCTCGCGCTTGGCGCTTTGCATGAGCTGTACAAGCCGGTGCCGGGCAAGTTCAAGGATTACATCGCGATCCCCAAGGCCAATGGCTACCAGTCGCTCCACACCACACTGATCGGCCCCTACGGCATGCCGGTCGAGATTCAGATCCGCACCTCCGAAATGCACCATGTCGCCGAAAGCGGCGTCGCCTCGCATTGGCTTTACAAGGACTCCGCCGAGCGCCTCTCGGACCTGGAGCAGCGCACGCACAGCTGGTTGCAATCGCTGATCGAACTGCAATCGGCCTCGGGCGATTCAACCGAGTTTCTCGAACACGTCAAAATCGACCTGTTCCCCGGCGATGTTTTCGTCTTCAGTCCGAAAGGCAAAATTTTCAGCCTGCCGCGCGGTGCTTCGGCGGTCGACTTCGCCTATGCAGTGCACACCGACATCGGCAATCGTTGTGTCTCCTGCAAGATCAACGGCGATTTGATGCCGCTGCGCACCGAACTGAAAAACGGCGATCAGGTCGAAATCATCACCGCGGCGCATGCCAACCCGAATGCGAACTGGCTCACCTATGTGCGCACCGGCAAGGCGCGCGCCGAGATTCGCCATTTCCTTAAAACCTCGCAACAGGACGAATCCATCGCGCTTGGCGAACGCCTGCTCGGCCAGGCGCTACGCGGTCACGGCCTGACGCTGAGCACGCTGCCGCGCCAAGTTTGGGACAAGTTCCTGCGCGAAGTCGGCAGTCAGGAAAAGCAGGAAATTTTCACCGATATCGGGCTCGGCAAACGTCTGCCCGCTGTCGTGGCGAAACGGCTCGCGCTCGTTGTCGAAGCGCTCGGCGACGAATATCTTCAAGGCCGGGCGATCAAGCCGAAAACGGCGGGCGCGATTCAAATCAGCGGCGGCGAAGGCATGGCGGTGCAACTCGCGCGTTGCTGCCACCCGATTCCCGGCGATCCGATCGTCGGACTGCTGCGCAAGGGCCAGGGCATGGAAGTGCATTTGAGCGACTGCCCGAATCTTGCACGCTATCGCGCCGACCGCGAACGCTGGGTCGATGTCGAATGGGAGGCCAACAACGACCGGATGTTCGATGTCGATATCCGCGTGATCGCCGAACACCAGCGCGGCATGCTGGCCAAAATCGCGGCGGTGATTTCCGAAAACCAGGCCAACATCCAACATGTCAGCATGGATACCGAAAGCTCGGTCCATTCGCAGACGTATTTCACCTTGCAAGTCACCGACCGCCAGCACCTCGCGCAAGTCATGCGCGCCATCCGCCGCGTGCCCCAGGTGCTGCGGATTACCCGGCTCAAGGCCAACGAACAGAAATAAACGCGATCACAGCAAACGGCCGCTGATAAAATCCGCCCATTCCAGGAGGCAATGACGATGGCAATGTACGAATCCGAACACACGAAATTCATGCGCGAATGGATGGAAAAACATCCCGCGGAGCGCGAAGAACAACGCGCGGGCCGCGCCCTGTGGTGGGACAAGCCCCAGGATCTGCAAACGCAGAAAAACTATGCGGAATCCCGCGTGGCGCAGAAACCCTACCCTTATCAAAGCGAAGCTTGAGCCGCCGCAGCGCGGCAGTGCCATGCCGCAGTAGTCCGTTTTGAATCCGCTTTTCGAACACCCGCTGGCGATCGTCGATCTCGAAACGACCGGCGCGGACCCGAACCGGGACCGCATCACCGAGGTTGCGATCCTGCGCATCGACGGCGGCCGGCTCGTCGAGCGCTGGTCCTCACTGATCGACCCGGAGCGGCCGATTCCGCCGCGTATCCAGGAAGTCACCGGCATCAGCGATGCGATGGTGGCGCACGCGCCAAACTTCCGTGCGCTCGCGGACGAAATCGCTGAACGGCTGGCGGACGCTGTTTTCGTCGCCCACAACGCGCGCTTCGATTTCAACTTCCTGCGCGCGGCTTTCGGCGCGCGCGGCATGCCCTTCGACCCCGCGGTGCTGTGCAGCGTCAAATTCTCGCGCGCGCTCTACCCGCAGCATGCGCGCCACGGGCTCGACGCCATCATCCAACGCCATGGCTACACGATTGCCAACCGGCACCGCGCGATGGCCGACGCCGAAATCGTCTGGCGTTTCCTGCAAGAGTGTGTCGCCAGCTTCGAGCCGGCGCGCATCGAAGCCGCGCTCAAGCGCGCCAGCTCAAGCGGCCGCGCGGTGCCCAAACTGCCGCTCGGCGACCTCGAAGCACTGCCCGAAGCGCCGGGCGTCTACATTTTTCTGAATGGGGCCGACAAGCTTGTCGACATCGGCCACACTCAGCATCTGCGTTCCAAAGTGCTCGGCTGTTTCACCGGCAAACCGGATACGCGCACTGCGCGGATCGTCGCGCAAACCAAGCGCGTCGAAATCGCGCTCGCCGCCGGTAGCCTGGATGCGCATTTGCGCGAACTCGAACTGACGCGCCGCTACCAGGCCAACCCCGTCGCCGGCGCCGCTTTCGGCTGGCGCTTTCTGCCCAACCGGCGGCGCGGCCCAGTGCTTATCCTCGACGAATTGACGGGCAGCGATCCGGCGCAATGGCAGCAGGTTTTCGGCTGTTTCCGCGGCCAGCGCGAAGCCGAAAACGCCTTGCGCGAACTCGCGCTCTTGAACCGCCTGTGCCCGCAGCGCCTCGGCCTCGAACAAAGCAACGGCGCCTGCCAGGCTTACGGGTTGCACCGCTGCAACGGCGTGTGCGTGGAGCACGAATCCGCCGGCGAACACGATGCGCGCCTACTCACGGCGCTGCGCCCACTGCGGCTCAAACCCTGGCCCTGGAACGGCCCAATCGCGATCAGCGAAATCCACACAGCGAGCGGAACCACGGCGCTGCATGTGTTCGACCGCTGGTGTTTGCTCGGCAGCGTGCATGACCACACGTCGAGTGCAAGCCCCGTCATTCATGGCGGGGCCAGCGAGACAAGTGTGATTGGCGCCAAAGGCGCCCCCGATGCGTGGCGAAGAAGCCCCAGGCTTCAGCTTGGGGCGATTCACGAAACAAGCGCCGACGACCTGCTCGCCAACCTGCCGCCGCGCCGCTTCGATCTGGAAGCTTACCGCCTGTTCGCGCGCTGGCTTGCCCAGCCGGGGCATATGCAAGCAGTGAAGGAGTTGGGAGTCAGCCTCCAATCAGGCGGCGACGCGTAGCCTCGATTCACTCTCCACGCCAGCGAGTGTAGTCACGCCGGTCCCGCTTCGTCGGACGGCCTTGCCGCTCCAGCGCCGGTTCGACCTGCAAGCGCCGCATCGCGCCCGCCTCTTCGCACCGCGCGATGCTCTCCGACGTTTCTTCGTAAAGCTGCTGCGCCACGCTCGCCGAACCGCGGCGTTCGGCGATGCCACGCACAATCACGCTGCGCGTATCGTGGCCCAAGCTGACCTCGACACGATCACCGACCTTCACTTCCTTGGCCGGCTTGATCCGCTGGCCATTGATTTGCACACGCCCGCCGTCGACCGCCTCGGTCGCCAGGCTGCGTGTCTTGAAAAAGCGCGCGGCCCAAAGCCATTTGTCAATCCGAGTGCCGCTGAGTTCGTGCGCGCGCATAAATCAATCCAAGGTGATGGAAGATGAAGCATACCTGCGGCTAGAATCCCACACACGCTTTAATTCCGAATCGAGAAAGGACTTCAAAGATGCGTCTGCTAATCGCTTCCGCCCTGTTTGCCTTGTCGACAATCGCCGTTGCGGCGGACCTCAAGGTCGATGCGCCCTGGACGCGCAGCACCCTGCCTACGCAAAAAGCCGCCGGTGCGTTCATGACGCTGACCAGCGCACAGGACGCCGTGCTCGTCGGCGCCTCCTCGCCGCTCGCGGAAAAGGCCGAGATCCACGAAATGAAAACCGAAGGTGGCGTCATGAAAATGAGCCCCGTCGCCAATCTGCCGCTGCCGGCCGGCAAGGCCGTTGAGCTCAAATCGGGCGGCAATCACATCATGCTGTGGGGCCTCAAACAGCAGTTGAAAGCCGGCGAGAAGCTGCCGCTCGAACTCCAGATCGAAAGCGGCGGCAAGCGTGAGACGGTGAAGGTGGAAGCTGAAATTCGTCCGCTTAACACAAGCGCGCACTAACGCCCAATCGGGTGCGTTTCTTCCGCAAGGCGGGCCACAATCGATGCGACTCGCCTTGCTCTGCTCACGCTGCAAACAAAAACCGGATGGCCGCCAAAGCCAACGCGAACAGATAGCCATACGCGAAACGGTCGATGCGCAGAACCGCATCTCCACGGCGCGCCCGCCACTTTCCAATGAGCGCCATGCATGCGCCCACAACCAGCGGCGTAGCGATCAAATTAGCAATCCGCCACGCCTCGGGCACGAAGTTGCGTGGAAACGCGAGCAGACTCAGGCCGCCTAAAATTGCTCCAAACAGTGCGTATCCCAATCCGGCCAGCCAGGGATTCGGCTCCCGTCGGAACGGTTCGGCGAACGAGTGAAAACCCAGTTCGATGAGAAACTCACCGACGATCTGGAGCAAGAACTCGCCTATAAGCTCAAACAATGCTTCGAGCATTCAAAGTTTCGGCTTGAACATGAATGAAAGAGCCCGTTCCGAGCATAGGGACGGGCTCTGGTTTTTCACTTGCCGCCAATGCTTTCGAGCGCTTCCCACTTGCCTTTGATGACCTTGTAGATTGTGATCCCGCCGATCTTCAAATCGCCATGCGCGTCATATGCGAGCTGCGGCGTCGTTACGCCTGGCATGTTCGTCGCCGCGAGCGCGGACAGATATTTCGCCGGCTCGACGGAATCGGCCTTCTTCATCGCCGCGATCATCGCCATCGTGCCGTCGTAGGCATAGGGCGAATAGGTGGACGGCTTGGCGCCGAAACGTTTTTCGTACTTCGTCACGTAGGCCGGGCCGCCGGCCATCTGCTCGATCGGCAGGCCCGCCAGCGAGGCGATCACGCCGTCCGCGGCATCGCCCGCGAGCTTGATGAAGTTATCAGTCTTCGACATCTCGCCCGTCATCAGCGTCGCGTCGATGCCGAGCTGTTTCATCTGCTTGACCATCGGCGCGGCCTGCACTTCGGTACCGCCGTAGAAAATCACCTGTGGCTGGCCGCTCTTGAGTTTCGTGAGAATGGCGTTGAAATCCATCGCCTTATCGTTGGTGTATTCACGCGCCACGATTTTGCCGCCCGCTGCCTTCGCCGCTTTTTCGAACTCGTCGGCCAGCCCCTGGCCATAGGCGGTACGGTCGTCGATTACCGCGAGGTTCTTGAAGTTCAGCTTGTCCACCGCGTACTTGCCGATCACCGAGCCTTGCTGCGTGTCGGAGGTCATCATGCGGAAAGCGGTCTTGTAGCCATTCCGGGTGTAAGCCGGCGCGGTCGCCATCGCGATTTCGGGAATGCCGGCCTGGGCGTAGATGCGCGAGGCGGGAATCGTCGTGCCCGAGTTGAAGTGGCCGAGCATGCCTTTGATGCCGGCGTCGACCAGGCGCTGCGCGACCATCGTGGCGGTGCGCGGATCAGCCTGATCGTCTTCCGTCACGAGGACGAACTTGACCTCTTTACCGCCGATCTTCGGCTGCGCGGCATTCGCTTCTTCGAGCGCAAGCAGGATGCCGTTCTGCATATCCTTGCCGTAATGCGCCTGCGGACCGGTCAACGGCGCCGCAAAGCCGATTTTCACCTCGACCGGATCGGCGAGCGCGCCAGCGGAAAACAGCGCGAACGTCAGCGCTGCCAGACAGTGTTTTTTCATCGAAAAGTCTCCTTTTTAGTTCAAATGCGCAGCCCGCATCGGTGGATCAGCCTACCATCATCAAGCTGGCATTGCCGCCGGCTGCGGCAGTATTGGTCGAAATGACGCGCTCAGTGAGCAGGCGTTCAATTGGGTAGCGCCCCGCCGAATCGGGAATATGACATGCAATCAGCTTCCCCGCAGCCTGCGCGAGCTGGCGCTGGAGCGTGCCGAGCGGCTCGGCATCGCCCGCGAACAAGACGGCGTCGGCCTCGGCCGTCGCAATATCCAGAATCCAGTCGATCTGGCGCGCCAGCGGCGCGGGCAGATCTTCCAGGGCGTGACGGTTCTCCGGCGTGCCCGGAATCGCGGCGCGATTGCCGCTTGCGACAACGGCGACCAATTGCGCCGCCAGCCGTTCAGCCTCCCCGCCCAGACACAGCACCCGCCCGCGCGGCAGCAAGGCATGCACATTCGTTTCGCCCGTCGGCCCCGGCAAAACATGCAGACGGCCAACCGGGGGATTCTCGGCCAGATCGCGCGCCCACGCCTGCTCGGGCGAACCCGCGACACCCCACTGCGCGAGCAGATCCAACAACTCGGCCGCTTCACGCCTACAGCGCAGCGTTTCGGCCTCGATTCCGGCCAGCGCGCCGCGTACCTGCAAGCCCGCCGTGCTGACGGACTTGCCCAGATCGCGCAGCCCCTGGTTGCCGCGCACAAGCCGCATCAAAGTCAGCGGCCCACCCGCCTTCGGCCCGGTGCCGGAAAGCCCTTCGCCGCCGAAGGGCTGCACGCCGACCACGGCGCCGATCATGTTGCGGTTGATGTAGATATTACCGACACGCGCGCGGGCGGTGACGGCGGCGATTGTCTCATCGATCCGCGTATGCAGACCCAGCGTCAGGCCGTAGCCCGTCGCATGGATTTCATCGATGAGCCCCGCCAGCATTTCGCGCCGATAGCGCAGCACATGCAGCACAGGCCCGAAGACTTCGCGTTTCAATTCGGCGAGGCTGCCGATCTCGATCAAGCATGGCGCGACGAAGCTGCCGCGCTCGCATTCGGCGGGCAGTAGAACTTGATGCACCGTGTGGCCAAGCGCCTTCATCGCATCGATATGCGCCGTGATCGCATCGCGCGCGCCGCGCTCGATGACCGGGCCGATGTCGGTCGCCAGCCGATCGGGCTGGCCGATGCGCAGTTCGGCCAGCGCGCCCTTGAGCATTTCGATCAAGCGCTCGGCGATTTCTTCCTGCACGCACAGCACGCGCAAGGCCGAACAGCGCTGGCCGGCTGAATCGAAAGCCGAACCGAGCACATCGGCCACGACTTGTTCGAGCAGCGCCGAGGAATCGACGATCATCGCGTTCTGCCCGCCGGTTTCAGCCACCAGCGGGACCGGACTGCCGTCAGACGCCAAGCGCTCGGCAAGGCTCGCCGCGATCAGACGCGCCACTTCGAGCGAGCCGGTAAACATCACGCCGCGCACACGCGCATCCTTAACCAAAGCAGCACCCACGCTTTCGCCGGGGCCCGGCAGCAATTGCAGCGCGCCGGCCGGCAGCCCCGCCTCGCAGAGCAGGCACACCGCCTCGGCCGCGATCAAGGGCGTTTGCTCGGCGGGCTTGGCGAGGACGACATTGCCCGCCGCGAGCGCCGCCGCGATCTGGCCGGTAAAGATCGCGAGCGGGAAGTTCCACGGGCTGATGCAGGCAAGCGGGCCGAGCGGCCGATGCGTTTCATTGGCGAAGCCATGCCGGATCTCGCTCGCATAGAAGCGCAGGAAATCGACCGCCTCGCGCACCTCGCCGAGCGCGTTCGCATAAGTCTTGCCCGCTTCACGCACCGCCAGTCCGATCAACGCATAGCGCTGCGCTTCGAAGCGTTCCGCCGCGCGTTCGAGCAGCGCGGCGCGTGCGGCGGGCGGCGTGGCCCGCCAAATCGGCTGCACGGCCTCGGCTTGCGCCAGGGCGTCGGCAATATCCCGCTCGGTGGCGTCGACGACTCTGCCCACCCCATCGCGCCAATCGGCGGGGTTCACAACCGGATGCGCAAAGCCGCCGCGCAAACCATTACCCAAGCGCGGCGCAGCATGCCAGGTTTGCTGCGCGCTCGCGAGTAGCCCCGCCGAAAGCGATGCGAGCCGCTGTTCGTTCGACAGATCCAAACCCGCGGAGTTAACCCGCACCGCACCGTACAAATCGCGCGGCAGCGGAATCGCCGGATGCGGCGCGCCAAGCGGCACGAGGGCGCCGGCCTCCGCGAGCGGATCGGCAATCAGGGTTTCGATGGCGATCTTCTCGTTGCCGAGCCGATTGATGAAGGAGGTGTTCGCGCCGTTTTCGAGCAGGCGCCGCACCAGATAAGGCAAAAGCGTTGCATGCGAGCCGACCGGCGCATAAATGCGGCAGGGCCGGTTGTACGTGTCCGCGCCGACGATTTCTTCATACAGCGGCTCGCCCATGCCGTGCAAGCATTGGAATTCGTATTGACCGGCGTAGTAGTTCATCCCCGCCATCTGGTAGACCGCGGCAACGGTGTAAGCGTTGTGCGTGGCGAATTGCGGATACACGGCCTCGGGCGCGGCAAGCAGTTGGCGCGCGCAGGCGAGGTAACTCACATCGGTATGCACTTTGCGCGTGAACACCGGATAGCCTTCCAGGCCGTCGACCTGCGCGCGCTTAATCTCGCTATCCCAATACGCGCCCTTGACGAGCCGCACCATGATGCGCCGCTGCGTGCGCCGCGCCAGATCGACGATGAACGCAATCGCGGCCAGCGCGCGCTTCTGGTACGCCTGGACCACGCAGCCGATGCCGTTCCAGCCCGCGAGCTGCGGCTCCTTGCACAGCAGTTCGAGCAAATCGAGCGACAGTTCGAGCCGCTCGGCTTCTTCGGCGTCGATATTGAGGCCGATGTCGTACTGCCGCGCCAGCAGCGTCAGCGCAAACAGACGCGGATACAACTCGGCCAGCACGCGCTCGCGCTGCGCGCGGCCATAACGCGGGTGCAGCGCCGAAAGCTTGACCGAAATCCCCGGCCCGTCGTAAATCCCGCGCCCGCTCGCGGCCCCGCCGATGGCATGGATCGCCTGCTCATACGCCGAGTAATAACGGTCCACATCGGCCGCCGTGAGCGCGGCTTCGCCGAGCATGTCGTAGGAATAGCGGAAGCCCGCGGCCTCGTGCGCACGCGCATGGGCCAGCGCCGCGGCAATCGTTTCGCCGGCGACGAACTGTTCGCCGAGCAGACGCATTGCCATATCGACGCCTTTGCGCACGACGGGTTCGCCGCCTTTCGCCACGAGTTTCGCCAGCGCCGTGCTGAGCCCGTTTTCCGACTGGGTGCCGACAAGCTTTCCGGTAATCAGCAAACCCCAGGTCGTCGCGTTGACAAAGAGCGATTCCGAGCGCCTCAGATGTGCGCCCCAATCAGCGTGGCTCACCTTGTCGCGGATCAGCGCGTCGCGCGTGCCCGCATCGGGAATCCGCAGCAAGGCTTCGGCCAGACACATCAGCGCCACGCCCTCCTGGCTCGACAGATCGAACTCACGCAGCAAACCCTGCACCAAGCCGTCACGCCCGCTGCCCGCTCTTTTTTCGCGCAATTGCTCGGCCAGCGCAAGCGCCATGCGATGCGCCGCAGCCGTCCGCTCCGGCGTCTGGCGCGCTTCGCCAAGCAGATGCGGGAGACATTCGGTTTCAGGGCGCCGATACGCCGCCGTGATCGCGGCGCGCAGCTTGGACTGCGGCTGCACCCCTAGCGCCAGATCGAGGAAGGGCTGCGGCGGCTCGTGCTCGGAATCAGCACCGCCTGCTTCGAGCGTCACGCCCGAGCTATCGTATTCGTGCGGCAGGCCGCTGCGCTCCAGCATGTCGAGATAATGAAAGATCGCCTGCTTAATCAACCAGTGCGGGGTACGATCGATTTTTTGCGCGGCACGGCGGATTCGTTCGCGTGCAGCTTCATCCAACTTGACGCCCAGCGTTGTCGTCGACATGGCTTGCACCAAAGGTTTTCAGGTGCGATCTAGCCTAGAGAAGCCGCCCGAAAGCCGCAACCCAAGTTGCGAAAATGTCTGAAGCGCCCGCGATGCCTTACGCGATTTATCCCACCCTTGCGCTCAACCCACGCCTAGGTTTCTCCAGGGCCGACCCAGTGCCGCCGCGTAATGGGCGCCTGCCAGGTTTCAAGCGCGGCAAGCAAGGTCTCCGGCGTAGCGCCGACTTGCAGAAAGCGCCGATGCTCACCGCTCAAAAACGCCTCGGCGTGCGCATGGTCGAGAAACTCCAGCAAGCCGTCCCAATAGCCCGCGACATTCAGAACGCCGACCGGCTTGGCATGAAAACCGAGTTGCAGCCAGGTCCATACCTCGAACAACTCCTCGAAGGTGCCAATCCCGCCCGGCAGCGCGACAAAGCCATCCGACAACTCGGCCATCTTCGCTTTGCGCGTGTGCATCGAATCGACAACAAGCAATTGAGTCAAATTCCCGTGCGCGACCTCCTTCTCGGCCAGCGCTTCGGGAATCACGCCAATCACCCGGCCGCCGGCCGCGAGCGCCGCGTCCGCTACCGCGCCCATCACGCCGATGCTCGCGCCGCCATAAACAATCCCGATATCCCGCTCGGCCAGCAGACGGCCGAACGCGCGGGCCTGCTCCAGATAAACCGGACGCGCGCCGGAACGCGAACCGCAATAAACACAGAGGGTAGCGAGCTTCATGGTTTTAGTTTTGGACAGAACGCAGAAAGCTTACACCTGGATTGTTACGAGCATGGAGCGCAGCGGCCGAACTGGGCATCTAGCTCCTGAATTAAACCGGCCCGCGAAGCGGGTTCAGCTTGAATGAATTGTCAGGTCCTGCCGCCGCAAGATGACGTTCCCGCAAGAAAAGGAAAAGCGGCAACGCCAATGATGGTCCAACCACGAGACAAGACAATGGCAGCCATAGTCGGCGCATTGCAAGCCTGCGGCCTTCCACAAGTACAAATACAACGACCACAATGCCCGAAACGAGGGCATCAGCCCAAGCGAATGCAGCAATGTGGCTGGAGGTGGCCTGCTGTAACAGGAGCGGTACGTTAAGCCCATGAGCAAAAAGCCATGGAACGAATTGCGAGAGCGGTAAAGCAGCGCCGACCACACAAAGAATGAGGTAGATGATTTGCATGCAGTCTCCTACGGGACCTAACGAACAAGCCAAGCCGCCGCTGTAGGCGGTCGGCTTGAGCGAAAGGTGGACATCACGTTTGCGGTGCACCCAGAGGAAACGTGAGCAAAGTGGTATCGACTGAATCCCAAGAAGGAGCATGGCTGGCGTAGATATTGACCTTTGGATCGAATTCGTTCGGCTCGTCAAGAGTGCCCGCACGAATGCCGATCAAGTTCGGAAACCTCTCAAGCTTGCCAAAGAGTTGTGACCCGCATTGCGGACAAAATCCGCGCCAAATGCGCTTGCCACTCTCCCCATAGGATTCAAAATACTTGACTTCCCCTTCGATCTTGACTGCTTCAACCGGAAAGAGGGCAATCGGCGCATACGGACCGCCAGAAACTTTCTGACAATCGCGGCAGTGGCATTTCAACTGATATACCGGTGGCTGATTGCAGTGATACTGAATAGATTTGCACAAACATTCGCCTTGCATATTTGAATTCCGCTTTCAAAAATTACGTAACTATCCAGTTTAACGGCCAAAGCAATCAACCAGCCAAGCTCGCACTATCAATCACGAAGCGATACTTGACGTCACCCTTGAGCATCCGCTCGTAGGCGTCGTTGATCTGGTCGATGCGGATCAGTTCGATGTCGGCGACGATGCCGTGCTCGGCGCAGAAATCCAGCATCTCCTGGGTTTCGGGGATGCCGCCGATCATCGAGCCGGCAATCGTCTTGCGTTTGTGGATGAGGCTGAAAACGTTGGGCGAAGGGTGCGGCGTGGCTGGCGCGCCTACCAGCGTCAGCGCACCGTCGCGCTTGAGCAGGGCCAGGAACGCTTCGAGGTCGTGCGACGCGGCAACGGTGTCGAGGATGAAGTCGAAGCTGCTGGCGTGGGCGGCCATTTCCCCGCTATTGCGCGAAACCACGACCTCATCGGCGCCCAGCGCCTTGGCCGCCTCGCGCTTGGATTCGGACGTGGTGAATGCCACGACGCGCGCGCCCATCGCATGCGCCAGCTTGATGCCCATGTGGCCCAGACCACCGATGCCGACGACGCCGACCTTCTTGCCCGGCCCCACGTTCCAGTGGCGCAACGGCGAGTAGGTGGTAATGCCCGCGCACAGCAGCGGCGCCACGGCGGCAAGCTGCGCGGCCGGATGCCGGATGCGCAGCACGTAGCGCTCATGCACGACGATTTTTTGCGAATAGCCGCCCTGCGTCCATCCGGGCGCGTCCGGCGTCGGGCCGTTGTAGGTGCCGACCATGCCGTCGCAATAATTTTCCAGCCCCTCTTCACATTCCGCGCAGTGTTTGCAGCTATCGACGATGCAGCCGATGCCCACCAGATCGCCGAGCTTGAACCCTGACACCTGCGGACCAACCGCGGACACCCGCCCGACGATTTCATGACCCGGCACGCACGGAAAATGCGTACCCGCCCATTCAGCGCGCACCTGATGCAAGTCCGAATGGCAAACGCCGCAGAAAGCAATGTCAATCTGCACATCATGCGCACCGGGCGCGCGGCGGTTGATCTTCAAGGGTTCAAGCGGTTTGTCGCCCGCGTAAGCGCCGTAGGCATTGATTTGCATGATGTATTCCTTTGGGTTGGAAGAGGGATATCAGGAGCGATGCAGCAGAAGGCAATTTAATCCTGCTTCGCCGGAAAAACCAGACGGCACAACTTCAGAGGACACCTCAATCTGGATCGCCACCAGCGCATCCTGCCGATTCACCAGCGGCGCAATCTGATCCGGCGAGGCCAGCGTCGCCGCGCACCGGCAGCGCCACGGATCGGCGTTGGCGGGTGGCGGCGTCTATTTCGGCGCGGATGTTTTTCAGAATCGTGGAACGGTCATCACGGTGAAACAGGTTGAAAGTCTCGAACGGAATCAGGCGTCCATCGGGCTGCACCATGTGGACGCAGGATTTCTTCAGCGCGCGAATGTCCAGATTGTTGGCGTCCATGAACTGCACGATCAGCACGCGGAACACGTTTTCGTAATTCAGTTCAACGGGCGCGGCAACCTGCGGCAGGCAGCATAAAAGAGCGGACAGGCAATTGGCCTGGGATTCCGGCGAATGATTGGTCGAAAACAGTTTGAACACCTGCTCCTTGAGGTGCGGATCACGCTCGAAAACAATCGTGCTGGCCGGGCCGGCGAGCAGGGCTTCGGGGCCAAGGTGGCGGGTCAGGGGTTGCACCGTGCCGCCGGTCTTGATCGCATAGGCCATCGCCAGTGTGTCCGGGTTGCATGGCACGGGCACCACGTCGTCGAGCGAAAAAAGGCCGGACTGCTCGGCAATGGCGCGGCGGATCGCGCTGACGGTGAGGCGGTGCGCCGGCGCCGAAAACGCCTCGTTGCGGCCCGCGTCCTGCACCGGCTGAAGGGTGACGCCGCGCACGCAGCGGTATTTCAAGGCGTGCTGAATGATGGCGCCGATTTCGTCATCGTTAACGCCGCGCTTGACGGTCATGACCAAGGTGGTCGAAAGGCCGTGCCGCTCCAGCGCGTCGAGCGCCTGCGCGCGGATGCGGCGCAGATCGGCGCCGCGCAGATGCTGTAGCGCCTCGGGCTTGAAGGAGTCGAATTGCAGATAAATTTCCAGACCGGGCTGATAAGACGCCAGCCGGGCAGCGAAATCCGGCTCCTGCGCAATGCGGATGCCGTTGGTATTGACCATCAAATGTTTGATGGGCCGGCGCCGGGCGGCATCGAGAATCTCGAACAATTGCGGATGCAAGGTTGGCTCGCCGCCGGAAATCTGCACGACGTCCGGCTCGCCCTCGTTGGCGACGATGGCGTCGAGCATGCGCTCTACGCTGTCCAGCGGCTTGTGCGTCAGCCGCTCGGGACCGGATGCGGCATAGCAGGTGGGGCAGCGCAGATTGCAGTGGTCGGTGATCTCCAGCACCGTCAGACAGGAATGCTGCATGTGATCGGGGCACAACCCGCAGTCGTAGGGGCAACCGTATTGCATTTGCGTGTTGAACCGCTGCGGCATCTCGGGCCGCTTGACGTACACCTCACGCGCCAGGCGGTAGTAGTCCTCGTCGTCGCTGATCAATACGCGCTCGGCACCGTGCGCGGGGCACCATTTGTCCATGAAAACCTGTTTGTCCTTGAACAGAATCTTGGCTTCCACCGGGCGCAGGCAGGTGGTGCAGACCGAGCTGGTGGTGTCGTAGAAAAGGTAAGGGCGATTTTTCCTGTTCATGGTTTCCGGGGGAATTGTTGAAGCTGCGGCTGGGCGCGCTGGTTGGCTTGCTCAATGATTTCGGCGCTGTAAGTCTTGGGATCGCACTTTCGGCGCGCCAGCAACCGCCATTTGCATGACTCGATCAGGTCATAGGCTGGAAAATCGGGCTGGGCGTAAAGGGTTGCCAGCCGTTCCATGTAGCGGGGATCACCGCTGCGCGTGCGTTGATACGACCAGTAGGCCGACTCCATCAATGCGTCGGGCGTGGGCATATCTCGGGAGTTGTCCGGCCTGAAGATGAAGTAGTCGCTCAGCCTGCCCTGGGCGCCGGCGCCGCCTTGATCCGCTGCCGCGTAGTAAAGCCGCAGAGCGGTTTGCTCGTCCTTGCCCAGACCGCTACCGTAGTACCCCCTTTGAAACGAAACCCCCAACTCCATCTGCGCGGAAACACCTCCGGCTGCGGCCTGTTTCAAAGTCTGATCCAGATCGGTGATGCTGGGCGGATTTTCGATCCTCGGCACGGGCACACAGGCGCAAAGAGACAATGCCAACAGGCACGGATAAAAAAGACGGCCGGCGCTTCGTTTCATTTGGCGATCTCCTCGCGCAACTGGGTAGTTTTTTGCCGCGCCCGGTTCAGTTCGTCCTTGCTCAAACCGGATTCCAGCCGCCCGGTATTAATGGCATCGTTGGCGAGCGTGAACCAGGCGTAGGCGAGCGCGCGATCCTGCTGCACGCCAAGGCCGCGGTCGTAAAGCTGGCCGAGCTGCATGGCCGCATGTTTGTTGCCGGCGCGCGCCGCCTTTTCGAACCACTGGGCGGCTTCGGCGTCATGGCCGTCGCCGGGAAGCTGGCGCAAGGTCATGCCCAGATGTTCCTGAACGTCCCTGCGGCCGCCTTGCGCGGCGGTTCTCAAAACATTCAGACCAGCCTCGATGTCCTTGGCTTGCCCCCAACTGCCCGAAACCAGCGCATCGCCGAGCATGAGTTGGGCTTCCAGCAGCCCGTTATTGGCCGCCCGGTTCAGCCACTGCCACGCCTGCGCCGGGTCTTTGGCCGCGCCAGCGGTGCCAAAGCGATAGGCCAGCGCCAATTGCAATTGAGCCATGGCATCGTTTTTTTCGGCTGCCGGACGATAGTTGTCGCTGACGGTTTTGTCGCTGCGGGTAGCCACTGTGACGGGGATGGCGCAACCCCAGCCGATGATGCTGGCGGCAATCAGGCCCAGCAACATCATCCGGCTGTCTTTGGCAGGGAGAGAGGTTTTCATGAACAGGTTTCCATTTTGCGCAAAGCCTTGCGCAGCGGCGGCAGGCTCAGCGGCACATAGCACAGCAGCGCCAACAGGCAGGCCCACTGGATGCCGCTGAGTCCCAGAGGATAAACATAAGGCACGGGCTTGAGAAAATCGATGCCCAAACGCCACAGCAGATAGGCGATCAACATCAGCCTGAACATCGCGCCGGGCACAGATTTCAAGCGTGGCTGCCAGCGTTTGAGCAACAGCCAGAGCAGCCCGGCAAAGATGATTTCGTAAAGCTGCGTCGGATGGCGGGGCAAGCCATCGCCGAAGTCGACGCCCCACGGCAGGCTGGTGGGCACGCCATAGGTGCCGTCGTTCAATCCGGCCAGAAAGCAGCCGATCCTGCCGATCATCAAACCGAGCAGAATGGGAAAGACAAACAGATCGCCCGTCGATGACCGATAGCCGCAGAGTTTTTTGCCCAGTTCGACCCCGATCAAACCACCCAGCAGGCCACCAACCATGGATTGACCGCCAAACAGAAAGTCCCGCCACCCGCTGCCATCCGTCCACAGGTGCGGCGCTTCCAGCCAGAACATCAGCTTGTTGCCCACGGACGCGCCGGCGAGGCAACCGAGCAGGACGATGAAGCTCTGGCCGTGGGTGACGGACGGCAGGGCTTGAGCGCGCCGCAGGAAGAAGTAATAGCGCGCACCGATCATCATCGCCGCCGCTTCGAAGAGGGTATGGACGGCGCGCGCGGTGTCAGGGTTTTGAATCGTCAACATGGCTCAGGTTTGAGCCTCAAACGGATTCAGCAGCGCGACGTTGAAATGAAAGGGTAGGCCAAACCTCATTGTGGGTTAGCGCGGACGGGAACCGGTTGAGGCTTTTTACCTCCCCAAAGCCGGTTGCAAAGATATGGAGAGCCTTGGCCGTAACAGTTGTTCGGTCGATAGCTGCTTGTATCAAGAGCATAGCCTTTGCTTTGCATGCATCTCTCGGCTGAGGCAGCCTCGCTTTCGTTGAGGTCATTGGCAAGCCTTGTGTCTTTGTATCCACAGAGCCGCATGTCCTTTTTTACTTCAGCGACCGTAACCCCATTCTTGCGCCATGCCTCGAAAACGTCTTTTGGTGGAGAGTAATCAAGAGAAGCACAACCTGCGAGCAGTGCAACAGCGAAAAGCCTTGGGTCCATAACTTACGATCACCGTTGAGAAAAGCGCCAATGTTACCGTGGGAAACGGCGCCCTCCACACGCGTAACAGCTGCCAAGGATGCGCGCGACTCCGGTAAGCTCTCGTCTTCTTCGAATCAGCCCCAAGAGTTTTTGTCATGGCCCAATACGTTATGTCGATGCTGCGCGTGAACAAGGTCGTTCCGCCCAAGCGTCAGATCATCAAGGACATTTCCCTTTCCTTTTTCCCCGGCGCCAAGATCGGGCTGCTCGGCCTCAACGGCGCGGGCAAGTCGACCGTGCTGCGCATCATGGCCGGCGCGGATAAGGAATACGACGGCGAGGTGCAATGGCAGCCGAATCTGTCGATCGGCTATCTGCCGCAGGAGCCGCAGCTCGACCCGGAAAAAACCGTGCGCGAAGAGGTCGAAGCCGGCCTCGGCGAAGTCATGCAAGCCAAGCAGAAGCTCGAAGAGGTTTACGCCGCCTACGCCGAGCCAGATGCTGATTTCGACAAGCTCGCCGAGTTGCAGGCGAGGTACGAAAACATCATCGCGACTTCGGGCGCGGACCTCGAAACCCAGCTCGAAATCGCCGCCGACGCGCTGCGCCTGCCGCCGTGGGACGCGAAGATCGGCCCGCTCTCGGGCGGCGAGAAGCGCCGCGTCGCGCTGTGCAAGCTACTGCTTTCGAAGCCCGACATGCTGCTGCTCGACGAGCCGACCAACCACCTCGACGCCGAATCGGTGGAATGGCTCGAACAGTTCCTCGTGCGCTTCCCCGGCACCGTCGTCGCCGTCACGCACGACCGCTACTTCCTCGACAACGCGGCGGAGTGGATTCTCGAACTCGACCGTGGCGAGGGCATCCCGTGGAAGGGCAATTACTCATCCTGGCTGGAGCAGAAGGAAAACCGGCTGAAGCAGGAAGAATCGCAGGAATCCGCGCGCCGGAAGGCGCTGCACAAGGAACTCGAATGGGTGCGGCAGAACCCCAAGGCGCGCCAAGCCAAGAGCAAGGCGCGTCTGGCGCGCTACGAGGAAATGGCGAGCGTCGAATACCAGAAGCGCAACGAGACGCAGGAAATCTTCATCCCGCCCGGCGAACGGCTCGGCGACAAGGTGGTCGAGTTCCACAACGTGAGCAAGGGCTTCGGCGATCGCTTGCTGATCGACAACCTGAGCTTCACAATCCCGCCCGGCGCGATCGTCGGCGTGATCGGCCCGAACGGCGCGGGTAAATCGACGCTGTTCCGCATGATTATGGGCAAGGAAAAGCCGGACTCCGGCGAAGTCGTGATCGGGCCGACGGTCAAGCTCGCCGCGGTCGACCAGAGCCGCGAAGGGCTCGCCGACGATAAAACCGTGTTCGAAGCCATCGCCGACGGCGCTGACATCCTCACGGTCGGGCGTTTCGAACTGCCGAGCCGCGCTTATATCGGGCGCTTCAACTTCAAGGGCGGCGACCAGCAGAAGCTCGTCGGCAAACTCTCCGGCGGCGAGCGCGGCCGGCTGCATCTGGCGAAAACGCTGATCGCCGGGGCCAATATGCTGCTGCTCGACGAACCTTCAAACGACCTCGATGTGGAAACGCTGCGCGCGCTCGAAGATGCGCTGCTCGAATTCTCCGGCTGCGTGCTCGTCACCTCGCACGACCGCTGGTTCCTCGACCGCATCGCCACGCACATCCTCGCCGCCGAAGGCGATTCGCAATGGACCTTCTTCAGTGGCAACTACCACGAGTACGAAGAGGACAAGAAGAAACGGCTCGGCGAGGAAGCGGCGAAACCGCATCGGATTCGGTACAAGCCGATCAGCCGTTGAACGTTTGAAAGCCGGCCCAATGGAAAAGCCCCTCAAAACTTTTGAGGGGCTTTTCAGTCCGAATCGATTACTTCACCGAGAACGCCGCACTTCAGCGTAGCGTTTGCATGCGGTAGATCACTCCACCGTCACGCTCTTCGCCAGGTTGCGCGGTTTATCCACGTCGGTGCCGCGCGCGCAGGCGGTGTGGTAGGCGAGCAGTTGCATCGGGGCAACGTGGAGAATCGGCGACAGCGCGCCGTAGTGCTCGGGCATGCGGATCACATGGACGCCGGGGCCGCTTTCGATATGCGTGTCGGCGTCGGCGAAAACATAGAGTTCGCCGCCGCGCGTGCGGACTTCCTGCATATTGCTTTTGAGCTTGTCGACGAGCGTGTCGTTGGGCGCGACGGTGACGACGGGCATTGAGGCGTCGACAAGCGCGAGCGGGCCGTGCTTGAGTTCGCCGGCCGGATAGGCTTCGGCGTGGATATAGGAAATTTCCTTGAGCTTGAGCGCGCCTTCGAGCGCGATCGGGTAGTGCATGCCGCGCCCCAGGAAGAGGGCGTTTTGCTTCTTGGCGAATTCTTCCGACCACGCCATGATCTGCGGTTCGAGCGCGAGCACGGCTTGCAGCGCGACGGGCAGGTGGCGCATGGCTTTGAGATGGGCGGCTTCCTGCTCCGCGCTCAGGTTTCCGCGCACTTTCGCGAGCGCCAGCGTGAGCAGGAACAGGCCCGCAAGCTGCGTGGTGAAAGCCTTGGTCGAAGCGACGCCGATTTCTACACCGGCGCGCGTCACGTAGGCCAGCTTGCATTCGCGCACCATCGCCGAGGTGGAGACGTTGCAGATCGTCAGCGTGTGTTCCATGCCGAGGCTGCGCGCATGTTTGAGCGCGGCAATCGTGTCGGCGGTTTCGCCGGACTGCGAAATCGTGACGACGAGGCTGCGCGGATTCGGCACGCTGTCGCGGTAGCGGTATTCGCTCGCGATTTCGACGTTCGTGGAAATGCGCGCAATCGATTCGAGCCAGTATTTGGCGGTGCAGCCGGCGTAGTAGCTGGTGCCGCAGGCGAGAATCAGAACCGAGTCGATCTGTTTGAAGACTTCTGCGGCCTGCTCGCCGAAGAGGTCCGGCGTGATCGCCTCGACGCCTTGCAGCGTGTCGCCAATCGCGCGCGGCTGTTCGAAAATTTCCTTCTGCATGAAGTGCCGATATGGCCCAAGTTCGGCCGCGCCGCTATAGGCGTGCACGGTGCGGACCGGCCTTTCGGCGCGGACGAAGTTGTCTTTGTTGCTGCGCGCTTCGATCCAGTATTTGCCGAGCTGCAGATCGACGACATCGCCTTCTTCGAGGTAGACGATCTGGTCGGTGACGCCCGCGAGCGCCATCGCGTCCGAAGCAAGGAAGTTTTCGCCCTCGCCGACGCCAAGCACGAGCGGCGAACCTTCGCGCGCGCCGATCACGCGGTGCGGTTCGTCGCGGCAGAACACGGCGATCGCATAAGCGCCCTTGAGCCGCGCGGTGGCGAGTTTGACGGCGGCAAACAGATCGCCATCGTAAAAGTGGTCGATCAGGTGCGCGATGACTTCGGTGTCGGTCTGGCTGTCGAAGGTGTAGCCCTTGGCGCGCAGTTCCTCGCGCAGTTCGGCGTGGTTTTCAATGATGCCGTTGTGCACGAGCGCGATGCGCTCGCGCGAGAACAGCGGGTGGGCGTTATGCACCGCCGGCGCGCCGTGCGTGGCCCAGCGCGTGTGGGCGATGCCGGTGAAGCCTTCGACGTGCTCGGCGCGAACCTGCGCGTCGAGTTCGGCCACGCGCGAGGTGCTGCGCGCACGGCGCAGCGCGCCATCCTGATAAACCGCGACGCCGCAGGAGTCGTAGCCACGGTATTCAAGCCGCTTGAGACCTTCAACCAGAATGGGAACGATATTGCGCTGAGCGACTGCACCGACGATGCCACACATGAAAATTCTCCGGCTGGCGAAATTGAGATGTCGGGAATATAGGCGTACTTGAGCAAAAAACGCTTGCTGTTTTCACGCTCAAATGCAATAAAATTCCACATCACATAGAGATTGAAAAAATATTCCACTAATAGGATGTTTGTGATGGAAAATTCCGAACGACCGCAAAATTCTGTTATGACCGTTGATGCAACCGATCTGCGCATCCTCGCGCAGCTCCAGCGCGACGCTGCATTGACGAACGACGCCCTGGCCGCGCGGGTGCACGTTTCGCCCGCCACGTGTTTGCGGCGGGTGCGGCGGCTGGTCGAGATTGGCGTGATCGAGCGCCGCGTGGCGATTCTGTCGGCGGAACGGCTCGGCGCTGGGCTGACCGGAATCGTTGAAATCACGCTCGACCGGCAGACCACCGAATCCGCACACGACTTCGAACAACACGCGACCGCGGAGGACGCGGTGCAGCAATGCTATCGCGTCACGAGCGGCCCGGATTTCGTGCTGATCGTGCAGGTCGCGGACATGGAGGCGTATCACGCGCTTGCGCATCGTTTGTTCGGCGGCGAAGCGAACGTGCGCAATGTGCGGACTTTCTTCTCGGTGCATCGCGCCAAATTCGTGCCGGCGATCGCTTTGCCGACACAGTAAAACTTGTTGTCATCAACGTGATCGTATAATCGCGCCTCGTCTATTCCCAACGCTTTCCCCCATCTCATGGATATTCTGCTTCTGCTCAAGGCCCTGATTCTCGGCATCGTCGAGGGCTTGACCGAGTTTTTGCCGGTTTCTTCGACCGGCCACCTGATTCTTGTCGGCGGACTGCTGAACTTCAACGACGAGCGCGGCAAACTGTTCGAGATCGTGATTCAGTCCGGCGCGATTCTCGCCGTCGTGTGGGAATACCGGCAGCGGCTGTCCGACGCCGTGACGCATGCGTTCAGCGACCGCCAGGCGCAGCATTTTCTGATCAATCTCGCGATCGCTTTCGTTCCGCTCGCCGCGCTCGGCCTGCTTTTCGGCAAGGCCATCAAAGCACATTTGTTCAATGCGCCAACGGTGGCGACGACCTTCATCCTCGGCGGCTTCATCATTCTTTGGGCCGAACAGCGCCAGAAAACCACCGTGCGCGTCGAAGTGGTCGAGCGGATGAGCTACCTCGACGCCCTGAAACTCGGCATCGCCCAGGCATTCGCATTGATTCCCGGCACTTCGCGTTCGGGCGCGACGATCATCGGCGGGATGCTGTTCGGGCTCTCGCGCCGGGCCGCGACGGAGTTTTCATTCTTTCTCGCCGTCCCGACGCTTATCATCGCCTCGCTTTACCAGCTCTACAAAGAGCGCGCGCTGCTTTCGGCCGACGATCTGGGCATGTGGGCGGTCGGTTTCCTGGCCGCCTTCGCTTCCGCCTTCCTCTGTGTGCGCTGGCTGCTGCGCTATATCATGACGCACGACTTCAAGATCTTTGCCTGGTATCGCATCGCGTTCGGCCTGTTGATTCTGCTGACCTGGCAAATGGGCTGGATCGATTGGGTCGATAACTGAGCGTTCCACACCCGCAATGATTCTTTACCTGCACGGCTTCCGTTCCGCGCCGGCTTCCAGCAAGGCGCGGACGCTCGCCGCACGGATGACGGAGCTTGGGCTGGCCGACCGCTTCTGGTGCGAGCAGCTATCGTATGAACCCGCGCACGCGATTGCCCAGGTCGAAGCACAAATTGCCCGCGCGGCGACGCCGCCGGTGCTCGTCGGCAGTTCGCTCGGCGGTTTCTATGCGACATGGCTGGCCGAGCGTCACGACCTGCGCGCAGTGCTCGTCAATCCGGCCGTGTTTAACGACGGTTTCGACGCCGAGCCCTTCCTCGGCGAGCACGCAAACCTGTATACCGGCGAACGTTTCGAATTCACGCCGGAGCATGCCCGGCAGATTTTCGATCTGCGCCTGACGCGGATCGCAAACCCCGCGCGTTTCTGGCTGCTCGCCGAAGAGGACGACGAAGTGCTGGACACGCGCATCGCGGTGGCGCATTTCGCCGGCGCGCGGCAAACGATTCTTGCCGGGGGCGATCACTCCTTCACGCGTTGGGATGACTACGTTGATTCGGTGATCCGTTTCGCCGGCCTGCTGCCTTGAGCGTGCCGATCGACCGGCGCGGCGCTTGGTGCGCGCTGACTGCTTTTTTCATCTGGGGCGTTTCGCCGCTGTTCTTCAAGGCGCTTGCCTGGCTGCCCGCGCTTGAAATCGTCGCGCACCGCGTCCTCTGGTCGGTGCCCTTGCTCGCGCTGTGGATCGGCTGGCGGCAAGGCTTCGGCGTCGCGGCGGGCGTATTTTCCCGGCCGCGCCTGCTCGCCTTGCTGTGTTTGACGACCATGCTGACGGGATGCAACTGGCTGCTCTATGTTTGGGCGATCGTAAGCGGGCATACGGTCGAAGCGAGCCTCGGCTATTTCATCAATCCGCTTTTCAACGTCGCGCTGGGCGCTCTGGTGCTGGGCGAACGGCTGCGGCGATTGCAGTGGTGCGCGGTCACTCTGGCCGCGACAGGCGTGATTGCGCGTGTCGCCCTCCTGGGCCATTTGCCCTGGATTGCGCTGGGACTGGCCGGCACTTTCGGGCTGTATGGCTTGTTGCGCAAGCGCGCGCCGATCGATTCGGTCAATGGCCTGTTTGTCGAAACGCTGCTTGCGCTGCCGTTTGCGGCAGGGTTTCTCGCCTGGTCGGCCAGCCAACATCAATTGCATGGCGGCGGCCGGGGCTGGGGCTTGTTGCTGATTCCCCTGGCGGGGTTGGTTACGACGGTGCCGCTCGCCCTGTTCGCGGAAGGCGTGCGCCGCCTGCCGCTGTCAACGCTGGGCCTCCTGCAATATCTCGCGCCGACGCTGCAATTCGTGTGCGCCGTGCTGATCTTTCACGAAGCGTTCAGCATCGGACAGCTCGGCAGTTTCGCCTTGATCTGGACCGGCCTGGCGCTCTATTCCTGGGATGCCTGGCGTACGCTTCCGCGCGTTGCTTGAGCATGTCACTCGTTATAATGTGTGGTTTGCCACATTCCCTACAGCTATGCATGTGATGTTCGAAGAGGATGGCGTTTTTAAGACCGGAACCATCCTGACTCAGTCCGACGCGTCGCTACAGGTCGAAACGCCGCACGGTAAACGGCTCAAACTCAAGAGCGCGAATGTACTGCTGCGCTTCGATTCGCCCGCCGCGAGCGAGCTTCTGCCGCGCGCCGAAAACGAAGTGCAGGGGCTGGAAACCGAATTCCTCTACGAAGTGTGCGGCGATGCGGAATTCGGTTTCGAAGAGCTGGCGGCCGATTATTTCGGACACACTCCGAACCCGGTCGAAGCGACCGCGCTGTTGCTCAAGCTGCATGCCGCGCCGATCTGGTTTCACCGCAAAGGACGCGGCCGTTTCCGCAAAGCGCCGCCCGAAATCCTCCAGGCGGCGCTGGCAGGGCTCGAAAAGAAGCGCCAGCAGCAGGAAACCGTCGAACGTCTCGCCGCCGAGCTGGCCGCGGGGAGCTTGCCGGCCGAAGTCGCGGCGATCCTGCCGCAATTGCTGACCAAACCCGACCGCAACCGGCTCGAAACCAAAGCCGTCGAAATGGCGTGCGAAACGAGCGGCAAAAACTTGCCGCAATTGCTGCTCGCCTGCGGCGCGTTTGATTCGGCTTACGCCTATCACCGCGCACGTTTCCTCTCGGAACACTTTCCCGAAGGCACGGGCTTCCCCGAGCTGGCGTTTCCCGCGCTGCCGGAAGACCTGCCGCGCGCCGAAGTGCGGGCTTTTTCGATCGATGACGCCACGACGACCGAAATCGACGATGCACTTTCCCTCACCCCGCGCACCGACGGCGGCTGGCGGATCGGCATTCATATCGCGGCGCCGGGCTTGGGGATTCCGCCCGGCTCACCGCTCGACGCCGTGGCGCGCAAACGGCTCTCGACCGTATATATGCCGGGCGAAAAAATCACGATGCTGCCCGACGCGGTAGTCGAGCGCTTCACCTTGAGCGGCGGGCGCGATTGCCCGGCGCTTTCGCTGTATGTGGACATCCGCGCCGACTATTCAATCATCGGCTACGAAAACCGGATCGAAAACGTTCCCGTCGTCGCTAATCTGCGCCATCACGACATCGAGCCCTTGTTCAACGAAGAAACGCTCGCAAACGGCTTGGCGGAATTCACCTGGCGCGACGAACTGGTCCGGCTGTGGGAATTCGCCTGCGTGCTCGAAGCCGGGCGCGGCAAACCGTCTGCGAACGCGACAAGCTTCGATTTCAACTTCTACGTCGACTGGTCGGCGCAGACGGCCGACGGTCCGGGCCGTGTCAGCATCGAGCGGCGTCCGCGCGGCTCGCCGCTCGACAAACTCGTCGCCGAGTTGATGATTCTGGCCAACAACACCTGGGGCCGCGCGCTGTCCAAAGCCGGCATTCCCGGCATCTACCGTGCCCAGACCGGCGGCCGCGTGCGCATGACGACGGCCGCCGCGCCACACGAAGGACTCGGCGTCGATTGTTACGCCTGGTCCACCTCGCCCTTGCGCCGTCATGTAGACCTCATCAACCAGCGCCAGCTGATCGCGCTGATACGTGGCGAACCCGCGCCGTTCGCACGTGGCTCGGCGGAGCTCGCGGCGGCGATGAACGATTTCGAAATCACCTATGCGGCCTATGCCGACCATCAACGCCAGATGGAACGTTATTGGTGCCTGCGCTGGCTGCGCCAGCAAAGCGATTTGACGCCGACCGCGCAGGTGCTGCGCGAAAGTCTCGTCCGCCTCGACGAGATTCCCCTCGTCCAGCGCCTGCCCTCGCTGCCGCCGCTCGACCCCGGTACGCGGGTGCGGCTGGCCGTCGAAGGCTTCGACGATCTGGCCATCGAAGCGCAAATGCGCTATCTCGAAACGCTGGATGCCAATTCGCGGCAAGGAAACCCCAGCCCTGAGTCTGAGGCGGCTCGCGAAACCGATGTCGATGAGGCTTAACCACGAGTTTTGTGGCGAAGAAGCCTCAAGCTTCAGCTTGAGGTGATTCACAGCGTTTCAGCAGGTAAACTTTAGCCGCAATGCCATCTTCGAAATCCCCCCCCCACGCAAACGATACGTCTCGCAGCAAGCGTGCGACAGGCTCGCGCACAACCCGGCCCGCGGCAAAGTCCCGCATGCCGCAGCCGCAGGAGGCGGTTAAAGCCTATCAGCCGGATAGCGCGGCAGTGCACCAAGCGCCGCCCGCGGCGCAAACGGATTCGGCCAAGCGGCGCTATTTGAAGTTGCCTCCGCCCGGACGGCGCATCGGCAGCCCCGATTTGTTTTGGACCGCCTGCGTTTTCTCCCTCCTGCTGCATGTGTTTCTGCTCTTTGTGCCGATTGTCGCGCCGGAGAGCAAATCCAAGCCTAACCGCGATCGGGGGCTGGATGTCGTGCTGGTCAACGCCAAGCACGCCCGCGCGCCACAAGACCCGCAGGTGCTCGCGCAAGCGAATCTGGATGGCGGCGGCAATGTGGAGCAGGATAGAAAACCGACCACGCCCTTACCGCCGCAAGAGCAGACAACGGAAGGCAACGCCCTGCTTGAAGCGAAGCGGCGTGTCGAGCAACTCGAAGCGCGCCAGCGTGAACTTCTCGTTCAATCTCAAACTTTGCGCGCAGCGCAGGTCGATCAGGGCAAAAAAGAAGAGGCCGCTGAAGCCGAGCCGGTACACGGCCTGGATCTTCTCGACAGCGCGCGCGCGATGGCCCGCCAGCAGGCGATCGTCGACAAAGCCTTGGACGACTACGCCAAGCGGCCGCGCAAAATGTTCGTCGCCCCGCGCGCGGCCGAGTATCGCTTCGCCCAGTATGTCGAGGACTGGCGGCACAAGGTCGAGCGGATCGGTACGCTGAATTTCCCCAAGGCCGCCAACGGCACCCGGCTGTATGGCAGCGTCGGCATCTATCTTGAAATCTACCAGGACGGCACGCTCTACATCGACCCGGAAATCCGCCAGAGTTCCGGCAATCCCGAGCTTGATCGCGCCGCGCTGCGCATCCTCCAGCTTGCCGCGCCCTTCGCGCCGTTCCCGCCGGAAATCCGCAAGGACGCTCAAGTCCTGCAAATCTACCGGCGCTGGAATTTCGAAAAGGGCGAAACCTTGACCTCGGTCGGCCAGAATAAGCAATAGTCGCAGCCTTATTTTTTTGGCGGTATGCTCGGCGGATTCGAATCCCCCGCCTCAAGCCGCCATGGACCGCTACGCCGTTTTCGGAAACCCGATCGCCCACAGCAAATCTCCGTTCATCCATACCCGTTTCGCCGCCCAAACCGGCGAGGCGATCAGCTATGAAGCCTTGCTCGCGCCGCTCGACGGTTTCGCCCAGGCCGTTGCAGCATTTCGCACCGCTGGCGGGCGCGGCGCCAACGTCACCGTCCCGTTCAAGCTTGAAGCGTTTTCCCTCGCGAATCGCCGTTCTGCACGAGCCGAAGCGGCGGGCGCCGCGAATACCTTGATCTTCGACGACGATGGCATCGCCGCCGACAACACTGACGGCATCGGCCTCGTGCGCGATCTGGCCTATCTGGGCTGCGAATTGGCGGGGCGGCGTATTTTGCTGCTCGGCGCGGGCGGCGCGGCGCGCGGCGCGATCCTGCCGCTGTGCGAAGCCGTGCCCGCCGAACTGGTCATCGCGAACCGCACGGCGGAAAAAGCCGAGGCATTGGCGCAACAATTCTCACCCATCGCGCCCGGCATCGCCGCGTGCGGTTTCGACGCATTGGCCGGGCGCAGCTTCGACATCGTCATCAACGCCACCTCGGCCTCGCTCTCGGGCGCCGCGCCGGCGCTGCCGAATAGCGTCTATGCCCCGAACGCCTTCGCTTACGACATGATGTATGGGCGCGACGAAACCGCCTTCCTGGCCGCCGCGCGCGCCCAGGGCGCGAGCCGGCTCGCCGACGGACTCGGCATGCTCGTCGAACAGGCCGCCGAAAGCTTCTTCCTCTGGCGCGGCAAACGCCCCGCAACCGAGCCGGTCCGGCAAGCCCTGCGCGCCTTGCTGGCGGAAGCGCGATGAAACTCCTGCGCTGGCTCAAGTGGGGCCTGTTCGCACTTGTTTTGTTGGTGCTCGTTTACCAGCTTTGGATTTTCGGCCATGTGCTCGCATGGCGCTCGATCGACCCCGGTACCACCCGCTTCATGGAACTGCGCCTGGCCGAATTGCGCGAGAAAGACCCCAAAGCCGAACTGCACCACCACTGGGTGCCGTACTCGCGGATTTCGGACAACCTCAAGCGCGCCGTGGTCGCCGCTGAGGACGATAAGTTCGTCGATCACGACGGTTTCGATTGGGACGCGATCCAGAAAGCGATGGAAAAAAACCAGCAACGCATCCAGCGTGGCAAGCCAGTCCGCGGTGGTTCAACCATCAGCCAGCAACTCGCGAAAAATCTTTTCCTCTCGCCCACGCGCAGTTATCTGCGCAAGGCCCAGGAGGCCGTGATTACCGTGATGATCGAAACGCTGTGGGACAAGCGGCGCATCCTTGAGGTCTACCTCAACGTCGTTGAATGGGGTAACGGCGTTTTCGGCGCCGAGGCCGCGGCGCAGCATTATTTTGGCATTCCGGCCGCGAAGCTTTCGGCGGCCCAGGCCGCGCATCTCGCCGTGATGCTGCCGAACCCGCGCAAATACGAAAAACAATACGGCCCTTGGCTCGCCGCGCATGCCGCGCGGATCCAGCAGCGCATGCAGTATTCGGATGTGCCCTAATCTTCCGCGGAAAAGGAATAATCATCCCCGCTTTTAAACCGTTCCCCAGCAACACCCGCCTTCGAGGAGATATTCATGATCGTTTTTATCACCGGCGCTAGCGCCGGTTTCGGCGCCGTGATTGCGCGGCAATTCGTGGCCGCGGGACATCGCGTCGTGATCAGCGGTCGACGCGCCGAGCGCCTAGAGGCGCTGCGCAACGAACTCGGCGCGGATCGTGTGCATGCGTTGCAATTCGATGTGCGCGAGCGCGCCCAGGTCGAACACGCCATCGCAAGCCTGCCGGCCGATTTCGCCGCGATCGATGTGCTGGTCAACAACGCCGGCCTCGCGCTCGGTCTCGAACCCGCGCAACGGGCCGTGCTCGACGACTGGGACGCGATGATCGACACCAACACCAAAGGTCTGGTCTACATGACGCGCGCGTTGCTGCCCGGCATGGTGGCGCGCAAGCGCGGCCATGTCATCAACATCGGCTCGGTCGCGGGCAGTTGGCCCTATCAAGGCGGCAATGTTTATGGGGCCACAAAGGCTTTCGTGCGCCAGTTTTCGCTCAATCTGCGCACCGACCTTGCAGGTACTCAAGTGCGCGTGACGAACATCGAACCCGGCATGGTCGGCGGCACCGAATTCTCGAATGTCCGCTTCAAGGGCGACGACGCGCGCGCCGCGCAGGTGTATGAGGGCGTGCAGGCGCTGACGCCCGAAGACGTTTCCGAAGCCGTGTTCTGGGTCGCCAACCTGCCCGCACATGTCAACATCAATACGCTTGAGATGATGCCCGTCGCGCAAAGCTACGCCGGGCTTTCCGTGACGCGCGCAGCGCCTTGAGCATTTGCTACCATCGGCGTCAATCCGCTTTCTGGTTTTTCGCGCATGACTTACAACGAATCCTCCTTCCGCGTCCTCAAGGGGCTTGAGCCGGTGCGCAGCCGGCCCGGCATGTACACCCGCACCGACTCGCCCGCGCACATCATCCAGGAAGTCATCGACAACGCCGCCGACGAAGCGCTCGCGGGCCACGCCAAGCGGATGCATGTGGCCGTGTTCCGCGACGGTTCGGTCGCCGTTAGCGATGATGGCCGCGGCATTCCGGTCGGCCTGCATCCGACCGAAGGCGTGCCGGTCGTCGTGCTCGCCTACACCGTGCTGCATGCGGGCGGCAAGTTCGATAAAACCTCGGGCGCTTCGGCCTACGCATTTTCCGGCGGGCTGCACGGCGTCGGCGTGGCGGTGACGACAGCCTTGTCGACGCGCGTCGAAGTCGAGGTGCGGCGCGAGGGCAAGGTCTGGAACATCGCATTCGCCAACGGTGGGCGCGAAATCGGCGCGCTCGTCGAAGGCGGCTCGTGCGGCAAACAGAGCGGCACCCGCGTGCGCATCTGGCCCGACCCGCAATACTTCGACGCACCGCGCGCCGCGCTGGCCGAGATCGAACGGCTGCTGCGCTCCAAGGCCGTGCTGTTGCCTGGGGTGACGGTCACCCTGGAGGTCGAACAAGCCGACGGCAGCCACACAAAAACCGAATGGCGCTATGCCGACGGTCTGACCGGCTATTTGCGCGAAATGGCCGGCGGCGCTGAGCCGCTCGCGCCGATTTTCGCCGGCGAAAAATACGCGGGCCAGGATGAGGACTTCACCTCCGGCGAAGGCGCGGCCTGGGCCTTCGCGTGGTTCGACGGTTTCGCGGGCGGCGAAAGCTATGTGAACCTGATCCCGACGGTCAACGGCGGTACGCACGAATCCGGCCTGCGCGGCGGCGTGTTCGAAGCCGTCAAATCCTTCGTCGAACACCACGCGCTGCTGCCGCGCGGCGTCAAACTACAACAGGAAGACGTGTGCGGCAAAATGAGTTTCCTGCTCTCCGCGCGCCTGCTCGACCCGCAGTTCCAGGGGCAGGTGAAGGAAAAACTCAACTCGCGTGAGGCGGTGAAACTCGTCGCGACGATGGTCATGCCCTTGTTCGAAGCCTGGCTCAATCAGAACGTCGAACAGGGCAAAGCGATCGCCGAACTCGCGATCAAGCAGGCGCAAAGCCGCCTGAAGAACGCCCAGAAGGTCGAGAAGAAAAAGACCTCGGGCGTCGCCGTGCTGCCCGGCAAGCTCGCCGATTGCGAGAGCGAGGACATCCACGACAACGAGCTTTACCTCGTTGAAGGCGATTCTGCCGGTGGCTCGGCCAAGCTCGCGCGCTCGCGCGAAACCCAGGCGATCCTGCCGCTGCGCGGCAAAGTGCAGAACGCGTGGGAAATCGACCCGGACCGGCTATTCGCCAACGCCGAAATCCACGATATCGCCGTCGCGCTCGGCGTCGACCCGCATGCGCCCAATGCGCCCGAATCGGTGCTCGCCAACCTGCGCTACGGCAAGCTCATCATCATGGCCGATGCCGACGTCGACGGCTCGCACATCCAGACGCTGCTGCTCACGCTGTTCCTGCGCCACTTCCCGGTGCTCGTCGCGCGCGGCCATGTTTACGTCGCGCTGCCGCCGCTCTACCGCGTCGATGTGCCCGCCTCCGGCAAAAAGCGTCCGGCACGCAGGCTCTACTGCCTCGACGAACGCGAACTCGCCTCCGTGCGCGACCGCCTCGCCAAAGAAGGCGTGAGGATCGAATCGCTCGAAATCGGCCGATTCAAGGGCCTCGGCGAAATGAACCCCGAACAACTCAAGGAAACCGCAATGGACCCCGCCACGCGCCGCGTGCTGCCGGTAACTTTGGACGACATTGCGGCGAGCGAAACGCGCGAGTTGTTCGACCTGTTGATGGGCAAGGGCGAGGCTTCGGGACGGCGCGCGTGGATGGAGGCGAAGGGGAATTTGGTGGAAGCGGATCTTTAAAAATCCTTTTGCAATAGGAGAAAAACCCCTTATGACCCGCCGTATCGCGCTTGCTCTCACCGGAGCCTCCGGTATGCCCTACGGCATTCGCTTGCTCGAATGCCTGCTCGCGGTTGGCATCCGTGTGGAACTGCTCTATTCCCAGGTCGCGCAAATCGTCGCACGCCAGGAAATGGGTTTGGATTTACCCGGCCGCGCGGCGGACGCGCAAGCGGCTTTCAGCGAGCGTTTCAACGCCGCGCCGGAGCAGTTGAAAGTCTATGGCCGCGAGGAATGGTTCGCGCCGCTTGCCTCGGGCTCGAATCCGCCCGATGCGATGGTGATCTGCCCGTGCACGATGGGCACACTGGCGGCGATTGCGGCGGGCCTGTCGTCAAACCTGATCGAGCGCGCGGCCGACGTCTGCCTCAAGGAGCGCCGGCCTCTTGTACTCGTACCGCGCGAAACGCCGTTCTCGACGCTACATCTGGAAAACATGCTGCGGCTTTCGCGCATGGGTGTCGTGATTCTGCCGCCCTCGCCGGGGTTCTATACGCATCCGCAAAGCGTGCAGGACATGGTCGATTTCGTCGTCGCGCGCGTGCTCGACCAGATCGGCGTGCCGAATACGCTGATACCGCGCTGGGGCGAAGTTCCACCCACGGAGGAAATATAAAAAAACCTTCTATTTGCCATGTGTCGGCAGCATCGCGCCGCACATAAAACCGCTCATTGACACACGCATTGCCTGGAGCAATCAAGCCGAATCAGTTCTTAGGATTCGCGCCGGTTGGATTGCTCAGCTCGATAAAACGCTGACGATCTTCCTCGAAGCGGCTGCGCATCGCATCGGCTTCACGCTGTTTTTGCGCAATCACGTTGCGCAAGGCGCCAAGTTCGGAGGCATTGGCAGCAATGTCCTCTTCGATGCCGCGTGGCGTCGGCTTGCCTTTGAGTGCCGCGACCTGGTTATTCAGCGCCACCTGTTCTTCAACAAGCACTTTCTCGCGCGCTTTGAGTGTGCTGATTTCCTTCTCGGCGCCCCGCATGGCGGTATTGCGCCGCTCTTCAATCTCTGAAACCGAGGCATAACTTTCAAGCAAGACTTTATCGCGGCGGCGGCGCTCGGCCACGCGCGCATCCGCCTCGCGCTTAGCCCTGTCTTCGGCCTCTTTGCGTTGGCGCTCTTCAGCCGTCAGTGGCGCTTCGACCTCACGCACCGTCTGGCCACTACGCGAAAGCACTTTGTAGGCTCGGTTGTAACACTGCTGCGGCAAAGTGTCGCCGCACACCCGGCGGCCACTGCCGTCTTCACAACAATAAATAAGCATTTCTGCCCGCGCGGCAACGCTTCCAAGCAAGGCAAGAACGATCAGAGCAACACGCTCAATTCGCATCCGTCACTCCCCACTGCCGTTGATATGCCTGGACGGCCTCGCGATAGCGCATCAGATCGGAATTGCTACCGAGATAGTCGATCAAATCGAGCAGCGTTGCGACGGCGACGACAGGAATGCCAAATCGTTCGCGCACTTCTTGCACCGCCGAACGCGCATCGGTGCCGCGTTCCATCCGATCCAAGGCGATCACGGCACCCGCCGGTTGCGCGCCTTGCGCATGGATGATTTCGACCGATTCCCGCACCGATGTGCCGGCGGAAATCACATCGTCGAGAATCAGAACCTTCCCTGTAAGCGGCGCGCCGACAAGCGTGCCGCCTTCGCCGTGGTCCTTGGCTTCTTTGCGGTTGAAACAGAAAGGCAGATTGCGGCCGCGTTCGGCCAAGCGAATTGCGGTTCCCGCCACCAGCGGAATACCCTTGTAGGCGGGCCCGAACAGCGTGTCGAATACAATTCCAGAGGCTAGAATCGCTTCGGCATAGTAGCCGCACAGCCGCCCGAACGACATGCCGTCGTCGAACAGGGCCGAATTGAAGAAGTAAGGCGAAAGACGACCCGCCTTGGTCTTGAATTCACCAAATCGAAGCACGCCCTTGGCAACGGAAAGGGCAAGGAAATCACGGCTAAAATCCACGGCTGTCATGTCTCACCGCGCCAAATTCGGCGCAAAAGAAGGTTTTTCAGAGATTTTAGAAGGATTAGAGGCTCGCTGGATGTTACGCGTCATCACTCTCAACCTCAATGGCATTCGCTCAGCTGCAAGCAAGGGCTTTTATGAATGGTTGGCAAGGCAACAAGCCGACATTGTTTGCTTGCAAGAAATCAAAGCCCACGAAGCCGATCTGGCCCCCGCTCTGCGCGCCCCGGAAGGCTGGCATGCGCGTTTTCACTGTGCCGAGAAAAAGGGCTATAGCGGCGTGGCGATACTTTCGCGCACGCCACCGGATGAGTGGCGCGTCGGGCTCGGCTGTACCGAATTCGATGCGGAAGGCCGCTATTTGCAGGCCGATTACGCGACACCAGAGGGGCCGTTATCGGTTATCTCGCTCTACCTGCCCTCGGGTTCCAGCTCGGAAGAACGACAGGCCGCGAAATTCCGCTTCATGGATCGGTTCCTGCCCCATATGGCCACGCTACGCGCAGGGGGCCGGGAAGTCATCGTCTGCGGAGACTGGAACATCGCTCACCGCGCGGTAGACCTCAAAAATTGGCGTTCGAACCAGAAAAATTCCGGCTTTTTGCCGGAAGAACGGGCTTGGCTTTCGCGGCTGTTCGATGAGCAAGGCTGGGTTGACGTTTACCGTCGGCTGGAGCCGGACACCACCGACGCCTGCTACACTTGGTGGTCCAACCGGGGCCAAGCCTGGGCAAAGAACGTCGGCTGGCGCCTGGACTATCAAATCGCAACATCCGGTATCGCGGCCCGCGCAAAACGCACGGCTGTTTATAAAGATCAACGCTTTTCAGATCATGCCCCGCTTACTGTCGACTATGAGTGGGTCTAAGCTTGCCGCGATGTTTCCGGCACGCTAAGCTCAAATACCCTTGCGGAGCTTGCTTCCCTTCTCCGCAGTTTTAATCCGATCAATCAGTCAGGAGGCAAGTTATGAGTGAACACCTTCAATCATCGCGCGACAAGATGGTCTCTGATGTCAAGGTCGTCATCGACGACGCACAAGAGTTGCTCAAGCTCACCGCAGGTGAAACGAGCGGCAAGCTGGCCGAAGTACGCACGCGCTTGGGCACACGCCTTGCTTCTGCCAAGGAACGTCTCATAGATGTCGAACGTGCGATGGTCGAAAAAAGCAAAGTGGCCGCCAAGGCGACCGATGCGTATGTGCATGATCATCCGTGGCAATCGGTCGGCGTCGCCGCCGGTGTCGGTTTCCTGATCGGTCTGTTGGTCGGCCGTCGTTAAGCCATGGACGCGAACGAGGCGCAAGGCATTGCCGATCGCCTGCGCCGGTTAGCCGACAATGCGCTGGAAACGGTGCAGAATCGGCTAGCTTTGCTCACGGTCGAAGTTCAAAGCGAAGCCATCCGCGTTGGGGCGGCCTTATTCAATATCGTGCTCGCGGCACTATTTGCGGGCTTTGGCATATTGGCGGTCGTCATTTTCCTGACGGTTTACTTCTGGGACTCGCATCGTTTACTGACTTTGGGGCTGGATGCGGCATTCTTTCTTATCCTCGCAGCTTGGACAGGAAACAAGGCACGCAGCCGCTTTCTGCGCGACAAGCATCTGTTCGAGGACAGCATCGCAAATATTGAACGCGACCGCGCGGCGTTACGGGACAGGGACACGTGAAAACCCTGCGCGAGCGCGAAGTCCTGTTAACCGAACACAGACGCGCCCTTACCAGGCGTGCCGATGAGTTGCGGGCGGAGTCCACACGCTTGCTGCAAGGATTCAGTTCGGTGTTCGGATTCGCCGATCGCGCGGCCGGGGCGTTGAACTGGACACGGCGTCACGCGCCCGAGATTGCCGGGGTCCTCTTTTTCACCCTCGCATTGCGCAAACCCAAGCAGATCATCCGCAGCGTGGCGCGGGCCTGGTCGGCGTGGCAGATCTACCAGAATCTCCGTCGCCGCGTTGAACAAGTCGCCGCTTATTTCAAATAAGCAGGCTCTTAGCCTGCTTCACGCGGGCCTTGCAAACGAAAATACATCGCCACAAAGACCGCCGCACTGCATGCCCCCGCCACGGCGTCGATCAACGCAATCCCAATCGCCACCCACGCATCTCCGGCGGCTTCGCCCAACAAGGCGCGCCCGCCCCAGCCGGCCAACTGTTCGAGCATGGTAAGCAAGGTCGCATAGGCGAAAAACGGCCACAGCACCGGCACCGCCAATTCCAGGACTTTGCGCAGCGCGCGCGGGGCCGATAAGCGCTCGTACAGCATCGGCACAGGCACGACGCCGCCAAATGCCAAGACCAGGAGCAGGACCGGCAAGGCAAAGGCGCCCAATGCGGGAACGACGCTCAAAACAAAAGCCACGAGCAGCAATAACAGCATGCAGACTTGGCTCAGCGCATCGACGCGCAGTTGTGTGAGCGACCAACGCGCGCCAGGGTGACGACTCGTCAGCACGGCATACATCGCCGCCGTCTCCAAGGTGCGCAGCAGCAGCGTCAGCACAAAGGGGATCGATAGTTTGCCCGGCAGATCAGCATCACCGGGCCACACGGCTTGCATAAGACCTTGCAAGAGCGCCGAAACGCCCGCAATGAGCGACAGCGGCAGCCAGCCGCGCTGGAGCAGTTCGAAGCCCTCGGCAAAAAACAAGCGTGCGGAAAACTGCTGCAAAGCAGTCCTTTCGTTTTGTCGGGTATCTCTCACTCTACAGGTACCCAGCTTGGCTTACGGCGCTCCAGGAAAGCCGCCATGCCTTCGCGCCCATCGTGGCTCGCGCGAATCTCGGCCAAGGTGCGCGCAGTCTCGTTGATCAACTCGGGCGAAAGCGGGGTGCCTTCGAGTTCCCGCATGAGATCTTTGACGATTGCCTGCGCATGCGGCCCACCTTGCAATAGCATATTGGTAACGCGGGCAACTTCGGTATCGAGCGCATCCTCGACCACGACCTCATGCAATAAGCCGAATTGCTTTGCATCGCGGGCCGAAAACCGCTCGCCCGTCAGCACCAGACGGCGCGCCTGACGCGCGCCAATTGCGGCGATCACATAGGGCGTGATCGTCGCGGCAGCCAAACCCAAGCGGACTTCTGTCAACGCAAACTGTGCGCTCGCGACACCGATGGCGATATCGCAGGCTGCGATCAAACCGATGCCGCCGCCATAAGCCGGCCCTTGCACACGGGCAATAACAGGCTTGCTTGATGTGGCGATCGCATAAAGCAAAGCCGCAAGCTGACGCGCATCCTGCTCGTTGGCATCACCATCGAGCGTTGCAGCGCGTTTCATCCAGTCGAGATCGGCGCCCGCGCAAAAACTCGGACCATCGGAGCCGATCACGATCACACGCACGCCCGGGTCTTCCTGAAGTTGATCGATCGCCTTGTGGAGATCGTGGATCAGGCGCTCATCAAGCGCATTGTGACGCTCCGGCCGATGGAGCCAAACACGGGCGACTGCCCGCGCATAGCTGATTTGGACAACTTCTTCACTCATTGTTTTTCACCCTGGATGCGGAAGACCTCGAAACATGCTGGAGAGGAGTCCGCGCTTTGTTCCGGTATTGGTTTGCAATGTTGCGCCACGTGAGCCGATTGTTCTCAGAAACTGCCTTCAGCCAGCCACTTCTCCAATTGCGGCAAGCGATCCACGCCCCAAAAAGGCTCACCCTCGACGATGAAGAATGGCGATCCGAACACTCCGCGCGATAAGGCCAATTCGACTTCGGCCTTGAGACGGTCTTTCACCGCCGTCGTGCTCAGCGCCTCGGACAATGCATCGCGCTCGATACCGACACTTCCCGCGATATCGAGCACCACGCCGAGATCCGCAATGTTTTTCCCCTCGACAAAATAAGCCCGGTAGGCGCTCTGGGCAAACGCACGCGCTAGTGCGGGGGCGCGATCGTTGATCCACAAAAAGGCTCGCGCGGGGTGTTGCGTGGGAATCGGGAAAGGACTCGGATGCTTATAGGGCAAACCTAAAAAACGCGCCGAGCGAACAAAATCCCGCAGGGAATATTCACCTTTCAGCGGAATAGCCGCCAATGGTTGCTGACCCATCGCCTTGAAGCTCACGCCCAATAGAATCGGGTGCCAGAGAACTTCACGCTGATATTTTTCGGCCAACGGCATAATCATTTCCGCGGCGAAATAACCGTAAGGCGAGGAAAAGTCGAAATAGAAATCGATCGGAGCACTCACACCAGGGCCTCTTGAAAGGGGAAATCCTGGCAATCCTAACGGAGAGCGGCCCGGGAACACGAATTTTCCAGAACCGGCTGTTATATCCGCACGCAGAAAACGCGCAAAGCGCCACTTTCACGCGCGCTCACATGTGGCCTGCCCGGCAGCGGCTACGCACCAAGCGAAGCTCATGCCGCCGCTTCAGCCAGAAGAAGAAAGCTTGGTGAAAAACGTCTGACGCGCAGCTTGCGCAGGGAAAATAAACATCATGCGGGGCAGCGAATGCCGCCCCGCAAAAACCGCGATGAAATACTTAGTGCTGCTGGCTGCGATGTTTCTTTTCGACCGTAGTCGTAATCGCAATCAGGATCAGACCGACAGCGACGACTACAATGAATCCGGTGACAATAGCGATAAAACCTGGGGCGGTTGGCATAAATGGCTCCTGTTCAAATTGCCCGGCACATTGCCGGTGAAGTACCGGGCTTCGGCAGAGCATATGCCGCCGGTAGCACGGTAGGCTAGGAAAACCCCGCCCCGAACGCGTTGATACGCGTCAAGAAGCCATAAAGACCTATTGCGAGACGGTGTTTCCGGTAAAACTACCACGGCACGACCGTTCCACAGTAGTCGAGAAAAGCGCCATTGTTTTCCGGCGTCAATTCGCTGATGACTTTGCGCAGCCCCGTCACGGAATCGTAAGGTTCGAGCGGAGCGCTCGCGCCACCCATATCGGTGCGCACCCAGCCAGGATGCAATGCGACGACGGTCGCGCCTTTGGGTCCGTATTCCATCGCGGCGCATTTGACGACCATATTCACCGCGGCTTTCGAGGTCCGATACACGAGACTGCTCGGCGAATTCGTATCGCCAATCGAGCCCATACGGGACGAGAGCACCGCGATCGTGCCGCGCGCCGCCGCAATCGAATCGCCAAACGCCTGGATCAAGCGCATGGGGCCGAGCACATTGGTGTGCATGACCGTATCAAAGTCTTCATCGCCGGGAGCGAGAAAGCCCGCCGTTTCCGGGCCATTCACCCCGGCATTCACCAAGAGCAAGGAAAGCGGCTCCTCATCGGCATGCCATGCCACCCCGGCAATCGAGCTGGCGGAACAGACATCGAGCGGAACAACCTCGACCCCTTTCACACGCAACAAACCCACGGCTTTGGCTGGAGAACGCACCCCCGCAATTACCTTCCAGCCGGTAATTGCATATTGACGGGCGCATTCCAACCCTAAGCCGCGCGAGGCGCCGGCGATCAAAACGGTTTTTTGTGTCATTCAAGTTCCTTTCGCTACGGGCCGGTTCGTCAACCAGACACCGCCCAGCACTAACGCACCGCCAAACAATACAGACAAGCCAACATGCTCACCCAACAATACCGCACCGAAAAACAAGGCACTGATCGGCACCAAATTGGTAAAGGCGGCCGCTCTTGTGGCGCCCAGTTGTACGATGCCCTGCGCATACCAGACATACGAAAATCCGTTGTTCAGCACGCCGAGATAGAGCAGCGACAACCAGCCCTGCCAGGACAGCCTTGGCCACTCGCGTAGTGCGCCTTCGAACACGCCCGCCCCAATCAGCAATATGCCGCCCGCGAGCGAGGCATAAAAAGTCATCACTAGCGGGGGAAGTGTGCTGCCGGCGCGGCGTCCAATCAGGGTATAGGTCGTCCAGCAGAGTACGCAGCAAAAAATAAATAGCTCACCGATCCCGACTTCGCCATGCAACAGGGCGAGCGGATTGCCCCGGCCGATGACGAACAAACAGCCGAGCATCGCAATCACGATACCGAGTATCTTTTTGGGTGCAAGTCGTTCGCCCAGAAAAAGCGCCGCGGCAAGCGCGATAACAACCGGATTGAGCGCAACGACCAGAGCGCCCCGCCCGGCTTGAATGTGCTGCACGCCATAGAAGAAACACAGGCTATAGGCAAAAATGCCCGTGACGCCCATCAGCACCACACTGCGGGCATCCTTCATCCGCACAGGCGGGAATTGACGCTCCTTGCGCCAGACCAGATATCCAAGCGTCAGAGCCCCGAAGAAGATACGCCAAGCGCCTGCGGCCAGAGGCGGAATTTCGTGCGACAAAATCCGCCCGGCCACCCAGGTACCACCCCAGATGAAAGCAACAAAAAGTTGCAGGGCCGCCATGCGGGCCAGTCCGATATCGGTCTGATTGGGTTCGCGAAGCTGGATCACGGCGGCTGCAAATAGAAAAACGCGAGTATGTCATCGAGACGGCCGTTTTGCCGTCTCGATGTTTACCCGCGTTTACAGCTAAGGTGTTACTTATAGCGTTTGTTATACAAGCTCAAGCGCGAGCGCTGTCGCTTCGCCGCCACCGATACACAGGCTGGCAACACCACGCTTACCACCGCGTTTGCGCAGCGCGCCAATCAAGGTGACGATCAAACGCGCGCCCGATGCGCCGATCGGATGGCCCAGCGCGCAAGCACCGCCGTGCACGTTGACCTTGTCGTGCGGCAAACCATGTTCACGCATCGCAGCCATCGCCACGACGGCAAAGGCTTCGTTGATTTCAAACAGGTCGACCATGCCGGTGTTCCAGCCGGTTTTCGCGTAGAGCTTTTCGATTGCGCCGACCGGCGCCGTGGTAAACCAGTTCGGCTCCTGCGCGTGCGTGGCATGACCGACAACGGTCGCGATCGGCTTGAGGCCCAGTTTTTCAGCGGTCGAGCGACGCATCAGAACCAGCGCGGCCGCGCCATCGGAGATCGAGGACGAGGTTGCGGCGGTAACGGTGCCGTCTTTCTTGAAAGCGGGCTTGAGTGTCGGGATTTTCTCGGGCTTGGCCTTGGCCGGCGCCTCATCCTTCGTGATCTTGGTTTCGCCGCCCTTGCCCACGACCGTCACCGGCGCGACTTCCCACTCGAAACTGCCGTCGTTGTTGGCAGCCAGCGCGCGGCGCGTCGATTCGATTGCGTAGTCATCCTGCTCTTTGCGAGTGAAACCGTATTTGGCGGCGGCTTCTTCGGCATAGGTTCCCATTGAACGGCCGCCGCCGTTAGGCATCTTCTCGTAGGCATCTTCCAGGCCATCGAGCGCCATATGGTCGAAAACCGTCGAATGCCCATAACGATAACCGCCACGTCCCTTCAGCAGCAGGTACGGTGCATTGCTCATACTTTCCATACCGCCCGCGACGACGATATCGACGCTGCCCGCGGTGAGCAGGTCGGTAGCGAGCATGGCCGCCTTCATACCGGAACCGCAGACTTTATTGATGGTTGTGGCGCCGGCGGAAACCGGCAGACCCGCGCCCAGAGTGGCTTGACGGGCGGGCGCCTGGCCCTGGCCAGCCGGGAGCACACAGCCCATGATGACTTCCTGAACCTGCTCGGGCGCAATGCCTGCACGCTCGATAGCAGCCTTAATCACAACGCTGCCCAATTGATGGGCGCTAAAACCAGATAGTTCGCCTTGCATTGCACCAATGGGAGTACGTGCAACCGAAACAATCACGACGGGATCAGACATGAAAAACTCCTTCGGTTAGTGCGAAATTAAGAGGCATCAAAGTTGAAATTCCGGGATGCCTCCAACTTCCGAGAATCGGTCCGTTTTGTATTTTAGGCTTTATCACAGCAACCTGAGTTGCAATCGACAAGTTTAATATTGTTGCACCGCACATTGGATATAGGAAACGCGTTTCTTGCATGGCAGTATGGTTCTCCTCCGCCATCGTCGCGATCTTCTCCATATTGTGAGCGATGTTTGAACTCGCATGTCCTTGCTCATGCACCGCGGCCGTAATATCGGCGATACTCATAGCTACGCCCAGCTCGCACCCCGCCCTTTTCTCCTGAGTTTCCATGACACAGTATCCCGACACTTTTTCCGCCTTTGGACTGCCCGCAGCTTTACTCACCGCGCTTGCCGAGGTGGGTTACGAAACCCCTTCGCCGATCCAGGCCGAATGCATTCCGATTCTGCTCGAAGGCAAGGACCTGCTCGGCGAAGCGCAAACCGGCACCGGCAAAACCGCCGCGTTTGCCTTGCCGATGCTGGCACGGCTCGATCTGGCCCAGCGCCAGCCCCAGGTCCTCGTCCTGACGCCTACGCGCGAACTCGCGATTCAGGTTGCCGAAGCCTTTCAAAAATATGCCCATTGCCTGCCCGGCTTCCATGTGCTGCCGATTTATGGCGGTCAAAGCATGGTTGTGCAGTTACGCGGCCTGCAACGCGGCGCGCACATCGTCGTCGGCACACCGGGACGTGTGATGGACCATCTCGAACGCAAAAGCCTGCAACTCGGCCAACTGCGCGCAATCGTCCTCGACGAGGCCGACGAGATGCTGCGCATGGGCTTCATCGACGATGTCGAATGGATCCTCGAACACACGCCCAACGAACGCCAGACCGCGCTGTTCTCGGCCACCATGCCGGAGCAGATCCGGCGTGTCGCGCATCGTTATCTGCGTGCACCGCGCGAAGTCAAAATCCGCGCCGCGACCACGACCGTTTCCTCGATCACTCAGCGTTACTGGAGCGTGCGCGGCATCGACAAACTCGATGCGCTGACACGCATCCTCGAAGCCGAAAACGACTTTGACGCCGCCATCGTTTTCGTCCGCACCAAGCTTGCGACGGAAGAACTCGCGCAGAAACTCGAAGCGCGCGGCTATGCGGTTGCGGCGCTCAACGGCGATATGACTCAGGGCCTGCGCGAGCGCGTCATCGAGCAGCTCAAGAACGGCGGCCTGGATATTGTCGTCGCGACCGACGTTGCGGCGCGCGGCATCGATGTGCCGCGGATTTCGCATGTCATCAACTACGACATTCCCTACGACACCGAAGCCTATGTGCATCGGATCGGCCGCACCGGCCGCGCCGGGCGCAGCGGCACGGCAATCCTCTTCGTCGCACCGCGCGAAATTCGCATGCTGCGCGCAATCGAACGCGCAACCCGGCAAACGATCGAGCCGATCCGCCTGCCAACACGCGCCGATCTGGCCGACCGCAGGATCGCTCAATTCAAACAGCAGGTTCAGGAAGTGCTCGCCGAGGAGTCGCTCGACTTTTTCCGCAACGTTGTCGAACAACTGGAAGATGCAGACGAAATCCCACTGCAAGATATCGCGGCAGCCCTGGCTTTCCTTGCTCAGCGCGAACGGCCATTGCAGTTGAGCGTCGACGACTATCCCGATGAGCCGGCGCATCCGCCCGCGCGCGAAAAGCCCGCACGCGAAAACCGCGGCGAAATTCTCGAACGCCGCCGCGCGTTCTCCGACGGCAAACTGGCGCGTTACTGGATCGGGCTAGGCCGCCAGCATGGCGTCATGCCGAAAGAAATTGTCGGCGCGCTGGCCAACGAAGGCGGGATCGAAGGCCGCAGCATCGGGCAGATCAATTTATTCGACCGTTTCAGCATCGTCGAACTGCCCGCCAATCTGGCCGCGGGTACCCTGGATCAGCTCAAACGCATCAAAATCCGCCAACAAGCGCTTGGCCTGCGCCCCTTCGTCGAAAAGGACGAGGCCCATCAAACGCCCCGCACGCGGCGCCCAGGCAGTGGGCAAGGCGAGGCGGCAACGCGCAAGGAATACGGCGACAGACCTGCGCAAGGCAGGGAATTCAAAGGCAAAAAAACCTTTGCCAAAACGTTTTCCGAACCGAAGAAGCGCAGATAGCGTTTCGTTTTATGCGCGATAGGTAGCCAGCGCTGTTTCAGGATAGCGCTGGCGCCAAAGCTCGCAACGCATTTCAAATTCCGTCGTGCTTTTGGGCATTGGCACGCGCGCGCGCGCCATGTAGCTCACCAGATTTCTCGCCAGTCGCACGAGGCGCTGGGCATGCTCCGTTTCGAGCACTTCAGTATCGCTCGCATCAAGCCGGAGTTCCGGCGCGAACGCATGCAGTTTTTCGCCCGCCACCGCGAAACTCGACCACACATCGAAAATATCCGCATCGGTACGCAGCGTTTCGCACTTCACTTTGGCCGCTTCGGCGAAGGCATGGACCAGGGGAGACAAGGCTGCATAGCCGGGGCGTTTGGCAAAGGTTTTTTCAAGCACCGCAACGAGCCGATCGATGGCGTGCATCGTTTGCGCAATCTTGATGTAGCGGCTTTCGTAAAAGGCTTCGACCGGAATCGAAAACGCTTTGAAAGGTTCGCCCCAAAGTTCGTCGATTCCCTCGTCGCCGCTGCGGTGCAGCACGGTCTTGCCAAGCTCCAACGCCTCTTGCAGACACGCGCCGCATTCGCGCATCAAGCCATTGTCGTAATCGATCTCGACGCCCCCGGCCTGCAATTCGACCAGCTTGGTAAAAATATAGGTTGCGCGGTTGAACAACGCGCCCGCCAGCATCGCCCCCTTGACACGCCGACGCTCCGGGTCAGTCTCCGTCTCCCATGAGCGCCGCGCTTCGCCAAGCCGCTGGCCGGGAACATTGAGCCCGTGCTCGACATGGTTGAAAAGCCGCCGCGTCAGTGCTTCGATCAAGCGCTTTTTCGCCTGCAACGAATCGGCGGGCGCGACGTAGGACTTGATCCAATAGCCGTCATAGAACACGCGCTCAACGCCGTCGATGACTCGCATGGTTCCCTGAGAAATAGGTGCATTCATGATCGAATTTCGCTTGCAATACGAACAACTAAACCGGCATAAGACTTTTAGTCTAGTTTACGCCGTTTGTGCAGTGCAAAACGATCCGGGAGTATGTAGTTCTCCCCAGTTTCAGAGGAAAAACCGATCTGCGGGTTCCAGCCATTGTTGTAAGAACCGGTTTACGATCTTTTCGTAATTGCCGAGAATTCGGGGATGACGAAAAAGAAATACGCCAGCGACATCAGTCGAGAGAAGTTTGCACAGATTGAGCCGCTGCTACGCAGCGTGCGA
>WQYQ01000008.1 GCA_009781175.1 Betaproteobacteria bacterium
ACCCAGATTAACGGCCAGGACATTCTCCCCGGCCAGACGGTGGATGTTGACAACGGCAAGGTCACCCTCAATGCCGACAACACCCTGACCTTCACGCCCGATCCGGGCTATCACGGCGATGCGTACTTCAACTACACCATCGACGATGGCGTCGACGGCACAGCCACAGCCGGCGTCACCGTCACCGTCGGGCAGTTGCCCGTCGCCGTCGACGATACCGCTCGCGCTCCATACAACAAACCGGTCGATATCCCTGTGCTGGACAACGACAAAGATCCGGACGGCAATGATCTGCACATCACCCAGGTCGACGACCAACCCATTGCCCCGGGCGAGATGGTCACCCTCAAAGACGGCAGCGGCACCGTGACCCTCAATGACGACGGCACCCTGACCTTCACGCCTAGCCAGGACTATCATGGCGATGCGCACTTCACCTACACCATCGACGATGGCGTCGACGGCAGTGCCACAGCCGGCGTCACCGTTACCGTCGGGCAGCCGCCCGTCGCTGCCGACACCAGCGCCCGCACCTCATTCGAGCAGTCGACCAATTACATCAATGTGCTGGCTATCGCCAAAGATCCGGATGGCGATCCGCTGCACGTCACCCAGGTCGACGGCCAGGATATTGCCCCGGGCGGGAAGGTCACCCTCACGGACGGCAACGGTACGGTGACCCTCGTTAATGATGGCGTCCACGACGGCACCTTGGTCTTCACGCCCGCCTCGGGCTACTCCGGCACTGAGATATTCACCTATACCGTCAGCGATGGTATCGACGGCAGCGCAACGGCCAACGTCACCGTTATCGTTGGACAGAACCCATCGCCCGCCACTATCGCACTAACGGACGCCGACCTGAGCTTGGTGGATGCTTCCGCGGCCTTTGGTCAGACCTCTCCATCCAATGAAGCAGTTACGCCCACATTGACTGTATCGGGTACGACAACCGGTAACGGCTACGAAAATACGGTGATCGCCAACGATGGTCACTCGCTCCACTTCCAGGTCAGCGCGACGGATTACACGGCTGTGTCGGTCAGCGGTCTGGATACAGGCATGGTGATCAGCGATGGACATGGGCATTCGGTCACAAGCACGGACAATTCCACGCCTATCGATCTGACCGGCTGGACGCTGGACAGTCTTCAGATCGACAACGCCGGCCCGGATGGTTCTGCAACCTTGGCTTTCACCGCGACGAATACCGTGAATGGCGAAACGCATGACACCACGAGCTATCTGAACATCGTCACCGCGGACACGCTGCTCAACGGCGCCGTCACGGGTGAAGCAAGGCTGGAGGCTACGACCGATCACGCTACACTGCTCGTAAGCGGGGACAAGCACGATCACACATTGGTTGGCCACGGCGGCAACGATCACCTGATCGGTGGCGCCGGTAACGATGTGCTGGTTGGCGGGCCAGGCAATGATGTCATGACGGGCGGACTCGGCAACAACACCTTCGTCTGGCATCTCGGCGATCAAGGAAAGGCCGGAACTCCGGCCATCGATACGATCACCGACTTCGGCCAGGGCGGTAAACACGATGCGCTCGATCTGCGCGATCTGCTACAGGGAGAAAACCATACCGGCGGCAACGACGACATTGGCAATCTCACGAGCTATCTGCATGTCGAGCAGCACGGCAATGATGCAGTCATCGATATCAGCTCTTCGGGAGGCTTCTCGCAGGGCTACAACGCGGGAGCTGTCGATCAGAAAATCGTGTTGCAAGGCGTGGATCTGACGGACGGTGGCAGCCTGCACACCGATACCCAGATTATCCAGAACATGTTGATGAACCAAAAACTGCACACTGACTAACTAAGTCAGCAAAAAGGAAAAGCCCGGGTGGCAATGCATCGTCACCCGGGCTTTTTTAGAGCCTGTTAGTAAAATCTTGCCTGCGAGGCTATGAGCGGGGCTCATGCGCTACTCGCACTCAGTTGCCACACTCGCGGCAAGATTATGAACAGGTTCCAAACCTTCCCGCCCCCACGCCGTCATTCTGCGCGAAGTCGCAGAATCCATTTGTCCTCCGATAGTGGATTCTGCGACTGCGCTTCGCTCTGCGCAGAATGACCACGGGTTGAGCGTAAGCCTCGCCATTCATGGCGAGGTCAGCAAAACAAACGTTACTGGCGCCGAAGGCGCCTCCAATCTGTGGCGAGGAAGCCCCAACTTTCAAGTTGGGCTGACTCACCGCGAGTCGAGTGCAAGTGAGACAAACCTTAGGGCAGCGAAGATACCCCAAACTCGTGGCATTACAGCCTCTCGCGACAAACTCTGAGCAGGTTCTTATACCTCAAGGTTTGCGCAAACGTTCCGTTACCACAGGCCCCGTGAGACCGGCCACCCCAAGCTCATTCAGCGTTTCCCATTCGGCTTCGTTATGTACGCGTTCGGCCAGCACGACAATATCGAGCCCTCCCGCGACATCAACAATCGCCTTGATCAAACGCTGATTACCTGCGTTTTCCTCAATCCCGGCCACAAAGCTGCCATCAATTTTTAGATAGTCGACGCGCTGGGCATAGAGCCGTGGAATGGCGGAAAAATGACGGCCGAAATGTTCGATACCCAATTTGCAGCCGTATCGCGAAAGAATTGGCGCGATCGCGGCAAGCCCGGACAAGCCTTGATCGAGCCCGTACTCGGAAACCTCCACCCACAATCTGCCTGCCGCGGCCGGCGCCGTGGCGAGAAGTTTCTGTACGCCTTCGCGGAATTTGAGATCAAGTAGGGAAATCGGCGAAAGATTGACCGCTATGGAAGCATCCGAATGAGCCAGACGCTGCATCGCAAGCTCGATGGCCAGCAAATCAAGATCGGCCGTCATGCCGAGCCGATCCGCCGCCGGCATGAACTGCCCTGCGGTCCAAGGTGCTCCGTCATCGGGAGCCCGCATCCGCATCATCGCCTCTTCATGCCAAATACTTCCGTCGATATGTGCGACGGGGAAAGTAGCCAACGCAAAACTGCGATTGCGAATCGCCCCGGAAAGCAACGCCCGCCATTCATTCTGGGAGCGCGCCGCCAAGGGTGCACCGTGAGCACTCGTAACGGGTTCGGGCTCCTCACCCCGCTCGGCACGCATCAATGCCATATCGGCACAGCTTAGCACACTGCCTAATTCATCGCCGCGCGTGAACAACGTAAAGCCGACGAAGCCAACGGGACTGTCTTCAGCCTGCCCCTGTTGACGCAAGGCTTCCAATGCGCGAGCTATCGCCGCAGCATGTCGGCGTACCCACTCCGGCTCCGCCCCCGGCATCAACCAGGCAAAATCGGATCCGTTCAAACGCGCAATGAAATGATCGCTTTCTTCCGCCGCGGCATGACACAAAATGTCGGCGGTCGCTTTAATCAGCGCATCGGTACGTTCGCGTCCCAGGTGGCGGTTGATTTGCCCCAGATTCGCCAAACGCACCAAGGCAAGCGCTCCATTTGGCGCCGCGGATTCGTCTCCCAGCTCATCACGCAAACGACCGACGAAGAAACCTCGGTTGGGCAACTGCGTTAAAGCATCGCGATTCGCTTCCGTGCGCAACTCTTCGATACGATTCGCCTGCTCGGAGAACATCGTCCGAACCTGCTCGACCATTAAATTCAGCGCTCGAACGGCAACCCGCAACTCAATCACACGTGGCTCTTCAACGGTGATGAAGCGCCGCGCTCCAATTGCATTGGCTTGCTGCACCATTTGATCGATCGGCCGGCGCAACCAGCGCATGACGAAATTCATCGCCAGCCCCCACAACACAGCCAACACAATCATCAGACCAAGAAGCTGAAGCGTGCCTCGCCACAAAGCGTCATAGGCAAAACGCTTATGCGCGACAACGGTTACGCTGCCACTCTGACTCCAACCGTGCGATACGAATGCAGTTCCTGGCCGTGCGCTAAGATTTGCCAAATGTGCAAACCAGGCAGGAGCTGCGCTCGGAGGCGCATCGCTACGACGCTCTATGACAATTTTGCCGGCTTGGTCCATATAACGGACCAATTCAAAATGACCAGAATCGAATAGTGCCGTCACCATCAATTCAACGGTCGTGTCATCCGATGGGTGTTGCGACATCGAAAGCGCAAGCGCCGCTGCCGCGTCGGAACCTTGAGCAAGCAGTTGCTGTTCGAGATAACTACGTGCGGTATACAGACTGACACCAATACTACCGAGGAGCGCTATCAGACTCGCAACGATAACCGTGATCCATAATTGACGCAGGAGCGACATGCAGCATTCCTTTTTATTGCGGAAGATACCCCTCGGCTCTCATTCTGATGAGTAAATCTTTCCAACGCGTAATTCGTTCAATGGAACTCACCGCTCCACCGGCATAGACCCCTTCGTTATTGAAGCTGAAAACCGGGGTCAAATCAGGACGCTGCTGCGCAGGACGGATTTCTCCAATCAGATTGTCTAAAACCAAGGGTTGAGCATCTGGCGTTGTGTAATACCCCAACACCATATGCGCTTGGGAAATACTACTCGATGCACCACCGATTTGGGCACGAACATAAATCAGACGTAGCTTGCGTGGATCGACTCCTAATTCACGCAGGCTGAAAAATTTAGCTATTACGTAATCCTCGCAATCGCCCGCCCCAGCCCCCAATACTTCAAGCGGCGTCGCCCAATAATCGTCCAGCCCCCAAACCTCGAGATCACTCGCGAACCGAATCCGACGATTGAAATAGTCATTGATCTGTTTTAGTTGGTCACTTTCGCTACGCCCGCCCAGAGTGCTCATCAGCTGCCGCCAATCCCGCACCGCGGCTTGCCCGCGCGCGCCAAAACGTTTTCCAACGCTCGCCAGCATCTGTGCTTCATCGACAGCCCCTAATACCCATGGCTGTAAACTAAAAAACAACAGCCCTACCACCCCTCGCGACAAAAAAGTTCTGCGAGACAAGCCAGTAGTACAAAATTCAGAAGGTATGCGAACAGACGGTTTCAAAGAAGGGATTTCCACCTTTAAGGCACTATGGCGTAAAGACGCAGACGCAAATTGCCAGAGTCAACCTCATTTATCGATCAAAAATCCAAGACGCCGTTTAGAATATAGGCCAACATGCGTGAAGCCTCACACACCCCAAAAGGAAAATATTGCCAATCTTTCTGGTACAGGAATAATAAGGTTAGTAATAAACCAGGCACCGCCAAATAGAGTTTCAGGCGGATGGCAGCCTTCAAGGAAGAGATATGAGAAATGATCTGAAAAAACTGGTATGCGTCGTAGCGCTTACGCTACCGGGTGCTCAAGCTTTTGCAGTCGACAACACGGTTCAGCAGGCCGTCGAAAAAGCCATCATGCAAAACCCGGAAGTCATGGCGCGTTATCACACGATGCGCGCGGCTGAGAACGAACAAAGCGCGGCCCGCGGCAATTGGCTGCCAAAAGTTGATGCGCAAGCGGCGTATGGCAGTGAGCGTGAAGACTATCCGCCCGCTGCTGCCTACAGCTCGAATGGAAGCTGGTTCAATCATCCCAGTGCATCAATCACCCTGCGCCAGATTCTCTTCGACGGTTTTGCAACCTCTAACGAGGTCAACCGTTTGGGTTACGCCAAGCTTTCCAGTTACTACGATCTGCTCAGCACGTCGGATGACATCGCGCTCGCGGCGAGCCAAGCCTATGCCGATATATTGCGCTATCGACGCCTTGTCGAATTAGCAAGCGACAACTGGGCGACCCATAAAGAAGTATTCGGCCAAATTGAAGACCGCGTCAAAGCGGGCGTCGGCCGTCGTGCCGACCTCGAACAAGCCGCGGGCCGTCTCGCACTGGCACAATCGAATTGGCTGACAGAGACCTCCAACCTGCATGATGTCATCCAACGCTATAAGCGACTTGTCGGCGAGATCCCTCCGGACAGCCTGGCAGATCTACCTGAAGTCGAGGTTCCGCTGCCCAAGGGAAATCCCTTACCAGGCATCGTTTCTGCCAATCCGGCCTTCCGTTCAACCGTTGCAGGTCTGCGTAGCGCACGTTCGGCAACGGATGTCCGGCGTGCCAACATGATGCCGAATGTGGAACTTCAGCTCGGGCAAAGCTGGGATCGCAACCGCTATGGCATTTCCGGCAATTACAACGACAGCTCAGCGCGTGTCGTGCTCAACTACAACCTCTTCAATGGCGGTTCTGACTCGGCCCGAATCCGTCAGGCCAATGAGATGTATTACGCAGCCGTCGATCTGCGCGACAAAACCTGCCGTGACGTCACTCAAACCGCAACGATTGCATTGAATGATCTGAAAGCGCTCACAGAGCAGCAGCAGTACCTGGATCAGCACGCCCTGTCGACCGCCAAAGTACGCGATGCATACCGTCAGCAGTTCGATATCGGCCAGCGCACACTGCTTGACTTGCTCGACACCGAAAACGAGCTTTTCGAAGCGCGCCGCGCGGCAGTGGCCAATCGGTATAACCGTGAAGTCGCGAAATATCGTGTTCTGGCCGCTTCTCATGGCCTTTTGCCCGCACTCCAACTTGCGCCGATGGCGAAAGAAGCCCCGCCAGAGGACAGTAAAGAAGGTCCAGCGGAAGACGAAGCCGCGAACTGTGCCGATCAAGTTTATGTCACGCCACCGCTCGATACCGCTGGCGCAATGAAGGATCGGCCCGCACGCATGCCGCTAGCAGCAACCCCTGCCGCCCCAGCCGCCGCTCCGGCGATGAGCTTCAAGGCACAAACGGATACTCTGTTCGCTTACGGCCAGGCACAAATCCATCCTAGTGCCGCCGGAGAGCTCAGCAGGTTCGTCAGCGAAGCCGCCAACTTTACGATTGAGTCCGTCACCGTCGTCGGCCATACCGACCGCATAGGTTCGGCGGAATTCAACCAACGTCTGTCGGAACAGCGTGCCGCAGCCGTGCGCGATTACCTCATCAGCCGCGGCATGGATGGCAGCAAAATTCGCGTCGAAGGCAAAGGCGCCTCACAGCCAATCAGCCAGTGCCCGCGCCAAGATCCAGAGAACCGCACCAATACGAAACTTGTTGAGTGCTTGAAGGCCGATCGCCGCGTCGAAATCAACTTGCAAGGCACCAAACACTAAGTCAGTCTCGTTCCCCAAATAAAAAACCCGCCGAAATACTCGGCGGGTTTTTTTATTGGGTGCTACGAAACCGCTTAGAACCTATTCAAAATCTGTCACGAGAGGCTGGCAGCGGGGCGAAGAGCAGCTCAGGAACCGGAGTTTATGAGTGATAAATGAGGATTCCGAGCAGCGCATGAGCTCCGATCACAGCCTCGCAGTAAGATTATGAACAGGTTCTTAAGGCAAATGCCCCGCCATGATCCGGCGATAGAACTCATGGAAGTGCTGCATGCCATCTTCCATTGGGCTTTGGTAAGGACCGACCTCGTTACGCCCCTCGCGCAGCAAAGCAAGTCGCCCCCGATCCATGCGCTCGCCGATCTCATCGTCCTCGATGCAGGTTTCCATATAAGCAGCCTGCTCGGCCTGAACGAATTCGGGCTCGAAGGCGGCAATCTCTTCGGGGTAATAGAACTCGACGACATTCGTCGTCTGATGCACCGAACGCGGAATCAAGCTGCTCACAACGAGCACATGCGGATACCACTCGACCATCACATTCGGGTAATACGTCAGCCAAATCGCGCCATGCCGCGGCAGTTGGCCATTGTAAAAATCGAGTACGACCTTCTGCCATTTCGCATAAACCGCAGAGCCCGCCTTCTGAAGATTGGTAATGCCGACACGCTGGACGGAATACCATTCGCCAAACTGCCAGGTCAAATCGTCGCAGGTGACGAAATTCCCCAGCCCCGGGTGGAAAGGCGCCACATGGTAATCCTCAAGGTAAACCTCGATGAAGGTTTTCCAGTTGTAGTTGCATTCGTGAACTTCAAGGTGGCCGAGCACATAACCTGAAAAATCAATCTGTTCAGCCAAATGCATGCCTGCCAAATCCGCATTGGCCGAACGTGGTCCTTTGAACAAAAGCCCTTTCCACGACTCAAGCTTTGCCCTATCCAAACGCATGCAGGGCTGTTCCGAAAAATGCGGCGCGCCGATCAATTGTCCTTGCGCATCGTAGGTCCAGCGATGAATCGGACAGACGATATTGTCCGCTTTACCCGTTCCCTGGAGCATGACGGCCTGTCGGTGGCGGCAAATATTCGACATCGACCAACAGGCGCGATCCTCATCGCGCACGATCAAACGCGCATGATCCAGCCATTCCGTCGAGCGGTAATCGAGCGCTTCGGGAACCATCAACTCATGACCGACATACCCCGACCCGGCATCGAAGATGAGTTGTTTCTCCCATGCGAAAACTTCTTCATCAAAATACCAAGTAACAGGCAACTGCGAAGCTGCCGGAGCAAGTCGATTTCGAGTTGTGATATCCGACATCACCACCCCTCCTCCATAACCAGGGAAAAGCCAGGTGAAAAGTATTAAAGTATAATAAAAACAAAAACCTACGGGAAGCCTGCCCTATCGGGCATGATACCTCCGCCGCCCAATTAAGAATGGCACACAGCCACCCACCGTTTCCATGTCCAAAACCAGTGATAAACCCAAATCGTTCGAATCCGCCATCGCCGAACTCGAAGCCATTGTCGGCGCCATGGAATCGCCTGATTTACCGCTCGAACAGGCTATCGCGCAATATGAGCGCGGAATCAAACTTCTGCGCTTCTGTGAAGAGACGCTCGGCGATGCCGAACGTAAAATTCAGATCCTTGAAAACAATCAATTAAAACCCTTCAAAGAGACATTTGGCGAGACCCCGGAAACATGAGTGAGCATGGACTCGGCGCTTGGATGCGTGCCCGACAGAATCAAATCGAAGCCGCGCTTGAACAGCGTTTACCCGCCGTACATATTGCCCCGCAACGCCTGCATGAAGCAATGCGCTACGCCACGCTCGGCGGCGGCAAACGTGTGCGGCCGTTACTTGTATTCGCGAGTGGCGAGATAACCAACGCCGCGCCAACGGCGCTCGATACGGTTGCCTGCGCGCTCGAATTGATCCACGTGTACTCGCTTGTACACGATGACCTGCCCTGCATGGATGACGATACCCTGCGCCGCGGCAAACCGACCGTGCATGTCGAATTCGACGATGCGACCGCTCTGCTCGTTGGCGATGCTTTGCAAACGCTCGCCTTTCAGCTCCTCGCCGAAGCGGGCCTGGTTAACGATGCCGCGCGTCAGCTCATCATGATCGAGCATTTGGCCCGCGCATCCGGCTCGCGCGGCATGGCCGGCGGCCAGGCCCTCGACCTCAGCGCCGTCGGCCTTCAGATCAGCCGCGCAGAGCTTGAGTTCATGCACTTGCACAAGACCGGCGCATTGATTCGCTCCGCGGTGCTGCTCGGCGCGCTGTGCGGAGAAATCGATCCGCCCCAGTTGGAAGCGCTGGACCGTTTCGGCAAAACCATCGGGCTGCTGTTTCAGGTTGTCGACGATATTCTCGACGCGGAAGCCGACACCGCCACACTCGGCAAAACCGCAGGCAAAGACGCCGCCCATAACAAGCCAACCTACGTTACCCTTCTAGGCGCGGCGGAAGCGCATGTGCTCGCAGCCGAACTGCGCACTCAGGCGCACGCCGCGCTCGCGGATTTTGGCGCATCGGCGCAGCGTCTGCGCGAACTGACCGATTTCATCGTTGACCGCTCTTTCTAAGCGAACTTCTCAGGACCCTTGTCACCAATGAGCAAGTATCCACTGCTCGAACGCATCGATTCTCCAGCCGATCTGCGCCGTTTCGAGCGCAAAGACCTCAACCCGCTTGCCGACGAATTGCGCGCATTCCTGATCGAATCCGTCTCACGCACCGGGGGGCATCTCTCCTCCAACCTTGGCACGGTCGAATTGAGCATCGCACTGCATTACGTCTTCAACACACCGGAAGACCGGATCGTGTGGGACGTCGGCCATCAGACCTATGGTCACAAAATCCTGACCGGCCGGCGCCAAGCCATGGCCGGTCTGCGTCAGTTCGGCGGGATCTCCGGTTTTCCACGGCGTAACGAAAGCCCCTACGATACCTTCGGCACGGCGCACAGCTCTACTTCGATTTCCGCCGCGCTCGGCATGGCCGTTGCAGCGCGCCAAGAAGGCGTCGCGCGTCAATCGATCGCAGTCATTGGCGATGGCGCGATGAGCGCCGGCATGGCTTTTGAAGCATTGAACAATGCGGGGGTCATCGACGCCGACTTGCTCGTCATCCTGAACGACAATGAGATGTCGATTTCTCCGCCCGTAGGCGCCTTAACGAATATTCTCGCGCGCCTGCTTTCGGGGCGAACCTTCAACGCCGCCCGGCGCGCGGGAGAAAAAGTGCTGCGCGTCGCGCCGAGCATGCTCGAATTCGCCAAGCGGGTCGAAGAGCATGTCAAAGGCATGATCACGCCCGGCACCTTGTTCGAAGAATTCGGCTTCAACTACATCGGCCCCATCGACGGACACGATCTCGATACCCTGATCCCCACGCTACAGAACCTCAAAAATCTGCATGGCCCACTCTTTCTGCATGTCGTCACCTGCAAAGGCCAAGGCTATAAGCTTGCCGAAGCGGACCCGGTTCTGTATCACGGCGTCTCGAAATTCGACTACACAGCGGGCATCCAATCCGCCGGCAAAAACGCCGGGAAACCCACCTATACGCAGGTTTTCAGCGATTGGTTATGCGACATGGCCGCCGTCGACAAGCACTTGGTCGGAATCACGCCCGCCATGGGAGAAGGTTCCGGCCTGGTCCGCTTTGCGCAAGAGTTTCCCGAACGCTACTTTGATGTCGGGATTGCCGAACAGCATGCGCTGACCTTCGCCGCGGGCATGGCCTGCGAAGGCGTCAAGCCGGTCGTCGCCATCTATTCCACCTTTCTGCAGCGCGCTTACGATCAGCTGATCCACGACATCGCGCTGCAAAATCTGCCCGTCATGCTCGCCATCGACCGCGGCGGCCTGGTCGGCGCGGACGGCGCAACGCATCATGGCGCCTTCGATTTATCCTACCTGCTCTGCATTCCGAACATGCTGATCATGGCGCCCGCGGACGAAAACGAGTGCCGCAAGATGTTCAGCACCGCGTACTACCATGACGGCCCCAGTGCGGTCCGCTATCCCCGCGGAGCGGGCATGGGCGTCACGCCGGAACCGGGCCTGACGACACTCCCGATAGGCCGTGGTGAAATTCGCAGGCAAGGCAGCCGCATCGCACTGCTCGCGTTCGGCAGCATGCTCGCCCCCGCCCTCAGCGCGGGCGAGGAATTAAACGCCAGCGTCGCCAACATGCGCTTTGTAAAACCGCTCGATCAAGCGCTGATTCTGGAACTCGCCCGCTCACACGATCTCATCGTTACACTCGAAGAGAATGCCGTGATTGGCGGGGCTGGCTCGGAAGTCGCGCGGGTGCTTGAAGAGGCAGGGCTCGCAAAGCCGCTTCTGCGCCTTGGATTGCCGGACGTTTTCATTGATCATGGAGATCAGAACCAACTCATGGAGGCGGTTGGTCTAAGCGCCCAAAAGATTGTCGAGCGAATCAAGGCACGGTAGTAGCGTCAGGCTATATCATTAATAGTTGAGCATATTAGTCGGGAACGTTAGGATTCGAGCTTGAATCTTGGCGCAATGCGCTCATCTCCCCACAACAGACGCCGCCTAGCCAGTCGCACAGGCTCCATCCTTACGGCTTCGGCGCCGGCATCAGGAAAGAAACGTATGAACAGCCCTAGTGCGCGCGCGGCAATCATGCCAGATGTGCAAAGCAGCGAAGATCGTCGCCATTTGGCCATCGATAAAGTCGGTATCAAATCGATTCGGCATCCCGTCAAAGTCGCCGACCGCACCGGCGGCATCCAGCACACGGTCGCGATGTTCAACATGTATGTGGGCCTGCCGCATAATTTCAAAGGCACGCACATGTCCCGCTTCGTTGAAATTCTCAACGGGCATGAAACCGAAATCTCCGTCGAGTCATTCGAGCCGATGCTGCGCGAAATGATCCACCGGCTTGAGGCAAAAACCGGCCACATCGAAATGACCTTCCCCTATTTCATCAATAAATCAGCGCCTGTTTCCGGCGTCAAAAGCTTGATGGATTACGAGGTCACTTTCACGGGAGAAATCCTGCCGAGCGGCGAATGCGAGTTCACGATGAAAGTCGTGGTTCCAGTCACCAGCCTGTGCCCCTGTTCGAAGAAAATTTCCGAACGCGGCGCGCATAACCAGCGCTCGCATGTCACGGTCACCGTCAAGACGACCGATCTTGTCTGGATCGAAGACGTGGTCGATATGGTCGAGGCGCAAGCGTCTTGCGAGCTATTCGGCCTCTTGAAGCGTCCGGACGAAAAGTTCGTCACGGAGCGCGCCTATGACAACCCGAAATTCGTTGAAGATATGGTCCGCGATGTCGCAGGCGTACTCAATGCGGAAAAACGCATTTACAGCTACATCGTCGAATCAGAGAACTTCGAGTCGATTCACAATCACAGCGCCTATGCGTTGATCGAGCGCGATAAGCATACCGATCCTGTTTAAAACCGGGATTGACCACGGGTTGAGCGCAAGCCCCGCCAGTCATGGTGGGGCTTTGCGAGACAAACGTTATTGGCGCCAAAGGCGCCTCCAGTTCGTGGCGAGGAAGCCCCAACTTTCAAGTTGGGGTGACTCACTCAATTCAAGGCCGTGTATGAACACGGCTTTTTTATTTTTTCCTGCAACAGGAAAGCAGCAAACAAAAAGCCCGCGAACACGCGGGCTTTTTGAATCGGGCAAACGTTCTCGTCAGCGCTTGGAGAACTGCTTGCGGCGACGTGCGCCGTGCAAGCCGACCTTCTTACGCTCGACTTCACGCGCATCGCGCGTCACGAAACCGGCTTTCTTCAGCGGAGCCTTCAGCTCAGCATCGTATTCGATCAATGCGCGGGTAATCCCGTGGCGCACGGCGCCGGCTTGACCGGATTCGCCGCCGCCATCGACATTCACCTGAATATCGAATCTGCCAAGCGTTTCAGTCAACTCAAGCGGCTGGCGGACGATCATGCGGCCCGTCTCACGCGAAAAAAACACGTCCAGCGGCTTCCCGTTGACCGTGATAGCGCCGGAACCCGGCTTGAGGAACACACGAGCCACCGCAGTCTTGCGACGCCCCGTACCGTAGTTGTGGTTGTTCGGGAAAGCCATGACTTCGCTCCGGATTAGATTTCGAGGGCCTGCGGTTGTTGGGCGCTATGCGGATGCTGAGCGCCAGCGTAACACTTGAGCTTTTTGAGCATCGCATACCCAAGCGGCCCTTTTGGAAGCATGCCTTTGACCGCATTGGTCAAAACACGATCCGGGAAGCGTTGCTGCAGTTTCTCGAAGTTGGTTTCGTAGATACCGCCCGGATAGCCCGAGTGACGGTAGTATTTTTTGTCCGACGCCTTATCGCCGGTGACACGCAGCTTTTCCACGTTGACGACCACGATAAAATCACCGGTATCGACGTGCGGCGTATAGATGGCTTTATGCTTACCACGCAGCCGACGAGCGATTTCGGAGGCGATACGGCCCAGAACCTTGTCGGTCGCGTCTACCACGTACCAATCACGCTTAACTTCGTGCGGCTTGGCGGAAAACGTCCTCATGAGAGTGTCCTTTGATTCTTCTAGGACCTAGTTCCAGGCCCAATTCGGAAAGCCGTAGATTCTACATACAGCGCTAAGGCCGTGTCAAATCCAAGCCTTAAAAACAAAAAAACGCAGCTCGACTGAGCTGCGCCAAGTCCACACCAAAGGAGGAGGGTGGAGGAGACAAACCAAGATCGATTCGAATACAGCCCGAATCAATCGGTACAACTGCATTATGAACAAAAAACTTGTGCAATGCAAGAAAAGGAAGCGCCAAGAGGTTAAAATCTGTTGCGTCAATGTCAAACAATGCGTATGCACATCTAATTGATTGTTTTCAATGATTTTTTTATGTAACAGAAACAACGCCGCGCCAACAGAGGAAATCGAGCATAACTTTCTGGACGAGGAATTTATTGCACCACAGCAATCAATCGAAGCGAACGCAGCCTCCGTCACAATGACCGTTTTGGATGCTTGCCCGCAGGAGAGCCCGCGCATGGAATGCAATGTGAAATGGGTCGATAACGCGACTTTTCTCGCAAGCACTGGCGGCGGGCATTTTGTCACGATGGAAGGCGCGGCCGATCATTAAATGCGATAAGCAGTCGTCGTCATCACCCGCGACATCAAGCGCATTGCGGTGCGTATCGGGGCCGGTAACTCGGCCGCGCCGAGAGCAAGCGCGGTTTCCGCGTGTTTCGCTTCATCCTGTTTCATTTGATCGACAATCGCCCGCGAGCGCGCATCCGTTTCGGGCAAATGCTCCAGATGGCTATCCAGATGCGCTTCAACCTGGCGTTCCGTTTCGGCCAGGAAACCCAGATTCCATTTATCCCCGAGCTTTCCCGCCGCCACGCCCATCGCCAATGCGCCGGCGTACCAAAACGGATTAAGCAGGCTCTTGTGCGCGCCAAGCTCGGCCAAACGCCGCTCGGTCCACGCCAGATGTTCGGTTTCTTCCTCCGCCGCCTGGTGCAGGGCCGCGGTGACCGCCGGATCGCGCGAAGTCAGCGCCTGTCCTTGATAGAGCGCCTGCGCGCAGATTTCACCAACATGATTAACGCGCATCAGCCCCGCTGCATGACGTTTGTCCGCCTCGCTCAACGCCGCTTCTGGCATATCGGCGCCCGGCGTCGGCCGGCTTGAATGCGCCGGCGCGAACACCGTGCGCAAAGCCCGGTCGAATTCGTTGATTAGATTCAGGCTATTCATGTTGCGCATCCCCTTCAATTCAGCGCCATTTGTATCTCGGCAAACGTGCGCGCGATGGCCTCGGGCTGTACCGGAAGGCCAAGCTGCCGCGCCACTTGCGATGCGGAGATGACGCCGCGCACCATTGCCTGTTTCCGCGCGTCGTGCTCGATGACCAGCACATGCTGCCGGCCGGCGCGCAGCAATGTTTCGATCACATGTCCGACCTCGGCGCTCAATAAGTCGGATACCGAAACGGCCACAATATCTTTAAGCGGCGTCATCACATCCTCGACGCGCAGCTCTTCGCGCCGGCTATGCCGCTCGATGGCCACCTGCATTGGGCGCTCGCCCAGCAAATCGGAAGCGCTGATGACGCCGACCAACTGACGCTCCTGCCCGCACACCAAAAGCAGACGCACGCCGTGATGAATCATCGCCTGATGCGCCTGCTCAAGCGAAACGTCCGGTGCAATCGTCGCAGCAGGCACATGCCGCAAGTCGGTCATCACCTCGATGGCGGGCGAATCGATTTTTACGGACGGCGCCGGCCCGGGATTGGGCAGCGCGACTTTTTCATCACCCAGAGAGCACTCTGGCATTGCCCGGTAACGCACCCGCTCCATATTGACCTCCGTTAGACATTCACATGCCGGGATAGACTCAAGGCGACGCTGTCGAGTTCAACGCTGCTCCAATTTATCCTCGGGCTCAGGCGGGCTCAGAACATAAGTCGACGGGCGCACCGGCGGCGCGCCGCGAAAGAGAATCTCAGCCAATTCGTTCAGCGCCAGCCGATACACCTGCCGCTTGAATTCGATGACTGCGTCGAGCGGCACCCAGAATTGCGACCAGCGCCAGGCATCGAATTCCGGCTTGCTCGTCGCGCGCAGGGAAACGCTCGAATCTTTGCCCGTGAGCCGGAGCAGAAACCAAATCTGCTTCTGCCCGCGATACGTATTGCGCCATTCGCGCCTCACCCAATGACGGGGCACGTCATACCGTAGCCACTCGCGCGTACGCCCGAGAATTTTCACGTGCTCCGGCCGCAACCCCACTTCTTCGTGCAGTTCGCGGTACATCGCCTGCTCCGGCGATTCCCCTTGCTTGATGCCGCCTTGGGGAAATTGCCAAGAATGCTCACGAATCCGTTTGCCCCAGAAAACCTCGTTACGTGCGTTAGCCAGGATGATGCCGACGTTGGGCCGATAGCCGTCCCGGTCGAGCATGAAATCACCTGCTGAATACTTGAATTAATGTGAATTCTTCCACAGCGGGGAATTGAAAGAAAGCGGAAGGAAAGCGGCCCCCGCTCAGCATCGCCGGAACGCCCCTGGGTTAGAATTAAAAATTCATCGAAATTTTTGTCCTCATCGTCATGCGCGCAAGCCAATTCCTCATTTCCACGCTCAAGGAAGCCCCCGCCGACGCCGAAATCATCAGCCACAAACTGATGATGCGCGCCGGCTTGATCCGCAAACTCTCCGCCGGCATTTACACCTACATGCCGATGGGTCTGCGCGTGATCCGCAAAGTCGAAACCATCATCCGCGAGGAAATGAACCGCGCCGGCGCGATCGAACTGACGATGCCGGTCGTGCAGCCCGCCGAGCTGTGGCAGGAAACCGGCCGCTGGGACAAGATGGGCGCCGAGATGCTGCGCCTGAAAGACCGCCATGGGCGCGACTTCGCGATGCAGCCGACCTCCGAGGAAGTCGTCACCGACATCGCGCGCGCCGAACTCAAAAGCTACCGCGCGCTGCCTAAAAATCTCTATCAGATTCAAACCAAGTTCCGCGACGAGCGCCGCCCGCGTTTCGGCATCATGCGCGGACGCGAATTCATCATGAAGGACGCCTACTCGTTCGACCGCAACGAGGAAGCCGCCGGCCGCAGCTACGACGCGATGTATGCCGCCTACTGCCGGATTTTCGACCGTCTGGGGCTGACCTACCGCGCCGTCGCCGCCGACACCGGCGCGATCGGCGGCGACCGCTCACACGAATTCCAAGTCATCGCCGACACCGGCGAGGACGCGATCATCTACTGCCCCGATTCCGACTACGCCGCCAACATCGAACTCGCCGAAGCCCTGCCCTTGCTCGCCGGGCGCGCCGCGCCCGCGCAAGCGATGCAGAAAACGCCAACGCCAGGCAAGAGCACCTGCGAGGATGTCGCCACCTTACTCGGTACAGCCTTGTCGAACACAGTCAAATCGCTCGTGCTCGCGACCGATGAAACGGACGAGTCCGGCGCGATCATCAAAAGCACGGTCTGGCTGCTGCTCGTGCGCGGCGACCACGATCTGAACGAAGTCAAAGCCGGCAAAGTCACGGGGCTCGACAACGGATTCCGTTTCGCAACCGAGGCCGAAATCGTCACGCACTTCGGCTGCAAGCCCGGCTACCTCGGCCCGATCAGTTTGAAGCAGCCAGTCAAGATCATCGCCGACCGCACCGTTGCGCAGATGAGCGACTTCATCACCGGCGCCAACGAGCCCGATTTCCACATCGCCGGCGTCAACTGGGGCCGCGACCTGCCGGAGCCCGATGCGGTGGCGGATATCCGCAATGTCGTCGCCGGCGACCCTTCGCCCGACGGCAAAGGCAAGCTCGCGATCCAGCGCGGCATCGAAGTCGGCCATGTGTTCTACCTCGGCACAAAATACTCGCAAGCAATGAACGCCACCTTCCTCGACGAAGACGGCAAACCGAAGCCTTTCACGATGGGCTGCTACGGCATCGGCGTGACCCGGATTCTCGGCGCCGCGATCGAACAAGGCTGCGACGCGCGCGGCATCATCTGGCCCGATGCGATCGCGCCGTTCCGGATCGTCATCTGCCCGATCGGCTATGAGCGCACGCCGGAAGTCAAGGCCGCGGCGGATGCGCTGTACGCCGAACTCGCCGCGGCGGGCATCGATGTGCTGCTCGACGACCGCGGCGAACGCCCCGGCGCGATGTTCGCCGACTGGGAATTGATCGGCGCGCCACACCGCGTCGTGTTTTCCGAGCGCGGGCTGAAGGAAGGTCTGGCGGAATACCAGGGCCGGCGCGACACTGAAGCCAGCAAGATTGCCGTGGCAGAGCTTGCGGCATTCATAAAATCGCGTCTGCTGCCGTAAATAAAACAATGCAGCCTATCCGCTTCCGTCTTGCCGCGCTGTTCGCGGCGCTGTTCTGTTCCGTTGCGCACGCCGGCGCGCAGCGCGAGGAAGCGCTTTCGGCCAGCGTGCAGGCCGCGCTGCATGGCGCGATCAGCGATCGCGTCGCGCCCGAACCGCGTTTCCCGAGCCCCGCTGAACGCATCAACTGGCTCAGCGAAATGTCGCAGCGGCTGGTCACACGGATACCGGACACCGGCGAACGCATCGACTTCCTCAAAACCGTTTATTACGAAGCGCAGCGCGCGGGCCTCGATCCGCAGCTCGTGCTCGGCCTGATTCAAGTTGAAAGCGGCTTCAAGAAATACGCCGTCTCGAATGCCAGCGCGCGCGGTTACATGCAGGTGATGCCGTTCTGGGTGCGCCAGATCGGCTCGCCCGACCAGAATCTGTTCCATCTGCGCACCAATCTGCGCTACGGCTGCACGATTCTGCGCTACTACCTCGACATCGAAAAAGGCGATTTGTATCGCGCCCTTGGCCGCTACAACGGCAGCCTCGGCAGGCCGGAATATCCGAACCTAGTGCGCGCCGCGTGGGAAAAACAGTGGGCCTTCGCGCCGCTGCGCATCGCGCGCCAGGAAACAACCGGCCCGACGCAAAATTGAGCTTGTAACGGATAAAAATCGCCGGTGAGGTGTCTACGCGAAACCACCCGCGTAATGGAGGCGTCCTATGCGCCAGCCACATCCAACACTATTCGCCACGGCCGCATCCCTCTTTCTGCTGACTGCCTGCGCCGCAATGCCTTGGTCCGCAACGGCCCCCGCCAAAACTGACGATGGCGTATTGACCGACGCCACGCGAGGCATGACGCTGTATACCTTCGATCGTGACGTTGCCCACAACGGCAACAGCGCCTGCAACGGCCCTTGCGCGAAAAACTGGCCGCCGTTTTACGCCAATGCCGACGCCAAGCCGCATAACGCGTGGACGATCATCAAACGCGATGACGGTAAATCGCAATGGGCCTACAAAGGCAAGCCGCTCTATTTTTGGAGTAAGGATATGGCCGCCGGCGACCGCAAGGGCGACGGTTTCAACAATATGTGGCGCGCCGCAACGCCCTGAACAAAGTGAAAACATCACCATGCTGATTCGCGTCCGGCGCTTCGCGCATCCGATCGCACCATCCGAAATCACGCCGCAATCGCTCTATCAAGCCCGCCGCGATTTTCTGCGCGCGGCGGGCTTCGCCGGAATAGGGCTTGCACTGCCGGCATGGGGCGTCGATAAGCTTGCCGGCGTTCAAAAGAGCTCGTATTCAACCAGCGAAACGCCGACGCCATTGATCAATATCGCGAGCTACAACAACTATTACGAATTCGGCACGCGCAAGGATTCGCCTTCGGAAAACTCGGGGCAGTTCAAAACCCGTCCCTGGACCTTGCGGATCGAGGGTCTGTGCGCCAAACCGCGCAGCTTCGCGATCGAGGATCTACTCAAACTCGCGCCGCTCGAAGAGCGCATCTATCGCATGCGCTGCGTCGAAGGCTGGTCGATGGTGATTCCGTGGAACGGCTATCCGCTCGCCACGCTGCTCAAACAGGTCGAACCCCTGGCGGGCGCCAAATACGTCGAGTTCACCACGGTGGCGGACCGCGCCACGATGCCGGGACTCAGCTTCCCGGTGCTCGACTGGCCGTACACCGAAGGCTTGCGCATCGATGAGGCGATGCATCCGCTGACCTTGCTCACGCTCGGCCTTTACGGCGAGGAATTGCTGGCGCAGAACGGCGCGCCGGTGCGCGTGGTCGTACCTTGGAAATATGGTTTCAAGAGTGCAAAATCGCTCGTTCGCATCCGGCTTGTCGACAAACAACCGGCGACCACCTGGACCAAAGCCGATCCCGAAGCCTATGGTTTCTATTCGAACGTGAATCCCGAAGTCGACCATCCGCGCTGGAGCCAGGCCAACGAACGCCGGCTCGGCGAGTTTCTGAAACGCAAGACATTGATGTTCAACGGCTACGCCGATCAGGTCGCGCAGCTCTATGCCGGAATGGATCTAAGAAAGTATTTTTAATGCTCGCAGTCATCCGCACACTCTCGTCGCGCCAGGTTTTCGCGATCAAAGCGCTGCTCTTCATCTGTTGTCTGCTTCCGTGCGCGCTGTATCTCTGGAAATTTTTCCAGGACGCGCTCGGCGCCAATCCGATTGAAGCCATCACGCATGCAAGCGGCAAGTGGACGCTGCGCTTTCTCCTGCTTACGCTCGCCATCACGCCGCTGCGCAAGCTCACCGGCTGGCATTGGCTGATTCGGCTGCGCCGCATGTTCGGGCTGTTTACCTTCTTCTATGCCTGCCTGCATGCCACGACCTATTTCTGGCTCGATCAGTTTTTCGATTGGCACGGCATTGCGAAGGATATCCTCAAGCGTCCCTTCATCACGGTCGGTTTTGCGGCGTTCGTATTGCTGATTCCTCTTGCCGCGACTTCAAGCAACGCAATGGTCCGCCGCCTCGGCGGCCGGCGCTGGCAATCGCTGCACCGCAGCGTGTATGCGATTGGGATTCTCGCGATCCTGCATTACTGGTGGCTCGTCAAGCGTGACATCACCGCCCCGTTTGGCTACGGCTTGATTCTCGTCGCGCTGCTTGGCGCGCGTGCATGGTGGCGCGAACAGGAAAGGCGGCGTCAGCTTGCGACGCCCGTGGAGCGGTTTCAGCGCACGCTCAAGCCGATCGCCCCGCGCTCTGAGTAAAATTTGGGGCGTATTCGCGTTCGTCTCGGTTGCGCTCAATCCGTGGTCATTCTGCGCGAAGTCGAAGCATGCAGGGGTTTGTGAGCGGCTCTACTCGCTGCCAATCATAATTTGGCGCCGAGCAAACCAACTTCCCACCCGGCCGCGCGCAGCATTTTGGTGGTCTGAACGCTCAGGTAAACCAGCGCAATCAAGCCGATCAGCGGGAGGAAAGCCAAGACGATGAACAGGATTTTCTGCCCATGGCCTTTTCCCAGGCCGGTGCAGACTTTCAGAATCCCGCTCACGGCATAGAGCACAATCCCGAGGTCCAACAGCGTCATCGCCCAGTCGGGCATAGGCACCACCTGCGCAGCATAAAGAATGCCCAGGCAGAGATTGAGCACGATGCAGTAAATCACTATTTTCTGCCCGCGCGCGGCTAGCCAGAGCCTTTCACCCGCGTCGTATTCTTCTTGTTCTCTTTGCAACAATAGCGCCGACGGAGATTGACGCTCGCGTTCTTGCCGGCGGGCTTCTTCGGCATCCGCCTTTGCCTTGGCTTCGTCTTCTTGCGCCTGGAAGATTTTCGCATAGACGACTTTGCAGGCCGGGCACTGCCACTCCGGTCCCTCGTCTGATACTTGACGTACATAACCGCATTTGGGGCACTTCATGCATAACTCCTGCTTTGGAACGCATCGCCATATCACACCAATTCGGCATAACAACGGCATTTCCCACATAAAAATAACGCCAATACCGACCGCTGCGGCACATTTTTACCTCAAATGAATCCCTCACGTAGCGGGTTTCTGCGCGGATTTCGGCCGGAAAGCCTTGACCACGCGTTCATCCGTTTCAATGTAAGGCCCGCCGATCAAATCGATACAGTAGGGCACCGCGGCGAAGATGCCATGCACCAAAGTCGAGCCATCCTCAGCTTTCAAGCCTTCAAGCGTTTCGCGGATCGATTTCGGCTGACCAGGCAGATTCAGTATCAAACTCGATCCGCGAATCACCCCCACCTGACGCGAGAGGATGGCCGTCGGCACGAAGCGCAGACCGATCTGGCGCATCTGTTCGCCAAAGCCCGGCATTTCGCGGTCGGCGACTGCAAGCGTCGCTTCCGGTGTGACATCGCGCGGCGCGGGGCCGGTTCCGCCCGTCGTCAGCACAAGCGGACAGCCGGCTTCATCGCAGAGCTCGATCAGCGTTTTTTCGATGGCCGCGCGCTCATCGGGAATCAAGCGCTTCTCGGCGTGCCAGGGCGAGCGCAACGCACTGGCGAACCATTCTTCGAGCGCAGGCAAGCCTTTGTCCGCATAAACGCCCGTCGCGGCACGGTCGCTGACCGACACCAAACCGATGCGCAGCGTTTCGCTCATGTTTCTTCACCCTCATCCAGTACCGTTGTGTCCTGAGTTTCTTGCGTGCCCGAAAGCTCACGCAGCACACGGAAAATTTCCCGATACGCGCGTGGCGGCTTTTGCGCCTCGCGTTCCTTGAGCGCATTGCGACGCAAGTTGCGCAAATGTTGCAGGTCGGCGCCCGGAAATTCTGTTGCGATTTCACCAAACACGCCTTCGTCTTCGAGCAGCCGTTCGCGCAAGCGTTCGAGCTTGTGTTGACGCGCGATTTCGGTGCGCGACACGCCCGCCATGGCATCAAGCGCCTCGCGGATCGGCGCGATATCTGCCTCGTCGCGCATCAGGCGGCCGACATATTGCAGATGGCGTCGCCTGGCTTCGTGCTTGCCGACACGCCGGTATTCCTCGACCGCATCACGCAGGCGTTCGGACATCGGCACCTTGGCAAGGCGTTCGCGTGGCAACTCGCACAAGGCTTCGCCGATCTTCTGCAAAGCCTCCATATCGCGCTTGAGCTGGGATTTATTCGCTCGTTCTACGGGAATTCGATTCGGGTCTGGGCGGCTCATATGCGGGAAACTCTCGTTGCGTGGCCGATAATCGCGCCACGAAATCGTAAAATTATAGCTTTCCGTTTCGGAGCGCTTCGATATGTCCGCCGACCGTGGCTTCAGTTTCACCCAGGATCAACTGCGCGCACTCGCCCAGGACTGCCTGCGCTTCGCGCGCGAAGGTGGCGCCTCGGCCGCGGAGATCGATGTATCCGAAGGCTGGGGGCACTCGGTCAGCGTCCGCCACGGCGAGATCGACACGCTCGAATACAACCGTGACAAGGGTCTGTCGGTCAGCGTTTATCTCGGCACCCAGCGCGGCCATGCGAACACTTCGGATTTTTCGGCGCAGGCGATGCGCGATACGGTCAAGGCCGCGCTTTCGATCGCCCGCTTCACCGCGGAAGACCCTTGCGCCGGTCTGCCCGAGGCCGAACTGCTCGCCACCGAAGCGCGCGAACTCGATCTTTTCCACCCGTGGGAGACCGATGTTGAAGCCTCGCTCGAACTGGCCAAACGCTGCGAGGCCGCGGGTTTTGCCGTCAGTGGACAAATCACGAATTCCGAAGGCGCGAGCGTCTCGACGCAGCAATCGCAATTCGTCAGCGCGAACAGCCTCGGTTTCTGCGAAGGCTTCGCCACCACGCGCCACAGTCTCGGCGTTTCGCTGATCGCCGGCCAGGGCGACGGCATGCAGCGCGACGATTGGTGGGTCAGCTCGCGCGACGCGGCGCGTTTGCCGCCAGTCGAGGAAGTCGGCGATTACGCGGCGCGGCGCGCACTCTCGCGCCTCAATGCGCGCCGTCTGCCGACCCAGGAGGCGCCGGTGATCTTCGAGGCGCCGCAGGTCGCGGGCCTGCTCGGCCACTTCGTCGGCGCGGCAAGCGGCGGCGCGCTGTATCGCCGCGCCTCTTTCCTGCTCGGCCGGATGGGCGAACAGGTGTTCTCCGATCAAGTCACGCTGCTTGAAGACCCCTTCGTCCCCGGCGGCTTCGCCAGCAGTTGGTTCGACGACGAAGGCGTGCGCACCGCACGGCGCAATGTCGTTGAGAAGGGGCAACTCAAAGGCTGGTTCCTCGGCAGCTACTCGGCGCGCAAGCTCGGCCTGCAAACGACCGGCAACGCCGGCGGCTGTCACAACCTGATTCTGCAACCGGGCGACGACAACCTGAACGGGCTGATCCGCCGCATGGGCCGCGGCCTTCTCGTCACCGAACTGCTCGGTCACGGCATCAATATGGTGACCGGCGACTACTCGCGCGGCGCGGCAGGCTATTGGGTCGAAAACGGCGTGATCGCGTACCCTGTGCAGGAGATCACCATCGCCGGTAATCTATTGCAGATGTTCAAGGATATCGTCGCCTGCGGCAACGACATGCTGATCCGCGGCTCCAAGCAATGCGGCTCGGTGCTGATTGGGTCGATGACGATCGCAGGGGAGTAGAACTTCCAAGAACCTGTTCAGAATCTGTCGCGAGAGCCCGTTAGCGGGGCGAAGAGCAGCGCAGGAACCGGAGTTTATACGTCATAAATGAGGATTCCGAGCAGCGCATGAGCCCCGATCACGGGCTCGCAGTAAGATTATGAACAGGTTCCAAGGTTCCGCCATGCATCGTAACCAGCACATCAACCAGCCTCCGCCCGCGCTCAACAGCATTCTTTTCATCGTGCTGCGGCGCATGCGCGCGCCGCTGATCATGGTGATCGCCGCTTATACGATTGCGATTTTCGGGCTTACCCTGATTCCCGGCCTCAATGCGCACGGCCAGCCGGGCGGGCCGCCGATGTCGTATTTCCACGCGTTTTACTTCATCAGCTTCACCGCCACCACGACCGGCTACGGCGAATATCCGCAAACGTTTTCCGACGCGCAGCGCATGTGGGTGATATTTTGCATTTACCTCACCGTCATCAGCTGGGCTTACAACATCCTCACGGTATTCACGCTGTTGCAGGACAAAGCGTTTCGCAACGCTTTCGCGCGGATCGGCTTCACGCGCCGCGTGCATCACATCAGGGAGCCTTTTTACCTGGTCTGCGGCTGTGGCGAAACGGGGGAGCTCGTGAGCGGAACGTTGGATCGGCGCAACCAGCGTTTCGTGATTGTGGAGCAGTCCGAAGAGCGCGTGCAGGAACTCACGCAGATGCCGTGGCAAAGCAATCCGCCAATCCTGAATGCCGATGCGCGCCTGCCCGACAATCTGCTCGCCGCGGGGCTGGCCCATGCACACTGCCAGGGCGTGCTCGCCTTGTCGCGCGATGAGGAGGCGAACCTTGCGGTCGCGATCGCGGTGCGCCTGCTGCATCCCGACATTCCTATCCTGGCGGCCGTCCGCTCGGCCGGTACCGCGGTCAAAATGGAGTCCTTCGGCGCCGACCACATCATCAATCCGTTCGAAATTTTCGCCGCCCGCCTCGCGCTCGTAATGCGCGCGCCGAAGGCTTTTCTGCTTGCGCGCTGGCTGACCGGCATTCCGGGCGAACCCTTGCCCGAGTCCTACTACCCGCCGCGCGGCAACTGGATCGCCTGCGGTTTTGGCCGTTTCGGTCAGGCCGTGGTGCATACCCTCGAAGCCGAGGGGCAAAGCATCACCCTGGTTGAACCGCGCACCGACATTTCCGTAGGACACCGTCCGCATATCGTCAATCAAGGAACCGAAGTAGAACCGCTGCTCGCAGCAGGCGTGCGTGACGCGGTGGGCATCGTGGCGGGCACCGACAGCGATGTAAACAACCTCTCGATCGCCGTCACCGCGCGCAAGCTCAATCCAGACATCTTCGTCGTCATGCGGCAAAACCTTGCCGCCAACGATGTTCTGTTCGAAGCCTTCGAAGGCGACTTCGCGCTGGTGACCAGCCAGTTGATCGCGGAGGAATGTCTCGCAACGCTGAACACGCCCCTGCTGGTGCGTTTCCTCAAGCGTCTGACACAAGAAAACGATGCCTGGGCGGAGCCGGTGCTCGCACAGCTTGAAGCAGTTTGCGAAGAACGCCTGCCGCACGTTTGGCCAATTCGCATCAACAGGACGGAAGCGCCCGCCGCACTAAACCACCTGGTAGCGGGTAAACCGCTCGATATCGCCTACTTGCTGCGCGACCCCAACGAGCGCGACAAAACCTTGAACGCCTTGCCCCTGCTGCTCGTGCGCGACGGCAAGGATTGGCCAATGCCCGATGTGTCAATGGCCTTGCAGCCCGGCGATGCGCTTTTGTTTGCAGGCCGTCTAAATGCGCGCAACAGCCAATTCCTCAGCGTGCAGAATTCAAACGTGCTCGATTACATCCTGACCGGCTATGAAGCGCCGGGCGGCTGGGTCTGGCATCGCTGGGCGCGCTCGAAACTCGCGGCGGAGGAAAAGCGATAGCTTATCGAGGTCACGCGGAATCAGTGGACGCCAACGGGTTGAGCGGCAATCCGATTCAGTGAGTCGAAACCCTTCTACTAGTCCCACAACCCCGCTCCTATGCCGATCACGCAACGAATATTCCGCGCAAGTTGTACGGATTGCGTTGTCATAAAATTTGCTGCCCACCGGCAATAGTCGTAGCATTCCCAATCACCCCAAAGAGCTAAAGCACGAATCCCAAACATGCCATTGGGGCTGTTTTGTATCGTGGGGCGCTGAAGCATCCGACGCAAATTTACCGGAGAGTTCTGAATGAAAAAAACGTTGTTTATCGCCGTGCAGCTTGCTGCCGCGATGTTCATCCTACCGACACAGGCCGCAGAGCCTGCCGCGCACGCCCATGCGGGTAATGAACCGCCGCACTGGGGATACGAAGGCGATGGCGCCCCCGAACGCTGGGGCCAGCTTTCCCCCGAATTCGCCATGTGCGGGATCGGCGTAAACCAGACCCCGATCAACATCGAAGGCGCATTGAAAGCGGGCGTCAAACCGCTCCAACTGGATTTCAAGAACGGCCCGCAAACCATCGTCAATAACGGGCACACGGTGCAGGTCAACGTTTCAGGTGGCAGCACTCTGAAAATGGACGGCAAAACCTTCGAGTTGCAGCAATTCCACTTCCACACGCCGAGCGAGAACCTGATCGAAGGGAAATCGTTCCCGCTGGAAGCGCATTTCGTCTTTAAGAACGCGGAAGGCGAACTGGCCGTGCTTGCGTTGATGTTCCAGGACGGCAAGGCCAACGCTCAACTGGAAGAAATCTGGAAAGCCATGCCCAAGGAAAAGGGCGACCCGATGGCCTTGCCCAAAGAGGTGAATGCCCATGCGCTGCTGCCCAAGAGCCTGGCGTATTACCGCTTCAGCGGCTCGCTCACCACGCCGCCCTGCACCGAAGGCGTGCGCTGGCTCGTGCTGAAGGAAGCCACCCACATATCCAAGGAGCAGGTCGCGCAATTCGCTGCGGTCGTGCACCAACGCAACAACCGCCCCGTGCAGCCCCTGCATGGGCGGGTAATTGTGGAATAAACGCACCATCCCGTAGGGGCGACTGTCCCCGGTCGCCCCTACGATGGATAGCCGCCCCCATGCCGATCACGGCGCGCCCGCCCGCACCGCATTTTCTCCGCCCTCAATCGAAGCGCTCATCCTCGCGCAAATAACGCCATTGCCCGAGCGGGAGATCGCCCAGACGAATCTGGCCGATACGCACCCGCTTAAGGCCCGTGACGCGTAGACCGACGAGTTCGCACATCCGGCGGATCTGGCGTTTGCGTCCTTCGCGCAGTACGAAACGCAATTGGTCTTCGTTCTGCCAGGTTACCTGCGCCGGCCGCAGCCGGTGGCCGTCGAGCTCCAGGCCGTGATTCAGCAAAGCCAAGCCTTCGTCGTCCAGGCGTCCGCGCACCCGCACGAGGTATTCTTTTTCGACCTTGGAGTCTTCACCGATCAAAGTGCGGGCCACGCGCCCGTCCTGAGTCAAGACGAGCAGCCCCGTCGATTCGATGTCGAGCCGGCCCGCCGGGGCAAGTCCTTTCAAATGCGCGGGCTTGAAGTGCGGACCGCCGTCCGGCCGGTATTGGTTGGCGGCGGTAATCAAGGATATAGCAGGCAGGTAATCGTCTTCCGGCTGCCCCGAAACAAAGCCGACCGGCTTATTGAGCAGGATGGTGACGCGCTCGAACTGGATATGCCGCGCTTTGGGGGAAAGCGTGATTTTGGCCTCCGGCGCAACGCGCGTGCCAAGTTCGGTCACGCGCTCGCCATCGGCGAAAACCCAGCCGCGTTCGATGTACTCATCCGCTTCGCGGCGCGAACACAAGCCTTGCTCGGCCATCAGTTTGGAAACGCGAACGCCGGACGCCGCGTTGCGCGGCGCCACGGGCTTTACCGCCGCCCGCTCAGGTAAAGGTTCCTTGCGGGATTCGAACGGCGGCTTGGCGCGCCATCCGGCTTTGTTTTCGGATGTACGCGGACGCTCGTCGCGCGGTCCAAGCCTCCTGGATTCCGGGCGGCCAGAATCTTTCGGCGTCTCGCCCGAATAGGCACGCGGTTTGGAACCTGTCCGCTTCCCTTCAAAGTCCGTAGCCCGGCCTTCTTCTCTACGCACAGCAGGTTTGTCGACAACGCCTGTCTTGCGCGACACCGCATCGCGCGCGCGATACGGACGCGTTTCTTCGTTGCGGCGGGACGTGTCGTCGCTGTGCGCACCGGCATCCCGGCGCGGCGCGCCATCCGCCTGCCGCACATTGCGGCGCGAGGGTTCGCGCGTATCAGCGTCCGCAGGCCGCCGTCCGCGCTCGCGCAGCATTTCGGCTGTCCGCACAGGACGCTCCGCTTCGCTATTGCGCGTGAAACCGGTTTTACGCGGCCGCTCTTCGCGCACGGGATCGCGCGGAGCCTCTTCAGACTGCGCATCGCCGGCACGTTCGGCTTTACGCAGCGCATACGTGCGTTCGAGCGCAGCCCGCGCACGCGGGCCGGTGCGCAGTCCAGTCGTGGACTTTTTGGGAGCCTGGGGTTTTTCAGGCTTGCTCACGTCACATCCAACAGCTCAACTTCGAACACCAGCGTCGCATTTGGCGGAATGACGCCGCCTGCTCCGCGCGCGCCGTAACCGAGTTGCGGCGGAATCGTCAGTTTCCGACTGCCGCCAATCTTCATGCCCTGCACGCCTTCGTCCCAACCCGCGATGACTTGACCTCGGCCAAGACGGAACGCAAAAGGATCATCGCGATCCTTGCTCGAATCGAATTTTTCTCCGCTGGTCAGCCAACCGGTGTAATGCACCACCGCGGTGCAACCTGCCACGGCCTCGGTGCCTGTGCCAAGCGTCAGTTCCTCGATAATCAGCCCGCTGGGTGTCGTTTGCGTTTCGCTCATGTTCGTATGATTTCAATGTCGCATGCGGAGAGTCCGCATCGCGGGAAAAATAGGCCGGCTCAACAAAGTCTGTCGGCCGATATATGAAGCGCGTAATTATCGCATGCACGCAGAAGTCTGCGGCATAGGGGCATTTCGGCTCGTACTGCAATAAAAATCGAGGCGAGCTTCCTGTACGCTTACGCATGCGGCGTTGCCGCCCCGTCGCGCGAGCGCCGGGCAATCCGTAAGCCTTGAAAGGAAATCATGATGCGGATGCGTTCGATATTTTTGATCGTTCTGATTGCTGCGGGTTTGAGCGCCTGCGGGAAAACCGATCAGGCAAACGATGCAGCGAAGAATGCCGCGCAACAAGCCAGACAAGCGGCAGGCGAGGCCGCCGACAAGGCCAAGGATGCCGCCGCGCGCGCGCTCGATGCGGCCAAGGAGACAGGACAAGGCGCCATGGAAGCCACCAAGGATGCAGCTGCCGAGGCAGGCGATAAAGCGAAGGATGCGATCAGCGCCGCAGCCGATGCAACACAGAGCGCGATTTCGGCGGCGGCGGATAAAACCAAGACAATGGCTAAAGATGCCGTCAATAAAGCTGCGGACAAGGCCAAGGACGCCGTAAACAAATAATTCAGCGGCTCCCTGCTGCCGACGCGCTTACCGCACAGTCAAGGCTTGGGCATAGTCGAATCAAGTGAGTCACCCCAACTTGAAAGTTGGGGGCTTCCCCGCCACGAGTGGCGGGGCTTGCGCTCAACCCGTGGTGAGTCACTCCAACCAGAAGGTTGGAGCGTCCTCGCCACAAATTAGAGGCGCCTGTGGCGCTAATAAAACAACGCTTGTTCGCTGACTCCACCATGAATGGCGGAATCAGCGAACAAACCGTGGTCAAACCAAACGCTTTAAAAAGTTTTTTCATGTCCGCATCCACAAGCTCCGCAAGCGGAGTCGATTACGCAGCCTGGCTGCTCACGGCCGCCGCGCTGATCATCATCATTCCTCTTCATCTGCTGCCGACCTTGCTCGCGGGTTTATTGGTTTTCCATCTCGTTGGCGCTCTCACACCGCTCCTGGCGCGCGGCATTTCGAACGATCGCGCCAAACTGGTCGCTGTCGCCCTGCTGTCGTCCTGCATCATCGGCTTGCTCGTCGCCGCAACGCTGGCCTTGGGCAGTGTGCTGCGGACCGAAGTCGGCAGCCTCGCGGGTTTGTTCAAAAAACTCGCCGAGATTGTCGAAAGCACCCGCACGGTCCTGCCAAGCTGGCTGCTCGAAACGTTGCCCACGACGGCGGACGCCTTGCAGGTGCTCGTAACCCGTTGGCTTAAGGAGCATTCGCATGAGGTGCAGGGGTTCGGCGCCGATTTTGGACGCGGCACGCTGAAACTTTTCATCGGCATGATTATCGGCGCCCTCGTCGCGCTCTATGAAGCCCGCCCCGCGAGCAGCGCCGGGCCGCTTGCGCTTGCGCTGCGCGAACGCACCCGTCGTCTTGCCGAAGCTTTCCGCCGCGTCGTATTCGCTCAAATCTGGATTTCGGGGATCAACACGCTCTTCACGGCGATCTTTCTCGGCGTGGCGCTGCCCACGTTCGGCGTTCATCTACCTCTGACCAAAACGCTAATCGCGCTCACCTTCATTGCGGGTCTGCTCCCAGTGATCGGGAACCTGATCTCGAACACGGTGATCACTTTCGTCGCACTCTCGGTTTCGCTGCATGTCGCACTCGCGGCGCTGGTTTATCTGATCGTGATTCACAAGCTCGAATACTTCCTCAACGCGCACATCGTCGGCGGACACATCAATGCCCGCGCATGGGAAATATTGATTGCGATGCTCGTGATGGAATCGGCCTTCGGCCTACCTGGTCTGATCGCCGCGCCGATTTATTATGCGTATTTGAAGGATGAACTGAGCGCGCGCCGGTTGATCTGACACGACGATAGAAGAAGCGTTTTTTGATTATGCGCATGCTCGATGTCGCCACCCTATTGAACCTTCTCGCGCTCGATTGCGCGGTCTTTGCCCTGCTGATTCTCACGACAGCCTGGGACAAGCTCGGCGACGGCCGGCGCGAATGGTGCGCGGCCTTGGTAACACAGGCGCTTGGCTGGTCCTTGCTGGCTTTCGGCCCAAGCCGATGGCCGTGGACTCAAATGCCCGCGATCGCCTGCATCCACCTCGGCCTGTCGTTTTACGGCCTGGCGATGGCCCGTCTTGCGCAAGTGCCGGTGCCCCGCATCGGATATTTCGCGCCGCCTCTGCTCGCGGCGCTGCTCTATACGCTCACATCCGGCAACCCGATTGCGCGCGCGCACATCATCAACTTCATCGCGGCAGCACAGTTTCTGCTTTGTCTCTATCCACTCGCACGAAGCGAAAACGAGCCGCGCCTCACCACACGCAAAATCGTTGCCGCAAGTTTCTGTCTCGGTATATTCGGCTATCTGCTGCACAGCGTTCAGATCGCGTATTTGTCCGGCTCTGATTTCGACTATTTCAGCAACAACAACGCGAACGCCACATTTTTCCTGATTCACCACCTCAACATCGTTTTCGGCAATATCGGCATCGCGCTGATGTACCGCGAACGCGCTGTCGCCGAAGGACAGCGCCAATCGCACCTCGACCCTTTGACCGAAATCCTCAACCGGCACAGCTTTCTTGAGCACGCCGCACGCGAGTTGCTACGCGCCGAGAGTGCGGGAACGCCCGTCGCGGGGCTCATCATCGATCTCGAAGCATTCAAACGCATCAATGAAGCGTATGGACAGCTCGCGGGAGACCGTGTCCTGTGTCATTTCGCGCGGCTATTGAGCCATTCGCTGCGCGGCGAGGATCTCTGCGCCCGTTGGAGCGGGGCCAGCTTCTGTGCCTTGCTCAGTGATGCGAACGAAGACGGCGCGGCGCGTTTCGCGGAACGCCTGCAAACCGTGGCCGCCACAAACCATGTCGCCCCCGACGATATCGGCTATCGGATCAGGATCGGAATCGCTGCATGCCAGCCTGGCGCATGCGAAGCGCACGCTCTGTTCGCGCGCGCCGAAGCCGCTTTACGCGCAGCCAAAGCGCAGACGACCGCACAAGTTGGTGATGAGGTCGCCGCATGAGACTCGATTACTTCACCCTCCGCTTAGCGGCCCAAGCCGCACTCTTTGCCGGAGCGTTCACGATACTTTTGGCCATGCAAACCCGAATCCGCACAGAGCCCGTTCTGCTACGCTGGGTACAAGGTCTCGCGCTGAGTTCATGCGTCTCTCTGAGCAGTCTTCTGCTCGACAGCTACAGCACGATGCTCGGCTCCGCCTTCAGCGGTTTCGTCCAAGTCTTCGGCTTTGCTTTGTTGATGGATGCCGTCACCCTGCTTGGTGGCAAGCCCGCGCCGCGAGCAAGCCTGCTCCTGCCGGGCATCGCCCTGGCGGGCGCCCAATTTCTGCAGGCGGAAGACCCCGATTCGCGCCGCATGCTGTTTTATCTGGTTGCCGGTGGACAATTCATCGCCTGCGCCGTGCTCGCCTTGGCCGCATCACGCGCAATCTCGCTGCGCAACCGCCTTTTGCTCGCCGCGAGCTTTCTTCTCACGGCAGGCTCGTTCGGCTGGTACGCTTTCGATCTGACCTCCCAAGCGCTCGCTTTCTCCACCTATCAATCGCCAAGCCGAGCCGCGGGCGGGACTTTACTCATTTATATCAGCCTGTTATGGGCCAGCATCATCATTGTGCAGATCCATTTCGAGCGCTCGAACGCCGCCCGCACACGGTTCACCTCCCTCGACCCGCTGACAGGCAGCCTCAACCGCCCTACGCTGTTGCTCCTGGGACAACAGGAAATTGCCCGCGCCCAGCGGCACAGCCTAGCGCTTTCGGTTCTCCAGATCAAAATCGACACCGCGACGATCCCGCGCGAGAAGGTTGGATACGAGCGGATCTTGAAACATCTGTCCGAAACGCTGGCCGCGACGCTGCAACGCCAGGATCTTTTCGGCCGTATCGATGAAGCGGAGTTTGGCGCCATCTTGCCCGACACCTCGCTCGATGATGCACGGCATGTTGCCGAACGGCTGCGCGTGCGGATCGAAACGCGAGCCGAAACAGAGTCAGGCTATCCCTACCGCATCAGCATCGGCGTCGCCGAGCGCGCGGCGAACGAACTCACGCCCGGGCAGGTTCTGGTGCACGCCGAAATGGCGCTGCTGCGCGCCAGCCAGGCCGGCGGCAACCGCGTCGAAACGGCGCAGGAGCGCCTAAGCGGGCGGGCCGAAATTTCCCACACGGCCAGCTAGCAAAACGGTCCCAGTTTGTAGGGACTCATAGATAGCATTGTGAAGAAACACCCAAAACTCGATCCTGATGCCCATTAAGCAAACCTCTCTTACGGATTCACTTTTGAGCACTTTTTATTCGCCAATTTGTCAACCAGCATGTAAAGTGTCAAACCGACTGTCAAGTACAACATAGAGGATGTCATGGGAGAAAAGCTGAGCAACGCGCCGCTGTATTACACCGTTGCCCAAGTCCAGTTCAACCCCATTCTGGATCTTGATGGGTACATCCCGGCAATCCAGGCCAAGATGCGCGAGGCACACTTTCCCGACTTTAAACAAGAGGTCTTGCAGCGTCTTGTTTTGCCGTTTGGCGGCATGGAGTCGAACCAAATGGTGGCACCAACCATCACCCCTCAGCGACGTTATCTTTTCGGTGACATCACAGGTCGCTCCCTGTTCTTGTTAGAGACCAACACGCTATCGTTTCGGACCACCAACTACGACACCTTCGAAACCTTCTCTGAGGCTTTACTGAAGGGAGTGAGTATTCTTCACGACGCCCTCCGCCTCGATTTCATCGAGCGAATCGGCCTGCGCTACTTAGATGCAGTTCAACCCAAAGAGGGCGAATCGCTTCAAAATTTCCTCGAACCCAAAATGTTAGGGTTAGCGCTACGCGATGAAGGCCAATTGCAGCACTCAATGAGCGAGACGGTTGTAATGACTTCTATAGGCTGCCAGCTCATTTCGCGTGTATTGATTCGCCACGGACACATAGGGTTGCCGATGGAATTAAGCGGTTCTTCGCCGATTATCAACCCTCGCTTCACACAAACGGAGAGTCTGCACGCCATTGTCGATACGGACGCATCCATCACTCGCCGCGAGGAGTTTGAGCTTGCCAAAGTGAGCGCGCAATTAGCAGCACTTCATGAGGAAATCGACCAATGTTTCAGAGCAACGGTCACTAAACAAGCTTGGGCTTCTTGGGCCTAAAAAGGAAGCACGTCATGAGCCCTGAAATGACCTATGGCGGCGGGTGGGTTGCCAAGCCCCCTGTTGCGACGGGTGGCTCCTTAATCAGCAGCCTTGTCTGCTTGGCAGGATGGGCGGTTGCTGCCAGCACAGCCATAGCATCAATCGGCACCGGCGGAGCGTTGTCGCTTGAACTCTTGCAACGAACTACCCAGCAGGCCTCGCATACAACGCTTACGGACGAGATGATAAATGTCGAAGACGTCCGCACTCCCAATGATGATTTAGTCCGCATTCGCGAGGTTCTCAACCCTGCCGTTTCGGACCTCGCAAACACCTTCAATGTGTCGCGTCAGTCAATCTACAACTGGCTCAATGGCGATCCAGTTGCAGAAGGGAACGCAGCGAGACTACAAGATCTTGCTCAAGCTGCTGACGTACTCACCCGCGAGGGGATCATCGTCAATGCCACCTTGCTAAAGCGCAAGTTCGCCAACGGCAAAACGCTTATGCAGGTTGCACAGGCAGGAGAGTCTGCACGCGACGCAGCCTTGCTGTTGGTGCAGATCCACAAACGCGAAGCCGCCCAACGCAAACGCATGAACGCCCGGTTTGCGAACCGAGTGCAAACGCCGGCAACAGCGGACTTCGACCTCCCCGCGCCTAGCGACGATGCGTAAAAGGTGACACGTGACGGAGTGGAATCGAGACACCCCATGGCGCCAAGGGCATCTATTGAGCGATGGCGCAATTAAAACCTTAGGGCTTCATCACACTACAGAGCCTAACCGGACCATCGCCATCGTCGCTACCCATGACTGTGACCTCGCGCAGCCTCCTGAATCGGAACCTTACGTCGAGCTCGTGGTAGGCTGTCTAGCGGACAAGAATGGCAACTACACCCACGCAAAAAACGCCCGCAAGCTCCACCTCGAATTTGCGGGTGACATGGCTTTTTGGGCGGAGTTCGAAGCGACAGCCAAGGTCGCTATCGAAAAAACGGCCCTGAACAGTTTCATTCCTCGGTCTGACGCCCATCTCGGACCCGAGAATCACGCCATTTTTCAGATGTGGCTTGCTAGCCGCTATCGCCGCTCGGCGTTTCCAGACGAGTTTGAGAACCGGTTAACCTTAAAAGAGTTCAAGCTGCATGAGAAAATTGCCAAAGCGGTAAAGCCCCATGGCGAACTGATTGCAGGAGTTTTCTTCGACGTGGACGAAGGTGCGGAAATCACCCGCGACGGCCCTGACGATACCTACACCCTTGATATCACCATCCTCCATTTTGCCGACCCTGACTTTGACAAAGCTGAGAAGGCAGCAACCGCGGTAGCTAGCACCATTGAAAAGGCGTTCAGGGAAAAGCTGTTCGAGCCCACCCAAAAGTGGCAACACATTGAACTGCGGTCCTGTGAACCAACCTCAGAGTCGGTCTTGACCTACCAGACATTCAAGCAACTGAAACGATGGCGGCTGGAGCACATCAGCCTTGCCGCTGAGCCGCAACAATCCGTCTTGGCCGAATAACACACACCTAGACCTGCTTACCCGATATCTAGGTCTCTAGGCACCACAACGCAAGCGCAACCATTTCTCGGCACCAACAATCCCCGAGACCAGCACCGCGGCCGCAACGACATACACCCAGGTATCGAGCCGCAATGCGGTGCTCGCGAAACCGGCCTGCATCGGCGGCAGATAGGTAAACCCAAGCTGCAACACGAGCATCGTCAAGAAACCGAACCACACCCAGGGATTCGACCAGACGCCGACACTCCACCAGCTATGTCTGAGCGAACGGCAATTGAACAGATAAGTCATTTCGCCGCAGACGAAAACATTCACAGCGGCTGTGCGCGCATATTCGATCGACGCCCCGCGCTTCAGCTCGAAGTTGAACAAGCCAAAAGCACAGATCACGAGCAAGGCGCCGACCAGCACGATCCGCAGCACCAGGACGTGGGTGAGAATAGGCTCTCGGGGCGGGCGCGGCAGGCGTGCCATCACATCGCCCTCCAGGGGTTCGAAGGCCAGCGTCAGGCCCAGCAGCAGCGCGGTCGTCATATTGATCCAGAGGATCTGCAAGGGCGTGATCGGCAGCGTGCTGCCAATCAAAACCGCCAACAGGATAATCACCCCCTCGGCGAAATTCGTTGGCAGCGTCCACACGATGAATTTGAGCAGGTTGTCGTAGACGCCGCGCCCTTCTTCGACCGCGGCTTCGATCGAAGCGAAGTTATCGTCGGTCAGCACCATATCGGCCGCTTCCTTGGCCACGTCGGTGCCACTTTGCCCCATCGCGATACCAATATCCGCCTGCTTGAGCGCTGGCGCGTCGTTGACGCCATCGCCTGTCATCGCGACGATTTCGCCGCTGGCCTGCAAGGCGCCGACGAGACGCAGCTTCTGTTCCGGCTCGACGCGCGCAAAGACATTCACCTCGCCCGCCGCGCCGCGCAGGCTATCGTCATCCAGGGCGGCCAGCTCGCGCCCCGTCAGCACGCGCGGCCGCGCTTGTTCTCCGCCAATACCCAACTCGTGCGCAATCCCGCCTGCCGTGGCGGCATGATCGCCGGTAATCATCACGACCCGGATGCCCGCCGCCTTGCACTTCGCAACGGCCTGCGCCGCCTCGCGGCGCGGTGGATCGATCATGCCTTGCAGGCCGATGAACATCAGATCCTGCGCAAGGCTTTGATGCGTTAAAACACGCGCATCGGGCCACGCCGCATACGCAAACGCGAGCACGCGCAAACCGCCCGCCGCCATGTTTTCAGCCGCGGCCAAAACTACATCGGTAGCGAGCGGCCGTTCATTCCCGTCGGCGTCCAGAGCCCGGCTGCAACGCTCCAGCACACGCTCAACCGCCCCCTTCACATACACGCGCCTGGCATGCCGAGTCGCCATGTATTGCCAGCGCGAGTCGAAAGGCAATTCCTCATCGCGCGGATGCGCCTGGCGCAGGCTCGGAATATCGAAGCCACCTTTCAACGCGGCGAGCAGCAGCGCTGATTCAGTCGGATCGCCCTCAAACACAAGTTGCCCCTTCTCGACGCGCAAACTTGCGTTGTTGCACAGCACGCCCGCGGTCAGTAGTTCGCGCAGAGCCGGCGCATCCACGGCGGCCCCGGCGCGCGCTTCGATTGTGCCTTCGCACGCATCCCCCACGCCGCTGATGCGATAAGCCGCGCCGCCCGCAATGACCTGCGTGACCGTCATCCGGTTTTGCGTCAGCGTGCCGGTTTTATCGGAGCAGATCACCGTGACGCTGCCGAGTGCTTCGACCGCGGGCAGGCGGCGAATCACGGCGGCGCGGCGCGCCATGCGGTGCACGCCGATCGCCAGGGTGATCGTCAACGCCGCCGGTAAGCCTTCGGGAATCGCACCGACGGCCAGCGCCACGGCGGCCATCAGCATCGCGCCGATGCTCTCGCCGCGCAGCAAGCCGACAACAAAGGTCAAGCCCGCCAAGGCCAGGATGACGACCAGCATCTGGCTCGAAAATTTCGCCAAGCGGCGCATCAGCGGCGTCGCAAGCGAAGGCGCTTGTTCGATCAACTGCGCGATCCGGCCCAATTCGCTCGCCGCGCCGGTCGCAACGACCAGCCCTTCCGCCGCGCCTTGCAGAACATGCGTCCCCGCATAGGCGATGCAAGTGCGCTCGGCAAGCACGGTATCCTCGGCAAGCCCGGCGGGCGTTTTGGCGACGGGCAGCGATTCGCCGGTCAGCATCGCCTCGTCGACAATCAAACCGCTCACGCGGAACAGCCGCAGATCGGCGGGGACGCGATCGCCGGCCTCGACGCGCACGACATCGCCAGGGACCAGTTCCCCCGCTTCGATACGCCGCAACTGCCCAGCGCGCAAAACCATGCAGGCGGCCGACACCCTGCGCGCCAGCGCCGCAATCGCGGCCTGGGCGCGGGATTCCTGGGTCGCGCCGACGATGGCGTTAATCAGCACGACGCCGAAGATCACGCTCGCGTCGATCCACTCGCCGAGGAACAGCGCAATCACGCCCGCGGCCAGCAGAATGTAGATCAACGGCTCGCGCAACTGGCGCAGGAAACGCATCAGGCCCGACTCCGGCGCGCGGCCTTCGATCCGGTTGGGGCCGTATCGCGCGCGCCGGATGCTTGCCTCATCCTCGCTCAAGCCTTGCTGCGGATCGCTCGCGAGCAACTCGGCGCAGCGCTCCACGCTCTCGGCATGCCAGGCAGTCATGCCATCACGCGACACGATGCGCCGGCGCGCCGCGCAGGAATGCGTCGACGTTGGCGATCGCCCCTTGCGCAAGGCGCTGCATCGCGCCCGCGGAGGTCCAGGCCATGTGCGGCGTGACGATCAGATTCGGCACATCGGGCGCCAGCAAGGGGTTCGGCTCGCGCGGCGGCTCTTGCGAGAGCACATCGGTCGCGGCGCCCGCAAGCCGCCCCGCACGTAGGGCTTCGGCCAACGCAGCCTCATCGACGAGTCCGCCGCGCGCGGTGTTAATCAAAATCGCCGACGGTTTCATCCATGCCAGAGTGCGCGCGTTGATCAGGCCGTGCGTATCGGCCGTCAGCGGACAATGCAGGGAGACGGCATCCGCTTCGGCCAGCGCTTGCTCAAAGGCCACATAACCAGGCCGCACCGTGGCGGCGGTATGGCGCTCGGCGTAAATCACGCGCATTCCAAGCGCCGCGGCGCGCTGCGCCAAGCCTTCACCGAGCGCGCCGCGCCCCACGATGGTCAAGGTCGCGCCGAACAGATCGGCCACCGGACGATCGAAGAGACAGAACACCGGCGACTGCGCCCAACGGCCCGCACGCACGTCGGCCACATAGCCGAGCAGGTTCCGCCGCAAGGCCAGCATCAGCATCAAGGCATGTTCCGGGACCGTAACCGTGGCGTACTCGGGCACATTGGAAACAACGACGCCGTGTTCGCGGCACGCGGCAAGGTCGACATTGTCGGAGCCCGTGGCGCTGATCGAAACCATGCGCAGATCCGGCAGCCGTTCGATCAATGCGCGGTCGATGCAGACCTTGTTGACGATCACGACCGCCGCGCCTTGCAGACGGTCGAACACCTGCTCAGGCGCAGTCGACGGAAACGCGAGCCATTCGTGCGGCGCGGAGGGGCGCGGTAATTCGGAACGGATCGATTCGGTTTCAAGCGCCACGACGCGCGGCAAATGCGTTTGCATGGAAACCCCCTCTGTGCGAATCAGGTCAGCGATACCATAGCATGCGACTCCCAAATTTCAACATGTGGAAAATGCTCCGCCTACGCTAGAATCCAGCCTCTTCCAATCAAAACAGAGTTTCCCAACCTTGGCCGCGGACGAATCGAAAACCTCGTCGATCCAGGTGATCGAGCGCATGATGAATCTGCTCGATGCGCTGGCGAATCATCCAAATCCGGTGTCCCTCAAACAACTGGCGCAGGAGACTGGGCTGCACGCCTCGACCGCGCACCGGATTCTGGCTGCGATGATTGCGGGCGGCTTCGTCGAGCGCGCCGAAGCGGGCGTCTACCGGCTCGGCATCCGCCTGCTTCAGTTCGGCAATATCGTCAAAGCACGCCTTTCGGTGCGCGAGAGCGCGCTCGAATTCATGCAGCAACTGCATCAGACGACCGGAGAAAGCGTGAACCTCGGCCGGCGCGACAGGGACGAAATCGTTTATATCGAACGCACATCGAGCGGACGTTCGGCCATGCAGGTGGTGCACATCGTCGGCGCGCGCGCGCCGCTGCACACAACGGCAACCGGCAAGCTTTTTCTCGCCGAGGACGGCCCCGCGCAGATTCAGGAATATGTGAAACGCACCGGCCTGCCGGCAAGCACTCCGGCCTCGATCTGCACGCTTGCGGCGCTCGAAAAAGAATTGGAGCGCGTGCGCCGGCATGGCGTGGCTTACGACATGGAAGAGGTCGAACTTGGCGTGCGCTGCATCGCGGCAGGCATCCGGGATGATTCCGGCGCGCTTGTCGCGGGGCTTTCCCTTTCCACTCCGGCGGAGCGCTTCAATCCCGACTGGGCGCCTTTGGTGCGCGATACGGCCAAGGCGATTTCGGCCGCGCTGGGTTATGCCGAATCGGAACACTGATACCGAATAAAAAAGAGCGTGCCGAAGCACGCTCTTTTCATTCAAGCTCGTAATCGGCCGCCTCAGCCCGCGGGCATGTGCGACTCGCGCTGCGTCAATACCTGCTCGACCCAGCGTTTAACACGCTGCGCATCGGCCACACGCGTAAATTTACCGACCGAGTCGAGCAGCACGATCACCATCGGCTTGTTCGCAAGCCATGCCTGCATGACAAGGCAACGGCCGGCTTCATTGATGAAGCCCGTTTTCGAAACGCCGATCTGCCAATCCGACGAGTGGACCAGGGCATTCGTGTTGTGGAAGGTTCGTTCGCGATTGCCGATCACAACGGTCTTTTCTTCGTCGGTGGAAAACTGGCGAATCAAGGGATAGCGCGAAGCCGCGGCAACCATTTTCGCCAGATCATAAGCACTCGACACATTGTTCGGATTCAAACCCGTCGAATCGTGAAACACCGTGCCCGTCAGTCCGAGCTCATGCGCTTTTGCGTTCATCGCAGCCACGAATGCCGGCACGCCGCCGGGATAGTTCCGCGCAAGTGTCGCGGCGGCACGGTTTTCGGACGACATCAGCGCAAGGTGAATCATTTCCTCGCGGCTCAGCGTTGTTCCAACGATCAAACGCGAAGAGGTGTTCTTGAGCTTGTCGGTATCGTCTTCCGCAATAATGAGCATTTCGGATAATGGCAGTTTCGCGTCCAAGGTCACCATCGCTGTCATCAGCTTGGTGATCGAAGCGATCGGCATAACGGCTTCCGCGTTGCGTTCGAGCAGAACGGCGCCACTGTCCAGATCCTGCACCATGAAGGCGCTCGATTTGAGCCGCGGGTTGCCTTTGCTATCGAGGGCGAACGCCTCCTCGACCGGCGGCTGTGCCTGCCTTGCGAGCTTGGCGGAAACATGCGTGCGCGCCGTGACCTTTTGCAGGCGAGCGCCACGCGCGGACGGCTTGGCGCTCGCTTTCTTCAATGCGGTCCGCTCGGCCTTTGCCTTGGTTTTGGAGACGGCCTTCGCCTGCGCGGCGGGCTTGGCTGAAACATGAGCGCGTTTGACGTGGGGATGTTTTTCGGCGGCTGTAGCGGTTGCCGTGCCAAACGTTGCTAAAGCGGCGGAAAGAGCAAGCACAAGCATCGGTTTCGTATTCTTCATGATCTGCATTCCCGCGGGGAAATTGGCTTGTCTGTGCCTAGTTAATATAGCAATTCTTAAAAAATTTAAGTGCTTACGGCTCTATTTTAAGAGATTGGTTCAAAAATATTGTTGCGAATAGGGCCGAATTCCCAACGTATTTTGTAAGCATGATGAAACGGCTTTGTCTCAAAAATTTAACATATTTGACATTATTGATGATACCCCTTTGCCTGCTAGGCGACGATTTTATTTCAGGCGGGGGCTGCGTGTCAGATTGGATGATTTATTGCGCTTGCACCGTAAAGCGGCCAAGCGGAGCGTGAATTGCCCCAAGCTAAAGCTTGGAGCTTCTTCGCCACGAATCGGGGGCGCCTTCGGTGCCGGTAAGCGCTCGACTCGTAGTCGATCAGCCGGCCCGGCTTAGGTCAGCGCTCCTGCCCCGCCTCGACAACGGTCAATGCGGTCATGTTGACGATACGGCGCACGGTCGCCGTGGGCGTCAAGATATGCACCGGCTTGGCCGATCCGAGCAGAATCGGTCCGACCGTCATCCCGTCGCCAGCCCCAGTTTTGAGCAGATTGAACGCGATATTCGCAGCATCGAGCGTGGGGAAGATCAGCAAGTTCGCATCCTCGCGCATGCGCGCATTGGGGAACACAAGCTCACGGATCGACGCGTCGAGCGCGGCGTCGCCGTGCATCTCGCCTTCGACTTCAAGCTCGGGATGCCGCTCATGCAACAAAGCCAGGGCGCGGCGCATCTTTTCAGCCGTCGGCGTGTCGTCGGAGCCGAAGCTCGAATGCGAAAGCAGGGCAACCTTCGGCTGAATGCCGAAACGGCGCACCTCTGCGGCGGCCAGATTGGTCATCTCGACGATTTGTTCGACATTCGGATCGTAATTGACGTAGGTGTCGCAAAGGAAAAGCGTTCTGCCCGGCAGGGAAAGCAGATTCATCGCATACAGATTGCTCGCGCCCTTGCCCACCCCAAGCACATCCCGCACGAAGCCCAGGTGCCGCTGGTGCAAGCCCGAAACGCCGCAGATCATTCCGTCGGCATAGCCGAATTTGAGCAGCATCGCGCCGATCAGCGTGGTGCGCCGGCGCACTTCGCGCTTAGCGAACTCAACCGAGACGCCGCGGCGCTCCATCAAGCTATGGTAATGACTCCAGAGCTCGCGATAACGCGGATCGTCGTCCTGGTTGACCATTTCGAAATCGAGTTCCGGCCGCAGGCGCAGACCGAAGCGCTCGATATAGCGTTTGATGACTTCGGGACGGCCGACCAGAATCGGGCGCGCCAAACCTTCGTCAACAATCGTTTGAACCGCGCGCAGCACGCGTTCGGATTCGCCTTCGGCAAAGATGATGCGTTTCGGCGCCGCCTTCGCCGCGGCAAAAACCGGACGCATGATCAAACCCGACTGCCAGACGAAATTGCTCAGCCCCTGCCGATAGGACTCCATATCCGTCAGCGGACGCGAAGCGACACCCGAATCCATGGCGGCCTGCGCCACCGCGGGCGCGATCTTGACGATCAGGCGTGGATCGAACGGTTTGGGAATGATGTATTCGGGGCCGAAGCTCGCCACTTGCTCGCCATAGGCCGCGGCGACGACTTCGGAGTGCTCCGCGCGGGCAAGATCAGCAATCGTGCGCACGGCCGCGAGCTTCATCTCATCGGTAATCCGTGTCGCCCCGACATCGAGCGCGCCGCGGAAAATAAACGGGAAGCACAGCACGTTGTTAACCTGATTCGGATAATCGGAACGTCCGGTGGCGATAATCGCGTCCGAACGCACGGACCGGACCTCCTCGGGCAGGATTTCGGGCGCGGGGTTCGCCAGCGCGAGCACCAAGGGCCGCTCGGCCATCTTCGCGACCATTTCGGGCTTGAGCACGCCGCCGGCTGAAAGACCGAGAAAAACATCGGCCCCTTCGATGACTTCCGCGAGGCGGCGCGCATCCGTCTGCTTGGCGTAGCGCGCCTTGATTGGGTCCATCAGAACCGTGCGCCCCTCATAGACCACGCCTTCGATATCCGTCACCCAGATGTTCTCGACGGGCACGCCGAGCATGACGAGCAAATCGAGACACGCCAAGGCGGCCGCGCCCGCGCCCGAAGTCACGAGTTTGATTTTGCTGCGGTCCTTGCCGAGCAAATGCAGGCCATTGATCAAGGCCGCGCCCACGACAATCGCAGTGCCGTGCTGATCGTCGTGGAAAACCGGAATTTTCATCCGCTCGCGCAACACACGCTCGATATAAAAACATTCGGGCGCTTTGATGTCCTCAAGGTTGATGCCGCCGAAAGTCGGTTCGAGCGTGGCGATCGCTTCGATCAGCTTATCGGGATCGAGCTGATCGAGTTCGAGGTCGAACACATCGATTCCGGCGAACTTCTTGAACAGCACCGCTTTGCCTTCCATGACCGGCTTTGCCGCCAAGGGCCCGATATTGCCCAGCCCAAGCACCGCGGTGCCGTTGGTCACGACGCCGATCAGATTGGCGCGCGCGGTCAGCCTGCTCGCCTCGCCCGGCTCGTCCGCGATCGCAGTACACGCTGCCGCCACGCCGGGGGAATACGCCAAAGACAGATCCTGTTGATTCGTCAGCGCCTTGGTCGGCACGACCGTGATTTTTCCCGGGAGTGGCAGACGATGGTAATCAAGCGCAGCAACGCGAAAGCGTTCATCCATAAAATTGTCCTTTTAATGCTTAGTTGCTCATTCAATTGATCTGCATTCCGTCACGAATGCAAATCGAGTTATATAGTGGAATCTAAGAGAAAATTTGGTTTGCATTGAGCAGAGGAACAGTCCGCGATTTGTGCCCGACAGCGACACAGCGTACACTTTGTGTGTCCAGACGGAAATGTTGGCCGCCCCTATATTTTTTCGGCTAACACCGCACGGCGTCGTTCTCTCCCCCATTTTCGACGCAAGGCCATGGCCGGCAGGTGTTTTACGTCTGCCGGAGCGTATTTCAGTACCGAGATATCAGGAGAGTTGCAATGACTACACGCTCGTCCGATGCGGCCCAATCCGCCGCACCAGCCTTTGTTCGACACACCAAACTGAAACAGTGGGTAGCGGAAGTTGCGGCCCTCACTCAAGCCGATCACGTCGTCTGGTGCGACGGCAGTGAAGCTGAGTCTGCCCAGCTTTGCGCCGATATGGTCGCAAAGGGACAGATGATCAAGCTCAACCCCGAAAAGCGGCCCAATTCTTTCCTCGCTTTTTCGGACCCCTCCGACGTCGCGCGCGTCGAGGACCGTACCTATATTTGCAGCAAGGATCCTGAAAACGCCGGGCCGACCAACAACTGGGAAGATCCGGACAAGATGAAGGCAAAACTCACCGAGCTGTTCCGCGGCTCGATGAAGGGGCGCACGCTCTACGTCATCGCCTTCTCGATGGGCCCGCTCGGCAGTCCAATCGCGCAGATCGGCGTTGAGCTGTCTGATTCGCCTTACGTCGTCGTCAACATGCGGATCATGACCCGCATGGGACGCGGCGTGTATGACGTGCTCGGCGAAAACGGCGACTATGTGCCCTGCCTGCATTCGATCGGCGCGCCGCTCGAACCGGGCCAGGCCGATGCCCGCTGGCCGTGCAACCCGACCGTGAAATACATCTGCCACTTCCCGGAAACGCGCGAGATCTGGTCGTATGGCTCCGGCTACGGCGGCAACGCGCTGCTGGGCAAGAAGTGCTTCGCGCTGCGCATCGCCTCAACAATGGCGCGCGACGAAGGCTGGCTGGCCGAGCACATGCTGATTCTCGGCGTCGAAAACCCAGCCGGCGAAAAAACCTATGTCGCCGCCGCGTTCCCGTCCGCCTGCGGCAAGACGAACTTCGCCATGATGATCCCGCCGACCGGATTCGACGGCTGGAAAATCACCACCGTCGGCGACGACATCGCCTGGATCAAACCCGGTGCCGACGGCCGCTTCCACGCCATCAACCCAGAAGCAGGCTATTTCGGCGTCGCGCCCGGCACCAGCGCGAAGACCAATTACAACGCGATGGCAACGCTGTCGGCGAACATCATTTTCACCAACGTTGCGCTGACCGATGACGGCGACGTGTGGTGGGAAGGCATGAGCAAAGAGCCACCCGCGCACCTGATCGACTGGACCGGCCAGGACTGGACGCCCGGCTGCGGCCGCAAAGCGGCGCATCCGAACGCCCGCTTCACCGCGCCCGCCAGCCAGTGCCCCTCGATCGATCCGAACTGGGAAGATCCGAAGGGCGTGCCGATTTCCGCCTTCATCTTCGGCGGCCGCCGCGCGACCACCGTACCGCTCGTCTACCAGGCATTCAGTTGGAATTTCGGCGTCTATATGGCGGCAACGCTGGGCTCCGAAACCACGGCCGCCGCTTTCGGCCAACAAGGCGTGGTGCGCCGCGATCCGTTTGCCATGCTGCCGTTCTGCGGCTACCACATGGGCGACTACTTCAATCACTGGCTCAAGATCGGTCACACGATTGAGCACGCGCCGAACATCTTCTGCGTCAACTGGTTCCGCATGAATGAAAACGGCGACTTCATGTGGCCAGGCTTCGGCGAAAACACGCGTGTATTGAAGTGGATCGTCGAACGTTGCCAGGGCAAAGTCAGTGCGCGCGAAACGGCACTCGGGTGGATGCCGCGTCATGCGGATATCGACTGGAAGGGCTTGCCGGTCAGCCGCGCAGAGTTCGAGGCACTCACGCAAGTCGACATCGCGGCATGGCGCAACGAGTTCGCACAGCACCGCGAATGGTTCGACAAACTCGGCGCGCGTCTGCCACGCACGCTGGCGCTGCAACGCGAACTGTTCGAAGAGGCGATCGCCGACGATAGCGCCAACTGAAGCTTGCATAAACAACCGGCAGACTCACACGGCCCGGGAAACCGGGCCGTGTTTATTTTGATATCCACTCAGCGACAAGCATGAGCGAATACACAAACTTTCCCCGCTGCGGCCCCGTCGCGGCACGCGCAAGCGAAATCGAGCCCTTCCATGTCATGGAACTGCTGACTCGCGCGCATCAACTTCAGGCGCAAGGTCATGACATCATCCACATGGAGGTCGGAGAGCCCGATTTCCCGACCCCGGAGCCCGTCATCCAGGCTGCTCAGCACTATCTGAGCGCAGGCAGAGTCGGCTATACACCGGCCGCTGGCCTGCCTCAATTGCGCGCAACGATTGCCGCTTACTACCGCACGCGCTTTGGGCTCGACATCGCGCCCGAACGCATCGTCGTCACGGCTGGCGCATCGGCGGCACTCATGCTGACTCTCGCCGTGCTCACCGAACCGGGGCATGAATGGCTGCTGCCCGACCCCGGCTACCCCTGCAATCGCGTCTTCGTGCGCGCCTTTGAAGGCATTCCTCGCGCGCTATTGGTCGGGCCGGAAACCTGTTTTCAGCCGACCGTCGAGGCCATTGCGCAAGCCTGGACGGAGCGAACACGCGGCTTGATCGTCGCCAGCCCAAGCAATCCGACCGGCACGCTGATTGCAAGCGAAACCCTCGCGGCAATCCATGCTCTCGCCCGCGCGCGCAAGGGCGCATTGATCGTCGATGAAATCTATCAAGGCTTGAGCTACGGCACCGAAGCCTGGAGCAGTCTGGCGCTCGGCGAAGGCTTATTCGTCATCAACAGCTTCTCGAAATATTTCGGCATGACCGGATGGCGTCTGGGTTGGCTGGTCGCACCAAACGAGTATGTGCGGGAAATCGAAAAGCTGGCCCAGCACTTCTTCATCAGCCCCTCGGCTCCAGCCCAGCATGCCGCGCTCGCGGCCTTCACTCCGGAAAACATCGAGATCCTGGAGGCCCGCCGGCAAACCTTGGCGCAGCGCCGCGACACCTTGTTGAATGGCCTGCGCTCGCTCGGCTTCAAAGTCCCAGCCGAACCTCAGGGCGCGTTCTACATATACGCCGACATCAGCGCGCTAGCGGCGGATAGCTTCGCCCTCGCCCACCGACTGCTGGAGGAGGCGGGGATCGCAACAACACCCGGCCTGGATTTCGACACCCGCGCGCCCGAACGATGGCTACGCTTTGCCTATACAACCGATGTGACGCGAATCGAAGAAGCGCTGAATCGGCTGCGGAAAGTGTTTTAAATGAAAATGCCGGCTAACGCCGGCGTTTTCATTACGTTGCAAATCATATAAAAATCAGCTCGCCGGATTGGAGCGCGCGCCGGACTTCATCGCCAGTTTGAGCCGCTCGGTTTCCGCGATCACGCGATTGGCGTAACTCGTCGCGCCATCCGAGCCCGCGCCGGCGTACTGCTGCAAACCCGCCGCCAAAGAGCCATTGCGGCGGATATATTCCTTCAACACCATCGACCCGACCCGGATATTTTCAGCCGGCTCCAAAAGGGGATGTTCTCCCGCCTCAGGATCGATTTTGTCTTTATGGAAACGCGGCACGACCTGCATCAGGCCCTGCGCGCCGAATGGGCTTTCCGCGAACGGGTTGAATTTTGATTCGATGCCCATCACCGCGATGATCAATAGCGGGTCCAGACCCACGGTACGCCCCGTCTGCAACGCGGACAAGATGAGCGGCTCGATCGCGGCGCGCGACACTTTATACCGCCGCGCCAGGTAATCCGTCACCCGCCCCATTTCCGGCGAAAGACGCGGCACCACTACGGGCTCAGCAGCGGCAACAGCGCCAAGCTCCGACTCCAATTCCTCCACCGGCAAGGCCGCTGCGCTCTCGCGCGCAATAACCTCATGCCGTCCGAAGACATCGGGCAGAGTCAGGCCAGACACGCCTTGATCCGCAAAACGAGCACCAACGAGCACCATCACAATCAGTCCCGCAACAACGAGACTGCCATGGGCAAAATGTAGCAAAACTGTTCCAGAACGGCGCGCCAAGGCGGCCATAGGAGTTGCGTAGAGCATCATTATTCCTCCTCTCGGACCCCTGCGAGCCGGATACGGTAAGAATTTCAGGCGTACAAAAACCCTACAGTCGGAAAACTGTGCGAGTGGCCGCCATTATTTCTTATTGCCCGTACCGCCTTGAAGGGAGGTCAAAGGTCGAACAAGGTGAATCGCCGCAACTAGACGATGCACCCACAAAGCGCGAAGCTACGTGAAGACGGAACTGCGACTGGTGGGCTGTTCCGCGCGCTGAATTAAACACTGCGATCAGGTAATCGCAACCAGTTCGGCGCGCAGTTTATTGATTCGATTGGGTTTTGTCAATCACCTGAAAATCCAGGATGAAAAATAGATCACGCCAAGCCTGCATGACGACAGAATATCAGCGGGTTTTCAGGTGAAAATTGCGTAGGCAAAAAAACGAAAAAGCGCGTGTCGTAACACGCGCTTTGGGGGACAAACAGGCCGCAATCAGGACGGACGCGATCCTGTCGGGAACGGCCAGGCCGCCGTCGGATTGAGTGAAGATTTCAAGCCGGGCGTAGCCGCTGTAGACGGCTTGGCCTCCGACGCGGAGGTTTCGGCAGGCTTGCTTGCCGCAGGCACGACATTGGCGGCTTTCAGCGTTTCAGGCTTGGCCGCTATCGGAGCAGGCGCTGATTTCGCTGCGGGCGTCGCCTTGCGGAGCACAGGTTTCTTTTCTACCGTTTCTTTCGACTTGGCCGCGGGTTTAACGGCAGTCTTGGCCGCGACCGGTTTGGCGATGACAGCTTTCTTCGGTGCGGCAACCTGCGCAACAGGTTTGGCTGCTGCCTTTTTAGCCGGAGCCTTTGCTACCGCGGGCTTCTTGGCGGCGACGGCCTTGGTTGCCGTTAGCGCTTTCGGAGCCGCTTTCTTCGCTATCGTCGTGCTGGTTTTCTTCGCCGAGACGGCTTTCGTCACCGCCTTTTTCGGTGCCGCAACCGGCTTCGCCACAGCTTTGGTCACGGTTTTCTTCGCGACCGGCTTGGCAACAACCTTTGTTGTAGTAGTCGTTTTTTTGACCGCAGGCTTGGCAGCCGCTTTGACTACCGCTTTCTTCACTGCGGTTGTGGCCGTCTTTTTAGCGGCCGGTTTTTTCACCACGGTTTTGGCGACGGTCGCCTTCTTGGCAGGCGCCTTTGCCGTTGTCGACTTGCTTGCGGCTTTCTTCACGACAGGCTTGGCGGCAGCCTTCGCAGTCGTCGTCTTCTTGAGCGCGGGCTTCGCTATGGCTTTTTTCACAGCTGGCTTGGCCACAACTTTTTTCGCCGCCGGTTTTGCCTCAGCCTTAACGGCAACTTTTTTTACGGCCGACTTGGTGGCGACTTTCTTTGCGGCAGGCTTAGCCACGACCTTCTTCGCAGCTGGCTTGGCGACCACTTTCTTCGCGGCGGATTTGGCAACAGACTTGGCCGTGGCCTTGGTTGCAATTTTCGTCGCGGCCTTTTCCGGCGCGGCTTTCTTCGAGGCGGCAGCCTTCTTCGGTGCGGCCTTCTTCGCTTTTGCACTAGATTTTGCAGTTGCCATGGTTACCCTCCATCGTAGCGTCGTGGGTCATAAAATGCGCACGCCGCCACAGATGTGGCGCGTCGCTACCGCGCACGCGCGCGGTTGTCTTCAAAGCAGATGCTGATAACGTCATCCGCTTTGATTTTCTGAAGCACATCAGACGACGACACCTTCCCAGGACGACGCGGGACAGAGGACAAAGCCGGCTCAATCCCAATTCAATGCGCAGCCGGTCTGGTATTCAATCACCCGGGTTTCAACAGCTAACGAGGTTTTCGTCGAAATTCAGCATGCCATTACCCTTTAGAACAATTTTCGCCCTGGGGCAATGATTTTTTATCGCGCAAAATCCCACGAACCCCTGTCCTGGAGCGGCTTCCCGGCGATTCGCGTTGCGCTCGAACGAGAAAAATCGAAGCAAACCCGCACCACGACTTGCTTTGATGAAGGCGCAAGAAAAAACAGCGCGCAAGGTCCACGCAAAAATCCGACTCCGCGATGTTGTGCGAATCGCACGCTTTGCGTTGGATCGGACGTCCCGCGTAAAGCGCTGCGATTCAGGCTGAAATGGGCTTACTGACAGGCTTCGCAGTCCGGATCGTCGATGCAGCAAAACTGCGTGGAGGGCTCCGACACGGCATTCAATTCACTGCCACGCCCGGTCGATTTTTCCGCCTGCGCAGCGCCGAGCGCGCGCAGATAGTAGGTCGTCTTCAAACCGCGCAGCCATGCGAGTTTGTAGGTCTCGTCAAGCTTACGGCCGGACACGCCCGCCATGTAGATGTTCAGACTCTGGGCCTGATCGATCCACTTCGAACGCCGCGCGGCGCATTCGATCAGCCATTTCGGCTCGATCTCGAACGCCGTGGCGTAGAGCTTGCGCAGCGCCTCCGGCACGCGATCGATGCGCGCCAGCGAGCCGTCGAAGTACTTCAGGTCGGCAACCATCACCTCGTCCCACAGCCCAAGCGCTTTCAGATCGCGCACCAGGCTCGCGTTGACGACCGTGAATTCGCCCGAAAGGTTGGACTTCACATAGAGGTTCTGGAACGTCGGCTCGATGCTCGCATCCACGCCGACGATGTTCGAAATCGTCGCCGTCGGCGCGATCGCAACACAGTTGGAGTTGCGCATACCGACCGCGGCGATGCGGTGGCGCAAGGCGTCCCAATCGAGCGTGCTCGAAGTATCGACCTCCAGATAGCCGCCGCGTTCTTCATCGAGAAGCTTGAGGCTGTCGAGCGGCAGCACGCCGCGATCCCAGAGCGAACCGCGGAAGCTCGCATAGCGGCCGCGTTCTTCGGCAAGTTCGGTCGAGGCCCAATAGGCGTAGTAACACACCGCTTCCATCGAGCGGTCGGCAAACTCGACAGCGGCTGCCGAAGCATAAGAAATCCGCCTGGCGTGCAGACAATCCTGGAAGCCCATGATGCCAAGGCCGACCGGGCGATGTTTAAGATTCGAAACACACGCTTTGTCGACGGCGTAGTAGTTGATGTCGATGACGTTATCGAGCATGCGTATCGCGGTGCGAATCGTGCGGCGCAGTTTCTCGTGATCGAGTTCGCCGTTCTGATCGAGATGCGCGCGCAGGTTGACCGAGCCGAGATTGCACACGGCGATCTCGCTGTCCGACGTATTCAAGGTGATTTCGGTGCACAAGTTCGAGCTATGCACGACGCCCATATGCTGCTGCGGCGAGCGGATATTGCACGGGTCCTTGAACGTAATCCACGGATGCCCGGTTTCGAACAGCATCGTGAGCATCTTGCGCCACAATTGCAGCGCCGGAATACGGCGGAAATGCCGGATCTCGCCGCTATCGGCGCGGCGTTCGTATTCGGTATAGGCGAATTCAAACGCATGACCATATTTCTCGTGCAGATCGGGCACATCGGACGGCGAGAACAAGGTCCAGTCCGCACCTTCCATCACACGCTGCATGAATAAATCGGGAATCCAATTTGCGGTGTTCATGTCATGCGTGCGGCGGCGGTCGTCGCCGGTGTTCTTGCGCAGTTCGAGGAATTCCTCGATGTCGAGGTGCCAGCTTTCGACATAGGCGCAGACAGCGCCTTTGCGCTTGCCGCCCTGGTTCACTGCGACAGCAGTGTCGTTGACGACCTTCAGAAACGGGATCACGCCCTGGCTTTTGCCGTTCGTGCCCTTGATCCGGCTACCGAGCGCGCGCACCGGCGTCCAATCGTTGCCGAGACCGCCAGCGTATTTTTGCAGTTGCGCGTTTTCCTTGATCGCCTGGTAAATGCCGTCGAGCGTGTCGTCGACCGTCGTCAGATAGCAGGACGAAAGCTGCGAATGCCGCGTGCCGGCATTCAACAATGTCGGCGTCGAACTCATGAAATCGAATTCCGAGAACAGATTGTAGAACTCGATCGCGCGCGCCTCGCGCTCGCTCTCGCCGAGCGCAAGCCCCATTGCGACACGCATGAAAAAGATCTGCGGCAGCTCGATACGACGCTCCTCGACATGCAGGAAATAGTGGTCGTAAAGCGTCTGCAAGCCAAGATAGCCAAATTTCAAGTCGCGCTCCGGCGCGATCGCCGCGCCCAGGCGAGCAAGATCGAATTGCGCAAGCGTGGGATCGAGCAAGCCGGCCTCAATGCCCAGGCCGATAAAGCGCGCGAAATAGTCGGCATAACGCAGCGCCATTTCAGCCTGGCCGATTTCCGCGCCCATGACCTCGGTTCGGATCACATGCAGTTGGAGACGTGCAGTGACGAAGTTATAGTCCGGGTCTTTTTCAACCAGGGTGCGGGCCGCGAGAATCAGCGCCCGATACACCTCCTCGATCGACACACCGTCGTACAGATTGCGCAGCGCGCCCTCAAGAATCTGCTTGGCCGAGACACGCTCGCCAAAGCCCTCGCAGGCCGCTTCGACAAGGCGCTGCAACGCCTCGCCATCGAGCGGGCCGCGCACACCATCGCGTACCACATGCAGCACGGGATGCAGCGCGGCGTCCTGGGTTTTCTGCACACGTTCCGCCGCGCGGCGCTCGCGGTACAGCACATAGGCCCGCGCCACATCGTGTTCGCCCGAGCGCATCAACGCAAGCTCGACCTGATCCTGAATATCTTCGATGTGGAACGTACCGCCATGCGGCTGATGCCGCACCAAAGCCCGCACGACCTCATCGGTCAGCCTGGAAACCAGCTCGCGCACGCGCGCGGAAACAGCGCCTTGCGAGCCTTCCACCGCCAGGAAGGCTTTCGTCATCGCGACCGTGATCTTGTTCGGCTCGAACGACACAACTGCCCCGTTGCGGCGAATCACCTTGTATGCGCTGAAACGGCCCGCTTCGCTGCTCGATACCAGGCTTGGGTCTGGCGCAACGGATGGCAGCACTGCTTCGGTCACTACTTGCATCGAATTTCTCCAGGGAATTGCCTGTGCGGAGCCACACAAGGGATGTGCGAACAATCTACTACATATAGTATTTATGACAAAATCTTCGACTAATTCTAGTAATCAAAACCAAGCCGGCGCAAGCAGAGAATCGATCAGCGCCGACCATGGCATTGCAGTCTGTCGTGAATCACCCCAATCTGAAGCTTTGGGCTTCTTCGCCACGAACCAGGGGCGCGCTTTCAGCGCCAGTAACACCAGTCTCGCTGACCCCGCCATGAATGGCGAGGTCAGCGCTCGACCCGTGGTCACTCAGCCACTCTGGGTAAACAAAAAAGATTCAGGAGCAACCGAGCAGGCCGCGCAGATGCGGCCATTCGAAGAAGGGACCGGGATCGGTTTTGCGCCCGGGAGCAATATCGCTGTGGCCGACGACATCCTCGACCGGATAGTGTTGCGCGAGCCGCTGGATCAAGGCCGCCAGCCTCAGATATTGCGCGGCGGTGAAAGCCTGATGGTCGCTGCCTTCAAGCTCGATGCCGAGCGAAAAATCATTGCAGCGCGCATATCCGCGCCAGTTCGATACGCCGGCGTGCCAGGCGCGCAAATGTGTCGGCACAAACTGGATGAGCGTGCCATCGCGGCGGATGAAGAAATGCGCCGAAACGCGCAATTGATGAATGTCCGCGTAATAAAGATGCGCGGCGGGGTCGAGCCGGTTGGTAAACAACTGTTCAACGCCCGATCCGCCGAAGGTTTCCGGCGGCAGGCTGATCGCATGCACGACGAGGAGGCGCACCACCGTGCCGGCGGGGCGTTCGTCGCAGTTCGGCGAGGCGAGGAACGCAGTGCCTGCAAGCAGTCCGTCCCCTTGTAACTCGCCCAGTTCGGGAAGATGCGGACTGCCTGCGTCGCCCGAACAAGAGATGCCTTGGATCGACAACCGCATCGGCTTAAATGCCCGAATCCTTCATGCCAAGTCGCTCCATGCGGTAGCGCAGAGAACGGAAGGTAACGCCGAGCAGGCGCGAAGCAGCCGTCCGATTGCCTTCGGTTTTTTCGAGCGCGTCGAGAATCGCCTGCCGCTCGACGCGGTCGAGATAGTCTTGCAGTGACTCCCGTTCGAGCGCCACGCCGCCCGTAAGTGGGACGTCGCCCTCAGCACGCTCGGCCTCGCCCGGTTCGAGGTGCAGGTCATCGGCTTCGATGACTTCGCCGAGATACAAGGCCATCGCCCGTTCGAGAATATTTTCAAGCTCGCGCACGTTGCCCGGAAAAGCATAGGCCAGCAGAGCCTCATGCGCGCGCGCGCTGAGTTTAGGGCGCGCGGTCTCCCCGCCCTCGCCGGCAAGCTTGTCGAGCAAGGACTCGACCAGGGCCGGGATGTCCTCGCGCCGCTCACGCAGGGACGGCATGCGCAGTTCGATGACGTTGAGCCGGTAAAACAAGTCCTGACGGAAACGCCCCTGGTCGACAAGCTCTTTGAGATTCCGATGGGTTGCGGAAATCAGGCGCAGGTCGACCGCCTGTTCAACAGTGTCTCCGACACGCCGCACGCGTTTTTCCTGGATCGCGCGCAGCAGTTTCACCTGCATCGGCAAGGGCAGATCGCCCACCTCGTCGAGAAAGAGCGTACCGCCATTCGCCGCCTGGAAAAAACCATCGCGGTCCTGCTCCGCGCCGGTAAAAGCGCCTTTGCGATAGCCGAAGAATTCGCTCTCCATCAGGTTTTCCGGTATCGCGCCACAGTTGACGGCAACGAAAGGCTTGCCGGCGCGCGGGCCCATTTCGTGGATCAGACGCGCGGCAAGCTCCTTGCCGCTGCCCGATTCGCCAGTGATGTAGACCGGGGCCTGGCTGCGCGCGAGGCGTTCGATCATGCCGCGCACTTGCTGCATGGCGGCCGAATCGCCAGTCAAGGAGCTTGCGCCGCTGCGCGCCTCCGCGCTCTGCGCAGGCAGCGCGAACACCGATTTGACAAGCGCGCGCAATTGATCGAGCGAAACCGGCTTCGACAGATAATCGAACGCGCCGGCTTTCAAAGCCAACACGGCAGTTTCCATGCTGCCATAGGCTGTAATCATGGCGACCGGCAAATCCGAATGGCTCGCTGCGATTTCGCGCACCAGTTCGATACCGTCGCCATCGGGCAGGCGCATATCGGTCAGACAAAGCTGAAACGAATGCTCGGCCAAGAGAGCGCGCGCTTCCTTAAGGCTGCCAGCAGTTCTTACGCCGAGCCCCATGCGCAGGAAGGTCAATTCGAGCAGCTCGCGAATATCGTCTTCGTCATCGACGATCAGAACCGTCGATCCATTGCGGCGTCTGTCGTTGGAACTGTTCATGCGCCTCCCTCCGCAAGCAAGCTGAAATGCGCGCCCACAGGCGCTTCATCCAATTCGAGCGTCGCATCGTTGGCCTGCGCCAACTCGCGCGCGATATACAAACCAAGCCCCGTTCCTTTCGAGTCGGTCGTAAAGAAGGGCTCGAAGACTCGATTACGGATTTCCGGGGAAAACCCCTGCCCGTCGTCGGAAATCTCGACCAGCACGCACCCGTGCTCTGCTGGCCTGGCCGTGACACGCACCGCGTCGGGCTTGCCGGAACAATAGCGCTTGGCATTGTTGATCAAATTCCAAAGCACCTGGTGCAGATGAATCCGGTCGAAACGAATCCGCAGCTCGGGCGGGATATCGCAGCGGACCAGTTGCGGATCGAGACTGCCAAAACTGCTGTTGTCCTCGATAAACACGCGCATGAAATCGGCAAAGGGAATCGACTCCTGCGTGACGCGGTCGCGCCGCCCCAGTTCGAGGACATCGGCGACCATGCGCTCGATACGGCGCGAATTGTCGAGCACGATGCGGATCAGGCGCGTCTGCATCACGGCGCGCTTCTCTTCGGCCAGCAATTCCCCCGCATGCGAAATCGCCGCCAGGGGATTGCGGATCTCGTGCGCGATACTGCCCGTCAAACGCCCCAAGGCGGCCAGCTTGATCTGCTGTGCTTCGAGTTCGATCTGTTCGAGATCTTCGAGAAAGATCACGCGATCCCCCGCATTGCCGGCCGCATGCACGCGCAAACGGACCCGCTGCCCGTTGTCTTCGAGCGTGGTCTGCGCCGCACTGTTCGCAAGCGCCCCGGCCAATGCTTGCGACACCCGCTCCAGCGCCATGCCGGGCCGCGCCACGCCGCCGAGCAGTTTGGCCGCTTTCGGGTTGAGCTGGCGCAGCACGCCATCCTCGCCCACGACGAGCACGCCATCGTGCAGATCGGCGATGATCCGTTCGTTGACCAAAATCTGGCGCGTCAGCGCGCTGCCGCGTTGATAAGCGAGTTGCTCATTCTTCAAGGCGCGCTGTGCCAATAAGCGGGCAACCGTCGCCACGGCAAAGAAGCCGACACACAGCAAGCCGACCGCGGCAAACTCAGTGGTCGGATCGCCCTCCCCGGAATACACATACCGGATACTCTGGACAACCAGAACGCCGACGGTCGCCAGCGCAGCGTAGAAATAAACGAGCCGCCCTTCCCCAAGCAAACCACCCGCCGCCACCACAACCATCAAAATGTAGGGCATACCGCCGCGATTACCACCGCTGAAATACATCAGCACGGACAGCACCGCGATATCCACAAGGATTTGCAGGTTCAGTACCCACGCAAAAGACAAGCCGCCGAGACGCTGAAAATAGAGCAGGAGCAGCGCAGCAAAAAAATACACTGCGACAACCCCCATCCAGATCGAAATACCACTCTGATCGCTGATGAAAGCGTGGCTGACGAGCCCAAGGCCACTCGCCAGGACCAAGCGATAGAGGCTGTAGTAGCGCAGCGATTCCCAGCGGGATTGACCCGGCTGCCACATAGCCGCTTGCAGATAGGGATTTTTCAAGTTCGTTCGGCGAGGCAACGATGCGCCTCGCTACAGTAGAAGCGGCCGTTCACCCTCACGCCTTCGCTCTCCGGCACATGCACGCCGCAATGAGCACAGGGAAAGACTTTTTCAGCGGAAACCTCGGCGCGCCTGGAGGCAGGCCCGTTATGTTTGCCCGCGGCGGCGCCGAGGAGCTTGCGCCACAGCCACCGGATACCCAACAGGAAAGCCAGAACAATCAGAATCGCGCGCACGGCGGTCGAACTCAAAAAGCGTATCGCGCCGAGTTTAGCACCGCCCCGCGCCGATTTGATCTGTGCGCCCAATCGAACGAAACTGGCGGCTTGGCGGGCTCCGGCGCCGGGCTGTCATTCTGCGCGAAGTCGCAGAATCCATTTCTCCTCCGACAGTGGATTCTGCGACTCCGCTTTGCTCCGCGCAGAATGACCGTGAGTCGAGCGCAAGCGAGACAAACCTTATGGCGGCGAAGATGCCCCAATTGCAACCTCTCGCTACAGATTATGAACAGGTTCTTATGACGCTCAACCCCCTGATTCCCGGCAGCGGCTCGATCCGCATTCTCGATCAATGCCTGTTGCCGTATGCGGAAACCTGGCGGGAAATCGACACCCTCGAAGCCTGCGCGCGCGCGATCGAAACCATGCAGGTCCGCGGCGCTCCGCTGATCGGCGTGACCGCCGCTTTCGGCGTTGCGCTCGCAATGCGCGCAAACGCTTCGGACACAGCACTCGCGGAAGCCGTCGCCCGCCTTGCCCGTACCCGCCCGACCGCGGTCAATCTGCATTGGGCGCTGGCGCGCATGCGGGAGAAACTGGCCGCGGCGCCCGCCAGCGAGCGCGCCGCAATCGCCTGGAGGGAAGCGCTCGCCATCCATGCCGACGATATTGCCGCGAATGCGGCGATCGGCCGGCACGGCCTGGCCTTGATCGCGGAACAAGCCGCCCGCAAACCAGGCCCGGTGCGCATCATGACCCATTGCAACGCCGGCGCGCTGGCCACCAGCGGCTGGGGCACGGCGCTGGCGCCCGTGTATGCCGCGCACGCCGCGGGCATTCCGGTTTCGCTTTGGGTCAGCGAGACGCGGCCGCGCAATCAAGGTCTGCTGAGCGCATGGGAACTCAGCCGGGAAGGCGTGCCGAATACTTTGATCGCCGACAACGCGGCGGGCCACCTGATGCAGCGCGGCGAAGTCGATATGCTGATCGTCGGCGCCGACCGGATCGCGCAAAACGGCGATACCGCAAACAAGATCGGCACCTATCTGAAAGCGCTGGCGGCGGCGGCGCACAAGATCCCGTTCTATGTCGCGGCGCCGACGAGCACCTTCGACGCGGCCTGCGCGGACGGCGGCGGAATCCCGATCGAAAACCGCAGTGCGGCGGAAGTCCAGCGGCTCAGCGGACTAAACGAATTGCAACAAAAAACGGAGGTGTGCATCTTCGCGGGCCACTGCGCGAACCCGGCGTTCGACGTCACGCCGGCCGCCCTGATTACCGCGATCCTGACTGAGCGGGGCAGCGTCGCGCCTGCCAATATCGCAACGCTCCTCGATTCATGAGCCAAGCCAATATTCGATCCTCCAAGCGCAATGTTTTGGCCCTGCGCTTGCGCTAACATTCCCGTTTTCCACCATTCACGTCAGTCAGTCATTACGGGAGTCGCCATGTCCAGCCTTGAATCCGTAACCCCCGCCCTCAAAGCAAGCATCCTTGCCGAGGCGCTCCCGTACATCCAGCGGTTTTTCGACAAAACCATCGTCATCAAGTACGGCGGGAATGCGATGACGGACCCGGCGCTGAAAGACTGCTTCGCGCGCGATGTCGTTCTGCTCAAACTCGTTGGCATGAATCCCGTCATCGTGCATGGCGGCGGGCCGCAGATCGACGACCTGCTCAAGCGCATCGGCAAGCAGGGCCAGTTCATTCAAGGCATGCGCGTGACCGACGAAGAAACGATGGATGTTGTCGAAATGGTGCTCGGCGGCCATGTGAACAAGGAAATCGTCAATCTGATCAACAAACACGGCGGCCGCGCGGTCGGCCTGACGGGGCAGGATGGCCAGTTCATCCGCGCACGCAAGCTGATGATGCCGAACAAGGACAAACCCGAGGAACTGATCGACATCGGTCTCGTCGGCGAAATCACCTCGATCGATCCAAGCCTAATCAAGTTTCTCGACGCCGGCGATTTCATCCCGGTCATCGCGCCGATCGGCGTCGGCAAAGCCGGCGAAACCTACAACATCAACGCCGATGTCGTAGCGGGGAAACTCGCCGAAATCCTCAAGGCTGAAAAGCTCGTCCTGCTGACCAACACGCCGGGCGTGCTCGACAAGGCAGGCAATCTGCTTACCGGAATCACCCCGCACGACATCGACGAAATGGTCTCGGACGGCACGCTGTCCGGCGGCATGCTGCCGAAAATCCATTCAGCGCTCGAAGCCGCGCGCAACGGCGTGCAGTCGGTGCATATCATCGACGGCCGCGTCGAACATTGTCTCCTGTTGGAAATTCTGACCGACCACGGCGTCGGCACCATGATTAACAGCCACTAACAGAACGCGGCGGACTGGCTCTCAGCCGGTCCGCCATCAAACCTATTTATCCCACGCTGCGAGCAGGCAATCCCATGACAACCCTCTCAACCCTCGACGAACTGCTGCTCCAGGCGTGCCGGCAAATTGCGGCGGCGGGCCTGAACGCCAGCGCGGCAGGCAATTTGAGCGTACGCGCCTCCCAGGAAGGCATGTTAATCACGCCATCGGGTCTCCCCTGGCAAGAGTTGGAAATTGACGACCTCGTCAGCATGCAATTCGACGGCAGTTGGAGCGGTGCCTGTCCGCCCTCCTCCGAATGGCGTTTTCACCGCGACCTCTATGTCTCCCGGCCCGAATTCGGCGCGATCATCCATACCCACGCCCCGTTCTGCACCGCGCTGGCTTGCCTGCATCGCACGATTCCACCGTTTCACTACATGATCGCCCGCTTCGGCGGCGGCGACATCCGCTGCGCGCGCTACGAAACCTATGGAACCGCGGCGCTTTCAGACGCCGTGCTCGAAGCGATGGAAGGCCGCAACGGCTGCCTGCTGGGCAACCACGGCATGCTCGTAGCCGGGCGCGATCTGCGCCACGCTTGCGCGCTTGCCGTCGAACTGGAAAGCTTGGCGGAACAATACTGGCGCGCCTGCCAGCTCGGCGAACCGCGCTTGTTGAGCGAAGACGAAATCGCGCGCGTACTCGAAAAGTTCGCCAGCTACGGCGTGCGTTGATGCGCTGCGCCACATAGAAGAGGCGCGTGATGGCACAAAATATGCTGCCGTGCACGGCTTGGGGCAACGCCCCCGATCGTCACATCGGACAGTTTCATGGGGGCAAATCCAATTTCAGCGTCCCATCCTGAAATATTGACCAGGCAATTAAGGGTTAAAAGATAGTAGTTCATCCCCATCTATGAGGCATGGACAAAGAAGACGGACGCAAGCTGTCGCGGCAAGCACAGCATGAGAGGCGCAAACAAGCGGTGCGATTGCACCGCCGTGGGCTGCCATTCAAAGACATTGCCGCAGCGCTGAGCATGAGCCAGAACACCGTGCGGCAAGCGGTCAAGGTCGCTCAGGCCGAGGGCATGCGAGCCCTGGCTCCCAAGCCGACGGGCCGCAGCGTGGAGCAAAAACGCCGATTGGCTGCCGAGCAAGAGGTACACATTCAGCGCTTGATTTGCCAACGTCGCCCCGAGCAACTGAAGCTGTCGTTTGCGCTATGGACGCGCGCGGCGGTGCTGCAATGGGTGCAACAGGAGTTGGGTATCGAATTGCCGATATGCACCATGGGCGAGTACCTCAAGCGCTGGGGTTTTACCCCGCAAAAGCCCATCACGCGGGCCTATGAGAAACGCTCCGAGGCCGTCAGGAAGTGGCTTGATGAAGAGTATCCCGAGATCCCGCAAAGAGCCAAGCGAGAGGGCGCCGAAATTCACTGGGGCGATGAGACGGCGGTGGTCAACACCGATGTCCGAGGCTGCGGCTACCAACCCAAGGGCCAAACGCCGGTGGCCTACGCCGTGGGCGGCACGCGCCAGAAGTTGTCGATGATTTCTACTGTCACCAACCAAGGCAAGACGCGCTGGATGATTATCGAGGAGGCGTTCAACAGCGACAGGCTGATCGAGTTTCTGAGCGCGCTCATCAAGGATTCAGACAAGAAGGTGTTTCTGATTCTGGACAATCTGCGTGCGCACCACAGCAAGCCCGTCAAAGCATGGCAGGCCGAGCACAAGGAGAGGGTCGAAGTGTTCTACCTGCCCAGCTACAATCCTGAATTGAACCCCGATGAGCGCTTGAACATCGATCTCAAGCAGACCCTGGGATCGCGGGTGCAATTGCGCACCAAGGACAAGCTCAAAAAGGCAACCAACAGACACATGGAAATGGTCGAACAAAACCCCGAGCGCGTCATGTCCTATTTCCAAGACCCGCGGGTAAAAAATATGTCGCTTAACATCAACCCTTAATTGCCGGGTCAATAGTACGTCTTAAGCAGCATATTTCACGCCGGGGTCTTGGAAGAAGCGCTTGATCCGTTCAGGTGATTGTTCGAGTTTTACCATGTGTTCGGTAGCGGCGAGTTTCAGTTTTGCCTTGGTGCGTACAGCCACTTTCGTCCCGATGGCATGCTTGAAGTTGGCGTTGAAGCGCTCCTCCGGATTCAACTCCGGGCTGTAGCTGGGTAGGTAAATATGATTATGACAAATAGGTGTAATCACCCTGCTCTGCCTTGGTCCGCTTCTCAATCTCCGGGTATTGCTCATCGAGCCACGCCCGCACCGCTTCCGGCCGCTGCTCGTAGGCCTTCTTGATTGGCTTTTGTGGGGTGGAACCCCAGCGCGACAAATAGTTGCCGACTCCGCGCACCGATAGCTTGATGCCGTATGCCCGTTCAATCAGTTGCATGACAGCCGCCCGGTTCCACAGCGCAAATTCCATCTTCAATTGGTCAGGACGCTTGTCACAAATGATCTCGCGGATCGCCCGCTCTTGTTCCTCTGTCAGCGTTCGCCCTTGACCCTTACGCTTGCCTCGCCTACTCGGCTTGAGGGCAGCGAAGCCACCTTTTTTATAGCGGTCAATCGCCGAGCGAACCGTCGGATACGAAAGCCCACTTAGATCGACGATTTGCATCACGCCATAGCCCTTGCGATGTAACCGCACCACTTGCTTGCGCCTCTCGTGCAGTTGCTCCTGTGTCGAATATCTTGCGTCGTCTTTTTCCATCTGCCCTACATGGGGATTGATCCGAATATTTGAAGCATTATCGTGCCGGGTCAATAGCACACAGGGAACGGTAAGCGATGCCGTGCTCAACAAACCGTCGGGAAACGCCATCTTCGATGCCCTGGGGCAGGATTTAGTCGGCGTTCACATTTATAGGTGAAAACCCTTGGAATGCATATTGAATGCAAAGATGGGATAAGACTCGCGGTCAATGGAGTGTCGACAACCTAGTCGAGTAATACGATTTGCCGCGCGGTCACTGCCTCATCTGGTGCGCGAAAAATTACCCCCTTTACAAGGGCTAACCCTCTCTGAGGAGACAGGCAAATGTCGGACCAAACTGTTGTTCGTCGTCGCGTAGCGCAGCATTCGATCAGCGATGCGCGATACAACGATGCAAAGTCGCAATCGCAATACCAGCCCTACAAGGACGCAGCCTGGGGCTTCATCAACCACTGGTATCCGGCGGTGTTCAGCAAGGAGCTGGTGGAAACCACGACCGAGAACGAAGAAGAACTTCAGACGGGCATCAAGGGCATCATGATCGCCGGCGTGCCCATCGTGCTGCGTCGCGTCGATGGCAAGGTCTACGCACTCAAGGACCAATGTGTTCACCGTGGCATTCGTCTCTCCGAGAAGCCGATGTGCTTCAACAAGGAAACGATCACGTGCTGGTACCACGGCTTCACGTTCAATCTGGACGACGGCAAGCTTTCGACCATCGTGGCGAATCCGGACGACAAGCTGATCGGCACGACGGGTGTCACGACGTACCCGGTTCAGGAAGTCGCGGGCATGATCTTCGTGTTCGTTCGTGAAGACGACTTCCCGCTCGAAGACGTTCCCCCGCTGTCGGATGACCTGCCGTTCCGTTTCCCGGAAAACAACGAGCGCTTCCCGCACCCGCTGTGGCCGGATACGCCTTCGATCCTGGACGAACACGCAGTCGCTCACGGCATCCACCGCACGGGCTTCGGCAACTGGCGTATCGCGTGCGAAAACGGCTTCGACAACGCGCACATCCTGGTCCACAAGGACAACTCCATCGTTCACGTGAAAGACTGGGTGCTGCCGCTGGGCATTCTGCCGGTCGCGGACGATTGCATTCAGGTCGTTGAAGACGAAAAGGGGCCGAAGGGCATGGTGCAGTGGCTGTTCACGGACAAGTGGCAGCCGGTGCTGGAAAACAAGGAGCTGGGTCTCAAAGTCGACAACCTGAACGGTCGCTTCTATCGCACGTCGGTGGTCGTCCCGGGCGTTCTCATGGTCGAAAACTGGCCGGAAGAGCACGTCGTTCAGTACGAGTGGTACGTCCCGATCACGGACGATCTGCACGAGTACTGGGAAGTTCTGGTCCGCATCTGCCCGACCGAAGAAGATCGCAAGAAGTTCAAGTACCGCTTTGACCGCGTGTACAAGGAACTGTGCCTGCACGGCTTCAACGACTGCGATCTGTACGCGCGTGAAGGTATGCAGCACTTCTACGCGGATGGCACGGGCTGGGATGACGAGCAACTGGTCTCGACCGATATCTCGCCGGTCACATGGCGCAAGCTCGCTTCGCGTCACAACCGTGGTATCGCGAAGCCGGGCAAGGGCGTCTACGGTGCTGTGAAGACCCACAGCACGCGTCTCAAGGAACTCGCTGATGGCAAGCGCCCTGAGTACTTTGTCGAACAAGTCTGGTTCTAAAGCTTGATCGGCATTCATCAGGGTGCCTATGAGCCCATCGTAGAACCTTGTAGGACCCTGATGTCTGGTTGCGAGGGGGAGGCCAGTTCGCTCCCTTCTCGTTTCTGTGTGCATCAGGCCTCGACCTGACCAAAAATTTATTATCCGTATCCGTCATGAGCAGCCTTCCACGCGACGTGCACAATCTGGAAATCTACGATCTGTCATCGCAGATTCGCAGCGGCAAGATCAGTCCGGTAGAAGTCACCACGGCGATGCTGGCCCGCGTGGAAGCGCTGGACGCGAATTTGCATAGTTATGCTCGTGTAACGCCTGAACTGGCACTGAAGCAAGCGGAGCAAGCAGAGAAAGAAATCAAAGCCGGTAACGTGAGGAGTCCTCTTCACGGTATTCCGGTCGCAGTTAAAGATTTGTTTGATACCAGGGGCATCGTGACTGCCGGTGGTATGCCGATTCATGCGCAGCGCGTACCCACGGAAAACGCGACGGTCGTGCAACGTCTGCAAGATGCAGGGTCGGTGATGCTGGGCAAGCTGCAAATGACGGAGGGCGCGTTCGCCATCCATCATCCGACGATCCCCGATCCTGTTAATCCGTGGGGTGCCGCGCACTGGTGTGGTGCCAGTTCCTCGGGTTGCGGTGTGGCCACAGCGGCTCGTCTGTGCTATGGCGCGATCGGTTCGGATACGGGTGGTTCGGTGCGTTTTCCCAGTGCAGCTAACAATCTGACGGGATTGAAGACCACTTACGGCACGATCAGCCGTAGGGGCACGATGGAGCTGGCTGCATCGCTGGACCACGTGGGACCCATGGCTCGTTCGGCCCGTGATGTGCTGCTCCTTCTCGCCATTATTGGTGGTCACGATACGCAACGACTGCTCGCCCTCATTGACGAACAACGATTCGCCGATTTCCTGAACGGTTTCAAGGGGTTGCGAATAGGCGTGGACGAATCGTGGATTTCGGATGGTGTCGATCCCGTGATCCAGCGCGCGATTCAACAGGTCAAGGTCATCCTTGCCGAGGCCGGCGGAGAAATCAAGAGCATCAAGGTTCCGGATACGCGGGCCACCAGTTCCAACTGGGAGCATCACTGCGGCGTTCAAACCGCTGTTGCTCATGAAGCGACTTATCCCAGCAGGGCCGCTGAATATGGTCCTGCACTGGCCCGTTTGATTGATCAGGGACGGGAACTCAAGGCTGTGGACTACGAGCGATTCATTCGCGATGCCCAGCAGTTTGCGCGTGAGATGGATGCGGTTTTCACGGATGTGGATGTCGTATTGGCTCCGGTGCAGCCCTACGCGGCTCCGACGTATGAACAGTTGGCAGGTCTGGCAACAGACCCCGAGGCTAACCGGCGCCTGATTCAGTTCACGTCGCCGTTCAACGCCTCGGGACATCCCGCATTGTCGATACCCATTGGATTTACAGAGCAAGGATTGCCCATCGGTGGGCAACTCATTGGCCGCAAGTATCAAGACGACCTGCTGTGTATGGTCGGCATGGTATTGCAGAGCCACAGTGATTGGCATCGTCAGGTCCCGCCTGGGTTGGCTTGATTGATATTGAAAACATTTTGTTTTGCGGATTAAGTCATGCCCCAAGCTCATCAGGTAACCATTAACTTCGCAGACGGCGTGAGCCGTACATTTGCCGCCGAGTCGGGTGAAAGCGTTCTCGAAGCCGCAATCAAGGCCGAAGTGCCTGTGCTGTATCAGTGCAAGGCCGGGGCTTGCGCGTCCTGCACGTGCAAGCTCGCGGAAGGTGATGCCGTGTCTATCCCTGGTGCCAGTTCGACGCTCCTCGCTTCGGAATACGCAGAAGGAAATCGGTTGCTATGCGTTACGAAGGCCGAATCTGATTGTTCATTCAACGTCGCATACGGTTCGGAAGTCGGCTCGTCGGTCGCCCAGGAGGTGAAGGTCTTCATCGACTCCGTGGAGCGTATCGCGCCCAACGTGATGCGTCTGACTGTCGAGCTGGCCGAAGGCAACTGGCTCGAATTCAGGCCCGGGCAGTTCATGCAGATCACGGTGCCGGGTTTGGGTGTTCTGCGCAGCTACAGCCCATCGTCTACGTCGGTGACCTTGCCAAAGATGGAATTTCTGGTCCGGTTGCTGCCCAATGGCGCGATGTCCACGTTCCTGGAAAATGATGCAGAAGTGGATCAGGTTCTGACGATGAAGGGACCATATGGGGCTTTCTTCCTGCGTGAAGAGCATCGTCGTGTGCCGCATATCTTCGTTGCCGGTGGGACGGGTCTGGCTCCGATCCTGTCGATGATTGACACGCTCAGGCAGACCTCGGGCAAGAAGCCGCCGATGCTGCTCTCGTTTGGTTGCGCGGTCCCTGAAGCGCTGTTTGCTCTGGATGACATCGAGCTGCGTCAGCACTGGTTGCCGACGTTGAAGACCCGGGTCTGCGTGGATCGCAACGCTACGGAAGGCCTGCACGAAGGTTCACCGGTCTCGGCCCTCAAGGAAGGTGATGTGACGGATCCGGACACGGTGGCTTATCTGTGCGGCCCGCAGCCGATGATCGACGCGGCAACCAGGCGTCTGATCGAGTTTGGCATGAAGCCGGAATTGATTTTCGCAGAGCAGTTTGTTGCATCGAATTAAGGAATGGACATGGAATTCAAACCCACGAAACAAATGCCATTTTCGGTTCAGCAGGCAGAATGGTACGAAAAGGCCAAGGCCAACCTGAGTTCGAAGCGTCTTCAAAAACTGCTGTTCGAGCTGACGGACATTCACAGCCCGACCGGTTCGACGCGTGAAGCTGCTGACTATATGCAGCATCATATGGAGATGATCGGGCTGCAAACGAAAACGCATGACAACTCGGCCATCAGCCGTTCGGTTATGGGTGAACACCGGGGCACCGGGGGCGGCGCGTCGCTGCTGCTTTATGCGCCTATTGACACTCACCTTGATCGCACCAAGGAAGAAGAGATTCTTTCGGGCCCCGGTCAAGAAGCGGATTTGCAGCCGCACGCCACGCAGATCGAAGACTGGGTATTGGGCCTCGGCGCTTCGAATCCGAAAGGCATGATTGCCACGCACGTTGAAGTTGCAACGGCAGTGCTGGAAGCGGGTATTCCGCTGAAGGGCAATCTGCTTGTCGGCATGGCTGATGGTGGTATGCCCGTTGACATCAAAGAGCGTTATTCGGGCATGTCGAATGGCGTGATCAATTTGCTCAATCGTGGCATGTACCCCGATTTCGCCATCATCATGAAGCCGTGGAACTGGGTCTACCACGAAGAGCCGGGGATGGCCTGGTTCAAGATCACGGTCAAGGGCACGATGGGCTATGCGGGTATCCCGCACAACGTTCCGGGTTTCCGTTCGTCGGTGGTTCCCGCTGCGACGGTGATTCAGGAGTTGCAAGCATGGCTTCCTGAATACGCGACACGCAATACGTCGGGCGTTATCGAGCCCCATGGCTGGATTGCGGGCGTTCGCGGCGGTCAGGTCGAAAGACCTGCATTCCCGTCCGCAGTCACAGAGATTTTCTTCGACGTTCGTGTGAATCCCCGCACGAGCCCCGCCGATGTCAAGGCACAGTTCGCGAACTTCATCCAGGACGTGAAGACTCGTCATCCGGAAATCGCTATGGACTGGGAAATGTACGGCTCGGTCCCGGGCGGCACCACTGATCCGGAAAACTGGATTATTCAGTCGGCCAAGCGTGGTTGGGAGCACATCGAGGGACGTCCGCATGGCGTTCCCGACATGCTGGCCGGTCAAACGGACGGTGCGGCCCTCCGTCGTTACGGTGTGCCAACTGCTCGTATCGGTTGGCCGTGGCCGGCTCAGGGCGCACCGGTGCCTGTTGCTGAGGGTCTGGGCGGCATGGGTGCCACCTACGTTCCCGACCTGATGCCCTGCGCTGAGAAGATCCTGTATGCGGTGATCGACACGCTTACCCGTGACCGGAGCGAGCTTGGCCTTTAAGTTTCTGTAGTTGTAGTTCCATAACCGGAAAAAAAGAAGGAGACAGGCATGGGTAAGAAGCGCATCAAGATGATTTTCCCGGTTCCGATGAGCGAGGCAACTCGTCCTCTGGTGGAGTCGCAACTGCCGCCTTCGATGCAGCGCCCGGACATCGAAGTTGAATTCGTGGGCGCTGGTCAGGTCATGACGCTCGCAGATTCGTACCTCGATATGGCAGTCATGGAAATGGCTGTGATTCAGGCGGGCATCAAGGCCGAAGAGCAGGGCTTCGATGCCGTGTGTATCAACACAGTTTCGGATTCGGGTCTCTACGCGCTCCGCTCGCGTCTGTCGATTCCGGTGATGGCCCCGGCTATCACGTCGTTCCATCTCGCGTGCTCGCTTGGTCACAAGTTCAGCGTCCTGACTATGTGGCCACAGTGGCACGCGTTGTACAAGAAGACGACGAAGGAATACGGTCTGGAGCATCGTCTGGCCTCGATCCGTGACATCGGCGTTCGCCCCGATACGCAGGAGCTGCTTCAGGGAAAGGAAGAGATCGTATTCGCGGCCCTGGTCGAGGCCGGTAAGAAGGCAATCGAAGAAGACGGTGCGGACGTGCTGGTCCTGGGTTCTACCACGATGCATCAGTCGCACGAATACCTGGCCAGGCACCTGAACGTACCGGTTCTGAATCCGGGCGTGGTCGCATACAAGTATTGCGAAATGCTGCTCGATCTCGGACTGTGCCACAGCAAAACCGCATTCCCGAGCCCGGAAACGAACAAGGACGCAGCGTTCGGCCTCTAAAGCTGCCAAGGATGCCCGCCGGTAAGGATTAGACATGCCGCACGATAAAGATCAACCGTTCATCGATTTCACGATGGCCGATGCCGCTCGGGCTTTTCGCGATGGATCGGTGACGAGTACCCAGTTGGTATTGGCCTGTCTGGAACGTATCAACGCAGGAAAAGCCCTGAATGCATTCGTTACCGTTGATGCAGAGGGCGCTTTGAAGGCAGCAGCGGCCATTGATAACGCACGGCAGACGGCGATTCCGTTGGGGCCTTTGGCAGGCATCCCTATCGTGGTCAAGGACAACATCCACAGCGCGGGTATCCGCTGCACCGCAGGTAGCCCCGCATTCGCAGACTTCGTGCCTGTCGCGGATGCCCCGACTTTGCGCAAGCTGCGGGATGCCGGCGCCATCGTGCTGGGCAAGACCAACATGCATGAACTGGCCTACGGGGCGACGGGCTACAACGGTGCCTTCAATACGGGTGCAGGCCGTGGGGTGCGTAATGCCTACGACCCGACCAGGATTGCCGGCGGTTCGTCCTCGGGCTCGGCCGCGGCTCTCGGCGCGCGTATGGCACTCGGGGCATTGGGAACCGATACAGGCGGCTCGATGCGCATTCCTCCGGCACTCAACGGCGTGGCTTCGCTGCGTCCGACGTGGGGTCGCTACTCGGGCCTGGGCGTGATTCCCATTGCGACGACTCGGGATACCGTGGGCCCGATGGCGTTGAACATGCAAGACGTAGCGCTGCTTGACGGTGTGATTGCCGACGAGTACGCGTTGCCCCACGTCGAACTCAAGAAGCTACGTCTGGGCCTTCCCGCGGAGTTTTGGGCGAATCTCGATCTCGACACACGCGAGGTAGCAGGCTCCGTGGTGACGCGTCTCACTCAGTTGGGCGTGACCTTCATTGATCTGGGCGAAACCGGATTGATGGAACTGAATGATGCGGTTGGCTTCCAGGCTGTGGTTGGCGAGTCCCGATCCAGCATGGAGCAGTACCTGGAGGACAACGGCCATCAGATGACGATCGAAAAACTGGCCGAGAAGATCGACAGTCCAGACGTGAAGTGGATTTATGAAAACTGGGTGCTGCCCAACAAGTTCCCGAATGCTGCAGGTGAACTCGTGGATGTGGCGCCCATGTACGAGCAGGCACAAAAGGCCGGTGGCGGACGAGATCGGTTACGCGCCAGGTATGCCGAACTGTTTGCCGAACATCAGCTGGACGCGCTGATCTTCCCGACGACCGCGTGCGTGGCGCCCAGTGCGGACGACAGCATTTATGAGGAAGCGAACTTCCGGCGCCTGATCCAGAACACCGAGCCGATGGCGAGTGCCGGGCTCCCGGGTCTGAATCTTCCGGCGGGACTTGGTTCCCATACGGGGCTCCCGGTTGGCATGGAGTTCGATGGTCCGCAAGGTTCGGATCGACGGCTGCTCGCCATTGGCATTTTGCTGGAAAGCGTTCTGGGCTGCATTGCGCGCCCCTGAAGGGCACCTATACGTTGTTTCTACAAGGGTTGAATAAAGATGATTAATGCGCTGAGCTACATCGTGGTTGAAACCCCACGTATGCAGGAGTGGATCGACCAGGTGACGAACCACGTCGGTATGCAGGTCGAAGTGATCAAAGCTGGAAAGACCATGCGCATTCGCGCGGACGAAAAGATTCAGCGATTCGTCGTCACGGCTACCGGTGGCGAGTCCACGATGGGTATGGGCTTCGAAGTTCCTGACGCCGCGACCTTCACGGCATGCACGATGGCATTGGAGGCCGCTGGTTATAAAACGACGCCCGGTACGGCTCAGGAAATCGAATTCCGGGGTGTCAAGAACATGGTGCACTTCCGTGACAACGATGGTGTGCGTCTGGAGATTGCCTACGGTCTGGCCGATGCGGATACGGAATTCGTATCCGGTCGTCCGATCGGTGGATTCCGTACCGGTAACATGGGCCTGGGTCACGTGGCGTTCATTACCGAGCACTTCGAAGAAATCTCGAACCTGTATCGCAACGTGCTGGGCATGCACCTCTCGGACTACACCCATAAGCCGTTCAGGGTCGAATTCCTGCACTGCAACCCGCGTCACCATACGATTGGTATCGCGCACACGGGTGGCAAGGCCGGTATCTATCACCTGATGCTCGAATACAACGACTTCGATGACCTTGGTCGTGCATACGATACCGCACTCCTGAATCCCGATTCGATTGGCGTGACGCTGGGTCGTCACATCAACGACCATACCACCTCGTTCTATCTGAAGAACCCGGATGGATGGATGTTCGAACTGGGCTGGGCTTCACGCACGGTCGGACCTGACTGGGAAGTCGAGGAACTGAAAGGTATGAGTCTCTGGGGTCATGACCGGACATGGCTTCCGGATGACAAACGCGAAGAAGCGCGACAAATTCTCAAGCAACTGGCGGCCGAAGGTATGCGCGCGCCGGTTGTTCTCCCTGATACACAGAAAGCAAAGTGATGAGCAACGCAAGTCCCGAGATCGCAAATTCACTCAAGCTGGGTGATTTCACGCTGAACTATCACGACGTTGGTGAGGGCATGGGCGATCCAATCCTGCTGATTCACGGTTCGGGCCCCGGTGTCACGGCCTGGGCTAACTGGCGCGGCATTATTCCGGTCTTGAGCGAGAAGGCGCGAGTCATCGCACCGGATATGCTGGGATTTGGATATAGCCAATGTCCCGCTCACCTCAAGCTGACGCCCCCTGTCTGGGTGGAATCGTTGATCGTGTTGCTCGATGCGCTGAAGATCAAGAAGGTGTCGGTAGTCGGCAACTCCTTTGGTGGCGCCATCGCACTGGCTCTGGCCAAGGCACATCCCGAGCGTGTGAATCGTCTGGTACTGATGGGGACGGCAGGCATCAATGCTCCGATCAGCGGGGGTCTTGAGAGGGTATGGGGTTACACGCCAAGCCTGGAGGCCATGAAGGGGCTGATGGAAGTGTTCGCCTACGATCACTCGATCATCACCGACGATCTGGTTCGTATGCGTTACGAGGCATCGATCCGTGCAGACGTGCAAGAACGATTCGCTCGCCTGTTTCCGGCGCCGCGCCAGCGGGGCGTGGAAATGCTGGCCCTTGCTGATTCGGATCTGGCGGCAATCACCCACAAGACATTGCTCATCCACGGCGTGAACGATCAGGTGATCCCGGTCGAGTGGTCGCGACGGATGAAGGCGTTGCTCCCGAACTCGACGCTGCAAGAGTTCGATCAGTGCGGACACTGGGTGCAGATCGAAAAGGCTGCGCAGTTTACGCTCGCGGTTTCGGATTTCCTGCTCAATTAAGCAATGGGATAGAGATGCAAACTCTCGATATCAAAGGCCGCTGGCAAATTCAGGCCTGGGAACAGATTTTTGATGACGGTCGAGTGACCTACCCGATGGGCACGGAACTCGAAGGGTTTATGGAATATGGGCCGAATGGCATGTTCTGCGCCATCACCAAAAAAGATCGCGCACAGTTCACGACTGGTGGTCAGTGGAATGCATCGGACGCAGAGAAGGCCCAGGCATACAACACCTACCTGACCTACGCTGGCGATTGGAACATCGAAGGTAACGTGGTAACGCACAAGGTCAAACACTGCCTGTTTCCGAACTGGGTAGGTGGCGAACAGAAGCGCTATGCAGAGTTGAAGGGCGATCTGTTGTCGTTGACCACGCATAAGCTGGAAGCGGGTACGTCGGAAGCCCGGGTCGCTCGTCTTACATTCAAACGCGTTTAAGGCCTGTGCATGTCCGTTATCCTTGAATGCCTTTCCCATACGCCGCTGCACGGGTATTTCGATCCGAAGCCCGAAGTTGTTGCCGAAGTGGCCAGAATGAGTGCCGCCGCACGGGAACGCGTTCGCCAGTTCGATCCTGAACTTGTAGTCGTGTTTTCTCCCGATCATTACAACGGCTTCTTCTATGAATTGATGCCCAGCTTCTGTGTCGGGGCCAAAGCTCATGCTATTGGCGACTACAAGAGCCTGGCAGGGGATCTGCCGATTCCGGTTGAAGATGCGAGGGCGATGGTTGAGTACGTGCTGAATCGCGATATCGATATGGCGATTTCGTATCGTATGTCCGTGGACCACGGTGTGGCACAAGCGCTCGAAGAAGTGACGGGTGGCCTCGACACCTACCCGGTCATTCCTGTTTTCATCAATTCGGTTGCGCCGCCGATGTCACCGCTTCGTCGCTCGCGCCTGATGGGCCAGGTGATTGGCGAGTATCTGAAATCGACGGGCAAGCGTGTGTTGATTCTCGGGTCAGGCGGAATCTCCCACGAGCCGCCGATTCCCGAGCTGAAGAACGCCACGCACGAGATCTCGGAACGTCTGATCCACACGGGCCGCAATCTCAGCCCAGAAGACCGGAATGCGCGTCAGGAACGCGTTATCAATGCGGCGAGAGCGTTCACAGCGGGTGAGGCGCCGGGCATGCGTGCGCTGAACCCTGAATGGGATATGGCATTCCTGAAGATGATGCAAAGTGATTTGCTTGCCGTGGATCGTTTGAGTAATGAAAACGTTTTGCGCGATGCGGGCAAGAGCGCGCACGAGATCCGGGCATGGGTCGCCGCGTTTGCTGCACTTTCCGCGTTTGGCGAGTACGAGGCTGAAATCGACTTCTATCAGGCTATCCCTGAATGGATCGCCGGGTTCGCCTACATGCATGCGGCACCCAGGGCCTAGGGAGAACTTAGATGAGCAAGCACGTTATCGCAGAGCGACTGCGGATTGCAGAAACGACCCGCCAGACTATCGCTCCGATACGCGCGGGAGTGACGGTCCCTGCGGTTCATCCGGAAATCGCGCTTGACGATATGGCAACTGCGTATGCGGTGCAGCAGATCAATGTCGAGGCGCGTGCCGCTCGCGGCGAACGCATTGTTGGTCGCAAGATCGGTCTGACCTCGCTGGCTGTACAGAAACAGTTGGGCGTCGATCAACCGGACTTTGGTGCACTGTTCGCGTCCATGGCGTACGGCGATAGTCAGCCGATTTCGCTTTCGACACTGATCCAGCCGAAGGTCGAGGCTGAAATCGCGTTAGTGCTGAATCGCGATCTCACGCACGAGCGTCATACGTTTGCCGATCTGATCAGTGCGACGGACTACGCCGTGGCCGCCATCGAAGTCGTCGACAGTCGAATCCGGAACTGGGATATCAAGTTCGTGGATACGGTCGCCGACAACGCATCGAGTGCTGCGTTCGTGTTGGGTTCGCGTCCGGTCCCTCTCTCGCAACTCGATCTCACCAGGTGCGCGATGAGGCTCGAATCAGATGGGCAAGTGCTCTCCACAGGCAACGGCGCAGCGTGTCTGGGCAATCCGTTGAATGCTGCGGTATGGCTCGCAGATCGTATGGCTGCGCTGGGTACGCCGCTGCGTGCGGGTGATGTGGTTCTGACCGGCGCGCTGGGACCGATGGTTGCAGTGACCACGCCCGGCACCTACACGGCGGTAATCGACGAGCTGGGCTCGGTCCGCGCAACTTTTATCGAGTGACGAATATGGCGAAGAAATTCAAAGTAGCCATCATCGGGTCCGGCAACATCGGCACCGATCTGATGATCAAGATCATGCGCAAGAGCCAGGTTCTGGAAATGGGCGCGATGGTCGGTATTGATCCGAAATCGGATGGTCTGGCTCGCGCGGATCGTATGGGTGTTGCGATCACCCATGAGGGCGTCGAAGGCCTGACCCGGTTGCCCGTGTTCAAGGATATCGATTTCGTATTCGATGCCACGTCGGCTGGCGCTCACGTGAAGAACGACGCATTTCTTCGCACGCAGAAGCCGGGTATCCGCATGATCGATCTGACACCTGCCGCAATCGGACCGTATTGCATTCCTGTCGTGAACGGTGACGCGAACGTCGACGCGCTAAACGTCAATATGGTCACGTGCGGCGGTCAGGCGACCATTCCGATGGTCGCGGCCGTCTCGCGCGTGGCCGGGGTCCACTATGGCGAAATCATCGCCTCGATCTCCAGCAAGTCGGCGGGTCCTGGAACCCGGGCCAACATTGACGAGTTTACAGAAACTACGTCGAAAGCAATCGAAGCCGTAGGCGGTGCATCGAAGGGCAAGGCCATCATTATTCTGAATCCGGCTGAGCCTCCGGTCATCATGCGTGACACGGTTTATACCCTGTCTGAACTTGCCAATCGTGAGGCAGTCGAGGCCTCGGTTGAAGAGATGGTCAGGGCCGTGAACGCCTACGTTCCGGGCTATCGTCTGAAGCAGAAGGTGCAGTTCGATGTAGTCCAGAACCTGAACATCCCCGAGCTCGGCAAGTTGAGCGGTCTGAAGACGTCGATCTTCCTCGAAGTGGAAGGTGCCGCACACTACCTGCCCGCTTATGCCGGCAACCTCGACATCATGACCAGCGCCGGCATGCGTACCGCAGAGCGCATGGCTCAATCCATGATCGGCGCATAAAGGGGCCGCATATGAATCAGGGCAAGAAACTCTACATCTCGGACGTTACGCTGCGCGACGGTTCGCACGCGATTCGCCATCAGTATTCGATTCAGAACGTGCAGGACATCGCACGCGCACTGGACAAGGCGAAAGTCGATTCGATCGAAGTGGCACACGGTGACGGCCTGCAAGGCTCGAGCTTCAACTACGGCTTTGGCGCGCACTCGGACCTGGAGTGGATCGAAGCAGTCGCCGACGTGGTGAAGCATTCGAAAATCGCTACCTTGCTACTGCCTGGCATCGGCACCATTCACGATCTGAAGGCCGCCTACAACGCAGGGGCGCGCGTGGTTCGCGTTGCGACCCACTGCACGGAAGCCGACGTTTCGAAGCAGCATATCGAATACGCCCGTGAACTCGGCATGGATACCGTGGGTTTTTTGATGATGAGCCACATGACCACGCCGGAAGCACTCGCGGGTCAGGCGAAGCTCATGGAAAGCTACGGCGCCACCACGATCTACGTCGTGGACTCGGGCGGAGCGCTGTTGATGCAAGACGTCCGTGATCGTTTCCGTGCAGTGAAAGCAGTGCTCGATCCCGCAACGCAGACTGGCATACATGCCCACCACAATCTGTCGCTGGGTGTTGCAAACTCCATCGTTGCAGTGGAAGAAGGCTGTGACCGTATCGACGCATCGCTCGCCGGCATGGGTGCGGGCGCCGGCAATGCGCCGTTGGAGGTCTTCATCGCGGCAGCAGAGCGCATGGGCTGGAATCACGGCACGGATCTGATCACGTTGATGGATGCGGCTGATGACATCGTCCGCCCGCTCCAGGACCGTCCGGTGCGTGTGGACCGTGAAACGCTGGCCTTGGGCTACGCGGGGGTGTACTCATCGTTTCTGCGTCACGCAGAAGCTGCGGCCAGGAAGTATGGCCTGAATACGGTGGACATTCTTGTCGAACTAGGCAAGCGCCGTATGGTCGGCGGCCAGGAAGACATGATCGTTGACGTGGCTTTGGATCTTCTCAAAGCCGAAAAATAGTTTCAGTGACGCTCAGCGTCAATTACGGAGGTGGCTCTCTCCATTGCAGAGGGAGTTATATATCGCAGTCCACAAGGACATAGCGCAAAACACAGTACCCAAAAAAACAGGCGGGCGCTGACAGGTTAGGAAAAGTCGGTCGTGAAGATCGAACAATTTGCATTGCTTATCGGTGTGATGGTGGCTGCCCGCGCCAACGCACCAGCCTCGGTCTGATTCATTTTTTCTAATCTGGAACGGATACGTAACAACAGTTCCTGACGCATTGTGCGTCAGGAACCTTTAAAGGAGACATATGAATGAGTAACGAAGGCCGATACATGCGCGCTGCGCGCCTCCACGACAATACGTCGGGCAAGTTCAGCGTTGATACGATTCCGTATCCGACGCTCAGGCGTCCGACCGACGTCGTGATCAAGCTCAAAGCTTCCGGCATCGTTCCGAATCTGGGCAATGTGATCACCAACTACCGTTCGGAAAAACCGTATCTGGCGCATGCGGCACTGCCCGCCATCTACGGTCTGGACGCAGCAGGTGTCGTGGCTGAAGTCGGCCCCGCAGTGACGGGGCTCAAGGTCGGGGACCGCGTATACATCAATCCGGGCCGCTCGTGTGGTTCGTGCCACGCCTGCCGCGTGGGCGAGCCCATCAACTGCGAAGCTTACGCGTTCCAGGGCTACTTCGGCTTCGGACCGAAGTCGCAATTTCTTTATGAAGAGTACCCGTACGGGGGCCTCAGCGAATACGCAACGGCGCCCGCAGACGGTCTGGTGAAGCTCGGCGACAAGGTTTCGTTCGAAGTCGGCGCGCGCATGGGCTATCTGGGCACGGCCTATTCGGGTCTGCGCAAGGCACAAGTCGCGGCCGGCAAGTCGGTGATGATCATCGGCGGCACGGGTACCCTGGGCCTGTGCGCCACGCTGATCGCGCGTGCAATGGGCGCGACGAAGATCCTGGTCGTGGCTCGCAACGAAGAAACGCTGGCCCAGGTCAAGGCAATCGACCCGGCCCGTATCCTGACATACTCGGTCGCCAATGGTTCATCGGGCATGGCCGCCTGGGCCAAAGAGCAGACGGACGGTGTGGGCGTTGATTCGGTGGTGGACGCCATCGCTCCGGGCCCGAACATGCAGGTCACCAAAGACGCATTCGGTGCGCTGCGTCGCGGCGGCAAGCTCGTGGAAATCGGTGCCCAGGTCAACGAAGTGCCGGTCAACATGCACGAAATGATGTGCTCGGCGCTGTCGGTGATCGGCTCGCTCTGGTTTACGGTTGGCGAAGGCCAGGATCTAGTCGCGATGATCGAAGCAGGTACGCTCGATGTGTCGTCGTTCAAGAACCACACCTACACGCTCGATCAGGCAAATGAAGCGCTGGAAGACGCAGCAAAGCGCGTCACGGGCTTCGTCAACGTCGTGGTTGTTCAGGAATAGGAGGAATACGAAATGGTACGTCGTGTTGTGACTGGCCAGATCAATGGCAAGTCCGTTATCCTGAGCGATTCGGAGGAATCGGGCCATGCTTTCGCAGCGGTGCCCGGTTTCAAGACCACGCAAATCTGGGCAACGAGTCCCGAAACCGTGCTCCCGCATTCGGCAGGGGATCCCGTTGCCGCCGCAGCCACGGTGATGCCGGCGCTGAATGGCTCGCGCCTCATGATCGTGCAGTTCCCACCAGACGCTGTGATGGCTGATCCTGCGTTCGACGGCGTTGCTGCGGGCGCCGAGTATGCGGCCATCCTACCGGGTCTGGCTGAATGCTTCGAACTCGATGGCTCGGGCTTCCACATTACCGACTCGGTTGACTACGATATCATCCTCAGCGGCGAACTCTGTCTGGAACTCGATGACGGGGAAATGCGTGTTCTGAAAACCGGGGATATCGTGGTTCAGAACGGTACGCGTCACGCATGGCGTAACAAGAGTAATGCACCTGCCGTGATGGCTTCGATTTTGATTGGAACCCAACGGAAGGCCTAACCTGGAACTGGAGTGGGGAATTAGAAATGAACGCTCAACAGACCAATCACAATGACCATCATGCACACCATGCACAGCGAACGACCAGGCACGTCGAAAAGCTGGAATGGAGCGATGCACTGCTACTTGGGCACGGCCCTATGGATGATGAACATCGTGAGTTCGTTCGGGTGGTCACTGCATTGCGTAACAGCACGGCACACACCGCTCTGGCTGCGCTCGATGCAGTGGAAAAGCATTTGATTTCCCACTTCGATCTTGAACACGCATGGATGGAAAAGACGAATTTTCCTGAAGTCTATTCCAAGTGCCATCGAGATCAACACGACGAAGTGCTTGGTTCAGTGTTTCAGGTGCATCAACTGGCGGCTATCGGTCAGATCGGGCTCACCACCGTACATAGACTTGCACAATCGCTGATGGACTGGTTTCCGGGCCACGCGGACTATATAGACTCGTCTTTGTCCGCGTGGATCAATGGTAAAACGCATGGCGGTCAGGCCGTGGTATTGCGGCGCAATCTGGTGCACGAGGATCGGACGCCTGACGAATCACAGGCAGAGGCCACATAACTGGCTGTGACAAGAAACGAGACAAAGATGTTGATGAACGGGAAGGTTGGTCTGGTGACCGGTGGTGGTTCTGGAATGGGTAGGGCCGCTGCGCTGGAACTCGCCAGGGAAGGGGCCACGGTTGTTCTCGCCGGTCGTGGCGAAGACAAGCTTGTTTCGGTCCGGAAAGAGATCGAAGCGGTGGGTGGCCAGGCGGCAATCTTCCAGGCCGACGTTTCGAAGCGAGAAGACAATAAAGCGCTTGTTGAATTCGTAGAAAAAACGTTCGGTCGTCTCGATTTCGCATTCAACAACGCAGGCGGGCACGGGGATTTCAAACCCATTCACGAAACGCCAGTCGACGAAGCGGAATGGGTGATCGATCTGAACTTCAAGGGCGTGTATTACGGTGTCAAGTACCAGGTCGAAGCAATGCTGCGCTCGGGTGGTGGCTCCATCGTCAATAACGCCTCGATCTTTGGATTACGCGGTATGGATGGCATTGCACACTATGTGGCGGCCAAACACGCGGTGGTGGGGCTGACCCGTGCAGTCGCCAAGGAATACGCGATCCACGACATTCGCGTGAATGCTGTATGTCCCGGCGCCACCGAGACACCGAATTACATGCGCAGCACTGGCGGCGATGTCCATTTGCTGGATGCAATGATTCCAATGCGCCGAATCGGCCAGCCCGACGAGGTTGCGAGTGCTGTGATATGGCTACTGTCGGATCAATCTCGATACGTGACGGGGACGACCCTGAGCGTCGATGGTGGCATGACGATCTGACGCTGCAGGACCGGGTTTTGCAGACCATGGGGCAGCAAAAATAAGTACCACAAATTCAACGGTTGAGAACAAATATGAGTTTGCTTTTCAATGAAGTACAGAGCAGCCATGAGGTGGCGGTCGAAGTTGAAGGCACCAGGTACACGGTGCATTACAACGACATTGGGGACAGCAGGAATCCCGTGGTGGTGATGCTCCACGGTTCGGGCCCCGGTGCCACCGGCTGGGCTAACTACTATCGAAACATTGACGCGTTTGCTGGCGCTGGATACCGCCTTCTGCTGATCAATATGCCTGGCTTCGGCAAGAGCGATCCGGTCGTCATCGACAAAGGCTCCCGTTCCGAATTCAACGGTCAGGTCGTTCGCGCTGTTCTGGACCAGATCCAGGTCGATAAGGTAAGCGTGATCGGCAATTCGATGGGTGCCCACTCGGCGACAGCGTTTGCTTTGAAGAACCCGGAGCGGATCAACCGTCTGGTCTACATGGGCGGCGGTACCGCTGGGCCCTCGATGTTCGTTCCGCAACCAGCTGAAGGGATCAAGCTCCTGAACTTCGTGTACCGGGAACCTACGCTCGAAAACGTCAAGCGCATGATGAATGTGTTTGTCTACGATGCCTCGGCCCTGACCGACGATCTGCTGCAACAGCGGGTGAACAACATGCAGGCCAGCAAGCACCACCTGGATAACTGGGTGAAGAGCATGGCCGCGAACCCGAAGCAATTCTCGGACTATCAAACGCAACTCCACGAGATCAAGGCCCCCGTGTTGATCGTCTGGGGGCGGGAGGATCGCTTCCTCCCCTACGACATGGGCCTCCGTCTGATGGTGGGTCTCCCCAATGCCGAATTCCACATCTTCAACCGCTGTGGTCACTGGGTGCAGTGGGAGCACGCGGAGAAGTTCAACCGCATGGTTCTGGACTTCCTCGCCAACTAAGGTATGTGCAATGAACAGGCATTGATCGACGCCTGTTTCTTTTGGCTGAGCCGAGTTTGAAAGCGCTCACACTTACCTTCAATTTCTGAGCCTGCTCATCCATTGCCCGTGCGGCTGCCGCAGATTCTTCCGGAGCGATCCGCTACAACTGATCTTCAGACAACGAGGTATCCGGGATGTGGCAGTAAGGCTCTCTCCGGTGCGAGTCGCGCGTAATAACAAAGAGTGGCGTGTTTTCCGCTCAAAAGGGGGATATCCCCCGATTTTTAGCGCGTATTTTCCGGGCAACCGATTTTATTATTTGTCACTTTGCCACCCAAAACAGTCACCGAGTCATGAACAACCGCTCTCCCATTCTTGCATCCGTTCAGCAGGGCGAGACGACGCTGCGCCAGTGGTTGTCGGTCTTTGCCGTGGCAATCGGCGCATTCGCGTTCGTGACATCCGAGTTTTTGCCGATCGGGTTGCTCACTGAGATCTCGCGCGACCTCCACGTGACACCGGGTACCGCCGGGCTGATGGTGAGCATGCCAGGCGTGATGGGCGCGGTCTTCATGCCTGGCCTGATGATCTTCGCCGGACGCATGGACCGCCGACAGGTGTTCCTGCTGCTCACGGCGATGCTGCTCGTGTCGAATTTCCTTTCCGCGTTTTCGACAAATTTCGCAACCATGCTGATCGGCCGTGCAATGCTCGGCGTGGCACTCGGCGGCTTCTGGACGCTCGCGACCGCAGCAGCGGGCCGCCTCGTGCATACGAGCGACGCCCCGCGTGCCACCGCTATCATTCTCAGCGGCGTGACTTTCGCAACCGTGATTTGCGTGCCAATGGCCACCTTTATCGCGGGTCTCACGTCGTGGCGCATAGCGTTCTTCGCGACGGGTGCCCTCGTTGCGCTCGCGCTGATCGCACAGGCGTTGCTGGTGCCATCACTGCCATCGGCGGCCGGCTTGCGTGTCGCCGATTTCGTCACGCTGCTGCGCCGCCGGTATATGCATTTGAGCATGCTGATGCTCGCGCTCGTGTTCGGTGCGCATTTCTCGACCTACACATTCATCACGCCGCTGCTCCAGCAAGACTTCTCGATGAGCGCAATTACGCCGCTGCTGCTGGCCTTCGGCATAATCGGCTTCTTTTCGAACGTGCTGACCTCCGTGGTAGTCGCGAAACGCCTCAAGACCTCGGTGGCGGCGACGACTGCGCTGCTGCTATGTGCGCTCTCGATCATGATCGTACTTAAACACTCACACGTTGGCGAAATCACCGCAATGCTGATGTGGGGCGTGGCATTCGGTTCAATTCCGTTGTGCTTCTCCGTGTGGTTCCAGCGCAGCACTGCCGATCTGCCCGAAGCTGGCTCGGCGATATACGTGATCGTGATCCAGGTAGCCATCGCGTTCGGGTCGTCGGTGGGTGGCGCGGTCGTAGATCATGCTGGCGTGCACGCAGACCTGGCGCTTGGCTGTGTGCTTACCGTATTCGGGCTCGTTACGCTGCAACGGCTTGCCGCGATGGAGCGGAAAACGAAATTCGCGACACCAGAATGCGGGTCCAGCCCGTCCCAACAATTTCCTTTGCGGCTCATCGAGCAACGCATGCCATAGTCAGCCAGCTTTCGCTGGAATTGATCGCTCGCGCAATTTCCATCTGCTCGGGCGACACCTGTTTGCCTGCGCCAGTGGGCTTGCCTGCCTCATCAGCCTTGATCTAGCTATTCAGCGTCTGCGTACTGATGCCCAGAATCTTGGCCACCGCGCCTGGCTCTGGCCGTTACGCGCCATGCGTACGGCCTCAATCTTGAATTCCAGCGTGTACCGCGCCCTCGGGTTACCCATTGCTCAATCCTCCGTCACTGAAGTTTTACACACGCTCAGTAACGGATACGTTTTTCGAGGGCAAGGTCAACCATCCGCATTGGAATCTACAGCCTTCTCTTGCGCCTGCGCCAATTGCATGCCGACATCTCCCCGAACAGTGGAGTAACCGTAGCGATCTCAATATAACACATGGTAGAATCCTCGATAATGCACGAAATATCGAGAAAATCACGTAAACCTTGGATAGTTGCCAGTTCTCACCTCGCATACAGGCATCATGGTCTGACTTCACGGATCTGCCGCTACCGAAACTAGGTCCATCTCCGGGCGCTTGTAATTTCGAGTACGTGAGAAGAAGGGCTTTATCTACACATCAAGGTGCATGAGGAACTGAAAGTAGGAGACAGATGTGGAACTGCCTGGATGGAACGCTGGCCACGCCCCCCCCTGTACGACGCCCAACTTCGAGCGCTTCCACACGCGGGACATTGAAGAAGCACGGCTCTGGGGAGCGCGCGTGTTCTGCGAAAACGAATTGCTCAGTCTGGATGCACGCGGCCAGATAGACGCGCGAACGTGCTACCGAAGGTTGGGGGGAGTGGGAATCGGGCGGATCAGCTACGGCGGTAATGTCACGATAAGCCCCCGTCAGTTCGACACTTTCTATCTCGTGCAGATGCCGCTTCGCGGAGGCGAATGCATCGATAGTGGCGGCCAGACCACTTACTCGTCGCCGACCGTCAGTACTGTCCTCAATGCTCAACAACAGCTTCAGATCCGTCATGGTGTGGGCACAGAGAAACTCGTCGTGCGGATCGATCGCGACCTGCTGGAGCGTCAGTGCAGCCAACACCTCGGCCGCAGTGTGCAGCATAGGATCGAATTTGAAACGTCAATGCCACTTGATTCGCCCGCCGGTAAGCGCTGGATGCGGACGGTTTCGTGGCTGTTTGACTGCCTCGACAATGACGCGCCTTTCGCATCACCCCTACTTACCGCACAAATCGAGCAGATGATCGTGGCCATGCTGCTCGTATGCCAGCGTAACAACCAGTCGGCGGCGTTCCAGGATGATTCGCGCGTGATTACACCCGCCTTCGTGCGACGAGCCGAACTGTTTATCGAGGAACACGCTCACGAGCCGATTACTGTATGCGATATGGCGGAGCACGTTGGCGTAAGCACCCGTTCGCTCTATAACGGTTTCCGAAAATATCGGAACATATCGCCAATGCTTTTGCTCAAGGAAAATCGCCTCAGGCGGGTGCGAGAACAACTGCTGCAATCAGACGTGGGGCAGACCACGGTCACGGCGGTGGCGTATCAGTGGGGCTTCACTCATCTCGGGCACTTTACGACCGACTACAAGCGCTGGTTCGGCGAGAGTCCTTCCGAAACGCTGGCGCGCTGAAATCGGTAAGGAGGAGATTGAAACGCCCCGGGTTTGTCTGAGACACGCTTGTTAGAACCTGTTCACCGCCGGTCGGCTTAACGTACAGGAACAGCCCTTGATCCACTTTCCGCTTGTACGGCTTCGCTTCCGCCTTGGCGTTGCGGGCATTAACATCATTCTTGATCGGGGGGCGTTTCGCTTGAAAGTCTGCGGTAGCCATAACGCTTCCCCCCGGAAGGTACCCCCATGCGTTTTGAGGCATACCCCCGACAATACCCCCACGCACCCCCGGATACAACAGGATCAATTTGGACTAATTCGGACAATAAAAAAGCCAGAACCCTTGCGTTTTCTGGCTTTGTCGGACATGTTTGAATGTAACTGGATTGACTTGTGGTCCCACCGACAGGAATCGAACCTGTACTTGCCGCTTAGGAGGCGGCCGTTGTATCCATTCAACTACGGCGGGCCAAAGAGGGTGCAATTCTAGCATTGCCACACCATCACACCGCCGAATTCTGTTTCCTGAAAGGAAACCCGGACGGCTTTCCGGCATCCAATCCAAAGATCTGTCCGCTGCGGAGGGAATCGTGATGAAACGTTTATCTATCTGGTTCGCAGGCTTGCTCTTGACGATCCTGTCTGCCGTGGCGACGGCCGAAGCGCCCAAGGTCGGGGATGCCGCCCCCGCCTTTACCCTACCCGACCAAAGCGGACAAGCGCATTCGCTCAGTGAATATCGCGGCAAATGGCTTGTGCTCTATTTCTACCCGAAAGACGGTACGCCCGGCTGCACGACCGAGGCGTGCAACTTCCGCGATGCTTATCTGCAAATCAAAGCGCTCGGCGCACAGGTGCTCGGCATCAGCGTCGACGACACCGCTTCGCACCTGGCCTTTGCGACGAAACACTCATTGCCGTTTCCCTTGCTGGCGGACAATAACGGCAAAGTCGCAACGCTATACGGCGCTTTGAACGATTTCAAACTCGTGAAATTCGCGCACCGACAAACTTTTCTGATCGATCCGCAGGGCATCGTGCGCAAAGCCTATCCCAAAGTAGATCCGGACAAGCATGCCGCGGAAGTCACTGCGGATTTGAAGCAATTGAGCGGTAAAAGTTGAATCGAGCTAATATCACATGCCTTGTCTGCACCGCTGCATGAGGGTTTCGTTCGCGGCTCTAACGCATCTTCGATTTGAGTTTTGGCACGAAACACGACATGCAACGGCTCCTCTCACGCACCACACAGTACTGCATCGGCACAAGCCTGGCCCTGGGTTTATTTCTGGCGGGCTGCGCGACCCAATCCGCCAACCAACAAATCGGAGCTTCTTTTGCGGGGAAGAACTATGTGCTGTTGGGCGAAGTGCACGACAACGCCGAAGGACAACGACAACGCCTCGCCGCGCTGACGCATGCGGTTGAACAAGGCTGGCGTCCCGCGATTGCGATGGAGCAGTTCGACCGCGAACGGCAAACCGACATCGAACGTGCGCGGCACGAGCGCCCCGACGATGCCGATTACCTGATCGCGCAAGCGGGCGGTGGCGGCTGGGCCTGGCCGCAATACCGGTCCGTCGTCGCCCTGGCGCTGCGCTACGATCTACCCTTGGTCGCCGCCAACCTCTCGCGCGCCGATGCGGGAAAAATCGTGCGCGGCGGCCTCGATGCGGTTTTCAGCACCGCCGAACGCAGCACGCTCGACCTCGACAAACCGCTTGCCGCGGACATTGCCGTCGCCCAAACCGCGGAACTCCAGCGCGCTCATTGCGGAAATTTCCCTGCGGAAATGCTGCCCGGCATGCTCAACGCGCAAGCCGCGCGCGATGCGGTCATGGCGGCCGCGCTCAAACCTTACGCGGCACGCGGCGCGGTACTCATTGCCGGCAATGGCCATGTGCGTTCGGATATCGGCGTGCCGCGCTGGCTGAACATTTCAGCGCGGAACGTTCTCTCGGTCGGCTATCTGGAAGACGGCACCGAGTCAGAGGCCGGCAGCTTCGATCACATCGTCATCGTCCCACCGGCCGCGCGGCCCGATCCATGCAAAGACGCAACCCCACGCGAAGCGCAAAGCTAGAACCGCGGCGCTATCCACGCATGAGCAAGTCCAGCGTAGAATAAATCGTTTAGATTCTGTGGACCCGCTATGCGCATTAGCCCCCGTTTACGCTTGGCCACCATCGCAATCGGCTGTTTCTGCTTGCTCGGCTTTGGCGCGATTTTGCAGCAATGGGAACATATCGAGCCCTGCCCGATGTGCATCATGCAGCGCTATGCCTTCCTTATAATCGGCGTGATTGCGCTTGTCGGCGCCGTGCACAACCCCGCGCGGATTGGCCAGCGCATCTATGCGGGCCTGCTTGTGATCGCGGCGGGCATTGGCCTGGGCATCGGCGCGCGGCAAAGCTGGCTGCAATGGTTTCCACCGAAATTCCTCGAATGCGGGCCGGATCTGGAATATCTGCTCAACTCCTTCCCGCTCGGCCAGGCGCTGCCGAAAATTTTCGCGGGTTCGGGAGATTGCTCAGCGGTCGACTGGACATTCCTTGGCCTTTCGATCGCCAACTGGGCCGTCCTTTGTTTTACCGCGATCATCATCATTGCCTTGACGCTGATTTTCCAGCGCCGCGCTACTGATAACTGATCGTAAACGCCATTGTGGCGTTGGCCGGGCCGGGCGTCGGCGCGGCGGTGCCTGTTTGGATGTAGCGCGCCCGCAGCGGAATGCTGTAGTTCCCGCTGGATGTCGCGGCGAGTTGGGGCACGGTCGCGACCGCCGTGGGGGAGCCGAATGTGACCGGAACGTCAGAATCCACCCACCAGACTTGCAGGCCGACCCCGCTTGCCGCGGCGACGCCAGACTGTGTTGGCGTCAGGGCCGCGATGCCATTGGAAAGATCGAGAACCGGGGTTGTCGGCGTCAGTGTAAAACTGATCTGGTTACTCTCGCTACCCGTCGGCGAAAAGCTCCAATAGCGGCCGCCGCCTCCGATGTCGGCACTTATTCCCGCAAAATAACGGCCGTAGAAAGCCGGACAATTCAGCAATTGGACCTCGAAGTATTTCCATGGCGTGGCGCTACCCGACCCGGTGAAGACGCTCGTCTGATGCGACCCCATGTCGACCTGAACATCCGGCGTCGTGCAGGTCTGCGAAACAATGGTGACGGTGCCGGAGAAGGTGCCGCGCACCATCGGCAGCGCATTGCCGCCGACACCGCCGACGACAAAATCAACCGCGAACGACGGCAGGTTCCCTCCAGAGACAACACCAGGCGACACGGGACCGATCTTGATCAGGTCTACGACCGCCACTGTGGGGCCCCCCAACGCCGCCATGCCGCCCTGGCAAGTCTGGTAGGGCGTATTGCACGGCGGTACGGATACATCGACATACAGCGGGAACAAGGAACCCGGATCGGACGGCACCCGCCGCAGCGCCACCCCGATACCCGGCACGCCGGTTTGATAGACACGGCCCGCGTAGATCCCCGTCCAGGCGCTTGCCAAGGGCTGCGGCGTCGAGGACAACCAGGAGTTGAAACCTATCTGCAAGGGGTTGGTCGAGCCATCGTTGGTGCAGGTCCAAAGGAAGTCTTGGATGTTGACCGTCTGACTATAAAGTATCGACCCATCCGGAAGATCCCGGCCAATCGTGAGGGAGGTCATACGCAGCGGTATTTCAACATTACCCGGACCACTTCCATACGGGTTGGACGGCTGATAGGTGCAGGTGTGGGCTGCCTGCGCGGTTCCGGCCCCGAGCAGGCCGAGCAACAGACCCAGCCGGGCGATGCGCCACCAAACGGTTACGAGACATCGAATCATTGCGTACTCCCGGCGTTCACGCTGCCGTGTACACGCGGTGCGGCAGCAAGAGGATACATGCCAGATGGCGGCACACGCTGCTTGTACAAGCTGAGCAGTTTCCCGATTGCGGGAGTTGCAGCGGGTACTTCAGGCGCGGCGGGCGCAACCGGCACAGCGGACGCGGCAGGCATAGCGACTATGGCGGGCGCGACGGGTACTGCCGCTATAACGGGCGCGGCGGGATAGGCGCAAGACAGTTGCATGCGCTCGATGCTGTCACGTTGCACAGTCTCCGGCAGCGCCACTTGCATCACGCATTGCTGATTCGGTGCCTGTCCCCAACGGATCGTCAACAACGCCTCGTTGGCGGGCAAGCGCGCATAAATGCTGCCGCCCTGACCGACGGCCCCGACCAGATTGCCCTCCTCGTCGACCACATCCGCGCCGAACGGCGGGGCCGAGCCGTCCGGCAGCGTCGCATCGATCAGCACGGCCCGACCGGATACGGTCGGATAACGCAGCAGCACGATAGCACCGGCATGCGGCGTAATTTGCTGAGTAGTCGTCTTTAGTTCCACATCGAGCGGAATCCCCTTTGGATCGACCGTCACTTCATTGATACGGTACGGCGTCAGATAAGGAACCACCCCATAGCCGCGCGCATCGAGCTTCACGCCGGAATAACCGAGCACGCGCGCACCGGCCGCATCGGGCGCGGCAACCACGGCGACCGTCTCGCCGGTGTAGGGCGACAAGGTCACGCCCTCGGGATGCGCAACAACCGAACCGGAAAGCCCAAACGAAGCGTTGCTATAGCCCCTGCCCGCGCCATAGCCCGCCATGGCCGTGGTTTTCGGACTGATGTACTGGCCATTGAGCGTGCCGGCCGTGCCGATGCTCCCCGGTCCGTTCGAAACGGTGGCGCCGTAGCTCCACTGGTTATCCTCACCGGCGACGCCAGAGAGGGTCGCCTGCACGTTCGTATCGCCGGCCTGATTCGTCACGTTCATGCCCAGGCGCGGCGCATACAGGGTTCCGCCAAGCGGCATCGACAGGTTGAACATGACCTGGTTATCCATATTGCCCGCCGCGCTGCGCACGCGATTGACGGACAGCGTGTAGGCAAGCGAACGGTAGTTGTTGCTGTAACCCAACTGAAACTGCACGTCCTTGCGCTCGGCGTTCCAGTAATCCTGCACGAAACCGCTGACGAAGAACTGCCCCCAGCGTTCCTTGAGCGATTGGTTGAACGTCAGCGTCAGCCGGTGGCGTGGCCGCGCGATCACGTCCGCCGGCATCCCCCAGCGCGCAGCGCTCACCGCCTGTATCGCGCTCGCCATATCCATAAAAGCGCGGCTCGAAAACCGGGAAGCCATAATCGACACATTGGTCACCGTTTCCACGAACAGCTTGTTGTAGCCGAGCCGCAGGTTCGCGCCAGATCTGGTGCTGTCCGGCAACCGCGTGCGCGATCCCGTCACATCGAACGACAGCGCCCCCGCCGGAGTGCCAACCGCGATCCCGCCCAGCACGGCCGCATACTGTTCGCTGGCCTGGAAACCGCCATAGCCGGTCAGGTAATTGCTCAAGCCGCGTTGATAAGCGGCCTCGAAAAACTTTGGCTCGGACGACAGCGAGGTGTTACGCAGCGTGCCGCCCGTCAGGTTGTAACGCGATGTGCCGGGGCGCAGGAGTTGGGCAATGGATGCATAAGGCACGATGAACGTGCGCACGCGGCCATCGCCTTCCGTCACCGTCACTTCGAGATCACCGCCGTAGCCGAGCGGAAATAGATCGTCGATGACGAACGGGCCGGGCGGCACGGGGGTGTCGTAAATCACGGTGCCACGCTGGCGGATCGTCACGCGCGCGTTCGTTTCGGCGATGCCGCTCACGATCGGGGCATAACCGCGCTGAGAATCGGGCAGCATGCGGTCATCCGAGGCGAGCTGCACGCCGCGAAACCCCTGGGTGTTGAACAGATTACCCGTGGTGAAGCCTTCGCCGAGCGTCAAACGCCCCGCGATCGACGCAATATCGCGCTCGGCATACGTGTTAATGCTGTAGTAGGTGTTTTTCAAACCGGATTGCCAACTCTGCGCGCCATTGTGGCGTAGATGCCAGTCCCCGAGGTTCACGCCGGCGTTCAGGCCAAGGTACGCGGAATCGGTCGTAAAGCCCGCCGACTCGTTGCGGTACGCGTTGAAGGTATAACTGAGCATCCCGCCCGTCACCCCCGAATCCCACAGCTCGGAGCTCACATAGCCGCGCGGCGTGCGGCTCAGCACGCTTTGCGGCAGGGCAAGATCGAGGCGCAGCTCGCTGGTATCGAGATCGGCACGCGCATCGGGAACCCGTTCCTCCAGCACGACGCAGGCAGCTGGATCTTCGAAGGCTTTCAACGCCGACGGGTCGAGCTTGTTCCAGTCGAGGCCAACCTGATCGAGCAGCATACGCGTCATGCACACGCGCCCACGATACGGGTCATCGCCAAGTTTGACCGTGATGTTGGTGCGGCCCTGCGTCTGGCCATTCAGATAAAGGTCGACGCGATAGTCGCCGGGCAGCACCGGGTTGCCGCGCTCGAAGCGGCGCACATCGATACCGCTCTGCGGCGGCAGGAAGGCGCTGTCGAACTCGACATTCGTGGACGAGGTCGGCGGACGCGGCATGGTGCCCGCATCGTTAGCCCCGGAGAGGGCAGCGGGAACGGCCTCCTCGTCCGTAGCGGCCAAAACTTCCTCTGCGGGGCAGAACGCCAGCAACACGGCAACACAGATACGCGTAAATGGGAAGGGATGCGATACCATCCCCCAGACTCAGCGGCTTTCCGCCGGGTAGGTCGCGGACACGTTCGCGCCGAAGTCGTTGATCGTCTCGAAGCGAACGCGGACCGGCCCCTCCGGCGCCTTTTGCAAACCTTCCAGTACGAACTCGCGTTGCCCGAACGGGGCTATCATTCCGGGCGCGCTCTCGTGGGTCTTATCACCGGCCTGAATACTCGCGCGCGTGACGCTGACGTGATAGGGCGTCGGATTCTTTGCAAGCAAAACGATCTGTTTGTCGTCCGCGGAGCGCGCGAACGACCATGTTACTTTCGCCGGCGCATCATTCGGGTCGCCCACAAGGCCCTTGGGACGGTAGAACAGCTTGATGCGCGTGCGGAATGCCATTTGCAGCACGTTCTGCCTGTCTTCGCGCTCAAATTTGGGCGGGATTTCAAACACATTCAGGTAGTAAACCGACTCGCGATCGGTCGGCAGCCCTGCCTGGGTGTAAATCACCCGCAGCATCTGACCTTTTTCGGGGTCGATGCGGAAAACCGGCGGGGTCAGCGTAAAGGGCATCGGCCGCTGCTGCGCAGCAACGCTTGTGTCGCCATCGTCGACCCAAGCCTGAATCAGCGCTGGGGCCGTACCATTGTTGTTGAGCTTGACCGTGACGTCCCGCGCGTCCGCCGGGTAGATGACCCGGGTGCCGGTAATCACAACGCTTGCATTCGCCTGCATCGTCAGCAGGCTGACGATGCAGGCCATCGCTATCCACTTCAGAAAATTGAGCTGCATAGAGATGTCCCGCAGCCTATAAGGCTGATGGCGCCATTGTATGCCATCAGCCAAGGGAGAAGGCTACCGGACGAGGACTACTCGTAGAAAATCGAGTACGTTACTTGGCCCGTTACGAAACCGGGAGTGGTCGGGCCCGTTGCGTAGTACTGGACCGCGTAGGGCAGCGTGGCCGTACCCGCCGCGTCAATGGTGACGGGCGTAGTATCAAGGCTCTGCCCGCTATCGCCCGCCTTGATGGGCTGGCCGCTCAAGGCATCGAGCAGTTGCAACTGAATATTCGTTGCCGCGCCAGTGGTCTCCATCTGTATCAGGTTGCCCGATAGCGGATCGACGCCCGGGCCGCTTTCGAAGAACGCGTGCGCCAAGCCGCTGACGACCGTACAGCCCTCCAGACCAATCGTAAAGCCAGTTTGCCCCGCCGTATTGGTCGCGGCCTGGAGCAGGTTGATCGACACGGCTGGTAAGATAACCGTTTGTGTTGGTCCAGCCACGCCGTTCACTTTGATCGTGCAGGTTTGGTCGACCAGTCTGCCCATGAAGGTAATCGTGCCGTCCGAAGCATGGGCAGCCGGAGCGGCGACTGCGCTCAAACCGACTGCGGCGAGAGAGAGGAGGATCTTTTTCATTTGCGAGGTCCCGGTTGCTTGATGAGAACAATCCATCCGCCGCGCTCTGGACCATGCTTTCACAGGCTACGCGGTTCACGATGCATCTTGATCTTGGCTACGGCTTTTTCTCGAACCAGTTCACGGCCTAGGCTTGTTTTATTGGCATGTAACGACAACTATTTCACGTGCATTGATCCAAATACCTCCGCTATTGCATTGATTTTTAGGGGGATCAGTGAATTGCCATACGGTGGGACAGTCACCCTTATCGCGACAGACGCGCTTTGCCGATCACGCGAAGGCTGTGCGGCGCAAACTAAACCGCACCTGATATTTAGCGGGATATTCATAACGCTACGTGGTAAACGCTCAGCGAACATGTTGCTAAGTTAGATTCCTGCGGTGCGGGTGGACCGCAGCCAGCACATTTGGTGTAGACAAATTCAGCTGAAATATGTCCGTTGCATCAACGGGGGACGACACAAATTGAGGCCCACCGGATCGCTGTTGATGCGTCGCAAACAAGCATGCGCCAGCGTTTAGCAAATCCTGCTTAGCTATTTATCATTGCATCGGTCGATTGCAAAGGAGGTGTCGGATGTCACACGCCCAAGAAACTGTTAAAGGCTTATCACCGCCATCACAGGAAAAGGTTGTGCCAGGAACGATAGAAGCACGCCCGCCCGAAGGAGAAGAAGCGATTGCACGCATCGCAGCCTTACAAGGCGCACCACGGGAATTGGTCAGCCGGGAGTTCTGGAGCGCGTGGGATGCCCTTCTGGTCGATGCGAGAATTCCCGACTTCATGTTGGTACTGACCGAACGCAAGGTCGTCAACGCCCTGCGGCGGGAAAAACAAACTCATCACTAACTATTTAGGCCACAATCCAGTGGCCTGAGCGTGGACCCAAAGCGCCTGCACACCTAGAGAATCTCCTGGACACGACGGTGTTTCCTCTGCATTACCCGCCGTGGACAGTGTCAGGTTTCTATCACAGAAACCGCCGTCACGATGCAGGATGCTCTGCACGGAACTACTCCTCAATCGATTGCTTGTTGGCCTTACCGCTTTGCTCACATATATAATTAGCCGGTAAATTATATGGCGGCATCAGCCATTCAAACATGGAACTCGAACAGAAATATCTGGCGCTTTTGCAGGAAGCCTGGCGGCGGCAGCTTCCCGATCTTGAGAGCCTTCGACTGTGTTTTCAAGCGCTTTCGCTGGCATCGGCGATCGATCGCGATTGCGCCACGATGCTGGCACCTCACGGCCTGTCCGAAGGCCGCTTCGTGCTGCTGTTTCTGCTCGATGCCGCCAACGAAGGACTGGCGCCCAATACGCTGGCCGAAAAGGCGGGCGTTACTCGCGCTACGGTCACGGGTTTGCTTGACGGTCTGGAGCGCGAGCTTCTGATCGAACGCCGGGCCGACACTAACGACCGCCGCGCACTGCGCATCCGCTTAACGCACAAGGGCAAACAGCTTACGCAAAAGGTTTTCGACCAGCATAGCCGCTGGATCGCCGGCTTGTTCGGGAATTTCTCCGCGCCTGAACGCGCTCAACTGGCTGCACTGCTCGATAAGGCGGCGGCGAATTTACCTTCCGCCAGTCGTGGAAGCGCAAAATGAGCCAATCTGCATCGCGCAAAGGCGCCACCCGCGCCGCGGATATCCCCGCGGACATTCTGGCCGCCTTGTCGCGCGGCCAATTGCAGAGCGCCACCCTGGCCGAGGGCTTGGCGCTTGACCAAGCCGTGTTGCTGCACAACGTCTTTCCCAAATTATCGCCGCAAGCGCTCAAAGCAGCCGAAGATGTTTACCGGCTCGGCATCCTCAAGCGAATGGAGGGCCTTGGCGCAATCCTGTTGGGCGAACTGGGCGCTGCCGGTATCGCTCAATGCCAATCGCACGGCTCGGACACCGTGCGCGGCTGGGCCTGCTTCATGATCGGCGCCCAGCATGGACTAGACCTGGCAGCCAGGCTAGCCGCGATTCGCCCGCTCGCCGACGACGCGCATTTCGGCGTGCGTGAATGGGCCTGGATGGCGGTACGTCCGCATCTGGGAAAGGATTTGGATGGCGCCATCGCGCATCTGACGGCCTGGACCGCATCGCCCTCCGAACGTCTGCGCCGCTTCGCGAGCGAAGCATTGCGCCCGCGTGGCGTCTGGTGCACGCATATTGCCGCGCTCAAGCAAAGGCCCGAACAAGCGCTGCCAATCCTCTCGCCGCTCCAGGCTGACCCAACCGTCTATGTCCAGGATTCGGTAGCGAACTGGCTCAACGATGCTGCCAAGGACCAATCCGAATGGGTACGCGGCCTGTGCCGGCAATGGCTGCAAGGCGATCCATCGGCGGCAACCCGCCGCATCTGCCAACGCGCGATGCGCAACCTGGCTACTTCGAACATGTGAATGCCACCGGAGGTGACGGTAATTTCAACAGCCACCTGCTTGCCTTGGCGGGATAAAGGCCAGCAGAGTGCGGCACTTAACGGATGACTTCGAGAATCTCGACGCCGAGCGAATACAGACCGTCTTCAGTGGCCTGGCTGCGCCGGACCTGCACACGCGCATGCATCGTGCCGCCATTGAGGCTCTGTGCATTCGGTTCAACGAGCACTTCGAAGATTTCACCCTCTTTGGGAACATAACGCGTCAGCAAGGTCATGCCGCCAACACCGATATCGGCACACACCGCGGGATGAGACGTATGCGGTGGGGGAGGAATGATCTTTGCATCATTACGCAGCGGCACTCTGACCGCGGTACGACGCTCCCTGCCATATTTATCCATTATTTTTTATCCTCTCTTTTTACGGCAGACACGAGAAGCATCGAAATATCGTCATGCGGCGTCGTACCCGCGCAATGCACTGCAAGCGCGTGCTGGAGCGCCGCGAGCAGCGTTCCGGGCTCGCCCTGTTTGAGCCCCGCCTCGATGCCTGCATACCCAAACCATACGCCGTCCGGCGCCGCAGCCTCAAGCACCCCATCGGAGCAGGCCAACAGTTGCTGACCGGGTTCGAGCGTCAAATGCTCACAGCTTACACACTCAGGCGTCAATACTTCGACGCCAAGAGGAAGCGCGTTCGACCCAAAACGCCGCAGCACCCGGCCCGCGCCATCGATCTGAAATACATCGGGCATACCGCCAACCCAGACATCCGCCGCCGACGCATCCGCCTCGATCGAGATCAGCGTCGCCGCAACGAAGCGCTCCTTCGGCAAGGCCGCATGCAGCACACGATTAAGCGCGTAGACAAGCTCCTGCAAGCTCGGCGCAAGCTCGACCATGCGATAGAACTCGGACACCGCGGGCAACACGCTCACCGCGGCAGCCAGACCATGCCCCACCGCATCGGCCAACAACGCAAACAACTTGCCGCAAGACGAGCGCGCAACCAAAACCAAGTCACCCGAAAAACCGCGCGCTGGCGACAGACGATACTCGACCGCGGAGTCCGTCAGCCGATGCGCGCCAATCCCTCGCTCGATAATCTCCTGCGCCAGCGCATTCTCGTGCTCGGCCTCCGCACGATAAAGCCGCAGTTCCCGCTCGACCCGCCGCTGCTCGCTGACATCACGCAGCACACCGACATAGTTCGCGCCGTTTTCGTTGGTTAGCTGAGACAGGCTCAGTTCGAGATAACGAATCGCCTTGTCGGGCCCCGCACACTTCAGCTCGCACGGCGGCTGCGCACACGCTGCGCCATACCCAATCCGCTGTTGAACAATATCGGCGCGCAACTGTTCGCCGTCGTCCGGCAAAAACAGTTCATACACACTCATGCCAACAAGCGCTTCGGCATCCCGATCGAACAAGCTTGCGCAGGCGCGATTGGCCTTGAGAATCACGCCGTCGACGCCGAAAACGACCAAGCCGTCATTGACGGTATCCGCAATCAGTTTCAACTGCGCGCGGACCCGCTCAGATGCTCGCTCTATGGAAAGCGCGCGCGATAGCATCTGCATCTTGGCCGTAAAAACGGCATAGGAAATCGGCTTGACGAGGTAATCATCGGCGCCGCTTTCCAGCCCCTTCACCACATCGTTCTCTGAGCCCAGCGCCGACAACATGACGATCGGCACCCAGTGTTCCTGCGTGCGTTCGCGCATCTTGCGCGCGGCGGTCAGACCATCCATGACCGGCATCATCACATCGAGCAAGACGATATCCGGTTTCTCTCTATCGAAAACATCGAGTGCCTCCTGGCCATTTTCCGCGATGAAGGTTTGCACACCCAAACGCGCCAGATAAGCCTGTAAAAGCTGCCGGTTCGCCTGATTGTCATCGACAGCCAAAACCCGGTACTGCGGCAAAGTGGGCCAAACTTTCACAAATACTCTTCCTCTGCCTCGTCAAGCCAGGCATGCACTTCATTGCCCACGCCACAGAACTCTAAACCACTGAATGCAATTCGGCGGGCCAGCGCAATGCCACGCCCGTTCGGCGCCAATGCGCGCGCCGACGTCAAATCGAGAAAACACCGCCAATCGAAACCCGGCCCCTCGTCGCGAATGCGAAAGTGTCGCCGCGAACCTTCTGATAAAATCTCCAGGCGAACGCGCTTATCACGGTTCTCCGCCAACAATTGGCGTCGGGCAACCTCATGCGTCCAAGCTCCCGCCGCTTGAAGCCGCGCTTTTTCGGCGTAGTCGATGCCGAGATTTCCGTGCTCGATCGCATTCACGAGCAACTCCGCCAAACCCAATGCCACCAGCCCGGGATAGGCGCAGACCTGAGCTGCATTGACGGCCAGTCCCAAGACTTCATCAAGCGTGCGAATCGTAAACGCCGTCGTTTCGCTAGATTGAACTGCCATGCCCCAGCTTGCCTTCACGCTGCCACAAAAATCGTTCCTTAGGCTCAAGCTGGCCGAAACGGGTTCTCAATCGCATACACCCTCAATCACCACTGCTCATAGTGCAACAAATCCTGCACAGAGCAGATTTATAATAATACGCTGGCATTTGCCAAGTCGGTTTTTCCCAAATCAAGATAAGAACCCAGCATGGCGTTCGTCATGAGCTTCTCTTACGCTTAACGGCACATTCAGGCGAGCGTTGAAAAGCGGCAATAATAATTGCGGTATTTTTTTACGCCACCATTAACTACGCTCGCCTAACTGGCGCAGCACTTCCTGCGCCATCGCGGCAATTACGGACTCCGCTTCGCCGATCACATCGGCCAATGTGATCCTAAATCCCGAATGGCGATTCGCGGCGGCCGTAATCATTGCTGGCAGATCGCGTTTCACATGCCCACCCGCGGCCAAAAAAACCGGCACGACAAGAATTCGCCGATGGCCGCGTCTGACCGCCTCATCGATCGCCTCGGGCAGACTCGGCGGCATAAATTCGAGAAACGCGGTGCACACCCAGGCGCCGCTTTGTTGTCGTTCAAGCGCCTCGGCCAGCCGCTGCACCGGACGCGCCCATTCAGGGTCGCGCGCGCCATGCGCGAGCAAAAGCACGGCCGGAGCATTCATGTCGGCGCGCCTTGCACGAGAGCATTAATAGCTTCGGCCGCGGCAAAAAAACCAAAGCTTGCCGTGACCGCGACACTTGAGCCGAAACCGGCGCAGTTGAGGCCTTGCGGCCCGCTGCTCGGCGCGCACGCCGCATCCGGGTAACGCAAGGGTTCGATCGAGAAGACCGCACGAATACCGAATTTGCGTTTCGGATCGCGCGGGAAACCGTGCTGCTTGCGCAACGCAGCACGCATTTTCGCAAGCAGCGGATCTTGTATGGTACGTGACAGATCCTCGATGCGAATCCGCCCCGGATCGCTCTGCCCGCCTGCGGCGCCGCATGTGACCAGAGGCAGGCCCTGCCTTACGCAATGCGCGGCAAGCGCCGTTTTGACGCGCACGCTGTCGATCGCATCGACCACGTAGTCGCAGCCTTGCAACAGCGAAGCTAAATTTTCCGGCGTCAAAAAATCGTCGATCGTTTCGATCCGGCACAGCGGGTTGATAGCGGCAATGCGGCGCGCCATTGCATCCACTTTCGCCATGCCCCAATCCGGGTCGAGAGCATGGATCTGGCGATTGGCGTTCGACTCCGCGATTACATCGAGATCGATCAGGCGGAGCATACCGACGGCGCTGCGCGCCAAGCCTTCCGCCGCCCAGGAACCAACGCCGCCAATCCCTACAACACAGACACGCGCGGCTTTAAGGCGCGCCAGGCCCACCTCGCCATAAAGCCGCGCCAGCCCGCCGAAACGCCGCTCAAAATCGACCTGCTGCGTATTTAGTGGGACTGCATCCACACGAGCAATCCTTGCGCGTTCAGGTCCAAATCGCCGGCCAACAGATCGAGCGCCGCCTCGCCTTGTAGGCCCCAAGCCTGTGTGGATGCTTCATCCAAGACCAGGGCACTCAATTTCTCGACCAGCAGGGCGTGTGCATCGGGCGCGTGGGGGTCGATTCCCTCGGTCGCCGCCACATGCGCGTCGATCAAGGCTTTGAGGCGCGCGCCGAGCCGCGGCACATCGGTTGCACGGCTGTAGTGCGTTGGATAAATCGCTTCAGGATTCAGCGCCAGCAGACGGTCGATTGAGGCGTGCAGTGCCGGCGGATCAAAATGCACCGGCGTGGTGGTGGCGAAGATATGCGAGCGCCCCACTCCATCGCGCAGCTCGCGATAGCACAATCCAAACGTATCGCCCGTAAAAAGCGCACGCGCGTCGCTATCCCAATAGCACACATGATGACGCGCATGCCCCGGCGTATCGAGCACCGCGAACTTCCGGCTGCCGAAGCGAATTTCATCGCCTTCATTGATTTCGACAAGCCGCGACTCGGGAACCGGCTGTAGGCCACCATAAAGCCGGGTAGCATTTTCCTCACCATAAACAGCAATCGTACCCGCCCAAAGTTTGGACGGATCAACCAGATGCCGCGCACCGCGCGGATGCACCGCAACGCGCGCTTGAGGCAGCACCGCCGCAAGCGCACCCGCGCCACCCGCGTGATCGAGATGGACATGCGTCACGCAGATCCAGTCCACCGCATCGGGCTGCAAACCGATCTGTTCCAGCGTCGCAAGCACCTGTGGCACGGAATGCACGGTGCCAGTATCGATAAGCGCGACACGGCCTTCATCGGAAACAACGAGTTGAATGGCATCAAGCAAAGGCCGCATATAGCCGGAGTCGATGGCGAGAATACCGTGCGCCTGATGATCGGGGTGACGTTGAACGAGATCGCGAATCTGGGACATGGAGGTCGAGGCGAAATGCCAAACAGTGCTAAGGGAATTCGCATTTTAGCGAGTACGCAACAAAAGTCGGCAAGTACCGTCGAATCAGCGACAATTTGTACTCTGCCTTCAAGTAGCTGATGCCATGGATATCACCCAGTATGAGCCGCGTGTCGTTTGGCGCCACTTTCAGACCTTCCTACAAACGCCTCACGCTTCGTTCCATGAAGCGGCAATCCGCACAAAAATCAAGGATTGGGCAAAATCAAATGGCATCGAGAGCTTTCAAGATGCAAGCGGCAACCTGATTCTGCACAAGCCCGCCAGCCCTGGGCGCGAACACCACCCTGTCGTCACGCTACAGGCGCATCTGGACATGGTCTGTCAAAAAAACACCGAGTCATCGCACGATTTTCTGCGCGACCCGATCCAAGTCAAAATCCGCGACGGCTGGCTCGTAGCGCCCGACACCACGCTCGGCGCGGATAACGGCATCGGCGCCTCATTGGCATTGGCAACCCTGGATACACCGGGTTTGGAGCATCCCCCGCTGGAAGTTCTGCTTACCGTCAATGAAGAATCCGGTATGACGGGCGCGCACGGCTTGGCAAACGATGTTCTCCAGGGCGAGTTGATCCTCAATCTCGATACCGAGGAATGGGGCGAATTCTGTCTTGGCTCGGCGGGTGGTGCGGAGGTAAATATCGCGTACAGCTATGCGCAAGAGACTTTACCGGATCATTACGCACTCTACGCCATCGAGCTCGGTGGCCTGCGCGGCGGGCATTCGGGCATGGATATCCACCTCGAACGCGGCAACGCCATCAAGCTTATCGTGCGCCTGCTGAATCGCTTGGGCTCACGCTTCGGTAATGCGCTGCGCCTGGTTTCGCTTAAGGGCGGTTCCGCACGCAATGCAATCCCTCACGAAGCAAGCGCCATCATCGGCCTGGAGGCGGAAATCGCCGCGCAAGTGGTAAACCGCATCGCCAACTTTGCCACAACGCTCAAAACCGAACTTGCAGGCACCGACGAAGCCGTGCATGTGCGTTTCGTGCCGCTCCCGCGAGCGCTCGACGAAATACACGTGATGGCGCTTGCCGATCAGCACCGCTTGCTTGCCGCAGCACACGCGGCACCACATGGCGTGCATCGCATGAGCCAACGCATTTCAGACACGGTCGAAACCTCGAACAATTTTGGAATCCTGCGCATTGCCAACGGCCAAGTCAGTGCGAATTTCATGGTGCGTTCGCTGCTGGAGTCCAGCGTGCATGCGCTGTGCTCCGAAATCGAAAGTCTCTTTAGACTTGTCAGCGCACAAGTGGGGATCGAAGGCCATTACCCAGGCTGGACGCCGAACCCGAATTCCCACCTCCTCGCCTTTGCACAAGAAATCTACAAGCGGCTGTTCGGCAACTGGGCAAGGGAGAAAGTCATTCACGCAGGGCTCGAATGCGGCATCCTCTCGGCCAAATACCCGCAGGTCGACATTCTTTCCTTCGGCCCGGATATTTGCGGTGCACATGCGCCGGGGGAATGCGTCAATATCGATACGGTCGCGCGCGCCTGGCAGTTGCTCACGGAGATATTGAAAACAATCCCAGCGAAAAGCTGATAGCGCCAACCCGCCGCAGCTTAGGCTGTTAAAACGCGGTGCCAAAAATTCGATCGCCCGCATCGCCCAAGCCGGGAATGATGTAGCCATGCTCGTTCAAATGGCTGTCGATTGCCGCGGCGTAAATCTGAACGTCAGGATGCGCGGCATCAAGCCTGCGCAGCCCCTCTGGCGCGGCGACAACCACAAGTGCGAGGATTTTTTTGCAGCCCTTGGATTTAAGCATATCGACCGTCGCGGCCAAGGACCCGCCGGTTGCCAGCATCGGGTCGATCACCCATGCCGTTCGATCATCGAGGTGCTCGACAAAGCGTTCGAAATACGGTTTGGGTTGCAAACTCTGTTCGTCACGCTCGATTCCAACGACCGAAACCTTGGCGCTCGGAATCACGTCAAGAACGCCGTCCAGCATTCCAATACCGGCACGCAGAATCGGTACGACAGTAACCTTCTGGCCCGTGAGCCGTTCGACCTCGACGGGCCCCGCCCAGCCCTCTATCGTTACCCGCTCAAGCTCCAGATCCTTGGCCGCCTCATAGGCCAGAAAACACGCAATCTCGGCGATGAGTTCGCGAAATTTTTTCGTTGAAATATCGGATTCGCGCAGCAAACCGAGTTTGTGCTTGACCAGCGGATGCGTTGTTTCGAACACAGGCATAGGGGGCTCCTGAAATTAACGACTACCGATACCGCGATCGCCTTGACTGCTCAAACTACTCTTCAACTACGCTTTTTCACCAGACCCGCCAAACCAACCGCGATCAGGATGACGGGCCACCATGTCCCGAGCCCATCCAGCACAGCCCGCAACTGCAAGACTCCCAAATTGCTGAGTAAAAATAGAACACCGACGATGATAAGGACAAGCGGGCCGATACGGGATTGCATGGGGGCTCTCCGAATAAAAAACTCATCTTGCTGACTTCGTCATGCATAACGGAGTCGCGCTCGACTTGTGATCAGCCTGGACTGTGGCGCGGCACGCTTGAGTTCGCAAGCGTGAATATCTCAACTTTTGGTTTCAACCAATTGTTTAAGATTAGCAAGTCCTGTTTCAAAATCAGGCCCGACTTTTTTATCCACGAATACGCCAAGCCAACGCGCAAGCGGACTCCACCCCGTTTGACCGCTCAACGACCAAACGACCCTAGTGCGCCCATTCGCAGGCTCCAGTATGAATTCGCCGTAGCTGAGCCGGGATGTCGAGGAGGTTTCGAGTTGATACGTCAAATGACTCGGCGCTTTGGCGCGGAGAAAACTCACTCTCCCATTGCCTTGGCTTCTGCTGCGCCACGCCCAGACCGCGCCTTCTCCATTTGGGCTACCCAAGTACTGTATCCGCATCGCCGGGTCTTTGCGGATGCTGGCGCTCCAACTCTTCCAAGCTTTCGGATCAGCCAAAAGCGGCCAGATTTTTTCGGGCGTTGCGGCAATCAGCGTACTGCGTGTCGAATTAAATTCCCCAGGCAATAAGAAACTCGCGCCCACTACAAACGCGACAAACATGGCAAGCAACGCCAGCGCCCGAGTTAGGATTTTCATGTCCGACTCCAAAAAATTTATCCCATAGCCATAGTCATTCGGGTCCTCTCCTATCCCGACAAGTTTCAGCACATTCACGACCGTCTCCGATTTTCCAATGCCATAAGCATAACGATCGACCCCCGGTCTCGCCAAGAGAGAAAACACACTTGCATCACCCGATCGTGACGCCTACCATGCTGCCCTCAGTACAGAAACGGCCCCGATCAATCAAACAGGGCAGAAGCAGCATGAGCATCTACACACTCCACGACCGGGTCCCCGTACTCGGAGAAGGAAGCTGGGTCGCGGAAAACGCGAGCGTAATCGGTTCGGTAATACTGGGCCGTAGCGTCAACATTTGGTTTGGGGCGGTTCTGCGCGGCGATAACGACCCGATTACGGTCGGCGATGAGAGCAACATCCAGGACGGCGCGATTCTGCATACCGACGAGGGCGTTCCTCTGACAATCGGCGCACGCGTCAACATCGGCCATATGGCGATGTTGCATGGCTGTACGATCGGAGACGGCTCGCTGATCGGGATTAACGCGGTCATTCTGAATCGCGCTGTCATCGGCAAACAATGCTTAATCGGTGCAAACACGCTGATCCCTGAAGGCAAGGTGATCCCGGATCGTTCCCTGGTCGTTGGCACGCCCGGGCGAATCATCCGCGAACTGAGTGAAGCGGAAGTCGCCGACTTTCAACGCAACGCGTTAGGCTACGTCAACAATGCCCAGCGTTACCGTGAAGGTTTACACTGCATCGGCTAATGCCTGTTACTATCCCGCAGAGACAAATCCTGCGGAGCTGACATGCGTACATTCTTTGCCATAGCGCTCACTTTTTTAGGTTTGTTCAGCCTACCGGTCAGCGCACAGACCGCGAACACCCCCACTATTGTCGAATTGACCGCCGAGGCAACGCTCAGTGCCTCCAACGACCAAGGCCGCGCGACCTTATTTGTCGAAGGTAGCGATCAAAGCTTGCCGAACCTCTCGCACAAGTTGAACCAGCAAACAGCCAGCGCGCTAACCCTTGCCAAGGCCTACGAAAAAACAGTCAAGACTCGCACAGGGACAAGTCAGAGCTGGCCGATTTATGTGCGTAACAGCACGCGCATCGAAAGCTGGCGCATGCGTAGTGAAATCGTGCTTGAAAGCCGCGATACCGCTGCGTTGTCCGAACTCATCGGGAAGCTGCAAAACTCAGGTCTTGCCTTGGCAAATATCGGCTTTCAACCCGCGCCGGAAACGCGCAAAAAAGTCGAGGATGCGGCGATTGTCGACGCAATCGCGGCTTTCCATGCCCGCGCCGAAGTGGCCGCAAATGCACTGGGCCATAAATACCGGATCCGCCAGATAGCGATCCACACTCAAAACCAGATAATGCCGCGTCCGCTCCAGGCTCCAATGGCAAGAACAGCAGCTGCATCCCTTGCGGAAAGCAGCCCTGCGCCCGTTGAAGCGGGAGAAAGCCAGATCAACGTCAATATTTCGGGCCAAATAGAACTGCAATGATCGCGCTGATACAGCGCGTACTCGAAGCAAGCGTCAGTGTGGAGGGGCAACAGATCGGGTGCATCGGCCCCGGTTTGTTGGCATTGATTGGCGTGCGCCCGGACGACGACTTAAAAAGCGTGGAACGCCTGCTTGAGCGCTTACTCGGCTATCGTGTCTTTGCGGACGAAAACGGCCGTATGAACCGCTCGCTTGCTGACACGGGAGGCGGTCTGCTGCTGGTCCCGCAATTCACGCTCGCCGCCGATACACGCAGCGGCCGCCGTCCAAGCTTCACCTCGGCGGCCGTGCCAGAGGTGGCGATAAAACACTTCGAAGCACTCGTGGTCCTGGCGCGCGCGCAGCATCCAAGCGTGGCAACAGGCCAGTTCGGGGCGGAGATGCAGGTGAGCCTGATCAATCACGGCCCCGTCACCTTTTGGCTCGAAAGCTGAAATGCGGCGTGGGACATTTGGGTTGAAGCTGCGCCTGCTCTGCTACGCTTTATCGCTTGTACTTGCTGCGTGCTCCAGTGCGCCGGGCAAACGTCCCTCACCCGAATCCGAACGCAAATACCTGCGCCTTCCCGCCGCTTCGGGTGCCGAAGCCGTCGTCTTCGCGCTTGGCCTCCTCGACACAGGCTACCGGTTTGGCGGGACCAATCCCGAAGCAGGGCTCGATTGCAGCGGAATGATTAGCTATGTGTACGAGCAAACCGCGCAAGTGCGCTTGCCGCATAGCGCGGCGCAGATCGCCGACACAACCCGCCCGATTACACGCGAACGCATGCGCCCCGGGGATCTGGTTTTTTTCAATACGCAGAACCGCCCGTTCTCGCATGTGGGCTTATACATTGGCGACGGCCGCTTCATTCACGCGCCGTCGAGTCGCGGCCGCGTGCGCGTCGAACAGCTCGATTCGACTTACTTCTCGAATCGCTTCAACGGCGCCCGCACCCTGCTCCAATAGTTCAGCGCTGTTCGACCAATGCCTTGAGAAAGGCCACCGGTACGGCATAGGTAATGCCGGAAGGGGAGGTTAACGCAGCCTCCTTGCTGCCCTTGACCCAGGTCATATTGATGATCGCAAGCACCTCTCCTGTCTCTGGATTGAACACCGGGCTGCCGCTATTGCCGGGATAAGCCGTTGCATCGAGCTGAAAAACTTTAAAGGCGCCCGAACGGATACGCTGGATCGCCTGTTCGTTGAGCTGCCCCGCCGTCGCCTGGGGAATCACGATCGGCGTAATTGCGGAAACGATGCCGCGATGGGTCGCTGGCGTGAGCCCCAAAATGCCGACGATCGGAAAACCGGTAAACGCAATTTCCTGCCCTTCTCGAACGCTTGCAGCATCCCCGAGCCGCATGGGCGGCAAGGGCGCACCTTCGATTTTCAGCAAAGCGAGATCATGGCTCGGATCGTTGCGCAGCTTCGTTGCTTTGCGCACCTGCTGCTCGCCACCATTGGGAAAAACGATGACGATCAGTTCCTCCATATGATCGACATCCAATATGACGGGAACGACATGCGAGTTCGTTACAACCATCGAGCCGTCTCCCACCGCAAATCCAGTGCCCATCAGACGAAACTGCGGCGAACGCGTGCGCAGGAAAGTTCCAATCGCCACGACGGACGGACGCACCTGCGGCAAGGTGCTTTCAAGCCCCGCCTGAGCGGGCGAAAAAACCCCGGCCCACAAAATGCACAGGAGCGCGACAAGCCCCTGCTTAGCGAGACGGGACAATAGGCGAAGCCGCCGCCAGGCTCGGATCGAAAGAGTGACTGCCTTTGCGGAACATCCCGGATATCCGTTTAACATAGTCGACCGTTTCCCTATAAGGTGGAATGCCACGATAGCGATCTACCGCGCCTTCCCCTGCGTTATACGCGGCAAGCGCCAGCATGACATCGCCCCGATAATAAGACAGCAGCCAGCGTAGATAGGCCAAGCCGCCGCGAATATTCTGGGTTGGATCGAAGATGTTGTACACCTTGAAACGCTGCGCGGTTTCAGGAATCAGCTGCATGACGCCATAAGCATTGCGTGGCGAACGCGCCATCGACTCGAAGTTCGACTCTGCCGCGGCCACGGCAAGCGCAAGCCGCGGTTCGATGGAATACTGCGGAGCCAGCAACCGGATCAGCTGCGCCACGCGGCGTTTATTCGTGCGCAAACCCGACAGCACCGCATCGAGATCGGCCTCGTCGGATAGGGTCGGATCATTCGCTTGTGCGACGGACCTGGGCTGCAAACAAGGCGGCATGACCCCTGCCGGCGGGCCGAAAAACCGCTGCGCATTTTTTGCCTGTTCAACCCCAAGCTCCGCGGCTCGACCCATCAGGCTCGCAGCGATGCGATCGTCATGCACGACCCCCCGTCCATCACCATACATCCAAGCCAAGGCGACATATGCTTGAGAGTCCCCATAACGGGCCGCATCACAATAAAGTTCCGCGGCCCGGGTCAAGTCTTGGGGAATACCTTCACCGTGTTCGTATTGAGTAGCCAAACTCACCAACTGGCCCGCCAGCACCAAGCGTGGATCGGGCGACACCTCTGTCGCCGCGGCTGGCCAAGCCGCTGCGGCAAACAATACAAACACGATACTGCGGAAGAACATCATTCATCCTTGAGATTACAGCCTCCAGAGACGCGCTCCAATTGCCGCGACATCCGCTGGATTGAAGAAACTCTTGACGTCGACGAAAACGCCGCCGTTTTCGAGTTTGTCCGCCAAACGCTTAACACCCATCTCGGCATAAGCGTTGTGCGCGACACAGGCAACAATTGCCGCACAGCGAGGGATCTCTTCCCAGGGCGTCAAACTCACCCCGTACTCTTCCTCGCATTCGTGAGGCTCGGCCAGCGGATCGTGAACGAAAACGTTCACGCCATAGCTCTTGAGTTCGCGCACGACATCGATGACCCTACTGTTGCGCAGATCGGGGCAGTTTTCCTTAAAAGTCATCCCCAGCACGACCACGTTTGTGCCCTTGATCGGATGATCGATAGTGATCAGCTGCTTGACCGTTTCCTCCGCAATGAACTTGCCCATGCTGTCGTTGATACGACGTCCGGCAAGAATCACTTGCGGGTGATAACCGAGCATTTCGGCCTTATGCGTCAGGTAGTAGGGATCAACGCCAATACAGTGTCCGCCGACCAAACCCGGACGGAAATGCAGGAAGTTCCATTTCGTTCCCGCTGCTTTGAGCACTTCAAGCGTATCCAGCCCCATTCTATGGAAGAGCACCGCCAGCTCATTCATCAAGGCGATGTTGAGGTCGCGCTGCGTGTTCTCAATCACCTTCGCGGCTTCCGCGACCTTGATGCTGCTCGCGGGATAAACCCCTGCCGTGATAACCGAGCCATACATCTCGGTCACCTTGGCAAGCGTTTCAGGCGTATCGCCCGAAACAACCTTCATGATTTTGGTAACGGTACGTTCTTTATCACCCGGATTGATCCGTTCAGGCGAATAGCCCACGAAGAAATCCTTTTTCCACTTCAGGCCCGAATGCTTTTCAATGATCGGGATGCAAACCTCTTCCGTCGCACCCGGATAAACGGTGGATTCGTAAACAATGATCGCGCCGCGTTTCAAGTTCTTCCCGACCGATTCGGAGGACTTCACGAGAGGGGTAAAGTCAGGCTGATGCGCTTCGTCGACTGGCGTCGGGACCGCCACGATGATGAAGTCGGCTTCCCGCAGCACAGCGGGATCGGTGCTGTAGGTCAGCTGGGTTGCCAAGGCGAGGTCTTGACTCAGAACCTCTCCCGTAGGGTCCGTACCTGCTTGGTAAGCGGCAACTTTTTCCTTGGACAAATCAAATCCAAGCGTGCGGTATTTTTTCCCGAACTCAACCGCAAGTGGCAAACCCACATAGCCGAGGCCAACGACTGCAATCGTATTCATAACAGACTAATTCCTATCAAAGCGTCTTAAGAAGATTTTGGGCGTTTGAGCGCAGAGGCGACCCTTCTGGAGCCGTTTTCAGCACAGTTTCAATTTCCGTTTTTGCAGCCGACTTATCGCCCGATTTTGCGAGAGCACGCGCCAAACTCAGTCGAAGTTCGCCGCGATCCGGAGCAAGCGAAACGGCTTTCTTGAGCGTCGCAATACCTTGCGCAACCTGTCCTGCATCGATTTGAAGAGTGCCTTTCGTATCGAGGAGCGGCGGCGAATCCGGTGCCAAAGCCAAGGCTTGTTCGATATACGACATCGCCTTGGGATCTTTCAGCTGGCCCGCAACCCAGGCAAGGTTATTCAAGTACATCGGGTTCTTCGGGTCGAGCTCGGACAAGGCTTGATACTGCTTGAACGCGTCGGGATAAACCTTTGCGGCAAGTGCCAGTTCCGCCAAATATGTGCGCACGCGTTGGTCGCGGGGGTTGTCCTTGAACCAGCGCGCAAGCAATGCATCCGCCTCGGCTTTTTTATCCGATGCAAGCAGAACACGGTAGAGCTTGACCAGTTGGGCGGGTTGCTGGCTTAGCTGGAAAGCCTTGGTATAACTCGCAACGCTGGCACTCAAGTTTTTGGCGACGAACTGAGCCTCACCCTCCATTTCATAACCCAAGGGGTCATTAGGCTTCAACTGTTGCTGGTCCCGTGCAAGACCGATTGCGTCGGCAGTTTTGTTTTGCTCCAGTTTCAGAACAAACAGTCTCTGTTTCGCTTCGGGCGCGTTTGGCGCAATTTGAAGCGCACGCTTCAAGGCTTCCTCTGCCCGCGCAGTGTTTTTCGCGCTGCGCTGCAGATCGGCCAAACCAAGCAATGGCTGGATCGAATCCGGTTTGACGGACACGGCTTTTTCCATTGTCGCAATCGCTTGCTGCATGTCCCCTGCACTGGCCTGAGCTCTGGACGCCATGAGAAGCACCGGCATTTCCTGCGGGAAAGCGGCAATCAAGTTCTGCGCAATAGCAAGCGCACCTTTCTTGTCCCCCGTGCGCAACAGCAGTTCCAACTCGGCAAGCCGAAGTGATGAAACAGCCGGATTGGCGGTAATGCCTTTATCGAGAACTTTGCGGATCTCTTCCGGCTTGCCTTGTGTCTGACCAAGGAAACGCGCAAAGGCGAGATAGGCCTCGGGATTCTTGGGGTTTTGCTCAAGTACTTTTTCGAAACGCTTGATAGCCGCATCACGCTGCCCATTTTTCATATCGAAATTGGCCAGATTGATTGTGGCCGGCAGGAATGCGGGATTAAGCGACAGGGCTTTATTGAATGCGGCTACCGCGCCTTTTTCATCACCGCTCGAAGCCAAAACGCCGCCGAGCAGATTATGCGCAAACGCCTGGTTGGGCTGCTTCTCGACATAGGCTTGCGCAATTTCTTTGGCCTTATCGAATTCTTTACGCTGCAAATGCAGCATGACCAAAGTCACATCCGCGCCGCTGTTTGCGCCATCGATCGAGCTAGCCGTTTCCAGATCGGCAATCGCACGCTCCGAGTCACCGCCAGCCAGCCGGGCTACACCAAGACGGGCGCGCGCTCTTGCGTCATTGGGATTGATTTTCGTGGCACGATCGAAATATTCCGAGGAACGCTTCTGGTCACCTGCATGGAGCGCAGCTTCCCCCGCGATCATCAAAGCCTCGTAATCGGGCGGATTGGCAGACACCAAGGGTTCCAGCAGTTCAAGTGCCTTGGCTGGATCGCCCCCCCCAACATAGGCCCTTGCCAGCAAACGTCTAGCGGCCACGTTGCCGGGAACCTTGTTCACCACTTTTTCAAGATTTTCTTGCGCCTGCAGGAATTCCCGCGAGCGAAGCTGAGCGGTACCCGCCATCAACGCTGCGGGCAGGAAATCCGGTGCGACGCGCAATACCTGTTGCGCGGCATCGCGCGCGGCATCGTACTTTCCGCGCTGAAGCGCAACCACTCCCGTGGCGAAACGGACATAAATGTTTCCCGGGCTGACTTTACGCGCCTCGGCCAACTTCGCATCGGCTTCATCGAGCTTGCGTAGACTCAACAGAATCTGCGCCGCACGCAGACGAGGCTGGACCGCCTGGCTACGCAGTTGAGCGGCCGTATTCAGATCCGCAAGCGCAAGATCCGTTTTGTCCTGGATAACATAGATGTCCGCCCGCAGCATCAATGCCTCATAACGGCTGTCATTGGCTTTCACTAATTCATCGAGCATTGCAAGAGCGCCCGGCAAGTCGCCCGCAATCACTTTCATACGCGCTTCCACCAACCTGGCCGGCGGATAATTCGGCAGCGCAGCCAAGGCGTCACGAACCGCTGCTTCAGTCTTCGCCTTATCGCGCAGAACAAGATAAGCATTGGCCTTTCCGGTAGAAACCGCTGCAATCGCTTCAGGGCTTGTGGGCTTGAACTCAGCGAATTCAGTGATCAGATCTTTGGCCTTCCCCATGCTGACCAACGCACTAGACAAAGGCACCGCAATTTGATCAAGCGGAAAGCCCTTGTCGAGCGCTTTACGAAACTCACGCTCCGCGCCCGCAGGATCGCCCCCTTCAAGCAGCAAAGAACCAAATAAAAAGCGCGCCTCCGCGAAATCCGGATTCTTTTGCAGCGCGTTCTTCAGCTGAATAATCGCGGCATTGGAATCGCCCTTGGCAATATAGTCACGTGCAGAGGCAACCATCTTTTGGGGGTCATCACCGCAAGCACTGAGAGAGAGCGCAAACAGGAGCGCAAAGCAACGTAATTTGGGATTCATGGGTTCGGAAACCTCAGAGGGGATCTTTCTTCAAACCGAAACGGTTCATCAGGTCATACAAAGTTGGCCGGCTAACGCCCAACACTTCAGCCGCCCGGGCAATATTCCCATTAACTCGGGCAAGAACACGAACAACTGCTGCACGCTCCGCCTCATCTCGAACCTGGCGCAGGTTCAGCGCTGCGAAATCTTCATCCGGCGCGGAAAGGCCGAGGTCATCGGCGGAAATTCGACCTGAATCGGCCATGATGACGGCACGCTTGATACAGTTTTCAAGCTCACGCACATTCCCCGGCCATTGATGGGCGGAAATTGCCGCAGCCGCTTCCTCGGTTAACCCAAGCGCGCCACGGCGGTTATCCGCAGCAAATCGCTGCACGAAAGCATGCGCCAACAGGCTGGCATCGCCGTCCCTGGCACGCAAGGGCGGAATATCGATGACAATTTCCGCCAGACGATAGAAAAGATCTTCGCGAAACTTCCCGTTCGAAATCTGGGCGCGCAGATCCTGATGCGTTGCGCACACGACGCGCACATCGACAGGAATTCCCTCACGCCCGCCGATCCGCTCGACCAGGCGCTCCTGCAGGAAACGCAGCAGCTTTGCTTGTAGGGCAATCGGCAGATCGCCGATTTCATCCAGGAACAATGTTCCCTTATGTGCCAATTCGAATTTTCCAGGCGTCTGCTTGACCGCCCCGGTAAACGCGCCGCGCTCGTAGCCGAACAATTCGCTTTCAAGCAAATTCTCCGGAATCGCCGCGCAGTTGATTGCAACGAAGCGTTCATTGCGCCGCGGCGAAGCTTCATGCAAGCCTTTCGCCAATATTTCCTTACCCGTTCCGCTCTCGCCGAGAAGCATAACGGTGACATTGGCGGAGGCCACTTTTTCGATTGTTCTGAGAATCCGCAACATCCCGGCATCGCGGGTAATCACACCGGAAAGAGGCCCGCGGGCGTGCTGCATTTGCAGCTTGCGATTCTCCATCTGCAAGTCATACAGTCGGTAGGCTCGATCTATCGTCAACAGCAATAAATCAGGCTCAAAAGGCTTGGCAAAAAAATCATAGGCGCCGGCCCCTACCGCTCTGACGGCATTTTCCCGGTCATGCTGACCCGTAAGCACGATCACCTTGGTATCCGGAGCCAGCGAAAGAATTTCGTCGAGCAGGGCAAAACCTTCTGCCGTGTCATCCGGCAGCGGCGGCAGCCCAAGATCCATCGTTACGACGGCAGGCTCATGACGCCGCAACTGAATGATTGCCGACTCTCTATCTTCCGCGGTAACCACTTCATAAGCGTCGAACGCCCAGCGCATCTGCTTCTGCAAAGCCGGGTCATCTTCAACGACAAGGAGGGTTCTTTTCTTTTCGCTCATGCTTCTCTATGTAGTGTCAGCAGCCCGTTCCGTGTTCTGCGCTCGTGGCAGCCAAACCGTTATTTGGGTGCCATGACCAGGTTCACTCTCCACGTCGATCCGCCCCCCAAGCTCATTCACATATTGGAATGTCTCATAGGCGCCGATTCCCATTCCGGCATCCTTGGTCGTTTGGAACGGTTTAAACAAGCGTTCCCGAATGAACTGCTGCGACATTCCAATTCCGTTGTCGTACACTTCGATTCCAATTTCCTGCGGACCCGGATGAAATCTCAAGCCCACGATACCATCACTACCTGAAGCGTCCAGTGCATTTTGCACGAGGTGCCCAATCACTCGCTCGAAACGTTCGGGGTGCACCATAATTAGCACGCCCGTATCGCCATCGACATGAATATTTTCGGATTGATGCCGCTTCGAACGCGCAATTTTTTGCACAACCTCCAATGCATCCACCGGCCGCCGCGGGTCGATTGAACGCTTTTCTTGTAGCTGACTCATCAGCGAAGCCATCCGCCCATGAACATGCCGAACCGTATCGAGCATGTCTTTTTGGAATTCTGGATTGCCTGCGTGCCGATCCGCATTACGCAAAACCAGCTGAAGCTGGGCAATGAGATTCTTCAAATCATGCACGACGAAAGCCGACATCTTATTGAAAGAGTCAAATTTCTGCGCTTCCAGAAGCGCCGCCATGGCCTGTTCGCGGGCCAGATGAATGACGGCTTGTCGCGCGGCCGTTTTAAGCAGATCCAAAACCTCCCAATCGACATCGATCCGCGTTCGCGCTGTCGATAGGACAACAAACCCCACCAGCTCTTCCGAACTGGCCAGGGGGACGATCAACCACGCATCCGAAACACCGGACAGCCACTCCGGAAGCTGCATGCCCTCGTACATGGAGGGGAGGCTACGCAACTCTTCCAGGTTTACGATCCATCCACGCTGCATTAAATAGGCAAGAAATGGGCTGTTAGCTGGCTCCGTGTCGCTGACCGGATCATGATTCAAATGTCCTCGGCAAGTGTAAACACCAGCCCGGTCACGCATCCAAAGTAAACCACCCGGGCTTTCCACCAGATCGGCAAGCGCGCGAATCACCGCCACCGGCAAATCCGCCGAAGTTCCGGTACTCATCAGAGCCTGAGTCACTTTGAGCCATTCTTCGCGGTAGTCATAGCGGTAACGGAAAAGATGTTTCGCCAGGAAAACTCGCAATTTCGCCCGCAAAGCCCCCGAAAACAGAGCCAGGACTACGGCAAGCAAACCTCCGAAAAGCAGGGTCGCCTGCAGCACACGCCCCCATTCACCGCCGAAATACCGAACCCAATACCCGGCTGCCGCAACCACCAGCAAAAAACCGCCCGCCAATGCCAACGATGTGCTGTGAAAGACAACGTCACGCGACAAGGCAATCCGGAAATCCCACTCGCGACTGCGCGACGCCGAGATCGCGACCAGCGGCACCGTCATTGCGTAGACGATCCCTCGCGCGCTCCATAAATGCAGGTCGATCCGGCGGTAAAGCAGTGCATCGGAAAAAACATAGAGGTCGAAAAAGAAAGCCGCCGCAAGCCCCAGGCACAATGGCTTGATACCCCAGCGCGATTCGACGGGAAAATTTCGAAAAACCTGTTCGATCGCCACAAGCCCCGCAACGGCGCTGGCAACGGCGAGCCCGATCGGTGCGATGCTTGCCATCCCGGCAAGATCTCCCCCCGCCGCGACAAGCGCTTCAGCCAAAGCGCGCAGCCCGATGACAAACAGAACGACGCGCCTGATCCGCTCAAGCGCGCCAGGCAACCCTTTGTCACTCGTGGTCAATAAGGAAAAAAGGAAAACAACCCAAGCGGCCTGTCGCCCCGCATCCAAGAGCGCATCAAGACTCCAGGTCAGCGCGCTGGGGCTTTTGCCGAAGAGCAGTGCCGCCAAAGCCCACAGGGCGCTGCTTCCAACGGCAATCAGAAGGAGCCGCCCGCGCCGCGCGCCCTTCCAACTCAGCCACAGATGTAAGCCAAAGACGGCAAACACCAGTATCGCCAAGCCGAAACTCCAAGCAAGAACTTGGGAGGAGGCGTCGTTCATTTTCGCGCCGTATGTGCGAAAAGATCTGTGCTAAAGCAGACGCCCCCTCTTGCCGAACGGCGCAAGGGGGCGCGGAAGTGAGTTAAAACGAATGCTGCGCCAATCAATGCGCGCCTTCGCCGGTCAGAACAACACGCACCGTCTCAGCAAGGATCAGAGCGTCGAGGAAAAGCGTGTGGTTTTTAACGTAATAAAGGTCGTACTGAAGCTTCTGAACCGCGTCATCCACCGTCGAACCGTACTGGAAGCGCACTTGAGCCCATCCGGTCAAACCCGGTTTGACGCTGTGGCGCACGGCGAAGAACGGAATATCGCGTGCCAGCTGATCGACAAAATAAGGACGCTCCGGACGCGGCCCGACCAAGCTCATCTCGCCGCGCAAAACATTCAGCAGTTGCGGCAATTCGTCGATACGGGTTTTGCGGATGATGCGGCCAATACGCGTGACACGGTCATCCTGTTTGCTCGCCCAGCGGGGCTTGCCGTCCTTTTCCGCATCGGTCCGCATGCTGCGGAATTTAATCACGCGAAAAACTCGACCGCCGCGGCCTACCCGTTCCTGGGTATAAAAAACCGGGAAGCCCGACTCGATAACAATCGCAACCGCGGCAAGCACCATTAACGGCAGTGCCAGCACCAGGAGAACGAGAGAGCCAACAATATCGAATGTACGTTTGATAAAAGACCGTACCAGTCCCTGCTTGAAACCATCGCCATAAATCAGCCAGCTTGCCTTTAAGGCATCGAGCCGGACCTGGCCACGCACACGCTCATAAAAGCTTGCAAGGTCAAGGACGCTGATACCTGCGAGTTTGCAGTCGAGCAACTGTTTTAAAGATAGAGAGCCACCCCGCCGTTCGCGTACAGCAACGATGATTTCATTGATCGAATGCGCGCGAACCGTATCGATCAAACTATGTGATTCCGGCAATACACGATGATTGCTGACCAATACATCATCATTATTAGGCGACGGATAGAAACCCACGACATCGAATGCAGCACGGCGAAAATGGTTCAGGCTATATTCGACTGCGGCCGCTTCATGCCCCGTACCAATCACCAATACGCGGCTGCGGCGCAAAATCGGCTCTCCCGATGTGCCGACAACCAAACCGCGCACAGCCAAAATGACACCGAGAATCAGGATAGCCGTGACTTCTCCCTGTTCGTGGCTGAAGTCGCCCCACGGCAACACACGAAAGACGATATAGGCAATTGGAATACTCGCGAGCAAGGACAACAAAATGCGCGCCACCGTGTCATACAGGCTTGACGAAGGAATTCCGTGATAAAGCCCGAGCGCACCGTTCAGCGCGATCATGATGAGCGCAAACACCAACGCGGAAGGAATCACGGGCCCCAACGCAGGAAAACCACCCCGCTGCTGAAGCAAAGCCGCAATCACGATGCCCACGAAGAGCAAAAGACTGTCCAGAACAAATTGCGCCAACGATGTGGCCGGCACATAGTGATTAAACAAGCGCAGCATGTTCCCTATCCGTTTCCGAAACACCGTCCAAAATGATGGGCCAAATAAATTACAAGCAGTTGATAGAGAACGATACCGGAGGGGCACGATAGGAACGCGTGATATCGGTCACGCGTTTGGCATCCATCAAAGGAAATTTATTTTTCCTCAAAAAATCAATCACTTGAAACCCACTTCGAGGAGAAAAAAAGCGTCGGGCTGTGCAACCTCTCACATCTCGATCCAGCGGATTAACAACCACCCCGGACCCTAAATGAGAGCCTTGGCGAGGGCGACCGAAATTTGCCGCACCGTTTCGCCCGCCTGCGGGAACGCCTTCCCCAGCGTCAGAAAGCCGTGAATCATACCGGACACTTCGATCCGTTCAACGCCTACTCCCGCATTCATCAAAGCCTCGGCATAAGCAAGACCATCGTCACTTAGAGGATCGCACTGCGCGAGAACCAGCAAAGTCGGCGGCAAACCGCCCAGAAACGCTGCATTCAAAGGCGAAGCCCGCCAATCCTCGCGCTCGGAAACAGCCGGGAGATAATGCTGCTGGAACCAGCGCACCACCGTTTCGTCGAGCATGAAACCATCGCCAAAAGCCTTGTGGCTGGGCCGCACGGAATTTTGATCGAGCGCCGGATAGACGAGACACTGCATCCTTACATGCGGCCACCCCGCATCCCGCGCAGCGATGGCCGCCACGGTGGCTAGATTGCCGCCGGCGCTGTCGCCGCCGAGCGCAATCCGCGCAGGATCGACCCCGATATCCGCGCCATTCGCAGCCAGCCAATCGAGCGCAAAACAAGCGTCTTCAACCGCGGCGGGGAAAGGATGCTCGGGGGCCAGGCGATAATCGACCGAAAAAACCGCGGCGCCGCTTGTATTGGCGATCTCGCGGCATAAGGAATCGTAGGCATCCACATCACCAAGCGTCCAACCGCCGCCATGCAGCCACAGCAATACCGGCAGGCGATGCTGCTCGGAAGCGGCGCGCGGGAGATAAAGGCGGGCGAACAGCACGCCGCCCGCCGCAGTCGGACGCGGCATCGGCACATCCAGCACGGCGGCGACCGGCTCAGGCGCCGGGCCATAAACAGCGATGAGTTTGCGAAATGCATGACGCGCCTGCGCCACACTCAACTCGTGCATGCGCGGGGCGCCCGGCCGATAGGCCTGCGCGAGCAGTTTGGCCGCACGCGGATCGAGCATCACGCGCCGCCGCGAAGCTTTAGATGGTTACGCGTTCGACGCGCAGATCAATCTTTGCCGGTGCGCCTTGGGTCAGCACTTTGGGCTGCGTCGTGTTGACGTAAAGCAGCTTGCCCTCGTAGGAAATACGCGCGGACAACACATAGGTACGCTGCTGGTCGATGCTGGCGGAAGGAATGGACAGTTCAAAGGGGATCGGCCCATCCTCTTCGGCGGACAGGCGGACGCGGGCAAGCTGTGCTGGCGCGCCAAGCCCCGAAACATCGGTGAGGACAATGTCGATCACAGCCTGGGGCGGCAGCGCCATGCCGTCGCCATAGTTGATGCGGCCTCGCACCGTTGCCTGGGCGGTCTCAGGAAGCGTCCCGCAGCCCGCCATCGCAAGGGCGAGCACCGCAAATGCCGTACTCCGGCGGCGACCGTTTGGTTTGCCTGCTGCCATGACTCTCAATACACTCAGGGATTGGACGCGATCCGGGGAGTCTAAAACTCGAACCCGAACCTTTTATAAAATTGATATTTTGCTGGTGCCGGGAGAGGGACTCGAACCCTCACAGTGTTACCACCGGCGGATTTTGAATCCGCTGCGTCTACCGATTCCGCCACCCCGGCGCAGAAACGACGATTATCGCGGAAACGCTCTTTTCCTTCAAGCAAAGGTTATGCCGTCATTTGTATCCGAGTTTGACTACGATCTCCCGCCCGAGTTGATCGCACAAGCCCCTTTGGCCAGTCGCAGCGCGAGCAGGCTGCTCGTCGCGCATCCTTCCGGGGAGCTTCAGAATCATCCATTCAGCGAACTGCCCAACTTTCTCAATCGCGGAGACTTGTTGGTTTTCAACGACAGCAGGGTGCTCCACGCCCGCCTCTTCGGCCGCAAAGCCACCGGAGGCGAAATTGAAATCCTGATCGAACGCCCGCTCGGGGAACACGAAGCGCTTGCGATGATCCGCGCGAGCAAATCGCCGAAGCCCGATAGCCTGCTGCGCGTCGCGGACGCCTTCGATGTCAAGGTGCTCGGCCGGGTAGGTGAATTTTTCCATTTGCGCTTCCCGCAAGAAGCCAATGTCATCGATTGGATCGAGCGCTACGGCCGCCTGCCGCTTCCGCCGTATATCGAACGCAGCGCCGGTGAAGCCGACGAAGCGCGCTACCAGACCGTCTACGCGCGCAATCTCGGTTCGGTTGCGGCGCCGACGGCCGGCCTGCATTTCGACGAAGCCCTGCTTGCCGAACTCGCCGCGCGCGGCGTGCGTACCGCTTATGTCACGCTGCATGTCGGGGCGGGCACCTTCCAGCCCGTGCGCGTCGAAAACCTCACTGAGCACAAAATGCACCGTGAATGCTATGTGATCCCACAGGACACGGTCGACGCGATTGCCGCAACACATGCCGCAGGCAACAAAGTCACCTGCGTGGGCACGACAAGCTTGCGCGCGCTCGAAGCGGCGGCGTTCGATGGCACGCTGAAAGCCGGCGCGGGCGAAACCGAACTTTTCATCACGCCGGGCTTCACGTTCCACGTCGCGGACAGGCTCATCACCAACTTCCATCTACCCCGCTCGACGCTCTTGATGCTCGTTTCCGCCTTCGCGGGTCAAGACCTGATCCGCAGCGCTTACGCCCACGCCATCGCAAACCGCTACCGCTTTTTCAGCTATGGCGACGCCATGCTGCTCGAAAGAAAACCCACATGAAATTCGACCTGCTTCACACTTCGGACGGCGCGCGCCGCGGCCGCCTGCAGCTTAATCACGGCATCGTCGACACCCCCGTCTTCATGCCGGTCGGCACTTACGGCACGGTGAAGGCGATGAGCCCGCACGAGCTGGACGAAATCGGCGCTCAGATCTGCCTGGGCAACACCTTCCACCTCTGGCTGCGGCCCGGGATGAAGGTGATGGAAACCTTCGGCGGCCTGCACGACTTCATGGGCTGGCGCAAGCCGATCCTGACCGACTCGGGCGGCTTCCAGGTTTTCTCGCTTGGCGCGCTGCGCAAAATCAGCGAAGAAGGCGTCAAGTTCAGTTCGCCGATCGACGGCGCGAAACTGATGTTGACGCCCGAAGAATCGATGCGGATTCAGCGCGGGCTCAATTCCGACATCGTGATGATCTTCGACGAATGCACGCCCTACCCCGCTGAGCATGCGGTCGCCGCGCAATCGATGCTGCTTTCGCAACGCTGGGCGCGCCGCTCGCGCGACGAGTTCGACCGGCTCGAAAACCCGAATGCGCTCTTCGGCATCGTGCAAGGCGGCATGCATGAAGATCTGCGCGACGAATCGCTCGCCGCCTTGATGGACATCGGCTTCCACGGCTTCGCCATCGGCGGTCTGTCGGTCGGTGAACCGAAGGAAGAAATGGAGCGGATTCTGAGCCACACCGCGCCGCGCCTCCCGGCCGACAAACCGCGCTACCTGATGGGCGTCGGCACGCCGGAAGACCTTGTGTATGGCGTTTCGCGCGGCATCGACATGTTCGACTGCGTGATGCCCACGCGCAATGCGCGCAACGGCTGGATTTTCACGCAATGGGGCAACCTCAAGATCCGCAACGCCAAGCACCGCAACGACCCGCGCCCGCTCGACGAAGCCTGCGGCTGCTACGCCTGCCGCCATTTCTCGCGCGCCTATTTGCACCACCTCGACCGCGCGAACGAAATCCTCGGCGCGCGCCTGATGACGATCCACAACCTTTACTACTACCAGCAACTGATGCGCGAAATGCGCGAAGCCATCGACCAGCAGGGCTTTGCCGCTTTCGTGGCGGACTTCCATAGCCGCCGCGGCCGGGGCATCGACTGAACACTAGAACTAATCCAGCCAGCTCAACCGAGAGAACCCGGCCGGACTGGTATACTTATATATTCGTTTTCACAATTTTTTCGGAGTGCAACGTCGTGCTGATTTCGAACGCCTACGCGCAAAGCGCTGGAACAACGGCTGATCCGATGGGCGGCTTCATGGGCTTGCCCTTCATTATTCTGATGTTCGTGCTGATGTACTTCATGATCATCCGCCCGCAACAAAAGCGCACCAAAGAGCATAAATCCCTGCTCGAAGCGCTGCAGAAAGGCGATGAAGTCGTCACCCAGGGCGGCATCGCCGGCAAGATCGTTGACGTGGGCGACGCCTACGTGCGCATCGAAATCGCCAGCAACACCGAAATACTGGTGCAAAAACCCGCCATCGCCGGGGTGCTGCCCAAAGGCACGCTCAAAAGCGTCTAAGCACACCCGATTCCGGCGGACACACCGCTTCAGGATGCATCGAGACGGCCCCCCTCGCCGTCTCACCCATGCCCTCGCAGCCAACGTCCCGATATCCACTTACCACGTCCTGCCAACATGAACCGTTACCCTCTCTGGAAGAACTTGCTAATCCTGGTGGTTCTGCTGTTCGGTGTCATCTACACGCTGCCGAACTTCTACGGCGAAGTCCCCGCTGTCCAGCTTTCCAGCGCCAAGAGCACGGTCAAACTTGCCGCGGACACCCAGGCGCGCGTTGAACAAACCCTTGCACAGGCTGGCATCGCGCACAATGGCATCTTCACCGACGCCACGTCGATCCGCGCCCGCTTCAACGACACCGACACCCAGCTCAAAGCCAAAGACGTGCTTGAGCGGGCATTCAACCCCGATCCTAACGACGCTTCTTACACTGTCGCGCTGAATCTACTCTCCGCCAGTCCCGCCTGGCTGACTTCGCTGCACGCATTGCCGATGTACCTCGGCCTCGATTTGCGCGGCGGGGTGCACTTCCTTTTGCAGGTCGACATGCAAGGCGCGATCACCAAGCGGCTCGATTCGGCGACCGGTGATCTGCGCACGATGCTGCGCGAGAAAAATCTGCGCCACGGTGGCATTTCGCGCGATGGCGAAACTCTTGTCATCCGTTTTCGCGAAGCCGATACCCGCAACAGCGCGCGCAGCCTGATCCGCGATCGTCTGCCTGAACTGCAACTCGCCGACAAAACCGAAGGCGAGGATCTGCTCCTGGTCGGATCGCTCTCTTTGCAAACGCAGCGCAAGATTCAGGAAGACGCCATCAAACAAAATATCGCCACCTTGCACAACCGCATCAACGAACTCGGTGTCGCCGAACCCGTGATTCAGCAGCAGGGCGCGGACCGCATCGTCGTGCAACTGCCGGGCGTGCAGGACGTCGCGAAAGCCAAGGAACTTATCGGCCGCACCGCCACGCTTGAAGTGCGCATGGTCGATGAAGCGGCAACGCAGTCCGGCTCCAGCGTCGGCGTCGATATTTTCCCCGAGCGCCGTAGAGACGGCACGATCCTGCCAATTCCGGTCAAGAAACAAGTGGTGCTGACCGGCGACCGCTTCAACGGCGCGGACGCGAGCTTCGACAACAACCACCAGCCCGCCGTCGCAGTGAATCTTGACGCCGCAGGCGGACGCATCATGCGCGATGTCACGCGCGAGAACATCGGCAAACGGATGGCGATCATCCTGTTCGAGAGAGGCAAAGGCGAAGCGATTTCGGTCGCCACGATTCAAGGCGAATTTTCGAGCCGCTTTCAGATCACCGGCCAGTTCACAGCAGAGGAAACCAACAACCTCGCCATTCTGATCCGCTCCGGCGCACTCGCCGCACCCATGGAAATCGTAGAAGAACGCACGATCGGCCCGAGCCTGGGCGCGGAAAACATCAGCAAGGGCTTCCACTCCACCCTGTGGGGCTTTGTCGCCATTGCGATCTTCATGATGCTGTACTACATGCTCTTCGGCGTGATTTCCGTTCTTGCGCTGGCCTCGAACCTGCTGCTGCTGCTCGCGATCCTTTCCTTGCTGCAAGCGACGCTGACCTTGCCGGGCATCGCGGCGATCGCCTTCACGCTCGGCATGGCGATCGACGCGAACGTGCTGATCAACGAACGTATCCGCGAAGAGCTGCGCAACGGCTCGACGCCCCAGGCGGCCATTTCGGCCGGTTACGAACGCGCGTTCGGCACGATTCTCGACTCCAACGTCACCACGCTGATCGCCGGTATCGCCCTGCTGATTTTCGGCAGCGGCCCGATCCGCGGCTTCGCCGTTGTGCACTGCCTCGGCATTCTGACTTCGATGTTCAGCTCAATCCTCGTCTCGCGCATGCTGGCCAATTTCATTTATGGCCGCCGCCGTAAGCTCGAAAAAATATCGATCGGCCAGATCTGGCGCCCCACAGCCAGCAAGACCTAAGTTCAGCGCCAACCCAGACCACAAGGGAATTCAAGCATGGAATTCTTTCGCATCAAAAAAGACATCCCCTTCATGCGGCATGCGTTGGTTTTCAACGTCATTTCGATCATCACCTTCCTCGCCGCAGTGTTTTTCCTCTTCGCGCGCGGCCTGCATTTCTCGGTGGAATTCACCGGCGGCACCGTCATGGAGGTTAGCTACGCCGAAGCCCCGCAGCTCGACGGCATCCGCGACGCCTTGACGCACGCGGGTTTTGTCGACGCGCAAGTGCAAAACTTCGGCACCTCGCGCGATGTGATGATCCGTCTGCCCAACCGCGGCGCGGAAACCAGCACGCAGATTTCCGAGCGCGTCATGACCACGCTAACGCAAGGTTTCAGCGCGGAACAGAAGAAGCCCGAAAAACGCCGCGTCGAATTCGTCGGCCCGCAAGTCGGCAAGGAACTCGCCTCGGATGGCGCGCTGGCCCTGCTGCTCGTGATTGTCGGCATCGTCGGCTACCTCGCGGTGCGTTTCGAATGGCGCCTGGCCGTCAGCACGATCATCGCCAACCTCCACGACGTCGTCATCATTCTCGGCTTCTTCGCCTTCTTCCAATGGGAATTCTCACTCGCCGTGCTGGCGGCGGTCCTCGCGGTGCTCGGCTACTCGGTCAACGAATCGGTCATCATTTTCGACCGCGTGCGCGAAACCTTCCGCAACAGCCGCAAACGCGGCCTGAGCGTGCCGGAAGTGCTCGACCACGCAATCACGAGCACGATTTCGCGAACGATCATCACGCACGGATCGACCGAAATGATGATCCTCTCGATGCTGATCTTCGGCGGCGAAACGCTGTTCTACTTCGCGCTCGCCATCACCATCGGCATTCTGTTCGGCATCTATTCCTCGGTGCTCGTCGCCGCCCCGCTCGCGATGTGGCTCGGCGTCAAGCGCGAACAATTCATCGTTCAGCCGAAGCAGAAGCAGGAAGCCGTGGTTTAGAACCCGTTTTAATCTGTCATTACAGGAACGAACATGGCAGCAGTCATGCCCGCGCCGGCCGCCAGCCGGCATCTGATGTCCGGCAACGAGGCCGTCGCCCGCGCCGTGTGGGAATCCGGCGTAAAGGTCGCCGCCGCCTATCCGGGCACACCGTCGACAGAGATGCTGGAAGCGCTCTCGACCTACCCGGACATCTACACCGAATGGTCGGTCAACGAAAAAGTCTCGCTCGAAGTCGCCACCGGCGCCGCCTATGCCGGCTCGCGCGCCTTCTGCTGCATGAAGCACGTCGGCATGAACGTCGCCTCCGACGCACTGATGACCCTGACCCTGACCGGCGTCATTGGCGGCCTGGTGATCGCCATCGCCGACGACGTCGGTCTTTCCTCCTCGCAGAACGAGCAGGATTCCCGCTACTGGGGCCGCTTCGCCCATGTGCCGGTATTCGAGCCGGCCGACTCGCAGGAAGCCTACGCCATGACCGGGGCCGCCTACGAGTTGTCGGAGCGCTTCCAGGTGCCGGTGATCCTGCGCATGACCACGCGCATCAACCACGTCAAATCGCTGGTCACCGTCGGCGAGCGCGTGACACACGTCGGCGCCGGCTTCAAGAAAGAGCCGGGGCGCTTCGTGATGGTGCCTGGCAACGCCGGCAAGCGCATTCCGCTGATGTTCGCGCGCGATGTCGAACTGCGCGCCCTAGTCGAGACCTCGCCGCTCAATTTCATCGAGGACGGCAGCGATAAACGCATCGGCTTCATCGCCTCCGGCCCGGCCTACATGCACGTCAAAGAAGCCTTCCCCGACGCGCCGGTGCTGAAACTCGGCCTCTCGCATCCGCTACCGCTCGAAAAATGCCGGGAACTGGCGGCCCGGGTCGAACGGGTCGTCGTCGTCGAGGAAGTCGAGCCGCTAGTCGAGACCGAGCTGAAAGCCCAGGGCCTGCCGGTGCTCGGCAAAGAAATCCTGCCGCGGCAGGGCGAACTGTCGCCGGACGTGCTGAAGCCCGCGATCGCCCGCCTGCTCGGCGAGCCGGAACCGGCCCCGACAACCATCGCGCCGATGCCGGTGTTCCCGCGGCCGCCGACCATGTGTGTCGCCTGCCCGCATCTCGGCGTCTATTACACGCTATCCCAGGTACGCAACATCCACATCGCCGGCGACATCGGGTGTTATTCGCTGGGTGCTGGCCACCCGTGGAATGCGCTCGACACCTGTCTCTCGATGGGTGCCTCGATGGGCGTCGCGCTCGGCCTGGACAAGGGCCGCGGCGAAGCCGACAAGGACAAGCGCATCGTCGCCGTCATCGGTGATTCGACCTTCCTGCACATGGGCATGCAGGGCCTGCTCGACATGGTCTACAACCAGGGCAGCGTCACCGTCCTGCTCCTCGACAACCGCGCCGTCGGCATGACCGGCGGCCAGAACAACCCCGGCAACGGCCGCGACATCCACGGCGAGGAAGCGCCGCGCGTCGACTTCGCCAAGCTAGTCGCCGCCCTCGGCGTCAAGGAAGAGCGCATCCATGTCGTCAACTCCTACGAGCTGCCGGTGCTGTTCAAGACCATCCGCGAGGAGGTCAAGGTGCCGGAGGTCTCGGTCATCATCACCGACCAGCCCTGCGTGCTGATCAAGGACTACCACAAGCTCAAGCCCTACGAAGTCATTAACGATCGCTGCACCGGCTGCGGCAACTGCCTCGACGTCGGCTGCCCGGCCATCCACGTCACCCGCCGCGGCAAGGAAGTCAAGCCCAGTGGTAAGGAAGTCGATCTCGCCTTCGTGCGCATCGAAACCTCGGTGTGTACCGGCTGCGGCCTGTGTGTCCAGCCCTGCGCCCCCAAAGCTATCGTCCACCACACGCCGGTCGCGCCGATCCGCATCGTCAAAGAAGGGGCCGGCGCATGATCACCACCAATATCCTCGTCGTCGGCATCGGCGGCCAGGGCGTCATGACCGCCACCGAAATCCTCGCCGAAGCGGCCATCGCCATCGGCCACGATGCCAAGAAGACGGAAGTTGCCGGCATGGCCCAGCGCGGCGGCGTCGTTTCCTCACACCTGCGTTTCGGCTCCCGGGTGCTCTCGCCGCAGATCACGCCCGGCACCGCCGACGTGCTGCTCGGCTTCGAATCGGCCGAGGCGATGCGCTGGCAACACATGTTGAAGCCGGGTGGCATGACGCTGATGAACATCGCCCGCCTGGTGCCGCCGGTGGTCGAACTGGGGCTGTTCGACTACCCCACCAACCCGCTGGCGGAAATCCGCCGCCACGGCAACCCGGTGCATGCCTTCGATGCCACCGAAATCGCCCTCGAACTCGGCGACATCCGCCTCGGCAATACCGTCATGCTCGGCGCCATCGCCGATCACTTGCCCTTCCCAGCCGCAACACTGCTCGACAGTGTGCTCAAGCGCTTCCGGAAGAAGGGCGAGAAGCTAGTCGATCTCAACCGCCGCGCCTTCGAAGCTGGCCGGGTAGCGGCTGTTGACGTCAGGGAAGCGGTGCCGGTCTGATCGCACGGCCCCGCGCCGCACGGGCGGGCCGTTTAAAAGTCAGCCGGATTCAGCCGAAGCAGGCAATCGTCTCCAGGGTGACAACGCTTATGTCGTCTTGGGAAAAAACACCACGCCCGGCAGTGTCTCGAAGTGCGCGTCGCATGTCAGCAGTTCCGCCCGCTGATGTTGTGCTGTGGCACAGACGATGGCATCGGCCGTTGCGAGCCTGTGCTCACGATGCAGGTCCGCCGCAAGCAGAGCAATGGCCGTGTCTAACGGGACAACGGTGCATTTTTGCGTATAGGCGATCACCTGATCGGCCTGCTCCTCGCCAACTTCGCGCACCAGCCACTTCGAGAGTTCGAGTTGCACGATAGTTGGTACGATGCACTGCGCCTTGGCCGGGAACTGCTTGCCTAGTCTTTGTCCAACCGCACTGCCGGTAAGCCACTCGATCCAGGCCGAGGTATCGACGACGCACAGCGGGGACGACATATCAGTAGCGGTCCTTGCGGTCGCGGTAGCCATCCTTGCATGCACCCTTGGCAATACCCGCCAGTTGATCGAGTTCGGGTACAGGCATCATCAGAACACCCTTGCCCTTGGGGATAAACACGAACTCCTGCCCCGCTTGCCAATGCTGTTCCTCACGCACGGCCTTGGGGATGGAGATCTGGAACTTACTCGACAGGGTAGCGGTTGCGCTCACATTGACACCTCATCGACATCGATCGAATTTCGGTAAGAATACAGAACTCTCCGCTCGCCGCGCCAGCATGCGTTGGCGAGCCGCCCCAAGTTTAAAGGCTTTCGCGCCACGAACGCTCAGGTGTTCTGCACCACGATATTCGGAAACTTGAAACGCATATCGCGCGCTTTTTCGGCAATCGCAATCGCAACCTGGCGCGCGATTCCGCGATACGCCTCGGCCAGCGGACCGTGAGGATCGGCAACCACGGTCGGCGTGCCGGAATCGGTCTGCTCGCGGATGCGGATATCGAGCGGCAGCGAGCCCAGGAAAGGCACGCCATAATCGGCGCACATCTTCGCGCCGCCGCCGGCGCCGAAAATAGGCTCAGCATGGCCGCAGTTCGAACATATATGAATGCTCATATTTTCGACGATGCCTAAGATCGGGATGCCGACCTTCTCGAACATTTTCAGCCCCTTGCGCGCATCGAGCAGGGCGATGTCCTGCGGCGTCGTCACGATCACTGCGCCCGTCACCGGCACGCTCTGCGCGAGCGTCAGTTGAATGTCGCCGGTGCCGGGCGGCATATCGACCACCAGATAATCGAGATCGTCCCAATTGGTTTCCGTCAGCAGCTGACGTAAAGCCTGTGTGGCCATCGGCCCGCGCCAAACCATCGGCTGCTCGGCATCGACGAGAAAGCCGACCGAATTCGCCTGCAAACCGTGCGCGCGCAGCGGAAGCATCGTCTTGCCGTCTTCCGATTCGGGCCGCTCGCCGTGCAGACCGAGCATTTGCGGCAGGCTCGGACCATAAATATCGGCATCGAGAATGCCGACACGTGCGCCTTCCTGCGCCAGGGCGAGCGCAAGATTCACCGCGGTCGTACTCTTGCCGACACCGCCCTTGCCGGACGCAACGGCAACGATGTTCCGCACGCCCGGCAACAACTTCACATTGCCTTGCACCGTGTGGGACACGATGCGCGAACCGACATTCACCCGCACTTGCGCCACGCCTTGCGCGCGCAGCGCCGCCTCGACATCGCCCGCGATCCCGGCAAACTGGCTCGCAGCCGGATAGCCGAGTTCGAGATTGGCCTCAACCGCATCTCCCACGATGCGCACCGCCTTCACCGCCTTGGCCGCAGAGAAAGATTTTTGGGTATTCGGATCGATCAACGCACCGACCCATTCCGCGATTTGCTGCTCGGTAAAACTCATCGCCATCCACCTTTTATTTAACCCGACTAATTTAGTCGAATTTACCACGCGGACATGGCGAATGTGTTTTTCAACAGCATGGTAGATTCCAATTTTCCGGATCCGGCAATCGATTGAATAACTCCAGCCGCTTCTTCTTTAAGCGGGCTCAAGCAGGAGCATGTAATGAAATACGGTGACAAGAACCTTTCGGGCATCACAATACTGCTTAGTTTCGCAGTTTGTGGCTGCGGAAATACTGTCTCAGCATCCACTCAAAATCAGAGCCAGGGTCAGAAAACGAATTCAGCACTCATGCATTACATGGCTAGCGAAGAAACCGGAGCGGCTGTTTTTACACGAAGAGGCACCGTGATTGCACAGAATGGATGTGTGAAAGCACGCGAAATCCAGGGGAAAACGAGCCCTCCTGAAATAACCGAACAACAGTTAGACCCGAGGATAGGCCCCATTCGCATTGAAGAATATTTCAGCGAAAATCAGTATGCGCGTTACTCCCTCTCCTACGTCCCCATCATTTCAGAGGGATGCGTGGTTGAAGCAAGGGAGACCATCACTTTCAAGTCCAATTCGCTGACGAATGGCAAGACGATATCCTGGCGCAAAGCAGGCGGAGTGTATGGCAAGCGGATTGTGCACATTTCCGCCCCGCCTTCTCCGGAACTGAAGAGTGCTTTGGCCGCCCTTGCCGGTTCAATGACCACGGCCTCTAAAAACATCCCGAAGATAGCCATCCCGACGGGAGCAACGCGGACAATCGCCGGCCTGGAGTGTAAAGAATACGAGTGGCAGGATGGCTCGGGAAGATCGGCATGCTATGCCACCGTTTCAAACCCAAGGCCACTCATCCCAAACGGACACAGGGATTACGACAATTTTCCCCTATTCATCAAAATGGCCCCAAAAGGCGAAGACGACGCGAGCCTGGGGATACATACGCAAGCAATCGAAGTAGACCTGTCCATTCCGCTGGATTCATCCAAGTTCGACCCCGAGGCGCTTTGATTGCAGGGTTCTCTTTCGTTTCGATATCGATCGAAATAGATACTCACATGCTCTGTGGCGTGCAATACGCCGTGGCAATGTCTCCGCGCTTCCGACAGCGCCAACAAAACACCCAATTCGCGCCCAATCGTCAAATTCGCCCCCTCCATTTGTAAATATCTTTAACTTGTCCGTTACCAACTGCCATATGACATTCAGATACATATAGTGCGCGGCTCCCTTTACGGCATACATGCATTCGTATTGGTTCAAGAGAGTTCATGCACCCGCGCACGACCTCTACACGGAAAACAGTTCAATGCATCGACGTCGCTCGCACACGATGAACAGCAATGCGCCGACAGAATGACTCCACAGGAAAAGAAGTGATGACGCCCCACGCACCCCGCACCCGGCCCGCGTTGTATCGCGCAGCACTCGGTGTTGTTTTTGGCCTCACACTCGCTCTGAGTGGCACGGCGCACGCCGACTGCGGCCCATCCAACGGCGACCCCAGCCCCGCCTCGGAGGCGTGCACCCGCAGCGTGACCGAAAGCGGCTCGGGCGATGTCGCCAGCGGCGCGGGCAATCCGATCGATCTGCGCAGCGGCAACAAGTACCGCCGCGAGGTCGATCTGGCGGCACTCCCGGGCGAGGCCGGGTTGGAGATCGTGCGCCACTACAACAGCCTGACCGAGCGCATCGGCTTGCTCGGGCGCGGCTGGAATCTGTCGTTCGAACTCGCTCTGTTCGTGCTGCGGGATTCGATTCAACTGCTGCAAGGCGATGGACGCCGGATCATCTTTGCGTGCGGCCAAGATTCGGTGTGCCGCGCACAGAATCCCGCCGACGGGGAAGTGAGCGAATCGCCTGAGCGCTTCGAGTGGGTACTGCCGGACGGGCGGCGTTTTACGTTCCGGCGCAGCCAGGAGAGGCGTCTGATACGCGGGCGCATCGAGCAATTACAGTTGCCCGGCGGCGGGGGCTGGACTTGGCATTACGGTCCGCATAACGAGTTGCTGGCGGTCTCGGATGCGGCCGGACGCAAGCTGAGTTTGCTCTACGATGCGCGCGGGCGATTGAAACGCATCAAGAGTCCGTTGGGCGAGTTCGCTTATTCGCGCGATAAGACGGGGCGGCTGGTGGAAGTCTCCGGCCCACAGGGCCATGCGCGCCGCTACTTTTATGAGGATGCGCGGCGCACGTACTTGCTCACCGGCATCGAGGAGAATCAGGCGCTGCCCGATGAGGCCAATCCGCGCTGGCAGCGCGTGGCGACCTATGCCTACGATGAATCCGGACGCGCCATCCTTTCCGAAGGCGCGAACGGGGCGCATCGCGTGCGTGTGGCGTGGAATATGGCGCTGGGTCAAACACGCGATGGGGCCGACGGTGAGGCGGTACTGACCAACGCCAGCGGGGCGGTAACGCGTTATCGCTTCAAGGAGATTGCGGGGCTCACGCGGTTGATCGAGGCGCGCGGGCCGGGCTGCCCCACTTGCAGTCCGGGCGATGTGCGCTATGCGTGGGCCGCACAGGGCCAACTCGCAGCGAAAACCGTGCTCGATGCGCAAGGCAATCCGCTGCGCGCCGAGCGTTTTACTTACGATGGGCTGGGCCGGCGCATGAGCGTCACGCGGCAGATTTATACGGCGGGCAAACCCGGCCCGATCGAACCCGTGCGCCGTTTTGAATACGCCGGGCGTGCTTGGCAGCCCACGCTGATCGCCGAGCCTTCGGTGGTGGCCGGACAGGAACACCGCTGGCGGCTGGATTACGATGCGCAGGGTGCGCTGATTGGCATCCGGGAAACGGGCTATACGCCCGCAGTCGAGAATCGCGCAGTGGCCAGCACCACCCGCGTCACGACGCTCACCCGCGACGCCAAGGGACGGCTGACGGTCCTCGACGGTCCGCTGCCCGGCTCTACCGATAGCGTGCACTACGCCTACGACGCGACCGGCCAGATTACGCAGGTGCGCACGCCGGACGGGCGGACCCTCGCCATCGAGAAGCGCGACGCCGCAGGTTTTCCAACCCGCTGGCGCGTCAGTTGGGGAGCGGAACAAGCGAGGACGGAAACCTTCAGCGCCGAGCGCGATGCGCGTGGGCGGCTCACGCGTTTGACGCGCCGCGCCGAACGCGGCGGCGGCAACGAAGCCATCGAACAGACGCTGCGCTATGCCTATGACGCCGCAGGCCGGCTCATCACGCTGACCGGCCCGGACGGCTTGACCGAGCGCATCGGCTATGACGCGGCGGGCCAGCCGACGGAACAGATCGCCCCCGACGGCAGCCGCCTGCGGCTGACCCGCGATCTCGATGGGCGCATTGCCGAGACGCAACGTTTGGACCCGCAAGGCGAACTGCGCCAAGCCGAACGCTTCCTGCGCAATGAACGCGGGGAGCTTAGCGGGATCGAGGATGCGCTTGGGAAAGTGCTCGCACTCGCGTATGCGCCGGGCAAGCTCACGCTCGAAAATGCGGCGGGAGTACGTACCGAGCACGAACTCGACGTCGAGGGGCGCTTGACGCGCCGCAGCGAGGCCGTGGGCACACCGGAAGCGGCGAGCCTGCGCCTAGCCTACAACCGCGATGGGCTGCCCACGCGGCTCAGTGACGCGCTCGACAACGTGACCGAGCGTGCCTATGACGATTTCGGCCAGCTTGTGCTGGAGGTGAGCCCGGACCGGGGGAGGCGCTTTCATGCTTACGACGTGGCCGGGCGTGAGATTGCGCTGCGCAACGGCAACGGTGGAACCACGACCTTCCAATACGACGCAGCTGGGCGGCTGATCGCGCAAGGCACGCCCGAGCATCCGGGGCTGATCCGCACGACGTGGCGCGAGGGCTTGCTGAGCGAAACCCGCGCCCGCACGAATGCGCCCGGCACACCCTTGCGCGAGGTACGCCAGAACCGCTATGACGCGGCCGGGCGGCTCACCGAGGAACGGCTTTGGCGGGTGCGCCTGAACGATGCCGACGCCGACACAAATTACAACGACAGCACCCAGGCAAAGCCCGACACCCTGGGTTTCCTGTGGACCACGCGTTATACGTATGACGCGGCGGGACGCCGCAGCGAGGAGATCCGCCCGGACGGCCACCGCGTGCGCTGGCGTTATGCGGACAACGGCCAACTCGCCGGGATCGATTTCGACGGCCAACCCGTGCTCGATGCACTACGCGCGAGCCGCTACAGTGGGACCGAGAGCTGGCGCTACGGCAATGGGATTGAACGCGATCTGACCCAGGATGCGCGCGGGCGGATCACGCAAATCACGGAGACGCGCCGCGCGCCGGGTTCGTGGTGGGCACGCCTCTTTCTGGCGCTCACACCACGCGAATTCGGCGAGCGCCAACTCACCCGATGGGACGCTTGGGAACACCAAGCTTTCAGCACCCAGACGCAGACGTTCGATGCGGTGAACAACCCGACCGCGATTACGCGCGGGTTCGACGCTCACACCCAAACCTTGCACTTGGGCTACGATCTGCGCGAGCGCCTGACGGCTTGGCATGATGAGACCCGCAACACGCGCTACACCCTGGATGCCAATAGCAACCGCGTCGCGGAAAGCTCGAACGAAGGGGAAGAGAAAGACGAAGGGAAAGATCAAAGCGAAACCGGACCCCGGCTGATCTACCGCTATCAGCCCGGCACGAACCGCTTGCTGGCACGCGGCGAAGTCCAGCAAACCTTCCGTGCCGACGGGGTGCCGCTCACGCAAACGCATCCGGCCTGGCAACGCCAGTTGGATTACGACGGCGATGGGCGTCTCATTGGAGTGCGCACGCAAGCCACCGCCGACGCGCCGACGCAAACCGTGCGCTACGCGATCGGCCTGAACGGCGAGCGCATTGCGCGCCGCGCCGAGGGCCACACGACGTATAGCCTGTATGCCGAGCAGCATCTGACGATGGAGGCCGATGAGGCCGGGCGCATCACGCGCCACTACATTTACC
>WQYQ01000009.1 GCA_009781175.1 Betaproteobacteria bacterium
GTCGACCCAAACCCAGCAGCCGGCGGCAAGGCTGCCACCCGTGGCGGCGGTAATACCGCTGGCGGTGTTCAGCGTGCCGCCGGTGGTGTCGCCGGCTTCGCTGCCGGTGAGGTTTTTCCAGCTTTGCGAGAGGCTTTCCCAGTGCGGGTTGAATTTCCATTCTTGGCCGTCCCAGAGGCGTTTCCAGCGCACCCGGCCGGCGCTGCTTTGAACGCCTAAGTCTTCAGTGCTGAGGTCAGCGAAGCCGTTGGGGATGGTGATGCTCAGGTCCGAGGCACTGGCAGCGCTTAGGCCGCTCAAGGAAAGTAGGCAGGCGAGCCCCACCAGCGCTCGCCGGGCGGGCCGGCGCAACGGCTCAGTCGGCTTGAGGGGGTGGCCCCTGAAGGGGGCTTGCTTGTTGTGCGTCGTCATCGGCTTGTACGTTCCTGCTTCCATGACCTGCTTATTAACATTGCGGACCGTCGGGATCGGGGCCACCAGGCCCATCCGGGCCGGGGCCGGGACCAGGATCGGGGCCTCCACCGCCTCCGGGGCCGCCGCCTGGGCCACTACCGGGACCGCCTCCGCTGCCGGGACCGCCTCCGGGACCACCACCTGGGCCGCTGCCGGGGCCACCGCCTGGGCCGCTGCCGGGGCCACCGCCTGGACCGCTGCCTGGACCGCTGCCAGGGCCGCCTCCTGGACCGCCTCCGCTGCCGGGACCGCCACCACTGCCAGGGCCGCCTCCGGGACCGGAACCGCCTCCGCCACCGCCGCCACCGGGACCGCTGCCACCGCCGCCGCGCGGCAGGTAGACGCACTTGCGCCCAGGCAGTTTGAGGGGGGTGACGCCGCCGCCGCCAATGCCGCTGCCGCCGCCTTTGCTGACGCCGCTGCCTCCGCTTCCGGGACTGCTACTGCCAGGTTCTGCCGATGCGCAGGAGCTGTCGCTGGCGGCATACCAGGCCGCGAAGGCGTTAACGATGCTTTCGAAACCGTTGGCGCAGAGGAAGGAGGCCACGACTCTGAAGAAATTGCTGTAGAGGAAACAGCCGCCGCCGCTCGCGTTCGCAGCGCCCGCCGCGCCTTCGAGCGATTGCAGCGCGATGATGCGGTAGGGCAGCGTGACGCGCTGCTTGGCTTCGAGGCTGCTTGGGACCTCGGTCAGGAATTCGTAGCGGAAGAAGCCGTCGCTGGCCGGCAGTTGTTGCTTGACGTTGTCGGCGCGGATGAGGCCGTAGTTGGTGAGGCTGAGTTCGCCGTAGTAGACGTCGCCGGGGTTCATCTTCGGCAGGTTGACGCTCGTGGGCTGGAGCATGATGACGGCGGCCGGGACGTCGGTTTCATACGTGGCGTTAAGGGTGATTTCGTAGCGGTCCTGGATCGTAATTTCGCGCACGCTCCATTCGACGTTGACAAGGTTGTAGTCAAGGAACACCGGCTGGTTGGCGGTGATGCCGGGTTTGATTTGGAGGCGCCCGCTGGTTTCTTGGTGGTTGGCGGCGCGTGCGCGGAATTTGTAGCGCCCGGCCGGGAGGTTTTGGAATAGGGCTTCGCCGAAGGCGTCGGTGAGGAGTTCTTGCGTGACGGTGACGACGTCTTCGTTTTGCAACGTGACGGTGGCGTTGGCGAGCCCCGGGATCAGGTTGCCGTTTTTGTCGAGCGTGGCGGTGTAGATGTCGGCCGCTTTGAAGAGCACGTTGCCGATGCCGGATTGGGTGACGCTGGCATAGACGTTGATCGATTGCGTGGGGACGTTTTCGCCTTCCACTTTGAGGCGGAATTCGTATACCGCTTCGGGCAGGTCGGCCGGCGGGGTGAAGGCGAGGTCGAGCGTGCGTTTTTCGCCAAGCGCGAGCGTGCCGTCGGGGTTGCTGGCGAGCGAGGCCCAGGTGGGCGCAGCGCTGCCATCCGGGCGTGTGAGCGTGAAGCGCAACCCGAGCGCGTCTTGCAGACCCTTGTTTTCGATCTGCACCGATTCGATCTGGGTCGCGCCGCGCGCCATGCCGGTTTCGACGAAGCTCGGCGTGGCGGTTAGGTAGGGTTTGGCCTCCGACAGCGTGTAGTTGATGCGCACCTGGCCAAGCGGGCCGCCTGGGTGGTCGTCGCTGACGAGGTTGAGGATGATGGCGCCGCTCGGCTGGGCGTCGTTGTTGGCGCTGAAGACGACCGGCAGGTTGAGCGTCTGGCGTTCGGCGAGTGTGACCGGTGCGGGCAGTTGCAGCGTGACGCCTTCGGGCAGTTGCCCGGTGGGTTGCGCGGCGGCGTCGTAGGTGAAGCGCACGTTGGCGGCCGCCGTGCCCGGGCCGGCCTTGGCCTGGAACGGGATGCTGAAGGGGTAGTTTTTCGGCAGGTCGAGCTTGTAGGGGCTCGGGCCGGCGGTGATGCGGTTGATCGTGAAGGCTTTTTGTTCGGGCCGGTCGGTGATTGCGGGGTGCACGGCGGAGACTTTGTAGAGGCCGGCGTCGGTCAGGGTCGGTTGGAAGGTGTAGGTGAAGGCGCCGCTGGCGTCGGTCAGGACTTCGAACACGCGTTCGAAGCCTTGCTGGTTGAGGATGAGTTTGAGCCGGGTGTTGGGCAGTTGCGCGCCGGTGCTGCGGTCGAGCGCGCGGCCGCGGATGATGATGGGTTTGTCGCCGAAGGAGGATAGCGGTGCGACGTCGGTGACTTCGCCGGTGTAGGCGGTGTCGATGAGCGAAACAGTGCGCTCAGAACCGCGCCCGGTGATGAGGATTTGGTCGTCCTGGCCGCTGTGGTAGCGCAGCCGGTCGACTTCGAGCTGCACGCGCAGCGCCATCGGCGCGGCGGCGGGGATGTCGAGTTCGAAGACATCCGAGGTGTAGCGCTCGCCCGCGCCGATGCGTGCGACGGTGAGGCCGTTGGTGAGCGTGACGACGCTGGCACCGAAGACTTGTTTGTACGGCTGCGTGGCGAGGACGTTGCCGTCGTTGTCGAGCAGTTTGAAGCGCAGTTCGTTGGAGGGCTGCGCGCCGTTGGCCGTGGCGGTGAGCAGTTCGACGTCGACGTCGCTGGTGTTTTCGATGGTGAGTTTGACTTTGCCGGTGCCGCCGCGCGTGAAGGATTCGGTGGCCATGCCGACGACGAGCGCGCCGTCGGTGGCTTCGACGGTTTGGTCGCGTGCGATCTTGATCAGTTCGCCTTCGACCGGGGCGATTTCGACGCCGATTTGCGCCTGCGCGCTGCCGGGCAGTTCGGCGTAGCCGCCGACGATGACGGGGATGAGCCGCGTTTCGTTGGCGGCAAGGCTGAAGGCGGCGGATTTGTGGTCTTGGAAGGCGGTGGCGTCACGGTTGGTGGGCAGGCGCACAACCGCGTGCACTTCCGCGAGCATGCTCGCCGAGGTGTTGGTGACCTGGAGTTGGAGCCGGTTCATGAGCCCGCGCTTGATCGGCAGGCCGGCGGCGAGCGTGCTCGCGACTGCGGGGAGCACGAGGCTGCGCGGCTGTTCGACGCCGTTGGCGTCGACGCTGGCGACCGTGTAGCGGCGCTCGCCCATGGTGTAGCCGGTGTCGGTGAAGCTCAGTACGGTGATCGGTTCCGGCGTGAGCTTGGTGAGCGCGCCTTCGGGACCGACATAGACGAGGTAGCCGCGCACGTTGCCGTTGGGCGCGGCCCAGGTGAGTTTGGGCAGCGCGTTGCCGATCTGTTCGACTTTGAGGTCGCGCACCGGCAGGAGGCTGGCGTTCAGGTAGGCCGAATTTGAGATTGCCGATTCGTTGCCCACGGCGTCGAGCGCGGTCACGACGTAAGCGCCTTGCGTCGGCGAGGGCGAGGCGTCGAGCGCCGAGGTCTGGCGGATGCCGCTCTTCAGGGGTACGAGCGTTTCGATGCCGGTGATGTTCGTGCCGGCGGCGCGATACAGATTGTAGCTGGCGACCGTGCTCGCAAGCGGCACTTGCCAACTCGCGACGATGCCCTGCCCGGTCAGCGTGAGCGAGAGGTTCTGCGGCGCGCCCGGCGCGGTGGCGCTGGCGATGACTTCGATTGCGGCGCTTTGGCCGGACAGGGTTTCCTGGCCGTTGGCCGCGCGCACGGTGGCGATTGCGTAGCGGTAGGTCCCATCGTGCGGGGTCGAATCGAGATACGCTTCGCCGCCCGTGCGCGTGAGCGCGGTGAGTTCCGCTTCGCCCGGCGCTTGGCGGTAGAGCTGGTAACTGGTCGCCTCGGAGACCGGCTGCCAGGAAAGTTTGACCTTGCCGCCCGGCTGCGCCTGGGCGGAGAAGCCGAACGGAATCCCCAGCGGCGGCAGTTGCCCTTGATAAACCTGGAAGCTGTTGTAGGCGGAGACTTTGGTCGAGAGGTTGTCGAGCGCGTCGCTCGCTTGGAGCGCGAACGAGAGCGTTTCGGGGCCGGTCGCGCCGGCGTCCGAGGGCAGCGTGAAGTTGGCGCGCCAAGTCGTGGCGTTGATCTGCGCGAGACCGCCGAGCGCAACGGAGGTGCGCAGCGGACCCGAGAGCCGGTAGCTCAATTGCGGCACGCTACCCGGCTTGACCGCCTTGGAGAGCGTGAAGACCGCTTCGACCGGCGGCGCGCCTTCGTTCTTGATCGGCGAGGCCGGCGTGAGCGTGATGTTCGAGAGCACGGGGCCGGCGGTGTCGATACCCAGCGTGGCTCCGGCATCGACTTCAGCGCCGCGGTTGCCCACCATGTCGCGCGCGGAGAACAGCACGTTGGCGATGCCCGAGGGGGTGTTGGCGTCGATGAGGAAAGCGCCCGTGTAGCGGGTGTCGCTCTCGCGTGTGAGTTCAACCGTGATCGGCATTCCGCCTTCGGGCACGACGGCGAAATACGGCGTGGCCTGCAGTGCTTCGCTGACGGTGAGGGTCACGGCGATGCGGCCCTGACCGTAGCGGCCGGTGTCCGGGTCGACCTTGCCTTGCGTGGCGTAGACAACCGAGGTGGCGCGCGGGGGCGTGCCGTCGGAAGTGGTCTGCACGAGGTTGGTCGGCTCCGAGGCGGTGCCGGCGGCATTGACCGCGACGACGCGGTAGAACCACAGGCCGTCCTGCGCGGGCAGGTCGTCGTAGACGGTCGCGGCGAGCGGGCTCGGGTTGAGCTTGATGGCCTCGGCGGGGGCCGTGAAGCTGTTCGCGGCGCGATAGACATGGTAGCCGACCGCGTTCGGGTCGCTCGATCGCGTCCAGGACAGGCGCACCTTGCCTTGCGGCTGGGCCTGCGCGGTCAGCGCGCTCGGGCTGGCCGGCACGCTTACGTCGAGCGTGATGCTCAGCGGCGCGGACGGGGCGCTGACGCCGTAGCCATCGGTAGCGGTGGCGAGGATTTCGTTCGCGCCCGCGGCGAGCGTGAGGTTCGCGGTGAAGCGTCCGTCCGCGCCCGCCACGCTCGTGGCCGCGCTCGGCTGGCCGTTGAGCGTGAAGCCAATCGTGCTGCCGGCCTTGGCCGTACCCGAGACTTCGATCTGGGCCGAGCGGGTGGTGCCGCCGCTGGGCGGCGCGCTCCAGCGCGGCGCATCCGGCGCGGCGTGCGCGACGCTGACCGAGTAGGTCATATTTGTAACGTTGCCGAGCGAGTCGACGGCGCGTATGACGAGCGTATGCGTCCCGTTGGCGAGCGCGGCGATGTCGAGCGGGATCGTGTAGCCGGCCGATCCGCTGCCGGTGGCGACCACGCCGCCGTCGAGCAGCAGTTCGATGCGCGCGACGCCGCTGCGGTCGCTCGCGTCGAGCGTGAGCGTGTCGTTGCGCGTGAGCACTGCGCCGTCGGCAAGCGGCATGCCGCCCAGGCGGATATTGCTCAGTTGCGGCCCTTCGGTGTCGGGCGCGACCGGCGCACGCGAGACGGTGACCGCACGCGTCACTTCGCTGCTGCGCCCGGCGTTGTCAGTGGCGACGACCCGGATCGTATAGTTGCCGTCGGCCAGACTGTTGATGTTCCAGGCGGCCCGGTAGGGGCTGGCGGTAGCTTCCCCGAGCGATTGATCGCCGACGAAGAAGGCGACGCGTGCAATGCCGTTGGCGTCCGTGGCGTCGGCTTCGATGGAGATCGATTCGGTGATGAGCGCGCCGGGGGCCGGGTTGTTCAGCGTGAGGGCCGGCGGCTCGGTGTCGATGCGCACGCCATTGCTGAGCGCGGCGGTGACCACAGCGCCGGTGGCGCTGCGGAACTGCACGCTGAGCGCCTTGAGGCCATCACCGGCGGAGACCGTGTAGGTCACGCGCGTGGGGCCTTCGGGCAGCGGCGAGAAGGCAACGCCGGTAAAACCGTCGTTCTCGGCGATGCGGTATTCAACCGCGTTAACGCAGGAAAGCTCAAGTTCGATCTCGCGCTGCTCGAAAAACGGCGCGGGAGCGGCCAGCCGCAGGCTCGGGTTCAGGAGCGGCGCGCTGGCGAGGAAATTGTCGTAGCGCACGCCCGCGGAAACCGCGTCGCCCTGTCCGGACGGGTTGCCGATGGCGTCTTTCGGCCCGCTCGCATGGCCCCACCAGTTGCCGGCGGCCTGAATCACGCTGGCGGGCGTCGCGTTCGTGATCGCAAAATTGGTGTTCTGGGAGAACTGCGAGCCGGTGACATTCGGCGTGCTGCCGCCCAGTGCTTCGATGCCCACGCCGTTGCGCAGGAAGCTGGAGCCTGTGATGGCGGGATTGGCGCTATCGAGCGCCCGCAAGCCCACCAGGTTGTCGTTCAGTTGTAGATACTGCAAGGGGGAACTGACGCCCCTGAGCGTCAGACCGGCGGCGCCGTAGCGCACGGACAGGCCGTTGAGCCCTTGCTGTCCGGCGGCCTGGGCGGTTTTTTCGATACTCAGGCCCTGCCACTGGCCGGCGGTGGGCTTGCCCGGCGCGGGGTTGGTCTGGCCGCCCGCCGCGTCGTCGCTGGCGCTGGTGAGCGTGACGGCAGAGCCCACCGTCAGTTTGTCCCGCACCACAAGCTGCGCGTCCGCGCCGAACTTCACCACGACGCCCTCGTCGATGATTAACTCGGCGGCATGGGCGTTGACGAGCAGCGTCGGGGCCAGCAGGCACGCCGCGACGACACTGCTTACGCAACGGATGGCCGCGCCACGCAGCCTCTTGTGCGCCGGAGGCCGGACGAACGGATGCACGGTGCTCACCGAGCTTGCAAATCCGGGTGAGCATGCATGGGCGCGTTCCACGGTCACTGTTCGATCCTCCAGGTTGCCTGCCGTCATCCGCGGGCGATCAGCCCGCCAGGCCCGCTATCTTGAGAACAGCGGCCGGCGCGCTGTAGCGCTTGCCGCTGGCGGTGGTGAGTTCGACGATGCTTTCCTGGCCCAGCGACGCGACCAGTTCCACGCGCTCGACGCGTTCGTTGTTCGCGAAGCGCGAAAGCGACTCGGCTTGTGCCACGGTCACGGTGTAGCTGGTGATCGCCTGCAGCACGCTAGGACCCTGGGGCAGCGTGACGCTGACGCTGGCCGAGCCGTTGGCGGCGGTGCCCGAAATAGCCGGGCTGAGCACCTCGATGGGCGCGCCATAGGCCGGCACGACCCGCAGCTTGATGGCGTTGCCGGTCGGCACATTGGTGGTGGCAAACATCACAACTACCGGATCGGTGGTCGTCGCCGGCAGGCTGACATCGGCGTTGCCGGTCGGGTTCGCGGGCACACTGGTTCCGGCCACCGAGGCGATGCGGATCGAAGGTAGGTTCGTGGTCGCGATCGGCTGCGGGGTCGAGGTCGTGTACGTTGGCTGGGAAGTGCCGCTGAAGGTGATGCTCTCGCCTTCGATGCGGATGCGGCCATCGCTGCCTTGAGTGTAGCCCGAGGTATTGTTACCGCAGTATTGGCGCGCAGTACCGTTAACAACGCGGCATCCGCCAACGGCGGTTAAACCGCCGTTGCCTTTGATGCTGCTTGCCATCAGTTTGATGGCGCCACCGGAACCGCCGCCGCCAATCTGCCCAGCACCCGTTCCCGCGATGTCGCCGGCATCCCCGCCCGTGGCATTGATAGAGCCGGTCACCGTCAGCGTGCCACTGGAGGCCAGGAGGATGGCGCCGCCACCACCTCCACCGCCCGCTCCAGGATAGTTAGCGCCGCCGCGTCCCCCGCCTCCACCCGAGCCGCCGATAAGCGGCAGCAACTCCGGCGTGCCGTAAGGCTGCCCGCGTTCCGAATCGCCTGCGACTTCGGGGCAGGAGGCATAGTATCCGATGCCGCCGGTCGCATAGCCGGCGCTCTGGCCAACATAGTGGTAGTAGGTACCGCTAAAGCAGCCATCGGCGCGCGTGTAACCGCCACGCCCGCCACCAGGCCCCAGGCCGCTGCCGCCAAGATTGACATCCACGCGGTTTTGCAGGTCGTCCTTGCCGCCGCGGCCACCGTCGAATCCGCCCGGTCCGCCAAGGCCCGGCAGCCCATCATCACCCTGATTGCCATCGCCCGCCGTGCCGGTGGCCGCCGCCGAGCCGCCCCGGATATCGATGCTGCCGGCAATCGTAATATCGCCACTGGACAGCACCTGCACCGGTGTATTGAGCGCGTTTTTCTTGAACGTGACGGTCACGCCCGTTGGGATGTTGACCGAGCTGTAGTTGAGGATGCCCGAGGGCGGCAGTTCGATCTGCGTCGACACGGCCGGGTTCAGCCCCCCATCCGCGCCGGTACTTCCGCTGTCGAAAGCGTGCGCCGCTGGCACGCACAGCAGCATGACCGCCACGGCCAACACGCCACGGCGTGCACCGGCTGGGGCGGGAAAATGGTGGAACGAGGCAACAGATGAACGGCAGGATTTCATATTGGGCTCCTGAAAACTGGGAAAAACATGGCCGGGCGCGCCGCCAAGGGGCATACATGCAGTGCCGCCGTTCCGCCCGCGGCCGGCTCGAAAACATTTGAAGAAATCGAAAGTCATGGCGCGGTCACGTTCAGCGTGTTGAAAATCGTGCTCTGAGCGCTCGTGACCCCGCCCGAATAGACGAGCCGGATCACGCGCGGTCCCGTGGCGGCGTCCGGCGCAATAATCAGGCGCAGCGTGAGCTTCTCGCCCAATGCGTCCGAGCCCCAGGTCATGGCGACGTCTTCGCTCGTGATGCCGGCAGACGGCTCAATCTGGATACGCTGCACGCTCCGGAGATCACTGCCGCGCACCACCAGCGTATAGGCGCGGCCGGTATTCATGACGATGGGATCGAACGAAGCAATCACGGGCGCATTGAGGACCTGCCACTGGACAGCCGCCCCGCTGAGCGAAGGCAGTTGCTGGCCCTGCGCATCGGAAACACTGATCCGATAGCCCGCCGACGGCGCCGAGGCGCTGATCTGATAGGGAACCACGAGTTCAGTACCGGCGGCGTTCGCGGAAGGAACGCCCAGGCTCACGCCGTTGGCTGCCCCTGGAGGCAGGGCCGCAACCGATGCTGCCGCCTGCAAACCCACGCCGGAGATGGTCAGCGATCCACTCGATCCCTTGGTCACGCCGGCAGGATCGACCACCGCCACATAAGGCCCGACCACCAGCCCGACATGCGGCGCATAGGCGGAGCGCTCGACGGACTGGACCGGATTGTCGCCCACGCGCACGCCGACCAGTGCCGAACTGAGGTCGCCCATCGTGCCGGAGATCTCACGCACAACCTGGATCGTGTTCGCTGCCGTCGCGGCTGCGGACGACTGTCCGGCCACGGTCGTGACCACGACCACACGCGGCCCCACAGCCGCCGATGACGCGGCCTGGACGCTGACGGACAAGCTTGAACCGTCCGCGCTGGCAGTCGGAATGCCGAGCACGCTCATCCCATCCGGCGGCAGCAGGGACACTCCGATCACATCGGCCAGATAGCGGCCGCGAATCGTCAGGTCGGCTCGGGAGCCGCCCGCCACAACTACCTGGGGCGTGATCGAACCATCCAGGACCGGCACCTCGCCCGTTACCAGGAAGCGGGACTTGGCTTCGTTCAGGAACGGCACGGGCGTGTCGGCTGCGAGCAGCACCACCTTGCGCAACGTCTTGGGCGCATTCGCATCGATGCTGACGGTGAAGCTCACCTGGCTTCCATCGCCAGACGCGCTGATGCCTCCGACCTGAACACCATCGGCCGGCGCGATCTGCACCTGGGTGACGCCTTGCAGACCCGCGCCCTTGACCACCACCGGGACGCTGGTGCCCGTCGCACCGGACGCCGGTGTCATGTCGACCGCGCCCGCGCCCGTCACCACGCCCACCGTGGGCGAGACAAGCGGCCCGAAAGACGAACCCTCACCACTGCCGGAGCTGCTGGAGGCTTCTCCCACCAAAACGCCGACGGGCGCGGAGATATAGGGCCCCATGGCCTGCTCCTGTTGTGTCTGGGAAGCATTACCCACCGCAACCCCCACCAGCGGCGAACTGATGGCCGCGAACGTCTGGCCCGCCTCTCTGGAGATCTGCAGGGTGTTCCCCGGCGCAGGGGAGGCGGAAGACTCGCCGCCGGCGGTGGTCACGATGATCGTGCGCGCTCCCGGAGTCGCCGCCGCATCGACCACGACATTCAACGCCATCTGCGTTCCATCGGCACTGGTGACCGGGGCGCTGATGGCCGCAATACCCTGCGCAGGCACGAACTGCACTGCTTGCACGTCGCGCAGGTTCTGGCCGCGCACAGACAAGGTCGTTGCCAACTGTCCCGCGACCAGCACATTGGGAGAAACGGATTCGACGAGCGGCGCCGGTCCAGTCACCACGAAGCGGTCCCCGGTGTCCGTCGTGAAAGGCACGGGGCCGGTGGCGGTATTCAGCACGACACGACGTGTCGACTTGGCCGCCGAGGCGTCGATGTCGACGCGCACCGTCAAAGATTTGCCGTCCGGGCTTGCCATGGGCTGACCCAGCGTCATCCCGTCGGACGGGACGAATTGAACCGCCGACACCGCGTTGAGCCCTTCCCCTGCCACTTGCAGAGTGAGCGAGGTCCCCACCACGCCGGCAGCCGGGATCAACTGACGCGCATGGCTGCCCACGCTCACGCCCACCAAGGAAGACGTCAGGCTGTCATACGCAAGCGTCGCGGACGGCGCTTCGCCAACCATCACGCCAACCAGATGGGAGATCACAGGATCGTAGGCCAAACTCACCGGCGGCTGAATGACTGCCACTGACAGCAAGGAAGGAGCCCAACCCGCACGCGACACGGTGATCTGGGTTTCGCCCACAGTAAGCCCCTGCACCTGGAATTCGGCGCTGCGGCCGCCCGCGGGCACGGTCACCGTCGAGGTCACCGTGGCGATGGCCGGCGCAGCGGAGGTCAGGGTAAAGCTCAGCCCCCCAGCAGGCGCGTCGAACGGAATCTTCAGCGTCACGGTCTGGCTGGAACCTGCAAGGGTGGATGCGGAGGCTGCATCGAAATCAACCTGAGCCTGGACCACGGTCAAGGTCGCCACATTGGAGGTAAGGAAGCTTCCGGCATTCAGTGCGTCCGGCGTTTTGAGGCGCACGCTTCGGCTCCCGGCCTCCGACTGCGCCGGCAGCACCGCGGTGGCGCGAGTCTCGGATTCCACCGTGGTCGGCAGCGGCTGGCCGTCGAGTTCGACGATGCTCGAAGGCAAGATGAAGGAACCATTCACTGCCAAGACAACGCTGCCCGAGAGCGTATATACGCTGGCTGGCTCGATGCTTGTGATATGAGGTTGATTGCGCTGCACGGAAAGCGCCGCCGCGCGTGTCACGGCTCCGGCATCCGTGAGCAATGTGAGATCGGCGGAACCTACGGCGGTGCTTAGCGGCGCGGTGACCTGCAAGCGCACCTGCGTATCGGTCGCGCCGGCCAGTACCTGCGCATCCAGGCCCGCGATCGACCATTGGGGCTGCGTCGCGCCGGCAAGCCGTTTGCCCGTGAGGGTCATCGTGGTGCTCTCGCCCGCCAGGATGTTCGACGGTTCGAGCGTATCGATCACCGGGGATAGCCCCACCGAGAGAACGCCGTTGCGCACGAGATAGGGAATGCCACGCAGGCCCAAGTGGGCCGAGGACAGGATGTCACCCGAGGGAATCACCACGGCGTTGATCTGGTTGCCCGACGCCTCATTGCCCGATCCGGTCAGGCTGGCCGCAAGATCGGCGCTGATGGCCGCTCCCGCATGCCCCTGAATGCGCACGCTGTTGAGTGAGACGGCGGCCCCTTCCACGTTCAAACCGCTGCCGTAGGCGATGTCCGCATGACTCAGCGCACTGCCGGAGGCCCCCGAAGACAGGACCAGCTTTCCCCAATCGCCCGCCGCCGGGGTCATGCCCTGGCGAAGCTTGTCGGAAGTAATCTTGACGGGTTTATCCGCCTCACCCTGCACCAGCAGCTTGCCGGTGGCGATGTTCAAGGATGCGCCGCCCGTCATGTAAACCACGACACCTGGATCAATGGTCAGCGCCGCGCCGGACTGCACGGTCACCGCGCCGCTCAGCACATAGGGGCTCCCGGCGAGCGTCCAACGCGTATCGGCCGCAATAGCGCCCGACACATTCGTGTCGGCCAACGCCATACCCGACATACCGAGCAAGCATTGCAGCGCGAGCCAAACCCAGACGACCCAGCGCAGTCCGCAACGAAGCGACCTGCACTCCGCCCCCTGACGGCAAAACTCAGAAGCAAACATGACCCGAAGCGCCCCGAAAATCGGGCGTTTTGCAATCGAACATGGTGATATCCCGAACGTGTCGTGGGTCTGGTTTTATGCGATGCGCCGACGCGGCTCACTCGCCGATCGCGAGTGGCGCTGATTGAAAAGACAATAGGCAACGAAGCCTTGCATTGCGCCGCAACTTCCTGTTCGCCATTGCCTTGCCATATAAATATCCATTTTGCATTTTTACGGTATGTAACAGAATACAAAACAGAGAGACAAAATGTAAACTAGGGACAAGGGATGCCTGGCAATAATTAACAGAACTTAACTATTGCCCAGGCAAACATAGTTCTGAAATAAATGCCGTCTGAATGACATTCATGCGCTCTCCTATGCTCATACGAACAGTTCGTCACTGAGCAACAACCGAGGCATTGCAAACTCGTGCTGTTATCGTGACCTATCTGGCAGTTGTCCCCATCTTCTGGGGAACAGCCTGTGGATGAGCGCATGAATTACCGCGTAAGGCGATGATCCAAAAAGACAAAACCCCGCTGCTCAATGTTTAGGCAACGGGGGTTTGGATTTGGGCTGACAGAACAGAAAACGGGTGGGACCGAACCGTTAACCAGCGACTGCTTGGATTTGCCTCTGTATCTCCGGACACGGGCTCACACTTGAGTTGATAAAGCAGTGCTGTGCCCCCCTCAATCTGTTTGCCCAGTTAACTTCCGTCGCCGAAGTTTAATTAGGGATGTCGCTCAGCCGAGATTAGGGATGTCGCTCAGCCGAGGCCAGCGCTTCCATCCATCACTTACAAAAAGGTGGGTCGAGAGGTGGGCAAAGAAAAATAAAAACCCGCAAAGCCTTAAGCGATGCGGGTTTTCAGGTGTTCCTGGCGGAGAGGGCGTCCCGTAGCGGCGGAGAGTATACCTGCCTCTCGCAATCCATTGATCTCCATGGAGTTCCAAAAAGCCCTTCGGCTTCAAGGATATAGCGACGAATCGGTGTAACGCCGGTTCCGCATTCATCCGGGAAACGCTGAAGGAATCCTGGAACCCTTTGCTAGTCGTCGTGCTAGCCGGAGATCATGAATGCGCACCCTCAACCGTCTTTCCGCCATGCAGGTCACGCGGGCCAAGCGCCCCGGCGTCTTCAGCGATGGCGGCGGTCTTTACCTGCAAGTCACTCGCACTCTCGCCAAGTCCTGGCTGTTTCGCTACATGCGCAGTGGCAGGTCACGCGGCATGGGGCTTGGTCCTCTGCACACCGTCACACTTGCCGAAGCTCGCGTCAAGGCGCTCGATTGCCGCAGGCAGCTTCTCAACGGCATCGACCCATTGGATGAACGCCGCTCGCAACGCAAGGCCGCGCGACAGGCTCGCGCCCCTTCTTTGCCTTTCCGCGAATGCGCCCGTAAGTACATCGAGGCGCATCGGTCCTCATGGAAAAACGAGAAACACGTCACGCAATGGGAAAGCACGCTCGCCAGCTACGCCTATCCGGTCATGGGCGACATGCTTGCCGCGGACATCGATACCGATGAAGTCATGCGCGTGCTCGAACCGATCTGGACCGCCAAGACCGAAACGGCTTCACGTCTGCGCGGGCGCATCGAATCCGTGCTGGCGTGGGCAACTGTTCGCCGCTACCGCGAAGGGATGAACCCCGCTCGCTGGAAAGGCCATCTCGATCAGTTGTTGCCCAACCCCTCCAAGGTGCAAAAAATCGTCCATCACGCAGCCTTGCCATACGGCGATGCGCCAGCCTTCATGGCAACGCTGTTGACGCAGGAAGGCTTGGGCGCTGCCGCGTTGCGGCTGGTGATTCTGACGGCCAGCCGCACCAACGAAGTCATCAGCGCCCGCCGATCGGAGTTCGATCTGACGACGGGACTCTGGACCGTTCCACCCGAGCGCATGAAAGCCCGGCGCGAGCATCGCGTGCCGCTTTCGACGGATGCGGTGGCGCTGGTCAAGACCTTGCTGGAAGCCAGCGGCAGTGAGTTCGTGTTTCCCGGCAGGGGCAACAAACCTTTGTCGAACATGGCGATGCTCCAGCTTCTGAAGCGGATGGCGCGCAAAGACCTGACCGTCCACGGCTTTCGCTCGACGTTCAAGGATTGGGCGCGGGAAACAACCGACTACCCAAATGAAGTTTCGGAAGCGGCACTGGCTCACGTCATTGGCGACCAGACCGAAGCGGCCTATGCGCGCGGCGACCTGTTCAACAAGCGCGCGGGGCTGATGCAGGATTGGGCCGATTACTTGGCCGGCTACACGGCGGCATGACTTTTGTGGGTGTGCCGTGCGTTTGCACTCACGAACCCCGGCACATCTTTGCTCGCAAGCCGTGTTGAAAGCAATCAGCGCATCTTCTCGATAACGACCGTGCCGCCGCTGGAGCACTCATACCAGCCCTTTGTGCGATTCACCACGCGCACGACCAGGAGCATCACTGGTACTTCGACCAGAACGCCAACCACGGTCGCCAAGGCCGCGCCGGAGTGCAGGCCGAACAAGCTGATGGCTGCCGCCACGGCCAACTCGAAAAAATTGCTGGCGCCGATTAAGGCCGAAGGACACGCGACGTTGTGCTTTTCCCCGACGCGCCTGTTCAGCCAGTAGGCCAACCCGGCATTGAAGAACACCTGAATCAGGATCGGCACGGCCAGCATGGCGATCACCAGCGGCTGCCGGATGATGGCCTCGCCCTGAAAGGCGAACAGCAGCACCAGCGTCAGGAGCAGCGCGGCCATCGACCACGGGCCGATTTTCTGCATGGCCCGATCAAAAGCGGCTTGCCCTTGCTTGAGCAATTGACGCCGCCAAAGCTGCGCCAGGATTACCGGCACGACGATGTACAGCATGACCGAAATCAGCAGCGTGTCCCAAGGTACCGTGATGGCAGACATGCCCAGGAGCAGCCCGACGATGGGCGCGAAGGCCACGATCATGATGGCGTCGTTCAAGGCCACCTGCGAGAGCGTGAAAAGCGGGTCGCCGTTGGTCAGCCGGCTCCACACGAACACCATGGCCGTGCAAGGCGCAGCGGCCAACAGGATCAGGCCGGCGATGTAGCTGTCCAGTTGATCGGCCGGCAGGAACGGGGCGAACACCTGCCGCACAAACAGCCACCCGAGCAGCGCCATCGAGAACGGCTTGACGGCCCAATTCACGAACAGCGTGACGCCGATGCCGCGCCAATGCTCCTTGACCTGGTGCAGCGCCCCGAAGTCGATCTTGACCAACATCGGGACAATCATCACCCAGATGAGCAGGCCGACCGGCAAATTCACCTGGGCCACTTCCATGTGGCCGATGGCCTGGAATACGCCCGGCAGGGCTTGGCCGAGCGCGACGCCAGCAACGATGCACAGAGCAACCCACAGCGTCAGATAACGCTCGAAGCCGCTCATGGGCGCTTGGTGCGGCTTTGCAGCGTCGGCGCTCATTCTGATGGTCCCGTCTTGCCGATGTTCGCCAGTTCGCGCTTGATAGCGGTCTGGTCGAGCATTTTCAGCGGCAGATTCACGAACAGGCGGACGCGGCTCATCATGTGCCGGAAGGTCTGATCGAAGGCCCGGCGTTTTTCATCGTCACGGCCTTCGACGGTAGCCGGGTCTTCAAAACCCCAATGCGCCGAAATCGGCTGACCGGGCCACACCGGGCAGACCTCGCCGGCGGCGTTGTCGCAGACGGTGATGATGAAATCCATCTTCGGCGCATCGGGCGTGGCGAACTCGTCCCAACTCTTGCTACGCAGGTTGTCGGTCGGGTACTTGATGGATTGCACCTTTTCGATGGCGAGTGGATTGACCTTGCCGGTCGGGTGGCTGCCAGCGCTGTAGGCGCGAAAACGCCCTTGCCCCATCGTGTTGATGAGGGCTTCGGCCATGATGCTGCGGGCCGAATTGCCGGTACACAGGACGAGGACGTTGTAGATTTTTTCGGTCATGCGCGCCTCCAATCCAAGGCTTCAGCCACAGGCGCAGCAACAAGCCGATGGCTTGGTCGCGCGCACAAAGGCGCTCATGAATTTGCCCGCGATCTGGTCAGCGATTGCCGCCAGGCCGGCGTGTTTTGCTTCCAGGAAATCGCGGGCATCTTCGGCGGTGTAGATGCGGGTGGGTTCGATGCCGATTTGCTTGAATCCCGCCGCCGCCAGCTTCGCCGTGTAGTCAGTGTCTTGCAGCGCGCCTGCGATGCAGCCGGCCCACAGTTGCATGTCGCCGCGCAGTTGCTCCGGCATTTCGCCGCGGGTAACGATGTCCGAGACGGCGAAGCGCCCGCCCGGCTTGAGCACGCGGAAGACCTCGCGCAGCACCTGATCCTTGTCGGCCGAAAGGTTGATGACGCAGTTGGAGATGACGACATCGACCGAGTTGTCCGGCAGCGGGATGTGTTCGATCTCGCCTTTGAGGAATTCGACGTTGGTAACGCCAGCCTTGCGCTGGTTTTCGCGGGCCAGCGCCAGCATTTCGTCAGTCATATCAAGCCCATAAGCCTTGCCGCTTGGGCCGACGCGCCGGGCTGACAGCAGCACATCAATGCCGCCACCGGAGCCAAGATCAAGCACGACCTCGCCCGGCGCCAGTTCAGCCAGTGCCGTCGGATTGCCGCAGCCCAGCGACGCCAGCATGGCCTCGACCGGCAGGCCGCTGGTTTGCGCGGCCTCGTACAGGTTCGAGGTGATTGGGTTTTTCGTCGCCAGATCGTCGGAGCTTCCGCAACAACTCGACCCGCCGCAGCAGGAACCCGTTGTTTGAGCCGTTGCGCGGCGGGCTGCATCGCCGTAGGTTCGGCGAATGGTTTCTTTCACATTGGTCGTCGTCATGACATGTTTCCTTTCTTTCAAAGATCAAAGTCGTTACATCGCCGCCACGCGGCGACCGTGTTCGTCCACGACGCGCTCGCCATCTTCCTTGGCGAACTCGCCACGCTGCGGCGGAAGTAGATCGAGCACTTGCTCGGAGGGGCGACAAAGCCTGACGCCCTTCGGGCTGACCACGATGGGCCGGTTCATCAGAATCGGATGTGCCAGCATGGCGTCGAGAAGTTGCGCATCGGTCAGGCTCGCATCACCGAGACCTAACTCGGCATAAGGTGTGCCTTTCTCGCGCAGCAATGCGCGGACGGCAATGCCCATGCGCGCGATCAGTTGTTCGAGCATCGTCCGGCTGGGCGGCGTTTTCAGATACTCGATCACATGCGGCTCGACGCCCGCGTTGCGGATCATCGCCAAGGTGTTGCGCGACGTGCCGCAGTTCGGGTTGTGATAGACGATGACATCCATGATGAGGTTCACATTGCGCTGGGTTGAGGAAATGACGCGCCCTTGTCGTGGGCGATTTCGTGTTGGCTCTCAGGCGCGGGCTGCCCTTTTCGCGCCCACGCCGGAGCGACAGCGGGACGACAGCGCCGCGACCGCCGGAACGCACACTTCGGGATGCCCCTGACAGCAATCACGCATGAGGAATGCGGCAAGGTCGGCGAGCGCGGCGAAGGCGGCGCTGTAGATGATCGAGCGTCCCTCGCGGCGCGAGGCGACCAGACCGGCGTGTTCGAGGTGGCTCAAATGAAAGGACATGCGCGAAGACGACGCGCCATCCATCGCCTGGCCGATCGCACCCGCTGAAAGCCCATCCGGCCCGGCAATCACCAGCAGGCGAACGATCCGCAGCCGCGTCTCCTGGGAGAGCGAAGCGAACGCATCAAGGGCTTGGGCTTCATTCATCATGACTGCTTTGCTCAATATTTCAACATCAATTGAATTATTGTAATGGAAAAGCGGCTATCGGCGCAAGACATGAGACGAAGCCTTCCGCGCATGTGAACGCAACGGCGACCGCATCACCGCCAACAAGCCATGTGGCCGCTGCCGCAGCGGCTTTTGCTTTTCGCACGGCGCGCGATGCCGCATCAGTGCCGTCACTGCGCCGCCGCAGTGACGGCACCACACCCGCCAGCAACAATGCGGGTCCGCGCCGTATCGAATTGATGGCGCACCGCGTGACGATGGTCACCGATACTGTCGCTGAAGTCGCCACGACCGATGGGCTTTGTACATCGGTCATCCCCGACAACGCCAGTTCCTGCAAGCGTTGACCCGTCAGGGCGGAACCATCCGGGCGTGCTCCGGCTCCTGCTGCACGCCAGCCCCTACCCATGGGGCGGAGCCTTCCTCGTCCATCCGCGCTCGCCGCGTTCCCTCGCGGCGATGTCTTGCGTGCAATGCGCAAGGCTGCTGCGGCTTTCTTTCCCCACTCACTTTTCCAAGGAGGTCTTGTCCACGTTCATTCGCGTTTGTCTTGCAGTTCTCCCGTCCGGCCTTCCATCAGGAAGCAAGACGGGCGCCTCATCCGAGGCTTCTGGTGATTCCTGAACACCATGCCCTCGCCTTCACGGGATCTCGCTTTGCGAGTTGGCAATAACACTCACCGATGGAATTTCAGGACAACGCCACCGCTTACGCGGTGAAAACGGGAAGCGATTTGAAGTGGACGATTTGACTTTTACGCTGCGCCAGCTCTGCCAGCGCAATCGCGACGGCAGCCATGCGACGCAGGCCGACCGCATACGCTCGCTGACCCTGGCGGCTCGGCAATTGGGCGAGGTGGGGTTTCGGCAAATGCGTGCCACGTCGCTCAAGGGCAAGCATGTCGAAACACTGCTCGCCCGATGGCAGGGCGAAGGGCTATCGGCAGGCACGCTCAAGAACCGCCTTTCGCACCTGCGCTGGTGGGCCGAGAAGATCGGCAAGGCGGGCATCCTGCCTTCGGATAACACGGCCTTGGGCATCGCCCAGCGTCGCACTGTGCCGCATGAGAGCAAGGCCAAGACACTCGGCGACGGGCTGGACCGCATCACCGATGAACACGCCGCCATGAGCCTGCGTCTACAGGCGGCTTTCGGGTTGCGTCGGGAAGAGTCGATCAAGTTCCAGCCGGCCTATGCCGACCGGGGCGATCACATCATGCTCAAAGGTTCTTGGACAAAGGGCGGGCGGGAACGAACCATTCCGATCGTCACGTCTGAACAGCGCGATGCGCTCGATGCAGCGCACCGGTTGGCAGGCGCGGGATCGCTGATCCCGGCGCACAAGACGTACATCCAGCAACGGCACGTCTATGACGGCCAATGCAAGGCTGCGGGATTGAGCGCCATGCACGGATTGCGCCATCAGTACGCGCAGGCGCGCTACGAAGCGTTGACGGGCTGGAAAGCGCCAGCGGCTGGCGGATCATCAACCAAGGCCTTGACGCCCATGCAGCGCGGCCAGGGCGCACAGGCACGGCAAACCATCAGCCGTGAGTTGGGGCACGAGAGAACACAGATCACGGCGGTCTATTTGGGCTAGCGGCTCATCATGCTGTGCGGTATCCTGTCTGCTGGAATCCATGGCGATTCATGGTGCGCGAGGCAGAACCGCGCCCCGCCAAGCAAACGCGGTTTGATAGTTGCGTTGCGAGTGACGGCAAAGAAAAGCCCCGTAGAACCTAAATTCTGCGGGGCTTTGCGAGGTGTCTTGGCGGAGAGGGCGGGATTCGAACCCGCGGTGGGATGTTATCCCACACACGCTTTCCAGGCGTGCGACTTAAACCACTCATCCACCTCTCCAAGGTGAGCCGCGCATTGTGCCATAAAGTGCTGAGCACACCAAACTTGTATGCTCCGGAGATGGTATTTATTTCGGCCAAAGAATCATTTGGGTGCAGCGAAATAGCGCCATTTTCACACCATCCGGGCGGCATACGTCCGCAGACCAAATTTGTGTTGTGCGCCCAAGATGTTCCGCTCGCGCCTCGCAGAATATTTCCCCCTCTTTGGCTGTCGCTAAAAAATTGGATTTAAGCTCGATTGTCGTAAAGCTAGTCGCCCCCTCGGGCAAGTGAGCGATCGTCGCGTAGCCGCACGCCGTATCTGCGAGCAGGATTACACTGGCTGCGTGCAAAAAACCGTTTGGAGCCATGAATTCTGACCTGATCGGTAAGCGTGAGTACAACCTGCCTTGTTCGATTTCAAGCGCTTCGAATCCAAAATGCCCAGGTAGAAATCCCTTGCTCCGGGTATTGATATTTTCAATATCTACACTGTCACGCAATTTGCTCATCAAACGATTCCTTCAAAAAACAAGGCCGCTCAAAGGCGGCCTATGGCACTTACGACTAAAGCTTGGCTTCTAACAGACTTACAGCGCTTGCAAGGGCTTCAGGCAACTTGTCTGGCAGGCTACCGCCTGCCTGGGCCATATCGGGCCGCCCTCCTCCTTTGCCGCCAACGACTTGAGCCGCGGCGGCAACAATCTCACCCGCTTTGATTTTGCCGGTCAGCGCCTTTGTGACCATCGCCACGAGGGCGACCTTGCCTTCGACAACCGAGCCTGCGAGCACAATGCCTTCGCCAATACGGTCGCGCACTTTGTCGGCGACATCGCGCAAGGCCGCGCCATCGACATTTTCAAGCTGGAGCCCAACGAACTTGACGCCATTGATGGTGCGCTGCCCCGCGGCGACGAGTTGATCCAGTTGCAACAAAACGATCTGGCTCTTCAGCCTAGCCAGCTCTTTCTCGACGGACTTGGCCTGCTCCTGGATCTGCGCGACGCGCGCAACGGCTTCTGACGCCGGCGCTTTCAAGGTGGCGGCAAGCTCATTGAGCAAGGCGTCCTGTTGTTGCACGAGCGCAAGCGCCGCTTCGCCGGTGACCGCTTCGACACGCCGGATGCCTGCCGCCACGCCGCCTTGCGAGACGATCTTGAACAGCCCGATGTCGCCTGTGCGCGGCACATGCGTGCCGCCGCACAACTCGCGCGAGGAGCCGATATCCAGCACGCGAACTTCGTCGCCGTACTTCTCGCCAAAAAGCATCATGGCGCCCGTTTTTTGCGCCTCGGCCAGCGGCAGTACGCGAGCCAGGGTCGCGCTATTGGCAAGGATTTCGTGATTGACGATGCTTTCGATGCGCTGAATGTCCGCATCGGAAATCGGGCCGCCATGCGCGAAGTCGAAGCGCGTTTTATCGGCGTCCACTTGCGAGCCTTTTTGCTGCACATGCGTTCCGAGCACTTCACGCAAGGCTTTGTGCATCAAATGCGTGGCCGAATGGTTGCGCATGATGCGCATACGCTGCCCGGCATCGACACGCGCGCCAAGCGTATCGCCGACCACGATTTCGCCTTCGACGACCTGACCGTGATGCCCGAAAACATCCGCCTGGATTTTTTGCGTATCTTCAACCAGGAAACGCATTTTGCCGTTTTGAAGCACACCGGCATCGCCGATCTGGCCGCCGGACTCCGCATAGAACGGAGTGCTGTCGAGCACGATGACCGCGTCCTGCCCCGCGCTCGCCGAGTCGACCGAAACGCCATCGACATAGACGGCCTCGACCTTCGCCCCTTCCACAACGAGTTTGTCGTAGCCGTGGAAAGCCGTCGGTACGCCCGCATATTCGAGCGCCGCGGCCATCTTGAATTTACCCGCGGCGCGCGCTTGCTCCCGCTGATGCGCCATCGCCGTGTCGAAACCCGCGGAGTCGACGCTGACGCCGCGTTCACGGCAGATGTCGGCAGTCAGATCGAGCGGGAAACCGTAGGTGTCGTGGAGCTTGAAGGCAAGTCCGCCATCGAGCTGGTCGCGCCCCGCATCCGCCATGGAGGCCAATGCCCCCTCAAGGATTTCCATGCCGTTCTGAATCGTTTTGAAGAAGCCCTCTTCTTCTTCCTTGAGCACGGCGGTGACCTTGGCCTGCTCGCGCGCCAGTTCCGGATAAGCCTCTCCCATTTCGGCAACGAGGTCCGCGACGAGCCGATGGAAGAACGCCGCGCGCGCGCCGAGTTTGTAGCCATGCCGAATCGCGCGCCGGATGATCCGGCGCAACACATAGCCCCGCCCCGCGTTGCCGGGAATCACGCCATCGGCAATCAGGAAAGCACAGGCGCGGATGTGATCGGCGAGAACTTTCAGCGAGGGGCTATCGAGATCGACCGCCTGGGTCTCGCGTGCAGCGGCCTTGATGAGATTCTGAAACAAGTCGATTTCGTAGTTCGAGTGCACATGCTGCAATACGGCCGAAACCCGTTCGAGTCCCATCCCCGTATCCACGCTGGGCTTGGGCAAGGGGTGCATGACGCCCGCTTCATCGCGGTTGAACTGCATGAACACGTTGTTCCAGATTTCGATATAACGGTCGCCGTCCTCATCCGGGCTTCCGGGCGGGCCGCCCCAGATTTCGGGGCCGTGGTCATAGAAGATTTCGGTGCATGGCCCGCAAGGCCCAGTGTCACCCATCATCCAGAAGTTGTCGGAAGCGTAACGCGCGCCTTTGTTGTCGCCGATGCGGATCACGCGCTCGGCGGGCACGCCAACCTCCTTGGTCCAAATAGCGTGGGCCTCGTCGTCCTCGGCGTAAACCGTCACCCATAGCTTATCGGCCGGCAGTTTGTAAACTTCGGTCAGCAGTTCCCAGGCGTATTGGATGGCGTCGCGTTTGAAGTAATCGCCAAAGCTGAAATTACCGAGCATTTCGAAGAAGGTGTGATGGCGCGCGGTATAGCCAACGTTTTCGAGGTCATTATGCTTGCCGCCCGCACGCACACATTTTTGCGAGGTGGTGGCGCGGCTATAGGGACGTTTGTCGAAACCGAGAAAAACGTCCTTGAATTGGTTCATCCCCGCATTGGTAAAGAGCAAGGTCGGATCGTCGCCAGGCACCAGGGAACTGGAGGCTACGATCTGGTGTCCCTTGGAGGCGAAGAAGTCGAGAAATTGCTTGCGGATCTCTGCGCTTTTCATGGTGTTCCGATCAATTGCTACGGCAATGAAATCATTGAATTCTATCCGAAACGCCTCTAATCAATGGATCGCATCGCTTGGCTGAAATACACTACGGTAGCCTTATATCGCCCAAAACAAAGTAAACCGGTCCACCGCTGCTAAAAAGGAAGCTGCTCAATGAATCAGATCCAAAATATTCCCTACGCCGAACTGCAACTGGGACAAAAAGCGGAGATAACCCGTCAAATCGACGAACGCGATCTACAATTGTTTGCCGCAGTCTCCGGAGATAGGAATCCGGTCCACCTGGACGCCGACTACGCGGCCTCGACTCAGTTCAAAGGACGCATTGCTCATGGCATGTTCAGCGGCGCCCTGATCAGCGCGGTCGCCGCAATGCATTTACCCGGTCCTGGCACCATCTATCTAGGGCAGAATTTACGCTTCATGCGTCCGGTAAAACTGGGCGACACACTGCGCGTGGAGCTGGAGGTCATAGAAAAGCTACCCAAGAATCGTGTGCGCCTGGCGACTCGGATATTCAATCAGGATGACAAACTGGTTGTCGATGGCGAAGCGGAAGTGATGGCTCCCGAGCATAAACTCAGCCTCGATTTACCTGCTCTGCCTCCGATTCAGATCGGCTGAATAGATAGGTTCCAAGCCTTCCTACCCCCCACACCGTGAGTTACCCCAACTTGAAAGTTGGGGGCTTCCTCGCCACCAATTGGAGACGTCTTCGGCGTCTATAACGCTTGTTTCGCTGACCCCGCCATAAATGACGGGCTTGCGCTCAACCCGTGGTCATTCTGCGCGAAGTCGCAGAATCCATTTGTCCTCCGAGAGTGGATTCTGCGACTGCGCTTCGCTCCGCGCAGAATGACTGCGAATCAAGCGCAAGCGAGACAAAACTGAGCAGCGAATACGTCTTCAATTCGCGGCGTTGCGGGCTCTCGCTCCAGATTCTAAACAGGTTCTCAACCGAGATCCGCAAGTAAGTAAATCAGGCCGATCGGTAATGATGCTCTGCACGCCCCAGGTGCGCAGCAATACGGCGCGCGCGAACTTGTTTTCGGTGTAGACCGCCACATTCAAACCGGCCTGCCTCACCGCCGCCACTTGCTCTTGTCGCAAGTGGCGGGATTCACATACAAAACCATCCAGCTCCAGCGTTTCAGCAAGCCTAAACCAATCGCTTGACAAACGCTCGACAAGCAAAGCACGGGGTAATTGCGGAACCGCCTCGGCCGCAGCCAGCAACGCCGCAATTGAAAAGGAAGAAAGCAACAGTAGTTGCGCCACACCTTGCCGGTGGCAATATTCGCCTACGATCCGGCCGGTTTCAACTTCGTAGCCTGCGGCGGGTTTGATTTCAACATTGGCCGCGAGCCCAAGCTCGGCACAACGGGACAAGGCATCGACGAAGCGCGGAATCCGTTCTCCCGCGAATTGCGGCGCTTTCCAACTGCCCGCATCAAGATTGCACAACACGCTATCCGGCGTTTCGCTCACGCGCCCCGAACCATTGGTCGTGCGCGTGAGTGTTTCATCGTGCATCAAAACCGGAGTGCCGCTCCCTGACAACATCACGTCGAACTCGACCGCCTTACAGCGATGCGCAAGCGCATGGTCGAGCCCGATCAAGGTATTTTCCGGCGCTAGCGTTCCGCCGCAGCGGTGCGCCACAACAGCAGGGAGCGGCCAGGCTTTCACTTCGTCTTGCGTTTGCCATCCCCAACCGGCTTGGCCTCTCCGACAGCGGTATCAAGCGCGAGCTTGGCCGCCACGCCGTCATTCCAAACGGTATCCAACTGCGCTTCGACAAGTTCATTCGTCAGCGCGCTATGGCCCGCGGCCGAAGCGCGCGAATTCGCCGTTGCCGGCTTATGCGTCAGCGTTTCGATTGCAACGCGGATAGGCTGCAACTCGGCGCCGAGCGACTGGCTGGAGGCCGCAAAAGCACCCGCACGGTTCAATGGCAAATATCCCGTGTCACGTTGCCAATCGACCTGTTGCGTAGGCTCCAGCCAGAAGCGGATGAAACGCGCGGCCAATTTGTACTCCGCGGGGCTCTTCCCCGCACCGATCCAAAGCGCCGGGCCATCGGCCAGGGTGTTTTGCGGTGCGCCCCGAACATCGTCGTAATACGGTAATTGGCTGACGCCAAACGAGATCCCGGTTTTCGCGAATTCCGTCATCGCGGATTGGCCGGCCAGCAGCATGCCGCATTCATTCGCGACAAAATGCCCCACCGCTTCATCGCCATGACCAAAGATCAACAGATAGTGTGATTTCTGCCAGCTCGCCATGCGCGCCAAATGACGCACCTGATCCATGCCATTGGCCGCGAGGACCGTGCCATTGGCACTGGCATAAGGCGCGTTGTGCCAAGCGCTCATGTTTTCGATCAGCACTTTCACCGGCTTTACGGTTGTGATCGGGCAGGCCACGCCCGCCTTGTAAAGTTTGCCCGCAGCCTCCTGAGTCTGGCTCCATGTCTGCGGCGGCGCGGCAGGGTCCAAACCGGCCTTACGGAACAAGTCCTGGTTGATGAAAAGGATCGGCGTGTCGAGCGCGACTGGAAGCGCTACAGGCTTGCCCGCTGCGTCGACGAAGTTCGGCGGCGTAATACCGCTCACCCCGCGCGCGACCTGAAGCGGCTCGCCGGCTGCCTGCATAACGGCATGCACAGGCTTATAGCGGACTGGGCCAGCGAGAAAAGCCTCCTCCGTTGCACCATCGAGAATCATCATCGTTGGCAGGGAGTCGGCATTCCAGGCACGCTCGGCAAGAACGATCCTGGAGCCGCTTTTTTCCTGCTGGTTGAAACGTTCGATCAGCGCGGCCAATGCTTGCCGCTTTTCGCCAGGCAGTTGGCTGATCAATTCGATTTCAATTGGCTTGCTCGTTGCAGGAGCGGGAGCTTTTGCAGCCTTTTTTTTCGGGGCCGCATGCAGTGTCGCGGAAGCCCCCACGAAACCTACGAATAGGGACAATAACAGAGCAGTTTTCTTCATCGTCAAGAGGATAGGTTGGCTAGAAACGCAGTGATTATAGACAGCAACCGGGCTATACCGAACGTAGATCAAGTTTTTGTAACACAAGCCGTAAGCATAAGAGAAAGCCTTGGAAAGCGACGAAATGCCATTGCGCCCCTCTATTCTTTTTCTCGCTGTGCTGTGCTGTGCCGGATGCGACCAACTGGGTTTCGACAGTCCGAAAAAAATCGCATCCGAAGGCAACGCAATTGGCGCGGCGTGCAGACACGCGGGACGTGCGCTTGAAGACTGTTACCAGCTCAATCCCCAGGCGTCCAAATCCGCCATATTCGCCGGCTGGAAGGAAATGAACGATTACATGACCGAACAAAAAATCGACGTCGTTCGGCCAGTCTTACCGCCAGTGCTACCCAAATCGCTGCGGCCCAAAAAACCCGCGGCCAGCGAATCCGGGGATGCTGGCAATAGTGAAGCCACGCCGGAAAACGCGGCGGCGAGCGCACCATAACGGGACACGGACTTCAGACGTTGCCGCAAGGTAGTCTTGCCGATCCGGTAACATGCGAGCCTTCTCTCGCAAAAACATTCGTTCCGAACACCCATGACCATGGATTACACCAGCCGCGCGCTCGCCTATTGCCGTTCCGGCTTCGAAAAAGATCTCGCGGCTGAATTAAGTTTGCTCTGCGGCAAAGCCGGCATTGCCAGCAATCCGCAATTCACACCCGGCGCGGGTTTCGTCCTGCATGAAATCGATGCGCCGGAAGACGAAGCGCGCCGGCATCTGCATTTCGACAAACTCGTGTTTGCGCGGCAACTCGTCTGGGCCAAGACATGGGTGAGCGATCTGCCGGAAAAAGACCGTCTGACCCCGCTTCTCGCCGCCATCAATCGTCTGCCCGGGCGCTTCGGCCGCGTCTGGGCCGAAACCGCGGATACGAACGAAGCCAAAACGCTATCGAGCTTCTTGAAGCGTTTCATGCCGCATTTGGAGCGAGCCTTAAGCGAGGGCCGCAAAGTCGTCGACAAACCGGATCTACCGACGCTGCATTTGTTTTTCATCGAATCATCCCAACTTTGGCTCGGCATTTCGGAGCCGGCGGAAGCATCGCCCTGGCCAATGGGGATCGCGCGCCTACGCATGCCGCGTGAAGCACCCAGCCGCTCGACGCTTAAACTAGCGGACGGATTAATGAGCTTGCTCACCGAAGACGAACGCCGCTCCGCGCTGCGCGCGGGCCTGCGTGCGGTTGACCTCGGCGCCGCGCCGGGCGGGTGGACATGGCAATTCGTGCAACGCGGCCTCTTGGTCACCGCGATCGACAACGGCCCGATGGCCGAAAGCGTGCTCAAGAGCGGCCTGGTCGAACACATTCGCGCCGACGGCTTCGTTTGGAAACCTAAGCGCCCGGTCGAATGGATGGTCTGCGATATGGTGGAGCAACCCTCGCGCGTGGCCCAGCTCGTCGCGGACTGGGTTGCCGCAGGCCGTTGCCGGCGTTCGATCTTCAACCTGAAACTGCCAATGAAGAAACGCCATGACGAACTTCAGCGCGCGCGCAATCTGATCTATAAGCGGATGTCGATTTCCGGGCGCGACTGGGTGCTGCGTTTCAAACACCTCTACCATGATCGCGAAGAAATCACCGGCTACCTTGCCGTGGTCAAGCAAGCATCGTGACGAAATCCCCGCCGCCCTGCCCTTGCGGTACAGGCCGCGCTTACGCCGTCTGCTGCGGCCGCTGGCATGCCGGCGAGCCAGCGCCGACGGCCGTCGAGCTGATGCGCTCACGTTACAGCGCCTACGTATTGGGTCTCACGGATTACCTGCAAGCTACTTGGCGCCCCGATACGCGGCCGGATAATCTCGATCTGACGCAAACGCCACCGCCGAAATGGATCGGCCTGAGCATCGTCGCGGCGCAGACGCCAACGGACAATACGGCGTTTGTCGAATTCATCGCCCGCTACCGCGTCGGCGGACGCGCGCACAAACTGCACGAGCGCAGCCGCTTCGAACGCATCGACGGAAACTGGCGCTACGTCGATGGCGAGTTCCTCGATTGAGGACGCTTGCACAAAATTCGGGCAATCCGAAAAAATCCTTTCAGCTCCACGGCTTACCCGCTTCGTACAGGAGCTATCCACAGCCTAGTCCCCGCTCTCTGGGGACAAAGCCGCCTTTCAGATTATCGTCGCCTCGGAAAAATTCTGAACAGGGTTACTTCGCGCGGAACTACCCCCAATTTGGGACGCCCCCGACCTCTAGAGGCAGGAGGTTCGGACACATCGCGCCGACTAGAGCCCCCAAGTGCAGAAGCTCCCAATCGAGCAGCAATTTCTTCATCCGAGCCTCTGGTATCGACATCAATGCTGCGGCCAGTCGCGTCATCGAAGATCAAAACGGGACCGGCATCAACTGCGAATACGTCGCCGAGCGCCACGCGACAAGATTGGCGACAGAAAATGCCGCAAGACTGCATATCAGCAACCTGCGCCGGTCGAGGCGCCCGGTGAGCGTCGTCAGGATCGGCGAACTGATCGCATACGCGAGCGCGAATACGGTCACGAGAAGTCCCGCGGCGCTCATGCTTACCCTCATGGCAGCAACGGCGCGATCATGAATCCCTCAGTCGAAAGGCAGAACGCTCCGAGCGCCAGCCAATACAAGGGGGCCTTTGAGCCAATTTGTCCTGTTGTCATGATTGCTCCAGAAGTGGATCTCAAATAGGAAATGATCGCTACCTATACGGCCAAAAAAATATCAGGCCAGCATCGCATCGAAATGCGAGTCAGAAGGCGAACTTTGAGAGGACAGGTTCGGACAACTCTTTGATTACAGCGTCTGCCCGTTTTCAGCCCGCAAGATTTGTCCTGTCACGGATTCGGCGGTGAGCAAGGTCAAGACCAGCGCCGCAATATCCTCTGGCGTCGAAATGCGCTGCAAAGGCAGATGTCCGGACAGCGCCTGCATTTTTTCTTCGTTACCCTGCCACCAGCGCGTTGCGACCGCGCCGGGAGCCACGGCATTGACTCGGACGCTCGGAGCCAATGCCCGGGCGAGCGAGCGCGTCATGCCATGCACCGCTGATTTGGAAACCGCATAGGGCAGCGATGAGCCGTAACCCGTCTCGCCCGCGATGCTGCCAATATTGACGATGGCCGAGCCGGGTTGCTGGCGCAGATAAGGCGCGGCGGCCTGACAGCAATGGAACGTGCCTTTGACATTGACGGCAAGCAGTTCGTCCCAAATGTCATCGTCGATGGCTTCCAGATCGTCGAATTTCATCTGGCGCGTGATACCAGCGTTGTTCACGAGATAGTCGATGCGGCCGAAGGATTCAGCCACGGCAGCAATCGCCGCGTGTGTCGCGGCGGCATCGGCGATATCCGCCCGCAAGGCGGTTGCCCTGCCGCCCGCCTCGGCGATAGCGGCCACCGTTTCCCGCGCTTCTTTTTCGCTGCGTGAATAGATGATCGCAACGCTCGCGCCTTGTCTTGCCAGCAGCGTACTGACAGCGCGGCCAATGCCTGTGCCGCCGCCGGTGACGATGGCGGTTTTGTGTTGAAGAGAAAGTTCCATGATTTCAAGCTCCACGATAAAATTAATAAATAGGAAATCATCGTTTCCTATTTGATGAAAAAAATCTCAAGCAAGCAACTGCAAGGCTTGTTCGATCACCGTATTGAGGTCGTCGCGCGCAACACCCGCCTTCCCGGCAACCCGTATGCCGAGCAACATGCACCACAGCAACTTGGCTGCCGCGACGGAATCGAGCCCGGCGCGAAAAGAGCCATCCGCAATGCCCTTCTGGATGAGGGCCGCCAAGGTCGATTCGTTACGCCGCAAAGCCTGCCGCACCTTGGCGGCCACTTTGACATCAAACAGGTCAAGCGCCGACGTGCTACCCACGATGAGACAGCCTAATTTGCCTTCCGCGCCCGTGGACGATGCGACGTAATAGCGCAGGGTGGCGCGCAATTGCGCGTAGCCGCCACTTTCGGCGGCCAGAACGGCGGAAAGCTCGCTTTGGCGCAGGGCGCAGAAGCGGTCGAACGCCGCGATGAAAAGTTCTTCCTTGCCTGCAAACGCTTTGTAGAGGCTGCCTTCGGTCAGCCCCGTAGCTTTGCTTAGCTCGCTGATCGAGGCCGCGTGATACCCGCGCTTGCGGAAAACCTGGGTTGCCTTGTCCAGCACCTCATCCATGTCGAACTCTCGCGGCCGCCCTGGTGTCCTCGGGAGGCCGACCACAGGTGTTGATGATTTTTTCATCAGCACATTGTATAACGATCGTTTCCAAATATCAAACATACCATGCAGGCTGTGTGGCGCCCGCTATGTTCGCCTACTATCGTCGAGCATGCGTAGCGACCGCTGGCAAGCATGACAACGCCGGTAAAAGCCAGCCATGCGCGGTCCGTCGGCTGGAGAGAATGTCCGCATGGCCGGCTTCCACGAACGCATTCAGGCCGCCGGCCAGCCGTTGGCGGAATTGTTCTCCCCAATGGTTTTGGATAGCGTCACCATCGCGGGCATTAAAGACTTCGTTGACGGCGCTGCTCAAACAAACAAATCGCCGCCGCCGCGGCCACATTGAGCGATTCGATGCCCTGCGCCATTGGAATCCTGATTCCCAGCGTCGCCTGCGCAGCCACGGCGGCGCTAACGCCCTGCCCTTCGGAGCCGAAAACCCATGCGATCGGCTTGCGCAAATCGGCTTGCCACAGCGGCGTCGCGCCATCCAGACGCGTTACGACGACTTGGCTGCGATAAGCGGCCAGCGCGGGCACCAAGTTATCGACCTCATGCAACCTGAGAACAAATTGCGCCCCCATGCCGGCGCGCAAAACCTTGGGGCTCCAGACTTGCGCGCAGCCTGGACCCAACAACGCTTCGCGCACACCGGCCGCCGCCGCGGTGCGCAACAGCGTTCCGACATTCCCTGCGTCTTGCACGCCATCCAATACCAGCCAATCCTGATTTGGATCGGGCGACTCAGATATGTGCGGAATCGGAAGCAAACCGAGAATGCCGGTCGGCGTTTCGAGCGGGCTCAAGCCATTCATCAGGCTATCGGGTACGCAGTATTGGATAGCTTGAGGAATGCGCGCCAACAAGGAGCGGATTTCCGTTTGCTCCAGCACGCTTTCCGCGATCAACAGACTGTCGAACGCGACACCCGCATCAAGGCCGGCTTCGATCAAATGCACCCCATCGGCCAGGGTTAGCCCAGCTTCACGGCGGGCCCGTCCGGATTCCCGCAAACGCTTTACCTGTTTGACGAGCGGGTTATCGCGGGAGCTGATCGCTTTCATGGCATCAGCGATCGAACAATTCGTGCTGGGCAAGCAGCGCGCGCACCGGCGCATAGCTGCGCCGATAAACCCCGGGTACACCATGACAACGCAAGGCGGCCAAGTGAGCCTGCGTCGGATAACCCTTGTGTTTGGCAAGACCCAAACAGGGATACAACGCGTCCAGTGCAATCATCTGCGCATCGCGTTCGGTTTTGGCAAGAATCGATGCAGCTGAAATTTCCGGCACCAGCGCATCGCCGGACACGATAGCCCGCGCGGGAACACCGAAATCGCAGAGCCGATTTCCATCCACCCAGACCTCAGCAAGCGAACACGGCAACTGTGCAACGGCGCGACGCATCGCGAGCAGGCTCGCGGCGAGGATGTTCAGTTCATCGATTTCTGCGGGGCTGGCCTCCGCAACCGCCCAAGCGAGTGCGGTTTCGCGAATCTGTATGGCCAAAGCGCTACGGCGCTTTACGGACAGCTTTTTGGAATCCGCAAGCCCCGCAATCGGATGCGCTGGATCGAGCACCACCGCCGCAGCCACAACCGGACCGCACAGCGGCCCGCGCCCCGCCTCATCGATCCCTGCCAAAAAGCCGTTCGGCCTCTGCGGCAGACTCATCGCGGAATTCCTTTCAGCAAACCGAGAATCGCATCCGCGGCGCGTTGCGCGTTGTTCTGTTTCAACTCCTGGTGCAGCGACAAAAAACGCGCCTCCAGTTTTTGCCGTGCTTCGGTATCGTCGAGCCAGCGGCAAACCGCGTCGGCAAGTTTCTCCGGCGTGCAGTCGTCCTGAATCAACTCGGGAACCACGAATTCCCGGCAGAGAATATTCGGTAGGCTGACGTAAGGCAGGTACATCATGCGCCGCAGCAGCCGGTATGACCAGTTCGCGATCCGATATGCAACAACCATCGGCCGTTTGAGCAATGCAGCCTCCAGGGCCGCGGTTCCGCTCGCCAACAACACGACGTCCGCCGCAGCCATCGCTTCATGACTATGTCCAACCATAAGCTGGATTTCCGGCTCTGTCTGGTTTCCCAATTCTTGATAACGCGCGGCTTCGAACAGCTTACGTGTTTCACGCGTAATCAGCGGGACCAAAAAACGCACGCCGGGTTTGCGCTGCGCAATCTGCATTGCCGCCTGCACAAATGTCGTCGCCAATTTGGTCACTTCGCCATTCCGGCTGCCAGGCATCAAGGTGACAATCGGTGCAGCCAAGGGCAGCCGCAGGTGTTCGCGCACGAGATTCCTGTCGATTGCGAGAGGAAATTCGTCGGCAAGCGGATGCCCGACGAATTGGGCTGGCATCGCGTATTTCGCGTAAAGCTCCGGTTCGCACGGGAATAGGCAAAGAACCAGATCGGCAGCTTTGCGGATTTTTTTCGCCCGGCCGCCGCGCCAAGCCCAGATCGAAGGGCTTACATAATGCACGGTCGGCAAGCCTGCACGTTTGAGCCGTTTCTCAAGACCCAGATTGAAATCCGGCGCATCGATACCGATAAACAGATGCGCCTTTTCCTGCTTGACCCGCGCAATCACATTGCGCCGTATCTTGAGCAGTTCGGGCAAGCGCCGTAAAGCGTCAGCGAAACCGTTGACGGCGAGCCGTTCCGAGGAAAACCAAGCCTCGAAGCCTTCGCTCTCCATCTGCGGACCGCCGATACCGAAGAATTGGGCATCCGGCAGATGTTGTTTCAAGGCTGAGATTAAACGCGCGCCAAGCAGATCGCCCGAGGCTTCTCCCGCGACAAGCGCGATACGCATAGACATCGAAACCGCTCAACGCACGATGCCGCGGCCCGGCTCCGCCAAGAAATCAACCAATGGTTGAAGTTCCGGCACTCCGGCAGCGGCCTGATTCAATTCCGCCTTCGCCTCATCCAAAGTGAGCCCGGAACGATAAAGCGTTTTATAAGCACGCTTGATCGCGGCAATCGCGGAGGCGGAGAAGCCTCGACGGCGCAGTCCTTCGCTGTTCGTGCCATGCGTCGCGGCGGGATTGCCGGTACACATAACGAAAGGCGGAAGATCCTGCAAGAGTATCGTCCCACCTCCGCACATAGCATGGGGCCCAATCCGGGTGAACTGGTGAATCGCCGTCAGCCCGCCGAGGATCACCCAGTCTCCGATCGTGACGTGGCCCGCCAAGGTCACGTTATTGGCTAAAACGGTGTTGCTTCCGACCTGGCAATCATGTGCGATATGCACCGACGCCATAACCCAATTGTCATCGCCGATGCGCGTCACGCCCGTGTCTTGGGCCGTACCTATGTTGAAATTACAGTATTCGCGAATCGTATTGCGGTCGCCAATTTCAAGCCGGGTTGGCTCTCCAGCGTATTTTTTATCCTGCGGCCGCTCGCCGATCGAACAGAACTGGAAGACACGGTTTTCCCGACCAATACGCGTATGCCCGGTAAGGACCACATGCGGCCCAATCCAGGTACCCTCGCCGATCTCGACATGTTCTCCAATAATGGAGAAGGGGCCGATTTCGACCCCTTCGGCAATCTTCGCGCCCGGATGAATAATGGCGGAAGGATGGATCATGCAAGTCTCTTGAAGAAGCACATCAAATCGGCTTCGGCGGCAATTTGGCCATCGATGCTCGCAGTACCTTGATACTTCCAGAGATCGCCCTTGTTTTTCACCAAGGCGACATCGAAAACAAGCTGGTCTCCCGGAACAACCGGCCGCTTGAAACGCACCTTGTCGATCCCGGCAAAATAAGCCACGGTATTGGCATCGGGTTTCAAATCACGCGTTTTATACGACAACACGGCGGCAGCCTGCGCCATCGCCTCAATCACCAGCACGCCCGGCATGACCGGATAATGCGGGAAGTGCCCGGTAAAAAACGGCTCATTGACGGTGACATTCTTGATCGCCTTGATCTTTTCTCCCGGCGTCAATTCCAAAACGCGATCAATCAAGAGAAACGGGTAACGATGCGGGAGATATTGCATCACTTCCCCGATGTCCATAGTGCTCAAGCTTCTTTCTCCAAATCCACAACACGTTTTTCAAGCTCACGCAATCTCGCCACCAACAAGTCGAGATGTCGAAAATGAGCCACGTTTTTCATCCAATCATCATGCGGCATGCCCGGCATAGCTGAAGTAACGACCCCTGGCTTTGCGATCGTCTTGCTAATCAAGGTACGCGCGGAGACAACCGTATCGTCGGCTATTTTCAGATGGCCGCTGATGCCCGCCTGGCCGCCGACCATCACGCGCGCGCCAATCTCAGCGCTTCCCGCAACGCCGACACAGCCCGCCATGGCGCTGTTTTCGCCCACTTTTACGTTGTGGGCGATCTGAATCAGATTATCCAGTTTGACGCCGCGTTCGACGATCGTATCGCCCAGCGCTCCGCGATCAACCGTCGTGTTGGCGCCGATTTCAACATCGTCACCAAGCACGGCACGCCCGATCTGGGGAATTTTGACCCAGCTGCCATCGCGCTCACGCGCATAACCAAAACCATCCGCCCCGATTACAGCCCCCGAATGCAGAATGCAACGCGCGCCGATAACGCAATCCTGGTAGATCGAAACGTGCCCATACAACCGGGTCGACTCACCCACACTGACACCGGATTCGACGATGCAGCCAGGGCCGATTACGACATTTTCGGCGATCTCGCAATCCGGGCCGATATAAGCCAGCGCTCCTACGCTTACGCTATCGGGGATAGGCGACAGTACGACCGCGCTCGGATGAATACCTGCCTCAGCTTGACGCGGAGGATTCAACCACTGCGCAAGGCGTGCAAAGTAAAGATAGGGATTGTCTGCAACGATTCCTGGTTTGGCTGTGCTGCCTTCCGCCGCGGGAGGAATGATCACTGCCCCCGCTTTGGTCTGCGCAAGCAAGGAGCGATATTTGAGACCCGCCAAAAAGCTTATCTCCTCCTCCCCGGCATGCTCCAGACTCGCAACCTGAGAGATGGACACGGAACCATCCCCTACAAGCAGCCCTCCAAAGCGTTCGACAATCTCTGCAAGCGTTGGCACAGCAATATCACTTATCCGACAGGGCTTTGATCACTCGGTCAGTAATATCGATACGCGGATTCCAATAAGCGGCGTCCTGCACGATTAAATCGAATTTTTCCGTTTCGGCAATATCACGCAAAGCCTTTTGCGAACGCTCAAGCACTCCAGCAAGTTCCTCATTGCGGCGCAAATTCAAATCCTCGCGGAATTCGCGCTGACGCCGCTGGAATTCGCGGCTCATATCGCTGAACTCGCGCTCTTTATTTTTCCGATCCGTATCGGACATCGTTACCGCGTTCTTTTCAAGGTTCTCTTGCATGGCCTGGAGATCCTTGGCCATTCGTTGAAGATCCTGATCGCGCTTTTCGAACTCTTTCTCAAGCCGTTTCTGCGCCTTAACCGCGGGCGCGGCCTCCCTGAGAACGCGTTCCGAATTGACGAAGCCAATCTTGCTCTGTGCTTGAGCCGCACCCACGGCAAAAATTCCGAGCCCTATGACTAGCAAAGTACGACTAAGTCTCACAACACCCTCCTCGGAATTAAAAAATGTTGCCCAGTTGAAATTGGAAGCGTTGAGTCTTATCCCCGTCTTTTTGATTCAGGGGCTGACCAATGCTGAATTTAAGCGGGCCGATTGGTGAAATCCACGCCAAACCTAACCCGGCACTATACCTTATCTCAGACAAGCTTACCTTGTCGCTTTCACCCCAAACCTGGCCGCCATCGACGAACACACTCAAACGGAAAGTCTTGTCGAGATCCACGACGGTTGGCGTAACAAAGTATTCGGCGCCATAAGTAATCAAGCGTGTACCGCCCAAAGCGCGATCCGTCGAATCTTGCGGACCAAGCGTGTTGTCCTTGTAGCCACGCACCGAACCTATACCACCTGCATAATAATGCTTATAGAACGGCATCGGGCGACCGCCGTAACCACTGCCATAACCCAAATTGGTCTGCAGCATTAAGGTGTCGTCCTTGAAATAAACAGGGATGAACCACTGGAACTGATAGTTGAGTCGATAGTAGCGCTGGTCGGCGACGGGCACGGTGGTTTCGGTACCAACCCGTTGGAAAATCCCTTTTGTCGGCGTCAGATAACTGTCGCGGGAGTCCTGACTCCAGCCAAGCGTCGCCAGCACGGTATCTGTACGCTCGCCATAGCGGTTTACAAAATCGATGTATTGGGGAGGACTGTCTGCCGAAACCGTGGTGCGGGTATTATCAAAAGAGAGGCCAAAATTGAGCTGATTGTCTTCCGTGATCGGATAGCCAAGACGGATACCCGCCCCCGTCGACTGAGTTGAATAGTACGCCGTATCAGTTGTTGCAGACGGGTTGTAATTACGATGATAGATGTCGTAACCAATCGACACGCCTTCAGAGGTGAAATACGGATTGGTATATGACAGCACCGCAGTACGATTCGATTTACCCGTATTGAGGGCCAAACTCAGCGAGTTTCCGCTGCCAAAGACGTTATTTTGGGAAACGGAAGCCTGAAACACTAATTTATCCGTCGTTGAATAACCCGCGCCCAACATGAAACTGCCTGTCGCGCGCTCTTTGACTGTTACATTCAGATCGACTTGATCCGATGCGCCCGGGACCGGCTGGGTATCAAGGTTCGTTTCGTCGAAGAAGCCAAGACGATCGAGCCGGACTTTGGAACGTTTGATTTTCGCGCCGTCATACCAGGCACCTTCAAGCTGACGCAATTCGCGGCGAATGACTTCGTCTCGCGTTCGCGTGTTGCCCGAAATTGCAATGCTGCGAATATAGACACGCTTCCCTGGGTCGACGAAAACGGTAAAAGAGACTAAACGGTTCGCTTTATCCAGTTCAGGGGCCGCGTTGACGTTCGCAAACGCATAACCTTCATTGGCTAGGCGCTCGGATATCAAACGTGTCGTCTCGGTCAATTTTTCACGCGAAAACACCTCCCCCGGACGAAGCTGAACCAGCGAACGGATCTCATCATCGCTAACGACCAAGTTTCCCGTCACCTTGACGGATGAAACACGGTATTGCTCGCCTTCGGCAAGTGCGATTGCAATATAGATATCGCGCTTATCCGGCGTGATCGAAACTTGCGTGCCTTCGACATTGAAATCGAGATAGCCGCGGTTCAAATAGTAGCTGCGCAGATTCTCAACATCGCCTTGCAGCTTCGGCTTTGAGTATTCGTCGGCCTTGGAAAACCAATTGACCGGCGGGAACCAATGTTTCGGACGCAGCGACATTTGCTTTTTCAGCTCACTTTCGCTGAAAGCATTGTTACCCGTGATGGTCACCTGACGAATCGACGCGACTTCACCTTCATTGATTTTGAATTTGACCCCGACACGATTACGTTCGAGCGGAGTAATCTCGGTCGTAATGGATGCGCCGTAAAAACTCCGGTTCAGATATTGCTTTTTGAGCTCTTGCTCCGCGCGCTCAAGCAAGGCGCGATCGAGAATCCGCGACTCGGCAATCCCGGCTTCACGCAGCCCCTTGCGCAAATTGTCGCTATCGAATGCTTTATTGCCTTCGAATTCGATCAAGCCAATCGCGGGACGCTCATCGATGACGACAAGCAGAACGTCGCCCTCGACTTCCAATCTGACATCCTTGAAAAAGCCAGTGGCATAAAGAGCTTGAATGGCTTGCGCGGCCTTATCTTCCGTCAGCGTGTCGCCAGGCTTGATTGGAAGATAGCTGAAGACCGTACCCGCCTCGGTCCGCTGTAGTCCTTCGACGCGGATATCTTTGACAATAAAAGGTTCGAACGCAAAAGCTGCTTGCGTCAAGAACAGGGAAAAAGCCAATCCGCTAAGGTACTTCTTTCGCATGAATGCCCGGGGTCAGGAGAACAGACGAGTAATGTCGTTAAAGAAGGCGAACGCCATGAGCATTGCAAGCAACGCAAGTCCCACTTGCTGACCGATTTCCATCGAACGCTCGGACAGTGGCCGCCGCATCAGTAGTTCCAAGAAATAATACATGATGTGTCCGCCATCCAGCAGCGGGATTGGCAACAGATTGAGAATCCCGATGCTGATACTGATGAACGCAAGAAAGCCTAGATAGGGTTCGATCCCCATGTGTGCCGCGCCACCGCTGGCTTTTGCGATTGCGACAGGGCCGCCGATATTTTTTGCGGAAACCTCGCCGGTCAGCATTCGTCCCATCATCTGTAGCGAAAGTCCAACCATATCCCGCATTTGTTTGACCGCTAGGCCAACGGCCTGCACGGGAGGATGCCGGACCTCTATCAACATCTTCTCCCGCCACTCAGGGGTATCAGCCCCTCCCACGCCAATCCGGCCGACTTGCTTGCCGTCCTCCATGACTGACCTGGGTGTCAGGTGGAACACAATCCGTCGCGCATTGCGCTCGACGACCAATTCAATTTCGCGCTCGGGAGCAGCCGAAACCGCTGCGGAAAGATCGTTCCAGTTGCTGATTGGCCGGCCATCGATCGAGACAACACGATCGCCCTCCTGTATGCCCGCTTTCATCGCGGCCCCATCGGGCGCCAGTTTCCCTATGACCGCCGGGCGGTACAGAACAATGCCTAGCTGCCGGACAGGATCGTCTTTTTCGCTGTCGAAACGCACCGCATCCGTATTGAGCATCCGCTCATGCCGCCGGCCGTCCCTATCCATCACAGTCACGTTCAAGTCATGCCGGCCCATTACGGCCTTGAGCAAGACCCAATGGAAATCAACCCAGCTCGCGACGGGTGTTCTATCCACGGCCAAAACTTGATCGGCTTCCGCAAAACCCGCCCGCGCCGCGGCCGTTTCCGGTGCGGGCACTCCAAGCAAGGCGCGCGGCTCGACCACGCCGGCAACCAGCAGAATCCAGTAGATCAATACTGCCAAAATGAGATTGGCAATCGGTCCCGCGGCGACAATGGCAATCCGGCGCCCAACCGATTGACGGTTGAAAGCTTCGTTCAATAATTCCGCAGGAACAGGTGCCTCCCGTTCGTCGAGCATCTTCACATAGCCCCCGAGCGGAATCGCGCTAAGTACCCATTCGGTCGTTTCCGGACGTTTCCGCCACGAAAATATCGGACGGCCAAACCCGACCGAAAAACGCAGAACCCGGACGCCACACAGCCGTGCAACGATGAAATGGCCGAATTCGTGAATCGGCACGATGATGGCGATCGCGAGTACGAAGAAAGCAAGATTCCAAAGGAAGCTCATGCTTTCTCCTTCCTGCGCGCTATATACGCCTGCGCGGCCCGGCGGGATTGGGCATCCGCATGCAAGACCGCATCCAGCGAATCGATTTCCGCTCCAGGCACGGTTTCCAAAGCGGCTGCGACGGTGTCCGCAATATCAGTAAACCGGATCTCGCGACTCAGAAACGCCTCTACCGCAACCTCATTCGCGGCATTCAGGACCGCAGCGGCGTTTCCCCTTGCATGCAGGGCATCAAAAGCGAGCTTCAAACATGGGAAGCGCAGCAAATCGGGCGTCTCGAAGGAGAATTGCCCGATCCTGCTGAAATCCAACGCGGCGACGCCTGATTCGATACGCTCAGGGTAAGCCAGCGCATGGGCGATCGGCGTACGCATATCGGGATTCCCCAACTGCGCCAGAACGGAGCCGTCCAAATACTCGACCATCGAGTGAATCACGCTCTGCGGATGCACAACGACCTCGATCCGATCGGCATCGACACCGAAGAGCCAATGCGCCTCGATGACCTCCAGCCCCTTGTTCATCAGCGTGGCAGAGTCGACCGAGATCTTGCGCCCCATGACCCAGTTCGGATGCGCGACAGCCTGCTCCGGAGTGGCCTCATGCAAAGCCGCGAGAGAGGCATTCCTGAATGGGCCACCCGAAGCGGTCAGCAATAATTTTCTGACGCCGCAATGCTGCAAGCCGTAGTCGAAGCTATTTGGCAGAGACTGAAAAATCGCATTGTGCTCGCTATCGATTGGAAGTACGACAGCCCCCGACGCGCGCGCCGCGGCAAGAAAGATATGGCCGGACATCACCAAGGCTTCCTTGTTCGCCAACAAAATCCGCTTGCCTGCCTTCGCTGCGGCGAGGCTCGGCGCAAGTCCGGCGGCTCCGACAATCGCCGCCATCACACTATCGACTTCGGGCGCGGAAGCAATTTCGACCAGGGCGTCGACACCCCAGCGAATATCGCACTCGACTTCCGCGCCCAAAAGCGCAGCAAGGCGATCCGCCGCAACGCTATCCACCACGACGGCGACCCGGGGCCGATGTGTTCGAATAACCTCGGCCAGCCGTTCAAGCTGCCGATGCGCACTGACGGCCCACACGCTGAAGCGATCTGGATGACGCGACACGACATCGAGCGTGCTTGCACCAATCGAACCAGTCGCACCAAGAATCGTCAGACGTCGCGGAGTCATAGCAGACAAATCCAAGCTCAGTGCGGCCAGAGCGCCGCCCACAAGGCGGCGAGAGGAAGCGTGGAGGTCAAACTATCGATCCGGTCGAGCACGCCGCCATGACCGGGCAATAAGTTGCTGCTGTCCTTTATGCCGGCCTGCCGCTTAAGCAAAGACTCGAACAGATCGCCCTCGACACTCAAGGCGACCAGAACCGCCAATGACAGCATGGCGACCGGCCAGCCCACCGCGCCAGGCACAAGCTCCAGCTTGGAAGCAAAGACGATCGCGCCGTAAATCAGAACCGCGATGAGGCCGCTCCACACGCCTTCCCAACTTTTTCCGGGAGAAATCTGCGGGGCCAGCTTGCGCTTTCCAAACGCCCGGCCGCCGAAATAAGCGCCAATATCGGCCACCCAGACCAGCGCGCAAATCGCGAGCAGCAACCACGGATCATGGCCGCGCAAGCGCGCCAATGCGAGCGCGGCCGGCACGAGCACGACGAGTCCGCATAACATTGCAAGCCATGTCTGGCTGATTTGCCAGCGGTTTTTAAGCCAAATGGGCGCGCACAAAACCCAAAACAAAACCGAGATGCCGAAAACGAAAATGTCCGCTTCGTTTGACGACAGGGCCTCGAAAAGAAAAACCAACAGGCCGACCAACACGCCATAGACAAGACGCAGACTGGCGTCTAAACGAAACAAACCCGCCCACTCCCAGGCGGCGGCGGCGGCGATGCATGCGCAAAATCCCCACCATCCGCTCAACGGCAGCCAGAACAAGGCCGCCGTCAGGACGATCAGGAGAACGATTGCTGTAATCACACGTTCGCGCAGCATTATTCTTTGGCTTGCAGTTGTTCACTGGTCCGGCCAAAGCGCCGTTCACGCTTGCGGAAAGACTCCAATGCGCGGTCGAGGGCCGCCGTATCGAACTCCGGCCAAAGGGTTTTGGTGAAATAAAACTCGGTATAGGCCAATTGCCAGAGTAAAAAATTGCTCACGCGCTCTTCGCCGCCAGTCCGAATGAAAAGATCGGGCTCGGGCGCATCGGCCAGCGCCAGGAAAGGACTCAGGTCTTCCTCGGTAAAATCGCTGCGCTTTTCAGGATGCGCCTGCAGCATCCGCTCGACCGCTTGCAGAATATCCCAGCGTCCGCCGTAATTCGCGGCCACGGTCAAGCTCAACCTGGAATTGTCGCGTGTCAGGGCTTCCGCATCGGCGATCAATTTGCGAATTGGCGTATCGAAACGGCTCAGATCGCCAATGGCGTGAAAACGGATATTGTTTTTGTGCAGCTTGGCAATTTCGATTTCAAGCGCGCGCAGGAAGAGATTCATCAAAAAACTGACCTCGTCCTGCGGACGACGCCAATTTTCCGAACTGAACGCAAACAGCGTCAGATGTTCGATGCCGCGATCGATACAGGCGCGCACGATTTCCCGCACCGTCTCGACGCCGCGCTTGTGCCCCGCGACGCGCGGCATCAGCCGCTTGCGCGCCCAGCGCCCATTGCCATCCATGATGATCGCGACATGCCGCGGAACCACCACTGCTTCTGGAATATCTCGTGTCGAACTGATTAGCCGGCCCAGAATCATATGAACTCCGCCCGCAAACGCGCGCCAGACCGTTAAACCAGCATCAATTCTTTTTCTTTTTCGGCGAGCTGCTTATCCACTTCGGCAACATAGCGATCGGTCAGTTTTTGCACCTCTTCTTCCGCCCGCCGCTCGTCGTCTTCGGAAATCTCTTTTGCCTTGACCGCATCCTTGAGATGAGCATTCGCGTCGCGGCGCAGATTACGCATCGCGACACGCGCATTCTCGGCTTCGCTGCGCACAACCTTGATCAGCTCTTTACGCCGCTCTTCGGTCAAAGCCGGCATCGGCACACGTACCAGCTCGCCCATCGTAGCCGGATTCAGCCCCAGGTCGGAGTCCCGGATCGCCTTCTCGACTTTGGCGATCATCGGTTTTTCCCATGGCTGGACGCCGATCGTGCGCGCATCGACCAAAGTGATATTCGCAACCTGGGAAATCGGCACCATCGACCCGTAGTATTCGACCTGAACATGATCAAGAATCCCTGTATGAGCACGACCGGTACGAACTTTTGCGAGATCATGCTTAAGCGCCTCAAGCGACTTTTGCATCTTATGTTCTGTGGTCTTTTTCAGTTCAACGATCATGACAAGCTTTCTTTGATCTCAAATATGCACAAGCGTACCAACATCTTCGCCAAGCACGACACGCTTCAAGGCACCCGAGGCAAAAATGCTGAACACTTTGATCGGGAGCTTCTGATCGCGGCACAGGGCAAAGGCGGTCGCATCCATCACCTGAAGATTCTTACCGATTGCCTCGTCGAAACTAATCCGCGAATAACGCGTTGCCAAGGGATCTTTTTTGGGGTCGGCGGAGTAGATTCCGTCAACCTTGGTGGCCTTGAGCACAATCTCGGCGCCAATCTCCGCGCCGCGCAATGCGGCCGCCGTATCGGTCGTGAAAAATGGATTTCCGGTCCCCGCGGCAAAGATAACGACTTTGCCGTCTTCGAGATAGCGAATCGCCTTACCACGGATATACGGCTCGACAACTTCCATGTTCAAGCCAGACTGAACACGTGCGGTTAATCCGGAACGGTTCATCGCGTCGGCCAAAGCCATCGCGTTCATGACCGTCGCAAGCATGCCCATGTAATCGGCCGTTGCGCGATCCATTCCGCCCGCAGCGCCAGCCATGCCGCGAAAAATATTGCCGCCGCCAATGACGACCCCCACCTCGACGCCGAGGCGCACAACCTCGGTCACCTCTTGCACGATTCGGGAAACCACTTCCCGGTTGATGCCAAAAGCATCATCGCCCATCAGGGCTTCACCGGAAAGCTTGAGCAAAATACGGCGATAGACAGGAGTCGTCATGTGCTGGCGCGTCCTTAACGCTGAGCTGCGGCGGCTTGCTGTGCGGCAACCTCGGCGGCAAAGTCGGTCTGCTTTTTCTCGATGCCTTCGCCAACGATGTAGAGCACGAAACCAGCGGCTTTCGCGGATTTCGACTTCAGCAAGGCTTCGATCGTCAGCTTGTCATCCTTAACGAAGGGCTGCCCCAGGAGCGTGACTTCTTTAAGGAATTTCTGCACCGAACCTTCAGCGATTTTTTCCAGCATCGCTTCCGGCTTGCCAGCCTCTTTGGCCTTCTCGATCGCAACACGGCGCTCGGTCTCGACGAGTTCGGCGGATACGCCTGAAGCATCCAGCGACTTCGGCTTGGACGCTGCGATATGCATTGCGATATCGCGGCCAAGCACATCATCGCCGCCAACGATATCGACCAGCACGCCGATCTTCGAACCGCCGTGGACATAGCTTGCGATCTTGCCTTCCGCGGCGATGCGCGTGAAGCGGCGGATCGACATGTTCTCGCCGATCTTGCCGACCAGGGCGGTGCGCACCGATTCAACCGTGCCTTCGCCAAGCGGCAGCGCGGAGAGCGCGGCGACATCGGCGGGGTTCTGCGTCGCAACCAGTTCGGCGCAATCGCGCGCGAGCTTGAGGAAATCGTCGTTCTTCGCGACAAAATCGGTTTCGCTATTGACTTCAATAATCGCAGCCAGTTTGCCGTCAGCCGAAATATAGGTGGCGACGACACCTTCCGCGGCAACGCGGGCAGCCGCCTTGGAAGCCTTATTGCCAAGCTTCACACGCAGGATTTCTTCAGCCTTTGCCGCATCGCCCCCGGCTTCGGTGAGGGCCTTCTTGCATTCCATCATCGGAGCGTCGGTTTTTTCACGCAGCTCCTTGACCATGCTTGCGGTAATTTCCGCCATGGTGACTCCTTTAATCTTTTAATTCGACGGTTGCTGCGAGCATTAAGCCTGCTCTTCAGCGCCTTCCTGGACTTCCACGAATTCGTCCTGGCCGGCGGCAACGATTTCGTTGATGACGTGGCTGCGCCCTTCGAGGACCGCATCCGCAACGCCGCGCGCATACAGGCGGATCGCACGGCTCGAATCATCATTGCCGGGGATAACGTAATCGACGCCTTCAGGCGAATGGTTGGTATCGACAACGGCAACGACCGGGATGCCAAGCTTCTTGGCTTCGGTAATCGCGATCTTGTGGTAACCGACGTCGATGACGAACAGCGCGTCGGGCAGGCCGCTCATCTCTTTGATGCCGCCGATCGATTTTTGCAGCTTCTCCAGTTCGCGGGAGGCCATCAGGGCTTCCTTCTTCGACAGCTTCTCAACCGAGCCGTCTTCGAACATCTGCTCCATTTCCTTCAGGCGCTTGATCGACTGCTTGACCGTCTTGAAGTTGGTCAGCATCCCGCCGAGCCAGCGCTCATCAACATAGGGCATGCCGGCGCGCTGCGCTTCTTCGGCGAGAATTTCACGCGCCTGACGCTTGGTGCCGACGAACATGACCGTGCCACGGTTAGCGGCCAGCTTGCGCACGAAATCCATAGCCTCAAGATACTTGGCCATGGTCTTTTCGAGGTTGATGATGTGAATCTTGTTGCGATGGCCAAAGATATACGAGGCCATCTTGGGATTCCAAAAACGGGTCTGGTGGCCGAAGTGAACGCCGGCCTCCAACATTTGGCGCATAGTGACGGACATAGGATTTCTCCGAGTAAAGGGTTAACCTCCGCTCCCGCGAGTTGCGCAGAGATCGCAACCCCGCCCGCTTATGCGGGACCCTTGAAACGAGAGCGTGTGATGTACCGCATCTGGTAGCAGATGCAGCCAAGCTAAATATTATAGCAAGATCGAAGCTTGCCGCTCAAGTCAAGCGCCGGCAAAGGCCGTGCCATCCGGTATTTGCTGGCATCGCGCGAAACAAGCTAGTCTTCGCATTTGGACAGGATTCCTGCATGAGTATCACGATCAAAACCCCCGAAGAAATCGCGGCCATGCGCGTCGCTGGACGGCTCGCAGCCGAAGTGCTCGACTACATCACGCCTTTTGTCCAGCCGGGCGTTACGACAGGGGAGCTTGACCGCCTGTGCCATGACTACATGGTCAACGAGCAAGGCACGATCCCCGCCCCGCTGAATTACGCCCCACCCGGCTATAAGCCCTACCCCAAATCGATCTGCACCTCGATCAATCATCAGGTTTGCCACGGCATTCCCGGCGAAAAAACGCTCAAGCGCGGCGATATCGTCAACCTGGACATCACCGTCATCAAGGATGGCTTTCACGGCGACACGAGCCGGATGTTCATCGTCGGCGAAGGCTCCATCCTCGCCAAGCGTTTGTGCGCCGTGACTTATGAATGTATGTGGCTGGGTATCGCCCAGGTCCGCCCCGGCGCGTTTCTTGGCGATATTGGCCACGCCATTCAACGCCATGCGGAAGCCGCCGGTTTTTCCGTCGTGCAGGAGTTTTGCGGGCACGGAATCGGCCACAAGTTTCACGAAGAACCCCAGGTGCTGCACTACGGCCGGGCGGGGACGGGCGTGGAACTCAGGGCGGGCATGATCTTCACAGTGGAGCCGATGATTAATGCTGGCAAGCGGCATATCTCCGAACTGCCCGACGGCTGGACGATCGTGACCAAGGACAGAAGCCTCTCCGCACAATGGGAACACACCGTCCTCGTCACCGAAACAGGAGTGGAGCCGCTGACCGTTTCCGCCGGCATGCCGCCGATTCCCAACATCGTCGCCAAACAATTCGCAAACGGCCAATGAGCAGTTTGTCCGACTCCGGCTCTGGCGAGAACTTGCGCCAGCGGCTTGCGGCGCAACGGCAGCAACTCCGCGCAGCCTATGAGGCCGCGCCCGACCCGAAGCATTTGCTCACGCAAAACGCGAAGCTTGTCGACGCGGCGCTCGGAGAGCTTTGGACTCTCTGCCAGATGCCGCCATCGGCAAGTCTGGTCGCCGTTGGCGGTTATGGGCGCGGCGAGCTTTTCCCCTACTCCGATGTCGATATTCTGATTTTGCTTGCGGATGAGCCGAGCGCCGCATTGACCCAAACGATCGAATGCATGGTCAGCCGCCTGTGGGATCTTGGGCTGGACATCGGGCATAGCGTCCGGACGGTCGAACAGTGTGCAGAGGTCGCAGCGGCCGATGTCACCGTTCAGACGAATCTGCTTGAAGCGCGCCTATTGACGGGCAGTCAAGCCTTATTCGACCGCCTGATCGAAGCGGCACGGCAATTCAAGCTTGAAGCCTTCTTTATTGCGAAACGCGCGGAACAGGAACAGCGCTACAACCGTTTCAACGACACGCCCTATGCGCTTGAGCCGAACTGCAAGGAGAGCCCGGGCGGACTGCGCGATCTCCAGATGCTCACCTGGATTGCGCTCGCAGCCGGCTACGGCACAAGTTGGGAAGAAATCGCCGCGCGCGGATTGATCACTCACGCAGAATGCGCCGAGCTGGAAAAAGTCGAACGTCTGCTACAAAACATTCGCATTTCGCTGCACCATCTGGCGCAGCGCCGCGAAGACCGGCTCTTGTTCGACTATCAGGAAGCCCTGGCGCAGCACATGGACATCGCGGGCACGCCGACGCAACGCGCCTCGGAAGTCCTGATGCAGCGTTATTTCCTCGCGGCCAAAAAGGTCACGCAACTGAATACCCTGCTGCTGCAGAACATGGCGGCGCGAGTATTCCCTTCGGGCGACGCAACGCCCGAAACGATCAACCCGCGCTTCAACAAACGCCAGGGACTGCTCGACATTACGCACGACACGGTATTCCTGGACGAACCCGAGGCGATCCTCGAAGCGTTTCTGATCATGCAGCAGCACGCCGACCTCAAAGGTATGACGGCGCGCACGCTGCGAGCGCTCTGGAACGCACGCATCCATGTAGATGAAGCGTTCCGGCAAAAGCCCGAAAACCGTGCCCGCTTCCTCGCCCTGTTCCAGCAAAAACGCGGCCTGACGCATGAATTCCGCAGGATGAATCAATACGGAATCCTGGGCCGCTACCTGCCTGCCTTTGGCCGTATCGTGGGCCAGATGCAACACGATCTGTTTCACGTCTACACCGTGGATCAGCACATCCTGCAGGTCATGCGCAATCTGCGCCGCTTCACGATGGAAGAGCACGCGCATGAATACCCGCTGTGCACGCGGCTGATGAGCGCGTTCGAACAACCCTGGCTGCTTTACATCGCCGGGCTGTTTCATGACATCGCCAAGGGGAGAGGCGGCGATCATTCCCAACTCGGCATGCAGGACGCCTACGAATTCTGTGTCGCCCACGGTTTATCCGAGGACGACACCGCGCTGATCGGCTGGCTCGTCGAGCAGCATTTGACGATGAGCCGCGTCGCGCAGAAAAGCGATCTGTCGGACCCCGATGTAATCCGCAATTTCGCCGAACTCGTCGGCAACGAGCACCGCCTGATCGGGCTCTATCTGCTGACCCATGCGGACATCCGCGGCACCAGCCCCAAGGTCTGGAACGGATGGAAAGCCAAGCTGCTGGAAGACCTGTTTTATGCCACGCGGCATCTGCTCCGCGGCAATACGCCAGAGCAAGTCAAAGGACTTGCCGAGCGGCAGGAGGAGGCCCGCGTCCGCTTGCGCTATTTCGGCCTTGCTCCAGACACCGAAAACGCGTTTTGGAAAGAGCTCGACACGGTCTACTTCATGCGTCACAGCATCGACGAAATCGTCTGGCATACACGCATGCTTTACTATCGTCCGACCACGGCGGAACCCGTCGTCAAGGCGCGCCCGAGTCATATCGACCGCGGTTTGCAGGTCATGGTCTACGCGCCCGACTCGAAGGATCTGTTCCTGCGCCTGTGCGGATTCTTCAGCAAGCAGAACCTGAGCATTCTCGACGCCAAGATCCATACGACGCAACATGGCTACGCGCTCGACAGCTTCGTGCTGCTATACCCCGACGGAGAAGAAGAAAACTATCGCGACATCGTTTCGCTCATTGAGCATGAACTCGTCGCGCGTCTGCAGTCAGCCGGGCCGCCGGACCAGCCCTCTAAAGGACGGCTTTCGCGCCAATTGCGCCACTTTCCCATCGCGCCGGAAGTCAGCATCGCCCCCGACGAACGCGGGCAGTACCACATCCTGTCGGTCACCGCGGCCGACAGGCCGGGTTTGCTCTATACGATCGCCTCGATTTTGACCGAGCACGGAATCAATCTGCATACGGCCAAGATTTCGACGCTCGGAGAACGCGCCGAGGATACGTTTCTGATCAGCGGCACAGAACTTAGCAGCAGCAGCGCGACCGTCAAGATCGAAAGTGCGTTGTTGGAACAGTTGAGGATCTAATTCAAGTATCCGGAAAAATGACATCGGTAAAACCGAAGTCCCGGAAATCATGGATTCTCATCGGATAAAGAACGCCATCGAGATGATCGCATTCGTGCTGGACAACGCGCGCATGGAAGCCCTCCGCGGTACGCTCGATCAGCTCTCCCTTCTCGCTGAATCCCGCATAGCGAAGCTTGCGATAGCGGGGGACGACACCTCTAAGGCCCGGGAGCGATAGACACCCCTCCCAGCCATCCTCCTGCTCATGTTCGAGAATCTCGATCCGCGGGTTACACAGCACAGTCATCGGCACCGGATCGGCATCCGGGTAACGCGGATTGGCGGCGACGCCGAAAATCACCACGCGTAGATCGACGCCAATCTGCGGCGCAGCAAGACCCGCGCCGTCCAGAGCGCGCATCGTGTCGAACATATCCTCAATCAAACCACGCAATTCAGGGGTACCAAATTGCGCCACCGGGCGCGCTACGCGCAGCAGGCGCGGATCTCCCATGCGCAGAACTTCGCGAATCACCGGCTATACCTCGCACACATGTTCAAGGATCTGGCGCACCTTCCCCATCGCCTGCTGCAAAGTGCCCTCGATACTTGTAAAGCAGATCTCCTGGCGGCTTTCGGCGCGGCCCGCCGCCCAATTCGCAACGACATTGAGCGCGGCATAGGGCAGTTCAAGTTCGCGGGCGAGCGCGGCTTCCGGCATGCCAGTCATGCCGACGACGTCGACACCATCCCATTCCAAACGATTGATCTCCGCCGCCGTTTCCAAACGCGGGCCTTGCGTGGCACCATAGACCGCGCCATCGACAATCGGCTCCCCCGCCCTATGCGCGGCCGCCAACAGGCGCTGCCGCAACAATTCATCATAGGGGTTCGTAAAATCGATATGCACGACACTGCGATCGAGTTCTTCAAAGTACGTACTCTCGCGCCCCCAGGTGTAATCGATGATCTGATGCGGCACGACCAAAGTCCCCGGCCCCAGATCGGCGCGGATGCCGCCGACCGAGGCAACGGACAAAATGCCGGTTGCGCCGGCCTCTTTGATTGCCCAAAGGTTTGCGCGGTAATTCACCTTGTGCGGAGGAATCGTATGGCCGTAGCCGTGGCGCGCCAGGAAAACGGCGCGCTGGTTGCAGATCCGGCCGAAAAGCAGCACCCCTGAAGGCTCGCCATACGGCGTTCGCGCGATCTCTCTGCGCTCGATATTCATGTTCGCGAGCTGCGTAAGCCCTGTACCGCCAATGATCGCAAGCATGTTCAACTGACTGTTCTGTTCTAAATTTGGGGCTGTGATGGTAGCACCGCATTAAAAGAACATATGCTGCGGTGCCACAAGCACATGTTAAAATCCACGGTTTTTCGCAAAGTTGGACCTCTTTCCATGAGCCGCGCTATTCGCAACATCGCCATCATCGCCCACGTCGACCACGGGAAAACCACCCTGGTGGACCAGCTTCTACGCCAATCGGGCACTTTCCGCGACAACCAGCAGGTTGCCGAGCGCATTATGGACAGCGGGGACATCGAACGTGAACGCGGTATCACGATTCTCGCCAAGAACTGCGCCATCCAGTACGGCGACACCCACATCAATATCGTCGACACCCCCGGCCACGCCGATTTCGGCGGCGAGGTCGAGCGCGTGCTCTCGATGGTCGATGGGGTGCTGCTGCTCGTCGATGCCGTCGAAGGCCCGATGCCGCAGACGCGTTTCGTCACGCGCAAAGCACTCGCAATGGGCCTCAAGCCGATCGTCGTCATCAACAAGATCGACCGTCCCGGCGCTCGCCCGGACTGGGTCATCAGCCACACCTTCGATCTTTTCGACAAACTCGGCGCGACCGAGGAACAACTCGATTTCCCGGTCGTTTTCGCCTCGGCGCTGAACGGCTACGCAATGCTCGACGCCAGCCAGCCGGGCAGCGACATGCAGCCGCTCTACGAAGCGATTCTGCAGCACGTGCCGCAACCCGACGTCGATGCCGACGCGCCGCTGCAACTGCAGATCTGCTCGCTCGACTATTCGACCTACATCGGCCAGCTCGGCATCGGCCGCATCCGCCGCGGCCGCATCCGCCCGAACCAGGAAGTCGCCATCGTTTACGGCGAAGAAAGCCGCGGCAAGGCCAAGGTCGGCCAAGTGCTGACCTTCAAGGGCCTCGAACGCAGCCCCGCCGAATCGGCCGAAGCCGGCGATATTGTGCTGGTTTCGGGCATCGATCAGGTCAACATCGGCGTCACGATCTGCGATCCCGAGACCATCGATCCGATCAAACCGATCGCCGTCGACGAACCGACGCTGACGATGAATTTTATGGTCAATGCCTCGCCCCTCGCCGGCCGCGAAGGCAAGTTCGTCACCAGCCGCCAGATCCGCGAACGGCTCGAAAAAGAACTGCTGAAAAACGTCGCGCTGCGCGTCACTTATACAGGCGATTCGGACATATTCGAAGTCTCGGGTCGCGGCGAATTGCACCTGACGATTCTGCTCGAAAACATGCGCCGCGAAGGCTATGAGCTCGCGGTTGGCCGTCCGCGCGTGGTGTTCAAGGACATCGACGGCGTCAAGAGCGAGCCTTACGAAATGCTCACCGTCGATGTCGAAGAGGGGCACCAGGGCGCGGTCATGGAAGAACTCGGCCGCCGCCGCGGTGAACTGCAGGATATGCAGCCCGACGGCAAGGGCCGCGTGCGGCTCGAATACCGGATTCCGGCGCGTGGCCTGATCGGCTTCCAGGGCGAATTCCTCACGCTGACGCGCGGCACGGGGCTCGCGAGCCACGTTTTCGACGATTACGGCCCAATGGCGGGCGCCATGAGCGAACGGCGCAATGGCGTGCTGATCTCGCAGAACGACGGCGAAGCCGTGGCCTATGCGCTGTTCAATCTGCAGGATCGCGGCCGCATGTTCGTGAGCCCGGGCGACAAACTGTATGAAGGCATGATTATCGGCATCCACTCGCGCGATAACGATCTCGTCGTCAACCCGGTCAAAGGCAAGCAACTGACCAACGTCCGCGCATCGGGCAAGGACGAGGCCGTCGTGCTCACACCGCCGATCCAACTCACGCTTGAATCCGCAATCGAGTTCATCGCCGACGACGAAATCGTCGAAATCACGCCGCAGTCGATCCGTCTGCGCAAGCGCCACCTGAAGGAACACGAGCGCCGCCGCGCGCTGCGCGATTCGGAAGCTTGATTTAGTGTCCAGCCAAAAACCGCAAGGGCTGAGTCCTGTATCGCACAGGACTCAGCCCTTTTTGCACGGCAAACGCCGACGGTGGTGAAGATCAACGAATCAAGTCTCCGCGACGGTCTAGCGTCACCCGTAACGGCGTAGCGCTTCGACCGCCAGACCCGCGCCGATACTGCCGAACAGATCGCCCTCGACCGCACGCGCCTGCGGCAATAAGGCCGCGACGCGCTGGCGCAGCAAAGGCACACCACTCGATCCGCCGGTGAAGAAGATGGTGCCGACCTGCTCTTTGACAATGCCGGCATCGCGCAACATTTGGCTCACGGTTGCCGCCACCTGCTCGACCAAAGCATCCACGGCCGCCTCGAAGATCGCACGCTCCAGGCGTTGTTCGCTCAGTCCGCCAGAGCGCGTAATCCGCTCAAGCAAAAGCGCAACGTGTTCCGTTTCGGAAAGCGCGATCTTGGCTTGTTCGACTTGCAAAGCGAGCCAATGACCGTCGCGCTGGCTGACAAGATTGAGCAGCCGATCGAGTTTGTCGCGTTCCTTGGCGTCGCGGTGCATGTCCTGAAACTCAGCCCACGCCTTGCGTGTGTAGCAAAAATTGATCGTGTGCCAGGTTGCCAGATTGAAAAATGGCGTCGCCGGCATTGCGGTGCCGTTCTGCTTCGCCGAGCCATAACCGAGCATCGGCATGACCGCGGCAAGGCTGAACGCTTTGTCGAAATCGGTGCCGCCGATATGAATGCCCGCATTCGCCAACACATCTTCACGCCGCTCGGGAGACTTCGCCCGCTCGGGCGAAAGGCGCACCAGCGAAAAATCGGACGTGCCGCCGCCGATATCGACGATCAATACAAGCTCTTCGCACATCAAGCTCTGTTCGTAATGGAACGCCGCGGCGATAGGTTCGAATTGAAAACTCACATAGCGAAAACCCACCGCTCGGGCGATTTCCTCCAGCGTGGCTTCGGCCTTGCGGTCGGCGGCGGGATCACCATCGACGAAATAAACCGGGCGGCCAAAAACTGCCTCGTCAAATGTGCGCCCGCTTAAAGCGCAGGCCCGTTTGCGCAACTCCGCGATGAAGCATTGCAGCAAATCGCGAAACGACAACTGACGGCCTTGCACTTCAGTACCGGCGTCGATCAAACTCGAACCCAGCAAGCTTTTGAGCGAACGCATCAAGCGGCCATCATAGCCTTCAAGGTACTCGGCCAAAGCGGCGCGGCCGAAAGAAACCGAATCTTCATCCGCGTTGAAAAAAACGGCGGACGGCAAAGTCGGCCGGCCCTCTTCCAAGAGCAATAAGACGGGATTTTCGGGGCGTAGCCAGCCGACCGTGGAATTAGAGGTTCCAAAATCGATTCCGCATGCGCGCGCAGCTTGAAACATAAATGAGAAGAAGCCTGTCCGCAGGGCGCCGCATGCTACGCAAACAAAACAGCGCCGTCCAGCACCCACCCAATTAGCTGTCGCTTGAAGCACAATTACGCAATGTCCGAACGTCTCGCTCTCGTCACAGGCGCCAATGGCTTTGTTGGCCGCCCCTTGGTTGAACATTTGAAAAGCCGCGGCTGGCGCGTGCGCGCAGCGTTGCGCTCGATTGCCGCAGGACCTTGGGACGAATGCGTCGCAATCGGCGACTTGGCCCAGGAGCCCAACTGGGCAGGTAGTCTGCGCGGCGTCGACACGGTTTTCCATCTTGCCGCACGCGTGCACGTCATGCGCGAAACGCAAGCCGATCCACTGGACGCCTTTCTGCGCGTCAACCGGGACGCTACCGTAAGCCTGGCCCAGGCAAGCGAACAGGCAAGTGTCCGCCGCTTCGTTTATCTCAGCTCGCTCAAAGTGCTTGGCGACATCAGTCCTCATGGCAGGCCATTTTGCGACACCGATCAGCCCGTTCCGCCCGATGCCTATGCCCAGTCGAAGCTGGAAGCTGAAACGCATTTGCTCGCCACGGCAAAAACTGTCGAACCCGTCATCCTGCGTCCGCCGTTGATCTATGGGCCCCGGGTCGGCGCGAATTTCCGTCGCATGATCGATTGGGTCGCACGCGGCTGGCCCTTGCCGCTTGGCGCGATCGACAATCGGCGCAGTCTGGTTTTCGTCGCTCATCTCGTGGAGGCTTTGGCCTTGCTCGCTGAGCCGCATTTTGCCATCGCCGGCCGTCGGTTTTTGATCGACGACAGTCAGCCGGTTTCGACCCCGGATTTGCTCCGCGCGATTGGACGGGCTTTAGGCAAACCAGCACGGCTATTCCCATTTCCGCCGGCTATGCTCAAAACAATGCTCAGCCTCGCCGGACGCGGCCCCGAAGCAATACGCTTGCTTGGTTCACTGGAGGTCGATGCGACGCCGCTGTTTGAAGCGCTGCATTGGCGCCCCGCTTTGAGTCTTGACGCGGCTTTGCGCGAAACCGTTGCGCCCTGAGCCGCTAACAAAACCCTGCATGCTGCGTTGCGCTCACTTGCCGTACCTTGTGGCGCCTTGCCTGCACCGCTGCGATGGGTTTTGTTAGCGACGCTCACTTCCCTATTCGTCGCGCCACTCGATTGGCAACAGCACTTCAAAATTTCCGCGTCGCAGGGCCACAGGCAGTGGCGTGCTTTGCTCGCCCTGTTTGAAACGCTCAATCAGCCACGCATCCAGCTTCGGATCGCCGGAAGCGGAAAATAAATCCACCGCGACCAGCAAACCCATCGCAAAACGCAGCCGCAGTGTTGCCGTACCGGACGGTGTGCCGGCGGGCGGAATCGCTTGTGCGCCCGACAAGGCCAATGCAATCCGGAAAGCCCGCAGCGCGGCGGGGTCCAAAACCTGTAACACATTGGCATCTTCCGGGGCGGAAGCTGGCTCGCTCTGCTGCCTTTGTATCTCGCCACTGCGTCGGCGATTTGTCGTATTCGCAGGAGCTTGCTTTGAAATCCTCTTGCGGCCGGCGGGAACCTGAACTCTCTCCGCGCGCTCTAAAGAGAGTCGTGTCAATACCGCAGAGTCGTTACGGCCAGTCGCCTTGTCGGTATGCGGCAACGCCGACATCGGGTGCTTGTCGTTTAACCAACGTAACTTAATCGGCGTTGCGGGTGTTGGCGTGCTCGCCATCTTGAGCGTAAGCGGACGCTGCAAACCGGCTAACAGCAACGCATGCAGGAGTATCGAAAGCAACAGTGCTTTGCGCAACGAAGACGCAGACCAAGCGGTTTCATTCTTGGCATTTGCGATGGGCTCCATGTCCATAGGGCGTATGCTTCACTGACTTTCGAGGATCTTATCGAGGAGCCAGCCTTGATCCTTGTTGAACGCGGCATGATTGCTCACACTACAAAATGGCCGCTCATTCTCACGCTGGATATGCATGGTCAACCCTTTCGCTGGATAAGCTGGCAGCATGCGGTTGTCTGCTACGCCCGGCACCAAGTCGCCTGGGATGCGGGCGATCACGAGTTCACCTATTTCGGCGGAATCCGCCGCGACACAGGCGAACGCTCGTGCATTACAACCAACAGCATCATCGCAATCAAAGGGAAGACCCTTGGCGCGCACAACCTGAGCCAGATCCCGCCGCTTTCAAACCGGGAACTTTTCCAGCGCGACCGTCATATATGCGGCTATTGCGGCACAACGATTTCAGGGCAAAAACTGACGCGCGACCACATTGTGCCGGTTTCGCACGGCGGACGCGATGTCTGGATGAATGTCGTCACCGCATGCCGCCATTGCAACCAACGCAAAGCCGGCCGGACGCCAGAACAAGCGCATATGCAACTACTCTATGCGCCCTATGTGCCGAACAAGGCGGAATATCTGATTCTGAGCAACCGCAACATCCTGGCGGATCAAATGGATTTTCTTGCACGCCATGTGCCGCGGCAAAGTCGGGTGCATACAGTCTGACCACGAGTCGAGCGCAACCCCGCCATTTATGGTGGGATAAGCGAGACAAGTGCTCATTGGCGTCGAAAGCGCCTCCGACTCGTGGCGAAGAAACCCCAAGCTTCAGTTTGGGGTGATTCACGTTCATACAGTCACAGAAATGCTGTAGAACGATCCTCTCGCTCCGGCCCTAAAAGTCTTTCTTTAGTTCATGCCTCCACACTTATCGTCACCTGTTTTTAGCTGGGCCGAACAAAAAGACGAAAGCTTCGAATTGATAGGTGTCGACTTCACCTCCGCGCCTTCGGCCCGCAAGCCGATCACCGCCGCACGCGGGCGCTTGTCCGGCAATATCCTGAAATTCGAAGCGCTTGAAAACTTCCCCGATTGGCCATCTTTTGAAAAATTGCTGCAAAGACCAGGCCCTTGGCTGGGCGCTTTTGACTTTCCTTTTGGTCTGCCGCGCGAAGGCGTATTCAGCCTCGGCTGGCCTTTGGAATGGGCTGCATTGGTACGTCATTGTCATCATCTTGGGAAAACGGCTTTTCGTGCGGCGCTCGACACCGACCGCCAGTCTCGTGCGAAAGGCTCGCGTTATCCACATCGCGCAACCGATCGCCCCGCCGTTTCGCACAGCCCGTTCAAGCTCGTCAATCCACCCGTCGGCCTGATGTTCCTCGCCGGAGCACCACGCCTACTCGCGGCAGGACTGCATCTGCCCGGCCAGCATTCGGGCGACCCTATGCGGATTGCGCTCGAAGCCTACCCAGGTCTGTTGGCACGCGCCATCGCAACCCGTCCTTATAAAAGCGATGAGCTGCGCAAGCAAACATCCGAACGGGCCGAGGCTCGCCGGCGCATTCTGACGGCATTGAAAAGCGGCAAGCACCCGCTGTGCATATCGCTGCAATGCAGCGCGGCAGATTCAAACGCGCTGATTGCAGACGCTCGCGGCGATCAGCTCGACGCGGTTCTAGCGCTTATCCAGGCGGGTTGGGCCTGGCAACAGCGCAAACGGAACTTTGGCCTGCCTGATGTGATCGATCCAATCGAGGGCTGGATCTTAGGCGCCCCGTATTCCCTGTAAAGACAGGATTCTGAACGAGGGCGGATAAAGAATTAGTGCAAAATTGAAAACGACATACGCATTTTTCGATTACACTGCCTAGACAATCCAGGAGCCATTACTCCACAAGTTTGGAGGAAATAGAAACAGTCTTTAACGGCAAAACAATTCAGAATTTCCACTTGCGGACTATGGCAAGCGAATATTGATTTATACTTAAAGCGACGGTCGAGGACCGTCATTTACTGAACAGGCCAGCTTTATGGCCGGGACGAGAACCTGAGAGAGCGAGGTTTACCCCACTATGAAAAGCAATGAAAAGGTTGATGTTCGCGAAATCCGCCGCAAACTCGGCATGAACCAGTCGCAGTTCTGGTCCAAGATTGGCGTCACGCAAAGCGGTGGGTCGCGCTACGAAAGCGGACGAGCGATCCCGCGTCCGGTACAGGCTTTACTCAAGCTTGTACACGTCGATCAGGTGGATATCTCCAAAATCCGCCGTGACGATGTCGACGTGATCGAATATTTGCGCTCCAGCAATCCAGAGATGCTTAAGAACCTGCGCAAAGAAGCCAAGGCCAGCAAAAAGAGGTAGCGGTATGAGCGCTGGCCAATAGTCGCCAGCGTCCGAATTGGTGTAACTTGCCAGCGCGGTCCCGGGAAAACGGGCCGCGCTTTGTTTTTTAGAACCTGTCTGAAATGAAGATCACCCGAAAAATGGAATTCGATGCGGGACATCGCATTCCCCACCATGGCAGCCAATGCCGCAATATCCACGGCCATCGCTATGTCATCGAGGCCACTCTGGCAGGAGATCCAATCACCATAGACGGCGCGGCGGACGAAGGCATGGTGCTCGACTTTTCAGAGGTGAAAACCATCCTGAAAGCCGAAATCGTCGACCAATGGGACCATGCGTTCATCGTTTTTAAGGGAGACACGCAGGTTCTCAACTTCCTTGAGTCTCTTCCTGGGCACAAAACAGTGGTTCTCGACCTGATTCCAACCGCCGAGAATCTCGCCGCAATCGCCTTCGCAAAACTGCGCGCGCGCTTCGAACTCGAATACGGCAAACGGCTCCGCCTGGAGCGTGTCCGCTTATATGAAACGCCTAACTGTTGGGCCGATGCAACAGGGGAGTGATACGACAGCGTAGCTGTCTTACTCCCCTTTCAAGGTGTTCAGGCACGGCGCCACGTCGTTCCACCCGCAGAATCCTCAAGCAAAACGCCCGCAGCCTTCAACTCATTACGAATCCGGTCGGCCTCGGCAAAATTACGCGTCTGTTTGGCCGCGACGCGTTGCGCGATCAAAGCCTCGATTTCGCCCGCGCTTGGGCCGCCCGTGGGTGCTCCGGCTTGCAGGAAACTGATTGGGTCGTGCTGCAAGAGGCCCAAAATTCCAGCCAAGGCTTTAAGCAAGCCAGCCGTCTCGGCATTCCGGGTTTTCTGCGCCTCGCTTGCGAGGTCGAACAAGATGGCGACCGCCTCGGGCGTGTTGAAATCGTCATCCATGGCGGCCTTGAAACGCGCGGCATGGCCCACATTCCAATCGATCTCGATCTGCGCAGGCGCGACATCGCGCAAAGCGGTATAGAGGCGGCTGAGTCCTTGCCGCGCATCGTGCAGCAGCTCATCGGAATAGTTGACCTGGCTGCGGTAATGCGAGCGGACGACGAAGAAGCGCACGACTTCCGGGTTGAATTTCGCGAGTACATCACGGATCGTCAAAAAGTTGCCGAGAGATTTCGACATCTTTTCGCTATCAACATTCAAGGCTCCCGCATGCATCCAGAAATTCGCGAACGTGCAGTCGTGCGCCCCTTCGCTTTGCGCAATCTCATTTTCATGGTGCGGAAAGCGCAGATCCGGCCCGCCGCCGTGGATGTCGAGCGTTTTGCCGAGAATCGCGCCACTCATCGCCGAACATTCGATATGCCAGCCGGGACGTCCTTTTCCCCAGCGCGAAGTCCATTTGGTATCGGCCGGCTCGGTTTCCTTGGCCGCTTTCCAAAGCACGAAATCGAGTGGATCGCGTTTGGACGAATCCACCGCCACGCGCTCGCCAGAACGTAAATCATCGAGCGACTTCCCGGACAATTTGCCGTAGCCGGAAAACTTGCGGACCGCATAGTTCACATCGCCATCGTCAGCCTGGTAAGCCAAACCCTTCGCTTCCAGACTCTCGATCAAATCGAGCATTTGCGGCACGTAATCGGTCGCTCGCGGTTCGACATCCGGGCGTTCGATTCCCAAGGCATCAAAATCGCGATGCATCTCAGCAATCATGCGCTCGGTCAGGGCCTTGATCGGCTCCTTGTTCTCCACGGCGCGGCGAATGATCTTGTCATCGATATCCGTAATGTTGCGCACATAGTTCAATGCATAACCCGACGCGCGAAACCAGCGCTGCACGATATCGAAGCCTAGAAAAGCGCGCGCATGCCCAAGATGGCATAAGTCGTAGACGGTCATACCGCAAACGTACATGCGAACCTTGCCGGGTTTGATTGGGGTAAAGGGCTGTTTGTGGCGGGTAAGCGAGTTGTAGATCGTGAGCATGGCAGCAAAAACCGGCAATTCGGAACACGGAAAAGAAATCAAAAACAAGCGCCGCATACGCTCAGACCGCATTCCGATTCGAGGCCAAGCCTTGCTGTAGAATGCTTTGTTTAGGCTTCGGCGCACGCCCTGCTTAAGCTTACGCATGTTAGCACACAGGTCTTTCAGCCCAAGTTCTGCCGCAATCGGGAAACTCCGTCTCACCTGGACGGAATCGAGGAGAATAGACAATGAAATATCGTCAAGAAAAAACCGGCCTGACACGCTACTTACACATTGCATGCCTGATGGCGCTCTGCGTATTTGCCGGCCTGGCGCAGGCCGCCGACAACGTGCGTGTCCGCCTGGAAACGAATCTCGGCCCAATCATGCTGGAGTTGTATCCGGACAAAGCGCCGAAATCAGTCGAAAACTTTCTCGCCTATGTCGACTCGGGCTTTTATAACAACACGCTTTTCCACCGTGTCATCAATGGCTTTGTCGCACAAGGCGGCGGCTTTGATACGCAAATGCGTCAAAAACCGACGCGTCCCCCGATTGCCAACGAAGCTAAAAACGGCCTGAGGAACGAAATCGGTTCCGTTGCAATGGCGCGCACAAGCGACCCCAATTCCGCGACATCCCAGTTTTATATCAACCTCAATAACAACAGCAATCTCGATTACCCATCCTTCGATGGCTGGGGCTACGCGGTATTCGGCAAGGTCGTGGAAGGCATGGATGTCGTCAAGAAAATTGGCGCCGTCAAAACAGGTCCGGGCGACGTTCCAGTTGAGCCCGTTATCCTGAAACAAGCCAAACGCGTTGCCGTCGCGCCCGCCAAATAACCGTATTCGAACTCTCAACACAGGAAAAACCATGATTAAGCTGCACACCAACAAGGGCATCATTACGCTTGAACTCGATGCCGACAAGGCGCCGGAGACCGTAAAAAACTTTATTGAATACGCGCAGGCCGGCCATTACGACGGCACGATTTTTCATCGCGTGATTAAAGATTTCATGATCCAAGGCGGCGGCATGACTTCGGACCTGTCGCAAAAACCGACACGCGAGCCGATTCAAAACGAAGCCGCGAATGGGCTCAAAAACGATCGCGGCACGATCGCGATGGCTCGCACGCAAGCGCCGCATTCGGCAACCGCGCAGTTTTTCATCAATGTCACGAATAACGATTTCCTCAATTACCGCTCGCCCGACATGAATGGCTTCGGCTATTGCGTATTCGGACAAGTCGTTGACGGCATGGATGTCGTCGACACGATCCGCAGCGTAAAAACCGGGCGCCGCAGCTTCTATGAAGACGTTCCGGCCGAAGACATCGTCATCGAGCGCGTTGAAATCATCGAGTAAGCGCACCGAACGCTGGCAATGATTCACTTCATATCCGATTTGCATCTGTCGCCGCAGCGGCCTGAAACCAGCGCCGCTTTCGCACGCTATATCTCCGGCCTCGCGCTCGCTTGCGAATCGATCTATATCCTCGGCGACTTGTTCGACGCTTGGCCCGGCGATGATTTCCTCGCCGAGCCAGCCGCCCGGACATTCGCCGATGGATTCGCGAAGCTCGCCGCCTCGGGAGTCCGGCTTTATTTCATGCCGGGGAATCGCGACTTTCTGATTGGAGAGGATTTCGCGCACCGGACCTCGATCAATCTGCTCAGCGAACCGCAGCGCATCGAACTCGGCGGAAAGCCTTATCTGCTCATGCATGGCGACTCGCTGTGTACCGACGATGTCGAATATCAGCGTTTCCGGGCGATGGTCCGCACCCCTCAATGGCGCGCGGCGATTCTGGCTAAACCGCTCGCGGAACGGCTCGCGATGGCGGCCGAAATTCGCATGCAGAGCGAACAATCGAAACAGGAAAAAAGCAGCGAAATCATGGACGTGAATGCAGATGCCGTGGCGGAAACATTACGCTCAGCCGGTTATCCGAACCTGATTCACGGCCATACCCACCGCCCCGCTCATCATTCGCTCGATATCGATGGCCATATCTGCGAACGCTGGGTGCTGCATGATTGGCACGCCCGCCCGGAATGGCTGGAATGGACTCCAAGCGATGGACTGCGTTTCCAAAGCTTATGAGCAAATAAAAAAACCGGCTTATCAGCCGGTTTTTTTATTTATTGGCACTGAATTACATTACTACTCACGAATCCCCATCAGATTCAAATCCATCTGCCCTGCATCGTTTTCATCTTCTTCATCCTTTTCGGACGCGGATGCTTTTTCACTGCGCACGCGCGAATCCTCGATTCCCTCAAGGTACTCGGCCGTCACATCCCCTGTGACATAGGAACCATCAAAGCAAGAGGTTTCGAATTGCGTGATAGAAGGGTTCAAACACCCGACCGCGGCTTTAAGGTCTTCAAGCCGCTGATAAATCAAGGCGTCCGCGCCAATTTCATTCGCGATCTGCTCTTCCGAGCGGTCCGAGGCAATCAATTCGGCACGCGTCGGCATATCGATACCATACACATTTGCAAAACGCACCGGCGGTGCCGCGGAGGCCATGAAAACCCGTGTCGCGCCAGCTTCACGCGCCATCATGATGATTTCCCGGCTCGTCGTGCCACGCACGATCGAGTCGTCTACAAGCAATACATTTTTGCCGGCGAACTCTTGATGAATCGCATTGAGCTTTTGGCGCACCGATTTTTTCCGCACGGCCTGCCCCGGCATGATGAAGGTACGCCCGATATAGCGGTTCTTCACAAAGCCTTCGCGGTAAGGAATGTCGAGGCGATTCGCAAGCTCCATCGCGGCCGGACGGCTGGAATCCGGAATGGGAATGACGACATCGATCTTCAGCTCGGCATGCTCGCGCAAGATTTGCTCGGCCAGAAATTCACCCATCTTGACACGGCTTTCATAAACCGAAATACCGTCGATCAGAGAATCCGGGCGTGCCAGATAAACATACTCGAACATGCAAGGCGCGTGGGGACGGCCGGGCGCGCAAACACGGCTTTTGAGATTGCCTTGAATATCGACGAGCACCGCTTCGCCGGGCGCGATATCTCGCATCAATTTGAAGCCCAGCACATCGATTGCAACGCTTTCGGAAGCGATGAGATATTCGGCGCCACCCATTGCATCATTGCGGCCGATCACCAAAGGCCGGATTCCGTGCGGATCGCGGAAGGCCAGCAAGCCATAACCGGCAATCATGACCACGGCAGCGTAAGCGCCTTTTATGCGCCGCTGCACACCCGCAACGGCCTTGAAAATCGCTTCGGCATCAAGCTTTGGGCCCACGGCATGGGCCTGCAATTCATGCGCGAGCACATTGAGCAGAACCTCGGAATCGGAATTGGTGTTGATATGCCGCAGATCAGCGAGGTACATCTCGCGTTTAAGTTCGTCGGAATTCGTGAGATTACCGTTGTGCGCCAACATCAGGCCGAATGGCGAATTCACGTAAAACGGCTGAGCTTCGGCAGAGTTATACGCCGAGCCCGCCGTCGGATAACGGCAATGCCCGATACCCCAGTTACCTTCAAGGTTGCGCATATTGCGGGTTCGAAAAACATCCCGTACCAACCCTTGCCCTTTATGCATATGGAACTTACCGGCCTGGGCGGTGGCGATGCCTGCGGCATCTTGCCCACGATGTTGCAATACCTGCAGTCCATCATACAAAAGCTGGTTAACGGGAGTGGTCGCGACCACACCTAGAATCCCGCACATTGTGCTTCACCTATCGATAATGAATTCGTTTTGCAATCCGTTCCGGCATCCAGGGTCTGGATGCTAAAACAGCCGTTTCCAGCGGCGGAGCAAAGCTCGCGCCTTGCCACCAGGGCTGTTTCGGCATATCCGTGATGCCTCCAGCAGCGACCAGCAGGAAGATGATCAATAAGCCACGCGCCAAACCAAATACGGCGCCCAGGGTTCTATCCGCAAGCCCCAATCCAATTGCGTGCAACAGCTCTCTCAACAATAGCCGCAGCAATCCGAAAAGAAGGAGGGTCAAAACAAAAACCGCCACAAACGCGCCACCTTGCTGCAATAACGGTTCGGCCACGAAGCGACTGAAGAAAGGAACAACGAAAGCAGTAAAGTGCCGCGCGGCCAGGAAAGCTGAAACCCAGGCGAACAGCGCCAAAACCTCGCTGACCAAGCCTCGCCATGCACCAAGTAAGAGCGAGACGAACAAAATCGCCAGGACGACATAATCGAATACAGCCATGAATCAAGAGCGCGGTTGAATGACGGCTGAAAGCCCCGCTTTACGAAGTTTTGAAGCGGCCTGCTCCGCCGCCTCGCGCGATTCGAAGGGACCAGCCTTGACACGCGTTTTATCGCCGCCAACGGTCTCGACAAACGAATTGAACCCTGCCGCTTTAGCTTCCGCCAAAACCGATTTGGCATTCGAGGCGTCTTTGAATACACCCAACTGAATCACATAACTGGAACTTCCCAGGGGCTTGCCCTCAAGCAGTGCCGCCGCACGGGCAGCATCGTCATGCCGGTTATCTGGTTTAGGTACCGGCTTGGGCTCGGGATGAGCTTCCGGCTTCTGTTCCGGTTTTGCTTGAGCGGTTTGAGTGTCCGGTTTCTTGACCGGCTTTGATTGATCCGGCTTGGGCCTGGCTTCTTCGCTGGGAATAGGCGCTGCGCTTGGAATATTGGCGGAAATGTTTGCGGAGCCCTGCGGCAAACTTGCCTCCGCCTCCGGATCGATGATCGGCTTAGAGCTAGCTGGCTCCTGGCTTTGAATCGGACGCGCCGCGTAATTGGAACCTTCCTGGCTCGGAATCCGAATTTGAATTTCAGAATCGGCTTGCTTCGGCTCGCGATCCATTACCATCGGCAAGATAACCGCGGCTAGCAGTGCGAGCGCCATGGCCCCCACCAGACGCCGGCGAGCACGTTTTTTCAGATCGAGTTGGGTATCGGTGTCGGCCATACAAACACGGGCTGATGCGAGATTTCAGGAGTGTACAACGGCGAGCACATCCGCCACGGTCAGAAAAGATCCGAAGATAATGATTCTATCATCGTCTTCCGCCCGTTCTCGTGCCGCGGCGAAACCGAGCCGCGGCGTTTCTGCAACGGAGATGTCGCCTTGCACGCCAATTTCGCGCAAATGCCGCGCCATGTCCTCGCCGGAGATACCGCGCGGCCCAGCCAGTCCAACCGCGATCCAATGGTCGATCCGCTTCTCGATCAAACGCACCGCGGCATCGATATCCTTATCGCCAAGCATGCCTATGACCGCATACGTTTCGGGCGCATAGGCCATATTCGAGATGTTTTCCGCCAACACGCCAATCGCTTGCGGGTTGTGCGCAACATCGAGCACAACGGTTGGCCGGCCAGGCAGGATCTGGAAACGTCCGGGCAAGTCGAGCTTGAGCAAGCCTTCGCGCACGGCTTGCATCGTGACCGGCAAACGCTCTGCGATCGATTCCAGCGCTGCGAGTGCGCCTGAAGCGTTGAGCAACTGGTTCGCGCCACGCAGAGCCGGGTACGCAAGGCCACTTCGCCGCTGCGTCCTGCCCCACCAATTCCATTGCTGCCGATCGCCGGAAAAACCGAAATCGCGCCCGATCAGACGCAAATCCGCGCCTATTTGGGCGGCATGCTGAAGCAAGGATTGCGGCGCTTGTGGATCAGCGCAGATCGCGGGCCGTCCGGCGCGGAAAATCCCGGCTTTTTCGAAGCCGATTTTCTCTCGTGTGTCGCCAAGAAACTCCATGTGATCAAGCGCGATGCCCGTCACCACGGTGCAATCGGGCTCGCAGATATTGACGGCATCGAGCCGGCCGCCGAGGCCGACTTCGAGAATGATCGCATCGAGCTTCGCGTCGGCAAAAATACACAGCGCGGCCAAGGTGCCAAACTCAAAATAAGTCAGCGGGACTGCTCCGCGTGCTGCCTCAACGCGCGCAAAAGCGTTTGCGAGCACCTCGTCAGCGACTTCGACGCCCGCAATGCGCACGCGTTCGTTGTAACGCAGCAGATGCGGTGAAGTGTAAAGCCCGGTGCGATAGCCCGCGCAGCCGAGAATCGACTCCAGCATGGCGCAGGTCGAGCCTTTGCCGTTTGTCCCGCCAACGGTGATGATTGGCGCGGAAAAATGCAGGCCAAGCCAATCGCGAACTTGAGCGACTCGATCGAGGCCAAGTTCGATGGGGCGCACATGCTGATGCTCGATGTAAGCGAGCCATTCAGCCAAAGACTGGGGGGATGCCACGCGAGGGAAAACCTATTTTTTAATTGGGAGCGGCTTGGCGCATCAACAGCGAAAGCAACTGCGCCAGGCGGCTGCGCAGCTCGCGCCGGTCGACAATCATATCGATCGCGCCCTTTTCAAGCAGAAATTCGGAACGCTGGAAGCCCTCGGGCAGTTTTTCGCGCACGGTTTGCTCGATCACGCGCGGGCCAGCGAAACCGATCAATGCGCCCGGTTCGCCAATCACAACATCGCCGACAAAAGCAAAGCTGGCCGAAACGCCGCCCATTGTCGGATCGGTAAGAACGGTGATGAACGGCAGCTTGCGTTCCGATAAACGCGTCAGGACCGCCGTCGTCTTCGCCATTTGCATCAGCGAAAACAAGCCTTCCTGCATCCGAGCGCCGCCCGAAGCGGTAAAGCAGATAAAAGGCAGACCTTGCTCAACCGCCGCGTTGACGCCACGGATGAAACGCTCCCCCACGACCGAGCCCATCGAACCGCCCATGAAATCGAATTCGAACACGGCGACAACGACGGGAACGTTTTTAATCGCGCCCTGCATGACAACCAAGGCATCGGCTTCGGAAGTGTCATCGTTCGCAGCCGACAAACGCTCGGGATAGCGCTTGCTATCGCGGAATTTGAGCGGATCGACGGGCAGCACTTCCGCGCCAATTTCGAAGCGGCCGTCTGGATCGAGCAGCAAATCCAAACGCGAACGCGCGCGGACTCGTTTGTGATGACCGCACTTGGGGCAAACATGGTGATTGCCTTCCAGGTCGGAGCGATACAACACCGCTTCGCAATGTTCGCATTTGCTCCAGAGCCCTTCCGGGATGGATTTGCGCGCAGTGCTATCACGCTTGATTTTGGGCGGCAGAAGTTTGTTCAACCAGCTCATCGTGCGGCCTCCACCACAGTCTCATCGAGTGCATAACGAATCCCCTTCAGGAAGCTGCACACCTTTTCGGCGACTTCTTGACGGGAAGAGTTTTCGATTTCCTCTATGACACGGCTACCGATGACAACCGCATCCGCAACAGCGCCAATTGCGCGCGCCGAAGCCGCATCACGGATGCCAAAACCCACGCCCACGGGCATTCGAAGTTTTTCCTGCAAAGTGGGAATACGGCTTACGACATCGGCGACATTTAAGTGAGCCGCGCCTGTAACGCCTGTTAAGGAAACATAGTAGGCATAGCCTCGCCCGATTTTGGCGACGCTGTCGATGCGCGCATCGGTCGAGGTCGGCGCAAGCAGAAAAATCGGGTCCATGCCGGCCGCTTTAATCTGTGCGGCAAAATCTTCGCATTCCTCGGGCGGATAATCGACAACCAATACACCATCAACTCCCGCTGCAGCCGCCATCTTGACGAAACTTTCCGCACCGAGCGCTTCGATCGGATTGGCATAGCCCATCAGGACGACAGGCGTGCGCTCGTTCTCTTCACGGAATTCGCTGACAATCTGCAAAACCATGCGCAAAGACATGCCATGTTTGAGCGCGCGTTCCGCGGCGCGCTGAATCGTCGGGCCGTCCGCCATCGGATCGGAGAACGGCACGCCGAGTTCGATGATATCCGCTCCGCCATCGACCAACGCCCGCATCAAGGGCAGCGTCAGCGAGGGTTCCGGATCTCCGGCTGCAATATAGGGAATCAGCGCCGTTCTGCGTTCGCCCCTGAGTCGTTCAAAGACCGTTTGGATTCGTGTCATGAGTTTTACTTAACGCTTTAAAGCGATGGGTTCCATTCAAAGCTGAATGCCACTTTTCTCCGCCACCGTATGCATATCCTTGTCGCCTCGGCCGGAAAGATTGACCAACAACAGCCGATCCGCCGGTAAGGTCGGCGCGAGCTTCATTGCATAGGCCAGCGCGTGCGAGGACTCCAGCGCCGGAATGATGCCTTCGGTCTTGCACAGCGTATGGAAAGCCTGGAGCGCTTCCACGTCGGAGATCCCGACATACTCGGCGCGCCGGCTGTCTTTGAGCCAGGCATGCTCCGGGCCGACACCCGGGTAATCGAGCCCTGCCGATACCGAATGCGTGTCGATAATTTGGCCGTTTTCGTCCTGCAACAGGTAAGTCCGGTTGCCGTGTAAAACGCCGGGTTTGCCAAGCAGCAGCGAAGCGGCATGCCGCCCCGTTTCGATTCCCTCGCCTGCCGCTTCGACGCCGACGAGTTTGACCGCGCTATTCGGGATATACGAATGGAAAATCCCCATCGCGTTGGAGCCGCCGCCAACACAGGCAATCACCACATCCGGCTGGCGTCCATAACCTTCTTCCATTTGCTCAATCGCTTCACGCCCGATGACCGACTGAAAATCACGCACCATCATCGGATAGGGATGCGGGCCCGCGACGGTTCCAATGATGTAGAAGGTATCCGCAACACGCGTGACCCAATCGCGCATCGCTTCGTTGAGCGCGTCCTTGAGCGTTTTCGAGCCCGAATCTACCGGCACGACCGTCGCGCCGAGCAGCTTCATCCGATAGACGTTGGCCGCCTGGCGTTTAACGTCTTCGGAGCCCATATAAACAACACATTCCATCCCATACCGCGCCGCGACGGTCGCCGTCGCGACACCGTGCTGCCCCGCGCCGGTCTCCGCGATAACGCGCGGCTTGCCCATGCGCCGCGCCAGCAAAGCCTGACCAATACAGTTGTTAACCTTGTGAGCGCCGGTATGGTTGAGATCCTCGCGCTTGAGCAAGATCTGAGCGCCGCCGAGTTCCTGCGATAAGCGGCGCGCATGGTAGATCGGGCTGGGACGGCCGACGTAGTGTTTCAGCTCATAATCGAATTCGGCCAAAAACGCGGGATCTTGCTGCGCGTGCTGATACGCCGCGCGTAATTCGTCGAGCGCCGGAATCAGCGTTTCGGCAACGAACATTCCGCCATAAGGACCGAAGTGCCCCCTGGCATCGGGTAAGTTGTAGGGGGTATCAGACATCTGCATTGCGTACTCCAGCCATGAATCGGGCGATCCGCTCAGGATCCTTGATACCCCGCGCAATCTCTACACCACTGCTCACATCAACCGCCCACGGTTTCACCCTGCGAACCGCCGCCTCGACATTTTCGACCGACAAGCCGCCCGAAAGAACAATCGGCTTATCAAGCGTCGAGGGTATGAGAGACCAGTCGAAAGTTTTTCCGCCGCCGCCATAGCCCTCAACGAAAGCATCCAGCAAAAGTGCCTGAGCAGAGGAAAAGCTAATTTGCGATTCTAGCAGATTGACCCCTGCACGCATTCTGATTGCCTTGAGGTAGGGACGGCCAAAGCTTGCACAGAAACTTGCGTTTTCATCGCCATGAAATTGCAGCAGTTGGATCGGCAAACGCGCCAGAGTCTGCTCAACTTCAGCAGGCGCCGGATTGACGAATAAACCCACTATCGTTACGAACGGCGGCACGCGCCGACATAGCCGCTCAGCCAAATCGAAATCGATAAAACGCGGACTCGGCGGATAGAAGACCAAGCCCAAAGCATCGGCTCCGGCTTCAACGGCGGCATCGACATCCTGCTCCCGGGTCAGGCCGCAGATTTTTACGCGTGTACGGTTCAAGGTAAAAACGTCTCCATCGCTGCGGCGCGAATCATCCCGCCATTTGGCAAGCCCAATCCATCCGGGTATTCGATCATCGACAGATAAAGCCCATCCGGCGGGAACGTCGGCGCAGCCAATTTCCGATCGCGCAGCGCAAGCAATTCGCCGATCCACTCGGGAGGCCGGCTGCCTTTGCCGATCGCAACCAAAGCGCCAAGCATATTGCGCACCATATGATGCAAAAAGGCATTCGCCTCGAATTCAAAGGTAATCAATTCTCCGACCCGGGTCACCGATGCAGAGGTCAAGGTTTTCACCGGCGAAGCAGCCTGGCACGCGGCGGCGCGAAAACTCGAAAAATCATGCGCGCCAACCAAAGCCTGTGCGGCAAACGCCATTTTCTCCGCATCGAGCGCCCGATGGAACCAGCCAATTTTTCCTGCCAACAAGCCCGGCCGTACCGGCCGGTTTAGAAGCAAATAGCGATATCCGCGCGCGCGCGTGCTGAAGCGGGCATGAAAATCCGGCACGGCCTCAACGGCCCATTTGACCGCAACAGCATCCGGCAAGAGCGCATTGACGCCTCTCACCCATGCGCTGATTGGCCGGTTTACATCGGTCTCAAAATGCACCACTTGCACCGCGGCATGTACACCCGCATCGGTTCTGCCCGCGCAATGAGTGCGCACAGGCTTAGCTGCAATACAAGTCAGGGCTGTTTCCAAAACATCTTGAACCGTTCGTTGCTCGCGCTGGCTTTGCCAGCCAGCAAAACGAGAGCCATCGTATTCAAGTCCAAGTGCGATTTTCATACGCCAAATAAACCCAAACCAATACCGCAAGCACGATTACGCAGAGGAGGCACCAGTCTCCGGTTTTCCATTTACTCTGCCGCAATACGATGGGAGAAAAACTGGCTTCATGGGACGGAACAAGCCAATCGCGCCAGTTTCGTACCGCACTGGACTGCAAGCCATCGAGCACCATAACGAGCCGCATCGCCGCGCGTTGTCGATCAATGCCGAATAAGACCAAGGGGGACGACATGCTGTAAAGCCCCTCGATCAAGCGCGCCAGAGATAAGCGTTCAAGCAATAAAGCGACGCTCGCCAGCAAGCCAATCAGACTCAAAACATGCTGCATCCCCAACAAACAGCCCTCACGACTCAAAGGCAGCCAGGAAGGCAGGAAAGGCCATCGCTCTCCCGATGTAAAAGCGGCATAAATTGCGAATAAGGCAAAGATCAGAAAACGGCTTCTGCGCAGTAACTGTAGAAATCTGGAACGCGCCAAACCGATCGCGATACTGGACACGATCGCTGTGACATAAGCCAGATAGACCAGTCCCAATTGTTGCAGTCCGACAGCAAAAAGGGCCCATCCGATTAGGATGAGCCCTGGCTGAGGGGTGTAGCAGCTAAAACGCAAACGAATGTCCGCTTAATGCAGGCGAGCGAGAATCTCTTGGGCTTCTTGCTTCTGAGCGCTCGAACCATCCGCAAGGACTTCTTCCAACAACTCACGGGCACCTTCGAAATCACGCATTTCTTCATAGGCACGGGCGAGTTCAAGCTTTGTCGCAACCTCTTCGCCGACGTCCACTTCTTCATCGAGCAATGTGCCTTCCGGCATCGTCGCGACCGCAACCTGGGATTGCATCATCGCGGCATCGTGGGATGGCGGACTCAGCTCCAGATCGATGCCCGTCAAATCAATCGCCCGATCTTCTTCGCTCTGGTTCGTGCTATCCACGTCAAAAGCGAAATCAAGCACGCTCCCGTCGTAGTTGGTCTTTTCAAGATCGACCAAAGCCTCTGCATCATCAGCAATCGAAGAAGCGACTCTCAACTCTTCCGAAGCAGGCGTTTTGGCCGATCGACTATTGAGTCCATCAAGGTCAAGAACCAGCGGTTCTGCCGCGGGCTTCGCGCCAAAGTCGACGACTCGAGTCGCAGAAAGCCTGGCATCGTGCTCTTCCAATACCGACGCACTCAGGTCGACATCCGGCAAATCCTCCATGTCCGGCTTGGAAGGCTCGAACGCCATGATGTTGGAGGCTTCAAAAGCTTTCTGGCTCGGCTCAGGCTGCGGAGTAACGTCCAAGTCAAGGTTGAAGTCCAGCCCCAGGTCCTCCGCCTGTGCCTTAGGTGGCTGAGGCGCTTGAGACGCATCGACCATGCCCGCCCGCGCAGCTTGTTCGATCTCACCCGGCATGCTCCATGTCGCTTGCATCTGCGAAGGAGAAGGGCTTCCGAATGCCTGCGGCGCCGCTTGCGCGGCAGAGCGCACAATTGCCGGCTCAGATGCCGAGGGGAATTCGTTTTGGGGCGGTTGCGCTTGAGGCTCTCCCGGGCCACCGTCAAGGAAGGAAATATCTTCCATTACGGCAGCAGCCGCTGCGGCAGGAGCCCCCTTACGCACATTCCGGTAAAGCGGATTGTTCGGATCAAGTTTTGCTCCCAACTCTGCAGCTTTAGCCCAATCGGGACCCACGCCGCCTGTTTGGGTATACAAGTCCGTAGCAATATTTTCGAACTGCTTGAAACTATTCCGCTGGTGATAGATTTCCAACAGCTTGATATGAATTGCAGTCCGGCTCGGATCGGCCTTGAGCGCATCGAGCAGGATTTCCTCTGCCTGAGCATCGCGCCCATACGCCATATAAACATCCGCTTCAGCAACCGGATCAACGCCTTCGTCCGTATCGATCGAAGACAAGCCCGACTGGCTGAAATCCGTCGGCAACACACTGCTACCCGTATCGACAGTCTGCCCGCCAACGGGACCGATCACCGACTCATGACTGGTCTGGGTTGCACCGAGCGTCGTGCTTTCAGGCGGATATTCCTGTTTATTTTTCCGGCTGCGATAGGCTAGCCAACCGCCAACCACAACAACCAGGCCACCCAGAACAGCAATCAAGGAGCCAAAATTATCCAGGAAACCAGGCTCTTCCTCGACAGGCTCCTCTTCTGCGGGAGCAGGAGGCGCCACGGGAGCGGATGCCTGCGGATGGCTCTCGACCGACGGTTTCGACTGCGCCCCAGCAGCTGCTTCCGTCTCAGGCGCCGACTGTGCAGTTTTTTCGGAATCACTTGCCGTCGCACTCGGAGCACTTGCAGCCCCAGCCCCGCCAAGAATCAGTTGTTTGTATGCATCTAACGGGGTTTCCTCCCCGCTTTTTGCAGGCGCCTGAGGCGCTTGCTCAGTGGCTTTAGCCGCTGCAGGCGGGCTTGCCTGAGCTACGACCGCAGGCGACTGCGCTTGTGCTGGCTGCGTCTTGGCTGCGGCAGGAGGTGACTGAGGCGCTGCGGCTTGAGTCACAGAGGCTAGTTTTTCTTTTGTCTGCTTCTGTAAATCCGCAAGCGCCTGGTTTTTCAACTCTACGAGCGTCTTCAGCTCTTTGACATTTTTTTCAAGCTGCGCAACACGCTCATTTGCCTCTTTCAAGGCTTTTTCGCGCGCCACAAGATCCGTTTCCAAAGCTTGTGCCCGCGCGGCGGCGGCACCCTCGGCCTTGCCTGCTCCCGCGCCGCCTTGATTACCGGCTTGGGTCTTGGAAATTTTCAGCTTGTCGCCGGATTCGGCCGCTTTGGTCGGCTCTTCCAGCTTGGGCGTAATCTTGCCCGTAACCGATTGCTGCGCTTTGCTCTCGCTCGCAGGCCCGGCGGCAACGGATTCGGCAACTCTTCTCCGATATCCATAGAAATTGACCGAAGGCTCGGACAAGATTCTGCGCACTTCCGCATTCGAAAGTGCTTTTACCTGTTCGGCATCAGGCACCCTGAGCGTTTGCCCCGCCTTGATTCGGTTGATATCGCCGCCGATGAAGCTCGCGCGATTATTTGTGTACAACGCGGCAAGCATCTGCCGCAACGTTGCCTCGGCCGGCCTCGTTTGTTCAGCGATTCCTGTCAACGTATCGCCACGCTGGATCTGATGCTCTCCGGACCCTGAAGCGGTTGTCGTTCTGCTTTGAGATGCAGCCGACGCTGGCGGACGAGCAGCGCCTCCATTCGAAGGCGACGCCGCGCCTTGGCGAGTCTTCCCATCACCGCCGGCCCGGCTGGCTGGGGCGCGCACCGCTGGCTGAACGATCGGCGATGGCTGAGCGGCCAACTTTTCTTTATTGTCAGCCGGGTCAAGCAGGAATGTGTATTCACGCACCAGGCGTCCGCCGGCCCAATTCAGCTCAAGAAGCATGTCGACAAAAGGCTCGTCAATCGGTTTGTCGCCAGCGATTTTGACGACTGCCCCGCCGACACGCCTTTCGACCGACACCCGCAAGGATGAAAAGAGCGGCCCGTATTCGATATTTGCCCGCCGGAAAGCCTCCGGCGAAGCAATTCGAGCGCTCAAAGTTTCGAGTTCTTCTTCCGTTCCCGAAACCTCGACCTCAGCTTGGAGCGGCTGCCCAAGACTTGTCAGCACATTAATGCGGCCGAGGCCTGCGGCGGAGGAACAGAAAGGCAGGGTGGCGATCGCCATCGCAATTAGGCTTGTGCGAAATCTTGTTTTCATCAAACTTGCCTGCAGAAAACTGCCGTTTATGATGGTTTTATCAAAATAACATCATGGGGTTAGCCTAGCAAGCTAAACCGATTCATGAATTTTTGACGCCAAGTCGAATAAGAGCCTGCCTGCGCAGCGAGACCAACTCAGCGCTATTCCAACAAAACTAGCGCTGGAGCAGGATTCGCAGCATTCGACGCAATGGTTCGGCCGCGCCCCACAGCAATTGATCGCCGATAACGAAGGCAGAAACGTAATCAGGCCCCATGTTGAGTTTACGCACTCGACCGACGCCGACCTGGAGCCCGCCGGTAATCGCAGCGGGCGTCAGCTCTTGCACGGATACCTCACGATCGTTCGGCACCCACTTGACCCACTGATTGCCCGATTTGATAACCGACTCGATTTCACTTAACGACAAATCCTGCTTGAGCTTTAACGTCAAAGCCAAGCTGTGGCAACGCATTGCGCCAATCCGCACGCACAAGCCATCGACGGGAATCGTTTTGCTCGTTCCAAGGATCTTGTTAACCTCGGCCTGGCCTTTCCACTCCTCTTTCGACTGACCGTTTTCAAGCTGTTTATCGATCCACGGGATCAGACCGCCGGCAAGCGGTGCACCGAAAAACTCGGTCGGAACGTCTTCACGGATGGTTTGGGCGACTTTGCGGTCGATGTCGAGAATCGCGGACGCGGGTGTTGCAAGCTGGTCAGCAACGGCCGAATAAATGACCCCCATGCCTTTGAGCAATTCGCGCATGTGATTGGCCCCGCCGCCGCTTGCCGCCTGGTAGGTCATTGAGGAAACCCACTCGACCAAGCCTTCGCGGAACAGACCGCCGACCCCCATCAGGAGAATCGAATTCGTGCAATTTCCCCCGATATAGTTCTTCACGCCTTTGGCAAGCGCGGCGTCGATAACGTTACGGTTGACCGGATCGAGAATAATCACCGCGTCATCCTGCATCCGCATCGTCGAAGCGGCGTCGATCCAATAACCATCCCAGCCAGCCGCGCGCAGCTTCGGGTAAACCTCTGTTGTGTAATCACCACCTTGGCAAGTGACGATCACATCCATCGCCTTCAGCTCAGCGACATCCGAGGCATCTTTGAGCGGCGGCAATTCACGCCCGAGATCCGGTCCTTTACCGCCTACATTCGAGGTTGTGAAGAAAACCGGATCGATCAGTTCGAAATCTTTTTCCTCACGCATGCGCTGCATAAGCACCGAACCGACCATGCCACGCCAACCAACGAAACCGACACGCATATGAAATTCCTTTTTCCGTCTCCGCCCTTGCCTCCGCCTTCACCGCAGGCAGAGACGTAATCGCGGTGGAGACAAATAGATCAGACGGGGATTGTTTTAATCCCCGCCGTCGCAATGTCCGTAATAAGACGCACGCAAAAACCCGCCGCCGCAGGCGGCGTCATTGCGTTCAAAAGCGTGCGTCCTTGCCTGTCCACTAGCGAACTATCCTAATAAATTAAAGCGCGGCGAGCACCGCGTCGCCCATTTCACGCGTACCAACGCGGCGCGTTCCCTCTTCCCAGATATCGCCGGTGCGTAGGCCCTGAGCCAATACTTTTTTGACCGCCGTTTCCACGCGCTGGGCGGCCGCTTCGTTATCAAAGCTGTAGCGCAGCATCATCGCGGCGGAAAGAATGGTCGCCAGAGGATTGGCAAGCCCTTTTCCGGCAATATCGGGCGCGGAGCCGTGGCTCGGCTCGTAAAGCCCTTTGTTGTTGGCGTCGAGCGAGGCCGAAGGCAGCATTCCGATAGAGCCCGTCAGCATTGAAGCCTCATCAGACAGAATGTCGCCGAACATATTGCCGGTCACGACCACGTCGAATTGTTTCGGCGCTTTCACGAGCTGCATCGCGGCATTGTCGACCAGCATGTGCGAGAGTTCGACATCGGGATAATCGGCGGCCAGTTCGATCATCACATCGCGCCAAAGTTGCGTCGTTTCCAACACATTCATCTTATCGACCGAACAAACGCGCTTGTCGCGCCGGCGCGCAGCCTCAAATGCGACTTTTCCGATACGGCGAATTTCGCTTTCCGAATAGATCATCGTGTTCCAGCCGACCCGCTGGCCGTCACGCTGCTCGATGCCGCGCGGCTCACCGAAATAGATATCGCCAGTCAACTCGCGCACGATCAGAATGTCGAGCCCCGCAACCACTTCCGGCTTCAGCGTCGAGGCATTGACAAGCTCGGGATAAAGAATCGCCGGGCGCAGATTGGCGAACAATTCCAAATCCTTGCGGATACCCAGCAAACCGCGCTCCGGCCTTTGCGGACGCGGCAAGTTATCCCATTTCGGACCGCCGACAGCACCGAGCAGTACAGCGTCTGCTTCGCGCGCCAGCTTTTGGCTTGCCTCCGGGTAAGGCGTTCCGGTTGCATCGACCGCGCCGCCGCCCAACAAAGCCTGTTCCATTTCGATCTTGAGGCCGTCGCTACGCAAGGCTTCAAGAACACGCACCGCTTCGGCAATGATTTCCGGTCCGATGCCATCGCCGGGAAGAACACAAACTTTCATCGATTCTCTCAGGTAAAAAGCCAAGGCTGTTCCGCCTGACGGCGGGCTTCAAATTCACGGATTTTTTCGGCATGGCGCAAGGTCAGGCCAATGTCGTCAAAACCGTTCAGGAGACAGTATTTCCGGAAAGGGTCCACATCGAATGAAATGACCCTTCCGTCGGGCCGCGTGACTGTTTGCGCGGCAAGATCCACGCGCAGCTTGTATCCGGGAGCGGTCTTCACTTGATCGAAGAGTGCATCCACTTCAAGCGCGGACAACTTGATCGGCAGCACGCCATTTTTAAAACAGTTATTGAAGAAAATATCGGCGAAACTCGTTCCGATCAAGGCGCGAAAACCATAGTCCTCAAGCGCCCAAGGCGCATGCTCGCGCGAAGAGCCGCAGCCGAAGTTATCGCGCGTGAGCAGAATTCTCGCGCCTTGATAACGCGCCTGATTCAACACGAAATTGGGATTCAGCGGGCGGGGAGCATTGTCCATGCCCGGCTCCCCCTGATCCATGTAACGCCATTCATCGAACAGGTTCGGGCCAAAACCCGAACGTTTGATCGATTTGAGAAATTGCTTCGGAATGATGGCGTCGGTATCGACATTGGCGCGGTCAAGCGGCGCCACCAAGCCGTCGAGAACAGTAAATTTTTCCATTACTTGCCTGAACCCTTTTGAATGACTTCTCCGGCCTTTTCAACGTCTTTGCCGAAGCCATTTACGGTGTTGCACGCGGCCAAAGAAACCACGATCAATCCAACCAGAATCAATTGCAGTAGCTTCATACGCACGCCCCCCAATCAGAGAATTTCCCGCACATCGGCAAAATGGCCCGCAATCGCAGCCGCGGCCGCCATCGCGGGGCTGACAAGATGCGTGCGCCCGCCCGCGCCCTGGCGTCCTTCGAAATTACGATTCGAAGTCGATGCGCAACGCTCACCCGGTTCAAGCCGGTCGGCATTCATCGCCAAGCACATCGAACAGCCCGGCTCGCGCCATTCGAAGCCTGCCGCCTTGAAAATCTTGTCGAGCCCTTCGGCTTCGGCCTGGCGTTTGACAGGCCCGGACCCCGGCACGACAAGCGCCAATTTCACATTGTCGGCGACGCGACGCCCGCGCGCGACAATCGCCGCCTCACGCAAATCTTCGATACGCGAATTGGTGCAAGAGCCGATAAAAACCTTGTCGATTCGCACATCGGTCATTTTCGTTCTTGGCGTCAGCCCCATGTATTGCAGGGCGCGCGCATAACCTTCACGGCGCACGGGGTCCGTCTCTTTGTCGGGGTCGGGAATCGTCCCGTCGATCGTTGTCACCATTTCGGGCGAAGTGCCCCAGGTCACTTGGGGCTGAATGGCGCGCGCATCGATTTCGATAACGCGATCGAATTGCGCGCCATGGTCCGAAACCAGCGTGCGCCAATAGGCAACCGCCTTATCCCAAAGATCGCCCTTGGGCGCGAAATCGCGGCCCCGCAGATAATCGAGCGTGACCTCATCCACGCCGACGAGCCCGGCGCGCGCGCCCGCTTCAATCGCCATGTTGCACAAGGTCATGCGGCCTTCCATCGAAAACGCGCGGACGGTCGAGCCGCCAAACTCCATCGCATAGCCAGTGCCACCCGCGGTGCCGATACGGCCGATGACATACAGAATGACGTCCTTGGCCGACACGCCTTTGCCCAGCGGGCCTTCAAGCTTAATCAGCAAGGTCTTTGATTTCTTTTGCAGCAAGCATTGTGTTGCAAGCACATGCTCGACCTCGGAAGTGCCGATGCCGTGCGCCAGACATGCGAATGCGCCATGCGTGGAAGTATGCGAATCACCGCACACCACCGTCATGCCCGGCAAGGTTGCGCCGTTTTCCGGGCCGATCACATGCACGATGCCTTGTCGCGCATCGCGAAACGGGAAATACGCTTTCGCCCCGACCGCGCGGATATTCGCGTCCAGGGTTTCGACCTGTTGGCGTGAAATCGGGTCTTCGATTCCGCGCTCCCAATGCGTCGTCGGGGTGTTGTGATCCACGGTCGCGACGATGGACCCGACCCGCCAAGGCTTGCGGCCTGCGATTTTGAGTCCTTCGAAAGCTTGCGGGCTCGTCACTTCGTGGATCAGATGACGGTCGATATAAATCAAGGCCGTACCATCGTCTTCCTGGTGGACGACGTGACTGTTCCAAAGTTTCTCGTACAGAGTATGAAGCGCCATGTCAGTAGCAGAGCAAATAGATAATTTTTAATTATTTCACAGCGAATCCATGCTGGCGAGGCATCATTTCCAGCCAGCAAAATTCACTTCGCATTTTTGCCTTTCAAGCGCGCTTCCTCATAAAGCGGCAAGACCTTTTCGGCATATACAGCCAGATCGGCCTGTCTCGCCTCTTGCGAGGGGTGCGTCGACAACCATTGCGGCGGCCCGCTGCCGCTGCTTTGGCGCGCCATCTTGTCCCATAAGCTGACTGCGGCGCGCGGGTCATAACCCGCCCGCGCGGCAAGCTCCACGCCAATCCGGTCCGCTTCGGTTTCCTGCTCGCGCGAGTTGGGTAAGCCGAACATGGCCTGGTAAGCCATTCCGCCTAAATCATTGGTCAGGCTCGGCTGCCCCAAAGCAATCCCCAACACAGCCAGCCCAAGCTGGGCATTTGCTGTCTTCGAAGCGCGCTCCCAGGCATGCTCGCGCAGCGCATGAGCGATCTCATGCCCCATCACTGCCGCCAGTTCGTCATCCGTAAGTTTCAACTGGTCGATCAAACCGCTATACACGGCAATCTTGCCGCCCGGCATGCACCAGGCGTTCATTTCCTTCGAAGTCAGAACATTGACTTCCCATTTCCAGTTGAGCGCATCGGGCCGGAAAACCGCCACGCCGGGAATCAGGCGATCGGCAATCTGACGGACCCGCTGCGTCTGCCCTTTGTCGACGTTAAGCGCATTGCTCTTCTGCGCGGAGCCCAAGACTTGTTGATATTCCAGACCCGCCTGCTGCGTCAGATCTTTCACATTGACCAGCGGAGACACAGTTTGTTTGCGATCGGCCCCAACCGTGCCTGGCTGCGTTGTCTGAATCGTTGTACAGGCAGCCAGAAACAGGCACGCCGCGAGCAGACCAAGCCGTCGGGACAGCAGGCTCGCAATGCAATGAAAAGGGATTGAGCGCGTAGAAAAGCTCATCTTTCTTCTTTTGGCGCAGTGTGTTCCGCAATCCGCGGCGTTCCGCACGCGACATCGGCGTTCTGCGCCCGATGGCGCAATGCATGATCGATCAGCACCAGCGCCAGCATCGCCTCGGCGATCGGCGTCGCGCGAATTCCCACGCATGGATCATGCCGCCCCGTGGTCATCATTTCGGTCGGATTGCCGTCCAAATCGATCGAACGGCGGTTCTGAGGAATCGACGGCGTTGGTTTGATCGCGATACTGACGCGAATATCCTGCCCACTCGAAATCCCGCCCAAAATTCCTCCGGCATGGTTCGAGGCGAAGCCTTGCGGAGTCAGCTCATCGCCATGCTCGGAGCCACGCTGTGCGACAACGCCAAACCCATCTCCGATTTCAACGCCCTTGACGGCATTGATGCTCATCATCGCGTAAGCGATTTCCGCATCGAGCCGGTCGAATACCGGCTCGCCCCAGCCTACGGGCACGCCGCTGGCCACGACATCGATGCGCGCGCCGATCGAGTCGCGCTCGGCGCGAATCTCGTCCAAATAGGCTTCGAGGCGCGGAACGGTTTCGTCGTTCGGCGCAAAAAACGCGTTCTGCGACACGTGTTCCCACGCCTTGAACGGAATCGCGATTTCGCCTAGCTGGCTCATGTACCCGCGAATCACGACGCCATAGCGCTCATGCAGCCACTTTTTTGCAATCGCGCCAGCGGCCACACGCACGGCCGTTTCGCGCGCGGAGGAACGGCCCCCGCCGCGATAGTCGCGGACGCCGTATTTCTGCCAATACGTGTAATCCGCATGCCCAGGCCGGAATGTTTGGGCAATTTTCGAGTAATCGCCGGAGCGTTGGTCCTGATTGCGAATCAGCAAAGCGATCGGATGCCCGGTTGTCCGGCCTTCAAATACGCCGGACAGGATTTCCACCGTATCCAGCTCTTTGCGCTGGGTCACGTGACGCGAGGTTCCCGGTTTGCGCCGGTCCAGTTCGACCTGGATATCTGCTTCGTTGAGCGCCAATCCGGGCGGACATCCGTCGACAACGCAGCCTATCGCCGGTCCATGGGACTCGCCGAAAGAAGTAACTACAAAAAGCATTCCAAATGAGCTTCCGGACATGATTAGAAACTGAGATAGGGCAAGTGATTTTAGCACTCGAAGCCCTATCCCAAGCGCCCCGAGACTCAGCGAAACAGCTCTTCGAGTTTTGCGAAAATAGTATGGTCGGCGCCGTGCCGCTTCACAGCCAAAACATCTTCGAGTTTTTCGACTTGTTTAAGCATTTGCGGCAGACGCGCATCGTCGTAAACGAGTAGCCAAATCCGGCTTTCGCTTCCGTCGCCGACCGGCATGCAAAGAATACCCTCCACATTAAATGCCCGGCGCGCAAACAAGCCGCAGACATGCGTCATGACGCCGGGATGGTTGCGCACTGCGAGTTCCAGGACGATTTTGGGAGCAGCGGACTGGGCCGATGTCAGATCGTTTTGCATGTTCAGCCTCCAATCATGTCGGTATTGGCCGCGCCGGGCGCCACCATCGGGTAGACCTTTTGCGCGACATCGATTGAAGCGCGAATCAGACAAGGGCCAGGAACGGCGAGCATTTCCGCCAACACAGCATGGGGATGGGGACTAAGATCCAGATCCACCGCGGTGAAACCAAAACCTTGCGCGATTTTCACAAAGTCGGTTTTCCGCTGGTAATCCGAGGCATATAGACGCTGACCGTAGAACAATTCTTGCTGTTGATGCACCAGGCCCAGGGACTGGTTATCAAGCAACACGATTTTAAGATCGAGGTTTTCATCAACGGCGGTTCCCATTTCCTGAATATTCATCTGGATGCTGCCATCGCCCGAAAAGCACACGACTTTGCGCTCCGGCTCGGCCAAGGCCGCACCAATTGCGGCGGGCAGCCCAAACCCCATCGTGCCGAGACCGCCCGAGGTCAGCCATTGACGTGGACGGCGGAATGGATAAGCCTGCGCGACCCACATCTGGTGTTGCCCGACGTCGGTCGTAATGATGGCTTCACTGTCGAGGCAGGCCGCGACGGCGGTAATCAAGCCATAGTGGCTACGCGCGTCGTCCAAGCCCGGCAATTGCAGCGGATGCTGACTTTTGAGGCTGGCGATACGCGAAAGCCATTTTTTCCTCAGTTGCACATGGACACGCGACAACAAACGCTCCAGCACTTCGCCGACATCACCTTGAATGCCGATATGGGCCGTTCTGATCTTGTCCAGTTCGGAGGCATCGATATCGATATGAATGATCTTCGCGTCGGGGCAAAACTGAGACGCCTTGCCAATCGCCCGATCATCGAAACGCGCGCCGACACAGATCAGCAGATCGGCTTCATGCAGCGCGTAATTGGTATAGCGCGCGCCATGCATGCCAAGCATCCCTATCGAAAGCGGGTGATCGCTCGGCATGGCGCCCAGCCCCATCAAAGTCATCGTCGTCGGCAATCCGGCCTGCTCCGCGAAGGTCACGGCCAATTGCGACGCGCCCGAAGCAATCACGCCGCCGCCCAGATAAAGAATCGGACGCGCGGCGCTATCGATCATCTCCGCCGCCCGATCGAGCAAGGCGCTATCGGGAATCGGGGCCAGATTGCGCTGCGCCGCCCGCGGTAAGGCATCGACCTCGACGCGCTGGGTTTGGACGTCTTTTGGCACATCCACCCAGACAGGACCTGGGCGTCCCGATTGAGCGATCCGAAATGCATCGTTCATCACCCGAGGCAAATCCTGCGCATCCCGAACCAGGTAATTGTGTTTGGCGACCGGAATCGACAGGCCGTAGGTGTCTACTTCTTGAAAAGCATCCGTGCCGATCATCGACAACGGCACCTGACCCGTGATGCAAACCAATGGAATCGAATCAAGCTTGGCGTCCGCGATGGCCGTGACTAGATTAGTCGCTCCCGGTCCACTGGAAGCCAAACAAACCGCAACATTTCCAGAGGCGCGGGCCATGCCCTGAGCGATGAATCCCGCGCCCTGCTCATGACGCGTTAAAACATGACGGATTGTGTGACTTGCGGCAAGCGCATCGTAGAGCGGTAAGGCAGCGCCGCCGGGAATCCCCGCAATGGTTCGAATACCTTGAGCTTCGAGCGAAGCAACGATTAACTGCGCACCAGACATTTCCATGAGGTCTCTCCTAGAAGGACGGACCCGGCGATTTGCTGGCGGAATTTCGAGATTATAAAAAAGAAACCCCGCCGGCCTGCGCCGGCGGGGTTGAATTCCTGTTGACTATTGAATCCCCTGCTACGGCGCGGTGGCACCTACAACTACTACACTTACCACTACCGTAACAGCGGGTATTGCCGAAGCGGAAACGTACGTAAGCGCAGACATAGAATTCGTTAAGCCAATGGAAACGGAACGACGGAAACATTTCAGCACAAATCCCCCCAAAGCACAAGAGCCTCTTGACAAAAAATACATTTTTGTCAAATTCATGCAAGGGGAAACCCATCGCTACTGTTCTGGCAAGTTCAGCATGCCCTTATCGGGCGCCCAGAAGCGCACTACCCCTTGATGCTCATCATTCTCGATGCCGCGCAATCATGCCGCTTTCCCGGCTTCATCTCTCAATTCACGCCGAAGAATTTTGCCCACGGCGCTCTTTGGCAATTCAGATCGAAATTCAACTTGTTTTGGAATTTTGTAGCCGGTCAGACTGTGACGGCAGTATGTAATGATGGAATCCACGGTAAGCGCGGGATCTTTCTTCACAATGAAAACTTTAACGGCCTCACCCGAGTGTTCGTTCGGAACACCAACCGCAGCCACTTCAAGCACGCCTGGATGAGTCGCCACGACGTCTTCAATTTCATTCGGATAAACATTGAATCCCGACACAATGATCATGTCTTTCTTGCGATCAACGATCCGAATGAAACCGTGTTCATCCACAGCAGCAATATCGCCCGTATGCAAAAAACCATCCGCGGTCATCGCCTTGGCGGTCTCGTCGGGCCGCATGTAATAACCAGCCATCACCTGAGGGCCGCGGACACAAAGCTCGCCTGTTTGTCCTACGCCAAGATCGTTCCCATCTTCATCACGAATTGCGATCTCGGTCGACGACACAGGCAAACCAATCGAACCATTGAATGCGGGAAGATTAAGCGGATTGATCGTCACCGCGGGCGAGGTTTCGGTCAGGCCATAGGCTTCGACCAGAGGAATTCCCGTAACTTGGCGCCATTTTTCAGCGACCGCCCGCTGCACCGCCATGCCGCCGCCAAGCGCACAGCGGAGTTGCGAGAAATCCAAGGTCTGAAATTCAGCGTTATGCAATAACGCATTGAAAAGCGTATTGACGCCCGTAATAGCGGTAAAACGTTGCCTGGACAATTCTTTAACGAAACCCGGAATATCCCGTGGGTTCGTAATCAAGATATTTTTTGCCCCAACTTTAAAAAAAGTGAGGCAATTCGCCGTCATCGAAAAGATGTGATACAGCGGCAAGGCCGTGACGATAACCTCCTCCCCTTCCTTGATGAAAGGAGCAATCCAGGTATGAGCCTGCTGGAGGTTGGCGATGATATTTTTGTGCAATAGCATCGCCCCTTTCGCCACACCCGTCGTCCCGCCCGTATATTGAAGGAAAGCCAGATCGCCCTGCGCAACCGCTACCGGCTTGAGCGGATGAGCGGCACCGCGGGCCAACACCTCTTTAAAAGGGATATAACCCGGAATATTCCAGGCCGGAACCATTTTCTTGACATACTTAACGACGAGATTGATCAGCATCCCTTTCAGGCCACCAAACATATCCCCGATGCGCACAACGACAACATGTTTGAGCGGTACAAGCGATAGCACTTCTTGCAAGGTCGCGGCGAAATTTTCAAGGATAACGATCACCTCGGCACCGGAATCCTTCAGTTGGTGCTCAAGCTCTCGCGGCGTATAAAGTGGATTGCAATTTACAACGACGTAACCCGCTCGCAACGCTCCCCACAAACATATCGGGTACTGAAGAAGATTGGGCATCATCAAGGCAATACGCGCGCCTTTGGCCAAGCCAAGATCGTTTTGCAGGAATGAAGCAAAGTGCGCGGATAGCTCGTCCAGCTCCTGATAGCTGATCTCTTTGCTCATATTCGAATATGCAGCCTGCGGGCCGTATTTACGCACGCCCTCGTCAAAGACGTCACCAATACATTGATAACGCTGCATGTCGATTTCTGCAGGAACGCCTGCGGGGTAGCTCTTCAGCCAGACTTTTTCCATCGTGACCGCCCTTGGTGCATTCATTTATTATTCAGTGCATTCCAGAGGAAGAATGCGCCTTGCCGCAGACTTATATAGATCCTGTGCGCTACCTGAAAACAGATTAGCCTCTCAGACACATATGGCGTTTAAGATTCATTCCCTTCTTCCTCTGGCCAGTTCTTGATGTAGCTCTTCAGCATTTTGTTCTCAAAGCTTTGTTCCTCCAAAACAGCTTTGGCAACATCATGGAATGACACTACGCCCATTAATGTAGAACCATCCATTACGGGCAAATAACGCTGATGATGATCGACCATCAAACGTCGCAGTTCGTCCATTTGCATACCAGGGCTGGCGGTCAATGGGTTACGAATCATCGCATCCGACACCGTAGCCCGGCCCCAGTCGGCGCCCGCTCGATGAATGGCGCCTAGCAATTCCCGGAAAGTAAGCACTCCAACCATCCGCCCTTGCTCAAATACGACGAGAGAGCCAACATCCTGCTCGGACATTGTGGCAACCGCATCGGCCAACGATTTGCTCGGCGCAATCGTGTAGAGCACCTTCCCTTTGATCGCGAGAATCTCGCTTACCTGCATGCCGCCTCCTCGTTTCAATCAAAATCAATCTGTCGAACCAAGTTTCGATAGTATTCGATTGACTCCGAGAGTAAAAGCCGTACTACGCCGTAGGGTTGATTGGAAAAAAGCCCAATAAGTTTGGGCTTTTTCTTTTCCTTGCCGACGTAACATCAGCGTTCCAAATCCTTCAATTTGCCTTTGACCGCAGCCCATTTATCCGCATCGGGTAAAGGCTCCTTGCGTTCGACGATCGGTTTCCAAATCTTCGACAATTCAGCGTTGAGCGCGATGTAATTGAGCTGATCCAGAGGAACATCGTCCTCCGCATAGATTGCCTCGACCGGACATTCCGCAACGCACAAGGTACAGTCGATACATTCGTCTGGGTCGATGGCCAGAAAATTGGGCCCCTCTCTAAAACAATCCACCGGACAGACATCAACGCAGTCTGTGTATTTGCATTTGATGCAAGACTCAGTCACTACATAGGTCATTTTGACAATTTCCTCCGCCAAGAGCAGCTGCAACGGCTGCCATCGTCTTGATTTACGTGTTAGATTCTAACCGTCCCGGATACATCACGGCAGAAGCGGGTTCACTGGAAGAACAATTTTCGCTAGGATTGGCTTCTATCTCTCGGGCCGCTCCCGGGGCCCTCGACGATGACCCGCGCAACGACGCATCAGCGCCAAATTCGATACATACGGATCTCCCCTTAATTGCGAGAAATCATGAGTGAACATATTCTCCATGTCACTGATTCATCCTTTGATGAATCAGTTTTGAAGTCTCAAGCTCCGGTCCTGGTGGACTACTGGGCCGAATGGTGCGGCCCATGCAAGAGCATTGCCCCTGTGCTTGATGAAATCGCCAAGGAATATGCGGGCAAACTTGTCGTAGCCAAACTGAATATCGACGAAAATTCCGACACACCGGCCAAGTATGGCATCCGTGGCATTCCGACGCTCATGCTGTTCAAAAATGGCGGTGTGGAGGCCACGAAAGTTGGGGCGCTCTCGAAATCCCAACTCACCGCATTCATTGACAGCAATCTCTGATTCCGGCTATCCTGTAAAGTAAGTCACACGGCGCATCGCTCGATGCGCCATATCCCATCTCGATTTTTCTCTACGCGCAGAATTCGCGCATATATCCATTCCAGGCACAGCCATGCATCTTTCAGAGCTCAAGTCTCTGCACGTCAGCCAGCTTCTCGAAATGGCTCAGACCAACGAGATCGAAGGCGCCAACCGTCTCCGCAAACAAGAATTAGTTTTCGCCCTGCTCAGAAATCGGGCGAAAAAAGGCGAGCCCATCTTTGGCGATGGCGTACTTGAAGTTCTTCCAGACGGTTTTGGATTCCTTCGCTCGCCGGACACCTCCTATCTGGCGGGAACCGACGATATTTATGTATCGCCCTCCCAGATCCGGCGTTTCAATCTACACACCGGCGACACAATAGAAGGCGAAATTCGCACTCCGAAAGACGGGGAACGTTATTTCGCCTTGGTGAAGGTCGACAAGATCAACACCGAAGCGCCCGAAGCCTCGAAAAACAAGATCCTTTTCGAAAACCTGACGCCACTTCATCCGACGAGTACCCTGCGCCTGGAGCGCGATATTCGCGGCGAAGAAAACGTCACGAGCCGCGTCGTCGACATGATCGCGCCGATCGGAAAAGGTCAGCGCGGCTTGCTCGTGGCACCGCCGAAATCGGGTAAAACCGTCATGCTGCAACACATTGCGCATGCGATTACCGCCAATCATCCTGACGTTTTCCTCATCGTATTGTTGATCGACGAGCGTCCGGAAGAAGTGACCGAAATGCAGCGTTCGGTACGCGGCGAAGTTGTAGCGTCGACATTCGACGAGCCCGCGACACGCCATGTCCAAGTTGCAGAAATGGTGATCGAAAAAGCCAAACGGCTCATCGAACACAAACGTGATGTTGTGATCCTGCTCGATTCCTTGACCCGTCTCGCCCGCGCCTACAACACCGTCGTCCCCGCCTCGGGCAAAGTGTTGACGGGCGGTGTCGATGCCAATGCCTTGCAAAAGCCCAAGCGTTTCTTCGGCGCCGCACGCAATATCGAGGAAGGCGGTTCGTTGACGATCATCGCAACCGCGCTCATCGATACCGGCAGCCGAATGGATGACGTGATTTACGAAGAATTCAAAGGCACGGGCAATATGGAAATCCACCTGGATCGCCGTATGGCAGAAAAGCGAGTCTATCCCGCGATCAACGTTAATCGCTCCGGCACGCGCCGCGAAGAACTCCTGATCGACCCGGCCATCCTTCAAAAAGTCTGGATTTTGCGCAAGCTGCTCTACGGCATGGACGAAATCGAAGCGATGGAATTCCTGCTCGATAAGATTAAAGCGACGAAAACCAACAACGATTTCTTCGATGCGATGCGCCGCGGTTGATTTACGGCGTAGCTTGACCAACAAAAAACCGGCCTCAAATGGGCCGGTTTTTTGTTGTGCCATTCTTGGCTAGGGTCTCAACTGAGGCATCTGCAAACTACCCTCGATTCGATACTGATGCTCCAAACGCTCAAGTGGAGTACGCAGATCGGTTCTCAAGCTGCCGCGCAACGCGCCGTTTCGATCAACCGCCCAAGTACCAGAACCGGACAAAGCCCCTGCATCAAGCTGCCTCATTTCAACTTTCAAACCATTGCCGGACAGATAAACAAACGAACCTTCCATGCGTGTAAAACGCGTCGTTCCCCCGGAAAACGGTGCCGCATCGTTTCGACGCATGGCCTCAAACAAATCCAGCCGCCCCAGCGTGCCATTGTCGATCTGATATTTTCCAGACACCCTCAGCGCCGCGGACAGCTCGTCGATATTCGCTGCCTTGGCTTCGATATTGAATGGCCCCGAAAGGCGCCCGCCAAGCAGCTCTGGCGCTCCCGCAAGCTCACTTAGCTGTTCCATCGAAATCCCAGATGCTTCGAGCCGCCCGGAAACCTGGGCTGCTTCAGAGAAGTCAAGCTTCGCTTTCCCTTGCAGAGCGCCGGACAACCAATTGGCGCTAAACTGCGCCGCGGGGAATCCCGTAGCGCCCAATACGCCTGACAACAGAACATCTACGAGTTTGATCTGGCCAAACTTGTATTCAGGGGAGCGGAGCGAAACCCAAGGCACGCCTTCATGATTTTCCGCCTCCAGCGTAAAGTCTCCTTCCTGCGGGCGCAAACGCAGCATCTGCCAACGGCTGTCAGCGGCGAAAAGCAATTCTCCCGATAAGCCTTCGAGCTTCAAAGAGCCAAACGGAACGCTCGCATTGCGTACAGAAGCCGAAGCAAGACGCCAAGCGCCCGGTGGGACTTGCAGCCTTGCCAGGCGGTGAATCAAAGCGGCTTGGATATTCGGATTATCAAGCGTCAAAGACAGATGCTGTGTCTGCCCTGTCGCCCAGCGGAACCAATCCGGGTGTCCCCATCCAATTGGAATTCTGCTCTCCCCGTCTTCCCCGATTCGAATATCGTGAAAGGTAAACCCCGGCCACGGATGAAAACCAACGCCTACGGAACCGATTTTTACAGGAGTCCCCAGCCAGGCAGAGGCTTCACGCTCAATCTGGCTCCCTATTTTTAATGCGCCTAATACGGTGACAGTCAGTATCAGCCCAATCCCCCCCAGGACTGCGAGAATAAGCAAGCCAAGCAAGGTTCGACGCAGCTTGCGCCCCCAATCACCGCCCCCCTTCGCGGCCGTATAGCTCAGATTGCCAAAGAAGGCGGACAAACGATCAAAGATCGTTGCGCGGGATCCCGATGCAAGCGCTTGGCGCGGATTATTTGATGGAACTGCAAAATCGTTTTCGACATATGTTTGGGTATGCCCATCAAGCATTGCGACACCCTCACCCAAACTTGCTTCGAGTGGTGCATTTCCTCGCACGCGGCGCGCCTCTTGCAGCGCAATCCGGGCCATCCGCGCATCCAAAGTTTCAACCAGACCAAGACGCTCAAGCTCCTCTAATGCCCGAACAGTCCGGCTCCCACCGAGCCGGCTTGTCAGCTCTCCAACCGTGGCAACGCCATCCACGATTTCAAGCAGGCTACGCGCTGTCTTCTCAATGGATTTGCTGGGTTGCGCAATTTCATGCTCGCCCGACTGCGTTTGGCAGAAAACCGTGAATCGATCCACGCACCCTCCCTTCAAGCGAAGCATTATTTCAAATTCGACAAATTAGTTAAATATTACAATATCATTCCATCCGCGGGGTGACATAAAGCTTATTGACAGAATGTGTCATATGGTCTATTATTTTTCTTCTGTTCCCCGATAGCTCAGTCGGTAGAGCGCCGGACTGTTAATCCGTAGGTCCTTGGTTCGAGCCCAAGTCGGGGAGCCAAAAATTCTTCAAGGCCCGCAGCAATGCGGGCCTTGTCCGTTGACGGCAGCGGAAGTGCAGGCTGAGCGAGATTCGCTCCGTTAAGCGAGCAATCGCTCGATCTCGCCTTCGAGCGTTTCAGGTTTGGTCGTCGGCGCGTAACGCCCCACCACGGCCCCCTCGCGACTCACCAGGAACTTCGTGAAGTTCCATTTGATGCGCTTTGTTCCAAAAACGCCGGGCGCAGCGGACGTCAGATGCCGATAGAGCGGATGCGCCGCAGCGCCATTGACTTCAATCTTTTCGGAAAGCGGAAAACTCACACCGTAGTTCTTCTCGCAGAAGCTCGCGATCGCCACGGCGTCGCCCGGCTCTTGGGCGCCAAATTGATTGCACGGGAAACCGAGCACGCTCAAGCCACGTTTGATATATTTCCGATGCAGTTTCTCCAGCCCCGCGTACTGTGGCGTAAAGCCGCATTCGCTCGCAGTGTTGACGATCAGCAGCACCCTCCCCGCATAGTCAGCCAAATTCAAGAGCCGGCCATCGAGCGTTCGGCTGGAAAAGCCGTAAATCGCGGCTGTCATCGGAGGAATTCCTCCAGCTATTTACTCGCGCTCTTCGATCCAGGCGGCCTGAATTGCTTCGAGAACACGCTCGCCACAATGCTTGGGATCGTCGTCGAAATCAGGCAGGGCCAGAACCCAGTTCATCAGATCCATGAAATTGACTCGCGTCGGATCTGCGTCGGGATGGGCATCCACAAGCTCTTCGGCAATCCGGTGTACATCGGTCCACTTCATCGTTTGCCCTCGCTGACCATATTGATGGTATAACGCGGAATCTCAACCACCAATGGCGTTTCACCGACGATTGCCTGACAGGACAGGCGCGAGTTCGGCTCCAGGCCCCACGCTTTATCGAGCAAGTCCTCTTCCATTTCTTCGGCCGATTCGAGGCTATTGAATCCCTCGCGCACGATGACATGGCAAGTTGTGCACGCGCAGGATTTTTCGCAGGCATGTTCGATGTCGATTTCATGCTCAAGCAAATTGTCGCAAATCGATTTGCCCGACTCCGCCTCGATCACCGCGCCATCCGGGCAGAGTTCGGCGTGCGGCAGCACAATCATTTGAGTCATAGGTCTAGACCTTCAGCTCATCCACGCGATGCCCGGCAAGCGCGCTGCGGATCGTTTTATCCATACGCCGGCCCGCGAATACCTCGGTTGCCTTGTTTAGCGCCGCCACGGCGGCCTGCGCACGGGCGACGTCATCGCCTTGGGCGGCGAGAATGACGTTCTCAAGCACACGCTCGATTGCACCGCGCTCCTCGCTCGAAAGCAGCTCGCCATCGGCAAGCAAGGCTTGTTGCACGGCTTCGACAAGGCGCTGCGCCTCGACCTGCTGCTCACGCAACGCGCGCGCGCGCATGTCGTCCGCCGCATGTTCGAAGCCCGCCTTGAGCATGTCGGCGATCTCATCGTCCGACAATCCATAGGATGGCTTGACCATCACCGAAGCCGCGACGCCCGAGGATTGCTCAACGGCATCGACCGAGAGCAAACCATCCGCATCGACCTGGAAGGTCACGCGAATCCGCGCCGCGCCCGCGGCCATTGGCGGAATGCCGCGCAATTCGAAACGCGCCAGCGAGCGGCAATCGCGCACGAGTTCGCGCTCGCCTTGCACGACATGAACCGCCATCGCGGTCTGACCATCCTTGAAGGTTGTGAAGTCCTGCGCCTTGGCGATGGGAATCGTGGAATTGCGCGGAATGATTTTCTCGACCAGGCCGCCCATCGTTTCCAAACCGAGCGAAAGCGGAATGACATCGAGCAACAGCCAGTCGTCATCACCCGCGCGGCGATTGCCCGCGAGCACATTCGCCTGGATCGCAGCGCCGATCGCGACGACTTTATCCGGATCGATATCAATCAAGGGCGCGCGGCCGAAATAGCGCTCGACCGATGCGCGGATCTGCGGCATGCGCGTCGCGCCGCCAACCAGCACAACGCCTTGCACATCTTCGACACCAAGCTGCGCGTCGCGCAATGCCTTGCGGACCGGCACCAATGTTTTCGCCGCCAGGTTCGCGGTCAGTTGTTCCAAAATTTCGCGCGTGACGGCGCAATCGATTTTCAAACCACTCGAAAGCATCAGCCGCGCTGGCTCGGTATCCGCCTTCGAAAGCGCTTCCTTGACGCGACGCGCTTCGACAAGAAGCGCTCGGCCATCTTCCGGCCCCAATTCTCCCGCGCCGGTCTGTTCACGCAGCCAGAGCGCGAGACATTGGTCGAAATCGTCGCCGCCGAGCGCGGCATCGCCGCTTGTCGCAAGCACTTCGAACACGCCTCGCGTCAAGCGCAGGACCGAGAAATCGAAGGTGCCACCGCCCAGGTCGTACACCGCGTAAACGCCTTCGCTCTCGTTATCGAGCCCATATGCGATCGCAGCGGCGGTCGGCTCGTTGAGCAGGCGCAGGACATTGAGCCCGGCCAAGCGGGCGGCATCCTTGGTCGCCTGGCGCTGCGCGTCGTCGAAGTAGGCCGGCACGGTAATGACCGCGCCAACGAGATCGTTACCAAGAGAAGCTTCCGCGCGCGCGCGCAATACCTTGAGGATTTCGGACGAGACTTCAACCGGGCTTTTTACACCCGCCGCCGTCTGGATGCGCACCATGCCTTCGCCGTCGACGAAGTCATACTGTTTGTGCGCAGCCGCTTCGATATCGGCAAACCCGCGCCCCATCAAACGCTTGACCGAAACAATCGTGTTCTTCGGATCGCTCGCCTGGTGCGCAGCCGCGTCGACGCCCACTTCGGTCGCGCCGTCCGCGTGATAGCGCACGATGGAGGGCAGCAAAATGCCGCAGCTTTCCCCTCTCAAGCATTCGGGCAAACTGTGGCGCACCGTCGCCACGAGGGAGTGTGTCGTCCCCAGATCGATCCCCACCGCGTGCCGATGTTCGTGCGGCGCGGCGGATTCGCCCGGTTCAGCTATCTGAAGTAGAGCCATCAGCTTTCCAATACTTCAATCGCGCCGCCGATCTCTTGTTGCAGGCGATCGATAAACATGAGTTGGCGAACACGCCCGGCCGCGGCCGTGTAATCGTTTCGCACATCGAAATCTTCGGTCAGCGTATTTTCCATTGCCTTCGCTTCGTTGCGCAGTTTGCGCAGCAGCGCATCGAGCGTGTCGACATCGCCTTCTTCGCGCGCTTCTTCGATCGCCTCGCGCAGCAGCATTTGCCGCATCAGGAAATCGGCCGGCATCGCGGTATTCGATTCGACCTGCGGATCGTGCCCGGTCAGTTCGAGCAGGTAACGCGCCCGCATCAGCGGATTGTGCAGGGTACGATATGCTTCGTTGGCATGTGCGGCCCATTGCATCGAGACACGGCGCTCGTTTTCCGACAAATGAGCAAAGCGGTCGGGATGTACCCGCGCCTGAACATCGCGATAGGCCGCCTCCAGCTTCGCGTCGTCGACTGCGTAGCGCCGCGGCATTTGGAACAATGCGAAAAAATCACCCAGGGCTGGATGAAGGTTCATGCTGGATCTCTCGTCGAATCCTGCCAGCGTTTTGCCGGGAGATTTCAGGAATACGGGCGGTGCGTCACGGACCAGGAGTATGCCCCAGTCCGCTTCGGCTCAGATGTTGAAGCTTTCGCCGCAGCCGCACTGATCCTTGACATTCGGGTTGTTGAACTTGAAGCCTTCATTCAAACCTTCGCGCACGAAATCGAGTTCCGTTCCTTCCAGATAGGGAAGACTTTTCGGATCGACCAGCACCTTGATGCCGAAGCTTTCGAAAATCATATCCTCGGGCGCCGTTTCGTCGGCGTATTCAAGCTTGTAGGCCATGCCGGAGCAACCCGAGGTTTTTACCCCGAGCCGCACGCCGTAGCCCTTGCCACGGCGCGCGATGAAATTCGCCACATGCTTAGCGGCGCGTTCGGTCAGCGTAACAGCCATGTCATGTCCTCAAACCGTTTCGTTCTGTTTGGCCTCGCCTGCGGCGGGATGCTTGCTGCGGTAATCCTCCACGGCAGCCTTGATCGCGTCTTCGGCAAGGATCGAGCAGTGAATCTTCACCGGGGGCAAGGCAAGCTCTTCGGCAATCTGGGTGTTCTTGACATTGAGCGCCTGATCGAGCGTTTTGCCTTTCACCCATTCGGTCACCAGTGAACTCGATGCGATCGCGGAACCGCAACCATAGGTTTTGAATTTCGCATCCTCGATCACGCCGGTTTCCGGATTGACCTTGATTTGCAACTTCATCACGTCGCCACAGGCGGGCGCGCCAACCATTCCGGTGCCTATGTCCGCATCGTCCTTCTTGAACGAACCGACGTTGCGTGGATGTTCATAGTGATCCAGCACTTTTTCACTGTATGCCATGTCATTAACCTCCTACCGGGCAATTGCTCGCGACGGCCTAATCATACTCAGTGTGCGGCCCATTGCACGGTGTTCAGATCGACACCGTCCTGGACCATTTCCCACAGCGGCGAGAGTTCGCGCAGCTTGCCGATTTTTTTGTGCAACAGATCGATCGTGTAGTCGATCTCTTCCTCGGTCGTGAAGCGTCCGATCGTGAAGCGGATCGAGCTATGCGCCAGTTCATCGTTGCGGCCCAGGGCGCGCAGCACATAGGAAGGCTCCAGCGAGGCCGATGTGCACGCCGAGCCCGAAGACACCGCGATGTCCTTGATCGCCATCATCAGCGATTCGCCCTCGACATAGTTGAAACTGATATTCAAATTATGCGGGATGCGCTGTTCGAGATCGCCATTCACATAGGTCGCTTCGATATCGCACAAACCTTTCAGCAATTTGTCGCGCAGCATGCGGATGCGTTCGTTCTCCGTGCCCATCTCGGCCTTCGCGATGCGGAACGCTTCGCCCATCCCGACGATCTGGTGCGTCGGCAGGGTTCCGGAGCGCAAGCCACGCTCGTGGCCGCCGCCATGTATTTGCGCCTCCAGGCGCACGCGCGGTTTGCGGCGCACGTAGAGCGCGCCGATGCCCTTCGGCCCGTAGGTTTTATGCGCCGAAAAGGACATCAGATCCACTTTCAGCTTTCCAAGATCGATCTCGACCTTGCCCGTCGCCTGCGCGGCATCCACGTGGAAAATAATGCCACGCTCGCGGCAGATCTCTCCGATTTCCGCGATCGGCTGAATCACGCCGATTTCGTTATTCACATACATGACCGAAACCAGGGTGGTATCCGGCCGCAGCGCCTGCTTGAAAACCTCGAGATCGATCAGACCATTCTCCTGGACATCGAGATAAGTGACCTCGAAGCCTTGGCGCTCAAGCTCGCGCATCGTATCGAGCACGGCTTTGTGCTCGGTTTTCAGCGTGACGAGGTGCTTACCCTTGCCCTGGTAAAAATGCGCCGCGCCTTTGAGCGCGAGATTGTTCGATTCGGTCGCGCCGGAAGTCCAGATGATTTCCTTGGCGTCGGCATTCACCAGCGCGGCAACCTGTTCGCGCGCGGTCTCGACCGCCTGCTCGGCCTCCCAGCCCACGGAGTGGGAACGGCTCGCGGGATTGCCAAAATGCTCCGTCAGATACGGAATCATTTTCGCCGCCACGCGCGGATCGACCGGCGTCGTCGCGGAATAATCGAGATAGATAGGAAACTTCAGCATTATCACTCCCGGGATGCACCCAATTCTTGTCTTGTCCGTTTTCCAGCTTTACGCCGCGATACCCGTCATCTGCCGCAGTGCGGCGACCGTTTCGCCCAACACCCGCGCGAAACGCTCAATCTCTTCGCCCTGCGTTGCGCGCCCCAAGCTGACACGCAGCGCACCGCGCGCCAAACCGGGCTCAACCTCCATCGCAAGCAGCGTCACGGAGGGCTGCGGGTCGGCGCTCGAACAGGCCGAACCGCTTGCCACGGCAAACCCCGCACGGTCGAGTTTGGCGACCAGCGTTTCGCCGTCGATGGCATCGAAGGCGAAAAATACAGTATTCGGCAGCCGTTCCGCGGCCGCGCCGAAAATCCAGGCGCCCTGCGCGGATAAAGCCGCTTCCAGACGATCACGCTGCTGGCGGCTGCGTTTTGCGAACGCCTCACGCATCGCCACCGCGCGCTCGGCTGCACAGCCGAATCCGACGATCGCCGCGACATTTTCGGTGCCGGAGCGCAAACCGCGTTCCTGTCCTCCACCGGCAATCAAAGGGGCCAGTTCAATCCGCTTATTTAAAATCAGAGCGCCCGCGCCGATCGGACCGCCAATTTTATGCGCCGACAGCGTCATGGCTTGCACGCCCAAAGCGCGGAAGTTTACATCCACTTTCCCCAGCGCTTGCACGGCGTCGGAATGAAATACCGCCCCGGCTGCGCAGGCGCGCGCGGCTAAGGTGAAAATATCTTGCAGCACGCCGGTTTCATTGTTCGCCAGCATGATGGAAACGGCTTCCGGCTTGCGCAGCAACGCCGCCTCAAAAGCCGCCGCGTCGATCTGGCCCTGTTTATCGACCGCCAGCGTTTCAAGGCGCCAGCCTTGCCGCGCGAGTTGCCGTGCGGGTTCGCGCACGCAAGGATGTTCGGTGGCTCCGATTGCAATGAGCCCCGGCCGGCGCGCTGCGGCAAACCCTTTGAGAAACAGATTGTTCGCTTCCGAACCGCCACTCGTGAAAACGACCTCCGTCGGATGCGCGCCGACAGCCGCGGCCAACTGCGCGCGCGCCTGGTCGATTGCCGCCCTCGCCTGCCGGCCGTACTCGTGGCGGCTCGATGCATTGCCGAAACGCGCATCCAAAAACGGCAGCATCGCTTCCCGCGCTACCGGATCGAGCGGCGCATTGGCGTTGTAATCGAGATAAACCGGCGCATACATACGTTTTAATTGATCAGAGTGAGAGCGCCTCGGTTATGGCTGGCGCACCAGCGGCCAAGGGCCGTTCATCGCGCAGCACTTGAACGCTCTGAGTTTCCGCCTGTTTTGCCCGCTGCTGCTCGGCCAGATGGGCCAGCGTCACTGAATTGAGGTATTCGTACATCCGCTGGCTCAGATTCATCCACAACTCATGCGTCATGCAGGGCTGCTCATCCTGGCAATTCCCTTTGCCGCGGCACTGCGTCGCATCGAGTGGCTCATCGACCGCACGGATGATGTCGGCCACGCTGATTTCCGCTGCGGGCTTGTCCAGGCAATACCCGCCGCCAGGGCCGCGCACGCTTGCGATCAAGGCACGCCGGCGCAGCTTGCCGAAAAGCTGCTCCAGGTACGACAGGGAAATTTTCTGGCGCTCGCTGATTCCCGCCAATGTAACGGGACCCGCGCTTTCGCGCAAAGCGAGATCGATCATTGCAGTCACGGCGAAACGACCTTTGGTGGTGAGCCTCATGCCACGCTCCCATCTTTAGCTGAGCATAATAGTTGAGCATTTTTGTCGAGAATACAATTCCCGACAAAAACAGTCAAGTTCTCAATCCACCATTTTGGACAGCTTGCCAGGATCAAACTGATTGTCCGCCTCAACCTCTCCATCGATATTGATGCCTGCCGCTTTCAAGCGGTCGATCAGGCATTGCAGGCGGCGGTCGGTATCCACCGCATGATCGAGCATTCCATGCAACGCGCGCGAAATCGGATCGTCCATGTTCTGCGTGACGCCGTAGGCGGAAAACCCCATCTGTTGGGCTTTCTCTTCGCGTTCCTGGCTGCGCACGGGATCGATGATCCGCGCGGGGTTTCCCACTGCGGTCGCGCCAGCCGGCACGGGTTTGACGACGACCGCATTCGAACCGATTTTCGCTCCCGCGCCAACCGTGAAACCACCCAGCACCTGGGCTCCGGCCCCAACCACAACGCCGGCCTCCAGCGTCGGATGGCGCTTCGTCCCGCGGTAAAGCGATGTCCCGCCCAGGGTCACGCCTTGGTAAATCGTGCAATCGTCGCCCACTTCCGCCGTTTCCCCAATCACGACGCCAAAACCGTGATCGATGAACACGCGCCGGCCAATCCTGGCGCCGGGATGAATCTCAATCCCCGTCAAAAAGCGGGAGATATGCGAAACGAAGCGAGCGGCCCAGTGCATGCCGTGGGACCACAGAAAATGCGCTTTGCGATGAAAAATCAGCGCATGCACGCCCGGGTAACACGTCAAGACCTCCCACGCGGAACGGGCGGCAGGATCGCGTTCGAGAACGCTGGCGATGTCTTCGCGCAGTCGCGTCAGCATTGTGGCGGTCTTTCCTATCAGAGCAAGTGAACGCGGGGATCAGATTTTACGCTCAAGGCTGGACAAAGCGCCGCGCAGAATCGCAACCTCCTCGCGCTCCAAGCCCGCACGGCCGAACAGCCGGCGCAGACGCGGAATCAGACGGCGCGGCTTTTCCGGATCGAGGAAACCGGAGCCGATCATTGCCTGCTCGAAATGCGCGACAAGACGCTCGACTTCCTCATGCGTGGCGGGCTCGCCGAGCGTTTGCGGCAAGGCGCGCAAATTCCCGGCTAGCGCTTGCCGGCGCAGCTCCCAGGCGATCACCTGCACCGCCGCGCCAAGATTCAGCGACGCATACTCGGGGTTGGCCGGAATCATCACCGTGCGCTGGCACAACGCTGCTTCCTCGTTAGTCAAACCAAAGGTCTCGTTGCCGAAAACCACCGCGACAGCGCCAAGCTGCGCGGTGGCAAGCAGTTCATCCGCCGCCTCGGGCAGCCAGCGCGGCGGCGCGCACAAATCGCGCTGGCGCGATGTCAATGCCGCGGCCATCACTGTGCCTTCCAGCGCTTCGGCGAACGAATCACAGACCTTTGCGTTTTGCAGCACATCCAGCGCGCCGGACGCCCGTGCATCGGCTTCCGCGTGCGGAAAAGCCTTCGGCGCGACCAGATACAGTTGCGCTAAGCCCATTGTCTTCATCGCGCGCGCCGCCGCGCCGATATTGCCGGGATGGCTTGGGCGGGAAAGCACGACGCGAACCCGGGACAGCGCCGCCAGCCCGGCCATAGTAGAATGCATGATTTACCGAAAAGTCAGCGGCCAACAGCCGGTTGTTCCGATTCTGGCCCAAGTGCGGAGCAACAAAATCGATCCCCACTTGGCCTGCTCTTTAATTAACCAAAGGCTGCCGGACGGCATCCTTTAGAACGACGCTTACGACTCAATGCACCCGACGCTCAATATCGCCGTCAAGGCAGCGCGCCGGGCGGGCGCGATCATCAATCGCGCCTCGCTCGACATCGACCGGATTGAAATCCGGGCCAAACAAACCAGCGATTTCGTGACCGAAGTCGACCACGCAGCGGAAGAGGCGATCATCGAAATTATCCGCGAAGCCTATCCGGAACATGCGATTCTAGCAGAGGAGTCCGGCGCGCTCGGCGAGTCGGAACATGAGTGGATCATCGATCCGCTCGACGGCACCACCAACTTCATCCACGGCCTCCCGCAATACGCCGTCTCGATTGCTTACGCGGAAGCCGGCGTCATGCAGCACGCCGTCGTTTTCGATCCGACGCGCAACGAGCTTTTCACCGCCTCACGCGGCCGCGGCGCATTCCTCAATGATCGCCGCATCCGGGTTACCAAACGCATCCGGCTGGCTGAGGCGTTGATCGGCACGGGTTTCCCGTATCGCGTCTTCGACCATGCCGATGAATACCTGGCGATTTTCCGCGAAGTCACCGAGAAATCCGCTGGCGTACGCCGGCCCGGCTCCGCCGCGCTCGATTTGTCCTATGTCGCCTGCGGACGCTATGACGCCTTTTTCGAACTCGGCCTCGCGCCGTGGGATTTCGCGGCCGGAACGCTGATGATTCAGGAAGCCGGCGGCTTGGTCAGCGATTTCGCGGGCGACAGCAACTATTTCGAAACCGGCAACATCGTCGCGGGCAATCCCAAAGTGTTCGCGCAACTGCTGCAAATCATCAACACGCACCGCGGAAACATCAAAGCCTGACCACGGGTTGAGCGCAAGCCCCACCATTTATGGCGGGGCCGAGCGAGACAAGCGTTATCGGCGCCAAAGGCGCCTCTAATTTGTGGCGAGGAAACCCCAACTTTCAAGTTGGGGTGACTCACCTGATCCGTGGGCGGCGACGATGCTATACTCGCGTCCGCTGAACAGACCAGCCTACCTGCGGGGGTGGCGGAATTGGTAGACGCACTGGATTTAGGTTCCAGCGCCGCAAGGTGTAAGGGTTCGAGTCCCTTCTCCCGCACCACATAGCAGTCCAAAGAAAGCCAGAATTCCCAGTGTTATCAAGGGTTCTGGCTTTTTTCTTGCCTATAACTTCCCGCATTAAGCAAGCGCGCGACCCGGCTGGTGCTCAGCGCGGAAATAAAATGATGAAAAGGCAGCACGCAGGCCAGATAAAACCAGCCGAAAACATTGTGCGGACGCACCAGCGTACTCACGCGAAATTCGCTCTGCCCGGCCATCAATGAAACACGAAAATCGAGATGGCGGTCATTCTCGCCCAGCACTACTTCGCCGGGGGCGAGCGCAAGCACTCTGAAAACGCCAATTTGTTGGCCAAGCTTGATTGGGCCTTGCGCCAAGGCTTCATGCGGCGCGCTCGCGCTCGTCTTCAATCCCAAGCGCTCGACCAGCCCGTCGCGCCACTTCATCAGCGTGTCGACCCATGGCGGCAAGGCATGGAAGAAAGCATTCACCAATTCATCGCAGGACACGTTTTCACGCGCGAGCCGCCGGACATGGCTGTCACGGTAGAAATAAGCGCCTTGACCTTCGGCGAGCACGGAACTTGCAGGAAGCGTTGCAAACATGGTTAAAGCGCCGGAAGTTACGCAGTCAACCAAATTACTCAAACTGCTCAAACAGTACAACCCATAAGGCTTGTCTCCAGCACTTTCCATATCGCAGGCCCGGGTGCCGGGTAAACTCCTGCATCATGCCACTCTCGATCACCTTCTCGAACCGTTTCGAATACCTGCTCGAAGCCTTGCTGGAACGGCTCGCGGCCGAAAATCCCGGACCGTTCGAGACGCAGACCGTCATCGTGCCGAGCATCGCCGTGCGGCGACGGATCGAACTCGCCGCGGCGGACCGCTTTGGCGTTTGTGCAGGCATCGATTTCCCTTTTCTCGGCCAATGGCTGTGGCGGGAAACCGCGCGCTGGACGGCGACCCTGGAACGTTCGCCGCTCGACCGCAAGCGCCTCGCGTGGGGCCTCTATGCCGAGCTGGAAGACGCCACCCTCGGCGCCGCGCACCCCGCGCTCGGCCGCTATCTCTCGGCCGCCGACGCAAACATGCGGCTCGAACTTGCCGAACGCATCGCGGATGTTTTCGACGCAGCCGTAACCTATCGCACCGATTGGGCCGAACGCTGGCGTCAACAGCAAACGCTCGCATTCGACAACGCAGCCGATGACGAAACGGCGCGCTGGCTGGGCGAACTTTGGCGGCGCGTCACCCATGCCTTCGGCCTTGAAGGACAACATCCCTTCATACGGCTGCTCCAGCAAAAACCGTTCGCGGCGGCTGCGTGCGCGCCGGAGCAGCCTGTGCACCTGTTCGCCCTGCCCGCTTTAGCCCCCTTGCACCTGGAACTGCTGCGCGCGTTTTCGTCCTACCGCGACATTCACCTGCACACCTTGAATCCCTGCCGCGAACACTGGTTCGAAATCGTCCCCGCGCGCCGCCTTTCGTTCCTCGCCGCGCGCAGTCAGGCCGACTATCACGAAACCGGAAACCGCCTGCTCGCGGCCTGGGGCCGCCAAACCCAGGCGCATATCGACCTCCTGTTCGAAAACGACGAAGCGCTCGAAGAAACAGGCAGCGCCTTCTTCGCGGCCAATTCACGGCATCTGCTCGGCCAGCTTCAGAATGCGATTCTCGATCTGCACGAACTCGCGCCAGGCAGCCTGACGCCCCCGCCCGGCGACCGCAGCATCGAATTGCATGTCTGCCATTCACTCACGCGCCAACTCGAAGCGCTGCAAGACCGCCTGTTGAGCCTGCTCGCAACGGAAGACCCGATCCGGTCCGGTGAAGTGCTCGTCGTCGTTCCCGATCTCAGCGCCGCCGCGCCGCTGATCGACGCCGTTTTCGGGGCCGCGCCGCCCGCCCGACGCATTCCCTACACGATTACCGGGCGCGGCCAGACGCACGCAAACTCTGTCGCCCGCACGCTCGCCGCCCTGCTCGGCCTGCTGCCGGGCCGCTTTCCCGCCAGTGCGGTATTCGATCTTTTGCAGCAGCCCCCCATCGCTGCGCGCTACGAACTCGACGACGCGGGGCTCGAAACCCTGCGCGGCTGGCTCGGCGACGCGGGCATCCGCTGGGGGCTCGACGCCGCGCAGCGCGGCGAACTCGGCCTACCGGAAAGTGAACTGCATACCTTCGCCGACGGCATCGAACGCTTATTCCTTGCTTACGCAATGGGCGACGCCGCCGACTTTGGCGCGCGCAGCGGCGCGGGCAACCCGGAAGGCCAATCCGCCCAGACGCTAGGCCAGCTCTCGCGTTTCGTGCAAGACCTGAGCGATACCCGCCAGCACTGGCGCAGCGCCCGCAACGCGCAAGCCTGGCATGATGAAATCGCGGCCTTGCTCGAACGCTATATTCCTCCTTCCTTCGAATGGGCCGAGGATCTGCGCAGCCTGCGCGGCACATTGACTGAGCTGACGCACCAGATGAGCGCGGCGGGTGATGCGGCGCTGCCGCCCGAAGTCGTCATCCGGGCGCTTAGCGACGCGCTTGAACAGCCCGCGCGCGGCGGCGTACCGACCGGCGGCCTGACTTTCGCCGCGCTCGCAAGCCTGCGGCCGCTGCCCTACCGGATGATCTGCATCCTCGGCCTCGACGACGGTGCCTTCCCCAGCGCAGACCGCCCTGCCGAGTTCGATCTGATCGCGCGCCACCCGCGCCGTGGCGACCGTCAGCGCCGCGCCGACGAGCGCAATCTTTTCCTCGATCTACTGCTCGGCGCACGCGACTACCTCTATCTCTCGCACACCGGCCGCAGCTTGCGCGACAACGCCGCCTTGCCGCCCTCGGTCCTGGCGGCCGAACTGCTCGATGCGCTCGCCACGGCAAGCGCCACAGAGCCTGATAACCCCGCATCGGTCGCGGCCGCGCGCGCCCAGCTCATCGTCGAACACCCATTGCAGCCATTCTCGGCGGAACTCTTCTCGCCCGACGGCGATCCGCGCCTACGCAGCCACAATGCGGAATTTTGCGCGGCGCTGCGCGCAAGCTATCGCAACGCTCCAGCCGTAAAACAGTTCGCCACCCCGGACGAAGAAAGCAACGACATCACCACAAACAGCGCACCGTTCTTCACGGAGCCCTTACCCCTCACGGCAGCGCAGCGCCAGGTTCCGCTCGACGCTTTCTTTCGCTTCTTCCGCAACCCGAGCCGCGCCTTGCTGCGCGAACGTCTCGGCATACAACTTAGCCAAGCCGAAGAAGCGCTCGACGACGCGGAGCCTTTTGTCGCCGGTTATCGCGAACGCCGTGCGCTCGCACAGCGCCTCGAACCCGAAGTGCTGGCTGGCGGCACGGTCGCACGCCTGCAACTGCTCGCCGAGGCGGGCGGCGAATATCCCACCGGCAGCCTTGGTCGCGTCCAGCGCGAACAAGCCGTGGCGGAACTCGCCGCGTTCTCGCACGCGTTGGCCCCGCTGCGCGAGCAGGCCGCCCTAGCGCCCGCGCCGGTTTCGCTCGCATTCGATCTCGACGGCGATGCCTGGCGGCTCGATGGAAACCTCTCCAACCTGCGCCCAGCGGGACAGATCCGCTGCCGCTTCGACGCGCTGCGCCCGAGCGACCGCATCGACGCAATCCTGCATCACCTCGTGCTCTGCGCGACGCAGCCGGAGAACATCGCGCCGCGCACCCTGCATATCGCAAGCGGTGAAACGCTCGAACTCGCGGCGCTTTCCCAAGCAGAAGCCAAAACACGTTTGCACACGCTGCTCGAACACTATCGCGCCGGACTCGCACGCCCGCTGCATTTCTTCCCCAAAAGCGCATGGGCCTATGCCGAAAGCAATTTCAATCTCGCCGAAGCGTGGAAAAAATGGGAGGGCAATATGTTCTCCGGTGAAAGCGAGGACGCGTATCACCAACTCGCGCTGCGCGGCATCGACAACCCGCTCGACGTCGAATTCGAACGCTGCGCGGTCGATATCTTCGGGCTCTTGCTCCCGCCTACAACGGGAGACAAACAATGAGCGCGCTACCCGACCTCGACGTTTTCGCCTACCCGCTGCAAGGCGTCAACCTAATCGAAGCCTCGGCCGGCACGGGGAAAACCTGGAATATCTGCGGCCTCTATTTACGCCTGCTGCTCGAATGCGAACTGCCGGTCGAGCGCATTCTCGTCGTCACGTTCACCAAAGCCGCCACCGCCGAACTGCGCGAGCGGATTCGCAACCGCACCGTCGAAACGCTGGCGCAGCTTGACGGCCAGCCAGGCGGCGGCGATCCGTTCGTACCGCAATTGCTCGCGGCGGTGCGCACCCGCACGCAGTCGGACGATGCAACGCTGCGCGCACGGCTCAATCTCGCATTGCAGGCTTTCGACACGGCCGCAATCCATACGATTCACGGCTTCTGCCAACGCGCGCTGGAGGACACGCCTTTCGCCGCGGGTCTGCCGTTCCGGCTCGAAGTCTCGCCCGACGATAGCGACCTGATCCGCGAAACCGTCGCCGATTTCTGGCGGCGCGAAATCGCGGTCGACAGCCTGCGGCCCGAGCTTGCAGGTTTGCTGCTGCGGCGCGGCGATACGCCGGAAAGCTGGGCCAAGCTGCTACGCAAAGCGCTTGCGCGCCCGCTCGCGCGCGTCGAATGGCCACCGATGCCGCAAACCGGATTGTCACCCGGCGCATTGCAAACGGCATTCGAACAAGCTCGCACCGCCTTCGACAGCGAGCACTCGCCACTTACGGCACTGGAATCCGCGCGCGAACAGGGCGCGATCGACCGCAACAAAGTTCGCCCCGACGCGCCTGCGCGGGCAGATGAAGCCTGGCGGCAATGCTTCGACTCGGGCGACATCCTGTTTACAGGAATCGCGCCCGACGCCAAGGACAGTCCGCTGCGTTTCTTCCGCGCCAGCTTTCTCGCACAAGCCACAAAAAACGTAAAACCCGCGCCGACGCATGCCTTCTTTGAAGCCGCCGACGCGCTCATCGAGCTTTATCTCGCACACGAAAAAGCGCTCGAAGCCGAGCGCCTGAATCTGATCCGCAGCATGCTCGCATACGCCTCGGATGCCTTGCGCGCCGCCAAACGCCGCGCGCGGCTCGTCGCTTATGACGATATGCTGGCGAATCTGTACCGGGCGCTGAACGCCGCGGACGGCGGACGGCTCGCCCAGGCATTGCGCGAACGCTACCCCGCCGCGCTGATCGACGAATTCCAGGACACCGACCCGGTGCAGTTCGCGGTGTTCACGCGGATTTATGCGCCGGGAAATGCACACCCGCAGGGGCCGCTCTTCCTTGTAGGCGATCCGAAACAGGCGATTTACAGTTTCCGCAACGCGGATCTGCACACCTATCTCGCCGCGCGCGAGAACGCGCACAGCCGCAGCACATTGCGCGACAACCAGCGTTCGAGCGGCGAACTCATCGCAGGCTTGAACGCGCTGTTCAATGCGAATCCCGCAGCGTTCGTCCTGCCGCGGCTTGCTTACGCAAGCGTGCGCGTCGGCGCGAAACCGCGCGCCGGGTTTGTCGACGCAACGAAGCAAGCCAGTGCGGCGCTCCAGCTTTGGGAATTACCGTCCGGCGAGGACGGCGGGCTGGCCACGCGCCGTCATGGTCTGGAATGCGCGGCCGCCGCCTGCGCCGACGAAATCGCGCGGTTGATCGGTGCTGGGCAACAACAGCAAATCCGCATCGGCGGACGCGCGCTCGCGCCATCGGACATCGCGATCCTGGTGCGCAGCCATAAACAGGCGGCGCGCATGAAAGCCGCGCTGGCGCTCGTTGGCATCGCAAGCGTGGAGATTTCGCAGGACGGCGTATTCCAAAGCCTCGAAGCGCTCGAACTGCTGCGCGTCCTGCATGCGGTGCGCGAACCGGCGCGCGTGGGCTTGCTGCGCGCGGCGCTGGCGACGACCTTGATCGGCGCAACGGCCGCCGGGCTCGCGGCGCTCGATGCGAACGAAGCCTTGCTGCAAGCGCAGATCGCACGTTTCGCCGACCTGCGCGAACTCTGGAATACGCGCGGAATCGGCATGATGCTGCGGCGCTGGCTTGCGGACGAGCACGACGCATCCAGCGTCACGATGCGCCTGCTTGCGCAGAACAACGGCGAGCGGCGCATGACGAATCTGCTGCATCTGGCGGAACTGCTGCAACAGGCCAGCCACGCACACCCCTCGCCCGAAGCGCTGCTGCGCTGGTTCGCGAATCGCTTGCAGGACGATGCGCAGGATGAAGTGGCGCAGTTGCGGCTGGAGTCCGACCGCAAGCTCGTCCAGATCATCACGATCCACAAAGCAAAAGGGCTCGAATATCCGATCACCTTCGCGCCTTTCCTTTGGGACGGCTATCGTCACCCGGAGCGCAATCGGGATTTCGTCGAATACCACGACGCGACAGGCCAGGTTGTGCTCGACTTCCACCCCACGGCGAGCGAGGACGCGGCGCTCAAACAGCAACGCATGAATGAGCGCTTCGCGGAAGATGTCCGGCTGATCTACGTCGCGCTGACGCGTGCGGTGTTCCGCAGCTATGTCGTCGTCGGCAACTATGTAACGTCAAGCGGGCGCGGCGTTTCGGCGAAGGAATCGGCGCGCGGCATGCTCAACTGGCTTGCCGCCGGCAAGGATTCGACGCCTGAAAAATGGAATGCGGGTGAAACCAGCGCGGAAGCAATCTCAGCCGCCTGGAAGACTATTGCCGCCGAAGCGCCGGAAGCCATCGCGCTGACACCGCTCCCGAGCGATGCTGCGCCTGGCGTCGGTTTAACGCATCCCGATCCCGAACGGCTTGCCGCGCTGCCCGCGCCGTCCCGGATTCCCGACGCCTGGAGAATCGGCAGTTTCAGCCGACTCGTGCAAGGAGCGCGCAATCCGCAGGGCATGGAACAAGACCACGATCTATTTGCCGCCACTGAGCCTGTCGGCCCCACGCCGCGTGAAATTGATGCAAACGACATTCTGCATTTTCCGCGCGGCGCTTCGGCGGGCGATTGTCTGCACGCGGCTTTCGAGCATGCGGATTTCCGCGATCCCGGCACATGGAAAGCCGCCGCCGCTCTGGCATTGCAGGAACACCCGCAGCGCGGAGCCGATGTTGCACGACATCGGAAACAGATCATGAATCTCTTGCAGGACGTCTGCGCAACGCCGCTGCTGCCCGATTTCCGGCTCGCCGATCTGCCCGCCTCCCGCCGCCTGACCGAGCTGGGCTTTCACTTGAGCAACGGGCCGCTCGCCGCCGCACGGCTCAATGCCTGGCTTGCCGAGCATGGCTATCGCATGCCGCCGCTAAATTTCCAGAATCTGCACGGCCATCTCGCGGGCTTCATCGACCTGGTATTCGAACATGCGGGCCGCTACTGGCTGCTCGACTGGAAATCAAATCTGCTCGGCTTCGCGCCGAACGACTATTGCGCGCTGGCACTCGAAGCCGCCATGACGAAGCACGGCTACCACCTGCAATATCTGCTCTACACGCTCGCGCTGCACAGGTACTTGCGCCGGCGCTTGCCGGCTTACGATTACGATGCGCACATCGGCGGCGCATTGTATTTATTCGTGCGCGGCGTCCGCCCCGCTTGGCGCGATGAAGCGCAACGTCCCGCGGGCGTGTATTTCCGCCGTCCAAGCCGCACCGACATCGAAAGCCTCGATGCGCTGATCGGTTACACGGTGCTCGACACAAAGGCAATGATTTAATGACGAATACAGCCTCCCCGCTCGCGGAAGGATTCGCGCAACATGTCGCGCGTTGGGCCGAACGCGCGGGCTGTGATGCGCATGGCGTCGAACTCGCACGGGCCGCCGCACAGCTTGTCAGCACCGAAACGCAGGCCGGCCATGTTTGCGCGCACATCGATGCTCTGCCGCCGCCCTGGCAAGCCATGCTGCCCGATGCGCTGCACACGGCCTTGCTTGCGACAGGCGTCGTGAGCGACGGCGCAGACGAGCCCAAGCCTCTTGTCGCCGACGGCAAGGGGCGGCTTTATCTCTGGCGTTATTTCGACTACGAGCGGCGGCTCGCCGTAGCATTGCGTTCGCTGGCTCGCCCCCGAACGATTACGCACGCACAGCGCGCCGAACTTGCCCGGCAACTCGACACGCTGTTTCCAGCCGATAAAGAATCAAAGGATCTGGACCGGCAGAAACTCGCCGCCGCGCTCGCCCTGTACAGCGGGCTATGTGTCATCTCCGGCGGCCCCGGCACAGGCAAAACGCATACGGTCGTGGCGCTCCTCGCGGCGCTGCTTACGCAGGAGCCGACTGCCCGCGTGGCGCTCGCAGCGCCGACCGGAAAAGCGGCGGCGCGCCTAATGGATACATTGCGCAGCCGCGCCACCGACTTGCCCGAAGCGCTCCGCGAACGCCTGCCGAGCGAAGCGTCGACCGTGCATCGCCTGCTCGGCGTCACGAGCGAAGCGGGCCGCTTCCTGCACCATCGCGACAATCCGCTGCCGCTCGATACGCTGATCGTCGACGAAGCCTCGATGCTCGATCTCGCGCTCGCAACGCATCTCGTCGAAGCGCTGCCCGACGGTGCGCGTTTGATTCTGCTCGGCGACAAGGATCAGCTCTCGGCAGTCGAAGCCGGCGCGGTTTTCGCCGAGCTTGCGACCGGCCAAAGCTTCACACCGGCCTGCGCAAGCGCGCTCGCAGAACTCCTAGCCTGCGCGCCGGAAGCGGTTGCGGCGGCGGGTGGCGCGCAAAGCCCGCTCCCCGATGCGGTCGTGTGGCTCACCGAAAGCCGCCGCTTCCGCGCCGATTCCGGCATCGGACGGCTTGCGGCCGACATCAATGCAGGTCGGGGCGAAGCCGCGCTCGAATGGATGCAAGCGCAGCACGACAATGCAATGCACTGGATCGACGATCCGCAGCCGGCCCCTAACGACACGGCGCGCGGCGCGATGCTGCACGGTTATGCCGCTTATTTCGAAGCGCTGCGAAATCCGCAAACAAGCTCCGATCCCGCTGCCCTGATGGCGGCCTTTGGGCGTTATCAAATTCTCTGCGCCGTTCAGGCAGGGCCGCGCGGTGTTGTCGCGCTCAACGATTTCATCGGCCAACACGTGCGCCGCCTGACCGCTTCCGTCAGCGCGAACCCGTGGCATCACGGCCGCGCGGTCATGATTCTGCGCAATGACTATGCGCTACGCATTTTCAATGGCGACATCGGCATTTGCATTCCGAACGCGGCGGGAGAGCTTGTCGTCGCCTTCCCCGATGCGGCAGCAGGCTGGCGCTTGTTAACCCCAAGCCGCCTGCCCGAGCACAGCGACGCTTTCGCGATGACCGTGCACAAATCTCAAGGCTCGGAATTCGAGCGCGTGCACCTCGTGCTGCCTGAGCGCCCCGTCGCCGTACTCACACGCGAGCTTGTTTACACCGCCATCACCCGCGCCACGCAGGCGGTCGAAATTTCCGGCCGCGCCGACGTTTTTATTTCCGCCTGCCGCAACCCGACACAACGCCGTTCAGGGCTGGGCAGCCGCTTGTCGAAATGAAGCTCCTGTTGTGGAAGCACGATTGTGTGGCTGTAGCTCAGACCATCAGCCGTGATATGATAAATCATGGCTGACACGAAGATCATCGACGAATCCCATAAGATTTCCGACAAGCGTGGAAACGGGAAGCTGCGCCGGGAAATATGGGTTGATGAAGCGACAGGGCGAGTCACCCGATACAACCTGGCCTACATCAACCACGGCGTCTTCGCTGGCGACAACGGTCGCGTGGTTGGCTACGACAATGCTCATGATAGCCACCATCGGCATTACTTTGGCGTCGTGGAACCTATATTGAGTTTGTCAGCTTCGAAGATATTGAAGAACGCTTTGAGCAAGACTGGCTTGCCTTGAAGGACCGCAAATGACCAAACTCACTATCAAAACGAGAACGGAAAAAGACTTCTTCAAGCGTGGCCGCGAGCTGGCCAAGGCGGCGGATCGCGGAGAACGGCTCCCCGATGAGCGCACCATCAGCTTCGAAGACCCCGCTGATTTGATGAAGCTCATTACAGCGGCTCGCTTGGCGCTATTCCGAACCGTGAAAGAAATGCCGGGGTCCATCACCGAAATTTCGGAGCGGCTGCATCGTGATCGCAGCGCCGTTAAGCGGGATATCGATGAATTGGAACGCGCCGGGCTAGTAACGATTGCCGTAAAGGTGCTCCCCGGCCACGGACGCATGAAGGAAGTGCGAGCCACCGCTAAGCGTTTCAGCCTCCAGGCCGAAATCACTTAACCGATCCAGTCCCCGCACGTGGATCGCCTCCTGCTCAGGGGATACGACTGTTCACGCTCCGGTACGACATGCCGCACCGCACAGGCAGTCGAAATTTCCGGGCGCGCCGATGTCTTTATTTCCGCCTGCCGCAATCCAACACAACGCCGTTCGGGGCTCGGCAGCCACTTGTCGAAATGAAGCGCCCGTTGTGGAAACACGATAGGGCATGGCGGGCAGGATTTAACTTCCTGGCTTGTTGATGTTGTATTTCGGTTCCAACTTAGTAATTAAGAACAGTTCAAGAGCATTTGCAATGTAGGCATCTTCGGGGTCAAAGCCAATCGTAATCATCCCGCCAGCCTCTTTCAGGCGGTCATCGACTGGGGTGTGTATGTCATTGATAACCCGTGTATAGCTCATAAAACGGCTTCCTAATCCATGCCCTTTATAGAGTCCTCCCCCTCTGGAAGTGCCAACTCCAATGTATGTCACTTCATTTTCTGCGGTGACAAACGCATAGACGCCTTGCTTCTCATAGTTTGGTAACGATCCGCCGACAAACTCGTATCGTTCAGACCACGTAGGCGGTTTTCCAATCCGAGTTTCATTCCAATGTTTGAAAAAAAACTCTGTTGTGAAAGATTCCAGTGCTTTGCGCGATGCAGGCATATTCATATTTTACCCCTTCGTTATTGCACCGTTACAGTTAAAAGCGTCCGAAATTGTAGTGATGTCTGCACGGCAGGAATGAAGCGAGCGCAGTTGTGCCCATTTCATTCCCGTCACGTTTTAATATAAACGTAGGACAATTGCCCCTGCAATGACCAAAATAGGCGCGTCCCCGACATCCCAGGTATTAGAAGAGCTGGCTCCAGATTTCAGCTTTGCTTTACCGCCTTCAACAATCCAGGTATTTGAGGATGAAGCGTTGAATTTGGGTTTCAATTCTTTGCCGTTCCAGGCCCATGTATTTGAAGAGGAAGATCCGGATTTAGGCTTAATTTCTTTGCCATCGAAAATCCATGTATTTGAGAATGAAGCGCCGGATTTAGGTTTCAATTCCCGCCCATCACAGACCCAACCTGATATTTCTTTTCCATTCCATGCGAGTTTTGGCATTTCAGACTCCCTTTTGTTAGGAAACGCAGACGGAAATCGGACAACACAAATGAAAATTAAAAATTGCGAACGGGACACTGAGCGCGGTAGATACCGCACTGCGTCACGGCATGACCTAGCAAGGTCTGGGTATACGCCAGCGAAGCATATCATCTAAATTGGAATAAATTATGCCTCACAAGGCGTTCATCGAGATCGGAATAGACACCACCATAGTGTCCTATGTCCACTCGACGCGATTCATCGGCCGAAGAAATGCAAGACGCGTTACTTGCGTCTCGTGTTGGCGAAGCTATTGCCGAACGACGGCGCACACGCGGCTTGACGCAGGCCAAGCTTGCGGAAATGATCAATCTTGAGCAGGAAGCAATTAGCCGATGGGAGCGCGGAATGCGTGCGCCGACGCTATATCGACTTCAGCAACTCAGCGACGCATTGGATTGTTCAGTGGATCAGCTTCTGCAGCGCGGCTCGAAGCGAATAGACGATCAGTTGGCGGTCGTTGCGGATGCGTTGCACCATCTCGATGCCGACGAGCGGGCGCTTGTTGTGCAGTTCGTTCAGCAATTTGTCGATTTACTTCGCGCAAAGCGCTCTTCGCGCGGAAAGCCACGCAAATAGCAGATTTTGCGACGGCAGATGAAATACCGATAGATTCGAAGCGCAGAGCGTTATCTCGTCGGCTCTCGTTGTCAGAGAGGCGCGCGGCTCAAGGTTATTCGAGGGATGAAAGGCGGCATCTTGAGCGCTGGCCATTCATGCGCCTTACATCAAACAGCCACCGGCTCCACTACACAGGCTTCGAACGCTGCCTGTAACGCAGGTGCTTTGAGGCCGCGTCCGATCAGGACGATGCGGCTTGTTTGCTTTTCTCCCGGTTCCCAGACGCGTCCGTAATCGAAGCCGGCGATCCGGTGCACGCCTTGGAAGATCAGACGGCGCGGTTCGCCTGCGATGAACAGTATTCCCTTGTAGCGCAGTAAATCGTTCGCGCTGCCTTCGATCAGCGCGTCGACGAAACCGGACACGGCATCGAGATCAAGCGCGCCTTCGACGCTCAAAACAAGTGAACCGATCGCATCGTCCCAACTGCGGGCTGCGCCGCCGAAAACGTTTTTGGCGGCGGGCTTTTTCGATGCCTCCCACGCGCCTCGCGGGGCCAGACCTTGCTCGTCGAGCGAGAAGCCGCCGACCTTGAGCAGGTCGCGCCAATCGGCGACGCCGTGCAGCACTTTTTCGATCGGCGCGCGGATGTTGATCGTGCGCAGCCGCGTTGCGACCGCCTCCAGTTTTTCGTCATCGACAAGATCCGTTTTGCTGATTAGCAGCCGGTCGGCGAAAGCGACCTGCGCCGCCGCGACGCGCTCCTGGTCGAGTTGCCCCATGATGTGGCAGGCGTCGATCAGCGTCAGCACGCCGTCGAGGACGAAGCGCTCGCGTAATGCGTCTTCCCAAAAAAATGTCTGGATCAGAGGCCCCGGATCGGCGAGCCCCGTCGCTTCGATAAGAATCCGATCGAATTGGATTTCGCCGCGCAAGCGCCGTTCGTTCAAGTCGACCAATGCTGCCGACAATTCGCCCCGCACATTGCAGCAGATGCAGCCGTTCGACAATTCGACGATCGCGGTCGCGCCGGGTCCGAGCAGATCGCCATCGATGCCGGCTGCGCCGAATTCATTCTCGATGACGGCAATCCGCTCGCCATGCGGCGCTGCAAGCAAGCTGTTGAGCAAAGTCGTTTTGCCCGCCCCGAGAAAACCGGTCAGAAGCGTCACCCGGATCGGTTCGTTCATGTTCAACCTCTCAAACACTGCATGGCGGTAAGAAAGTAGAACCCGTTCTTGGAAGCGAACAAACGGAATACCGCTTGAATTCCGCCCGCTCGCCTCACGATAGAGCATTAAAACGAACTCTCAACAGCATCTTCCACTGCGGTTGTTTTCAAAGCGCGCAGACTGCCGATTTCTGAAAAACTCTTCATAGTTCATCGGCTCTTGTTCCGGGTGCGTAGTGCGCATGTGTTGAACGTAGACATCGTAGTCAGGCACGCCCACCATCAGGCGGGCGGCCTGCCCAAGATATTTACCCATGCGGGCGAGATCCTTGAACATCGTGTCAACCTCAGGTGTGCGCCGGCATCGGTTGATACGTCGATTCCTTGGCTGTCGGCCGGGACTCGCCATACGCTTTTATCACCGAGCGCGCGCCATAGATCAAAATGCTCACGACAACGAAGATGAAGAGCGCGGAAAGCGCCGCATCGACATAATCGTTGAAGATGATCTGCTGCATTTGCCCGATGTCCTTGGCCGGCGCGAGGATTTCGCCGCGTTCGGCCGCGGCGCTGAACTTGGCCGCATGGGAGAGGAAGCCGACTTTCGGATTTTCACTGAAGACTTTCTGCCAACCTGCGGTCATCGTGCAGATCAGCAGCCAAATCGTCGGCACGATCGTAACCCACGCGTAACGCTCGCGTTTCATCTTGAATATCACCACGGTCGCGAGGATCAAGGCCACGGCTGCGAGCATCTGATTCGCCACGCCGAAGAGCGGCCACAAGGTGTTGATGCCGCCAAGCGGGTCGACGACGCCTTGATACAGGAAGTACCCCCAGGCCGCCACGCAAAGGCCGGTTGCGATCAGGTTCGCGACCAGGGATTCGGTGCGCTTCAGGGTCGGCACGAAAGTGCCGAGCAAATCCTGCAGCATGAAGCGGCCAGCGCGCGTGCCCGCATCGACAGCGGTCAGGATGAAGAGCGCTTCGAACAGGATGGCGAAGTGATACCAGAAGGCCATCGTCGCCTTGCCGCCGAGCGCGTTCGAGAGGATGTGCGCCATGCCGACGGCAAGCGTCGGCGCGCCGCCCGCGCGCGAGATGATCGTTTTTTCGCCCACGTCTTGCGCGGTTTGCAGCAGCATGTCGGGCGTGACGACAAAGCCCCACTGCGAAATCGTCTGCACCGCCGAGTCGATCGTGTTGCCCAGCACGGCGGTCGGGCTGTTCATCGCGAAATACACACCGGGCTCGACGCAAGCGGCCGCGACAAGCGCCATGATCGCAACGAAAGACTCCATCAACATGCCGCCGTAGCCGATGAAGCGCGCATGTGCTTCGGTTTCAAGCAGCTTCGGCGTCGTGCCGGAAGAAATCAGCGCATGGAAACCGGACACCGCGCCGCACGCGATCGTGATGAACAGGAACGGGAACAAGCTGCCCGACCAAGCCGGGCCTGTGCCGTCGATGAAGCGAGTGAACGCCGGCATTTGCAAGTGCGGCGCGACGAACACGATGCCGATCGCCAAACCGAGAATCGTGCCGATCTTGAGGAAGGTCGACAGATAATCGCGCGGCGCGAGCAGCAGCCACACCGGCAGCACGGAAGCGATGAAACCGTAGCCGATCAAGAGCCACGTCAGTTGCTTGCCGTCGAAGCTGAAAATCGGTCCCCAGGTTGGGCTGGCGGCAATATCGCCGCCGAAGATGATCGCAGCCATCAGCAGGACAAAACCGATAACCGAGATTTCACCGATCTTGCCGGGACGGATGAAGCGCAGATAGATCCCCATCACGATCGCGATCGGAATCGTCGCCGCGACGGTGAATGCGCCCCACGGTGAATCGGTCAGCGCTTTCACGACGATCAGCGCGAGCACGGCGAGGATGATGACCATAATCATGAACGTGCCGAAGAGCGCAATGACGCCCGGAATCGGTCCCAGCTCGGATTTGATGAGATCACCGAGCGAGCGGCCGTCGCGGCGCACGGAAATGAACAGGATCATGAAATCCTGCACCGCACCGGCGAATACGACGCCCGCGAGAATCCACAGCATTCCAGGCAGATAGCCCATCTGCGCCGCGAGCACGGGACCGACGAGCGGGCCGGCGCCCGCGATCGCCGCGAAGTGGTGGCCGTAGAGCACGTACTTGTTGGTCGGCACGTAATCGAGGCCGTCGTTGAATTTCCAGGCCGGCGTCATCCGCGTGGGGTCGACGCCGACAACCTTTTCGGCGATGAATAAAGCGTAATAACGATAGGCGATCAAATAGATCGAGACCGCGGCTATGACTACCCACAGGGCGTTGATGGTTTCGCCGCGATTAAGCGCGACGACGCCCAGCGCGCCAGCGCCGAGTAGCGCGAGCATGGCCCAGCCGACATGAGGCATGATGCGTTTCATGAATGTCCTCCGCTGTAAACCTGGATGTAAATTGCTGTAGCTGGATGGTGTGATGGATACGACACGTCGCTATTACCGTTATAGAAATAGAACTACGTCGTGAGTGAAAGTATCGATAAAGCTTTTCGATCCCACATCGGGGTGACTACCGAACCAACCTAAGTAGCCACACGTAGCCGCAGCGTAACTCACATTGCAAGGAAGACGCTCCCCGCAGACAATCGCGGCCTTAGAACCTGTTCAGAATCTGTCGCGAGAGGCTGTCAGCGGGGCGAAGAGCAGCGCAGGAACCGGAGTTTATAAGTGATAAATGAGGATTCCGAGCAGCGCATGAGCCCCGATCACAGCCTCGCA
>WQYQ01000010.1 GCA_009781175.1 Betaproteobacteria bacterium
CGCTGCGTAGCAGCGGCTCAATCTGTGCAAACTTCTCTCGACTGATGTCGCTGGCGTATTTCTTTTTCGTCATCCCCGAATTCTCGGCAATTACGAAAAGATCGTAAACCGGTTCTGAGAACCCGTTTACGATCTTCTAAGCAAAAGGGCGAGGAAGGCGAGATGGATGAGTTGCAAGCTGGTGTTGAGTTTTCGCTCACAGTTCTTCCACAAGCGCCTGTTCTTCTCCAGCCAGGCAAAGCTGCGCTCAACGACCCAGCGCTGCGGCATGACCTTGAAAGTGTGCAGTTCGTTGCGTTTGGCAATCTGCACCGTGACCTGCTCGCCCAGGATCTCGCGCACGCCCTGCACGAAGGGCTCGCCCACATAACCGCCGTCGGCCAGCAGACTTTGCACCCGGTTCAGGTACGGCTTGCCATGCCTGAGCGCCTGTAATGCTCCCTGACGATCAGTCACCTCGGCAGTCGTCACCGCCACGGCATGCGGCAGCCCCTGCGTGTCTACGGCAATATGACGTTTGATGCCCGAGACCTTCTTGCCTGCGTCGTAACCCTTATGCGTTGCCGTGTCCGTGTTCTTCACGCTCTGCGCGTCCACGATCAAGAACCTCGTGCAGACGTTGCGCCCCTGTCTGGTGCGGGCCGCGCCAAGCTGATTTTTTAAGTGCCTGCTCCAGCACGCTCACTCCGTGCGGGTTCGGCTGGCTCCATTTGGCAAAGTAGGCATACGTCGTTTGCCACTTTGGGAAGTCACTGGGTATCGACGCCCAGGCGCTCATCGGTGGGCAAAGGCTGATTGGACAGCCAAGTACGCCCTTTTCTGCCGAACAGATCTGTCGCGGGGCAACGTTCAATCAGATGTGCGGCGAGCACGGCATGGATTTCGTTCTTCAGGCGCGTGCGTTGCCGCACAATTTGCGTGCGTCGTGATACTTGACGCCGCAGGGCTTGCGTCATCTCGTCGGGCATCCACACCTGGGGCAGAAAGCCGCTCGCATAGAGTTGAGCTAGGATCGCCGCGTCGATCTTGTCGGTCTTGACCCGTGCTTCGGCAATCAGCCTGACCTGCAGAGGGTTGGCCACAATAACCCGCCCAACATGCCTCCTAAGCACGTTGGCGATCGCCGCGGTATTGCCCGTGGCTTCGAGCACGACATGATCGTCCGCTCTCAGTTGGGTGGCAAATCGTTCAAGTTCATCCCGGCGCAGTCCGGCACGGCCGCCAGCACGTAGTACGCCGTCTTCCAGATACGCGATCTCGGCGACCGATCGCGACACGTCTAAACCAACAATGCGCATCACCGTTCTCCCAAAGAAAACTCTCAGGGAGCCGGTGGGACAGCACGACAACTACGGATTCGCGCTCACGGCGCAACCAGGCGGGTCGCAGGGGCGGCCAACTACTAACACAAGCTCGCGGCTTATCGTGTACGAACGGCCTGCCCACCCAGAGTGCTCCCCGGCGCCCCTGTCCCGGATGGTCGTACCATACGCCTGAAACTTCGCGGCGGGGACGCGCGGGGCACCGGGGCCTATCATGCCGGTTACAAACGCTATTGAGAATATCAACTCGCAGCTACGTAAGATCATCAAAACCCGAGGTCACTTCCCGACCGACAAGGCCGCGACGAAACTTATCTGGCTGGCGCTGCGCAACATCACGGCCGATTGGGGGCGTGCCGCCCCCGACTGGAAGACGGCGATGAATCAATTCGCTATCCTCTACGCGGATCGATTCGTTCGACCCTCCGTATGAATCTCTACCCCGCCTTGAACACGAAAATTTTGACACCCCCCCTACAGGTGGCCTGTCATCTCCACAGTCCCAGTTGATCCAGCCGCATGTCTTCCTGCTCCTGGTTCCTGATGTACTCCCGTATCAACGCTTTGTCTCGCCCTACCGTTGATACAAAGTACCCTCGCGCCCAGAAGTGCTGCCCTACGAAATTACGCTTGTGCTCCCCATACACCCGGGCCAAGTGGATCGCACTTTTTCCTTTGATGACTCCCACTACCTGCGAGACCGCGTACTTCGGCGGGATCGACAGCATCATGTGCACATGATCGAGCATCAGATGCCCTTCTTGCACTGTGCTTTCCTTTTGCGCTGCTAACTTGCGAAACACCTCTCCAAGGTGTCGGCGCAACTGCATGTACAACGTCATCCTTCGACACTTCGGTATGGAGACTATGTGATATTTGCAGTCCCACGCTGTGTGGCTCAGACTTTCAAACTTGTCCATCGTGTTTCTTCCTTTCGTGTGCTTGGCGGCTCACGTCTGAAAGTCTCTACGATGGACAACCCTTGAAACGTCAAACTTCTACTGCCTCCCCGGCAGAGCCGGGGGATCTCCCTTTGTTGTTAGGCGCCGGCCGCCACTTCTTCAGTCGCGTGCAAGCCCATGCGGTCGAGCGCCGCCGCGAGCTGCGCGACGCTGCGATCGACGTTGGCCCATTTGTCCAGCCCGAACAGGCCGACGCGGAAGGTGCGGAAGTCCGCCGGTTCTTCGCACATCAGTGGCACGCCGCTGGCGCTTTGCAAGCCTTGCTCGACGAATTTCTTGCCGCTTTGAATATCCGGGTCGGTGGTGTAGCTGACCACTACGCCGGGAGCCTGAAAGCCCGCCGCCGCCACGCTTGGCAGGCCACGCGATTCAAACAACCGGCGCACCTTGCGGCCCAGTTCGATCTGCTGCGCGCGCACCGTGGCAAAACCGCGCGCGCGCGTCTCAGCCATCGTATCGCGCAGTTCGAGCAGCGCGGTCGTCGGCATCGTCGCGTGATAGGCGTGGCCGCCGTTTTCATAAGTCTGCATGATTTGGCGCCACTTTTTCAAGTCGGCGGCAAAGCTGGTGCTGGTCGCGCCTTCCATGACCTTCAGTGCGCGCTCCGACAGGCACACCATCGCGCATCCGGGCGAACTGCTCCAACCCTTTTGCGGCGCGCTGATGAGCACATCCGCCCCAAGCGCCTGCATATCTACCCACAGCGCGCCGGAGGCTACGCAGTCAAGCACGAACAGCCCACCCGCGGCATGCGTGGCTTCGGCCAGTTGCTTGAGGTAGTCGTCGGGCAGCAGGATGCCACTGGCCGTTTCCACGTGCGGGGCAAAGACCACGGCGGGCCTGGTCTGTGCGATAGCGGCTACCGCCTCGCCGATGGGCACCGGCGCCCAGGGCGCTTGCGGGCCATCACCCGAGCGACGTGCCTTGAGCACAGTAATCTGCTCAGGCGCGGTAATGCGGCCCATTTCGAGAATCTGGCTCCAGCGGTAGCTGAAGAAGCCGTTGCGGATGACCAGCGCCTTCTGGTCGTTGGCGAATTGCCGCGCCACCGCTTCCATGCCAAACGTGCCGCTGCCCGGCACCAGAGCCACGGCGTCGGCGTGATAGACCTCCTTGAGCATCGCCGAGAGGTCGCGCATCACGCCTTGAAACTTCTTCGACATGTGGTTCAGCGCGCGATCGGTATAAACAACCGAAAATTCGAGCAGTCCGTCGGGATCGACGTGGGGCAGCAGTCCGGGCATGAAGGTTCTCCGTGGCAAGGGCATTCAGCTAATCAGCTTAACACGCGCCGCGCGGCAATTTGATGCTTAGCGAGGCTCTGCCGTAGCGGCGCAGTAATTGGCGATCGCGACAAAGTCGGCCAGTGATAGCGTTTCGCCACGCGCTCCGGGATCGATGCCAAGCGCCTCGAAGCCCGCGGCGTCGAGATAATCGCGCAAAGTATTGCGCAACGTTTTACGCCGCTGACCAAAAGCGGCAGTGACAACTTTTCCGAGCAGGCGGGCGTCCGAACAAGTCAGCGCATCAGCCTTTTTAGGAATCATGCGCACAATCGCGGAAGTCACTTTCGGCGCGGGCCGGAATGCGCCCGGCGGCACGTCGAACAGCTTCGCCATCTCGAAGCGGTATTGCAGCATCACGCCGAGGCGACCATAGGCTTCGGTATCCGGCGCGGCCACCATGCGGTCGACGACTTCTTTTTGCAGCATGAAAGTCATTTCCCGCACCCGCTCCGCGTAATCGGCAAGGTGAAACAGCAAGGGTGTCGAGATGTTGTAAGGCAGGTTGCCAACGACTTTCAAATCGCTCGGCAGGCTGGCGAAATCGAAACGCAGCGCATCACCCGCATGAATCGTGATTGTTTCTGGGGGACATTTGTCTTTAAGGCGCGCGATCAGATCGCGGTCGATCTCAACGACATGCAAATGCCCGCACCCCGCGAGCAAGGGCTGCGTAAGCGCGCCCAGGCCCGGCCCGATTTCGACGATCGCCTCGCCCGGCCGGGGCGCGATCGCGGCAACGATCTTGCGGATGATATTCGGGTCGGTGAGAAAATTTTGGCCGAAGCGCTTGCGTGCTTGATGGCCGTCCAGCGCACGGTTCACGACGATGTTTTGCCCCAGTTCGCCACGCGTTCGCGAATCGCGGGGATCGCGGCGAATCCCGCTTTCTCGCCTTCCATGATCGCGGTATGGCGCTGCTGGAAATTGGCCGCCGGCAGATCCTGAATTTTTGGACGGATCACGATATCCGCATCGCGCAGTTCATAACCGGCAAGCGTGGTGCTCATGATGGCAACCGTGTCGAGCAGCAAATCGAGGCTGCCCGCGCCTTTTTTCCCGGAAGGCCGGCTCGAAATATCGACGGCGATCACGATGTCCGCGCCGAGTTTCCGCGCAGCGCTGACCGGAATCGGGCTGACGAGGCCGCCATCCACATATTCGCGCCCACGAATGACGACCGGCGCGAACACCCCCGGCACGGTAGCCGAAGCGCGCACGGCCTGCCCCACATCGCCGCGGGTGAATACCGTTGGTTGTCCGGTGGCCAGATCGGTCGCCACGGCGGCAAAACGACGCTTGAGAGATTCAATCGGGCGCTTGTTAACCTGTTTATTCACAAAGGCTTCAAGCGCCTCGCCCTTGAGAACACCGCGATCGAACAAGGCCCAATCGGTAAAATCACTTTCCGCGAGCTGCAACGCGAGCCGCTGGATCTCGAACGCGCTATGTCCAGCAGCATACAGCGCGCCGACCACGCTTCCCGCGCTCGTGCCGACAATCAGATCGGGCACGATTTCGCTCGTTTCAAGCGCTTTGATGACGCCGATATGCGCAAAACCGCGCGCTGCCCCACCGCCCAAGGCAAGGCCGATTTTCGGTTTGGTTCCCTTTGGCGGGCCGCCGCCCAAACGTGGCGGCTCCGGGATTTCAAGCTGCGGGGGCGTAGCCTTTGGCGCAGTGCCGAACGTCGTCTTGCAGGCCGCGACAAACATTGCCGCGCCAGCCGCGGCCAGGAGTTCACGTCGTTTCATAGGTGTTGCGCGCGTGCCCGAAGCATGGACAAGGCACAGTCGAGCGCGGCATGCAAACTCCCCGCATCCGCCTTGCCGGTCCCGGCCAAATCGAGCGCCGTGCCGTGGTCGACCGAAGTTCGAATGATCGGCAAGCCGAGCGTGATATTGACCCCGCCGCCAAAGCTCGCGTATTTGAGCGTCGGCAATCCCTGATCGTGATACATCGCCAGCACGGCATCGCCACGCGCAAGCTGGTGCGGAGTAAACATCGTGTCGGCGGGCAAGGGACCGATCAACAGCATGCCTTGAGCGCGCAAAGACTCAAGCACCGGCTCGATGATTTCGATTTCCTCGCGCCCCATATGCCCACCCTCGCCCGCATGAGGATTGAGGCCCGCCACCAGGATACGCGGGTCGGCGATGCCGAACTTGTCGCACAGATCGGCATGCAGAATCGTGAGTGTTTCGACAAGCAATTCCGGCGTCAGCGCTGCCGAAACCTTGCTCAGCGGCAGATGCGTCGTCGCAAGCGCGACCCGCAGGCCACCGCCCGCCAGCATCATGACGACACGCTTTGTGGCCGTGCGCTCGGCAAGGTATTCGGTATGGCCGGAGAAGGCGATGCCCGCATCGTTGATGACGCCTTTATGCACCGGTGCGGTCACCATCGCGTCGAAACGGCCGGCCATGCAGCCGTCGATGGCGGCATCCAGAATTCCGAGCACATGCCGCGCATTGGCGGGATCGACTTCTCCTGGCGTAACCGTCGCGGCCAATGGCACATGCAATACGTCCAGCACGCCCGGCGCAGCGGCGCTGTCCGGCGTCCAAGCCCGCACGGCAACTTGCAGCCCCAGCATTTGGGCCCGCTCAGCCAGCAGGCTTTGATCGCCGATCGCGACGATGCGCGCCGGAAGTGTCTCACACGCCAACTGCGCCACAAGCTCGGGGCCGACCCCTGCCGGCTCGCCGCAAGTGATCGCGATCAAAGGCCGTTCAGCTTGTCGCATCATTGTTTGACCGCGGGCGCGGCATCAGGCTTGGCGGCGTAAGGCGGGCGTATTTCGACGAATGCCCGGTCGCGCAGTTGGCGCACGAATTCTTCGTAGGCTTCATCGGATTTGCGTTCGCGCAGCGCCGAACGCGCCTGGAATTTCTTGCGGTCGCCCGAAACATCCTCGGTTTTACGTTCGAGCACCTGGATCAAATGCCAACCGAATGGCGACTGGATCGGCGCGCTGATCTCATTCACCGCAAGGGCGTCCATCGCGCGTTCGAACTCGGGCACCGTGTCACCCGGGGCAATCCAGCCAAGGTCCCCACCTTTCGGTGCGCTGCCGTCGGACGAGAAACGTTTGGCCTGTTCGCCAAAATCCGCGCCGCCGACGATCCGCTTGCGGACTTCTTCCAGACGCTGGCGTGCTTCGCTGTCGCTCATCGAGTCCGAAGTCTTGATCAAAATATGGCGCGCATGAGTCTTTTGAACTTCTACGGGACCGCTCTCGGCCACGCCGCGCTCATCGATCAATTTGACGATATGCAAACCGGCCGGGCTGCGCAGCACCGGCGTCAAGCCGCCTGGGCGCAGCATGCGGATCGCGTCGGCATACAAGGTCGGCAGCCGGTCCGGGGTGCGCCAGCCGAGATTGCCACCGCTGAGCGCATCAGGGGCGTCGGAATTGGCCGCCGCAAGCTTGCTGAAATCTTCACCCTCACGCGCCCGCGCAAGAATCTGCTCGGCCTTGTCGCTCAACTTTGCCCATTGCTCGGTATTCGCACCATCGGGCGCGCGCAGCAGGATATGCGCAATCTCAATCTCTTGATTGCTCGTCGCGGCGTTGGCCTTCATGAAGGCATCGACTTCGGCATCGCTGATGACGACTCGGCTATCGACTTCACGCTCGCGCAGACGGCCGATCGTCATCTCGTTGCGAATCTCCTCGCGAAAGCGATCCCACTCGATACCGTCTTTCTGCAAGGCAGCACGAAACTGCTGCACATTCATTTTGTTGTTTTCGGCAACGCGGGCCATGGCGCGTTCGAGCATCGCATCGTCGACGCGTATCGAAGTTTCCTTCGCGAACTGCAATTGCACGCGCTCATAGATCAGGCGTTCGAGCATCTGCCGTTCGAACACGTCACGCGGCGGCAAGGCTTGATTCTGTTTGCTGAGTTGGGCCGAATACTGATCGACACGCTGCGCCAGATCGTGAGCGGTAATGACCTCTTCATTAACCACCGCGACGATCGTGTCGAGCGTAGCGGGAGCGGGGAAAGCCTGCGTCGCCGCCAACAGCGCTGCCGCGGCAAGTACCGGGCGAAGAAAATGTTTGATCTTCATTGCGTCCTCAATGACCGCGCGAGCGGCAATTACTGCGAGCCGAACACCGGATCGGCAATCGGTTGATTGATTCGACCATAGCCGACGACACTGCGTTCAAGCAGCGAAACCGGACTGTTGCCGATACTGACCACGCCGCCGAATTCGAACTGAATGTAATAGGCATTCGTATAAAGGCCACTCGTATTCAACAAGCGATTGGCGACCGCCCGGAAAACCCAGCAACCGCCGTTGTACTCAAGCCCCGCGATGGCCTGCGTCAATTTATCGACACGCGCATCGCCGCTGACCCTGGCCACGCCGTAGAAGCCCCCGTAAATCGGCCACTGCAACGCAACATCGACATCGGTGAACTGGTCGCGCGTATAACGATACGCAAGCGAAGCAACCCGCGCGAAGCCCGGCCTGTAGCGCAAACCGATATTGGCCTGTTCGATCTGACTATCACGCGGATTGTACTGGGTGAAAAAATCGACTGTCGTGGAAGGTAAAACCTGACCCGAAAATTCGGCCAGCAAATCGGCGATCTGCCCCACGCGAAGCTGTTGACCGGGCAGCGTAACACGCTGTTCGTTAAAGTAGTAGCGCGTGCCGAACGAGCCACGCAGCAACTCGGCACCCGTTTCATGATCGATCAGACGCGAACTGACCGCCGCCGTAATCTGGTTCGCGTTGGCAATCCGGTCCACCCCCGAATAGATATTTTCGGAAAAGATCTGCCCGAAGTTGAAATCGGCCAGTGCCGTATCGAACACCGGCAAATTGTCCTGATAGCGATATGGCACGTTCAAATAGTAAAGCCGCGGCTCCAGCGTCTGTTCGAAAGCCTTACCACCAAGCTCCATGGCGCGCTCAAAAAACAGACCGGCGTCCACACTTGCGATCGGCAATACCCGCGAGGCATTTGCCGGCCCGGCGCTGACGCGCTGATCGAGATCATATTGCGTCATATGCAATCCGAGCTTGGGCGTGATGAAACCTTCGGGCCGCACATAGTTGTATTGGATTTGCGGATAACCATAAGCGCGCCAGCCCGTATCGGCATCGCCGAGTTGGAAGTATGTCGCATCGAACGGCACTTTGATCGAGAAGCCGGAAACCTCCGGGAAATAGGCTTGCGCAGAGACTTGGGGCAAGCGGTTGTATTGCGGCGTCCCGGCGATTGTCTGCAAGCGCTGGGCCAGCACGGAGGAGGAAAACCAGGTGCCGTTCGTCCAGCCCAATGCGCCTTCGCGGAACAAGGTATCGGTCGACGTCTGCGTCACGCGCGAACTCAGATCGTTAAAGTAGTCCTTATCGCTGACCGCGTTGTAATTGACCCGCCCCGTCAAACCGTAACCGAAGTTCTGCTGATGCACGAAAGACACCGCGCTGCGGCTTTTACCCACAACCTGATCTTCCGGCAACCATTCCGTGCGCAGGATGCCCGAGTAGTTCGAGTTCAGATAGCGAAACTCATTGTTCAGTTGCAGGCCCCGGCGTCCAAGGTAGCGCGGCGCCAGGGTGTCGTCATAGTTTGGCGCCAGGTTGAAGTAATACGGCAGGGTCAGATCGAAGCCCGTGACGTTCGATGTGCCGAAGGTAGGCGCCAGGAATCCGGAGCGGCGCTCGCTGGTCAGCGGGAAACTGATCGCCGGCGTATAAAACATCGGAATGCCTTGGAAATGGAACGTCGCATTGGTCCCGCTTCCGTCGTTGCGCTTGTAATCCAGATCGAGTTCCCTGGCTTTCAGATACCAGGCCGGATCGTTCGCTTCGCAGGTCGTGAAAGAAGCATTCTGCAGAATGTAACGGTTCTCGCCTTCCAACTGCATTTCATCGGCCGAGCCGAAGCCTTTGATCGGCCGCCGGCTCTGCCCCGTCGTGCGCTCGCGCTGGATCTCGAACACCGGCTGATCGAATGTGCCGACCTGTTCGTCGACATGCAGATGCAAATGCGGTCCGGTGATCGTGTCGTTGGCGCGGAACAGCTTGACGTTGCCCGTCGCATCGACCTCATCGGTCAGCAAATCGTAGTTCGCCTCGTCCGCATCCAGACGCATCGCATCGCGCAGAATCTTGACCTTGTCCGTCGCCTCGACGCGCACATCCTGCTGCCCTTCGATTTTCAGCGCCTCGATATGCGTCGGCCCCGGCGCGGCGGCGGCAACGGCCGCCTGGCCGATCGCGAGGCGAAACACCTCGACGGAATAGCCCGCGCCGGCTGCGGCGGGCGCAGCCCCGAACGCAAACAACACCGAGAACGGCGCCAAGCGCAGGATTTGGAAACGAGACAGAGAAGGCACGCAGCGGAACCGGGGCGATCCCCGTTTGTTAAAATCCCGCATCTTACATCAAGCCCCCGGCGCAACCCGTTAAGGGCTATCGGCAACACGAATTTAGGAATCTTCCGCTTGAACCGCATCGACCGCCTGACCGCATGGGTCAAAGAACAACATCCCGGACGCGCCTTCGATCTGAGCCCCGCCTCGGCGGACGCCAGTTTCCGCCGCTACTTCCGCATCCGTTTCGCGGACGGTGAAAGCTTGATCGCGATGGACGCGCCGCCCGAAAAGGAGGACTGCCGCCCGTTCATTAACGTGGCCAAGCTGTTCGGCGAAGCGGGTTCGCATGTGCCCATTGTGCATGCGCAGAATCTGGCCGAGGGTTTCCTGCTGCTGTCCGACCTTGGCGGCACGACTTATCTTGAAGCGCTCAACGCCGAAAACGCCGCCGCCTTGTACGCCGACGCGCTCGGCAGCCTGATCGCGATCCAGCGCGCGAGCCGGCCCGGTGTGCTGCCCGCATACTCGCGCGAAGTGCTGCTGCGCGAAATGGAGCTATTCCCGGTCTGGTACATCGGCCGCCACAAAGGCATCACGCTGAGCGACACGGAAACGGCCACGCTGTATACAGCCTTCGACACGATCCTCGACGTCAATCTGGCCGAGCCGCAAGTCTTCGTGCACCGCGACTACCACTCGCGCAACCTCATGCTCTGCGCGGAACGCAATCCCGGCGTGCTCGACTTTCAGGACGCGCTCTACGGCCCGCTCTCCTACGACCTCGTTTCGCTGCTCAAGGACGCTTACATCGCTTGGGACGAAGAACTCACGCTCGACTGGCTCGCCCGCTACTGGGGCGTGGCGCGCGATCTCGGCCTGCCGGTTCGCGCCGACTTCGCCGAATTCCACCGCGATTACGAATTCATGGGCGCGCAACGCCACCTCAAAGTGCTCGGCATCTTCGCCCGTCTCTACCACCGCGACGGCAAGGACGGCTACCTGAAAGACCTGCCGCTCGTCATGAGCTACCTGCGCAAAACCTGCACGCGCTACCGCGAACTCAAGCCGCTCGCAAAACTGCTCGACCGCATCGAACCGGTCGAGCGCACGGAAGGGCTCACGTTCTGAGCGCCGCGATGAAAGCCTTCATCTTCGCGGCCGGGCGCGGCGAACGCATGCGCCCGCTGACCGACACCACGCCCAAGCCGCTGCTCACGCTCGGCGGCAAACCGCTGATCGTGTGGCACATCGAACGGCTTGTGCGCGCCGGCTTCCGCGATCTGATTATCAACACCGCCTGGCTCGGCGAGCAGATCGAAACGGCGCTCGGCGACGGCTCGCAATGGGGCGCGCGGATCGTCTGGTCGCACGAGGGCGAAGCGCTCGAAACCGCGGGCGGCATCGCCTACGCTTTAGCTATGCTCGGCGACGAACCCTTCCTTTCCGTCTCGGCGGATATTTTTTCGGATTACGACTACGCCCGGCTCGCGCCGCGTCTGCAAACGATGCGCGACGACGCCACGGCGCCCGACGCGCATCTCGTCATGGTCCCAAATCCCCCGTTCCATCCGCACGGCGATTTCGCCCTGCGGGCGGACGGCCTCCTCGCGCTCGACGGCGCGCAGAAGTACAACTACGCCGGTTTCAGCCTGCACCGCCCCGCGCTGTTCAGGCATATCGCGCCGGGGACCAAGCTTGCAATGCGGCCGATCTGGAATACGCTGATCCCCGCCGGACGGGCCAGCGGCGAACTGCACACCGGCGTCTGGGAGAACATCGGCACGCTGGCGCAGCTCGCGGCGCTCAATCAACGCCTTACCCCAAATACAGAGGCAAGCAAATGACATTCGACCCCGCCCCCTTCGCCGCACGCCGCAACAAACTCGCCGACGCGATGCGCGCGGCGGGCGGCGGCGTCGCAATCGTTCCGACCGCGCCGCGCGCAATCCGCAATGGCGGCAGCGAATACGCCTACCGTTACGACAGCGGCTTCTTCTACCTGTCCGGCTTTCGCGAACCCGAAGCGGCGCTCGTCATCATCGCGGGCGACACCACGCAGAGCCTGCTGTTCTGCCGCGAGAAAAATCCCGAACTCGAAGTCTGGGAAGGCTTTCGCTACGGGCCGGCGGCGGCCTGCGAACACTTCGGTTTCGACGCCGCCTATCCGATCGGCGAACTCGACGCCCGCCTGCCCGATCTCCTGGCAGATCAAGCCACGGTGTTCAGCGCCATCGGCGCGAGCGAGGAACAAGACCAACGCATCATCCGCGCGCTCGACGCGATCAAGGCCCGCGCCCGCAGCGGAATCACCCCGCCCACGGCGATCCGCGAATTGCGCGAACTGCTCGATGAAATGCGCTTGTTCAAGGACGCATTCGAACTCGAAACCATGCGCCGCGCCGCCGCGATTACCTGTGCCGCCCACCGTCGCGCGATGCGCTTCGCGCGCCCAGGCCGTTTCGAATATGAGGTCCAAGCCGAACTCGAACACGAATTCATGCGCTCGGGCGCGCAGGCGCCCGCCTACACATCGATCGTCGCCGGCGGCGCCAACGCCTGCGTGCTGCACTACATCGAAAACCGCGCCGAACTGCGCGCGGGTGAGCTTTTGCTGATCGATGCGGGCTGCGAAGTCGACGGTTACGCAGCCGACATCACGCGCAGCTTCCCGGTCGGCGGCCGATACTCCGGCCCGCAGCGCGCGATTTACGAACTCGTTCTCGCCGCGCAGGCCGCCGCATTCGCCGCCCTGCGACCCGGCGAGCCCTGCAGCGCATTTCACGACGCCGCCGTCGGCGTGCTCACGCGCGGGCTCGTCGATCTCGGCCTGCTGCAAGGCTCGGTCGACGGCTTGATCGAGGCGGGCGGCTACAAACGTTTTTACATGCACAACACCGGACATTGGCTCGGGCTCGATGTGCATGACGCCGGCCGCTACCGGCTCGCGGGCCAATCGCGCCCGCTTGCCGCGGGGCAAGTCATCACCGTCGAACCCGGCCTCTATCTGCGCGCGGCCGGGGACATTCCCGAACGCTTTTGGAACATCGGCGTGCGCATCGAGGACGATGTGCTGATTACGCCCGACGGCCATGAAATTCTGACCGACGCAGCGCCGCGCAGCGTCGCCGACATCGAAGCCCTCACCTGCTCATGAAGCACACCACAGCCGAAATCCTTATCGTCGGCGCCGGCCCCGTCGGCCTGGCGCTCGCCCTCGCACTGCATCACGGCGGGCGCAGCGTGCGCCTCATCGACGCGCGCGCAGCCGGCGCGGGCGAGCATGACGCGCGAGTGCTCGCGCTTTCGCACGGCAGCCGGCAAACGCTCGAACGCTTCGGCGCTTGGCCGGAAAGCGGCTGGACGCCGATCGAACATATCCATGTTTCCCAGCGCGGCGCCTTCGGCCGCACGACGCTCGCCGCGCAGGAATACGGCATTCCCGCGCTCGGCTATGTGATGCCCGCCGCCGTGCTATACCGCGCGCTCATGGCGCAGGCCGAGCGCGCCGGCATCGCAATCGACCACGACACCCGCGTCGACACACTCGACGCCGGCGAAAACGGCATCGCCGCACAGTTGAACGGCAGGCAAATCGAAGCCCGCCTCGCCGCATGCTGCGAAGGCGGCATCGGCGCCAGCGCCGCGGCGGTCCGCAGCCGCGATTACGGCCAACACGCGCTGATCGCCCGCGCCGCCATCGCGCGCCCGCATGGGCATACCGCCTACGAACGCTTCACGCCCGAAGGCCCCTTGGCGCTGCTGCCGCATGGCGCGGACTATTCGGTCGTGTGGACCGCCACGCCCGAGCGCGCCGCGCAACTCCTGGCGCTAGCCGAAACCGAATTCCGCGACGCGCTGCAAACCGCCTTCGGCCAGCGCGTGCGCTTCACCGGGATTTCCGAACGCGCGAGCTTCCCGCTCGGCCTCAAGGTGCGTCGCCACCCGATCGGCCAGCGCACGGTCTGGCTCGGCAATGCCGCCCAGACGCTGCATCCTGTCGCGGGGCAAGGCTTCAACCTCGCGCTGCGCGATGTATGGGAACTGGCCGAACTGCTCACCGCCCCTGAAACCTCCGATCCCGGCGGCGGCGCTCTGCTCGCGCGTTATGCGCACAAACGCCTGCTCGACCGCGCGGGCACGATCGGCTTCACGGATGGACTGGTGCGTCTGTTCTCGAACGCCGACCCCGTTCTGCAGCACCTGCGCGGCGCGGGCCTGTTCGCGCTCGACATGCTGCCGCCACTGCGCCACTTCCTCGCGAAACGGATGCTCTTCGGCGCGCGCGCCTGGCCATAACGCCACCTGGCGGTTACTTAAGCGCGTACCCAGAGCCAGACCGGCAGCGCGACCGCCGCCGCGTACAGTACGCCCGCAAGCAGGCTGCGCCAGATTCCCGCGCGCGCCTGCCGGATCAAACTAGTGCCGAGCGCCAAAGTGCCGGCTACCGCCAAGCTCAGCAAAGCCATGCGGACGGTCGGCGCCCACGTGAAAGCCACGTCTTCGGCGCGCAGCAGGGCCAGGCTCGTCAGCGAAAGGCCGAGGAACAGACTCACGCCCGCAAGAGGAATCAAGCCCAGCGCAAGCTTTTCCCAGTCGCTGTGCAACAGGCGGCCCGCGCCGACAAGGCAAAGCTGCGCGATACCGCCAAGCAAAAGCGCATGCGCAATGATCCAGGCCGCGATCCAAGCGCCGTCGAGCCAAGTGAAAACATCCGCGACGCTTGGGTAATGCTTCAGCAGCCACCACGGCACACTGTCATCGAAGGGCCAGAGAATTCTGTGCGCGACAAGCCACTTGGCGACATGCTGTTTGCTTGCGACAAAATCCGGAACGAGCTTCCATTGGAAGGCCCCGAGTGCGAAACCCAGCGCGCCATAGAGCAACAAGGCGATTTCGAAGCGACCGATATCTTGCGGCCCCGCCGCGAGGATTTCGCTTCCCGGCCAACGCCAGCGCAGCGAAATCGCATCGCGGTAGCCGCTGCAGCGGCCGCACTGATGACATTGCGCGCCGCTAGATAGAACGCTGACGTTGAGCAAAGGCGGGCAATCGACGGGCGGCGCCCGATGCGGAAAACGTTTCCACGCGGCGCGATCGGTCCAGAAGTGAAACGGCGAGAGGCGGGCGAGCAAGGCGAACACGCCGGTCACCGGGCAAAGGTAACGGCACCAGACGCGTTTGCCGCGCCCGAAGACCAAGCCGACGCTGATCGCGGCAGCCGTCGAGCCACCCAGAATCAGCAACACCGGCTTCGGGTAGGCGTAAATGCCGATGAGCTGACCGTACAAGGTCGTACCCAAAAAACCGGCCAGCGGCCAGCCCGGCCAACGCATCCAACGCGGAATCGTGCGGCCCAGGCCGCGCTGGCTCGCCCATTCGGTGAGCGTGCCCTCAGGACACAAGACGCCGCACCACACGCGCCCGAATAACATCACCGAAACGATCACGCCTGGCCACCAGAGGCCCCAAAAGAGAAACTGCGCAAAGCGCGTCAGGTTATCGAGAATACGCGCATGCTCGCCGGGTAAAGGCAGAAAAGCGGGCGCGCTGACAAGCACACCATATACCAGCACCACGCCCCACTGCACACCCGCGATGAGGCCGCGATGACGCGCCATCGCATCGCCGAGACGCGCCAGGCGGCTGCGTCGCCGCGGAACGAAAACAAGCGGAGCCGATATGCCCATGCGGAAACGATACGTGAATTACCGTCCGCCAGATTGCATAAGCTGAAAAAATCGCGCGATTCCCCGCTGCGCATATCAATGCTCAAAGCTGTCACCGCCCTGCCTGCGAGTAAATTTTTCCCCGCAGCAGAATTTAGTCGGCAGCCACTCGCCTGTCGGGTAAAATATTATGTTTCCCTGCACGCAGTTTCTTCATCCGATGCAATTCGCCGGTCATTCCCTGCGCAACAACCTGTTCCTCGCACCCATGGCCGGCGTGACGGATCGGCCATTCCGCCAGTTGTGCAAGCGGCTGGGCGCGGGTATGGCGGTGTCGGAGATGGTCAGTTCGAACGCCCAGCTTTATGCGACCGCGAAAACCCGGTGGCGCACCGACCATGCGGGCGAAACCGGACCGGTTGCGGTGCAGATCGCAGGCTCCGATCCGCAGATGATGGCCGATGCGGCGCGTGTGAACGTCGCCAATGGCGCGCAGATCATCGATATCAACATGGGCTGCCCAGCCAAGAAAGTCTGCAACGTCGCCGCGGGATCGGCCTTGCTACGCGACGAAGCGCTCGTGGCACGCATTCTGCGCGCCGTCGTCGCGGCCGTGCCCGAAACGCCGGTCACGCTGAAATTTCGGACCGGCTGGGAGCGCAGCCAGCGCAACGCGGTCCGCATCGCGCAGATCGCCGAAAGCGAAGGAATCCATTTGATCGCGCTGCACGGCCGCACACGCGAGGACAAGTACATGGGCGACGCGGAGTACGACACAATCGCCGAGGTCAAAGCCCGTTCCGGCATCCCGGTTATCGCGAACGGCGATATCGATGGCGCGCACAAGGCCAAGGCTGTGCTCGAACATACCGGGGCCGACGGCCTGATGATCGGGCGCGCCGCACAGGGGCGGCCGTGGATTTTCCGCGAGATCGCGCATTTCCTCGCCACCGGAGAAGAGCTGCCGCCACCCACGGCCAGTGAAAGTCATCGCATCTGCCGCGAACACCTGGCGGATCTCTACGGTTTTTATGGCGAAGAGGTCGGCGTGCGCATCGCGCGCAAGCACATCGCCTGGTATACAAAGGGCTTGATGGGAGCGCACGCTTTTCGCCAAAGCATGAACACCCTCCCCGACATCGCCGCTCAACTCGCGGCGGTAGACGATTTTTTCAGTCAGCTCATGCTTGCGGGCCACCGCCCAGGCGACGAGCCGGCTACCGACAATTACGACAACGCTTTGCAGGAGCTTGCGGCATGAGCCGCCCGGACGATATTTCTGAATGCGTGCGCCGTGCGCTAGAACGCTACTTTAAGGATCTCGATGGCGAAAAGCCGACGGGAGTGTATGACATGGTGGTTCGCAATATCGAACGCCCGATGCTGGAAATCGTTATGCAGCATGCCGACGGGAACCAGACGGTCGCCGCCGAGATGCTTGGCATCAACCGCAACACCTTGCGCCGCAAACTGATCGACCACGCGTTGCTCTAATCTGGCGTGAGCGCTGATCGGCCCAGCAGCCTCGCTCACGCGTAGTTGGCCCGCACTCACAGCAAGATTATGCACAGGTCCTAAAAAAGCCGATCCGCTTTCACAAGGCAATCAAACATGACAGTTACTCAAGCTCTCCTGAGCGTTTCCGACAAACGAGGCATCGTCGAATTCGCGCGCGAACTGCACGCCCTCGGCATTACCCTGCTTTCGACCGGCGGCACGGCCAAGGCGCTGCGCGACGCGGGCCTCCCCGTGACCGACGTCGGCGATTACACCGGCTTCCCGGAAATGCTTGATGGCCGCGTCAAGACCCTGCATCCGAAAGTGCACGGCGGCATTCTGGCGCGCCGCGATCTGGCCGAGCATCTCGACACACTCGCCGCGCACAGCATTCCGCGCATCGATCTGGTCGTCGTCAACCTCTATCCGTTCCAGGCCACAGTCGCCAAGCCCGGCTGCACGCTTGAAGAAGCCATCGAGAATATCGACATCGGCGGCCCGACAATGGTGCGCGCCGCCGCGAAGAACCACGGCACTGAGGCCGGCGGCGTCGGCATCGTGACCGACCCGGCCGACTATGCGGCGATCGTCGCCGAACTCAAGGCGAACAAAAACGCGCTGAGCTACAAAACCCGCTTCGAACTCGCACGCAAGGCTTTCACGCATACCGCGCGTTATGACAGCGCGATCTCCAACTGGCTTACCGCGGTCGACGCCGACAAGCTCGCGCCTACCGAAACACCGGTCCGCGCGGAATACCCGAGCCGGCTTCAGTTTGCCTTCGACAAGGTGCAGGAAATGCGCTACGGCGAAAACCCGCACCAAAGCGCCGCCTTTTACCGCGAACCGGGCAGCGCGCCGGGCAGCATCGCGGACTACCGGCAGTTGCAGGGCAAGGAGCTTTCGTACAACAACATCGCCGATGCCGACGCGGCCTGGGAATGCGTCAAAGCGTTCGACACCACGGCCTGCGTCATCATCAAACATGCCAACCCGTGCGGCGTGGCGCTTGGCGCGAATGCGGAAGAAGCGTATCGCAAAGCCTTCCAAACCGATCCGACCTCGGCCTTCGGCGGCATCATCGCCTTCAATGCCAGCGTGGATGCCGCAACGGCCAAGGCGGTTTCCGCCCAGTTCCTCGAAGTATTGATCGCACCCGAGTACACGCCTGAGGCGCTCAGCGTGCTCGCCGCAAAGCAAAACGTGCGCGTGCTGACTTGCGCGCTAGGCCGGCTCGCGCAGCTCGACTTCAAACGCGTGGGCGGCGGCCTGCTCGTGCAAAGCCACGACGATGCAACAATTACCCGCGCACAGCTCAAGGTTGTCACACGCCGCGCACCGAGCGAGCAGGAATGGAACGATCTGCTGTTCGCCTGGCGCGTCGCGAAGTATGTGAAGTCGAACGCCATTGTCTATTGTAAAGACGGCATGACGATCGGAGTCGGAGCAGGTCAGATGAGCCGCGTCGATTCGGCCCGCATCGCGAAAGTCAAAGCCGAGAACGCGGGTTTATCGATCGTCGGCACGGCCGCCGCGTCGGATGCGTTTTTCCCGTTCCGTGACGGTCTCGATGTGCTGGCGCAAGCCGGCGCAACGGCCGTGATTCAGCCGGGCGGCTCAGTGCGCGACAGCGAAGTCATCAATGCGGCAGACGAACAAAACATCGCAATGGTATTTACCGGCTTCCGTCACTTCCGCCACTGAACTGGAGCGTGTCCGATGCTGCAACTGTGCAAGCAAGCCTTATACGGCTTGCCTGGGGTGTTTTTGTGTTTCTTCGCGCATGCCCAGGAAACGCCGCTTGATTCGACGAGCACAACGACCGATGCACCGTGGTATGCCAGCGCCTGGAACACTGCCGTCGCCAGAACGACGGATATCGTCACAAACGGAGGCTGGGATTTCTATCAGCCCGTACGGACCTATCACATGCCGTTCGCCTACACGGCCGAGCAGCGCGACAGATACAACGACGTCCCGCTGCCGGGTTTCGGCATCGGACGTGGCAAGTTTCTCGACAACGGCAACTGGGAAGGCATCTACGCGATGGGTTTTCGCGACTCCAATAGCAAGCCTTCCTGGATGGCCGGTTACGCTTACCGCTGGCTGTGGGATGCGCCGTCGATCAACGCCCACTACGGCGTTGGCGCCACGGCATTTCTGATGTCGCGCGAAGACTATTTCGACTATTTCCCATTTCCAGCCATATTGCCCATGGTTACGCTCGGCTTCCGCAATGTTTCCTTCGAGGCCACCTATGTCCCTGGCAAAAGAGGCAACGGCAACGTGCTCTTCATGTGGCTAAAACTCGAAGAAAAGGAAAGACCCCATCTATGAAACTGCTCGTTATCGGCTCCGGTGGCCGCGAACATGCATTGGCCTGGAGGCTCGCCCAGTCACCGCGCATCCAGAAAATATTCGTGGCGCCCGGCAATGCTGGAACAGCGCAAACGCTGGGTATCGAAAACGCGCCGATCACAGCGATTCCGACCTTGATCGAATTCGTTAAACGCGAAGACATCGCGCTCACGATCGTCGGCCCGGAAGCGCCTTTGGCCGCCGGCATCGTCGATGCCTTCCGCGCCGAGGGCCTGCAAATATTCGGCCCGACGCAAGCCGCGGCGCAGCTTGAATCCTCCAAGGATTTCGCCAAGCAGTTTCTCGTCCGCCACAATATTCCGACGGCGAAATACAAAACTTTCAGCGACGCCGCCACGGCACATGCTTATGTAGACGCTGAGGGCGCGCCCATCGTCATCAAGGCGGACGGACTCGCGGCTGGCAAGGGCGTCGTCGTCGCCATGACATCCGACGCAGCGCACGCCGCGATCGACATGATGCTCGTCGGCAATAAGATGGGCGACGCCGGCGCACGTGTCGTCATTGAAGAATTCATGCAAGGCGAAGAGGCCAGTTTCATCGTCATGGCCGATGGCAAACACGCGCTCGCGCTTGCCACAAGCCAGGATCACAAACGGCTTTTCGACGGTGACCAAGGCCCGAATACCGGCGGCATGGGCGCCTACTCCCCCGCCTCGGTTGTCACGCCGAAAGTCCATGCGCGCGTAATGCGCGAAATCATCCAACCCACGCTCACCGGCATGGCCGCCGAAGGCTATCCTTATACCGGCTTTCTCTATGCGGGATTGATGATCGACGCCGCAGGCGCGCCGCGCGTCGTCGAATTCAATTGCCGTATGGGCGACCCAGAAACCCAGCCGATCATGGCGCGGCTCAAGAGCGATCTCGTCGACCTCGTCGAAGCCGCACTCGCCGGCAAACTCGACAGCGCCGAAGCCGAATGGGATCGCCGCGTGGCGCTCGGTGTCGTGCTCGCAGCAAGCGGCTATCCCGATGATCCGCGCAAGGGCGACCTCATCAGCGGGCTCGAACACAAGTCGGAAGACGTACAGGTTTTCCACGCCGGCACCACGCTTGCCGATGGCAAGGTCAGAACGTCCGGCGGCCGCGTGCTGTGCGTCACCGCGCTAGGCGATTCGGTTCGCACGACGCAAGCCAAAGCCTACGATGCGATCGCGAAGATCCATTTCGACGGCATGCAATACCGCAAAGACATTGGACACCGCGCCATCAAACGATGAAACCCGACGCCTCCCTAGTTAAAAATTTCCTGCTCGCGCTGCAACGCGCCATCGTCGCCCAACTCGAAGCGCTCGACGGCGGCAGCGCATTCCGCATCGACGAATGGCGCCGGCCAACCGGCGGCGGCGGAAAAACAGCCTTGATCGAAGGCGGCGCGCTCTTCGAACGCGGCGGCGTTGCGTTCTCGCATGTCATGGGCGAACGCATGCCCCCGTCGGCCACGGCGCATCGGCCCGAACTGGCCGGCGCGAAGTGGGAAGCGATGGGCGTCTCACTCGTTATGCATCCCGAAAACCCTTACTGTCCGACCGCGCACATGAATGTGCGCTTCTTCATCGCCTACCCCGAAACGGGCGAGCCGGTCTGGTGGTTCGGCGGCGGCATGGACTTGACGCCCTATTACGGCTTCGAGGAAGACGCGCGCCATTTTCATCGCGTTTGCCGCACTGCGCTCGCCCCTTTCGGTGGCGTGGAGTATCCGCGTTACAAAGCCTGGTGTGACGAATACTTCTTCCTCAAACACCGCAACGAAGCGCGCGGCGTCGGCGGAATTTTTTTCGACGATCTCAATGAAGGCGGCTTCGAACGCTGCTTCGCGCTGATGCGCTCGGTCGGCGAAGCCTTCACCACCGCCTACGCGCCGCTGCTGGAACGACGGCGCACCCGGCCCTGGGGCGAACGCGAACGCGATTTCCAATGCTACCGGCGCGGCCGCTATGTCGAATTCAATCTCGTCTGGGATCGCGGCACGCTCTTCGGCCTGCAATCCGGCGGGCGCACCGAATCGATCCTGATGTCGCTGCCGCCGCTCGTCAAATGGCGCTACGACTGGCAGCCCGAGTCCGGCAGCGCCGAAGCACGGCTGTATGAAGTTTTCCTCAAACCGCGCGATTGGGTAAACGAGGCTTGAGAACCTGTTTAAAATCTGTCGCGAGAGGCTGTCAGCGGGGCGAAGAGCAGCGCAGGAACCGCAGTTTATGAGTGATAAATGAGGATTCCGAGCAGCGCATGAGCCCCGATCACAGCCTCGCAGCAAGATTACAAACATGTTCTGAGCACGAGAATCGCAGTCTGTGCATATAATCTCCCCATGAATTTTTCCAGCCTGTTCCAATCCCGACGTCGCTGCTCTACCGTCCGCGCTTTGCGCGGTCCGTTCGCGCGCGTCCGTCCTGCAGGAATGAGCTAAACAATCCAGCCATCCAGGATTTCCCAGAAAAGGCCGCGAGCAATCGCGGCCTTTTTGTTTTTTCGCCCCCTTGAAAGGAGCCATCGCATCATGAACGTCCCAATCAAAAGCTATCTCATGGACACCACCGCCCGCCCGGAAATCATCATGATGTGCGGCGAAGGCTCCTGGCTGTGGGATAGCGACGGACGGCGCTACCTCGACTTCGTTCAGGGTTGGGCCGTCAACTGTCTCGGCCACAGCCATCCGGCCATCATCAATGCGCTCACGACTCAGGCGCGCCAGCTCATCAGCACGAGCCCGGCTTTCTACAACGTCCCGGCGCTGGCGCTCGCGGAACGGCTCGCCACACTCTCGGGACTCGCGAGCGTGTTTCTCTGCTCGACCGGAGCCGAGGCCAACGAAGGCGCGATCAAGCTGGCGCGAAAATTCGGACAGATTCACCGCAATGGCGCATGGAAGATCATCACTTTCGAAAACGGTTTCCACGGCCGCACACTGGCGACCATGTCGGCAACCGGCAAGCCTGGCTGGGACACACGCTTCGCACCGCAGGTAAGCGGTTTTCCGAAGGCGAATTACAACGACCTCGCTTCGGTCGAAGCGCTGATCGACAGCACAACGGTCGCCGTCATGCTCGAACCGATTCAGGGCGAAGCCGGCGTCATTCCCGCCGAGCGCAGCTTCCTGCAAGACTTGCGCGCGCTCTGCGACCGCCATGGGCTGCTGCTGATCCTCGACGAGGTTCAAACCGGCGTCGGCCGGACCGGCAGCGTTTTTGCCTTTGAAACAGCCGGCATCCGGCCCGACATCCTGAGCCTCGCCAAAGGTCTCGGCGGCGGCGTCCCGCTCGCGGCGCTGATCGCCAATGAAAAGGCCAACTGTTTCGCGCACGGCGACCAGGGCGGCACTTACACAGGCAATCCCTTGATGGCGGCGGTCGGGCTCGCGGTGCTCGAAATCGTTGCGGCGCCCGCGTTCCTTAGCGAAGTCCAGGCGCGCGGCGAAGCCTTGCGCCAAGGGCTGACGGCGCTGTCGGCAAAACACGGACTCGGCGAAGTCCGCGGCGCAGGACTGTTGCTCGCGCTTTCACTCGGAGCACGCCAGGATGCGGCGCAAATCGTGGAACGCGCACGAGAAAATGGCTTGCTGCTCAACGCGCCACGGCCAGACAGCCTGCGCTTCATGCCCGCGCTCAATGTCAGCAAGGATGAAATAGCGCTGATGCTGGAATTGCTCGAACAAGCCCTAGCCTGAAAGAGCGAATCGGTGGGGCGGAGAAATCCGCCTCGTCCAAAGTGATATTGAACTAACGCAGCGCGCCGACTTCGGCCTCTTCCGTCTCGGCCGCCAGCCGGAAATGGCGCAAGGCCAGCTCTTCGCGCCCAAGCCGCTCGCCGAGCCGCGCAAGCTCCAGATGCGCAACCCGCGATGGTGCGATCGACAACGAAGCTTCAAAGTAACTCTGCGCCTTGCCCCAAAGCTGCTGCTGCACACACAGGCGCCCCAATGCGAGCAGGAGCCGCCCATCCTCGCGATGCGAACCCAGCCAGCGTTCGGCTTCGGCGATCCGCTCGACCACCGCGCCACCTTCGATACGACCAAAAAGTTCAGCAAGCTGCGAATCCCATTGCATGTCGAGCACATGGGAAATCGCCTCCGCCGCCAAATTGGCCTCGCCCACGGCGTTGAGTAAAGGCACGGCGCCACGCACCAGGCTGCCGTCCTCGCGTTCGGCCTTGGGAATCGACTCCCAATAGCGGGTCAGCGCCGACACGTCACCTTCGCATTCGTGCAGGTTTCCCATATGCGCTCGGCGCAAAAGCGGCGCCGCCTGATCGTTCGTCAGCGCGCGATGGCTGTTTAATTGGCGCGCCAGCCGCAAGACTTCGGCCCACTCGCCGCGCGCGGCCGCAACCTGCAAACTCAAGCGCAGCGCCGCGATCTGCCGTGCGCCGCCGTTGCGTAGGGTTTCGAGCCGTTCGGCGGCGACATCGAACTGACGGTCGGCAATCGCGAACTCGGCTTCGGTCATCAAACGCGCCGCACGCACTTCATCATCATGCTGGGCCGCTTTGACCAGCCATTCAGCGGCACGCGTCGATTCGCGCATCGCATGCGCTGCACGCGCCGCAATCAGCGCGGAAAGCCCCGGCGAAGCGCCGGCTTCATAGGCGGCAACAGACTGCGCGAATGCGCGGCCGTAACGCCCTTCGAACAGAAAACGCTGCGCGTCTTTCAAAGCCTGCGCTGCGCGTTCGGCTTTTTGTTTGGCGCGAAATGCGGCAACGGCCTTCGGCAAGGCCATCGTTTTCGCCACCAGCCGTGTCGTCGCATAGAGCGCACCGAATAGCGCGAGCAAAAGAAAACCAAGCAGGAAAAGCGAAATATGAATTCGCCACGGAGCCCAGACGAACAAGGCATAGCCTTCGTTGTAACGCGCCGCCACGGCGAGCGCTACCGCGAAGGAAAAAGTTCCAAGCAACCAAAGCAAAGCACGCATGGAATTCGCCCTCAGATGCTGCCGGCCTGCCTGGCATTGCGCAGGGCCGCCAGCGTATCGTTAAGCGTGGGCAGCTCCAGCGAGAGCCGCACCGTCTGCATTCTCCTGAGTTCCGCGACGCGTTGCGCGACATCGTGATCGGCAACATCGAAATAACGCTCCATCCACTCGGCGGCAAGCCTGGTGTCGTCACGGAACACCCGGCCATCGCGCTGCAACAAGGCCAGACGCGCGGAGAGCAAGCGCAGGCGCAAGTTTTCGCGCAGGAAAACCGCTTGCGAGGGTGAGAGCAAGGCCGGATCGGGGCGATCGAGACGTTCGACGCGGATGACTTGTTTGATTTCCGTCCAGTAGTCGCTTGCCAGGGCGCTCCACCAGCTCGGCTCCTCGGCTGCCGGAGCGGACTGGGCCGGTGCGCCCGCATTACGCCGCGCACCGCGTTGAGCGGCCTTCGGCATATGTTCGAAAGCCAGCGGCAGCGCGTCGATGCGTTCGATCAGATTCTCAAGGCTCAAGCCGATCGAAGAAATATCCGCCATCGGCACCGCTTTGAGTTTTTCGATGTCGCGCGCAATCGATTTGCGCAGCGGCAGTAGTTGTGGACGGTCGAACCCGGATAAACGCTGCTCGGCCGACTGCAACGCGATCAGCGCCGCCTGCACGTTACCGGCCAGTTGCAGTTGTTGCTGCGCGACGTTGAGCGCCTGCTCGATCTCCGCCAGAACCCATTCGTCACGCGAGCGCGAAAGATCCTGGTAAAGCGCATCGAGCGCCGCACGCTGGCCTTGTGCTTCGGCCATGCGAGCCTCAACGACCGCGAGCCGACTCAACTGAGCCTCCAGGCGGTCCTGCAACTCGCGCGCCTGCGCTTTGGCGTCACGCGCCGCGGCGTCGGATTCGCCCAGCCTCTGCGCCACCTGTTGCTGCAACAGATCGAGCCGCGTGCGGGTTTCGATCCACTGCCAGGCAAGCAGGGCCAGTGCGAAAGCGATAACGATGAAAAACGGAGCACCAAAACGCGCGCGCCATGTGCGCCGTTTTGGAGCCGCGGACGATGAAGGTTCGGAAGCAGCTTGAGGGTCCATGCAGCAATAATAACCGAGGGTTCGCGAAGCTGTTCAGAAACTGTTGCAAGAGGCCGTCAGTTCTCTGCGCCGTAATACATCAGCAGGCCCTGCATAAGGCCCGCATCGCCGCCCGCGGTTTCGATGACTTGAGTGAAACCGGCGTCGCTCGCCGCCACGGCGATGCGGATATGCGGCACGAACACCGGCTTGTCCCAAAAAGCGTTCAGCCCTTGCTCGCGCAAGCCTGCCGCCAGATGCCGCACGGCCTCGCTGCTGCTCAGCGTCAGCGCATCCGCGCGCTGCAGAACCGGAATATCGAGCGGCGGGAAAGTTCTTCTGTAGCACGTCACGCAACACACTCGCGCGCCGCGCGCGCGCAGTTCATCAGCCAACAACTCGCGCCCGCCATCGCCGCGCAGGATCAACACCCCTTGGCCCGCAATTCGGGCCGGCGCGAATTCGGGCAGTGCAAGCACGCCTTCGCTATCGAAGCGTTCCGCTGGCGCGAGCACCTTTGCAAACCCGGCCTCGTGTAAAGCTTTCGCGCTCCCAGGCCCAACGGTTGCGACTTGCGGCCCGGGCGGCCAAGCCCGAAATGCCCGCACACAAGCCAGCCCATGTTCGACGGCGTTGGCGCTGACGAAGAAAGCGTAAACGAAAGCGTCGAGTTCGGCGGCCAGCGCGCGGAAGCCTTCCTGGTCCTCGACCGGCTCGATCTCGATCAAGGGCAGGTTCAAAGCCTCGCCGCCCGCCGCCTCGATTGCCGCCGACAAAGCCGCGGCCTGCCGCGCCGGGCGGGTGACGAGAATACGTTGGCCGGATAAGGGGCCCGCACTCATCTCAAGTCGATAATTCCGCGAGAATAGCCTCGGCTCCCTCGCGGCGCAGCGCATCGGCCGCCGCCAAGCCAAGCGCCGCGGCGTCTTGCGGCGCGCCGCGCAATTCGGCGCGCACGAAGCGGCTGCCATCTGGCCGTGCGACGAACGCACGCAGCCACAATTGCCCCGCTTCGATGCGCGCATAGGCACCGATCGGCACTTCGCAGCCGCCGCCGAGCGAACAGGTCAGCGCCCGTTCGGCCTGCACGCACGCCTGAGTTTCGCCATCCACAAGCGGCGCAAGCCAGGCCGCCACTTCTTTACGCGCCGCCAAGGCTTCGATCGCCAGCGCGCCTTGCCCCGCGGCGGGCAGCGATACATGATCGGGCAGGCGGCTGCGAATCCGCTCGCTCAAGCCAAGCCGCTTGAGCCCCGCGGCGGCCAGCACGATCGCGTCGTACTGGCCTTCGTCGAGCTTGCGCAAACGCGTGCCAAGATTGCCGCGCAGCGGCGCAACCGCGAGATACGGGTATTGCGCATGAATCTGCGCTTCGCGCCGCAGGCTGGAGGTGCCGACGACCGCGCCGGGAGGCATATCGTCGAGGCTCGCGTATTTCGAGGAGACGAAGGCGTCGAGCGGATCTTCGCGTTCGAGAATCGCGGCGAGGCAGAAGGGTTCGACCAGATCGGCCGGCACATCCTTCATCGAATGCACGGCGATGTCGGCGCTTCCATCGAGCAGCGCATTCTCAAGCTCTTTGACGAAGAGCCCCTTGCCACCGACTTTCGAGAGCGCACGGTCGAGAATCTGATCGCCGCGCGTGGTCATGCCGAGTAATTCGACGCGACAGCTTGGGTAGAGCGCTTCGAGGCGCGCCTTGACGTATTCAGCCTGCCAGAGCGCGAGCGGGCTCTCGCGTGTGGCGATAACGATACGTTCGGGGTTCGGAAAAGTCTGAGTCATCCAGGGTGCCGCATAACAGGAATTTGCAATGCGCGAATCTTACCACCGCGCGATTTTCTGGCTCCCGGCTTTCCCAAGCACTGCTAGACTCGCCCTTCCACTGTGTAGCCCGCAGCGCCTTCCTTTTAAGAGTCGAAGATGATGGATAACCAGGACAAGGACCTCCCCCTCAAAGAAGACATCCGGCTGCTTGGCCGGATCCTGGGAGACACCGTGCGCGCGCAGGAAGGCGAAGCGCTTTTCGATCTGATCGAGCATATCCGCCAGACTTCAATCCGCTTCCACCGCGACGACGATATCACCGCGCGGCGCGAACTCGAAGCGACGCTCGACTCGCTCTCGCGCGACCAAACCAACCAGGTCGTGCGCGCCTTCAGCTATTTCTCACATCTGGCGAACATCGCGGAGGATCGGCACCACATCCGCCGTTCGCGTGCGCATTTGATCGCCGGCTCGGCCCCGCGCGAAGGCACGCTGAAGCGCGCCATCGCCAGCGCGCTCGCCGCCGGCGTAACGCGGCAGCAAATCACCGATTTCTTTCACGACGCCTTCGTCGGTCCGGTTTTGACCGCGCATCCGACCGAGGTGTCGCGCAAAAGCATTCTGAGCTGCCAGATACAGGTCGCGCATTTACTGGATGCACGCGACCGCGTTCAGATGACGCCCACGGAAATCGAAGAAAGCGAAACCGAACTGCGCCGCGCCGTATTGACGATGTGGCAAACGCGCATGCTGCGCCAGAGCAAACTTTCGGTGCGCGATGAAGTCTCCAACGGCTTGTCTTACTACCACTACACTTTCCTGCGCGAACTGCCCAAGCTTTACATCGCCTTCGAAAATCTGCTCACGCAGAACGATCCAGGCTGGAAAACGATGGAGCTGCCACCTTTCCTGCGCCTTGGCAGCTGGATCGGCGGGGACCGCGACGGCAACCCCTTCGTTACCGCCGACGTGTTACGCCAAGCCTTGTGCATGCATGCGAGCGTCGCGTTCGAGTTCTACCTCGGCGAACTGCATGCGCTCGGTTCCGGGCTTTCGCTGAGCTTGACCCATGTGTCGGCATCGGATGCTTTGCTCGAACTCGCCGCCGCCTCGCCGGACCATTCACCGCACCGCAGCGACGAACCTTACCGGCGCGCGCTTGCCAGCATCTATGCACAACTGCATGCTACGGCCGAACATATCGTCGGGCTGCGCCTCGGCCGTCCGCCCGTCGGCGTGGCGAAACCGTATGCCAGCGTGGAAGCGTTCGCCGCCGATCTGGATATTGTGCACCGCTCGCTCGTCGCGAACGGATCGGGCGCTTTGGCGGATGGCCGCTTGCGCAAACTCCGGCGTGCCGTAAAAGTTTTCGGCTTCCATCTCGCTGCAATCGACCTGCGCCAGAACTCGGAAGTGCACGAGCGCACCGTCGCCGAACTGTTCGCGGCGGCAAACCCGGAAATCGATTACCTCGCGCTCGATGAAGAGGCGCGGATCGCATTGTTGTCGACAGAACTGACAACGCCGCGCCCGCTGGCCTCGCCCTTCATCCAGTACTCCGAAGAAACCGTCGGCGAACTCGCGATTTTCCGCATGGCGGCGGAAGCGCACCGTCTGTATGGCCCGGCGTGCATTGCAAACGCGATCATTTCCAAGACCGATGGCGTTTCGGACATGCTCGAACTTGCGCTGCTGCTCAAGGAAGTTGGCCTGTTGCGGCCGCACGAGCGCGCGCTCGACGTAAACATCATCCCGCTCTTCGAAACCATCGCCGACTTGCAGGCCGCAAGCTGCACGATGGACCGCCTGTTCTCCCTGCCCGAGTACCGCGATCTGCTCGCCGCGCGCGCGCAAGCGCAGGAAGTCATGCTTGGCTATTCGGACAGCAACAAGGACGGCGGCTTCCTGACCTCCGGCTGGGAACTGTACAAGGCCGAAATTCAACTGATCGAAGTCTTCAGCAAGCACAGCGTCAAGATGCGCCTCTTCCACGGCCGCGGCGGCTCGGTCGGGCGCGGCGGCGGCCCGAGTTATCAGGCGATCCTCGCCCAACCCGGCGGCGCGGTGCAAGGCCAGATCCGCCTGACCGAACAAGGCGAAGTGATTTCCTCGAAATACGGCAACCCGGAAGTCGGCTACCGCAATCTCGAAGTGCTGGCTGCCGCGACGTTCGAAGCAACCTTGCTCGCACAGCCGGCCGCCGCGCCGCGGCCCGAATACCTTAAGGTGATGGAGCAACTCTCCGACGCGGCTTTCAAGGCTTATCGCGGCCTGGTGTACGAAACCGAAGGCTTCGAACGCTACTTCTGGGAATCGACAGTGATTTCCGAAATCGCCAATCTGAACATCGGCTCCCGCCCGGCCTCGCGCAAGAAAACCACCGCAATCAAGGATCTGCGCGCGATCCCCTGGGTGTTCTCCTGGTCGCAATGCCGATTGATGCTACCCGGCTGGTTCGGCTTCGGCTCCGCAGTGCAGGCTTTCATTGCGCAGCATCCCGACGGGCTCGCGCAGTTGCAACGGATGCACCAGGAATGGGCTTTCTTCGCGACAACGCTTTCAAACATGGATATGGTGCTGGCGAAAAGCGATATCGGAATCGCTTCGCGCTATGCCGAACTCGTGCGCGATGCGGCCTTACGCGACGCGATCTTCCCGCGCATCCGCGCCGAGCACCAGGCGACGGTCGACGCGCTGCTCGCGATCTCCGGCCAGCAGGAACTGCTCGAAAAGAACCCGCTGCTCAAGCGTTCGATCCGCAACCGCTTCCCCTATCTCGATCCGCTCAACCATGTGCAGGTCGAACTGCTGCACCGCTACCGCGACGGGCATCAGGAAGAGCGCATCAAACACGGCATCCATCTTTCGATCAACGGCATCGCCGCCGGTTTGCGCAACTCGGGCTAATTATTCCGTTTCTAGATCAATCGAGTACGCGAAGGCAAAGCGCAGACAGTGTTGTAGCACGGCAAGCGAAGCCGACAAAGTAATCGATTGATATAGAAATGGAATTACTCAGACGGCGCATCGCTCAGCATGCTCGTGCGCACGACCGGCCACTGCCTGCGGCTGACGGGCAGCCGTTCGTCGATGAACTTCAAGCGCACGCTCCACTGCTCCGCGCTCTCATCGCGCTCGAAGCCCGCTATCGCGTTCCGCGCGACCAGGCAATTGCGATGTATCCGTACAAAACGCTCGGGGAACTCCTCTTCCAAATGCACCAGGGATTCGTCGAGCACGTGCTCCTGCTCGGCCGTGCGCGCGGTCACATATTTGAGTTCGGCTTTGAGATAGAGCACCTCACTGATCGGAATCAAGGTGATCCGCCCGCGCTCGCTGCTGGCGAAGTGGCGGCGTGGCTCGGCCATACCGTCAAGCACATCGCGCGCCAAAGGCAAACTGGCGCGCGCGCGCGCTAAGGCTGCTTCGAGCCGCTGCGCCCGCACGGGTTTGAGCAGGTAGTCGACTGCATGCAAATCGAAGGCGGTCACCGCGTATTGGTTGTAAGCCGTGACGAAAACGATCAAGGGCGGCGCGGGCAAGCGCACCAGGTGTTGAGCCAATTCGATGCCGTCCATTCCCGGCATGCGGATATCGACCAGGAGCAGGTCCGGTTTGGTTTCTTCGAAGAGCCGAATCGCATCGTTCCCATTCGCCGCCATGCCCACGATGCGCGTGGGCTGCATGGCCGCGATGTCACCCAGCAGATCGCGCAGGCGTTCCCTCGCCGGCGCTTCGTCATCGACAATCAATACAGCGAGCGGATCCATTCTGCACTCTCCCGCTTGATCGGTAGGCGAATCTCAACCACATAACGCCCGTCCTTGAGCCCATGGTCCATTCTGGCTTCGATATCGTAAAAAAGCGCCAGACGCTCGCGGATATTCGCCTGCGCCATGCGGTTGCCGGGGTGCCGACTAGGCTCGGCGCACAGCGGGTTGGTAATCGCGAGCAGCAGTTCCCGCCCATCTGCGCCGATCCGTATATCGACCGTCCCCACCTGCATGGAAGGTTCTACCCCATGGTAAACGGCATTTTCGACCAGCGGTTGCAACATCAGAGGCGGAACCAGCGCATCCAGCAAGGTTTGATCGACGTCCCAGATTACTTCCAGCCGTTCTCCCAGCCGCATGAACTCAAGCTCAAGATAACGCTGGCAAAGATCGATTTCGTCCCGCAGCGGCACGAGTTTGCGGTTTTCCTGCATCAGCGCGCGGAATAGATCGGACAAGGCTTCGAGCGCTTTCTCCGCCTGCTTCGGATCGGTACGCATGACGCCGAGCACGCCATTGATGCTGTTGAAGAAGAAATGCGGCCGCATCCGCGCATTGAGCGCCTGCATGCGCGCCTCGGCGACTGCGGAGGCGGCGGCGCTCGCGCGCCAATGGAAATAGGCCATCGTCAGCGCCACGGCGGCACATGTCCAAATCATCCAGCGCACCGGGTCCAGTTGAATGTCGAAACTGCTCACCACCGGAAAACTCACCACCAGACAAACGATGGCCAGCGCCGCAACAATCAGCGCGGCGCGCGAATACGTCTGCTTTTGAATAAACGGCGCGCAAAGGTAGACCAGCAAAAGGCTGAATATGAGCGGAAACACCATCACGCCGGCCATTTCGACAAGCTCTTGCCCCAGCAATGTGGACGACTGGTTGCGCAGCAGCACCGTCAGCAATGCAAAGGCATTCACCACCAGCAGGACGCGCGTCATCACGCCAAGATTTCTGAAATCCGGCGGAGAGACCCGCGTGGGGAGAGCCGTTTGGGCTCCAGGCTTTTGCCGTATACTTGTATCCATTGTCTGCAGCGCGAGATGGCGTCCGTCAGTTCTCCGCAGCTTTTCCATCTGCACATCGATTCCCTAAATTATGACAGAGCGTCCCACAACGTCGCAGGCCAGTAGCGGCGATGCCAAAGCCTGGTCCGGCCGTTTCAACGAACCCGTATCCGATCTCGTCAAACGCTTCACCGCATCCGTCTTTTTCGACTGCCGCATGGCGGAACAGGATATTCGCGGCTCGCTCGCACACGCAAAGATGCTTGCACGGCAAGGCATTATCAGCGCGCAGGATCTGGCCGATATCGAGCGCGGCATGGCACAGATCCTCACTGAGATCCGCGCAGGACAATTCGAGTGGAGCCTCGACCTCGAAGATGTTCACTTGAACATCGAAAAACGCCTCACCACGCTTGTCGGCGACGCGGGCAAACGCCTGCACACAGGCCGCTCGCGCAACGACCAGGTTGCAACCGACATCCGGCTCTGGCTGCGCGACGCCGTCGATCAGACGATCGCCCTGCTCGGCGATTTCCAGCGCGCGCTCTGTGACCTCGCCGAACAGCACGCCGCGACACCGATGCCGGGCTTCACGCATTTGCAAGTCGCGCAGCCGGTGACGTTCGGTCATCACTTGATGGCCTATGTCGAAATGGCGCGGCGCGATGCCGAGCGTTTTGTCGACGCGCGTCGCCGCATCAATCGTCTGCCGCTTGGCGCGTCGGCGCTCGCCGGCACGAGCTATCCGATCGACCGCGAATTCGTCGCGCACGAACTCGGTTTCGAAGCGGTCTGCGAGAACTCGCTCGACGCGGTATCCGACCGCGATTTCGCCATCGAATTCACATCCACCGCGGCGCTCGCGATGATGCATCTGTCGCGCTTCTCGGAAGAGCTGATCCTGTGGATGAGCCCGCGCGTCGGCTTCATCGACCTGGCCGACCGCTTCTGCACCGGCAGTTCGATCATGCCGCAGAAAAAGAACCCCGACGTGCCCGAGCTGGTGCGCGGCAAAACCGGCCGCGTGAACGGCCACCTCGTCGGCCTGCTGACGCTGATGAAGGGCCAGCCGCTCGCCTATAACAAGGACAACCAGGAAGACAAGGAACCCTTGTTCGACACCGCGGATACACTACTCGACAGCCTGCGCATCTTCACCGACATGGTTTCCGGCATCCGCGTCAAACCCGATGCGATGCGCGACGCGCTCAAGCAAGGTTTCGCAACGGCGACCGAACTTGCCGACTATCTCGTCAAGCGCGGCCTGCCGTTCCGCGACGCCCACGAGGCGGTCGCCCGCGCCGTGCGCGAAGCCGAAACACGTGGCTGCGATCTGCCCGAATTGCCGCTCGACGCGCTCAAGCGTTTTTCGGACCTCGTCGCGGAAGATGTCTATCAAGTGCTGACCGTCGAAGGCGCTTTGGCGGGGCGCAAGCACATCGGTGGCACTGCGCCCGAACAGGTGCGCTTGGCGATCGAGCGCGCGCGCAGCCGGCTCGGCGCTGCATAAACGCGATGCTCGACTCCGATTTGGCCGACGCAATTCTGGCAGCCCTTCAGGCCGCCAGAGGCGGCAGCCTGAAAATCGCCTCTGCTGAAATCCCGGCAGGCAGTCAAACCTCTGCGGTATTGGTCAGCACTCAAGGCGAACGTTTCTTCGTCAAGCTCGCCCCGGCCGAGCAAGCGGATCGTTTTGCCGCCGAAGCGGATGGTCTTGCCGCACTGCGGCAATGCGATGCGTTTAAAGTCCCGGAAACAATCGGATTCGGCAACTCAGCCGCCAGCGCCTTTCTTATCCTGGAGCACCTAGCATTGCGGCCCGTGTCGCGCGAGCATGGCACGCGGGCAGGCGAAGCCCTGGCTCAGCTCCATCAACTCGGTTCCGGCGCTTATGGCTGGCGCCGCGACAACTACATCGGCACGTCACGCCAGACCAATGCCTTCAACAATCACTGGCCGAGCTTCTTCGCCCAGCACCGCCTCGCGCCGCAATTCGCCTTTGCCGCGGCGCATGGCCATCGCGGCGATTTGCAACGGCATGGTGAAAAAATCTGCGAAAAGATCAGCGCCTTTTTTCTCGAATATCACCCGCGGCCCGCATTGCTGCATGGCGATCTATGGCATGGGAACATTGGCGAACTGGACGACGGCACACCCGTAATTTTCGACCCCGCGGTATATGTCGGGGACCGGGAAGCCGACCTCGCCATGACGGAACTCTTTGGAGGACTGCCCGAAAGTTTCTATGTCGCTTACCGGCAGGCAATGCCGCTGGATGCTGGGTACGCACAGCGGCAACAACTGTACAACCTGTACCACATCCTCAACCACCTCAACCTGTTCGGGCGGTCCTACCTCCGCCAAGCGGAATGGATGGCCACGAAACTTTTTGATTACCTGCGGAATTGAATCCATACGAAACGTCGATGCATTTGACATTTCTCTACGCGCACGCCAAGCCAGTAATCTAGCTCATTGATTTTATGAGCTTTTAAAAGCGTAAAATATAGTGCATAGTTCTTGCTTGAAACAGCGTAGTCTGATCTGAAGAATTGTTAGTGTGATGTAGTTGCACGCATGCCAAGTCACAGATCGTCAGAATCTCGGAAACACAACTGGAATCGTCATCATGCAAGATCACAACCCTATTCCTGACGCGTCCACGGACAATAATTTATCGGGCGCCAAACAGGAGCTTGCCCTGTCCGCCGCCCGCAGACGCTGGATTCTGCGCGGAGGGGCCGCAGCCCCCGTCATTCTGACGCTCGCGAGCCGCCCTGTGCTCGGCGTGCAGTGCCAGTCCCCATCCGCAGCATTGTCGGGAAATCTCAGCCAAGCCGGATCCGCCCCTTCATGCACAGGACAGTCAGTTTCTTACTGGCAGGGCGGGGGCGGTATTCAAGCGCTGGATGCCCCACTTACACCCTCGTCTGCTCCAGCAACGCCGGCTGCTCCAACTTGGTGGCCGTTATCTGCTGATGCTTATTTTCACAGCTATTTTGCACAAGGAGCCAAAGGGAGCGGTTGCTACTTCATGACGGCAGATAACAACTATCTAACCTTATATAACGTCATGTGTCTTAGCACGTCCCCGGATAGTTCGGGCAACTTTGACAAAGAAAAAGTTGCTGCCAGCTTCATCGCTGCCCTCCTCAACATCACGAAGGGTTCTGTCCCCGCCAAAGTGATGACGGCCGCAACACTTCAGAATATGTGGAAGGAGTGGGCCGTGAATGGTTCTTACACGCCTTTTGCGGGGGCTGCACCCTGGAATGGCACAGCCATCAAAAATTACCTTGCGAATAACGGCATCGCTCCCACTCCTTGATCTTCGTGCAAAGAGAACTCAACCCACAATGGGTCATATGGGAATGGGAAGATGGGGGTGTCGCCTATAACCGGAAAACGGGCGACACTCACGCAATCGATCCGTTAGCAATCGAATTGCTTTCCTTGCCAGCACCGGCGCAGTCCGATGCGGAAACGGCATTAGTCTTACTTCAGCAACAGTTAGGCGATGGCGTAGAAGAAAGCGCACTGCGCCATGCCATACTTGTCGCCACCGAACAGCTCCGTCGCATTAAATTGCTGTGAGTCAGACACTTCGCGTTGGCGATCTTTCGCATAAAGAACTGCGTCAGCAGCTTCGCAATCAGGGCCTGCCTGTCCGGACAGGCCCGTTGGTATTTTCGATTCGCAGTGATGAACCGGAAATCGAATCCAATCTTCCTCTTCTATATGCCGATACGCCACTGGGTTCAAGCGATTTTGCGGATTTCCATATAGAAGTCCGGCGTGTCCGCAGCCTACGCGGCTGGGTCAAACCGCAAATTGAGTTCTTGCAGGACAATCGCAGCCCCTTCCAACCATTGCCGCGTGCGGAATCTTTTGCGGTACTCGAATGGGGCATGAATTGGTGCATTGCGAATTACTGTCATCAGTATCTGATGATTCATGCCGCGGTAATAGAACGCAACGGATTCGCTGCCATTCTTCCTGGTTCGCCGGGTTCAGGTAAAAGTACTTTATGCGCGGCCTTGATTCACTCCGGCTGGCGTCTGTGTTCGGATGAACTGACCTTGATCGATCCTCGCGATGCGTCGATCGTTGCCTTGGCCCGTCCCGTCAGTCTCAAGGATGCGTCGATTGAAGTGATTCGGAACTTCGTGCCATCCGCAGTCTTCGGCACAGAAATTCCCGATACAAAAAAGGGACGCGTATCGCACCTCAAACCGCCCACCTCCAGCGTTGCCGCAGTAGGTATGCGGGCCAAGCCGCGCTGGATCGTGTTTCCTCAGTGGGGAAAAGACGCGGATTTGGAATCCGGATCGCATCCGAAATCCCATGCGTTCATCCAACTTGCAGAAAACGCTTTCAACTACAGCATGCTTGGAGAAACCGGATTCGAACTCCTGGGACGAGTCATCGACCAAAGTGACAGCCTGTCGTTTCGATATGGCCACCTGCCGGAAGCCACCGCATGGTTCAATCGCCTTGCCGACGAGGCAGCCTCATGATCCGCGATGCGGTTCTGCCCATCATCCGCGACCCGCAATCCGCGCTCACGCTTGATCTCCCCGGCTGGGACATTCTGTTACGTGAAACGCGGGCCGCCAATTTGATGGCGCGGTTGGCCAAAGATTTAGCCGAAACGGATGGACGATTCGAGCGCCTGCCGGCCGAGGTTCGCCCGCACCTCCTCGCCGCGCAGAGAATCGCACAGCGTCAATATATTGCAACTCTGGCTGAAATCGAGCGCGTCCAGGAAGCGCTCGAAGGAAACGTTCGCTTGGTTCTGCTCAAGGGCGCGGCCTACCTTGCGGCGGACTTGCCTGTCGCGCGCGGGCGCATATTCGGCGATATCGATTTATTGGTTCCCCGCGCCCAGCTTGTCGAAACTGAAGCCTTGTTATTGAAACACGGCTGGATCAGCGCCCATCACAACACCTACGACCAGCGCTACTACCGCGAGTGGATGCATGAATTGCCTCCGCTCCAGCATGTGATGCGTCAAAGCACGCTGGATGTACACCACAACATTCTGCCGAGCACGTCCAGACATCCGCCTGATCCCGAATTGCTGCTTCAGGCTGCGGTCGAAACCCCAAGGCTGCCTGGGGTCTTTGTGTTGGCCCCTGCAGATATGGTATTGCATAGCGCAAGCCATTTATTTCACGAGGGTGAACTGGACAACGGCCTGCGTGATCTGGTCGATCTGGACGGACTGCTGCGGCATTTCGGAAACAGGGCGAATTTCTGGGACGAGCTGACAGAACGCGCAAACGCACTGCATCTTGAGCAGCCCATGCGCTACGCATTAAGGATGTGTCAGTTGCTGCTCGGCACGCCCTTCCCTGCATCTTTGCTCACGGACGATGCACACTGGCCAGCGGATTTCCGTGAGCGTCTGCTTGAACAACTCTACTCGCGCGGCCTACGCCCAAACCATGCCCTTGCGGGCGACCGCTGGACGCCCTTGGCGCGTTGGCTGCTATACGTCCGCGGCCATTGGCTCAGGATGCCGCCCCATTTGCTGACCGCTCATTTATTGCGCAAGGCATGGCGAAGCTTAACCGGGCTCGAATCCGAGGAGGACGAGGCGCAAACCCATGCCAAGCCCTTGCCGACAGACAAGGGCTAAAAGAAGTTCAGGCGCTGCCGACCACTCCGGCGTCCGCCAGCAATTTCTGCAACTCTCCGGAGTGATACATCTCCTTCATGATGTCGCAGCCGCCCAGGAACTCGCCTTTTAAATAGAGCTGCGGAATCGTCGGCCAATTCGCGTATTCCTTGATCCCCTGGCGAATTTCGTCGCTCTCCAATACATTCACCGAAAAATACCCCTCCACGCCGCAAAGCTTGAGGATCTGCGCCGCAGCCGCAGAAAAACCGCACTGGGGAAATTCCGGCGTTCCCTTCATATAGAGCACCAGAGGGTTGCTCGTAACGGTCTGGCGAATCGTGTCCTGCGCGCTCATAGTGTGTCCTTCCGTGTGGAAACAGGCTTTTAAATCGCCCAATACCCGACAAATTTAATCGGGTATGAAGTGTAGAAAATCCTGCACGAATCGTCAAACGGCGCGCAGAACGACGCCGGAATTAAATCTTTCTTCCCAGGCTGACTCGTTCAATACCAGCGAGATCACACAGCGAAGACACTTGTTCGAAACCATGCAAGCTCATCAGCGCCCTCACCCGCTCCGCCTGATCGTAGCCGTGCTCGAACATCAACCAGCCTCCTGGGAGCAAATGCCGCACCGCTTGAGCGGTAATCTGTCGAATGTCATCCAAACCATCAGCTCCAGCCGCCAGCGCCGAACGCGGTTCGCGGCGCAAATCGCCTTGCGCCATATGCGGATCGCCTTCCGCGATATAAGGAGGATTCGACACGATCAAATCGAAGCGTTCGTCCGACAGGGCTTCACACCAATTGCTCAGGATGAAACGGACTTGGGCGCCAAGCGACGCCGCATTCCGCTGTGCAATGGCGAGCGCGGCGGGCGAAAAATCGACCGCCGTAACGCTTGCTCCGGCAGCTTCCAGCGCAACGCTCACGGCGATCGCGCCGCTGCCGGTTCCAAGATCCAGTACATGCGCCGGTCTATCCGGCAAATGCGACAACACCGCATCGACAAGCAATTCGGTCTCGGGCCGCGGGATCAGTACCGCGGGGCTGACCGCAAAGCGGCGTCCGTAGAATTCCCGCCAGCCCAGCAGATAGGCGATCGGCTCTCCAGCCTCGCGGCGCGTCAGCCAATCGAGATAGCGCCGACTCACCTCAGGATCCAATGCCCTTTCAGGGAAAGCCGCAACCGCGGCGGCGCTTGCTCCACTTGCTTCCCGCAAGAGCAGTTTCGCCTCACGCAGCGTAACTCGCCCTTGCGCCAAGGCTAAAGCCTCGCCAAAGCTGAACGGCAATTTCATTCGCTTTCGGTCAGCGCAGCCAATTGTTCGGCCTGGTGTTCGGCGCGCAGCGCTTCGATCAGTTCGCCGATATCGCCATCCATCGCCGCATCCAATTTGTACAGCGTGACATTGATGCGGTGATCGGTAATCCGGCCCTGCGGAAAATTGTAGGTACGAATGCGCTCGGAGCGATCTCCGCTGCCGACCAGGCTTTTACGCGTCGCGGCGGTCTTTGCCTGCTGCTCGCGCAACTGCACATCCTTGATGCGCGCCGACAGAACAGCCAAAGCTTGCGCCTTGTTGCGATGCTGCGAGCGGTCATCCTGGCATTCGACAACAATGCCCGTCGGCAAGTGCGTAATCCGAACGGCGGAATCGGTCTTATTGATGTGCTGGCCGCCAGCGCCGCTTGCCCGAAAGGTGTCAATCCGCAGTTCGGCAGGATTAATTTCCACTTCCCCCACCTCGTCGGTTTCGGGCATCACAGCCACGGTACAGGCGGAAGTATGAATTCGCCCCTGTGTCTCGGTCACCGGCACACGCTGCACACGATGCCCTCCCGACTCGAATTTGAGTTTCGAATACGCGCCGTTCCCTAAAATTCGCAGAATGACTTCTTTGTAACCGCCAAGATCAGACTCGCTTGAAGAAACCAGCTCGACCCGCCAAGCTTGGCGTTCAGCGTAGCGGGTATACATTCGCAGCAAATCACCTGCGAACAGCGCGGCCTCATCGCCGCCTGTGCCGGCACGGATTTCAAGAAACAAATTGCGTTCATCGTTCGGATCGCGCGGCAGCAGAGCACGTTGCAACTCCTCGTCGAGCCGCTCCAGCGTCTGCTTCGCGTTTTCGATTTCCTCCTCCGCCAAATCGCGCATTTCCGGGTCGGCAAGCAGTTCTTGCGCGCTGCGCCCCGCTTCTTCCGCATGCAAGAAATCGCGCCACAGACTCACGACCGGCGCAAGTTCAGCGTGCTCACGATTGAGCCGGCGATAACGTTCCATATCGCTCACCACATCTTCAGCGCCAAGCAAGCCATCAAGCTCTGCCAAACGATGCGCGAGACGTTCGAGCTTTTCCCGAATAGAGGGTTTCATGAAATCAAAAAAATGGATTTTCGACTGCTGGCCGCAGTCGCTAAGAACGGTGAATCATCCCAGACTAAGAAGGTCTGAGACTTCCTCGCCGCAAATTTGGTACGTCTTCGGCGCCTGTAATAACATTTTTCTCACCAACCCCGCCATGAATGGTAGGGTCAGCGCTCGACGCGTGGCCAAGATTGAACAAGCGGCGAACCAACTCGGAAGATTCCGCAACCTGATCGCCCTGCGCACGATTTAAAAACTGCGTCGGCGCATGCATCAATTTATTGGTGATCCCCTGCGAAAGCAATTCCAGGACAGCTTTCGGATCCTCGCCACGCGCAAGCCGTAGCAGCGCTCGTTCCAACTCATGTTGACGCAAATCTTCCGCGCGGCCACGCAACGCCCGAATCACCGGTACCGCCCCGCGCGCCTCGACCCAGTGCAGAAAATCGGATACTTCTCCAGAAATAATCGCTTCTGCTTCGTTAACAGCCTGCTTGCGGGTATCGACGCCCGCCGCGACGATTTGAGCCAGATCATCAACCGTGTAGAGGAAAACATCATCGAGATCATCGACCTCGACTTCCACATTACGCGGCACGGCAAGATCGACCATTACGATTGGCCGATGCCTGCGCGCCTTAAGCGCCCGCTCAACCATTCCAAGCCCGATCAAAGGTAGCGGACTGGCGGTGCAGATCACGACAATATCGTAGTGCAAAAGCTGTTCGGAAAACGCTTCCAAATCTATCGCGTCGCCGCCAAAACGAGCAGCAAGGTGCTCTGCTCGCGCAAGCGTTCGATTGGCCACCGTCAATTGCCGCGGACGGCAACCCGCAAAATGCGCGACGCAAAGCTCGATCATTTCGCCAGCACCCACAAATAACACGCGCTGTTCGCTAACCGAACCGAAAATCCGTTCGGATAATTTCACCGCCGCGGCGGCCATGGACACGATGTTGGAACCGATTTCCGTGCTTGAGCGCACTTCCTTGGCAACGGAGAAAGTCTTTTGGAATAGCTTATGCAGCAAAGTACCCATCGTACCCGCTTGCTCAGCAGCCCGAGCGGCCTCTTTCATTTGTCCCAGAATCTGCGGCTCACCAAGAACCATCGAATCCAGGCCCGACGCAACACGAAACATGTGCCGCACCGCATCGCCGTGGGGCAAAGTGAAAAGATGCGGCGCCAACTGCGGCAATTCGACCCGATGCCAATCCGCGAGCCAGTCAGCCACTCGCTCGGGGGCTTCGGTTGCACAATAAAGCTCGGTGCGATTGCAGGTCGAAAGAATTGCCGCTTCGCGCACGGGTCGGACGCGCACTAGATTGTCCAGAGCATCGATCAGCCGGTCAGGCTGAAACGCCACCCGTTCGCGCAAAGTAACAGGCGCAGAGTGGTGATTAATGCCAAGGGCAAACAAGGCCATGGAGGAACCGGACATGAGATCTTGCTAGATACCGGAAAAGCAGATAATCGCTGATCCTGACCTTTAGGCTCCGCGAATTCTTTATGTCACACCGAACATTTAGAACACGGGAAGCCCCGCATCCCCAACGCACGCCCAGAAAAGCCTCACAGTGCAACGAGGCTTCAAATTATTTTGGATTGTAGCATCGTGCTATAAGCACGAAAACATGGATGCTTCTGATTGGCAACTTAGATGCATTTCGCATCTTAAGGCTAAGCTTTAGCTCAGAATTTCACTTAATAACGCGCAATTTTGGCCGCCCGCCACCAGGAGGAGAAGAATCATCATCCCCTTGGGATGATTCACCGGAGTCCGTGCTCTCCTCTACAAGCATCTGTTGATTTGCCACATCCAACTCGCCAGTAGATTCACCCGACCCCGTTACTTCGAAAGCCATTCCGTGCCCATTTTCACGCGCATAAATTGCCGAAATATTGGCAATCGGCACATACAGCATATGTGCGACACCGCCAAACCTGGCCTGACAACTCATCGCCTCATTATCAAGATGGAACTGGTTGGTCGCGTGCGGCGCAACGTTCAGGACAATCTGCCCATCCCTGACGAAAGCGTTCGGAACTCGGACACCTTCGCCAGCGACAACGGCAAGATATGGCGTAAAACCCGCATCGACACACCACTCGTAGATAGCGCGAATCAGATAGGGTTTCGTAGAAGGAATATCGCTCATTTTTCCAACCCGACTTTCACACGCGGGGACATCCGCTCAGCAAGCGCACAAGCAAAGCTCTACGCCACTAAAAAGCACGCCCCGCGCTCTTGTCAGCGTCGCATTGCGCGCTCGGAAGGCGTCAGCGCATCAATGAAACCCTGACGGCTGAAAATCCGTTCAGCATACTTCATAATCGGTGCCGCAGCCTTGGGCAATTCGATACCATAGTGCTCCAGACGCCATAACAAAGGCGCAATCGCAACATCGAGCATCGAAAATTCTTCACCAAGCATGAATTTTTGTTTGACGAACATCGGTGCCAACTGGGCCAGCTGGTCGCGCACCAAAGCGCGATTTTTCTCAGTCCCTTTAGCGTTCTTCTCTAATGCTTCGATATGCGAAAACAGCTCCTGTTCCAATGAATGGAGCAGTTGGCGCGCTTTGGCACGCAAAATCGGGTCTGGCGGCATCAACTGCGGATGTGGAAAACGCTCATCAATATATTCATTGATGATATTGGGCTCATACAGCACCAGATCGCGATCAACCAGCACAGGTACGCGGTTATATGGATTGATCACCGCAATGTCTTCAGGCTTGTTATACAAATCGACATCGATAACCTGGAAATCCATACCCTTCTCGTAGAGTACGATCCGGCAGCGGTGACTGAAGGGATCCGTAGTGCCGGAATACAGGTTCATCATCGTTGCTTACCCCGGTATATTCATTAAAAGACGACGCGCCGCTCGCTGCGGCGCGTATAGATAAGAAATTGGACGGCTAAACCAAAGCCGCCCACAACACCCTTTTTTTTTAGTGGATGTCCTTCCAGAAAGCTTTCTTCATCGCATAAGAAAGCAATCCCAGGACAATCAGTACGCCGATCACAGCATAGCCGATCTGCTTGCGCGTGTTCTGCGCAGGCTCTCCCATCCAAACCAGGAAGGAGACCAAATCTGCTACGGATTGGTCGTACTCGGCCGGGCTCATTACTCCCGGTTTGACCAGCTCAAGCTTGTCGAGCCGCTTGGTCTTGTTGCCATGCCCGTCATCCTCGGTCACAAAGCGAGCGACTTGGTCGCCTTGCAATTCCCACAGGACATGAGGCATGCCGACATTGTCGAATACCCGGTTATTCCAACCCGTCGGGCGCTCAGCATCACGATAAAAGCCTCTCAGATAGGAATATAGCCAATCAGGACCGCTGCCCAGTTCAGAGGCACGCGCACGCGCGATCACCGACAGGTCGGGCGGCGCAGCCCCGAACCAGTTTTTCGCGTCATCACGCGGCAGCGCGACCTTCATCTGATCACCGATCTTATCAGTGGTGAACATCAGATTGTCGCGAATCTGATCTTCGGTCAGCCCAATATCCCGCAGACGGTTGTAGCGCAGGGAGCTTGCTCCATGACAATTCAAGCAGTAGTTCACGAAAAGCTTGGCACCGTGTTGCAACGCCTTCTGATCGAAACTCACAGGCGCCTTGTCAAGCTTGATTTCAACATCGCTGGCCGTGGCGAGCAGCGGCAGCATCAGCGTGGCCGCAGCCAACGAACGGAGGAATTTCATAGCGAAACTCATTTCCACGTCACCCTTTCCGGTTCCGGTTTGGTCGACTCCAGCTTCGAATAGATCGGCATCAGCGCGAAGAACAGGAAGTAGAGTACCGTACAAATTTGTGCAACAAGGTTACGTGCCGGGGACGGAGGCAAAACACCGAGGTATCCCAGAATCGCAAACACAACCACAAAGATTGTGATCGCAATCTTCGTCAGCGCGCCCTTATAGCGAATCGATTTGACCGGGCTGCGATCCAACCACGGCAGGAATGCAATCACGACGACGCCCGCACCCATCATCACAACGCCCCAGAACTTGGCATCAATGAAGAACATGCCGCCGATGACCAGCACGGCAATCACTGTCGCAATCAATTTGCCGATCGCAGGAGCACGCATCAAGGCCCAGACCCAGATCCAGCCCACGAAAAGCTGCAACACGACCAGGAAGTCCGAAGTCACTGCCCGCAGCATCGAATAGAATGGTGTGAAATACCAGACTGGCGCGATATGCGGCGGCGTCTTCATTGGATCGGCGGGGAAGAAGTTGTTCGCTTCGAGGAAGTAGCCTCCGCCATCAGGCGCAAAGAACATCACCGCGGCGAAGAAAATCAGGAAAACCACCACGCCAACGATGTCCTTGACGGTGTAATACGGATGAAACGGAATTCCATCGAGCGGGATGCCGTTAGCGTCCTTTTTCTTCTTGATCTCGATGCCATCGGGGTTGAGCGAACCGACTTCATGCAACGCGATGACATGCGCGACCACGAGACCGAGCAGCACGAGCGGCACGGCAATGACGTGGAAGGCGAAGAAGCGGTTCAAGGTTGCATCGCCGATGACATAATCACCGCGAATCCAGAGCGACAAATCCGGCCCGATCAGCGGGATCGCCGAGAACAGGTTGACAATAACCTGCGCACCCCAGTAAGACATCTGGCCCCACGGCAGCAGATAACCCATGAAGGCTTCAGCCATTAGGCACAGGAAGATCAGTGAACCGAAGATCCAGACGAGTTCGCGCGGCTTACGATAAGAACCATAAAGCAGGCCACGGAACATATGCAGATAAACGACGATGAAAAACGCCGAAGCGCCGGTCGAATGCATATAGCGGATGATCCAGCCGCCTGGCACGTCGCGCATAATGTATTCGACACTCGCGAAAGCGACCGGAATTCCTGCGCTATTGAGCGAGGCGTCCGGTTTGTAATGCATGACCAGGAAAATGCCGGTAACGATCTGGATCACCAGCACCAATAGCGCGAGCGAACCAAAGTAGTACCAGAAGTTGAAATTCTTCGGCGCGTAGTATTCGGACAGATGCTCCTTCCACAACGAAGTCAGCGGGAAGCGCGCATCGATCCAGTTCAGCAGTTCTTGCGATTTGCTAGTCATCGCTCAAGCCCCCTTACTATCTTCGCCGATGAGGATCTTGGTATCGGACAGGTACATATACGGCGGCACAGGCAGATTATCTGGCGCCGGTTTATTGGCAAACACACGACCAGCAAGATCGAAGGTTGAACCATGACAAGGGCAAAGGAAACCTCCCGGCCAATCGCTCCCTAAGCCGCTTTCCGCGCCAGGCTGAAATTTCGCACCGGGCGAACAGCCCAAATGCGTGCAGATACCGATCACAACGAGATACTCAGGCTTCAGCGAACGTGCTTCGCCTTTGATGTAAGCAGGCTGCTCGGATCGCTTGGATTCTGGATCGGCCAAGGCTGCCGTATCTTTTTTCAGGCTTTCCAATTGTTCAGGTGTGCGGCGCAGAATCCACACTGGCTTACCGCGCCATTCGACCGTCATCATTTCGCCCGGCTGCAGTTTGCCGATATCCGCCTCAACCGGCGCGCCAGCAGCCTTGGCCCGCTCCGACGGCGTTAAGCTCGCCAGAAACGGAACCGCCGCACCGACGACAGCCGCCCCGCCCACTACCGATGTCGCGATTACCAGCGCTCGCCGACCATCATCCATTTTTGTGTTGTCGCTCATGACACTCTTTCCCCGGAATACGTCCCGATGCAATACGGAATTCTCAGAAAATCCGTGGGATTATACCGGAGCGATCTTCCCGATTGAAGAGTGCTCATCGATGAGACACCGGAGCGCCACGTCCCCCTTAACGATGATAAGCATCAGAAACACAAAATAATATTGGCACGTGAGCCGGACCATTTATCGCGCAAACCGGAGTGCCCCCGCCGCCCTCAAGCAGGACAACACCTGATCTAAATCAAAATAACAAGCTCAACTCACGGACTCAAACGGCGCACGCACCACCTTGTAATCGACATCCTGTTTGAATTTGTTCGGACTTCGAGAACACCATCAATGTTGAAATCAATAAATGTCGAAAAAAATTACACTTTCAGCCTATTTTTCCATGCTGCCGATTTGGCATTCGTGCATTTTGCATTTAAAAGACACAAAACCCCTTTGCATACTCAGCATATTATTTGGTTAAATTTACTTAAGTACAGATTTCGGCAGTTTGCTTGGCAAGGAGAGTTTCATGAAACGCATTCGTTTGGCCGCAATGATGGCAGCGCTGCTTGGATTTTCCGGCGCCTCCCATGCTGGCCTAGTGGTTGACAGCCTGGAGTCAGGCGATACAACGGTAGAGGCGATGGTCAATTCCCTGTTGTCCAACAACAGCGGGATTACAGTTTCCAATATCCAATACACTGGCGCGAACATCGCATCTGGTACGTTTTCCGGCGGTTCTGGCATTCTCGGATTCGAGAACGGAATCGTGCTGACCACCGGGAACGCCAACTTTGTAATCGGCCCCAACAATGGTTCGGGCTATTCGTATTATGACTGGAGCAACCAGGGGCCTGCCGGGGACAGCATGCTGGACCAAATTGCCAGCGGACCAACTTACGACGCTGCGGTGATTTCGTTCGATTTCGTCCCGACCGGTAATTTCGTTGAGTTCACTTACGTGTTCGGATCGGAGGAATACAGCCAATTCGTCAACAGCGATTACAACGACGTTTTTGGGTTCTTCATTAATGGCGTCAACTACGCCTTGGTGCCCGGCACCGACGACTCTGTTTCGATCAATACTATCAATTGTGGCGGGCCAACAGCGGCAGGCGCTCCCGCCAATCATGTCAATGAGACGAATTGCGAATATTATCGTGACAATCCAAGCAGCGATCCAAGCATCGATATTCAATTGGATGGACTAACAACCGTATTAACCGTAAGAGCACCGGTCAATGCGGGTGAGGTGAATACGATGTACCTCGCAATCGCCAACGTTATGGATCCACTGTGGGATTCCGCAGTGTTCCTCGAAGCAGGCAGCCTCACCAGCTGCGGAGCGGGATCCTCCTGTAATGGAGGCGGCAGTTCAGTGCCGGAACCAAGCATGTTCGCCTTGGTGGGGCTTGGTTTCCTGGGTTTAGGTGTGCATCGAAAAATGGCCAAGCGTTCAGCGTAATTTGTTCATCTATTTCTTCTCATAAAAAATGCCCGGTTTAAAACCGGGCATTTTCTTTGACCTATCTACGGCAGCAGAATCGTTGAGCCCGTCGTCTTGCGCGTTTCCAGATCGCGATGCGCCTGGGCCGCATCGGCCAAGGCGTAGCGCTGACGCACTTCGATCTTCACCTTACCCGACACCACGACATCGAATAACTCGTCTCCCATCACAAGCAGATCTTCGCGGTGCGCGGCATAGGTGAACAAGCTTGGCCGCGTCAGGAATAGCGATCCCATTTTTGCGAGCAGGCCGATTTCGAACGGCGGCACAGGCCCGGACGCGTTGCCGTAGCTGACCATCAAACCACGCGGACGCAAGCAGGCGAGCGAATCCATGAAGGTGTCGCGTCCGATCGAATCGTAGACCACCGGCACACCCTTGCCATTTGTCAGTTCCCGCACACGCTCGGCAAATTTTTCGCGGGTGTACAAAATCGGGTGGTCGCAACCATGCGCGCGGGCCAATTCCGCCTTTGCCTCGGAACCGACGGTTCCGATCACGCTTGCACCCAGGGCTTTCGCCCATTGGCACGCAATCAGGCCCACTCCACCAGCCGCGGCATGAATCAGCACCGTATCGCCCGGCTGCACACGATAGGTCTGGCGCAATAGATACTGCGCCGTCAAACCGGCAAGCATCATCGCCGCGCCGGTTTCGAAATCGATCTGATCGGGCAGCTTCAACAGATGATCGGTCGGCATGTTGCGCAATTCGGCGTAGGCGCCAAGTGGCCCTCCGGCATAGGCGACGCGATCGCCCACTTGGAAACCGCTCACGCCCTCGCCGAGCGCCTCGACGACGCCCGCGCCCTCCTGTCCGATACCGGAAGGCAGCGGCACGGGATAAAGCCCCGTGCGATGGTAGGTGTCAATGTAGTTCAAGCCGACCGCATGTTGCCGGACTTGCACTTCGCCCGGTCCCGGCGCGGCAAGCTCAAGTTCTTCGTAGCGCAAAACCTCGGGACCGCCGATCTGATGAAATCTGATTGCCTTGACCATCTTCGACACCTCCTTATCGAGTCTTCACCGATAGATCAACTTTAGAACTTATCCGGAATCTATCGCGCGCATCCGTAAGTTACCCATTACAAGCTATATGCCACAGCATCCGCCACCGCAAGCGCCGTCATGTTCACCAGCCGGCGCACCGACGCGCTGGGCGTCAGAATATGTGCCGCACGCGCCGCGCCGAGCAGCACGGGGCCGATCGTCACGCCCTCGCCACCGCTGGCCTTGAGCAGATTGAACGCGATATTGGCCGCATCCAGATTCGGCATCACCAACAGATTCGCCTCGCCCTTGAGCGAAGATTCAGGATGAACGCGTGCGCGCACTTGCGGCATCAGCGCCGCATCGCCATGCATTTCGCCGTCAGCTTCAAGGTCCGGCACCAACTGCGCAAGCAGATCGCGTGCCTCGCGCATTTTGCGCGCCGAAGCCGAACGCGCGCTGCCGAAGCTCGAATGCGAGAGGAGCGCAGCGCGCGGTTCGACACCGAAACGCCGTAGAGCTTCCGCGGCCATCATGGTGATTTCAGCGGTTTCTTCCGCACTCGGGTTTTCGTTCACATAGGTGTCGCAGATTGCCATCATGCGATTGGGCAGGAGCAGCATGCTCATCGCGGCGAAAAGCTTGACGCCCTTGCGCGGACCGATGATGTGGCTAATGTAGTGCAGATGCTTGTCGTAGGAGCCGTTGATCCCACACAGCATCGCATCCGCTTCGCCCCGGTCAAGCAGCATTGCGCCCAGCAGAGTCATGTTGGTCTGTATTTCGGCCGCGGCAATGCTCGGAGTCATACCATCGCGCGCCATGCGGCGGTAACACTCTTGCCAAAGATTCGCGCAACGCGGATCGGTCTTGGGCTGAATCACTTCAAAATCCCTGCCCTCAACGAGGCTGAGTCCAAACCGCTCGATCGATTTTTTGATGACATCGGAGCGCCCGATCAAGATTGGCCGCGCCAAATCCTCATCGATTACGGCACGCATGGCCCGCAGCACGCGCTCGTCTTCGCCCTCACAGTAGAGCACGCGCTTACTCTCCGGCGGGGTCTGTTTGGCGAGCGTAAACACCGGCCGCATCACAGCGCCCGAGCGGTAGACGAATTCGACCAGATGTTGCTCATATGCGCCCCAGTCCTCGATCGGCCGGGTCGCGACGCCCGACTCGACCGCCGCTTTGGCGACCGCCGGCGCAATCCGGACGATCAAGCGCGGATCGAAGGGTTTCGGAATCAGATATTCAGGGCCGAAACTTAATTCCGTCTCGCCATAGGCCATCGCCACAACATCGCTTTGCTCCGCGCGCGCCAGATCGGCAATCGCGCGCACGCAGGCCAGTTTCATCTGCTCGGTAATCCGCGTTGCGCCGACATCGAGCGCTCCGCGGAAAATGAACGGGAAGCACAATACGTTATTGACCTGGTTCGGATAATCCGAACGCCCGGTGGCGATGATGGAATCGGGCCGCACCGCTTTCGCATCTTCCGGCAGGATTTCCGGATTCGGATTCGCCAAGGCGAAAATCAGCGGCTGCGGCGCCATGCCAGCGACCATTTCCGCTTTGAGCACGCCGCCCGTCGAAAGCCCCAAAAACACATCGGCGCCGCGGATCACTTCGCCGAGTGTGCGCGCTTCAGTCTTCTGCGCATAGCGCGCTTTGTTCGGTTCCATGTTCTCGTCGCGCCCGACGCGGATCACGCCGCGCGAGTCACACACGAAAACGTTTTCCCGTTTGAGGCCGAGGCTGCACATCAGATCCAGGCAGGCAATCGCCGCCGCGCCCGCGCCAGAACAAACCAGCTTTACTTCATCGATGCGCTTGCCGACGACTTCCAAGCCATTCAGCAAGGCCGCCGAAGAGATAATCGCCGTGCCATGCTGGTCGTCGTGGAACACCGGAATGCTTAGGCGTTCGCGTAATTTCTGCTCGACATGGAAGCACTCGGGCGCCTTGATGTCTTCGAGATTGATACCACCGAGCGTCGGTTCGAGCGCCGCAATGATGTCGACGAGTTTGTCCGGGTCGTTCTCATTGAGTTCGATATCGAACACATCGATACCGGCGAATTTTTTGAACAGGCAGCCCTTGCCTTCCATGACAGGCTTGCCGGCCAATGGACCAATGTTGCCTAGTCCAAGCACTGCGGTGCCATTGGTTACGACGCCGACGAGGTTGCCGCGTGAGGTCAGTTCCGCAGCCTGGGCGGGGTCGGCGACGATTGCGTCACACGCTGCGGCAACGCCCGGCGAATAGGCCAATGCCAGATCGCGCTGATTGGTCAAACCCTTGGTGGGAGTAACTGAAATTTTTCCGTGCGTCGGGTGACGGTGATATTCGAGCGCTGCCGCGATGAAATCTTTATCCATTGAATTTCCAAACCTTTTTAGTCTCTGCTGCCCAGGGCGAAGCGCAAGTCTACCTCAGCCGCACTCAAAGACACGCTTTGAGCCGAAAACCAAACCTGCCAGGCGACTCACGGACAGATCCGGCGGGAAAACTGTCGTTCAATCCGATACGGCCCGCCTTGTCTTGAATGGAGAGCGCAGCGCGGACGATACGCAAGAGGCCAGCTTTTGGCACAATGTGCGGGTGCACCAATCCGGGAGGGAGTCGAAAGTGCGGCGTGTCGTGTTCAATCAAAAAGGCGGCGTCGGGAAATCGACGATTGCATGCAACCTCGCCGCGATCGCGGCCAGCCGCGGACGGCGCGTACTCATCGTCGATCTCGATCCGCAGGGCAACAGTTCCCACTACCTGCTCGGCGACAAGGCCGATGGGCTGGAACCTTCGCTTGCCGATCTGTTCGAGCAGACCCTGAAGATCAGGATGTACACGGATAAAGCCGACAGCTTCGTCCAACGCACGCCGTTCGATAACCTCGATATTCTGCCTGCGAGCCCAAAACTCGACGAACTGGCCGCGAAGCTCGAATCGCGCTACAAAATCTTCAAGCTGCGCGAAGCGCTCGACGAACTTTCCGACGCTTACGATGAGTTCTACATCGATACGCCGCCCGCGCTGAATTTCTATTCCCGCTCGGCCCTGATCGCGGCCGACCGCTGCCTGATTCCTTTCGACTGCGACGACTTCTCGCGCCGCGCCTTGTATGCGCTGACCGAAAGCGTCGGCGAGCTACGCGCCGATCACAATCCCGATCTCGCGATCGAGGGGATCGTCGTCAATCAGTACCAGGCGCGTGCCAGCCTGCCGAAACAGGTTGTGCAATCACTGATCGACGAAGGCTTGAACGTCTTGCAACCCTATCTTTCAAGCTCGGTGAAAATCAAGGAATCGCACCTGCGCAACGCGCCGATGATTCACCTCGACCCCGGCCACAAGCTAACGCAGGAATTCGTCGCGCTTTACGACACACTGCAAGCCGCGCCCGCCGCTTAGCCACCTCAAATTAACGTAAGAAGGCATCGAGCAGGCGATTAAACTCACCCGCCTGTTCGATGCAGCTCATATGCGCCGCGCCAGGCAGGACTTCGAGCCGCGCGTCGGCAATCAGGCCGGCCAATTCCCGGGCCAGCGCGGGCGGTGTTCCAAGGTCTTGCTCGCCGACGATCACGAGACTCGACGCGCGCACTTCCGCCAGGCGCTTTCTCGTGTCGAGGCGTGCAATCGCGTGGCAGCAGCCAACGTAACCGGCGCGCGGCGTCTGAGCGATCAAGTGGCCGATCGCCGCCAGCGCCTCGGGATGTTCCGCGCGCCATGCCGCGGTAAACCAGCGCTCCAGCGTTCCCGCCACAAGCGGTGTCGTGCCCTGTTCGCTAACTTGGCGGATACGTTCCGGCCAGGCCGCCGCTGCCTCGGTGGGATAGGCCGCGCAGGTATCCGCGAGCACCAGCCGCGCGACGCGATCGGGAGAATCGAATCCCAAATGCTGGGCGACAAAGCCGCCGAGCGAAATACCAATAACGTGGCTGCGCGTCACGCCCAGCTCATCCCACAGCTGCACAACATCCGCGGCCAGCATTTCGAGCGTATACGCCCCTTCAGGCGCCGGGCTCTGGCCATGTCCACGCAAATCGACGGCCAACACCGAAAAGCGCTTCGACAGCGCAACGGCTTGCGCCTCCCAGATCGAATGATCCGATCCAAGCGAATGCAGCAAAGTGACCCAAGGACCGCTGCCTGTTGCACGATAGTGCAAGCGAACGCTGAAATCCGGATTCATAGAGTCCTCGCAATCTTTTGAAAAACGTGAATAAAACCCTGACCTCGGCGGGAAACAAACAGGTTAGAGCTATTAGAGACTGCAATCCCAGAGGTTCGCGCCACGCCCAGGATGTTTGATCTAACATGCACGGACCGAACGCAGCCCCCGGCATGAATATTCGCTTGAAGCGTCCTGGGGCTGGAATATTCCCCCTTGAAGCAGGAGCCTATCATGCCCGTCAGCACCCTCCCTGAACTCGACGCGTTAGTTGCCCGCGTCAAGGCAGCGCAACAAAAGTACGCTGGTTTTTCCCAGGAACAGGTTGATCGAATTTTCCGCAGCGCCGCGCTCGCCGCCGCCGATGCGCGCATCCCGCTCGCCAAGCTGGCCGTCGAGGAAACCCATATGGGCATCGTCGAAGACAAAGTGATCAAAAATCACTTCGCTTCCGAATACATCTACAACAAGTACAAAGACGAAAAGACCTGCGGCGTCCTCGACGAAGAGCCCGAATTCGGGATCATGACGATTGCCGAGCCGGTCGGCCTGATCTGCGGGATCGTGCCGACGACGAACCCGACCTCGACCGCGATCTTTAAGGCATTAATCGCGCTCAAGACGCGTAATGGCATCATCTTTTCGCCGCACCCGCGCGCGCGCATGGCGACGAACGAGGCCGCCAAGCTGGTGCTCTCCGCGGCGGTTGCCGCCGGCGCGCCGAAGGACATCATCGGCTGGCTCGACGAACCCTCGGTCGAGCTGTCGAACGCTTTGATGCGCCATCCCGACATCAATCTGATCCTCGCCACCGGCGGGCCGGGCATGGTGAAAGCGGCTTACTCCTCGGGCAAACCGGCGATTGGCGTCGGCGCGGGTAATACGCCCGCGGTCATCGACGAAACCGCCGACATTAAGCGTGCCGTGGCCTCGATTCTGATGTCGAAAACCTTCGACAACGGCGTTGTCTGCGCTTCGGAGCAGTCGGTCATCGTCGTCGGAAAAATCTATGACGCGGTACGCGAACGCTTCTCTCATCACGGCGGCCATATTCTGTCGAAAAAAGACGCCGACGCGGTGCGCAAGGTGATTCTCGTCGAAGGCCATTTGAACTCCGCGATCGTCGGCCAGTCGGCACTCAAAATCGCGGAAATGGCGGGCATCAGTGTGCCGCCTTATACGAAAGTGCTGATCGGCGAAGTCAGCGAGATTTCCGAATCGGAAGCCTTCGCGCACGAAAAACTTTCGCCGACGCTCGCGATGTACAAAGCCAAGGATTTCTACGACGCCTGCGACAAAGCCGCGGCGCTCGTTGCGCTTGGCGGCATCGGCCATACCTCGGCGCTCTACACCGACCAGGATTTACAGCCCGAGCGCGTGCGCCACTTCGGCGACAAGATGAAAACCGCGCGGATTCTGATCAACACCCCCTCCTCGCAAGGCGGCATCGGCGATCTCTATAACTTCCGTCTTGCGCCTTCGCTGACCTTGGGTTGCGGCTCCTGGGGCGGCAATTCGATTTCCGAAAACGTTGGCCCGCAACACTTGATCAACAAGAAAACCGTCGCGAAGCGCGCTGAAAACATGCTCTGGCACAAACTCCCGAAATCGATCTACTTCCGCCGCGGCTGCCTACCGTTTGCGCTCGAAGACCTACAGGGCAAAAAGCGCTGCCTAATCGTGACCGACCGTTATCTGTTCGAGAGCGGCTATGTCGATGAGACCATCGGCCTGCTCAAGGGCTATGGCATGGAGGTGGAGTGTTTCTTCGAAGTCGCGGCCGATCCAACGCTGGCCGTCGTGCGCAAGGGGCTCTCGCTTGCGAACGCGTTCCAGCCGGATGTGATTCTCGCGCTCGGCGGCGGTTCGCCGATGGATGCGGCCAAGATCATGTGGGTCATGTACGAACACCCGGAAGTTTCCTTCGAAGACCTGGCGCTGCGTTTTATGGACATCCGCAAGCGGATCTACAAATTCCCGCAACTCGGCATCAAAGCCCAGCTCATCGCGGTGCCGACGACCTCTGGCACGGGTTCGGAAGTCACGCCGTTCGCCGTTGTTACCGACGAGCAGACCGGCGTGAAATATCCGATCGCCGACTACGAGCTGACGCCCAATATGGCGATCATCGACGCGAATCTGGTGATGAACATGCCGCGCTCGCTGACCGCCTTTGGCGGTATCGACGCCGTCACGCACGGGCTCGAAGCCTATGTGTCGATCATGGCCAACGAATATTCGGATGCCCAGGCGTTACAGGCGCTCAAGCTGCTCAAGGAGTACTTGCCCTCGGCTTATGAAAACGGCGCGCAAGATCCGAAAGCGCGCGAGCAAGTGCATAACGCGGCGACGATCGCCGGCATCGCGTTCGCGAACGCCTTCCTCGGCGTCTGTCACTCGATGGCGCACAAGCTCGGCGCGGAATTTCATCTTGCGCACGGCCTCGCCAACGCCTTGTTGATCAGCAACGTGATCCGCTACAACGCGGTCGACATCCCGACTAAACAGGCCGCATTCAGCCAGTACGACCGGCCCAAAAGCGTGGCGCGCTACGCGCAGATCGCGCGGCATCTCGGGCTAGAAGCTTCACGCGATCACGAACGCGTCGAAAAACTCGTCGAATGGGTCGACGGACTCAAACAAACGCTCGGCATTCCAGGCTCGATCCAGGCTGCGGGCGTGCCCGAGGCGGACTTTCTCGCCAAGCTCGACAAGCTCGCGGTCGATGCTTTCGACGATCAATGCACCGGCGCCAATCCGCGTTACCCGCTGATCAGCGAACTCAGGCAGTTATTGCTCGACAGCTACTATGGCCGGGCCTATGTCGAGTCTTATGAACACGAGGAGGCGGAAACGCTGCTCGCCGCCCACAAAAGCGGCACACCAGCGGCTTAAAACCAGTTTCGCCTACAAACAAGCAAGCGCCCGAAGTTAAACACCGGGCGGCGGGGGCTGAGTTTCTGCATTGCACGAAATTCGGCCCTTTTGTTTGGGGCTCAAGCTCGTATCTATCCAACCGATAACAGCTCTACGCTGCGCTTCGCAGTGACAACACTAAAAACATCTAGGAGGAGTCTTTATGAATATCGGACAACGCCTGCTCGCCCTGATTGCCGCCGCGGTTACGGCCCTACTTATCGTGGGCAGCAATGCGCTTTATCAGTTCAATGCAGTCAAAACGCAGGTCGACAATATATCCAACGTTACGATAGAAGTGCTCAAACTCGCCTCAGAAATACAGTATCAATACCGCCGCTCACAGACGCACACCCTGAGATTTTTGCTGCAAGACAACGCAGAGGAGCGCGCCAAGCTCGAAGCGTCCCTCCTGGAAGCACGTGAAAAACTTGGAAAAGCGTTTTTCCAGTACGAAGCGGTCGTTAAATCGCCCAAGGGAATTGAGAATCTCAGAGCCGCGCAAATCGCCGTCGCACAATACGGCGCCATCCAGGATCAAGCCCACAAGCTTTTCCGCCAAGGCAACCCGGAAGAAAGTCGCCACCTGATGAACACCGAAGGCGAAAATGCAGGCAACGTCGCCAACGCAGCCATCACGAAACTCGTGGAAGACGATTTCGCCTCTACTACACACGATATCACCGCGATCCACGCGATTGAAGATAAAGCATTCCAGCTCATCGTGGCGGTACTTGCCGTTTCGGCAATCATATTGGCGCTTGCCGGCTTCCTCCTGGTGCGCAGCATCCGCCGCCCGCTTAAGGAAATGCAGGACACGATGAACACAGTCAGCAATTCACTCGACCTCACGCTACGCGTCAAGAACACCAGCCGCAATGAAGTGGGTCTGGCCATGACCGCCTTCAATCGTCTTCTCGACAGCCTGCAAACCAGCCTGAAAGCCGTCAGCGAGAAAGTGACCCAGGTTGCCGGTTCGGCCGACGAAGTTTCGCGCACGGCCGGCGAGCTTGCACAAACAGCGGGCTACGCAAGCGAAGCGGCTTCAGCGATGGCGGCCACGGTCGAAGAAGTGACCGTTTCGATCAATCACGTTGCCGAACGCACGATCGAAGCCGACGCGCTCTCGCGCGAATCGGGCGGACAAGCTGCCACAGGCGGCAAGGTTATCGAAAAAACGGTGCAGGAGATCGACGGTATCGTCTCGGATGTGCGCGAATCGGCAGACAAGATTGCTGCGCTTCAGACACAAACCGAAAGCATCGGTACCGTCGTCAACACAATCAAGGAAATCGCCGATCAAACGAATCTGCTCGCCCTCAATGCCGCAATCGAAGCCGCGCGCGCAGGCGAACAAGGACGCGGCTTTGCCGTAGTTGCGGACGAAGTGCGCAAGCTGGCGGAGCGGACCACCGCTTCGACGCAGGAAATCGTCGGCACGATTCTCTCGGTTCAAACCGGCGCCAACCAGGCTGTCGCCCGCATGCAGGAAACCATGCAGCGTGTCGAAGCCAGCGTCGAGGCCGCACGCGAAGCGGGTACTGCAATCCACGGCATCCGCAACAGCTCGGCCCAAGTGGTGGAGCATGTCGCCGACATCAGCAGTTCCCTGCGCGAGCAAGGCGAAGCGAGCAACAACATGGCGCAAGTCGTCGAACGCGTCGCGCAGATGTCGGAAGAAAACAGCGCCGCAGCCGGCCAGGCCGCGCAATCCTCCGCCACGCTCCAGCGCCTGGCTCAAGAAATGGAAACGGCGATTCGGTGCTACCGCGTATAAGGCCGAGTTTTTAACTATAGGAAAAAGCCGGGAGTACCCGGCTTTTTCATAAAAGAGCGGCGAACATGGTATGCAGAGGTCTTGTTAGCCGCTCTAATTGGCTGTGCGCCTCATCATCCGAACATAGAGCTGGCCCGGCAACATCTGTAACAGCCGCAAAAAGTAAGTCAATCGTTTTGGAAAATGGATTTCAAAACGACCGTGCCCAATCCCGCTGAGAATGCATTCCGCCGCCTCGCTGGCGCTGAAGGAAGCCGGAACCGAAGCATTGCGGCCAATCCAACCCGGCACCTCGATCCAAGCGGGATTGACGAGAAAAACGCTGACCCCATGCGACTTCAGATCAAGGTAAAGCCCTTCGGCAAAATTGATCACAGCCGCTTTCACGGCGCCATACACAAGCGCCTTCGGCAAACCGCGATAACCCGCCGCGCCGCCGACGATGACTACCGCCCCTTCCCTTTGATGCAACAACTGCGGCAGCACCGCCGCCGTACCATTGATGACGCCGATCAGATGCGTTTCGATCGTTTGGCGCGCCCCTTCAATCGTCAGATCCGCCGCGCGCAGCGGTACATACGCCCCAACGCACAGCACCACCATGTCGAGCCCGCCCCAAAGATCGAGCAGCTGAAACACGGAAGGCAAGAGCGCATTCGGTTGCGTCAAATCAAGCGGCAAGGCAATGCTGCCGGGGAGTTTCTTCGTAGCCTGCTCAAGGCGATCGATATTACGCGCGGACAAAGCCAGATGCGCGCCGCGTTCGGCAAGTGCCTCAGCCAATGCGGCCCCGATCCCGGTCGTCGCACCGAGAATCCAGACACGCTTAGCGTGCCAATCGCGAATTGGTGTATTCAATGACATTTCAAGTTTTTAGAACCTGTTCAGCATCACATCCCAAGGCCCGCGAATCCAGCGCCAGGGCTAACACGGGACACAATAATAAAATTCAGAAAAAAGCAATACTCCTTTTGACATACACCAATTGCCTTGGTAAGGCTAGTTCTTCAAATGCCAACCCGCGTCGCGTGGCTATGGAACAATAATGGGATGCAGCCTGCCGAGCGAGTTTTCTGGTGCATGAATAGTCCGCATAACTTGCGGCGCACCAGGCTCGGGTAAGGCCATTTGTAAGAACCTGTTCAAAATCTGTAGCACGAGGCTGTGACGCTGCAAGTAAGATTATGCACAGGTTCCTGCGCCCTCCGCGGCGTTGGGAGCGTCGCTTGCGGTGAGAGACTATCGTGATTAACGCATTCAGATGCTGTGCGGGCCTTGTCCTGTTCCTCTTTGCCTCGCTGAGTTTCGCCTCCTCTTACGAGGCGGCCTTGCCGCCGCAGTTGGCAGGCGACGCGGATATGTGCCGCTATCTGGACTGCAAGTCCGTTCTGCCAGAGGCCGATTCTTTCTCGCCACGCAAGGGTACGCCGCCCTATGTCGAGGCTTATCGCCATGTCGATGGCAAACCGCAGCTGGCCGGTTATGTCTGGCTATCGACCGATGTTGCCGACATTCCCGCCTACTCCGGGAAGCCTGTTGTGACCCTGATCGGGATGGATGCGCAAGGCATCATTCGCGGCGTGCGGATTCTGAAACACAGCGAACCGATTCTGCTCGTCGGCATTCCCGAGCAAAAGCTCATCGACTATGTTCGCCAATACATTGGCCATCCCGCCGGCGCGCGCTTCGAACTCGGCAAGGCGGATGGGGATTACATTCCGATGGATGCGATTTCGGGCGCAACCGTCACGCTGATCGCCCAGAACCAGCTTATCTCGCGCACGAGTTACGCCATCGCACAGCAAGTTGGGCTCATCAAAGCCGTGGCCAAGCCGCCAGCGGTGTTCGCCGAGATGCAAACGGCGCGCAGTTGGTCGCAACTGGTCGATGAAGGTAGCATCGGCCATCTTCTCGTCACGCCTGCGGACGTTGGCGAAAACGACAGCGGCCAAGCGTATCTGAACCTTTATTTCGGTTACCTGAACGCTCCCGTAATCGGGAAAAGCATTTTGGGTGAAGAGGCTTATCGCGACCTGATGCACCGCCTCAAGCCGAACGAGCATGCGATCTTCGTTGTCGCCAACGGTGTTACCTCGTTCAAAGGTTCGGGTTTCGTGCGCGGCGGAATCTATGACCGCATTCAGGTCAGACAGGATCGCGATACCTTTACGTTCCGCGATACCGACTATTTGAACCTGTACAGCATCCAAGCCGCGGGCGCCCCGAACTTCCGGGAGTCGGGCATTTTCATCATTCGCAACAGCGGATTTTCGGCTGCTTATCCGTGGTCCTTCAGCTTTCTCGGCAACAAGCTCGATCGCGCCACAAACCAAAAGACCTTCGTAAATTTCGAAACGGAATACTGGGTGCCGGCCCAATACCTGGTCGGCGGCCGTCCCAGCATTGAGCGCCCCACGCCCGTGTGGATGAAAAGCTGGCAAGCCAAACCGCTCCAGATCGGCTTCTTTATCACGTTGCTCGCCATCACCTTTGTTTTCTACGCCTTGCGGGATCGCTGGGAAAGACGCGCGAACCGCAAAGACAAGCGCATCATCCAATGGCCACGCATGGCGATCTGGGTCGTCAGCATCGGGTTCATCGGCTTCGCGCAATTGGCGCAACCGTCCGTTACCCAGCTTCTCACCCTGCTGCATACGCCTTTCGACGGCTGGCGCTGGGAGCTTTTCCTGTCCGACCCGCTCATCTTCCTGTTCTGGATATTCATCGCCATCACGCTCGTTTTGTGGGGACGCGGCCTGTTCTGCGGCTGGCTTTGTCCATTCGGCTCCGCGAGCGAACTGTTCTATAAAATCGGCAAGAAGATCGGCCTCGCGCGCTGGCAATTCAAACTGCCCAAGCCTTTGCACGACAAACTGAAATGGGTGAAATACATCGTTTTCTTCGTCCTGCTCGGCGCATCGCTGCATTCCATGGTGCTGGCCGAAAAGCTCGCGGAAGTCGAGCCGTTCAAAACGACCTTCCTGGTCGGAATCCTGAACCGCAGTTGGCCCTTTGGACTTTTCGTCGCTACGATATTTGGCTTATCGCTATTCACCGAACGCCCCTATTGCAAATACCTATGCCCGCTCGGCGCCGGCCTGGCGCTTCCCTCCTACTTCCGGTTCTTCGGCTTGCGGCGGAAAAAGGAATGCGGCCCATGTACCGCCTGCGCGGTCGGCTGCGGTTCGCAAGCGATCGGCGAAGACGGCCGGATCGATCAAAAAGAATGTCTCCTGTGCCTGGACTGCATGGTTCTGTATTACGACACCCACGCCTGCCCGCCCTTGGCCCAGGAACGCAAGAAGCGTCAGAAAGCAGGTCTGAAACTGACGCCGATAGGCAAAGACGGCTACTACATCCCGATCAAGGAAGTGCGTTGATGCGGGTGCTCTGCTTTTTCAGCCTTCTCATTGCGCTTTCAATACCGACGGCGGAAGCGGCCACGTATTCCATCAAGCAGGACCAAAATCTCGCCGCGGCAATCTCCGCCGCGGCAGCGGGCGACGTATTGCTGATTGCACCCGGCACTTATCGCGCCAACCTGCATATCGACAAACCTTTGACCTTGCGCGCGGCGGACTCCCGCAAACGGCCGCTCATCGACGGCGGCAATCAAGGCGATGTCATACGGGTGATTGCACCTGATGTTGTGCTCGACGGACTCATCGTCCGCAACAGCGGAGGTGATTTGGGCGCACAAAACGCCGGCGTCTATATCCAGCCCGGCGCACATCGAGCCGTCGTGCGGAATTGCGATTTCTCGTACACCCTGTTCGGTCTTTGGATTGAAAAATCCAACGATGTCCTCATCGAAAACAATCTGATTACCGGAAAACGGGACTACGCCTCCGCGCAGCGCGGCAACGGCATTCAGCTCTACAACACCGAGCGGGCGAAGATCATCGGCAACAACATCAGCTTCGTGCGCGATGGTATTTATGTCGACGTCTCGCACCACGCCTTATTTGCAAAAAACCGCATGCACCGCGTTCGCTACGGCACGCATTACATGACCTCCTACTACAACGTGTGGGAAGACAACGACACTTATGAAAACCGCGGCGGGCTGGCCTTGATGGAAGTGCGCAATCAGATCGTGCGCCGCAACAGAGCCTGGAGCAATTCGGATCACGGCATCATGTTGCGCACGATTCAGGACTCGGTAATCGAAAATAACGTCGTTGCGAAGAATGTGCGCGGTTTCTTTATTTACGATGCCGAATACAACGTTTTACGCAACAACTTGGTTATTGCGAATAGAGTCGGGATTCACTTGGCAGCGGGTTCTTATCGCAATGAGGTCTACAACAACGACTTTATTCGCAACCGCGATCAAATACGTTATGTCGCGGCGCGAGATCAAACTTGGGGCCAAAAGGGCGCCAATTTCTGGAGCAATTATGTGGGATGGGATCAGGACGGCGATGGCCGCGGCGATATTCCCTATGAAGCCAGCGACGCGATCGATCGCGTCGTATGGCGTTATCCGCTTTCCAAACTCCTTTTGAACAGCCCCGCAGTACAAACGCTGCATATGGTCGCGCGCCAATTTCCAGTCCTGCGCGCGCCGTCCATCGTAGAGAACAATCCTATGATGCAACCACACTATAAAGACTGGGAACATTGGGTGAATTGTGATGGCGACCAGTGCGCACGTCATTGATATTCACTCGGTAAACCGTCATTTCGGATCGATCAGGGCGGTCGACGGCGTCAGCTTCACCGTTGGCGCGGGCGAGATATTCGGCTTGATCGGCCACAACGGCGCGGGCAAAAGCACCTTGTTCAAAATGATGCTCGGCCTGCTTTCGCCCAGCAACGGAGAAATCCGGTTGTGCGGCGAATCGGTCAGCGGCGCGCGTTTCCGTGAAGTCCGCCGCCAAATTGGCTACCTGCCTGAAAATCTGGTGCTCTACGATAATTTGTCCGGGACGGAAACGCTGCGCTTCTTTTCCCGCTTAAAAGGAAACGTCGAACGCAAGCAATGCGAAGAGTTGCTTGAAACGGTCGGGCTGACTCATGCGGCCAAGCGGCGCGTCAAAGAATATTCAAAAGGCATGCGCCAGCGCCTCGGTTTCGCGCAGGCGCTGTTAGGCCATCCGAAACTGCTTTTGCTCGACGAGCCCACCAATGGTCTGGACCCGCAAGGCATTCATGAATTCTATGCGGTGCTCGAACGCGTTCGCGCAAGCGGAGCAACCGTCATTTTGACGTCGCATATCCTGTCCGAAATCGAGCAGCGCGTGGATCGTCTCGCCTTGATGAATATGGGAAAACTCGCCGCCCTGGGGTCCGTCGCGGAACTCTCCTCCGCCATAGCGCTTCCATTGCGCATCGAGATTACGGCAACGGATGGCGCCATCGATCAAATTGAACAATGCTTGAAAGCCGCCGGGTTCGTCACCCGGCAAGAAAATCAAAAACTCTCGTTCGCCATATCGAGCGAAGAAAAAATAGGGCTTTTACCGATCCTGGCCGATTTGGGCAATGCGCTCTCGGACGTCCGATTCATTGAGCCTTCTCTCGAAGCCGTTTTCCTCGGACATCACAACTCAAAAAATAAAGTATGAGAATTAGCGCGGCGCCTATCCTCACTCTGGCGGAAAAAGAATTCCGCGACCGAATCCGTAATCGCTGGGTGCTTGCCGTCGCCCTCGTTTTTGCGGCCTTCGCCTTGGTCATTGCATGGTTCGGCCCCGCGCAACAGGGCAGCGTCGGATTCCGCGGCATAGAACCGACAATCGCCAGCCTGACCAGTCTGGTGATTTATCTGGCGCCGCTGATCGCCTTGATCCTGGGTTTCGATGCGGTCGTGGGAGAGCGCGAGCGCGGCTCGCTCGATTTACTTCTTTCAATGCCGCTGACGCGGACCGAACTCGTGCTGGGGAAATACCTCGGCCTTGCGGCGGCTTTCGCCAGCGCGACATTGATCGGTTTCGGCGCAGCCGGAATTTCACTCGCGTCCCGCTTGAACAGCGCCGATTTCTGGCATTACTCGGGATTCGTCGCCAGCTCGATGCTGCTCGGGTTTGCATTTCTAAGCCTGGCCGTCCTCATATCGGTCATCGCATCCGACCGCGCCCGCGCGAGCGGGCTGGCGATTGCGCTGTGGTTCTTTTTCGTCCTGATATTCGATCTGCTGCTATTGAGCGCAATGGTCATGATCGGCGGCGATAGTTACGCCAACCTTTTCGCGGGAGTCATGCTGTTCAATCCAGCCGATGTATTTCGGATTCTCAATATTTTTTCCTCATCCGAATTGAAAGCCTACTACGGTCTGGCCTCCGCGCTGCCCGAGCACCTTACGGACCCGCTGCCGATGGGCGGCGTCATGCTGGCGTGGATCGTGGTTCCACTCCTTATAGCAATAGTGAGATTCAAGAAACTATGAAGCGTACTTGTCTGTTGATCGCCGCATTATTCGCCTTATCCGCTTGCGATAAGCCGGCGGATGCGCCCACGGCGTCTGCATCGCTCGAACCGCCTTCCGATGCAATTTGCGCACTCGACGGGATGATTCTGTCCGACTACCCCGGACCCAAAGGGCAAATTCGCTATGCGGGCGGAGAAGCGGACTTCTTTTGCGACACGACGGAAATTTTATCGATGCTGCTGGAGCCGGAACAATCGCGCAGTATCACCGGCGCCTATGTTCAGGACATGGCTCACACCGATTGGGAAAAACCTGCGGGTCATTGGGTTGACGCAAAAACCGCATTTTATGTTGGCGGCAGCAATATGCACGGCGCAATGGGGCCAACGTTTGCTTCATTTTCTCAACGCAGCGATGCCGATTCATTCGCCGCTCAACACGGCGGGAAAGTTTACGCATTCAAGGAATTGACACCTCAAATGCTCAAGCTCGATGGCGGTGTAATTAACGATCAGGGAATGTAATGGCCAAATCCGATTTTTTCCGCAATATTCCCATAGAACTCGCCACTGAATTGGAAGCACTTGCGCGTTTGCAATATGAGCTACGCGAATCTTACAAAGCGCTACTCGCTCAATACGGTGAGAAAGACATCGAATCGCTCAGGGTCGGTATCGTTAATGGAAAACATCCGACTAGCGCAGCAGTAGACGCGGTACGTGCGGCGGTTATCGGAGATGAATGCATGACAGTGCATGCCGCCCTGGCTGCCCAGATGAAGGGAGAAGCGAGCGATATCGCCAGCCCGCACACGCAAATTGCAGCGCTGATCGACACACACTACGGCCGGCTTTATCCAGGAGGGCCGACAAGGCGTTTCGATGCAATCGAGTTGCTCGATATAAACGGTATTGCCAGAATCCTGCGCTTTTCCGCCAACGATTTCTGGTCAATCGAATGGGGCGCCGACGAAGTTATGGGTCAAAGCCTTACTCGTCTTCCGCATGATTCCGTGCTGCACCATAAAACGGCTGACGGCTTTTGGCAGACCGTCCCACTTTCCGACGCGCCGGACTCCAGCCAGGAAGTCTTATTGAATTGGTTGCTACACAAAACTTAGCCGTTCGTTTTCCAACTTCTCTAAAGATTTAGAGAGCGTTTCATGAAACCAATTTCTCTATTCAACACTTTGAATTTTAACAAAAAAATTCATTTCAACAGGAAACAAATTGACAAAAATCAAAAATTAAAAGCTCAAGCGGATTTAAATCTAGTTTGAGTTAGTTCCGAATAGGCTCGCAGTTGCATATGCCCAGCGAGCCCGTTTAGCTCTTTTCTTACAGGAATCCATCATGTCAGAACAAAAGACTACTCCATCATCGACACAGCATGATCCAAATCGCCGCGCGTTTCTTGGAAAATCCGCCCTTGCCGGTCTTGCCGGAGCAGGCATGAGTCTTGGACTGACTGCCTGCAAGGAGAACGCACCGCCGAAAACCGAACCTGCTGCATCAGCGCCGGCGCCTGTGGCAGCCGCGCCGGCTGCCTCGCATGGCAAATTTGAAGTTCCGCCAGGCCAGCTTGACGATTACTACTCCATCTCCTCAGGCGGACACTCGGGCGAGGTACGTATTTACGGAGTTCCTTCCGGCCGTGAAATCAAGCGCATTCCGGTTTTCAACATCGACCCCATGGTCGGGTGGGGCATTACCAATGAATCCAAAGCGATCATTGGCACCAAGCCGGATGGCAGCCTGAAATATAAAACCGGCGATACACACCATGTGCATGGGTCATATACCGATGGCACCTACGACGGCAAGTATGTCTGGGTAAATGACAAGCTGCATGGGCGGGTGGCGCGCATTCGTTGCGACACCTTCGAATGCGACAAAATTACGGAGCTGCCGAATATCCAGGGCCAGCACGGTTTATTCACGGACAAACGCGACCCGGTGGATCAATCGATCAACCACACGACGCGCGTATTCGCGGGCGCGGAATTCCATATCCCGCTGCCCAACGACGGGCGGGATGTCAATTCACCCGAGAAATACGGCTGCCTGTTCACTTGCCTCGACGCCGATAGCATGGAAGTGAAATGGCAGTGCCATGTCGACGGAAATATGGATTTGGTCGCGACCAGCTACGACGGTAAGCTTGCTGCGTCCAACCAATACAACACCGAGAACGGCGTACATTACGAAGACATGATGTCGGCGGAACGCGACGCTTGCGTGTTTTTCAATATTGCGCGGATCGAGGAAGCGGTTAAGGCCGGCAAATTTGTCACCATCGGAGACTTAAAGGTTCCTGTCGTCGACGGCCGCGCCAAAGCGAACGCCGATCCGAAAACGGCGCTTACCTGCTATGTGCCAGTGCCGAAAAATCCACACGGCGTCAACGTGAGCCCGGATGGCAAATATTTCGTCTGCTCGGGCAAGCTCTCACCAACCGCGACGGTTATCGCGACGGAACTGGTCGAAAAGTGGTTCGATGGTGAAGGAAAAGAGCCGCGCGATTGCGTGGTTGGCGAACCTGAAATCGGGCTCGGTCCGCTGCATACCGCGTTCGATAATAAAGGGAACGCCTACACCACTCTGTTCCTCGATAGCATGATCGTGAAATGGAACGTCGACGCGGCAATCAAGAGCTTCGCCGGCGATAAGAACGCCAAGGTGGTACTCGACCGCATTGATGTGCACTATCAGCCGGGGCATGGCTACACATCGATGGGAGAAACGAAAGAGGCAGACGGCCGCTTCTTCAACTCGGGAAATAAATTCTCGAAAGACCGCTTCCTCCCGGTTGGCCCGCTCCATTGCGAAACGGAACAGTTGATCGATATCACCAGCGATAAGATGGTGCTCATCAGCGATCACACCGCTTACCCAGAGCCCCATGATGCGATCATCGTCGCGCGGAATAAGATTAAAACGCGCCAAATCTACGACATGGATGAGTTCCCTCATGCCGTTAAAGACCCGAAGAGCCAGACCATTACGCGCAACGGCAAGAAGGTCACGATTCAACTTGCGAGCCAAGCCCCGGCTTATTCGATGCGGGAATTCACAGTCAAGCAAGGCGATGAAGTTACGATTATTCTGACCAATCACGATAAGGTCGAAGACCTGACCCATGGCTTTGGTATTCCCAAATATGACATTTGTTTTATCGTGAATCCGCAGCAAACCGCATCCGTCACCTTCAAGGCGGATAAACCGGGTGTCTTCTGGTGCTATTGCACGCATTTCTGCCATGCCTTGCACCTGGAGATGAGAAGCCGATTGATCGTTGAAAAGGCTTAAAACAACAAGGGGAGCAGCGATGCTCCCCTTTGTTTTTGCAGTGTTTCAAGCGCTTTTTTCTAAACGGCGCGGTTGCCGTTGTCTGTGCTTCTGCTCTCACCTGGAAAGGCCCCCTGCTCTTCTTTACAATGCCAAGTAATCTTGCAAAGAAAGAGTGTCAACAATGTTGTATCCCGAGCTATTCAAATCCCTGGAGGCTGCCCGTTGGAATATGGATGCGGACATCCCATGGGACAGTTTCGACGGCCAGCTTTTAAGCGAAGAACAGGCCATTACGATCAAAATGAATGCGATTACCGAGTGGGCCGCTCTGCCCGCCACGGAGATGTTTCTGCGCGACAACCGCGATGATTCCGACTTCTCGGCCTTCATGTCGATCTGGTTCTACGAAGAGCAAAAACATGCCCTCGTGCTGATGGAGTACTTACGCCGTTTCCGCCCCGATCTCGTCCCAAGCGAAGAAGAGCTCCACGCCATCCGCTTTGAATTCGATCCCGCACCGCCGCTCGAAACCCTCATGCTGCACTTCTGCGGCGAGGTGCGGCTGACGCAGTGGTATCGCCGCGCCGCAGAATGGCACACGGAGCCCGTCATCAAGCACATCTATACCTTGCTTTCGAAGGACGAGGCCCGGCACGGCGGCGCGTATCTGAAATACATGCGTCAAGCGATCGAACGCGCAGGCGATATCGCGCGCGCGGCTTTTGCGAAGGTCGGCGTTTTAATGGCCAGCTCGGCGCGTACCAAACAAGCGCTGCATCCAACCAATCTGCATGTGAGCACCCAGGATTTCCCACGCGACACGATTCAGTCCCGCCTGCCCGACCCCGGCTGGCTCGAACGCTGGCTCAATCAACAAATCGACTTCAATAAGGACTGTGAAGCACGCGTCGTTGGCGGCATCTTGCGCAACCTTTCCAGCCTGTTCGACCAAACTTTTGAAACCGTGCAAGACCTCAACCGGTTTCGCAAGAGCATTCCCGCCTAAGAACTGAAACACGGCCTGCACAACAGGCTGTGTCTCAAATCCACTATGTCCCGACACTATCCCGCTCCAAGTTTCGAGCAGAAGTATTGCGCCCCGGAAACCTTAGCGACCCGCGTTGCGGCACTGCCGCGCCCGTTAGTGTTTACAAACGGCTGTTTCGACATCCTGCATCGCGGCCATGTTACTTACCTTGCCCAAGCACGCGCGCTTGGCGCCGCGATGGTCGTCGCGCTTAATTCCGATGCTTCGGTGCGCCGGCAGGGAAAAGGAGGGGATCGCCCGATCAATTCACTCGAAGACCGCTGTGCGCTCATGGCAGCCTTGGAGTGTGTCGATCTCGTAACCTGGTTTGACGAAGATACGCCGCTTGCCCGCATTCTCGACGCTCGCCCGGACATTCTCGTCAAAGGAGGCGACTGGGCTACGGAGCGGATCGTCGGCGCGCAAGAAGTGTTTGCTTGGGGCGGCCAGGTACATTCGATTCCCTTCGAGCATCAGCGCTCAACCACTGCGCTGCTCGAAAAGATCCGTCACCTCTGAAAAGCAGTTCAAAGCAAACACAAAGGCCAGCTCACGCTGGCCTTTGATCGTTTACAAAAAGCGTTTTTAAGCACTGACCCTGCTGCGCCGCTGTAACTGTGCAATCCGCGCCTGAAGATAGCCTTTGAGTTCTTTGAACGGGACTGGCTTGCCGTAAACGATGACATCCTCCGGTAAACCTCCGCGGGCCTCGATATCCTCCTGCGTAAGCCCCGTAATGACGACAATATCCATATCGGCCAATTTCGCGTCGCCGCGGAGTTTGGAAATCATCGCGAAACCGTCGAGCCCAGGCATGACAAGATCGGAGATCAACAAATCCGGCTGCTGACGGCCAATCTCAAGCAAGCCTTCAAAACCACTTTCGACAAGCTTCAACTCGATCGGCAACTTCCATGTCTCAAACGTATGGGCGTACAAGCGCTGCATGATCCGATCGTCTTCGGCAACAAGTACTCGCAATTGCCCAATCGGCTGGCCCGTGTGTCCAGAAGTTCGGCGCCGCAAGTATTCCTCAACCGACCCGATTCGGATTCGGCGATGGCCACCTGCGGTCTTCCAGGCCTCAAGGAGACCATTCTCAACCATCTGTTGAACCGTACCTAGCGAAACACCCAGCATTTGAGCCGCCTCACTTGTGCTGCAATATTCGCGGTCCGACTTTATTGAATTGGCATGTACTTCGTTCATGTCAGCGGGATTTACAAGATATTCAGCTTATTATTTCAATGTAAAAATTGACCAATTTATTTTTTATTTTGGTGCGAATTCAGCATTGAACAATACAACTTATTGGTAACGATGTACTACAACCCGAGACAATATATTTTCCAACAGTAAGCAAAATCGCACACTTACCCAATGAAACTATGCAAAAACTGCCCAGGAACCTGTGTCACTTAGATGGTCTACATCTATACGCTGAACAACCATCGTATGGCCATGACATTATCATTGAAAATGATACTCAGGAAGAATTCTAAGGTCGAAGATTGCAGATATGTCGACACAAACAGACAAGTGTCAACAATTCTCAGAGCATAGTGTCAGTATTTATAAAAACCATTTAGATTTTGTGGTTATTGCGGAACATAAATTGGGATTGTGTTTGCTGCCTCCCGGCGCCTCAATTACCTGGAATTTAAACCGCCACGGCATAGCGCTGGAGGTCTTCCAGCGCAAGAAGTTCGAGCGCAGACTCATGCGTCGCTTCAAGCACCACAGGCGGGGCCATGCCAGCGCTAAGCGCTTCCTGCCAGCGCAGCGCACACAAACACCAGCGGTCTCCAGGCTTCAAGCCACGAAAACGAAACTCGGGCCGTGGCGTGCACAGGTCGTTACCGCTCGCCGCGGAAAATTCCAGGAAAGCGGCGGAAACCTTCACGCAAACCCAATGTTTCCCAAAATCTTCCGCAACCCTCTCGCAACAACCTGTGCGCAGGAATCCCGTTAGGGGATCGTAGCTACAAGCCATTAGCGAACCGCCCAGAACATTGCGCGCACCGCTCATTGCACTCTCCTCATAATCCGGTCGACCGGGATTCCGAGATGGCGGTTCCCTGTTTTCTCAGACAGCAAACACCTGCTTTACTTGCAATGTCGAAGAGGCGTCCTTAATGCCAAGCAAACGATCGATATTGGGATGTTTCTCGGGATGCGCCAGGGCATCTTCGCTGTGCTCGGCATACAGTTCGATGCCTTTTTTAGCCGCCTCGGGCGTGATCGCGCCATAGATCTGGGCTAAATGGTTATATACGGCCAGCGACCCCGCTTGCCCCGGCTTGTTTTCGATCAAGCCGATTTCCTCCCCCTGATTGTTCAGGAGCTTGATTGCCGCGAGATGGGAAATCTTGGGCAGCTGTTTAAGCGTCTCTGCGAAACTCATTTTTGAATCCTGATTTGAAATAAATACCGGAAGGAATGGCAGGGAAATTCAAATTTCCTTCGCTAACTCAGCCGCTTTGCCAGTGTAGGACGCCGGGCTCATGGCGAGCAGGCGCTGTTTATCTTGTTCGGGGATCGCCAAGGTTTTCACGAAATCCCGTAGCGCCTCTTTGGTGATTCCTGTGCCACGCGTGAGCGCTTTAAGCTGTTCATAGGGGTTGGGCACCGCAAAGCGGCGCATCACCGTCTGGATCGGCTCGGCGAGCACTTCCCAGGCCGCATCAAGATCCGCCGCGAGCCGCGCCGGATCGGCTTCCAATTTGTTCAAGCCGCGCAGGCAGGAATCCAGCGCCAGCACGGTATGGCCGAGCGCCAGGCCCATGTTGCGCAGCACGGTCGAATCGGTCAAATCGCGCTGCATGCGCGAAATCGGCAGCTTCTCGGAGAAGTGGCGCAGCACCGCATTGGCGATGCCGAAATTGCCTTCGGCATTCTCGAAGTCGATCGGATTGACCTTGTGCGGCATCGTCGAGCTGCCGACTTCGCCGGCCTTGAGCTTCTGCTTGAAATAGCCGAGCGAGATATACATCCAGATATCGCGGCAGGCATCAATCAGGATCGTGTTGCCACGCGCCACCGCGTCATAAAGTTCCGCCATCGCATCATGCGGCTCGATCTGAATCGTGTAGGGGTTGAAAACCAGGCCCAGCGATTCGATAAAACCTTGGTTGAACGCCGCCCAGTCGAAGTCCGGATAGGCCGAGAGGTGCGCATTGTAGTTGCCGACCGCGCCATTGAATTTGGCCGTCATTTCGACCGCGGCGATTGCTTTGCGCGCACGGCGCAGGCGGTAGGCGATATTCGCCATTTCCTTGCCGAGCGTCGTCGGGCTCGCGGTCTGGCCGTGCGTGCGCGAAAGCATCGGCAGCTCGGCATGCTGGTGCGCGAGCGCGACGAAACGTTCGAGAACCGTGTCGAAAGCCGGCAGCAACACCGCCGCGCGGGCTTCTTCAAGCATCAAGGCATGCGAAACATTGTTGATGTCTTCCGAAGTACAGCCGAAGTGGATGAACTCCGTCACCCGTATGATTTCAGCGTTCGCCGCAAAGCGCTTTTTCAGCCAATACTCCATCGCCTTGACGTCGTGATTCGTCGTGGCTTCGATTTCCTTGACCGCGGCAGCATCTTCAGGCGAGAAATTCGCGATCACGGCATTGAGTTCGGCAATCGTCGCGGCGGAAAAAGCCGGCACCTCGGCCAGCGCGGATTCGGCGGCGAGCGCCTTGAGCCATTCGATCTCGACCCGCACGCGGTTGCGGATCAAGCCGTATTCGGAAAAATGCGGACGCAGACCTTCAAGTTTTGCGGCATAGCGGCCGTCGAGCGGCGAAAGCGCGGTAAGCGGAATCATAGTCATGATGAGCAACCAGGGAAAAGAAGAGCGAAACGGTGAATTATACGGACGCCTTAGGCGGCTTCGCTGCCGCAAAGCGGGTGTAGTAGCGCATCAAACGGGCAGCGATCTGTTCCACCGCATAATTGGCGGCAATATGTCGGCGCCCGGCCAAGCCCCGGGCGGCGCGCGTCGGGTCGTCCAATATTTCAGCCCACGCCTCGGCCATTGCCTCCGGCCGCGCCGCCACGATCCGTCCATGCCCCGCAACGATCTCGCGTGCATCGCCGACATTCGTGCTCACGACAAGCACACCGCAAGCCAGCGCCTCGGCCAGCACATTCGGAAAGCCTTCGCTACGCGAGGTCAGCGCCACAAGATCGAACGCGGGGTAGAGCGCTTCAAGCTCCGCATGTTGTCCAAGCAAACGAACGGCATCACCCAAACCAAGCTCAGTGATCCAGGCTTTAAGTGTCTGGTTCCCCTCATCCAATCTTTTCCCGACGAGCACGAAACGCGCCTTGGGACGTTTTTTGTGCAGCAGCGCCGCCGCCTCCAGGAACAGACGATGATTCTTCACCGGATGCCAGCGCGCAACCATCCCCACAACCAGCTCATCCTCGCTAAAACCCCACTCGCTACGGTAAGCGCGGCGCGTCGACGCATTGGGCCGGAAACGGTCGAGATCCAAACCGTTGGGCAGCACGACCGTGCGCTTTTCCGGCCATTTGAGATGTTCGATGCAATAGCGCGCGCTATGGGCCGAAACATTGAAAATACAGGTCACCCGGTCGACGTACCAATGTGAAACCCTGATCACGAGCCGCGTAAAACGGCTCAACGGGTGCGCGGCATCCGGCGTATCGCGCACGCTCCAGCACACCGGAACACCGAGCCGGGCACCCAGAAAACTCGCCGCGAGATTGCCGTGATACATCCAGCCTTGCAGAATATCCGGCTCCAAGGCCCGCACGCTGCGGATCAAACGGCGAATCTCTCCAAACGGCCAACGGCCGGGCTTCAGCCCAAGCATGACAGGCTCGATCCCCAGCCGCCGCAGTTGCGGCACCAAGGCATCCTCGCGACCGAGCACCACAACCGAGATCGCAAAACGATCCCGATCGAATGCCGCCAGCAGCTTGAGCAAGGCATACTCGGCGCCACCAACGCCCAAACCAGTAATGACGATACATAAGCGCAAAGGCTGGCGCATGGATGAAAGCATATTCACGATCCTGGATGCTCCTCGGACGCCGCATCCGGCTCGGGCGCGGGAAGCTCTTCCCACACTCTCATCCAAAGCATCTTGCCGACGAGAAATGCGAGCCAAACCATAAGCAATGCGCCCGGCGAAACACCCGCACGCCACAATAACAAGCCGACACCCGCCAGGATCGCGTTGCACAGCCAAAGCAAAGGTACGGACAGTTCGACCGACATGCCTTTAAGGCAGAGGATGTGGTGTAGGTGGGTCCGGTCGGGCCGCATCGGGCTCACGCCGTGCAGCATCCGCCGCACCGAAACCGTCGCCATATCGAGCAATGGCAATGCGACGGCGTAGAGCAAAAGCAGCGGCGGCGCGGCGGCATGCTTCGCGCGCGCCAATTCAATTGCAAACCAGCACAACAGCATGCCCAGCGCCAAAGCGCCGCCATCCCCCATGAACACATGGGCACGCGCCAAAAGCGGATGACGCGCATTCACCAAAAGGAAACCCGCCACCGAGGACATCAACGCGACGAGCAGGAGCACGACAGTCATATGCTGGGTCAGTAACGCAACGCCAAGGAAAAACGCGAGCGCGATCATCACATGACCGCCCGCAAGCCCATCGGCACCGTCCGAAAGGTTGATCGCGTTGACCACGCCGACGATCACCAGAATCGCGACGGGCGTCTCCAGCCAACCAAGTGGAATACCGCCGGGAATGCCCGGAAGCGGGATGCTTTCAAGCTGAAACCCGGTCGCGCGCACCAGCCACCAGGCGGCGAAGATTTGTACGACCAGCTTGATTCTGGCCGATACAGGCCGTGCATCATCGATTACACCGACGAGCAGCACCAGCGCCACAGGCCCGATCGCCCCGACCAGATTACCGCCGATACCACGCAGCTTCACGGCAATAACGTAGGCCGCCAAAATCGCGAGGCCGCCGACAACCGGAACCGCGCCTTGATGCTGTTTACGCGCGTCCGGCTTGTCCATCAATGCGAGCCACGGCGCCGAGCGCGCCAGCACCAGACAAAAAATCAAGGACAAGGCAAAGGGATAAAAGAGAAAGTTGAAGCTCACGCGCGTGTCGGCCTATGCCTCTTCCCTATTCATTCAAGCCATAAACAGCCAATGTTCGTGCCACGATCCGCGCATCCGAAAATTCAGCCTCCACATCCATACGCGCAACTCGGCCCATGCGCTGCGCCGTCTGTGGATCATCGAGCAAACCCAGGATCGCCTGCGCCAACGCCTGGGCATCCCCCGGCGGGACGAGGCGGCCGTTTTCGCCGTCCCGCACCAATTCGCGCGACCCCGGCACATCGGTCGCCACCATCGGCTTGCCGCAAGCCGCCGCCTCCAGCAACGCGCGCGGCATACCTTCGCCCTGTGTGCTGGCAAGCACCGCAATATCGGCGGACTGCTGCAGCGCCAACACATCGCTGCGCTGGCCGAGCCATTCTACCGTTCCCTCCTGCCGCCATTGCGCGAGTATAGCGGGATCGATACTTTCGGGATTCCCCGGATCCGGCGCGCCGGCAAGCAGAAAGCGCGCATCCGGCCGCCGTTGGCGGACAATCCGCGCCGCATCGACAAACACGCCGACGCCCTTGGACCAGAGCAAGCGCCCCATCATCAAAACCGTTGCACCGAACCGCTGCGTGGCAAGCGGCGCGAACTTCACGGTATCCACGCCGTCGCCGGGAATCACCTCGACCTCAGCGCGCCGCAATGCGCCAAGCGCGGCCAGCGTATCCCGATTGTCGGCGTTCTGAAATATGACCCGGGTTCCCACCAGAGCGCGGCGATAAAGCGCCACCACCACGGGCCGGATCAAGCGCGCCTTGAAGGTGCTCGCCAGGAGCGCGAAGCCGAGTCCGGTAATCGAGTTAACGATTCGCCCCACGCCCGCGCGGCGCGCCGCGAAAGAGCCGTAGATCACGCACTTGATCGTAAAGTGATGCACGACATCTGGGCTCAATTCACGATAGAGGCGGATTAAACGCCGAATCGCATCGAGTTCGGCAAGCGGATGGACGCCGGAACGCGAAAGCGGAAACGCCTCCCAACGGAAACCTTCGGCACGCAACTTTTCGCCAAACGGGCCCGGCGGCGAGAGCAGCAACACCTCATGGCCGCGCTCGCGCAAAGCACGCGCCAGCGCCAGTTTGAAGTTCCACAGAAACCAGTCGGTATTGGCGAAGAGCAGGACTCGCATTGTTTTAGAACCTGTTCAGAATCTGTCGCGAGAGCCCGGCAGCGGGGCGAAGAGCAGCGCAGGAACCGGAGTTTATAAGTAATAAATGAGGATTCCGAGCAGCGCATGCGCCCCGATCACGGGATCGCAGCAAGATTATGAGCAGGTTCTCAGCTGATATGCGTCCGGTTACGTTGAAACCACGCCTGGAACATCAGCACATCCCACAAATAGTAATGCCATTGCCCAAGACCCTTTTGGTGCTCGTCCCATTTGCGGCGGATCGGCGCGGCCTCGAAAAGCCCGCTCGCCGCGAGCGCTTGCGGTGACAACAGCTCTTCGGCCCAGGCGCGCAACGGGCCGCGCAGCCAGCCGGACATCGGCACGGCGAAACCCTGCTTGGGCCGTTCGAACAAAGCCCGCGGCACATGCCGGGCGAGCAATTCCCGCATCAGCCATTTGCCTTTGCCGTCACGCACCTTGTGCGCCATCGGCACCGTCCAGGCGAATTCGACCAAACGGCGGTCGACGAAAGGTGCGCGCGTTTCCAGGCTCACGGCCATTGCGGCGCGATCAACCTTGACCAGAATATCGTTCGGCAGATAGGCCAAGGTATCGTGCGCCATCATGTACTCGATATCGCTGCCCGCACCGCGCGCCGTGGCTTCGACCAGATCCAATGCCGGCAAACGGCTGCCCGGGACCAATACGGAGGGATCTTTCCAGTGCGAAATCAACTCATCGTAAAAACCCGCCGGCGAGCGTTCGCGCAGCATGCGCGCAATACGCGCGAACTTGTCGCCCGGCGATACACGCAAGAGCTGCGGACAGGCCGGCCCCAGCGCTTTCCCCAAACCGTCCCAAAAGCGCGGCGGCACGCAAGCGATCCCCGCCGACAGCATGCGCCGCAAAGGATAAGGAATCCCTTGCGCGCGCCGCCAGAACCCGTCGCCCACGTGATAACGCGTGTAGCCGGAGAACAGTTCGTCCCCCGCGTCGCCGGACAAGGCGACCGTGACATGCTCACGCGCAAAACGCGAAACCAGGTAAGTCGGAACCTGCGAAGAATCGGCGAACGGTTCGTCGAAGATATCCGGCAGGTGCGGCACCACCGCCAGCGCATCGGCGCCGGTCAGATAAAGCTCATGGTGTTCGGTTCCCAGATGCTTGGCGACTTCGCGCGCATAACGCGCCTCATCGAACGAATCCTCGCGAAAGCCGATCGTGAAGGTTTTGACTGGACGGCTGGCGCGTTTCTGCATCATTGCCACGATCAGCGAGGAATCGATACCGCCGGACAAAAAAGCGCCGAGCGGCACATCCGAAATCATTTCCTGCTCGATGACCTCACCCAGCACGCCTTCGAGACGATCGACCCACGCCCCCGCATCGCCGGGCTCCGCCGCGCGGGACGGCGCGCCCGCGGCGATCGCATCGCTGAGTTTCCAATAAGCCTGCGGCGGCCCCGGTTTGCGCTCGCGAACTTCGAGCCAATGCGCGGGCGGCAGCTTGTATATCCCCTGCCAGATGCTATGCGGCGCGGGAATCGTGTTGTAGTGCATCAACAAACCGAGCGCATCGCGATCGAGCGCACCACGCCAGGAGGGGTGTTGGTACAACGCGCGCAATTCCGAGGCGAAGAGCAGGCTGCCGTCGGGCATGTTGCCGTAATAAAGCGGCTTCTCGCCGAGACGGTCGCGCGCGAGAATCAGGCGTTGCTCGGCGCGATCCCAGGCGGCAAAGGCGAACATCCCGTCGCAACGGCCCAAGGCGTCGACCAATCCCCATTCTTCGATGGCTTCGAGCAAGGTTTCGGTATCGGAATGCCCACGCCATGCGATGTCGCCGCGCGCGCGCTCCAACTCGGCGCGCAGTTTCCGGTAGTTGTAGATCTCGCCGTTGAAGGCAATCGTCCAGCGCCCTGCGGCGCTCGTCATCGGCTGACGCCCCGCCTCGGTAATGTCGATGATCGCCAAGCGCCGGTGCGCCAGCGCCAAACCGACATCCGCAAGCACGAATTCATCGCGCCCGTCGGGCCCACGGTGCGCAATCGCCTCGCCCATCGCGCGCGCAAGCGCGGCAAGGCGCATCGATTCGCCCGCCACGCCCCAGAAACCGGCTATGCCACACATACCGTCAAGCTCTCTTTACAAAACTGTTGAGGGTAGCGGGCCACGGTAAATGCTTCAAGCAACAGCCTCACGCAAAGCTTCAGCCAGCACCTGCGCGAGCTTGTTTGTTGCATAACGCTCCTCAACCTGTCGCCGCCCTTCTCTCCCTGCCGCCTGTATAGCAACAGGATCGCGCAGCAAACGCAGCAATTGATCGATCCAATCGTCTTGCGAGATCGCCGCGAAAGCCCCTCCGCCCGCAATAACCTCCCGGTTCATCCCCCAAGGCGACGCCACCGCGGGCGTCGCGCACGCCATGTAAGTCAGCATCTTGAAACTGCATTTCCCGCGGCTCCAAGGCGTATCCGGCATCGGCATGAGCCCTACCCACGCGGATTGAATCGCAGCCACCTCTCCTTCCGGCGTCCACGGCAGATATTCGAGCTGCTTGTTTTGCAAACGTGGAAAAGCAGGCGCTCGATCGCATACCACGCGCAAACGCGCATCGGGCAAGGCGTCCAGCACACGGCCCAAGGCAGGCTCGATCTCATACAGGAAAGGCAGCCCCGATGAACTGCCGGACCACACGATCACCGGCGCCCGCTCCATCGTGCCGGGTTGCCAGCGTTCGGTATCCACACCGGTCGGCAACAGCCGCACCGGCGCGAAATCGGCGAAGTGCTCGGCGATATAAGCATTGCCGCACAGGACAAGGCGACAACGTTGTGCAAGGCGATCCACGGCATGCCAACGCTGGGTCAGCCACACCGCGTCATCCACATCGAGCACCGCCGGCGCGCGGCATAAACACTCCGCCGAATAGAGCGTCGAAACCATTTCACGCTGAAAAAACGCCACATCGGCGGCATTGCCCTTCAATGCCGCCAGACTGCGTTCGCCCAATGTCGCGGCAAGCCAGGGCAAACGGCTCCAGTTCGAACGTGGCGGGTAGCCTCCAAAGCGCGCGGGAAGCTCTTGCACGGAAATCCCGTTTTCGCTCAAACGCGGCAAATATTGGCGCAGGCGGAAACGCGCCGACGGCACGTTGTCACCCCCGGTGAATGCGGCGACACGCAGCGAATCACTCATTGCCGCGGCCTCATTTGAAGACGCAGCCGAGCCCAGCTCCGCACGCCAGCCGTGTCAAAAACCAACAGAACAGCGCCGTAGACCACGGCTCCCGCCGCAATTCGAATCAACATCCAAACGACTGTTCCTGAAGGCAGCATCCAGACGACACCCGCCATCGCAAGCAAGCCCGCGCCGATCGCCACGACATCCCGCAAGGCAAGGTGCAATTTCAAAATGCGGCGTCCAATGAAGATGCTGGCGAAACAGCCGAGTAGCTGCATCGCCACACCAACCGTCGCCGCCGCGAGAATACCGTGCCGGGGCACCAGCCAAAGATTAAGCAAAACGGCAAATAAACCGCAGCCCCCGGTAATCATGCTCTGTATGACCATGCGTTCCGACAAATGCAGCGGGATGTCGAGCAAGTACGTTCGAACGCCTCCGACCGCGGCCCCCAAGGCGAGCCACGGCATGACAAGCGCGGCATCCCGCCGAAAGGCGGAACCCAGGATCAATTCGGTCACATCGCCAGAAACGAGCGCAAAACCCACCGTGGCGGGGAGCAATATCGCAAGCGACACCCGCACATAGCGGTCCAACTGATCGCGCAAACCCGCCTCGCGCCGCTCCCAGGCGGCCACCAAGCGCGGAAACCAAGCCAGATGGAAGGCACTGAACAACAGCCCAAACCCCTGCTGCGCCACATCCGCCGCCGCGCCATAAGCGCCAAGATGCCCCGCCGGCACAAAGTGCGTCAGAATCAAGCGATCCCCCCATTGCAGCAAGGCCCCGGCCATGAACGCGAAACCGATTGCCAACGCATAGCCGCGAATCTGACGAAAGACAGTTCGGTCGAAGGCTCCTTGCAACACGGCGAACCAAGTGCGCCTGCCAAATATCAGGACGGCCAAAACAAAAGCCAGCGCTGTGCCGCCAACGGCGCCCCATGCGCCGGCCCCCGCTTTCAGAAGCACGAAACCAAAGCCGAGCGCAAGAAACGATTTGCTCAGATAAAGCGCGGAATAACGTCGAGCCTGCGCGCGAGCGGCCAAATGCTGGCCGGAAAAATCAAAAACAGCCTGGCTCAAACCCAGAGCCAGAGCCATGCCCAGCACGCCCACGGGGAACCAAAGCGGCGCCGCCATTTTCAGAATGGCGACGACTCCAGCCAGGCACACGCCGATCCCGAGAATCAAGCGCCCTAAAGTCGGCACCAACGCGGAATAGCCCGGCCGCGACAAAAACCGCGTCAGACTGACATGCAAGGGCTGCATCAGAGCACCGACCAGAAAGGCACTGATCGCCGATGCCAAGGTCCAGTTGGCATAACCCGCCGGCCCCAGCTCCCGGGCGAAAACAGACACGGTCGCTACGGCAAGCAAGCCTGACGTCCCTCTGGTCACCAAATAAACCAGACTCGCCCGCAAACTCATTACTCCTCGCCTTTCCCTGTCTTTTCCGACTATTCAAAAAGGATCGCGGCGTAATCACGCGCGCCGTGCAGGATGTGAATCACCTCGATCCGCTCGGGCTGGCCGGCGACGCGGTAGAAAATCTGGTAGCGGCCATGAACCCGGTGTCGCACGCCTCGATTCGCGTAGCGTGGCACAAGCGGAAAAGCGAGGGGCATGTCCGCGAGACTCAGACACTTGTCGCGCAGTTCGCGCACGAAGCTCACGGTGCGGCGTGGATTGTCACGCGCAATATAATCGCCGATGGCCTCCAACTCGGCTTCGGCGGCAGGCAGGATGCGGACGATCATGCCTTGTCGTTCGTCATCGCCCGATACTTGGCTTCGAGCCGGTCGAACACTTCCTCGGCAGCCTTGCCTCGGTCCACATCCGAATCGGCGATACCGCGCTCGATCACGGCATCCAACGCGGCAAGCTGCGTCTCGCGGTCCTGAATCAGCCGCACGCCTTCACGTAAGACTTCGCTTTTCGAACCGTAGCGGCCCGTTTCAACCAGTTTCGTAACATACCCTTCAAGTTGCTGCCCCAAGTCCGCGCTAATCATGGCTGAGTTCTCCGGATAACCAAGCCAATACTATCCGTTATCAACTATTATTAAAAGGCGTTCGCAAAAATATAATTGGGGGGGGGTGTCTCAGAAAGCGGAAAACAAAGCAGGCCAGGGTTGCGTTTGACATATACGGCAAATTGCCGTAAAAATTGAAATAGGAGGACAATACCATGCCCGTAGCTATCTCTACCGCCCGCCTAGAAGCACGGATCAGTACCGATCTACATTCGATGCTCAAGCGTGCCGCTGAACTACAGGGGCGCACCATGACCGATTTCGTGGTTGCCGCCGTCCAGGACGCTGCGCAACGCGCCATCGAGCAAGCCGAGGTCATCCGCTTATCGTTGGCGGATCAGGAGTGCTTTGCACAGGCGCTGCTATCACCGCCGAAACCGGCTCCAGCCCTGGAGCGCGCATTCGCTCGTCGCAGCAAGCTCTTACGCGCAGAATGAGCGGCGCGCCGTTCCGGCTCGCACCGCTCGATGCCGCGCATAACCGCGCCACGTTCAACAGCGGTTCGGAACCGCTGAACCGCTATTTCCGGGAACAAGTTACACAGGATGTTCGCCGCCGGGTGGCCGCCTGCTTCGTGGCTCTGGCGGAAGGACAGCGCATCGCGGGCTACTATACACTGGCGTCGACAAGCCTGCTGCTGACCGATCTTCCGGCCAGCGCTGGCAAGAAGCTGCCGCGCTATCCGACAGTGCCCGCCGTCCGCATAGGCCGCTTGGCAATCGATCAAGCTTTCAAGGGGCAAGGGCTTGGTGGAGCGTTGCTGGCCGATGCGCTCGAGCGTGCCACCCGTTCCGAGATTGCCGCCTATGCCGTAGTGGTGGATGCCAAGGACGAAGTAGCTGCGGCTTTCTACCAGCATCATGGTTTCATTGCTTTGCCTGACTCATCGCTCACACTATTTTTGCCGTTGGTAACTGTCCAGCCCTCTCGAAACTCGCCATGAATGGCAAGGCTTGCACTCGGCTCATGGTCACTTAGCGATGCCCAAGAACACGGCCAGGCAGCGCTCAACCTCCACCAGCGCATTGGCATCAATGCGTCCAAAGGCTTGGCCTACTTTGTCGCGCTTCACGGTCATGGCCTTGTCCACCATCACCTGTGACGGCTTCTGCAAACCATTGCCGGCACTCGGCTGAACGGTAATGCGCAGCAACGGCGCGGCGACAAGTGTGCTCGTCACCGGCAGCACCGTCACGCTGGCGTGTTCGTCAAATTGATCGGCTTGAATGACCAGGGCGGGCCGTGGTTTCCCGAAGTCGCCTTGCATGGCGATGGTCACAAAGTCACCCCGCATCATCCTGTCCAGCCGTCCACATCCGCCAGCGCCTCATCCATGAAGCGCTGCATGTCGGCGTCCGCCCTATCCGCTTGCGCGGCAAGGCGACATTGGCGGCGGCATTCCTCCGCGAAGCCCGGCCGTCGCGTGTCCGGCACCCAGATTTGCACAGGGCGCAGCCCTGCCCTGCGCAGTGCGTCGCGGTGCTTCTGAACGCGTGAATTGACGTGTGCCATATCGGCTTCCCTAGCGTTACATGTAGCAAATCTACACCGCCTCCTTGTTACATGCAACAGTGACGGATATTCGGCGGTTCCGGCTTACCCCTAATTTCTGGCCGCGCCAGATCGCGCTCCGCCGCAGGAGCCGCCCGCTCACCCGCAGGGCGTCGCTCCAGTCCTTGCTATGTTCCGTTCAGCGCCAGCAAGCCTGCGCTTCGATCGGCAGCCCTCCATGCACAGCCTCGGTTCGAATCCATTCGTACAAAAGCGCATGATGTTTCGGAAAACCGCGGCACAAAGTTGTCAGCACCCGATCCAGGTTTTCCGCCTCCCCAATCGCCGCATAAGCCACCGCGCAGTGGATCATCACCGCCCAGTCGGGCCGGATTTTCCAATAAACGTCGCACTGCCGCGCCATCCAAGGGCTGGTTTCCTTGGCCGGCAGCCAAGTCTGCAACGCGATATTGCGCGCCTCTGCGGCAAATAAGGAATAGTCGGAAATACGCGCAGCTTGTTTGCGGGTCCGCTCGCGCTCCTCACTTGCAGTTTTTTGGCCTTGCGCATTCCAGGAGGTATAAGCAGCGCGCAGCAGCAACCAATCGCGCGTCACCCAGGCAAGCATCGCAAAACTCAAAATCAGGACGATGAAAACGACAGGCCGTGGAATGCCGAATTTCGGCAGGCGCTCATTGTCCGCATCGGCAATCCCACAGAACAAGCCCATCGGCACGATGAAATAAGTGTACCAGAGCGGATACTCGACCATGCTGTGCAGGCCGATAACGAAGATGCCGCATAACGCAAAAAACCGTTCCGGCGTCAGCGGCATCCGCAACAGGCGTACCAGCCAATAACCGACCAGGCCGCAAACCGCAACAACCACCGGCGCGCCAAGCTCGGCGGCAAGGTGCAGCGGCAGATTGTGCGCATGCTCGGCAAGCATCGGAAAAGGTTTACCCGGCCCCGCAATCGCGGCTTCTACGCTGAGCCGGTAAAAAGACCCCAAGCCATTGCCCAACCACGGATGCGCCTTAATCGCCTCCCACGCGATATGCCAATCGTGCAGGCGCTGGCCGTTGGAGCTTGCATCGTCGAGCCGCTGCAATGAGGAAGTCACGCCAAATACATCGAGCACATGGCCGTAACTGACAACGAACTGCGCCAGCGCCGACAGCCCGGCAATCGCCAGACCGCCAAGCATCATGCGCCGGGCCGTATTGCCTTGCCGCAGCCCCGCATACAGGGCCAAAACCGCGAAGGCCGCCGTATACAGCCACGCACCGCGCGAAGCCGACGCCGCGCAAGCCAGCGCAAGCCAAGCGCCGAGCAACGCCAACCCGGCAAACGGGAGCTTCTGTTCGAGATACAAATACAGCGCACCCGCCAAACCCAGCCACAACAAACTCGCGAAATGATTCGCCTGGCCGATGTTGCCGAAAACAAGGTGGTAAAGCTTGGCCAAGACCAAGCCCCCGAATTGCGCACCGAACAATTGCGCCAAGCCGCACAGCGACTGCAAAAGCGCGCAGGCCAGAAACGCGCCAGCCAGCCACTGTAATGCCCCTAGATCGCGCTGGCGCATACAGGACATCGCGAAAGCATAGGCCAATCCAAACAGCCCCAGATAGGCCAGCCATCCCACGCTCATCCCGGGCAGCGCCGCCTGCCAAGGCGCTACAAGCGCTAGCAAGCCAACCACCCAGAGCGGCACGCCAAGCAAAAAAACGCTTTTCGCAGCACGCCCGCCACCTTCCATGAACCGAAAAGCGCAAGCCAGCAAAAGCGCGCAGGCCATCCACCATTCCGGCCAGAAAACCGACTGGGGGTTGTCGTGAATGGGGATTAGGGTAGAAAAAGCGAGTCCTGCACACAAAACTGCAATTCCAAAGCGTTGCGCTAAAGAAAATGCAGAAGAAAAAATTCGGTTCATTGTAATGAAGAGAGCACTTCAATACGGAATGGCGCTACGCGCGTATAGCGAAGTATGGCTTTACCTCCGCTTTGAGCCACTGCTAAATCCGGCGTTCTGTTTTCCAGCTTTGAGCAGGGCAACAATGATTACCAACCATCCAGCGGCAAATAGGCAACGGGTTCGGCATCTTTTACCCGCACAACCAAAACCCAATCATCGTGCGCTCCGGCAGCGAGGGGTAGATAGCCGAGATCTTTCTCATTCAAATTCGATATGGCCAACACGCGCTCGATCAGAGCTTTCTGCTGTGGGTGTTTTTCCCTGAGTAAAGATAAAGGCTTCACTGCCGCACTGACATCTTCGCGCTGACTATCGTAACTGACCCACCGTCCGGGGCGAAACGCGGAGTGGAAGCCTTTCAATGACATTTCAATGCTGGCAAGAAAGTCTGGATCGGTCGACTTTGCCAAGCGGACCCCTAGCATTTTTGGCCCGGACCAACTCAGCCGCTGCAATGCCTTGGGAGCCTCTTTCAACGCGGAATGATCGATATCGGGTATGCACACGACACGAAAACGGCTGCCTTCAAATGCCACGAAAACCGGCCTAGCTTCAGCCATGGAAAAGATACCGTAGCCAAGCGCCGCCAATTGCAAGGCAACGATGGTGCCGATGTCCCGCCATAATTCAAGCTTCCGCTTTGCCGGATTGAAAACGACCAAGGTCAACAAAGGGCCGGCAACGACATCGACCGATACGGCAAGCAGGAATAGCTGTTTCCCACCAACGAGTTCGCTGAAAGGATAGGGATACCAGATACCGAATATCAAGCCCCCGCAAAGCAGGGCAACAAAAAAACTGCCGATCAAATGGATCGAGCTTGCTTTGAGCGCGGAGCGCAACCGTCGGGCAAAGATAGTCTTCATTGCATCCATACAAAAAGAGAGCGCCAACGGCGCTCTCTTTTTTAATCAAGCAAGCTTATTTGCATTCGGAAGGAGCAAAACGCGCCGGCAGAGTACCAGCCACAGCGCCAACAAAACCATTAGCCACAGCCCCAGTAACCATACAACGCCATGCAACAGGGTCAGCCGGCGGGGTGAAGGCGGCAACCCCGCTCGGAAGAGCCGTTCCGACGGGAGCGTTCGGGGTCAAGATTACCGTCCCACCACCAGCTGCTGCTGTTGTAGTAACAGTAATTGCACCAATGGTGGGATCAATTGCCACACTGGTGGTGTTACGGGTCGCCGCTGGAGCGGTATATCCCACGCTATATCCTAGAGGATCACTGCTGGGATTACCGCTCGCCAATATGTCTTGCACATTCAATTTAGCCGCCGCCGCCAACCCCAAACCCTCCGAAACCCGTGCGCGTACCGTGTAATCCTGATACGCGGGCAGAGCAATCGCCGCCAGAATACCGATAATCGCTACAACGATCATCAGTTCGATCAGGGTAAAGCCTTGTTGAATCTTTTTCATCGTGTCACTCCGTTGTGAATAAAGGCGGTCACTCCGCTTGCGAAACATTGAGCACGGAGCGTGCCAGATCGCGTAAATTATTTTTTATTCATAAAAACAACGGCTTATACAAATCACCGATTCCCGCCCGAGACATTTCAAAGACGCCCAAGTGACATTCCACGGCACCCAGGGTGACGCTGGACGACGGCCCGGCGTGAATATTTCACGGATGCAGACCTTGCACACCTGTGTCATGTCGGTGATTCCCGCCGGGGTTGCTCGGGGCGGGAGAAGTCTTGAGTTTGCCGGCGCCAGCATCTTTCATGGCTTAAATCGTTGCCTCGTTCGGAATCAATGGCTCGAAGGGCTGGGCATCGCGGCCAAGTCCTTTCGTCATTGTTTTAGCCTCTCCGACAGCCGTGTCATCAGGTCCATTCGTTCGTGAAAAATCGCCACGATCAAGGCGGGGGCGCCATCACGCGACACACAAAAAATGTAGTGATGTTCGCAATGCGCCATGCGCAGAGCCGGATAGATCGCGCTTAAATCCGTGAATGGCCCTTGGCTGTCCGCAAGGCGGGAAATGCCTTGTTCCAACTTATCCCGATAGTGGCACGCTTGCGCGCTACCCCACTGTTTGCGCGTGTAGCGAGCGATGCCACGCAAATCGGCCGCAGCCGCACCCGACAGGACGTAGTTCATACTCAAGCGTCGCGGGCTTCGCCGGCAAGTTCTTCATTGAAAATCTCGCTGATGGTCTTGGTGGACACATTGCCCGCCAAAGCATCTTCGATACGCGCAGTCAGCAAGACTTTCAGTTCCCGCCATGCTTGATCGGCGTCCGCATCGCCAGGGAAAAGCCGTTCAATGGCGTATTGCTTGATGGTCTTGCCTTCCAACACAGCAGAAGCTTTCAGGCTTTGATGCTGCTGGTCTGTCAGGTCGATAGTAAGGCGGCTCATGTAGGCGTCTCGGTAGTTACCACATTCCCACATTACCACAAGCCCACGGAACCCTCAAAGCTCTGCCTACCGCACAAATCCTAAGTGAATCGCCCTATAACCTGTGAAGTCAAATCCGGAGAATCTGGTCGCTTTCAAGAAAGCGCGGCTTTAAGCGTCCTTGGTATACCGCGATTTCACTGCGGATTTGATCGGCCTGGGCGGGCTTGAGGTGGGTGATATAAACCTCGGGCGAAACCGAAAGACTATCCAGCAGCGTGAACAGCATGTTCGGGCATAAATGCCGCGCGGCGAGCGCGAGGTCGTGCTGGGCATTGGTGAAAGCGGTCTCGACGATGAAGGTTTTGAGATCGTCCATCGCGTTCAGCGCTTCGACGAGCGGATCGCAGAGTGTCGTATCGCCACTGAATACGAGACTTCCTCCCTCGCTCTGCAAACGGAAACCGCTCGCGGGCACCGTATGCAAGGCAGGCAGAACGCTGATCGTGCGATTTGCCAACTCCATGCTTTCGCCCTGCTCAAGCTCATTGAAACGCAGCATCGGCTTGGCGCGATCGGGGATCGCGGAGAAATCCGGCCAGATCAGCCAATTGAAGATATGCGAGCGAATAATGTGCAAAGTTTCCGCGACCGCATGCACGGTAATCGGCCGATCGCGAAGTTCCCCCACCGTATCGATGAGAAAGGGGAGAAAGCAGACATGATCGAGATGCGCATGGGTAATGAACACATGCTCGATGGCGAGTAGTTGATCGAGTTCCAATACCGCTACGCCAGTACCGCAATCGATCAGAATGTCGTCATCGACCATGAGCGAGGTCGTGCGGTGCGCCAATCCACCGATACCACCGCTACAGCCGAGAATCCGAACTTCCACGTTCAACGGCCCTAATTAGCTCAAGTAGCAGGAGTGCGTAAATAAAACTCCATCTTTACGCCCGCCAGTTCGATCACATCGTGGTCCTGCAAGGGATGCGCCTGAGCGTCGAGCTGATGCCCGTTGACGACCGGAAAACTCGTCCCTTCGACATGGGTAATGAAGTAACCATGCGAACGGCGGGTGATCACGGCAACCTGCACCCCGGGCTTGCCAAGGGTCGTAAGCGATTTGATCAATGCCAGTTCGCGCCCCGCATTGCGCCCCGAGAGAATCTGCATAACGCCGACAGAGGTTGCGTTTTCAGACTCCGCCGAGGGGTGGTCCCAACGGCCTCCCGTGATCCCGCTGGTCGTCATCGGCGATTCGGTATGGTTGTCGGGAAGCGCTGGATTTTCGCCACCCGGGGGCGCCACCAAGGTATCCGACGTCGAGCGCGCGGTACTGGCCTGCTTGATGATGAAATCGAGCGGTGCTTCAACGGCCCTGCCTGAGCCAGCCTCGCCCGCTGGCGTATTCGTTAAAAACTTCAGACGATATTTGCCCAGCTCGACAATATCCCCATCTTTGAGGGCATGCTTTTTGACCGGCACCCCATTGACGTAGGAGCCGTTCGTGCTGTTGAGATCCTCCAGGAAAGCATCCTGAAGAATCGTGGTGATTGCCGCATGCTCGCCACTGATTGCGAGATTGTCGATCTGAATATCGTTATGGGGCTTGCGTCCAATCGTAATGCGCGGCTTGTCGAGCGCAATTTCCTTCAGCACCAGCCCATCCATGCTTAGGACGATCTTAGGCATCCTTGCTCCTTTTCCTACGTAAGTCACCCCAAGCTGAGACTTGAGGCTTGCGCCCGACCCGTGGTCATCGGTGCCACTGCATTTGTCGAGCCTTGAGAATTTAGAATCATGCCGCGCCAATCGAGGCGGGGCAAGCATTCGCGCATTTTCCGGCGTGCCAGGCTTGGCGTTGGGAGCATATAAAGCAGCGGTCTCACTCACCAACCCGGCGATAGGCGGCGCCGCGTTTCCGACGCGCGCGCGCACTGCCAAGCACAACGACCAATACCGCTCCCGCGGCAGGAAGCACCCAGCGATGCAGCCAGGGTAATTGGGCAAACCACGGCTGCAAGCCATGATCGCTATTTATCATCCCGCCCGCGACCCAACCGAGTAAGGCCGCGCCCAGCGTCACGATAAACGGCAAGCGCTCCATCGTTTTCATAATCAACTGACTTGCGAAAACGATAATCGGAATACTGACGATCAGCCCGAAAACCAATAGCCAAAGATTGCCATGCGACGCTCCGGCAACGCCGACCACATTGTCAAGACTCATCACGAAATCGGCCACGATAATCGTCTTGACCGCGCCTGCGACACTACCGGCCCCGGGAATTCCCTGTTCGTGCTCCTCTTCGGGGAGGAGCAGTTTGATACCGATCCATAATAGCAACAGCCCCCCGAGCAGCTTGATCCACGCCCATTCCATCAAGGCTGCGGCAAATGCCGTCAATAGAACGCGCAGCGCCACCGCCCCTGCGACACCCCAAAAGATTCCGTAACGGCGCTGTTCCGGAGCAAGGTTGCGGCATGCAAGTGCAATCACCACCGCATTGTCGCCCGACAGAATCAGATCGATCAGAATGATCTGCGCAACGGCAGACCAGAATTGCGGACTAAAAAAATCGGGCATCGATAAGCTGTGAATCTGTAAACCATTTCGCAAGAGAATACGCGCTACAAAGCAAAACGCCCGACTGAAGCCGGGCGTTTTGCTTTTAAAGCGACACAGTAACCTTAAAGCAGGCTCTTGAGCAGCTTCGCCATTTCGGACGGATTGCGCGTCACTTTGAAGCCGCACTCTTCCATGATCGCGAGCTTCGCATCCGCCGTATCGGCGCCACCGGAGATCAGCGCGCCGGCATGGCCCATGCGCTTGCCCGCCGGAGCGGTCACGCCCGCGATGAAGCCGACGATCGGCTTCTTCATATTGGCTTTGCACCACATCGCGGCTTCGGCTTCGTCCGGACCGCCGATCTCGCCGATCATGATGACCGCATCGGTATCCGGGTCCTCATTGAACATGCGCATCACGTCGATGTGCTTAAGGCCGTTGATCGGGTCGCCACCGATGCCGACAGCCGAAGATTGACCGAGACCGATTTCGGTCAATTGCGCCACGGCTTCATAGGTCAACGTGCCCGAGCGCGAAACGACGCCGATGCGGCCCTTGCGATGGATATGGCCGGGCATGATGCCAATCTTGATTTCGTCCGGCGTGATCAGACCCGGACAGTTCGGCCCGAGCAACAGGGTTTCCTTGCCGCCGGCCGCAATCTTGGCCTTCATCTTGTTGCGCACTTCGAGCATGTCGCGAACCGGAATGCCTTCGGTGATGCAGATCGCCAGATCGAGGTCGGCCTCGGCGGCTTCCCAAATCGCGGCCGCGGCACCCGCGGGCGGCACGTAGATAACCGAAACCGTGGCGCCGGTCTGGGCTTTCGCGTCCTTGACCGAAGCGTAGATCGGGATATTAAAGATCGACTCGCCTGCTTTTTTCGGGTTCACGCCCGCGACGAAGCAATTCTTGCCGTTTGCGTATTCCTGGCACTTCTCGGTGTGAAACTGGCCGGTCTTCCCGGTGATGCCCTGGGTGATGACCTTGGTGTCCTTGTTAATCAGAATCGACATATCAATGTTCTCCGGGCATTACTTGACGGCGGCAACGATCTTCTCGGCCGCATCGGCCATGGTGTCGGCCGAAATGATCGGCAGGCCCGACTCGGCGAGGATCTTTTTGCCGAGATCCTCATTCGTGCCTTTCATGCGCACGACGAGCGGCACCTTCAGATGAACTTCACGGGCGGCGGAAACGACGCCGGTGGCGATCGTGTCGCAGCGCATGATGCCGCCGAAGATGTTGACGAGAATGCCCTTGACTTTGGGGTTGTGGAGCATGATTTTGAACGCTTCGGTGACTTTCTCGGTCGTGGCGCCGCCACCGACGTCGAGGAAGTTCGCCGGCTCGGCGCCGAAGAGCTTGATCGTGTCCATCGTCGCCATCGCAAGACCGGCGCCGTTGACCAGGCAGCCGATATTGCCATCAAGCGAGATGTAGGCCAGATCAAACTTCGAAGCCTCGATTTCGTCCGCGTCCTCTTCGTCGAGGTCACGGAAAGCGACAATATCGGGATGACGGAACAGTGCGTTCGCATCGAAATTGAATTTGGCGTCGAGCGCCTTGATGTTGCCGTTGCCTTCGAGGATCAGCGGGTTGATTTCCGCCAGCGAGGCATCGGTTTCCATGTAGCAAGTGTAGAGCTTTTTGAAGCTATCGACCGCCTGCGCAACCGAGGCTTCCGGCACGCCGATGCCCACGGCCAGTTCGCGCGCCTGCGCGTCGGTCAGCCCGACGAGCGGATCGACGAAGACCTTGATGATTTTCTCGGGCGTGTTGTGGGCCACCTCTTCGATGTCCATGCCGCCCTCGCTCGACGCCATCATCGCGACTTTCTGGGTCGCGCGATCGGTCAGCGCCGCAACGTAGTATTCCTTCTTGATGTCCGCGCCTTCCTCGATCAGCAAACGGCGAACTTTCTGTCCTTCCGGGCCGGTCTGGTGCGTGACGAGCTGCATGCCGAGAATCTGGCCGGCGAGTGTGCGCACTTCGTCGATCGAACGGGCGAGTTTGACGCCGCCACCCTTGCCGCGGCCGCCCGCGTGGATCTGGGCTTTGACCACCCAGATCTTGCCGCCAAGCTGTTCGGCCGCTTTGACGGCCTCATCAACGGAAAAACATGCAATCCCACGTGGCGTAACAACACCGTATTTACGCAGGATTTCTTTTGCCTGGTATTCGTGAATCTTCATAGTTGCCCTTCGATCTCCGCCCCCAGCCGGTTCGCCGGCGTAGTAAGCACGCAGTTTTGGGTATTGGGAACAAATGACGGATGGACGAGACAAGTGCCGCCCCCCGACAAGCACAAGCAAAGCCGTCGCCTCTCCAGCAAAAGCCAAACCGGATGCACGACTCCCATTGATTTTTGTGCCACAGCACCCGGATTAGTTAATTTTAACGGAAACGACCCGCTAAATGTACCTAGGCGGGGTTTCCACCCCTGCTTTTTATGCGTTTTCCTCAGGGTGCGCTTTGAACCATTTGGGGTAATAGCGCCGCACCACTTCGCCCGAGGAGTCCAGCGCGTGACATCGATCAAGCTGAAAAGGTTTGTGCGTTCCGGAATCTTCGGAAATCATCGAGGTCATGGTCTGCATTGCCAGCGTGGGAAACAGTGGCAGCATTTCAGTCAAATGCGTACAGCCGTGAACGCCACCGACAAGATCTTTCGTCGCCTTGCGAAAACCGTTGAAAAGATTCAACCCCACCAGCTTTTCATAGACGGGAGCAATCGCCTCGCAATGCCCCACATAAGGCACGCCGGGCGTCTCAGCCGCCGCGGCTTTGATGTTGAAGCGCATATCGATCGTCAGCCGAATCCGCATCTTGTGGATGGGCACACCCGCGAGCCGATCGCCCGCAAGCATTTTGAGGTCTACGTCCTTAACATCGAGCAGGCTGATTTCCAGATCAAGCAACCCGTCGTCGCGTAAAAACCCTTCCATCTCGACGCGGCGGGTATGCAGGCGGCGGCGCCCAGAGGCGGGTTCAGGCAAAGACATGCAAGGGCTCCATGAAAAACACCATACGGAAGCGTATCCTACAGGAGCCCGGAAAACAATGCAGATGAAGCGAAACCCGTTGCGCTTGAAATGACTAAGAACCGCTCACAAAACCCAGCGCAGCTGTACAGGCGAGGCGCGCGAAACGCAGACAGTACAAAAGGTACGGCAAGTGAGCGCAACGCAGCATGCAGAGGTTTGTTCGCGGTTCTAAGCCGCGCCGAGCACATTCAGACAATGGCGCGCAATCATCAACTCTTCGTTGGTCGGAATCACCAACGCCGCCACGCGGCTTCCCGGCGTCGAAATCGTGGACGCGCGCTGCGCATTCGCCGCCATATCCAGCTCGACGCCAAGCCAGCCACAGGCTTCGATGACACGCGCGCGAATCTGTGCAGCGTTCTCGCCAATGCCGCCGGTGAAAATCAGCGCATCGAGACCACCGAGCGCCGCCGCGAGCGAACCGATCTCGCGCACGATCCGATAAACGTAATAATCGATTGCCAAACGCGCGCGCGGCTCTTCGCTTGCAAGCAGCACACGCATGTCGCTCGACACGCCTGACAGCCCTTGCATGCCGGATTCACGATAGAGCAATTGTTCGATACTGCGCGCATCCATGCCGCGCTGATCCATCAGATACAGCAACACGCCCGGATCGATCGAACCGCAGCGCGTTCCCATCGCAAGGCCGTCGAGCGCCGTAAAACCCATCGTCGTCGCCACGCTCTTACCCGCATCCATCGCGCTCATGCTGGCCCCATTCCCGAGGTGCAGCACGATTGTTTTCCCACGCGCAGCGCGTTCATCGTAGCGTTCAAGCACGCTCGCAATGTATTCGTATGACAGACCGTGGAAGCCATAGCGCCGAATCCCTTCCACCGCATATTTCAAGGGCAAGGCATACAGCTCGGCCACTTCCGGCTGGGTGCGGTGGAAAGCGGTATCGAAGCAGGCGATCTGTGGCAACTCGGGCTGGCGCTCCATCAACCAGCGGATCGGCGTCAGATTGTGCGGTTGATGCAATGGCGCGAGGGGAATATAAGTTTCAAGGCGCGCGAGAACCACCGGCGTGATCCGGGCCGGCGCCGAAAACGCAAGCCCGCCATGCACCACGCGATGCCCGACGACTGCCGGGGCGCCGATACCTTGCTCGGTAAGGAATTCGACGATGTGCATCAGCGCGCCTTCGTGCCCAAGCCGGGCGCCCTCGCCCCACTGACGATAACCGATCGGGGTATCGGCGGGGTCCTTTGCGACAAAGTTGGGAGAGGTATAAATGCCTTCGATCTGGCCGCGCAGTTTCAACAACAACGCAGCGTCCTCATCGGCGACGAAAACAGAAAATTTAAGGCTGGAAGAGCCTGCATTCAGTACAAGGATTGGATTACCCATGATCGGCCACAGATCGTATATTTAGGAAAAACGGGGAACGAAATCATTGCCGGCTTCGAGTAAGAGCCGCTAACACAACCCTGCGCAGCGGTCATGTGAAACGCAGACAGTACAAATAGTACGGCAAGTGAGCGCAACGCAGTATGCAACAGCAGCTCTAAATCACCCGTTTCAGACAACGGTCAAGCCACGTGTGCGGAATTGATTGCGCACGCGCTCGGTCAGTTCATTATCCGGCGGCGGCACGCCTTCGAGGGTATAAGCCAAGCCAAGCTTCTCCCATTTCGGCCTGCCCATTTGGTGAAAACGCAAAACCTCGACGCGCTCCAGACTTTGAATCGAGGCTGCGATGTCGGCAACACGCTCAACGTTATCCCAGGCATCGGTGAGCCCCGGCACGAGAACGAAGCGCACCCAGGTCGGACGCTTCAGCTCGGACAAGCGTTTGGCGTAGTCCAAGGTCGGTTGCAATGGCTGACGTGTTACGCGGAAGTAAGTCTCTTCGTCGCCTGCTTTGATATCGAGGATGTTCAAATCGACATCGTTCAGATCTTCATCCGAAAGCTTCTCGCCCAAACGCCCGCAGGTATCGAGCGCGGTATGCAAACCCAGCTCTTTGCTGCGGCGGAAGATTCGTTTGGCGAAGCGGTGCTGAACCAGCGGCTCACCGCCGGAAAGTGTGATGCCACCTTTCGATAAAGTCAGCGGCCGCACATATTTTTTCACCTCGGACATAAGCTCGGCGGCCGTCGTCGGCGTGCCCTGCATCTTGTGCCAAGTGTCCGGGTTATGGCAGTACTGACAGCGCAACAGGCAGCCCGACAGGAAGACCACGGCGCGAATGCCCGGACCATCGACCGCGCTGCCCATTTCGTAGGAATGGATATAACCGATCAGCGACTGGTCGTCGTTCTCGGCGATATCTTCGAGATCGGCCGCGTAAATCGCGAAATGATCCGGCCCGCCGGCAGCGGCGGCGCCGGACCCTAGCAGCTTCAACTCATAGCGATTTCCGGAAAGACGATTCGCCACGCGAATACCATCAATGCGAGTGGAAAGTGCGGTTGATGACGTCGAGCTGCTGTTCGCGCGTGAGTTTGACGAAGTTCACCGCATAACCGGATACGCGAATCGTGAGCTGCGGATAGTTTTCGGGATGCTCCATCGCGTCGACCAACATGTCACGGTTCAAAACGTTGACGTTGACATGAAAGCCTTCGCTGCCGAAGTAAGCATCGAGGAAGCCAACCAGCTTATCGGTCTGTTCTTGAGTTGCCATAATGAATTTCCTTTCTCGACTGATTCAGTGACCGAGCGCGCTGGGCGAGAACGATAGCGTGAGCGAGATACCGTCCGCCGCATCTTCATAGGGAATCTTCGCCACCGACATCATCGCCGCCAAAGCGCCATGCGTATCGCGGTTATTCGAAGGATTGGCGCCCGGCGCGAAGGCTTCGCCTTTCTTGCGCCCATCCGGCGTGGAACCCGTTTTCTTGCCGTACACCACGTTCGAAGTAATCGTGAGCACCGACTGGGTGTGCAGAGAATTGCGATAAGTCGGGTACTTGCGGATCTTCTCCATCATCGTGCTGACCAGCCAGGCGGCGATGTCGTCGACACGGTCGTCGTTATTGCCGTAGCACGGGAAGTCGCCTGTCGTTGCGTACTCGGTTACTACGCCTCGCTCATCGCGGATCGGCTTTACCTTGGCGTACTTGATCGCGGAAAGGCTGTCCGCTGCATGCGAAAGACCGGCAATGCCACACGCCATCGTGCGCAGGATGTCGCGGTCGTGCAGCGCCATTTCGATCGCTTCGTAGCAGTACTTGTCATGCATGTAGTGGATGATGTTGAGCGCATTCACATAGGTGCTCGCGAGCCAGTCCAACATGATGTCGAGCCGCTTCATCACGGTGTAGTAATCGAGGTATTCACCCTCATACGGCGGCAGAATCGGGCCAATCTGGTCGCCGGAAATTTCATCGCGTCCGCCGTTGATCGCATACAGCAAAGTTTTAGCAAGATTGACACGCGCGCCGAAGAACTGCATCTGCTTACCGACGCGCATCGCCGAAACACAGCAGGCGATCGCGCAATCGTCGCCCCACAGCGGGCGCATCAACTCATCGCTTTCGTACTGGATCGACGAGGTGTCGATCGAAACTTTCGCGCTGAACCGCTTAAAGCCCATTGGCAGCGCGGGCGTCCAGAACACGGTCAGGTTCGGCTCCGGCGCGGGGCCCAGGTTGTACAGCGTATTGAGCATGCGGAAACTCGTCTTGGTGACAAGCGTGCGCCCATCCTCGGCCATGCCGCCGATCGATTCGGTCGCCCAGACCGGATCGCCGGAGAACAGTTCGTTGTATTCCGGCGTGCGCAGGAAACGCACGATGCGCAGCTTCATAACGAAATCGTCGATCAACTCCTGCGCGAACTGCTCGGTGATCTTGCCGTCATGCAAATCGCGCTCGATATAAATATCGAGGAAGCTCGAAACGCGCCCGACCGACATTGCCGCACCGTTCTGTTGTTTAACCGCGGCCAGATAGCCGAAGTACGTCCATTGCACGGCCTCATGCGCCGAAGTCGCGGCTTGCGAAATATCCCATCCATAGCTGGAGGCCATTTCCTTAAGTTGCTTCAAGGAACGGATCTGCTCAGCCAGCTCTTCACGCGTGCGAATAACGTCCTCAGTCGAATGCGAGGAGTCGAGTTCGGCTTTTTCCTGCTTCTTTGCTTCGATCAGAAAATCAACACCGTACAGCGCGACACGGCGATAATCCCCGATGATGCGGCCGCGTCCGTAAGCATCCGGCAAGCCGGTCACGATGCCTGATTTACGGCATTTCAAAATCGATGGGGTGTAAGCATCGAAAACGCCATCGTTGTGCGTCTTGCGGTACTTCGTGAAGATCTCAGCCACTCTTGGATCAGGCTTGTAGCCATAAGCCTTGAGCGAAGTCTCGACCATTTTCCAGCCGCCATTGGGCATGATCGCGCGCTTGAGCGGTGCATCAGTCTGCAAACCGACGATCAGCTCCAAATCCTTATCGATATAGCCCGGGGGATGGGACGTAATATCGGAAGGCACTTGCGAGATATCGAGCACGCCTTTGTCGCGCTCTTCGGCCAGCAATGGCTGCAAGCGCTCCCAGAGTTTTTTGATCCGATCACTCGCCCCACACAGGAATCCATCATCCCCTTCATAAGGCAAGTAATTACGCTGGATGAAATCGCGCACATCGACTTCTTTTTCCCAGGGTCCAGCGATAAAACCGCGCCAAGCATTTCCCACCGCGGATTCATTTTTAACGGCTACGTCCATGATGCTCTCCCAATAGCACCCTAAATCGAGCCGGCACTCCGAGAAAAATCAGTCTCTTAGGGTGGGGGGAGACCGATTGCATTAAGAGCCGCTCACAAAACCTTGCATGCTGCGTGGAGCCCACTTGCCGCACGTTTTCTGCGTTTCGTACGCCTTGTACACCGCTGTGCCGGGTTTTGTGAGTGGCTCTACACCGGCGTATCACCTGCGCTGAAAGGCGGTTCCTACATTGAATCGAAGGCAATTCAGGGGTTTCAAATTGCGCTCCCTACGATGCCACTCTAGGCCGCGTATCCGTCCTCAGCAAGGCAGGATGACTGAGGACAGTCTGATCTCTTTAGTCACAATATGGAAATCAATTTTATGATATGAAATTATCAAAAATTCCTATAATTCCAAATACTTTTATATTTATAAAAATCGCTTATTTCAAGGCGGAGTAAGGCTCACACGCCGCAAAGCAGTGCGATGCAGCGTCTGAATTCCGGCATCCGTGCAAGGTTTCCAATTAAGAATCCAACCGGGAATTAACCTTGTTTATAGATTCAGTCGGGCTAATCTCGCCGAAGACCTGTCGATCGATCAGGCCAGGAAAGGATTTAAACCGGGTTTTCGATGTCCACGAAATCGCAGCGCAACCCGGTTTCCGCGGCAAGGTGAGCGGCCAGAGCCTGAATACCGTAACGTTCGGTCGCATGATGCCCGGCCGCGATATAAGGCACCCCGCTTTCCCTTGCCAAATGTACCGTTTGTTCGGAAATTTCGCCTGAAACGAAAAGCTCGGCGCCCGCGGCAATGGCCGCGTCGAACATCGATTGCGCAGCGCCAGAGCACCATGCGATCCGCCGCACCAGCCGATTCTCATCCCCCACCAGCAAAGGATCGCGCCCAGTTCGAGCCGCAATCGAGCGGCCAATCTGCATGGCCAATTCGGCAGGCGCTAAATCGCCCAAACACCCCAAATCCTGCTCGCCGAAATACCCTGTCGCCGACCAGCCCATGACATGTGCCCATTGCGCATTGTTCCCAAGCAGCGGGTGTCGATCGAGCGGGAGGTGATACGCGAAGAGATTAAGCTCGTGCCGCAGTAGTTCCGCCAGACGCTTGCGGCGTATTCCGATCACGCGCGGGTCTTCGCCACGCCAGAAATAGCCGTGATGGACAAGCAGGGTATCGGCGCCGCGCGCCACCGCGGCGTCGATCAATGCAAGGCTCGCCGTCACGCCGCAAACGATATGCCTTACTTCCGCCCGGCCTTCCACCTGCAATCCGTTTGGGCAATAATCCTTGAAGTCCGACGGAGATAAGAGCGTATTCAGATAATTCTGGAATTCTTCACGTCGCATCGTTTTTCGCTCCATCAACGAGTGCCAATAAACATCCTGGCGCTGCATCACCCTGAAGGGTTACGATTATGCGCCGCCTATGGCTGATCTTTTGCCAAACAGTCACCGTTTTGCTTGCCGCACTGTTTGTCGTCGCTACGCTCAAACCGAGCTGGTTGGCGTTCGATCACGCGTCGCCAACCTTCGTCCAGGTGCGCGAGGCGCCCGCAGTCGACAGTTCAACCCCAAGCCTGAATAACTCGCGCACCTCGTTTGCCACGGCGGCAAATAAAGCCTTGCCGTCGGTTGTGCACGTTTTCACCAGCCAAGACATGCGCCAACGCGCGCCCTATGCGGACGACCCGGCATTCCGCCGCTTTTTCGGCGATCGTTCCAACAAGCCCGCTCCGCGCAGGACCGTGGGCCTGGGCTCGGGCGTCATCGTCAGCGACAATGGCTACATTCTCACGAATAACCATGTCGTCGAAGGTGCGGACGACATCGAAATCGCGCTCTATGACGGGCGCAAATTGCCCGCCAAAATCGTTGGCCGCGACCCCGACTCGGACCTTGCCGTGCTGCATATCGCCGCGCAGAATCTGCCCGCGATCACATTCAGTAAACCCGAAAGCCTGCATGTCGGCGACGTGGTGCTCGCGATCGGAGATCCATTTGGCGTCGGCCAAACCGTAACCATGGGTATCGTCAGCGCATTGGGACGCTCACATCTCGGCATCAATACCTATGAGGATTTCATTCAGACCGATGCGGCGATCAATCCGGGCAATTCGGGCGGCGCGCTCGTTGATACGGAAGGCAACCTCGTCGGAATCAATGCCGCGATCTATTCCCGCTCGGGCGGATCGCTCGGCATCGGTTTTGCGATTCCCGTATCGATCACCCGCAGCATCATGGAGCAAATCATCCGAACCGGCAGTGTCACACGCGGCTGGATTGGCGTGGAAGTGCGCGATGTGACGGTCGAGCAAGCCCAAGCGCTGGGATTGGCGCAAAGCGGCATCCTGATTACGGGAATCATCAACGGCGGCCCTGCCGACAAAGGTGGAATCCAACCAGGCGATTTGCTCGTGGCAATCAATCAGCAAGCTGTCCGCGATGCACAGCAAATGCTGCAATCAATCGCGGAACTCGCCCCCGGGCACGCCGCCAAGCTGATGGTCAAGCGCGGCTCAAGCTCGCTCGACAAGTCGGTGAAAATCGGGCGGCGACCGCCTGCTGTGGCAATTGAAGAATAAGAACTCAGCCTTCAATCGCGGATCTGAACGGCCGATCCGTCCCCCGACCCATTCGACTTCGGGGCAATGAAGCGCGCCGCGAAAATGCCCGCTTCGTAGAGCAGGCACATCGGCAAAGCCAACATGATTTGCGAGGTCACATCGGGCGGCGTAACAACGGCCGCCACGACAAAGGCGCCCACGATCACATAGCGCCGCACCTCTTTCAGCTTTTCCACCGTCACGATGCCTGCCTTGACGAGCAGGATCACGATGATCGGCACCTCGAACGCCATGCCGAAAGCGAGAAACATCGTCATCACGAAGGAGATGTACTGCTCGATATCCGGCGCGGGCATGATGCTTTTCGGCGCGAAAGTCGAGATGAACTTGAATACCGTGCCAAACACGAAGAAATAACAAAAAGCCATGCCGAGCAGAAAAAGCAAAGAGCTGCCAATCACCAGCGGTATGGCCAGGCGCTTTTCGTGTGCATAGAGCCCAGGCGCGATAAAAGCCCACGCCTGATAAAGCACCCACGGCAGCGCAACCACGAAAGCCGCCATCAGCGTTACTTTCATCGGCACGAAGAATGGCGCGACGACCCCGGTCGCAATCATGTGCACGCCTTCGGGCAAGGCCATCATCATCGGCGCTGCGAGCAGGTCGTAAATCCGCGACGCAAAAGGCATCAAACAAACAAAAACGAGCAGAACGCCGGTAATCGCCCGAATCAGGCGCGAGCGCAGTTCGATCAAATGCGAGATAAAACTTTCTTCGTTGTCGACCGCGGCCATGAACATCAATTCTTTCTAATGGGTTCGGACGGAGCAAAGAGATCGAGCTGCGCGTCATTGTCGACGGGCTCGTCGGAGGGCGCCTCGGCCGCCTCACCCGCAGCCGGGATCACAGGAGGAATCTGCGCCGTGGCCAAGACTTCCGTTTGCGCAACTGGCTCGACCTGCGACGCACCCACTACATTGTGGACTTCAGCTGCACTCGCCTCGACCGCAGTTTTCAACTCGCTCGCCGCCGACTGCACCTCGTCGGCAACCGGCTTGATTGACTGTTCAAGCTCCCGCGCCTGCGCTTGAAAACTCTGTTCAAGCTCCCGCGCCGATTCAAGCATTTCCGATTGCAGACGCTTCATTTCTTCGAGCTGGATTTCGCGGTTGATATCGGCCTTGACCTCAGCCACATGGCGCTGCAAACGGCCGAGCAAATGGCCCGCGGTGCGCGCCACGCGCGGCAGCTTTTCGGGGCCGACGACGATCAGCGCCACGACCCCTATGACCATCAGTTCGTTAAAGTCGACGCCAAACATGAAAAATTCTTCCAGAAACGGAAGGGGCGCCGTCCGCGGCGCCCCTCAGAACCTGTTCATAATCTTGCTGCAAGGCTGTGATCGGGACTCATGCGCTGCTCGGAATCCTCATTTATGATTTATAAACTGCGGTTCCTGCGCTGCTCTTCACCCCGCTGACCGCCTCTCGCGACAGATTCTGAACAGATTCTCAAACGGGCAAATACGATCAGGTTTTGTCCTTTTCACGGACCTCGGCATCGATCGTTGTTTTCGAGATCTGAGCGCGATCGGCTTCGGCCTGCTCGCTCCCCTCTTTCATGCCTTGTTTGAAGCCTTTTACCGCACCGCCGAGATCTTCGCCAATATTGCGCAATTTCTTGGTACCGAAGACCAACATTACGATCACCAGGACGATCAGCCAGTGCCAGATGCTGAAAGAACCCATCTCATTCTCCTCAGTACTTGATCATGGCCGGCAAGGGGTCTCCGCCGCCGATGATGTGCATGTGAAGATGATACACCTCCTGCCGACCGATCCTTCCGGTGTTAATGATCGTGCGGAAGCCATCATGCGCGCCCACTTCGCGGGCAATCGGCCCAGCTTTGACAAGCATGCGCCCGAACACGTTCGCATCGGATTCGACGCTCGCGTCGAGCGATTCGATATGCCGCTTCGGAATCACCAGAATATGCACCGGCGCGATCGGATGAATGTCCTTGAACGCCAGGATTTCATCATCCTCGAACACCTTCTGGGCCGGGATTTCCCCTTCGACGATGCGGCAAAAAATACAATCGCTCATGCATGACCCCGCGAAGCTTTTTCATCGATGCCGGAAATGCCTTCGCGGCGCCGGAATTCGACCAGGACATCGTTAACCGACAAACCGAAATGCGCGAGAAGAATCATGCTGTGGAACCACAAATCGGTCATTTCATACACGATCTGGCGATGCCCGCCGTCCTTCGCCGCCATAATGACCTCGGCGGCCTCCTCCGCCACCTTCTTGCAAATCGCGTCGGTTCCTTTGGAATAAAGGCTTGCTACATAGGACGTGTCGGGCGACTCGTTTTTCCTTTCGGCCAGTGTCGTGGCGAGCCGTTGCAGCACTTCAGGATCGATCATTTATAAATCTCCGCGGGATCTTTCAAAACCGGCTCGACGGCCTGCCAGTGGCCGTCTTCGAATTGGTTGAAAAAGCAGGAACGACGCCCAGTGTGACAGGCAATCCCCCCCACTTGTTCGATCTTAAGCAGAACAACATCACAATCGCAATCGAGGCGAATGTCGAGCACTTTTTGAATATGCCCCGACTCTTCACCCTTATGCCAGAGCTTACGCCGCGAACGGCTCCAGTAGACGGCCTCGCCGCGCTCCGCCGTCTGCGCCAAAGCCTCGCGGTTCATCCAGGCGAACATCAAGACTTCGCCGCTGCGGGCATCCTGAGCGATGGCAGGCACCAAGCCCTGTTCATCCCAGCGGACCTCCTCCAGCCAGGCCAAATCCGGGCCGGCGCTCATAACCTCACCTCGATTCCGCGCTCCCGCATAAACGTTTTCGCTTCGCGTACCGTATGTTGACCAAAGTGGAAAATGCTTGCCGCCAGCACGGCATCCGCGCGCCCCTCGGTTACGCCGTCGGCCAGATGCTGTAGCGTTCCCACTCCACCGCTGGCAATGACCGGAATCGCGATCGCATCGGACACCGCGCGCGTCAGCCCAAGGTCGAAACCATTCTTCATGCCGTCGCGATCCATGCTCGTCAGCAAGATTTCGCCCGCGCCGAGCGCTTCCACCTTGCGCGCCCATTCGACCGCATCCAGCCCCGTCGGCTTGCGCCCCCCGTGGGTGAAAACTTCCCATTTTCCGGGCGCGATCTGTTTCGCATCGATGGCGACGACGATACATTGCGAGCCCACCTTGTCGGACGCCTCGCGCACCAGTTCGGGTTTGTTGACCGCCGCGGTATTCATCGAAACCTTGTCCGCACCGGCGTTCAGCAAGCGCCGCACATCGGCGACTTCACGCACGCCGCCACCGACGGTCAAAGGGATGAAGACCTGCTCGGCAACCTGCTCGACGACGTGCAGGATGATGTCCCGCTCGTCGGAACTGGCGGTGATGTCGAGAAAGGTGATTTCGTCCGCGCCCTGCTCGTCGTAGCGGCGCGCGATTTCAACCGGATCTCCAGCGTCGCGCAGTTCGACGAAGTTCACGCCTTTGACGACGCGGCCCGCGTTGACGTCCAGACAGGGAATGATGCGCTTTGCCAACATCGAGAAATCAGCCTTCCGCCACGCCGTTAAGGGCGTCGGCCCGTTCCTGCGCTTCTTTGAAATCGAATTTGCCTTCGTAGATGGCCCGCCCGGTAATCACGCCGGTAATGCCTTCTTCTTCGACCTTGCACAGCGCTTCGATATCCGCGATCTGTCCCACGCCGCCGCTGGCGATCACGGGAATTTTCAGCGCCCGCGCGAGCTTGACGGTCGCGTCGATGTTGACGCCTTGCAGCATGCCGTCGCGCCCGATGTCGGTGTAGATCACCGCCTCGACGCCGTAGTCTTCGAACTTCTTACCAAGGTCGATCACATCATGGCCCGTCAGCTTCGACCAGCCATCGACCGCGACCTTGCCATCCTTCGCATCGAGGCCGACGATGATGTGCCCAGGGAAGGCGCTGCAAGCGTCATGCAGGAAGCCGGGGTTCTTGACCGCCGCGGTGCCGATGATGACGTAGGTCACCCCGTCGTCGAGATAGCGTTCGATCGTATCCAGATCGCGGATTCCGCCGCCGAGCTGGACCGGAATATCGTCGCCGACTTCGGCAACGATCTGTTTGATCACGCCTTCGTTCTTCGGCTTGCCGGCAACGGCCCCGTTGAGGTCAACAAGATGCAGCCTGCGCGCGCCTTGATCGAGCCAATGGGCAGCCATCGCGGCCGGGTCATCGGAAAAGACGGTGACATCTTCCATGTCACCTTGCTTGAGACGGACGCAACGCCCGTCCTTGAGATCGATAGCCGGGATCAGCAGCATAAGAGCACGTTCGATGAGTGATTGAAAAGCGTGGGACGGCAGCCCGGGCCGGACAGCGAAAAGAAAAGGACTTGCCGCGGTTTCATGAATGTTGCGGAATCAGGGGTTCCAGTGCACGAAATTCGAGAGCAGCGCCAAACCCACACTGGCGCTTTTCTCGGGATGAAACTGAGTGGCGAAAATGTTATCCCTAGCCACCGCGCTGGTAAAGACGAGTCCATAGCGCGTCTCGGCTACGCTATGCGCAGTGTCTTTCGGTTTGCAGTAATAGCTATGCACAAAGTAAAAGCGCGCCCGCTCGGGGATACCTTGGAACAGCGGATGCGGACGCGTTGCCTCGACCTCGTTCCAGCCCATATGCGGAACTTTCAGGCGCGAGCCGTCGGCATCCGTCATGCCTGCCGGGAAACGCGGCACCTCGCCGCGAATCAAGCCCAATGCCTGGGTATCGCCCTCTTCGCCGTGGTCGAAAAGCATCTGCATGCCGACACAGATACCGAGAAACGGTTTGTTGCGCGATGCGTTTTCAACCGACTCGCGCAAGCCGCAGGCGAGAAACTCGCGCATGCAATCATGCAGCGCGCCCTGCCCCGGCACGACGACGCGGTCGGCCGCATCCACCTCCGCCGCCTTCCCCGTAATCAAAACCTGCGCCTCAGGCGCGACATGCTCGATCGCCTTGGCGACAGAGCGCAAATTTCCCATCCCGTAATCGACTACAGCAATCTTCATACCGAATTTCTTTTAAAGCAAACCCTTGGTCGAGGGCACGACACCCGCCACGCGCGGATCAAGCGTCACGGCCATACGCAATGCGCGGCCAAATGCCTTGAAGATCGTCTCGCACTGGTGGTGCGCATTGTGGCCACGCAGATTATCGATATGCAAAGTGACACCCGCATGATTGACGAATCCCTGAAAAAACTCATGGATCAATTGAGTATCCAGCCCGCCGATCATGCCGGCGCTGAAAGCGCAATGCATTTCGAGCCCCGAGCGGCCCGAAAGATCGATCACGACACGCGACAAGGCTTCGTCGAGCGGGACGTAGGCATGTCCATAGCGCGTCAGCCCCTTTTTATCGCCAAGCGCTTGTGCGCAAGCCTGGCCGAACGCGATGCCGACATCTTCCACGGTGTGATGTCCGTCGATGTGCAGATCGCCCTTGGCCTCGATCGATAAATCGATGAGCCCGTGGCGCGCGATCTGATCGAGCATGTGGTCGAAAAAGCCGATACCCGTGGCAAGCGCTGCTTTGCCGGTACCGTCGAGATCGAGACGCACGCTGATCTGCGTCTCCAGCGTATTACGAATGACTTCGGCTTGCCGCATGGTTTTTCGGGCCGGACTACAGGGGTTTTAGGATCGGACGAGCATGATAGCATCGCCTTGATAACCCTTGCGGTACTGTAGCAACGCCGCAGCCGAACCGAATCCTGCCTGAGCGAATTTCAGATGAGCCGTTACTGGAGCGCCGTGGTCCACGGCCTGACCCCTTATGTGCCGGGCGAGCAGCCCAAATTGCCCGATCTGGTCAAACTGAACACCAACGAAAACCCCTATGGGCCCAGCCCGCGCGTGCTGGCCGCGATCCGGGCCGAGCTTTCCGACGCTTTGCGGCTTTACCCCGATCCGAACGCCGAGCGGCTCAAGGTCGCGATTGCGGACTATCACGGCATTACGCCCGCGCAGATTTTCGTCGGCAACGGTTCGGACGAAGTGCTGGCCCACGTTTTCATGGCCTTGCTCAAACACGACAAGCCGCTGCTGTTCCCCGACATCAGCTACAGCTTCTATCCGGTGTATTGCGGGCTTTATGGCATCGAGCCGGGCGTCGTCGCGCTGAGCGACAGCTTCGAGATCCGCGTCGACGATTACTTCCGCCCCAACGGCGGCGTCATCTTCCCGAACCCGAATGCGCCGACCGGGCGTCTGCTCGCGCTCGGCGAAATCGAACGCCTGCTGGCGCACAACACGGATTCGGTCGTCGTCATCGACGAGGCTTACATCGACTTCGGCGGCCAAAGCGCGATTCCGCTGATCGGGCGCTACCCGAATCTGCTCATCGTGCAAACGCTTTCCAAATCCCGCTCGCTCGCCGGGCTGCGCATCGGTTTCGCGGCGGGCGGCGCGGAACTCATCGAAGCACTCGAACGCGTCAAGAACAGTTTCAATTCCTATCCGCTCGATCGGCTCGCGATCGCTGGCGGCGTCGCCGCATATGAAGACAACGCCTATTTCGACGCCTGCTGCGCCAAAGTCATCGCGAGCCGCGAACGTCTCGTCGCGGGGCTTGCCGCGCGCGGTTTCGAAGTGCTGCCCTCGGCCGCGAATTTCATTTTCGCGCGCCATCCGCGGCGCGACGGCGCGCAACTCGCCGCCGAACTGCGCGCCGACAGCATCATCGTGCGGCATTTCCGCCAGCCACGGATTGAACAATTCCTGCGCATCACAATCGGAACGGATGTGCAGTGCGACCGCCTTCTGGCGGCCCTGGACAAAATCCTTGCCGCATAGGAGTTTGGTACGAACCAAGTTTTTCGAATAGCCAGGAACAATCGAGAGGGTAGCGACAGTAGTCAATTAGACATACCAATCAGCGGATTCGATACTGTTTCTATTGCAGCTGAATCACGGAGACGCCATGCATACCATCACCACCGACATCGCCGTCATCGGCGCCGGCACAGCCGGGCTGGCCGCCTATCGCGCGGCCAAGGCCGCGGGCAAGCGCACTGTAATCATCGAAGGTGGCCCCTACGGCACAACCTGTGCGCGGGTCGGCTGCATGCCTTCCAAGCTATTGATTGCCGCCGCGGAAGCCGCCCACGAGGCACGCCACACGGCGCCGTTCGGCATCCATGTCGACGGTTCGGTGCGCGTCGATGGCCGCGCCGTCATGGATCGCGTCAAGCGTGAGCGCGATCGTTTCGTCGGTTTTGTCGTGCGCGGCGTCGAGGACATCCCGGTGGAAGACAGAATCGTCGGCTACACGAAGTTCATCGACAACACGACGCTGCAAGTCGGCGGCGATCTCTGCGTGAAAGCCTCGCGCATCGTGATTGCAACGGGTTCCAGTGCCAATGTGCCGCCGCCTTTCCGCGAGCTTGGCGAGCGCGTCGTCATCAATGACGACATCTTCGATTGGGACACGCTGCCCGCAAGCGTCGCCGTGTTCGGCCCCGGCGTGATCGGCCTCGAACTCAGCCAGGCGCTTGCGCGCCTGGGCGTGCGCGTCAAGGTATTCGGCAAAGGCCGCCGCATCGGCTCACTCGCCGACCCAGTTATCAGCGCTTACGCGAAAAAGGTTTTCCAGGACGAATTCGATCTCGACACCGATGCGGACGTGCAGGCAATGACGCGTGAGGGCAATCAGGTCACAATTAGCTACACGCTGCGCGACGGCAGCACGGCGACCGAGCACTTCGAATACGTGCTCGCGACAACTGGCCGCACGCCGAATCTGCGCAATCTCGGGCTCGAAAACACCGACCTCGCACTCGACGCGCGCGGCGTGCCGTTTTTCGATGAGCAAACGCTGCAATGCGGCGACAGTTCGATCTTCATCGCCGGTGACGTCAACAACATTCTGACGCTGCTGCACGAAGCCGCCGATGAAGGCAAAACCGCGGGCGAGAACGCGGCGCGTTACCCGGATATCGCGCACGGCCATCGCCGCGCGCCCATCGCCGTCGTGTTCACCGATCCGCAGATCGCGATGGTCGGCAAACGCTTTTCCAGCCTCGCCCCGGATAGCTTCGTCACCGGAGAGGTCAGCTTCGAGGATCAAGGCCGCAGCCGCGTGATGCTGAAAAACCGGGGCCTCATGCACATCTATGCGGAACGCGGCAGCGGCAAATTCCTCGGCGCGGAATGGCTCGGCCCGCGCGCCGAAAACATCGCCCACCTGCTCGCCTGGGCCTGCCAGCAAAACATGACGATTGCGCAAATGCTCGCCATGCCGTTCTACCATCCCGTCGTCGAAGAAGGCTTGCGCACCGCGCTGCGCGATGCGGCGGCGAAGCTCGATGGCTAGGCGCGGCGAACAAAATCCGACACGGCAGTGCAGGCAAAGTCTGGGCAGCCGCTCTCATTCGTTGCTTTTTCCCAATTAAACATTCACCAAGGGCTTCTTGACGCCACTCAGAACGCTCGACGAATCAAAGAGCTAGCCTAAACTACAAGTAGCAATCAGCACTCAACCCAAAACACTCATACATTCAGTGTGGGACTCTTGTTGCAGCAAAGCACTTCAGGACAGCACGCATTTCGATTTATTGGACCGCGTGCTTATCTTTGATTGAAGCCCAGCCATCAGGATCCCCCCGCTTTGCCAAGTTACAAGGAGAACAAAGATGGCCCGCTATGTGTACTCGTTCGACAAAGGTGACGGAAAGAACAAGATGCTGCTGGGAGGCAAAGGCGCAAACCTTGCCGAGATGACGCAAATCGGACTCAACGTTCCGCCGGGTTTTACGATCACCACCGAGGCATGCCTTGCCTATCTCGAAAATAATCAATTACCCACGGGCGTAATGGATGAGGTGCGTGCCGCCATCCGCGAGATCGAGAAAGACACCGGAAAAGGTTTCGGCTCCACAACGAACCCGCTGCTCGTCTCGGTGCGTTCCGGTTCGGCCATGTCGATGCCGGGCATGATGGACACCATCCTCAACCTCGGCCTCAACCCCGAAACGCTGCGCGGCCTGATCCAAGGCACCGACAATGCGCGCTTCGGCTACGACTCCTGGCGCCGCTTCATCCAGCTCTTCGGCAAAATCGCGCTCGGCGTATCCGATGAGCATTTCGACGCTGCCATGAATGCGCTTAAAACACGCGCGGGCGTGGAGCAGGACGTCGACCTCAAGGCTGCCGACCTCGAAGCGCTCGCGCAGGACTTCCTCAAGATCGTCGAACAACACACGGGCCAGGCGTTCCCGATGGACCCGTACCAACAGCTCGAATGCGCGATCGGCGCTGTTTTCCGCTCCTGGACAGGCAAGCGCGCCATCGATTACCGGCGCCAGTTCAAGATCACGAAGGACATGGCCAACGGCACCGCGGTCAACATCTGCACCATGGTGTTCGGCAACATGGGGAACGATTCGGCGACAGGCGTCGGCTTCACGCGTAATCCGGGCACCGGCGAGAATGCAATATTCGGCGAATACCTCACCAACGCGCAGGGCGAGGATGTCGTTGCCGGCATCCGCACGCCTAAACCGATCGCACAGATGCGCGAGGAAATGCCCGAGATCTATACTCAGCTCGTCGCGCTGCGCGACAAACTCGAAGCGCATTACAAGGAAGTGCAGGACTTCGAATTCACGATCGAACGCGGCCGTTTGTATGCGCTGCAAACGCGTAACGGCAAGATGAACGCGCGCGCGATGGTCGTCACCTCGGTCGAAATGGAGCAGGAGGGTCTGATCACGCGCGAACAAGCGCTGCTGCGTGTCAATCCGGCCCTGCTCGAACAACTGATGGTGCCCACGCTCGCGCCGGGCGCCAAAGTCACGCCGCTCGCGCAGGGTCTGCCCGCCTCGCCCGGCGCCGCTTCAGGCAAAGTGGTTTTCGATGCCGACACCGCCGAAGAACTTGGCAAAACCAACGAGCGCGTCATCCTCGTGCGTGAAGAAACCAAGCCCGAAGATATTCACGGCTTCTTCGCCGCGCAGGGTATTCTCACCTCACGCGGCGGCAAAACCTCGCATGCCGCCGTCGTCGCGCGCGGGATGGGCAAGCCTTGCGTATCGGGTTGCGCGGCGATTCAGATCGACGTGCTGGCACGCACCGCACGCATCGGCCACATGAGCTTCGGTGAAGGCGACGTGATTACGATCGACGGTTCGACGGGCAATGTTTTCCCGGGCCGGATTCCAACCGTCGAAGCCGAATTCTTCGACGAACTCCAAACACTGCTGGCCTGGGCCGACGAAGCTGCCACGCTCAAGGTCCGCGCCAACGCCGATACCCCGCTCGACGCCGGACGCGCGCGCCGCTTCGGCGCGCAAGGCATCGGTCTGTGCCGCACCGAACGCATGTTCAATGACACCGACCGTCTGCCGATCGTGCAGGAAATGATCCTCGCCGAAACGCTCGAAGAACGCCAGGCCGCGCTCGATCGCCTGCTGCCGATTCAGCGCGCCGACTTCATCGGCATCTTCAAGGCGATGGAAGGTCTGCCGGTCACGGTACGCCTACTCGATCCGCCGATTCACGAATTCCTGCCTACAGCGGTTCAACTGGAGTTCGAGATCGATCGCCTGCGCGCCTTGCGCCGCACCGTGCGCAACATGCGCGATCTGCCCGAAACCTTGAAGCTGCTCGACGCCGAACTGCATCGGCAGTATGTCGATAGCCTCGATCACCTCGGCAACAATCTGATCGAATACAACCAGAACAAACGCTTTGAACAACTCATCGAAAAACGCGAAGCGGTGCTGCGCAAAGTTCGCGCGCTCTCGGAAGTCAACCCGATGCTCGGCCACCGCGGCGTGCGTCTCGGCTTGACCAATCCTGAGATCTATTCGATGCAATTGCGCGCGCTCGTCGAAGCGGCCGAGGAATGCCTGCGCACGGGTGTTAATGCCCATGTCGAAGTCATGGTGCCGCAAGTGAGCACCATCGAAGAGCTTAAGCGCGTCAAAGCCCTGCTCGATACGGAACTCGACGGCGTCGAAAAACGCCAGGGCAGGCGCCCGCAAATTGCCTTCGGCAGCATGATCGAAGTCGTGCGCGCCTGCGTCCGCGCCGGCAGCCTCGCGGAAGTGGCGGAGTTCTTCTCTTTCGGCACGAACGATCTCACCCAGGCGACGTTCTCCTTCTCGCGCGAAGACGCCGAGAACAAGTTCCTGCCGTTCTACCAGGAAAGCGGCATCCTCCACGAAAATCCGTTCGAGGTGATCGACGTCAAAGGCGTCGGCCGTCTGATGCAGATGGCCGTGGAGTGGGGACGCGAAACGCGGCCGAATCTGAAGGTCGGCATCTGCGGCGAACAAGGCGGCCAGCCCGACTCCGTGCGCTTCTGCCATGCGATTGGTCTGAACTACGTTTCCTGCTCCGCGCCACGCGTGCCGATCGCCCGCCTGGCCGCGGCCCAGGCCAAACTGCGCGAAGCCGAATACAACGCAAGCGCGCTGCGCTGAGATTTATTTAAGCCGCCTCGCAGACCCCGCCATTCTGGCGGGGTCTGCGTTCTTTCCATCCGGAAAATTTTAGGTTTGCCTAAATGGCGTCAGGTTGATGTTTTCCCTTGGCAGGGTTGCTTGGGATGGTTTTATCAGACAGCTCAGCATACGATGCCTGTTCGTCTAAATCTAGTTAGACCGCTATACCTATGCCTTCCAGACTCTTAAGTACCTATGTGAAGAACTTCCAGTTCTTTCCCAAATCATCCATCTATGATGACGATGCCAAGTACCGTATTAGCGAATTCAACCGTCACGTGGCAACCCTATATTTCATCGTACGAACGAAGAAGGCTTGCTTCCTTCCGGCAACGTTTAGCGTCGGACTGGACTACTCGTTTCGCGGCGTTATTGACATCGCTGGTCACCAACTTCCTATTCAATTCAGTTGCGTGGACATACTCTTTCAGACTCCGGATGTTCAGAAGGCTTTTTCGACCTGCAACGAATTCGTTGAGTACTGCATGAGGCAATGGAAAGACCCAGCTCGTCCCAATCTCAGTAGCAGTGAAAAGTACGCAGCGAAGGCATACGTCGATGCGAATAGATCGACGGCCAACAAGCTAGTAATCGAGTGCCCCGTCAAATACAGCATTACTCGAGAACATATCGGCGAGGTAGTCCTTTCACCTTATCAATTGATAAACCTTGCCGACGCAAATTTTCCTGCCCCCTTGGAAATTATCTACATTGGTAAAAGCAACGATGACACCTGGAAACGTATCTACAATCACAACAAATGGGGTTTGATTGACGAACACAGAGACGAGACAGAGGAACTACTTGTGTATTTCCTGGAGATCGATAAGTCGTGTATCGTCGATCAGAACTTCAATGGCTTTCGAGTGATCGCACGAGATGAGTCTGCGCTGTCTGTTGAAGACGCAACAGTTGCGACAGAAGCAGTTCTCATCAACTATTTCGTTAAGGAAAAGAAGTTCAATAATCATCACGTCGGTTCTGATGTCGCGAAGTCCGATACGATTGTCGATAAGGTCAAGGCCCGCGGATACACAGACCTAGCTGTGGAGTGTGAGCTTGAAGGCCCATTCGGCGTTATTGGTACTCACTCTTCAGGCTTCAAGCATCGGCACTCTGTTCATCACAAGCTATGAATAGCGGGCGCGATCTAACACAGCGTCGCAGCCGACCGACTACGGCGGCGGCTGAACTTTTCCGTTAGGCTTCATCGTGCTGCAGCGTATCGCCTTCGCAATCTCCATCATGCTACTTGCTAGCTCGTCTATGGCCGTCGATAAGTGGGGTACTGCCGTCGCCAAGAAGGGCGAACGAGCCATTGTTTTTCGATTTGTCGAAGACCTAGGACCTGGATTTGACCGTTCGGCGCAGCCGGATCGCATAATCGTCCAATGGCCGTATTTCCAAGAATCCGGAATGCCCACGACTGGTGAACGTGAGCGAATGGATCAATTCGAAGACCTTCTCGCTCCCGTTATCGAGAATGATGGCCTTTCTACCTTGGCGTTGGTCTCAACCGGCGAAAATCTGCGGGAGTGGATTTGCTACACTAAGAGCGAGCGCGAGTTTCTTGCCCGTTTGAATTCAGCTTTGCGGAAATACCCTCCATTCCCTGTCAAAATTCTCACCGCTCGTGACCCCGCCTGGTCTTCGTATCAAAAGTTTAAAGACGGACTCAAGCGATGAAGCCTGACCTCTCTCGGTCAACACGGACGCCCCGTGTGCGCGGCTTCGCCCGCGCACCGGGTCGCCGGTTACCTTCGTTTGTTCTGCGCGGAGCAAAGCGCGTCATCCTGCGCGAAGTCACAGGACGCAGAATCCACTCTATCGAAGGAAAAATGGATTCTGCGGCTTCGCGCAGAATGACGGCAGGGGCGACTCACGGCGCGGAGGCGGATAAAGCAACAAAAAAACAGTGCAGCGATTTAAGCGGATAAGCCTCCTGTTTTTGTTCCTAGCGTCGCCGCCGACTGGCGTAAGATTTGCCGAACCGTACAACGTGATCGCTCCGCCATGGCCTCTTCGGCTTCGACTCACCACAAGTTCAACCCTGATCTCAGCCATTCGGGCCCGCTGCGGCTCGACGATGTGCTTGCCGCGCTGATCCTTGACGGCTTCGTGCGCAGCGAGGACGCGCGCCAGTTGCGCACCAATTTGCGTACGGACAAAAGCGCGCACGAACTGCATCCGCTTGTCGTCATTGCCAACGGAAAAGTACCGGATGCGCGCCAGACCAGTCGTCCGCTGACACTTGAAGTAATGACCCAGTGGCTTGCGGGCAAACTGCACATGCCCTATCTGAAGATTGACCCGATGAAGATCAACGTCGCCGCCGTGACGCAGATCGTGAGCCAGGCTTATGCCGAACGGCATCGGGTTTTGCCGATCCAGGTCGACGCCAACGAGGTTGTGATTGCCTGCTCGGAAATCCCCGACCACCGCTGGCTCGCCGAGCTGGGCCATATGCTGCGGCGCGAAGTCCGCACCGTCATTGCAAACCCGGTCGATATCAATCGCTACCGGCTTGAGCTTTACCAGGTTCAGCGCTCCGTTCTGCAAGCCAAGAGCCGCGACAGCATATCGGCCTCCGGCTCGGGGATGCTCAACTTCGAACAGCTTGTCGAGCTTGGCAAGGCTGGCGAGCTTGGCGCCGACAATCAAGATGTGGTGCACATCGTCGATTGGCTGCTGCAATACGCATTCGAACAGCGCGCTTCGGATATCCACCTCGAACCGCGGCGCGAAACGGGGCGCATCCGTTTTCGCATCGATGGCGTGATGCACCAGGTTTTCGAACTGCCCCCTTCGGTACAGGCCGCGGTCACCGCGCGGATCAAAATCCTTGGCCGCATGGACGTCGCGGAGAAACGCCGCCCGCAGGACGGACGTATCAAAACGCGCCTGACGAGCGGGCGCGAAATCGAACTCCGGCTGTCGACCATGCCCACCGCATTCGGCGAAAAAGTGGTGATGCGGATTTTCGACCCGGACATCGTCGTCAAACAATTCGCCCAGCTTGGTTTCGGCCCCACCGAAGAAGCGCTCTGGCGCAAAATGGTCGAACGCCCGCACGGCATCGTGCTCGTCACCGGCCCGACAGGTTCCGGCAAAACGACCACACTTTATTCGACGCTCAAGCATCTCGCGCGGCCTGAATTCAACGTGTGTACGGTCGAAGATCCGATCGAAATGGTCAGTGCCGAATTCAACCAAATGCAGGTGCAGCCAAGCATCGAGCTGACTTTCGCGGCGGGGGTTCGAACACTTTTGCGGCAGGACCCGGACATCATCATGGTCGGCGAAATCCGCGACCGCGAAACCGCCGAAATGGCGATTCAAGCCTCATTGACCGGCCATCTCTTGCTTTCCACCTTGCACACCAACGACGCGCCAAGCGCCATCACGCGCCTGCTCGATCTCGGCGTGCCGCATTACTTAATTCAATCGACCATAACAGGTATCGTCGCCCAGCGGCTCGTGCGCACGCTTTGCCCGCATTGCAAGCGCGAAATCGAAGCAGATGAAGACGGCTGGCGCGTCTTGACGCACGGCTCGAATCTGCCCCTGCCAGAAAGGATATTCGCCCCCAGCGGCTGCCTTGAATGCCGCAATACAGGCTACCTTGGCCGCACGGGAATCTATGAAATGCTGCGCCTGTCGCCTCAATTGCGTGGCCTGATCGGCACCGAATTCGATCAGGAAGTATTTAGCAAAGCCGCGCTTGCCGAAGGCATGCAGCCCTTGCGGCTATCCGCCGCCGCCCAGGTCGGACGCGGGATGACGACAATCACCGAAGCCTTATCGGTGCTGCCCAGCGACGACTGATCCACACCGCGCCAAATACAAATATCGAACGCAGTTTTTCTCAGTGCTCAACCATCAAATTCTGCACAGCGCCTCGCGCACATGCCGCCGCTGAGTTATGTGGCGAAGCATCCGCCGGCACGGAAGCTTGAGCACCCGATTGCACGTAGCCTGGAATCGGGAACTTGCTTGATCCGGCCGGCGCCACGCCCGCGACAGCGGAACAGTGCGACGCGCCCTGGCTTGTGCGTCCCGCGCTGGAGGACAAGAAGATCGACCATTGTTCGGCCGGGAAACGCTGAATAAATGCCGCAGTCACAAGATCGCGCACCTCCTGCGCCTTGACCGGGCCCAACTCGACGATAGCGGCTCCTTCCGCACACGCATTCATGCCGACAGGCGCGGCGATTGCGAGCATTATTGCGACCTGCCATTGTCTAAACCGATTACCGAACTTCATCCGACTGCCCCTTTATGGTTTTCATTTACGGCAAAAATGCGAACCATGCCCTTGTCATTAAGAACCGGTTTACGATCTTTTCGTAATTGCCGAGAATTCGGGGATGACGAAAAAGAAATACGCCAGCGACATCAGTCGAGAGAAGTTTGCACAGATTGAGCCGCTGCTACGCAGCGTGCGA
>WQYQ01000011.1 GCA_009781175.1 Betaproteobacteria bacterium
AGTCGATCGGAGTGTGGGTCAGGTCGCCCGGAACGCTCTACGGCACCAGAGCTTTCCTGAAAGCCTGCGTTGAAAAGCGCAAACGATCCGGAAACATCTGGCGCCCATATTCTTACTGTCTGAATGCAGCAGAGTCCAGGCGCGGGGCGGCGCTGCCACAGCGCCATTTCTAACGCCGAGACCACCAGCGCCGCCGGCATGGCTGACGCCATCGACCAGCCCACCACGCGGCGCGAGTACAAGTCCAGCACCACGGCCAAGTACAACCGTACAAGTCCAGCACCACGGCCAAGTACAACCAGCCGGCATCGGTGCGGATGTAGGTGATGTCCGAGACCCAAGCTTGGTCGGGCCGGTCCGCCTCGAACTGCCGGTTCAGCAAGTTGAGAGCAACCGGTAGGTCATGCCGGTTGTGGGTGGTGGCTACGAACTTATGCCTCCAGCGGGGGCGTAATTGCGCAGCCCGCATCAGGGTGCGCACGCGATAGCGCCCGATTCGCTCACCCTGTGCGCGCACCGCGTGCATCACGCGCCGGCTGCCATAGTTGCCGCCGCTGGCAGCGAAGGCCGAGCGCACATACACCTCTTGGCGCTGCCTGGTGCGGCTGGGCTGCGCAGCCCGATGCGCATAGTAGCCCGAACGGCTCACCTCCAGCGCCCGGCAGGCGACGCTCACTGCGATGGCCTCCTTCTGCAGCGCGGTCATGGCGAGATACCTCACTTCAGTTCCCGGGCGAAGAAGGCCGAAGCCTTTTTTAGAATGGCATTGTCTTCCTGCAACCGCTTAACCTGAGCCTCCAGCGCCCGGATGCGTTGCTGCTCCGGCGTCAGTGGTTTGCCGATCCCGGCTCCGCCGCCCAGTTCGGCTTCGTACTGTGCAAGCCAGCGCCTCACTGCTGTTTCACCAAGGTCCAGACTGTGGCAAACCTCGCTCACCGCTCTGCCCTGCTCTTTGATTAGGCGTACCACTTCCAGCTTGAAGTACGCATCAAAGTGTCTTCGTTCTCTTGCCATCTCGTTTCCTCGTCGATTTAAGCGTTTCAACCTATCGACTTGTCCGAGAAAATTAGACCACTACGATTACCCGCCGAAGCAGGTTAGGTAAGTTCGGAAGACGCGGAAACTTAACGTGAGGGGTGCCTTAAGTTAAGGATTGTTCCATGTTGTCGCGACCACCGTGCAGCACTGCCATACGTGCCATACGAAGCCACAGGCCCCGTGTGGCATGTGTGGCGAAATCCGTTCGAATGCCACGCCACATCTATGTAGGAGATGTGGCGTGGCATGGATCGGGGGTCTATGGGATGGAATCAGTAAAAAACTGCGCTGTCAAATACTCGCAAAAACCATATACGTTTTGCTTGGAAAGCAGCAGAAATCCATATACAATTTGCTCATGGTCACTTACGACGAAACGAAACGCCGCCGCAACATCAAGGATCACGATGGCATTGACCTTGCCGAATGCGAATCCATCTTTGACTGGCCGTTGGTGACTGAGGAAGACACCCGCAAAGCTTATGGCGAACAGCGCCTCAAGAGCTTCGGTCTGCTCAAAGGGCGCGTGGTGGTGTTGATCTGGACAGAGCGCGCTACGGGAGCGCACCTGATTTCTTGCCGATACGGGGACAAAGATGAAGCACGCAAATATTTCAAAGCCGCGTTTTAGCCAAGCTGAGATTGGCGCGGCGATTGCCGCCGCGCCGGAGGTAGCAACGGCTAATGCGGACAATCCGCCCACGACGGATTTCGATTGGGAAAACGCGATCGTTAGCCATTCACTACCGGAACTGCAGGAGAAGCTGGCGGCCCGCCGGCGCGGCCCCGGCAAGAAACCGGCGCGCGTGGCGATCCAGTTGCGCCTGCCGCCGGAGGTGCTGGAAGCCTGGAAGGCGACCGGGCCCGGCTGGCAGACGCGCATGGCGGAGGATTTGCAGAAGAACGCGCCACGGTGAAAAGAAAAGCTATGCGCAAAGAGTACGATTTTTCCCAGGCCAAACGCGCGGCCGATGTGCCGCATCTGGCGAAGCTGCAAGCCACGTCGGCGAGTGTGGCGTGTTACGGATTCGAAGGTAACGCAATTTATGCCAATAGCGTATCCGCCACGCTGAAACCCGCACCGGTGCTAGGTTGTGGCGATGTTGCGGATAAAACGGGGGTATCTGGAGGGAGTGAAGAAGTAGAGGATACCCCCTCAAATTGAGGAAGTCCCCGCCGTGCGTAGCGATATCACATCCGCGCCTTGCTTCAACTGCTCCAGGTAGTCCGCCCAGGCTTGCAGCATTTCCCGGCGCTCTTTGAGAAACTTCGTCCGGTTGTACGCTGCCCCCAAGGCGTCCGGCACTTTGTGCGCCAACTGGTGTTCGATCACTTCCGGCTTGAAGTGCAGTTCCTCATGCAGGATCGTTCGCGCCATCGTCCGGAAGCCGTGGCCGGTAATTTCCGTCTTGGTGTCGTACCCCATGCGCCGAAGCGCTGCATTCACCGCAGCATCGGACATGGGCTTTTGCGGGTCACGTCCCGGAAACACATGGCGCCGGCTTCCCGTCAGGGCGTGCAACTCGCGTAGGATCGCTACCGCTTGAGTCGAAAGCGGAACCAGGTGTTCCGTCTTCGTCTTGGTTACCAGATACCGCCATTCGGCCTTGTTCAGATCGAAGCCCGACCATTCGGCCTTGCGTAGCTCGCCGGGCCGGACGAACAGCATAGGAGCAAGGAGCAGCGCACAGCGCACCACAAACGTACCCCGGAAGCCCGTCAAGCGCGCGCAGGAGTTCCGCCGCTTCCTTGGGCGTCGTAATCGCCGGCATATGCTCAGTCTTCGTCGGCTGGATCGCGCCGCGCAGATCCGGGCAGGGGTCACGTTCCGCCCGCCCTGTGGCGACGGCAAAACGGAAAGCCCGGCTGATTTCGCTACGCACCTTGTGAGCCGTGTAGCGTGTACCGCGTTCATCGATCCGCCGCAGCACGGTCAGCACATCGGCGGCGCTGATTTCGGTGATGGGCTTGCCGCCAAGCCAGGGGAACACGTCGTTTTCCATCCTGGCCAAGGTCTTTGCGTGCGATCCAGGCTCTACGGAGTCGCGCCGCGATTCGAGCCATTCCAAAGCCACCGCCTCAAAGCTGTTGGCGCTTGCAGCGGCAATAGCGGCCTTCTGCACTTGCTTGACCGCACCGGGGTCTTTGCCATTGGCAAGCATCTTGCGGGCTTCGTCGCGCCGTTCTCGGGCTTCCTTGAGGGTAACGGCAGGGTATGCGCCAAAGGCAAGCAGCTTTTGCTTGCCGCCAAAGCGGTACTGCATCCGCCACAGCTTCCCACCTGCCGGGGTTACGAGTAGGTGCAGTCCTTTTTCATCCGACAGCTTGCGGGGCTTGTCAGCGGGCTTGGCGTTGCGGATGGTGGTATCGGATAGCGGCATGATGGTATCCAGATTTGCCTTGATGGCACATGCCAACCAAAGCACCATCAAAATATCGTGGATTGCAATGGATTGCTTCGGACAATGCCGGACAAGAAAAAAGCCATAACCCTTGGTAACGCTTGAGATTCTGGCTTTCTTTGGACTTGCTTGGATTGCTATCTGGTGCCGGCAGTAGGAATCGAACCCACGACCTTTTGATTACAAATCAACTGCTCTACCAACTGAGCTATGCCGGCGAAAGAGGGCGCATTATAGCCCGAGTGCCGTGCAAAACTGAATCGTCCCTGACAGCAATCCGTGACGGTGTGCGCGGCGCCTTGGCCGAAAACCACGCAGCGCCGCATTCAAATGTTCAGTTCCCGCCAAGTCGAAATGCATCCAAATACGCGAGTCCGCTCACCCCCGATCGGCTAGAATTCTACTTTTTCGCATTCAGACAAACCATGTTCTCCGGGATCGTTGCCGCCATCGGCCGCATCGTCGACACCGCGCCGCTCGGCAAGGGGCTCAGGCTTACGGTCGACACGGGCGATTGGGATATTTCTGACATCGCATTGGGCGACTCGGTCGCGCACAACGGCGTCTGCCTGACCGTCGTCGGGCGCGACGGGCAAAAACTGCACTACGACGTTTCGGCGGAAACGCTGGCGTGTACGGTCGGCCTGGATGCACCGGGCGAAGTCAATCTGGAAAAAGCGCTGCGCTTTTCCGACCGGCTCGGCGGACACCTCGTCAGCGGCCACGTCGACGGCGTCGGCGTGGTGCAAAAGTTCGAACGCATCGGCGAAAGCCACGAACTGGTGATCCGCGCGCCGGCCGATCTGGCCGGCTATATCGCACGCAAGGGCTCGATCGCGGTCGATGGCGTCAGCCTGACGGTCAATTCGGTCAACGGACAGGACTTTTCGATCAATCTGATTCCGCATACCGTCGCCATGACCACGCTCAAACGCCTGGCGAGCGGCGCGCGCGTCAATCTCGAAATCGATCTGATCGCACGCTATGTCGAGCGGATGCAAAGCTGGGAAAAGGAAGTGACAGGGAAATGACCATGAGTGTGCTATCGCCAACCCACGAAATCATTGAGGACATCCGCATCGGCAAAATGGTGATCCTCATCGACGAGGAAGACCGCGAAAACGAGGGTGACATTGTGCTCGCCGCCGAGCATGTGACGCCAGAAGCGATCAACTTCATGGTCAAACACGCACGCGGGCTGGTGTGCCTGACACTCGCGCCCGAACGCTGCAAACAGCTCGGCCTGGGTTTGATGGTGAAAGATAACCGCTCGCAGTTCGCGACGGCCTTTACCGCCTCGATCGAAGCGGCGGAAGGCGTAACGACCGGCATCTCGGCACAAGACCGCGCGCGCACCGTGCAAGCCGCCGTCGCCCGTCACGCAAAGCCCGAGGACATTGTTCAGCCCGGTCATATTTTCCCGCTCATGGCGCAGCCCGGCGGCGTGCTCGTGCGCGCCGGGCATACCGAAGCGGGCTGCGATCTGGCGCAGCTCGCGGGTTTGGAGCCTGCCGCCGTAATCTGCGAAATCCTCAAAGACGACGGCACGATGGCGCGCCTGCCCGATTTGCTCGAATTCGCACGCGAGCACGGCTTGAAGATCGGCGCGATCCGCGATTTGATTGAATACCGCGCGCACAGCGAAACACTCGTCGAGCGCCATTCGGACAAGACGATCGAGACCGCGCATGGGCCATTCCAGCTCACGAGCTTCTCCGACAAGGTTTCGGGCGAAGTCCATCTCGCGCTGAGCCATGGCGCGATCCGGCCCGAGGTCGAAACTCTGGTGCGTGTACATGAGCCGGTTTCGGTGCTCGATTTCATCGACCCTGCCGACAGCCACAATCATCACACTTACGGGGTCGACGAAGCGATGCGCCTGATCGCCGCCAATGGCCACGGCGCGCTCGTCCTGCTCCGGCGGTATGAAAGCGGCGAAGAAATACTCGAACGCCTCGCGCCGTCCGGCGCACGCCGTCCGACCTCAAAATGGGACCCACGGCTGTTCGGCATCGGCGCGCAGATTTTGCGCCAGCTCGGCGTCGGCAAAGTCCGGCTGCTCGCCAATCCGCGCCGCATGCCAAACGTCACCGGCTTTGGCCTCGAAGTAACCGGCTACGTCAGCCCGGCGGAAAATTGACCTATTTAACGAGGACTGTCGTATGCCCCGTTTCGACCACATCCCCGAACACGAGCCCAACCTCAACGGCAGCGGCCTGCGCGTCGGCATCGTCATGAGCCGCTTCAACATTGATGTTTGCGAGGGCCTGCTCTCAAGCTGCACGACCGAACTGCTGGAACTCGGCGTCGCGCCCGACCATATCCGCATCGCCAGTGTGCCCGGCGCGCTCGAAGCGCCGCTCGTGCTCCAAGCCATGGCGCAGAGCGGCCGCTATGACGCGCTGATCGCGCTCGGCGCCGTCATTCGCGGCGAAACCTATCACTTCGAACTCGTCTCGAACGAGTCCGGCGCGGGCGTCACGCGCGTCACGCTCGACCACGGCATTCCCATCGCCAACGGCATTCTCACGACCGAAGACGACGATCAGGCGCTCGCCCGCATGTCGATCAAGGGCAAGGAAGCCGCTTTGGCCGCGATCGAAATGGCCAATCTGCTCAAGGCAATCAAGGCATGAACCCCACCCCGGCAAAAACTCCGCGCCGCGTCGCGCGCGAACTCGCGTTGCAAGGTCTCTATCAATGGCAACTGACTGGCAACTCGATTCCGGTTGTCGAAGACGTGCTGCAAACCGGCGAAGAAACAGGCGGCGACTGGTCGCGCGCCGACCGCGGCCTGACGCTTGCGCTGCTGCGCAACGCGGCCGACCGGGCCAACGAGCTGGAAGCGGAATTCGTTCCGTTCATCGACCGCCCGATCGGCGAACTCTCGCCAATCGAACGTTCGATCCTGCTGCTCGGCACCTATGAACTCAAGCACTGCCCCGAAACGCCCTACCGCGTCGTCATCAACGAAGCCATCGAACTGGCCAAGAATTTCGGCGGCACCGAAGGCCATCGTTTCGTCAACGGCGTGCTCGACAAACTCGTGCCACGGCTGCGTGAGGCGGAAATCGAACACGCGAAAAAGAACCCGCCGCAGCGCAAGTAAACCTGACGGGGCGATCGACGATGCCCTCCGAATTCGATCTGATCCGCCGCCATTTCGCGCACCTCACGCGGCATAGCGTGCTCGGCGTTGGCGACGACTGTGCGATCGTCGCGCCACGCCAGGGCTACGAACTGCTCGTATCGACCGACATGCTTGTCGCGGGCACACACTTTTTTGCCGATACCGATGCCGAAGCGCTCGGCTGGAAAACTGCGGCGGTCAATCTCTCCGACATCGCCGCAATGGGCGGCGAACCACGCTGGATCGCGCTTGCGCTAGCTTTGCCGCAGGCCGATGAAGACTGGGTCGCGGCGTTCGCGAACGGTTTTTCCACCTGCTGCGCACACTTCAATGTTGACTGGATCGGCGGGGACACCACGCGCGGCCCGCTCAATCTGTGCGCCACCGTATTCGGCGAAGTGCCCACGAAGCAGGCGATTTGCCGCAACGGCGCGCGCCCTGGCGACGACATCTGGGTTTCAGGCCAGCCCGGCCTTGCGGCGCTTGGGCTCTGGCACCTGAAAAACCGGATTGTTCTATGCGAGCCCGCACTCCAACGCTGCCTCGCGGCGCTGCATCGCCCGCAGCCACGCATCGCGCTCGGCAAAGCGCTGCGCCGTAGCGCCAGCGCCATGCTCGACATCTCCGACGGGCTGGCCGGCGATCTCCGGCATATTCTTACGGCCTCCAATGTCGGCGCCGAACTCGATGAGGCCGCATTGCCACTTACCACGCTGCACGCGGCGGGCGCCAGCCGCGCACAAAGCCTGCAATGCCTGCTATCGGGTGGTGACGATTACGAATTGCTCTTCACCGCCCCGCCCGAGCTGCGCACGCAGATCACACAGCTTGCCAGCGCAGCGCTTCCGCTTACGCGGATCGGCCGTATTACGCCGAACCTGGGACTCGTAATGTTGGATCTCAACGGCCAGGCTCAGCCGCTTGCCGCGCGCGGGTTCGATCATTTTTCCGCCTAGGGCCACGGCACAACCCTCCTATTTATGCGGTCAGCATATGCGCCCAAGCCAGCGCATCCATATGCACGCCGCATACGAGGTTTGGCACCGTGCCCAACTGTTTGCAGGCTGCCCGCAGCCTCGCCAGATCGCCTTCCTCGCAAGCCACCGCCGCGGCAAGCGCCGGCGCATAAGGGCCTCGGCCTTCCAGAATCGCAGCGCGAACCGGCTCTGACAGATGCAGAGGTTCCAAGGCTTCCGCCAGCGGGACTTTCAGCACCAGATCGAGCAAGGAAAAAACGCCCGTGACGAACAAGTCCTCGCGCTGGGCCACCGCCAGGCGTTTGCCCAAGGTTTCCATCATGCGACCGCGCACAAGCGCCGTCTCCATCAATGGATCATGTTCCGCTTCGCGGTTTCCGGCAAAAAACAGCAGCGAAAGCCAACGAAACAGCGGCCTCCTGCCGAGAATGACAAGCGCTTGTTCAATCGAGCCGATCTGCGTCGGCATGCCGTTCGCGGCGGAATTGATATAACGCAGCAAGCGATATGACAAGGCAGCATCATGCTTCAGGGCATCGGCGATTTCCCGTAGCTCACAATCCCCATTGATACGGCCAAGCAGCGATGCAATGTGCAAATGATTCGGTGCGATTTTGTTGCCTTCCCAATTGCCGCGCATCCGCGCAAAACCGCAGGACGCCAGGGTACAACCGAGCTTCAGGGCAAACTCGCATTCATCGATATTGCTAACGTTCTGCGCGATGCGCGGCGTGTGCGGAAAACGGGTGGCGAGTTCGAGCGCCATCTCGCTGATGGTATCCAGTTCGATACTGGAAAAATCCAGTACGAAAGCATCCGCGAACTCAGCCAATGCCTCGAAACATGGCGAGCCCGGTTCTGGCGTGAGCGCAATGCGCAGCCCCGCGCGTTTCAAGCTCGGTATGGTTTCCAGCGTCGCCGGTTGCGGCGCCTGATCGGCAGTCTCAAAATCTATGCGCAAAATCGCCTGTAAAGGCGCCAGACGCGGCAATCTCGAATCGCCCAGGCTGCCTTCGTCGAGCGGGAAAAGCACGCAACGCTGTTTCGGCCAAGTCGGCACAAGTTTCTCAAGCTGATCAATCAGCAAACCATCGAACAATTGCCGCACCCGCGCCGAACGCGCACGCAGCGCTTTATGGCGCCCTTCGTTCAGAGAGAAAAAATAACCGACCGCGTGATGCGACGAATCAAGAAGATCGCATTGAAACAGCGCACCCTCGATCTCCTGCGCCGTACCGCTGCTTAATTCGGTCTCGGCTTCAGCGGGCGCGGCATCCATCCTCCGTGCGCTTGGATGCGATGCTTTCGGGCCTGCCGGCGCAGTCATGCGAGTTGTTGCATTCGAATCCTTCGCCTGCACATCGGCAGGCCGCTTCCGACCGAATAAACCGCTAATCCAGGACAGCATCGGAATCCTCACTCATCCAACGATTTATAGTGAATCGCCCCAAGTTAAAGCCTGGGGCTTACGCTCGCCCCGTGTAAACGACTCTTTACCACATCTTTAATCGCATCACAGCATTCCGCCGTTCTATCCCTGCGCGCAAGGCGTTCGCCTTGCCACCTCAGCGGGGCGAAGAGCAGCGCATGAGCCCCGATCACACTCAGTTGCCGCACTCGCAGCAAGATTATGGACAGGTTCTGATAGCATCGCGCGCATGGCCATCCAACCCACTTTCCGTTTTCTGATCGCGCATCCGGCGCATTTTTTCGCACTCGGTTTCGGCTCGGGCCTCGCACCGCGCGCGCCCGGCACCTTTGGCACGCTCGCGGCCTGGCTGCTCTATCCATTCGTGCGTCTCGTCTTCGCCAGCGATTCAGCATTCCTGCTCTTTCTCGCCTGGAGTTTCATCCTCGGCATATTCGCAATCGAAATCACCGGACGCCGCCTAGGTGAAATCGACCACGGCGGCATTGTGTGGGACGAATTCGTCGCGATGTGGCTCGTCCTTTTCTTCACGCCCACGCATTGGCTCTGGCAAATCGCCGCCTTCATCCTGTTCCGGCTCTTCGACATCACCAAGCCGCCGCCGATCCGCCAGTGCGACGCACGGCTCAAAAGCGGCTTGGGCGTCATGCTCGACGACATTCTCGCCGCTGCTTATGCGCTTATCGTGATCGCAATCCTTAAACAGATACTTGGCTAATGGACACTGAACTTTCCACGCTTTCGCTACACATCGGCGAATGGCTGCGCGCGCGCGACGCGATGCTCGCGACCGCCGAATCCTGTACCGGCGGCTGGATCGCCGAAACGCTTACCGCGACCTCGGGCAGTTCGATCTGGTTCGAGCGCGGCTGGGTCACGTATTCAAACGCCGCCAAGCAAGACATGCTCGGCGTGCAAGCCAGCACGCTCGATATGCACGGCGCCGTCAGTGAAGCGGTCGCACGCGAAATGGCGCAAGGCGCGCTGGCGCGCTCGCAGTCGCAATTTGCCCTTGCGGTTTCCGGCGTCGCGGGCCCAAGCGGTGGAACCCCTGACAAGCCGGTTGGCATGGTTTGTTTCGGCTGGACCGCGTCCGGGCGCGTCGATAGCGCAACGGCCTATTTCGCTGGCGACCGCGAAGCCATACGCCGTCAGGCGGTCGCCTTCGCGCTCACCGAGTTGATACGCCGCTTTGGCTAGCCAACACCTAAATTCTTGCTGGAACACTGGTTCGGCAGAATTCCCAAACGCCTCATGGCTACGTCTATCCCAAAGCGCTACTCGCCCTCGCCCGCGCGCACCTCGCGTATCAGACGGAACGCGAACCATGCAAGTGCAGCGGCCCCTGCAACCAGCACGACCCATAACAGCATTTTCTTCCAGCCGGCGCTGCGCTCGGCTGGGCTCTGCCCGGTTAGCCGTTCGGGCCCGCCGAGTTTGACGGGCACACCAAGTATCGCTTGCGGCAAGCGCTCGATCGCGTTCGCCCCGCTCAGGCCGGGAATCTGATCAGGCGACGACATCGCCTCGGCATTTGCGGCGCGCGCCCCCCATGCGAGTAGGAAGGGCCCGTTCCCGCGCGCATTGAACACCAGCACGCGCGGCTCGGTCAGTGCCTTCACCGTGGGCGCTTTGCCGCCCCAGCCGGGGCCCGTGGCGACGATCCGTACCGCTTGCAGCACATGGTTGGCGGCATCGATATCGGGCTGCGTCTGTTCCGTGCCGTTGGTGTTCAAACGATACAGCGTGCTGGAACCCAGCGGGCGCCACGCTTCATTGTCCGCCGCGCGGGTCGCCAGTTCGGCGCTCGCAATCGCATTGGTTTCGGGCAGCACGATGCGTAGCGCACTCACCGGCAAGGCATGCGGCAAGGCGTATTCATATGCGTTTTCCGAGATGCGCTTGAGCGGCATGTCGAGCTGAAGTTTTTCGACCTCCTCTTCGCGCTCGAAATAAATCGCGGACACCCCCTTCAATTGCGGCGCCGTGGCGCGATCGAAACGCACCAGCCAATAACGCCAGCCGCCATAGCCCGACGCCAAGGAAATCTCATCCACACGCAGACTGTCATTGCCGGCCTTTAAATCGGTCAAGGTGCCGCTGGACACGGCATACCAATCGTCCAAATCGTTGCTGCCCAGGATCGTGACCTGCCCGCGCCAATTTTCCGCGCTACGCTCCCAGTCGAAACGCATGCGCGCAAGCCTGCCGGGGCGCTCGCTCGGTTTTTCATCGCGCCATTCGAGCAAATACGTCGTCACCTTGGGCCGATCGTCGCCTTCTTGATCCAATGGCAGCGCAAGTTCGACTTGCCCTTGACCCGTCCGCACGACGACTTTGGGTCGATTGGGGGATCCAGTCTGTTCCTGTTCCGGCAACAGGAACATTTGCATCGGCACTGTCTGCATGCGCGGCGGCTGTGCGCTCGGCTTCAGCAACCAGAAAGGCACGGACTCATTCTGGCTGTTGAAAACCCGGATATCGCGCAAATCCGGCCATGCAGTCTCAAGCAAGACTTCCAGAGGAAGATTGAGGCGATAAAACGGATGATTGGGGTTTGTTCCGGGAATGCTGATACCGCGCGCAAAATCCTGCGGCGTGAGCACTGCGGCCTTTTCAGCCGAAGCGCCGCCGACGGAGGCGATCAAAAACAGCGTCGTAAAAAATGCTTTCCACATAAAACGTCCCACCTGATTCATGCGGCATGCGCCGCGTCTTTGAACCTGTTCATAATCTGTCGCGAGAGCCCGTCAGCGGGGCGAAGAGCAGCGCAGGAACCGGAGTTTATAAAAAATAAATGAGGATTCCGAGCAGCGCATGAGTCCCGATCACGGGCTCGCAGCAAGATTATGAACAGGTTCTTTGATTTTGCGCGGGGGCAAAGGAGCCACATAGCCGATGACAAACACCAGCATGGCAACACCGATAAAGGCCACTGCGCGCGCCAACCCACCGCCACGCGCGCTATCGACAAGGAACAGCTTGACGATGACGACACCCAACACGCTCGCGCCGCCGATCCAGATCGGCCGGCTCGTGCGACGCTGCGCGAGCGCCATGATGAACAGCGCCGCGCAGGTCCACACGATCGCGAGCGTGGTTTGAATCAGGCGCGAATCCCACAGCGCCTCAAAATACCAGGGGATATCGCCATAGAAGGCCAGCGCCCGCACCAGCGCGCCGTTGAGCCACCACGCGCTCAAAGCCGCCAGCGCAAGCGCGCTCGGCCGACGCCAGGCGGGGTAGATCCGCACGGTTTTCAAACGCCATGCGCACAGCATCAACAGCGCAAACGCTGCGGCCTCTTCCAAGGGATTGATCAAGGGCAGGTAATGCCAGCCCGGCAGTTGCCCGTCGAACAGGTTTCCCGTCAGCAGCGCCCAAATAATCAAGGGCAGCACGGGTGCCAGGCCGAGAATCCAGTATGTGCGCGGATTCGCGGACACGGGCCAGGGGCGCCGCTCCAGCACGCGCATCACGAGGATCGCCAGCGCCAGCGCACACAAGACGATTACGGGCCCCAGGGCGCTCCAGCCCCACGGCAACTCCCTGATCCGCCATGCCACCTCAGTGCCGCACACCACCAGCGTGATCCAGCACAAGCCAAGATGAGCAGAAAGTTTCTGTTGCGGCGTCGACAAATCGGGCTCGGTCCGCTTCAGAATCAGCACGGCGCAGACCAATGCAAGCATCCAGGCGCAAGCCTGGAATCCGCTCAAGGCCGGGGTTTGGATGCGCGCCAGCAACGCCGCCAGCACGCCTGCGGCGATCGGCCAAAGTAACCAGCCCGAATGGCGCAGCAGCCGCCAGCGCAAACGCTCCCCGGCAAACATCCAAGCGCAGGCCGAAACCGCGCTGAGCGCCAAGCCCGCCAGCATGGCCCGCGGCCAAACGAGATGCGCCAACATGCTGTAATCGGCATCCTCCGGGCGCAGCCGCAGCCAGAACAAACGCTCTGCTCCGTCGAACACCCACCACAGCCAGGCGCAAATTCCGCCCAGCCATAGCGCGAGACTGAGCGGTATAGCTTCGTTATAGAGCGCCATGCGGCGCGACCAGAACAAACCGGCGCCCAGGCTGGAGAGCGCGAGCACGCCGAAAATCAGCAACATCGTCACGTTATCGAGCGGCCATGCGACAAACGCCGAACCGGCCGCCAGCGCGATCAGCAAAGTGCCGCTCCAGGCCATGCGGCGATGCTGCTGCGACAAGCCGACCCACACCAGGCCGAGCCCTTCGAGCGCCCAGGCGAGCGCAGTCCAGCGCGCCGCGAGCGCAAGCGGAATCGCCAGCGTGACGAAGCCGCCGCCGAGCGCGATGAAGGAAACCGCCATCCGCTTGCCGGCTTCCGGCCATCTGCGCATCAGCGCGCGCGCCAAAGGCAGATAGACGACGCCAAGCGCAAGACACGAGAACGCCGCGCCGAACGGCCAGCTCTGTTCGCGCATCAGAAAATATTGCATCCCGAACGCGGCCAGCGGCGTACCGAAAACCAAGGAGCCATCGACGAAGCGCAGGCTCTTCGAATCCTGCCGCAGCGCGGCCAGCGGCGCGAGGATGCCGAAGATCACGAAATTCAGCAGCAGGAACAACTGGCAGCTCAGATAAAAGCCGGGCTCGTAATGATCTTTCCCCCACAGCGCGGCGACGCCAAAGGTAAAGATGAAGCCGACGAGATTCAACGGACGCCAGATTTGCCATACGCTGACCGCCAAAATGCCGGCCGAGAGCATCGCGTAATACCCGAACAATGCGATATGGCTGCCTCCGCCGGTCGAGAGCAGCACCGGCGCCAGATAACCGCCGAGCGCGGCCACGACCGCCAGACTTTGCGCGCGCTGCAAGACCGACAGCACCACGCTCGCCACGCAAATGACGATCATCAGCGCGAACACCGCCTGCTGCGGCAAAAGCGCGTAGAGACGGAATGCGGCAAATGCGGTGAGATAAAACGCGCCCACCGCTGTACCTTGCAGAATCAGCGCGTACAAGGGCTGGCGCTTGCGCAAACGCCAACCGACGGCGAGAAAGCCAAGGCTCAGCAGCCCCGCGCCCGCCAGGCGCAGCTCGATCGGAATCAGCGCATGGTCGACCGAATATTTGAAGAGATACGACAAGCCGAAGAACAGCAGCAAAGCGCCGATCTTGGCGAGCGGATTGCCCTTGAGGAGCCAGCCGATGAGCCCGGAAAGCGGATTCGCATCGTGCTGCGCGACTTTCTTTGCGGGCGCCGCAGTAAGCGGCGGGCTTGCCGCCCTTGCCGGAGCAGGCTGCGGCGCTGCCGGAGAAAACTGCGCCTCCTGCTGTGGCTTTTCGACCGCAGCCGGCTGCGCCAGCTCATGCGGCTTGCTCGGCGCCACCGCCTGCGGAATCTCGCGTGGCTTGCCGGCAATTTCCCCGGCTGCGTGAGTCACCCCAACTTGAAAGTTGGGGCTTCCTCGCCACAAATCGGAGGCACCTTCGGCTCCAATAATGTTTGTCTCGCTGACCCCGCCATGAATGGCGGGGCTTGCGCTCAACCCGTGGTCAAGCGCCCCTGCCGCCTTGGGCGAAACCTCGGCCGCTTCGAAACGCGCCAGACGGGCTTGCAAGGCTGCAATCTGACGCCGCGCCTCCCCCGCGCGCGAAAGCGCCGAAAACGCAATCAGAGGCACAACGATGAGGTAAAAAACCCCAAGCAACCCGCCGAGAAAAAGCCAGCTTTCCACCCCGGAATAGCCCTTCAGGCGGCGCTCTTGCGGCGCGCGCGCGCCGGCTTGGTTTCAGTCTCGGCCTCAGCCTTGTCTTTTTTCTTCGCCGGAGCGCGCGGCGCTTTCTTCTCGAATTCGAACCCAACCTTACCGTCGGCGCCGCGCACCAGGTAGGCGGAGAATTTGCGCCGCGTGCGCGCCGAAACGAATTCCTTGAGCAGATCGGTACGTCCCTCGTGGAGCAGCTTCTTCATCTGCTCCGGCGCAATCTCCTGCTGCAGGATCACTTTGCCCGAACGGAAGTCGCAAGACTTGCCCGGTCCAACGGATTTCTCACACACGTAGGACATGCCGTGGTCGTAGACATTCGCATGGCATTTCGGACAAGCGCCGAGCGATTCCTGGCCGGAGAAGTCGACGGGCTCGGCGGCTTCGTCGTCCTTCGGCTGGCCGAAATCGAACTCGGGCTGCTTCTCGTCGTTCAACTTGATGATCGCGTTGAACGGCCGCCCCATCTTATTGCGGAAGCCCGTAAGCGGGCCGACGACGCCTTCGGTCAGCAGGGTTTCGATTTCCTGCAATTCAAACTGACGGCCGGCGACAATCTTCCACAAGGAATAGTCGCAATTGCCGCATTGGAATTTTTTGTAGGTCTCGCGAATCACGCCGCCGCACTTCGGACACGGCGCTTTGAGCACGCCGAAATCACCGGGCACGGTGTCGGAATCGTAGCTCTTCGCGCGCTCGACGATATGCTTGGTCATCGCCGCGATCTCGCGCATGAATTCGGCGCGCGACAAGGCGCCGCGCTCGATCTGGCCGAGCTTGTGCTCCCATTCGCCGGTCAGTTCGGGCGAAGTCAGCTCCTCGACGCCCAGGCCCTTGAGCAGCGTAACCAGTGAAAACGCCTTGGCAGTCGGGATCAGTTCGCGCCCTTCGCGCAGCATGTACTGTTCGGTAATCAGGTTTTCGATGATCTGCGCGCGCGTTGCCGGCGTGCCGAGCCCACGCTCGGCCATGGCCGAGCGCAGTTCCTCATCGTCGACAAGCTTGCCCGCGCTTTCCATCGCCGACAGCAGCGTGGCTTCGTTGTAGCGCGCGGGCGGCCGGGTTGCGTTGGGTTTGACGAGCACTTCGTCGGCGGACACGGTTTCGCCGGGTTTGACGGGAACAAGCGCCGGCGCGGCCTCTTCCTTGTCGTCGCCGACGCCTTCCTTGCCATAGATCGCGAGCCAGCCCGGATTAACGAGCACCTTGCCCTCGGTCTTGAAGGCTTCGCCTTCGACGCGCGTAATCCGCGTCGTCACCAGATATTCGGCGGCCGGGTAAAACACCGAGAGAAAGCGTTTGACGACGAGGTCGTAGAGCTTCGCCTCGGCTTCCGACAAACTTTTCGGCACGCTGCCGGTCGGGATGATCGCGAAGTGGTCCGAAATCTTCGCGTTGTTGAAAATGCGCTTGTTCGGCCGTACCCAGCTTTGCTTGACGATTTCCTTTGCAAACGGCGCGTAGCGATCCGGCAAACCGTTCAAGACGGTGTTGACGGTCGCCAGGTAATCCTCCGGCAGCGCGCGCGCATCGGTACGCGGGTAGGTCAGCGCCTTGTGTTTTTCATACAGCGCCTGGGCGAGTTGCAGCGTCGTGCGCGCCGAAAAACCGAAACGGCCGTTCGCTTCGCGCTGCAGACTGGTGAGGTCGAAGAGCAACGGCGAGAGCTGCGTCGAAGGCTTGCTTTCCTCTTCGACCTTGCCCGATTTGCCTTCGCATTTGGCGCGAATCGCCTCGGCGCGCGCCTGATCCCAAAGACGTGTCGCACTCGCGTGTTCGTCGTTTTCGTCCTTTTTGAAAGCCTCATTGAACCAGCGGCCGATGTATTCGCCCGCCGCGGCGCCGAAATGACCTTCGAGTTCCCAGTAATCGCGCGAGACAAATTTACGAATCCGCTCTTCGCGTTCGCTCACGAGCGCGAGCGTCGGCGTCTGCACGCGGCCAACCGTCGTCAAATGAAAACCGCCGCTCTTCGAGTTGAAGGCGGTCATCGCACGCGTGCCGTTGATGCCAATCAGCCAATCGCTCTCGGCACGGCTTACGGCGGCGTCAGCCAGTCCGCTCAACTCGCGCGCGGCACGCAGTCTGGCGAAACCATCGCGGATCGCGGCGGGTGTCATCGATTGCAGCCACAGCCGGTTCACCGCTTTGTCGCTTTTCGCATGCTGAACGATGTAGTTGAAAATCAGCTCACCCTCGCGGCCCGCGTCGCAGGCGTTCACGAGGCCGGTCACGTCCTTGCGCTTGATGAGCTTCGTCAGCAGCTTGAGCCGGTCGGCCGTCTTGTCGATCGGATTGAGCGCGAAGCGCGGCGGAATCATCGGCAGATGCGTGAAACTCCACTTTCCGCGCTTGACTTCGTACTCCTCCGGCACCGCCAATTCGAGCAAGTGACCAATGGCCGAAGACAACACATAGTGCTCGGACTCGAAATAATCGCCTTCGCGGGTAAAACCGCCGAGCGCGCGCGCAATGTCCTGCGCAACAGAAGGCTTTTCGGCGATGATCAGTTGTTTGCTCATAAAGAATGTTTGGTCCGCTGCGGATCAGCTCAAACGCCGACTCTTGCAGGGCATCATAGGCAAGCGGCTCCGGTCATGGCAAGGAACGGTTCCGCTGCGGGTGAATTGGTGAATGCTTATCAGTGTAGTTCGCTTTGCTCGATACCCGGCTCGTCGATGCTCTCATCCGTGAGCAATTCGTCAAGCACGAGTGAATCGACGTTTTCTTGCTGCTGCCACAGCACCATCAAAACGATCACTTTGATTTTGCTCAGCGAAACCTCGCCCCCCGGCAAAGCCATCGCACGTTCGATAATGCGCTCCCTGCTCAAGGCATCAAAAACGCCGGCATCTTCAAGCAAAGCGAGAAAGCCGCGGCATTCCACGCTCAGGCGCACAAACTCGGCTTCACAATAGACCCTGAATGAACGCCCATTCGGAGCGATAGCGGGCGCGGCCTCGCTGGCCATGCCGCGCAAACCGGAAAGCCATTCGATCGCGGAGTCGATCTCTTCCGGATCAAACCCTGCCGCGGTGAGCTTGCGCGCAAGCTGCTCCGGCTCAGGGCAAGCCTCGGGATAGCCGTAGCTTTCGAAAACGTAGACGAGGATGTCAATCATAGGCAGCGTATTTTGAAGTTCCGGTTTATGTTTTTGTGCTTGCAGCTAGGATAAGCGCTGGAAACGCCCTCCGGGCAGTTTTGCCACGCGCCCGTCAAACTCCAGCGCCAACAGAATGTCGAAGAGCACTTCCGGCGTCAAGTTACTGCGCGCACATAGCGTATCCATATCAACCGGATCAAACCCCATAGCTTGCAGCACCAAAACCGCCGAATCCGGTAATCCTTCCGCGGAAACTGGCTCGTTCGCCACGCTTGCCGCGGGTCGCCCCCATGCCAGCTCAGCCAGGATATCGGCCGCATCATCGACAAGTTTTGCGCCCTGCTTAATTAATTGATGACAACCTTTGGACAAGGGCGAATGAATCGATCCGGGAATCGCAAAGACTTCCCGGCCGAGTTCCGCCGCGAGCCGGGCGGTAATCAAGGAACCGCTTTGCTGCGCCGCCTCGACCACCAGAACACCACGCGCGATACCTGCGATCAGGCGATTGCGACGCGGAAAATTGTGCTGCACTGGCGGCATGCCGAGCGGAAATTCGCTGACGATCACACCTTGTTCCGCGATCTGCCGCGCCAATTCGGCGTTCCGGGCGGGATAAATCCGGTCCGCCCCCGTGCCGATGAAAGCGATCGTGCCTCCCTCGCCCGCCAAACCGCCGCGATGCGCAGCGGCGTCGATACCCAGTGCGAGCCCGCTCACGACCGCCAAACCGCTTTGCGATAAAACCTTGGCAAAGGCTTCGGCATTGGCCAAGCCCTGTGCGGTTGGATTCCGGCTGCCGACAATCGCGAGCGAGGGACGTGCGAGCAGTTCGACCCGCCCTTTCACATACAGCAGACTAGGCGGATCGGCCGTATGCAATAAGGCGGCCGGGTATTCGGGGTCGGCCAAGGTCACGATCGCATTGCCGGGCACTGCGCGCCATTGCAGCGCCGCCTCGACCTTGGCCCGGTTATCGGTATCGCACAACGCGGCGGCAAGCCGCTCGCCGATTACGCCGGCAAGCGCAGGCCGGCTCGACGCAAAAACGGCCTCCGGTAATCCGAAGGCCGTCAAAAGGGCGCGTTGGTTTTCCGGACCGATGCCCGGAATCAGACTCAAGCGCAGCCAAGCGGCAAGGCTGGCATCGCGATCGCTCAAGGCTGACGAACCATATCCGAAATCTTGACCGGACCTGAGCTTTCAACGATCAAACCGTAGGAAACCCGATCGAAAACACGGAATATGAACAACAGGCCGATGCGCTGCTCGGGCAATTGGAAAGTCTCCCCACGATAAACCGCATCCGGGCGGGTCTGATAAATCCCGAGCACATGGCCGGCTTCGATGCCGTCATGACGCCCGACACCGACCGCGATCACGCTGTATTTGCCACTATGGAACAGGCTGTCGTGCATCTTGATGACGCGTCCCTCAAGCTTGCCCGACGGCGCATGCGGCACGAAGGACACGATGTCCGGTTTGACCGCGGGGATCAAACGGTCGCCCACGCTGATCTCGCGCTCGGAGGAAGTAATCCGCAGCGTTGCGGGCACACCGGGCTCGGTCAGTCTCGCCGTTCCCAGATAAATCGCCTCATTGCCGAGCACTTCGTTAGTGACCGGATCGACGAGGGGTTCCGGACGCCGGTAAACCTCCCAATCATCGACGCCTTGAACCAGATCCTTGGCGAAAATCACATCGTCCGCGCCCACGTTCAAACGGCCTTCGTCGGTCGCGACAATCGTCCCGTAACCAGCGAGATCGCCATCTGTCACAACCAGGGGGCGCGTCAGGAACGGCGCAATGGCACTGACTGCCACGCTAGGAATCGGGCTAATCTCCGACGCATGGATCTGGGGCTGCAATCTGACCGTGCCTGCAACGCCTTCCGCCGCCCCCTCTCCTGGTTTATTCAGCGAGAGAGAAGGGCCGTTGCGATCCAGATAAATCGTTTGGCCTGGAAAAATCCAATGCGGATTTTTGATCTGCTCGCGGTTCATATGCCAGACCTCGGGCCAGCGCCAAGGCTCTTTGAGGAAACGCCCGGAAATGTCCCACAGCGTATCGCCTTTGACCACGGTATAAGCGTCGGGGGCGTTGTCCGCCAACTTAACTGTATCGGCTACAGCTGTCAGGCTGGAAACAAGCAAGATCAGCGCGGATATAATGCGGAGCATGAAATGCCTCAGCGGTATGTATGCGACGATCCTTGAAATGCGCTCGCGCGGACCGTCTTGGTTGTTAAATCCTGGTGGAGCGTGCTCGTTTTTCGCATTCTTGAAATAATAAAAAATACAAGAACGTCGAAATTTGAGATTTCGCTTCAGATTCTGCACATAGTCCCTTCATCCGGCAAGCAATTATGGCGCTTCTGCCTATTCTTCACTTCCCAGACCCCCGGCTTCACACCATTGCGCAGCCCGTAGCGGAGGTTAACGACGAAATCCGGCAACTCATTAGCGACATGCTCGAAACCATGTATGCCGCGCCCGGAATCGGCCTTGCCGCCACGCAAGTCGACGTGCACAAACGAGTTGTTGTCATCGATGCGACAGAAGACCGTTCCGGCCCGCTCGCTTTCATCAATCCGGAGATCCTGGAGAAGTCCGGCGAACGCGTCTGCGAAGAAGGCTGCCTCTCCGTGCCCGGCATTTATGAAAAAGTTGCGCGCGCCGAATGGGTCAAAGTCCGGGCGCTCAACCGGGAGGGTGGGGTTTTCGAAATGGAAGCCCAGGGCCTGCTGGCGATTTGCATTCAGCACGAAATCGATCATCTCGAAGGCAAGGTCTTCGTCGAATACCTTTCGCCGCTCAAACAAAACCGGATCAAAACCAAACTCGCGAAACGCGCGCGGATTACGGCCTAGCCGTTTCCCGCGCCCGCGTATTTGCGGCAAAGCGCAGCCTCGTCCGATCATTCAAGGGTTTTGCACATGAAAATCGCTTTCGCCGGAACACCGGAATTCGCCGCGGCGGCGCTACGCGCCATCCTCGCCGCGGGTTTCGATGTTCCGCTCGTGCTCACCCAGCCCGACCGCCCGGCAGGCCGCGGTCTGCAACGGCTGGCCAGCCCGGTCAAACAAGTGGCGCTCGCGCACGGCATTCCGGTCGACCAGCCGGAAAAACTGCGCACGCCGAAGCAAAGAGCGGCGCTCGCTGCGGTCCAGCCCGATGTGCTCGTCGTGGCCGCTTATGGCCTGATCCTGCCGCAGGCGGTGCTCGACCTGCCGCGCTTTGGCTGTATCAACATCCACGCCTCGCTGCTGCCGCGCTGGCGCGGCGCGGCGCCGATCCACCGCGCAATCGAAGCGGGCGATACGCAAAGCGGAATCACGCTGATGCAAATGGATGCGGGCCTCGATACCGGCCCGATGCTGACGCGCCGCGCCCTGCCGATTGCCGCCAATGAGACGACCGGCAGCCTGCACGACAAACTCGCCGAACTCGGCGCGCAAATGATCGTCGAAACATTGCACCGCGTCGCATTAATGGAACTGGCGCCAACGGAACAGCCGAGCGAGGGCGTGACCTATGCCGCGAAAATTTCCAAGCAGGAATCCGCGCTCGATTTCCGCCAGCCCGCAACAGTTCTCGAACGGAAAATCCGCGCCTTCGACCCCTTCCCCGGCTGTAGCGCCACGCTGTCCGACGCCACGGTAAAAATCTGGCAAGCGCGGTGTATCGCCGGTAATGCAGCGCCCGGCAGCGTGCTCAGCGCGAATGCGGACGGCGTCGATATCGCCTGCGGTGAAGACGCCTTGCGCTTGACCATGCTGCAAAAAGCGGGCGGCAAGCGCCTATCCGCGGCCGATTTCCTGCGCGGCTTTCCGATTGCCGCCGGCGCATGTTTCGACCTGCCGGCCGAGAGCACTTGATTTATCCGACGCAAGCCGCCATATCGAAAAGAGCCGCTAATAAAACCCTGCATGCTGCGTTGCGCTCACTTGCCGTACTACTTGTACTGTCTGCGTTTCGCGCGCCTTGCCTGCACCGCTTCGCTGGGTTTTATTAGCGGCTCCAAGACTACAAACGGAGCACTGAAAATGTTCGGCAACTGGCTCAAAACCTCAATTCTGATGGCCGGCATCATCGCCCTTTTCGGCATGATCGGCGCAGTTGTCGGCGGCAGAAACGGCATGCTGCTCGCGCTCCTGCTCGGCGGCGGAATGAACCTGTTCTCCTACTGGTTCTCCGACAAAATGGTGCTGCGCATGTACAACGCGCAGGAAGTCGACGCCACCAATTCGCCCTATCTCTACAACATCGTGCGCGATCTCGCGCAGCGTGCCCAGTTGCCGATGCCGCGCGTCTACCTCATCAACGAACAGCAGCCGAACGCTTTCGCGACCGGCCGCAATCCGGAGCATGCCGCCGTCGCCGCGACGAGCGGCATTCTGCAAATGCTCTCGGAACGCGAATTGCGCGGCGTGATGGCGCACGAACTCGCGCACGTCAGACACCGCGATATCCTGACCTCGACGATTACGGCCACGCTCGCCGGCGCGATTTCGGCGCTTGCAAATTTCGCCATGTTCTTCGGCGGCCGCGATGAAAACGGCCGGCGCGCCAACCCGATCGTCGGTATCGCGGTCGCCCTCCTCGCGCCCCTGGCCGCCAGCCTAATTCAAATGGCGATCTCGCGCGCGCGCGAATACGAAGCCGACCGTGGCGGCGCGGAAATCTGCGGCGATCCGAATGCGCTCGCCGATGCCTTGCAGAAGATCGACCACTACGCGCGCGGCATTCCGATGCCTACGGCCGAAGCGCATCCCGAAACCGGCCAGATGATGATTATGAACCCGCTCTCGGGCCGCGGCATGGCGGGCTTGTTCGCGACGCACCCGCCGACCGAGGAACGCATCCGGCGTTTGCGCACCATGCGTGCTTAAGCAACGATGCGCGACCCGCGGCTCGAAGCGGCCTATCGCGCGACCGAGTATCACGTCCGCCTGCCCCAGCGCCTCGTGCTGAGAATCGATCAGCCCGAGGCGCGACTGTTTCCGCTGCTCGCTCAAACACCTCTGCACTGCGCCGCGTATCTGACCGCCTGCAACCCTGCCAGCCAACGTTTGTCCGAGAGCGAAAACGCAGAGCGCATGCACGCACTCGCCAGCCAGCTAAAACAGAAAGGCTACGATTTCCTGCATGGCATGGCGCGCGACCCGCACGGCGAATGGCCGGACGAAGCCAGTTTCCTCGTCCTCGGCATCCCGCCCACCGACGCCTGCGAACTGGCACAAGACTATGCGCAAAACGCGCTGCTCCTGATCGCCGCCGACGCCTGTCCGCGCTTACACTGGCTTATCTAACTTCAATTCAATCACGCCATTCAAATGATAAAGAATCGCCCACTCCGTCCTCGCAGCGCTGCACGGCCGAACCCGACGCCGCTGCCGGCCGACTCACTCGCGCTCGCATTGAGCATTGCCGCCGAAGTCGTTGCAGGCGTCATGGCGGGACACAGCTTGAACGATGGACTTGAAAACGTTTGGCGCGCGCACCCGGAACTCTCGCCGAGTCAACGCGGCGCGGTGATGGATTTGAGCTACGGCACGCTGCGCGACTACGGCCGCGCGGCATGTCAGCTGCGCCGCCTGCTCCAACAGGCGTTGAGCGAACCGCATATCGATGCACTCTTGCGCGTTGCCCTACATCGTCTCGAAACCCGGCCCGAACAAGCGCATACCGTTGTCGATCAAAGCGTCGAAGCCGCGGCCCGGATCGCGGGCGGGGGACTCAAAGCTCTCGTCAATGGCGTCCTGCGCAATGCCTTGCGCCAACAAGAAAGTCTGGCCCTCGCGATGAAGGCCGACAGCGAAGCGGCGCTGCGTCACCCGCGCTGGTGGATCGAACGCCTGCGCAAAAACAATCCGCGCGACTGGGCCGCGATTCTTAGCGCCAACAACCAACACCCGCCGATGACGCTGCGCGTCAACCGCCGCCGCGCAACGCGCGATGCCGTCGCAAGCGCGCTTGCGGCGGCAGGGCATGCGACGCGGCCGCTCGGCGATTGGGCGCTGCAACTTGTGCAGCCCGCCCCTGTCGCAAGTCTACCCGGCTTCGCCGAGGGGCTTTTCTCTGTCCAGGATTGGGGGGCTCAACATGCTGCATCGCTGCTTGACGTTGAACCCGGCATGCGGGTGCTGGATGCCTGCGCGGCGCCGGGCGGCAAAACCGCGCATCTGCTCGAACAAACTGATTGCGAAGTCCTCGCGCTCGATAACGATCCCGTCCGCGCCAAACGGATCACGGCCAATCTCGAACGCCTCGGGCTCGACGCGGAAATGAAAGTCGGCGACGCACGAACGCCTGCGGAATGGTGGAACGGCAAACACTTCGACCGGATTCTAGCGGACGTTCCTTGCAGTGGATCAGGAGTAGTGCGTCGTCACCCTGACATTAAGTGGTTACGCCGATATGATGATATTGGTAAATTTGCAATAATTCAGTTTTCGATCCTGGAAACATTATGGCCTCTGTTGAAACCCGGCGGAAAAATGTTGTATGCAACCTGCTCGGTTTTCCCGGAGGAAAACAGTCTTCAAGTCGCACGTTTCGCGACACGCATGCCGGACTGTCGGCGCCTGCTTCTCGATGGCTCTCTGGAGTGCAATCTGTTACCAAATGCAGACCATGACGGTTTCTTCTTCGCTCTGCTCGAAAAAGCGACTTGAAATGTTCGCACGCCATCATTGCCTTCCGTCTCTGCTGCGTGGCCTCTTCATAGCGCTGACATTGATTTTTTGTATTGGCCTATACAGCGGCACAGCCAAGGCGAATAACCAAGCCGAAATCCGCTACGCGGAACTCGTGCCCGTGGATGATTTCTATGTCATCAACGCCGACATCACGCTCGATCTCAATTCACGCCTGGAGGAAGTGCTTGAGCATGGCATTCCGCTGCACTTCGTCGCCGAATGCATCATCACACGCGGCCGCTGGTACTGGTGGGACGAAAAAATCGTCGAGCGGCGTCTAGCCTTCCGTTTAAGCTATCAGCCCCTGACGCGCACTTACCGGCTGGCGGTCGGCTCCCTCGGCCAGAACTTCGACCAGCTCGCCGATGCGCTGGGCGCGATGAAACGCTTGCGCAATTGGAGCATCATTGAGCGCAACCGCCTGAACTCCGGTGAATCGTATAACGTCGCCCTGCGTTTCCGCCTCGACACCAATCAATTACCACGCCCCTTCCAGGTCACGGCAATCGGTTCGCGCGACTGGGATCTCGCAAGCCCGTGGTCCAATTGGACTTTCCTGGCCGCGCAATGAGAGCCCTGGTCGCCTCCCTCTCCGCCATCGCAGGCATTTTGCTTTTCCTGCTCGCTTCAGCCAGCTCAAAAACTTCGCTGTTTGCGAAAAACTACCAGCTGCTGCTCGAATTGAATGGCGCCATTGCGCTGCTCCTGCTCTTGCTCGTGCTGTTCCAAATCCACCGTGTGTGGCGCGAATACCGCGAGCATCAGTTCGGTTCCCGCTTGAAATTGAAACTGTTGGGTATGCTGACCCTGATAGCGGTCGTCCCCTGCATCCTCATCTACGGCGTATCGCTACAGTTCGCGACACGTTCGATCGAGTCCTGGTTCGATGTGCGTGTCGACTCCGCGCTCAATTCCGGTTTGCAGCTCGGCCGCAATGTGCTCGATTATCTTTTAGAGCAGCTCACAACCAAGGTCCATTCGATCACGGAAGAACTCGGTGAATCGGGTGCGATCCCCAGCGTCAAACAGCTCGATCGCCTGCGCGACAGTGCCGGCGCGGATACTGCGACCTTATTCACCGGCAATGGCAACATCCTGGTTTCCAGCATCGGTATCGGCATGACGCTGCTCGCGGACCCGAATACCGGCGCTTTGCTCCGCCAAGCGCGCCTCGCGCATGGGCTGCATGCCATTGAAGGTGAAGGCACCGAACTCACGCTGCGCGTCATCGTACCAATTCCGGCGCGCAGTCTCGTCTCCAAAGCCGAATATCTGGAGATGACCAAGCGGGTGCCAAGCGGCATCGCCAGCACACTCGACAGCATTCAGGCCGGCCACCGCGATTATCAGGAACTCCTGCTCGGACGCACCGGCCTGATCCGGATTTATTCGCTGACCCTCACGCTCACCGTGCTGCTCGCACTTTTCGCCGCGATTGCGATCGCGGTCGAATTCGCACGCAATATTTCCGCCCCGCTATCGATTCTGGCCGAAGGCACGCAAGCGGTCGCGGCAGGCGACTTCAGCCCGCGCCAGGCGCTCCCCGGGCGCGATGAACTGGGCACCTTGACGCAATCGTTCAACCGCATGACGCGTCAGTTGATGGAAGCGCGCGCGCTCGCCGACAAGAACCAGGCGGAAGTCGAAGCCGCGCGGGTTTATCTCGAAAGCGTGCTCGGCCATCTATCGACCGGCGTGCTCGCGTTTTCCGAAGAAGGCCGTTTGCGCGCCGCGAATCGTGGCGCGATGCAAATCCTCGACGATGAGCTGAGCGGATTCGAAAACCTCACACCGCAGGAATGGCCGCATTTGCATGCGTTTCGCGACCTCATCATCAAGGGCTTTGAAGAGCACGACAACGACTGGAACCAGCAGGCCGAAATCACCCGCGAAGACGGGCGCAACCAGACTTTGCTCGTGCACGGTTCGCGTTTGCCGCAGACATCGGGCAGCGGTTTTGTCGTGGTGTTCGACGATGTGACCGAACTCATCTCGGCGCAGCGCAATGCCGCATGGGCTGAAGTCGCCCGCCGCCTCGCGCACGAAATCAAAAATCCGCTCACCCCAATTCAGCTTTCCGCCGAACGCATCCAACACAAGCTCGCGCCCAAACTCGACGAAGCCTCGCAAGCCATGCTCGCGCGCGCCACGCAGACTATTGTCAATCAAGTCGAGGCAATGAAAAGCATGGTCAACGATTTCCGCGACTATGCCCGCATGCCGCCACCGAGCTTTGGCGACGTCGACCTCAATGCGCTGATTCGCGAAGTGCTCGTGCTCTACGAAAGTTCGCCGGTCGCAATCCATACCCAGTTTGGCGACGACATTCCCAGCGTGCGCGGCGACGCCACGCAACTGCGCCAAGTCATTCACAACTTATTGACCAATGCAGAAGATGTGCTCGCCGAGCATGACGAGCCGAACATAGAAATCAGTACTCGGCGCGAGAATCGTCGCGTCGAGCTGATCATCCGGGACAATGGCACCGGCTTTCCGCCCGCAATGCTGTCGCGCGCCTTTGAACCGTATGTCACCACTAAACCGCGCGGATCCGGATTGGGTCTGGCCATCGTGAAGAAAATCGTCGACGAACACCACGGCGAAATCTTCGTGAGCAACGCGGAACCCCATGGCGCCGAGATTCGTATTCGGCTTCCTCTGACCCCTGGCCTTTAGAGACGGTATTGCTATGGCGAAGATTCTGATCGTCGATGACGAAATTGGCATCCGCGAACTCTTGTCCGAAATCCTCAGCGATGAGGGCTATGACATCATGTTGGCCGAAAATGCCGCAGCCGCCCGCGCCGCCCGTATGAGCACGCGCCCCGATTTAGTTCTCCTGGATATATGGATGCCCGATACCGATGGCGTCACCCTGCTTAAAGAGTGGGCCGCCAACGATCTGTTGAGCATGCCCGTCGTCATGATGTCGGGCCACGGCACCATTGATACCGCAGTCGAAGCCGTCAAGCTCGGCGCGATGGATTTCCTCGAAAAACCCATCGCGCTGCAAAAACTGCTTTCCGCCGTCAAACGCGGCCTCCAGCGTCAGCCCTCGACACGCCCGCGCAGCGCCCTGACGTTGGCCTCCTTCCCCCGCTCGGCGGCGGTGAAGGAACTGCGGCGGAGGCTCGAACAGATTTCCGATAAATCGCGCGTCCTCACGCTGCGCATCAACTCGGGCAGCATCGCCGAACTCTGCGGCCGTACCTTGCAGAAGCCCGGCACCTCCTGGTTCGATCTTGCCGGCCTGTCGCAACCGATCGACCTCCCCGCGCTGGAAGCCGCGCGTGGCGGCGTGCTATTTGTCGAAGACCTCGCCACGCTATCGCGCGCGCAGCAGAAAAACCTGGCCTTCTCGGTCGACCGCCTCGACCGTTACGAACTGCATGCCGTGTGCGGCACCAGCCGCAGCCCGGACGATCTCATCGCGGAGGGCTGGGACCCGGTTCTGCTCAAGCGCCTTTTCGAGGTCACGCTGGCGCCGCCCTCATTGGCGGAGCTTAAGGACGACGTGCCCGAAATAGCCAGCCAGGTGCTGACACATCTTGTGGAATCCGGGGAAGTGCCGCCGCGCCAGATTTCGACCGCGGCGCTCAATACCTTGAGAACCAAGTCCTGGGCGGGCGGCTTCAGCGAACTGCGGGCGGCGATACGCTCGCTCGCGCTCGGCACGCTCGACGATGAAATCACCTCCGAAGACGTTCAGCGCCTACTCGGCCGCTCGCCGATTTCCGCCAACCACGCCCTGCCGCTCGATATGCCTTTGCGCGAAGCGCGCGAGAGTTTCGAACGCATTTATTTCGAATACCACTTGCAGCTTGAAAGTGGCAACATCACACGCTTGGCCGACAAAACCGGCCTTGAGCGCACGCACTTGTACCGCAAGCTCAAACAGCTCGGTATTCCCTTGGGGCGGCGCAGCGAACAGTAGTTCGCGTTGCCCACAAAGCACAAGGCCACCTGAAGGTGGCCTTGTGCTTTGCTGCATCAAACGGCTTCGCCAAGATACGCTTCGCGCACTTTCGGGTTGCGCAACAATTCCTCGCCGGTTCCGGAAAGCGTGATCTTCCCGCCATCCATCACATACGCGCGCTGGCTGAACTCTAGCGCCAACGTCGCATTCTGCTCGACGAGCAAAACCGTCATACCTTGCTTCAATACCGTCTGCACGACTTCGAAGATTTTTTCGACGACCAGCGGCGCAAGCCCCATCGAGGGCTCATCGAGCAGCAGCAGCTTCGGCCGCGAAAGCAGGGCGCGCCCAATCGCAAGCATCTGCTGTTCGCCGCCGGAAAGCGTGCCCGCGACTTGCGCGAGACGTTCCTTGACGCGCGGCAGCATGCGATAAACGTTTTCCATGTCCGCCTCGATCTCAGCGTCATCGCTCCGGCTGTACGCGCCCATGCGCAGGTTTTCCTCAACCGTCAGACGCGTAAAAATTCCGCGCCCTTCCGGCACCAATGCAATGCCGGCGCGCAGGCGCTTATGTGCCGGCAAGGCAGCGATGTCCTCATCGCAATAAGTCAGCGCGCCGCCGGCCAAAGGCAATGTGCCGGCAATTGCATTCAGCGTCGTCGTTTTACCCGCGCCGTTGGCGCCGATCAGCGATACCAGCTCGCCCGCATGCAATTCGAGGTCGATACCCTTTACGGCCTGGATCTGGCCGTAGGCAATTTTCACGTCGCGCAAGCGCAGCAGGGGAGACACATCCTTAACGAGCATGGTGGGCGCCCCCCAGATAAGCATCGATGACGGCCTGGTTGCGCTGAACCTCGCCCGGCGCATCTTCCGCGATCTTCTTGCCGAAATCGAGCACGGCGACACGATCGCACAAACCCATGATGAGTTTCACATGATGTTCGATCAGTAGAACCGTCACGCCATCATTGCGGATCGTTTCGATCAGATGACGCAGATGGCCGGTTTCGGTCGCATTCATGCCGGCGGCCGGTTCGTCGAGCGCGAGCAGGCGCGGCTCGGTCGCCAAGGCGCGCGCGATTTCAAGGCGCCGTTGATCGCCATACGAAAGGTTACGCGAGAGCGTCTGCGCAAAGCGCTCAATGCCAACATACTTGAGCAGTTCGTAGGCGCGCTGCGTCGTCAGCCTTTCCTCTTCGCGCGTATGCGCCGTTTGCAGTAAAACCCCCAGCAGCCCCGTTTTCGTGCGGATATGGCGGCCGGCCATCACGTTTTCGAGCGCCGTCATTTCACGAAACAGACGAATGTTCTGGAACGTGCGCGCAATGCCGCGTGCGACGATCCGGTCCGGCCTACCCAGCGGCAGTTCGCTGCCGTTGAAAACGAACTCGCCTTCTTCCGGCACATAAGCGCCCGTGAGCACATTGAAGAATGTCGTCTTCCCGGCGCCGTTCGGGCCGATCAGGCCATAGATTTCACCTTTGTTGATCGAGAGCGAAACGTCCGACAATGCCGTCAAGCCGCCAAAGCGCTTGTTGATGTTGCGGGCTTCAAGCAGCTTAATCATTGCCCGCTTCCCTTCATGCCGGGCAAATGTTCAATGCGCGAATAGCGCGCCTGCGCGGGCAGCAAACCTTCGGGCTTGAGCAGCATCATGAAAATCATCGCCAGCGAGAGCAGCAACATGCGCAAGATTTCGGGATCGAGATAGACCGCGCCGAACAAGCGCTCCTGCACGGGCAGTGCGATCGAGCGCAGCACTTCGGGCAGACAGGCCAGCGCTAAAGCGCCGACAATCACGCCGGCAAGATTGCCCATCCCGCCGAATACGATCATCGTCAGCACCGCGATCGATTCCATCAGCGTAAAGCTTTCGGGGCTGACGAAACCCTGAAACGCGCTGAATAGCCCGCCCGCCACGCCGCCGAACGTCGCCCCCATGGCGAAAGCGAGCAGCTTGAGGTTGCGGGTGTTGATCCCGATCGCTTTCGCGGCCAGCTCGTCGTCGCGAATCGCCGCCCACGCTCGGCCCACGCGCGACACCTGCAAACGTTTAATCAGCAACACCGCCAATGCCACCGCGCCGAGGAAAACGTAATAGAAGAGGAATAGGGAATTGATCGAGATAGTGTCGGTGATTTGCAGATCGCGATTGATCTCCAGACCGAAAATCACCAAGGGATCGAGCTGGCCGATGCCTTGCGGACCGTTGGTGATGTTGACCGGATGCGTCAGGTTATTCATGAAGATCCGCACGATTTCGCCAAAGCCCAAGGTCACAATCGCGAGATAGTCGCCGCGCAGCCGCAAGGTCGGGAAGCCGAGAAGAATGCCGGCAACCGCCGCGAAAGCGGCGCCCAGCGGCAACACGATCCAGAACGGCAAATGCACGCCGAACTGCGGCGAGGCAAGGAATGCCCAGGTGTAAGCGCCGACGGCGTAGAAGGCGATATAGCCGAGATCGAGCAGGCCGGCGAAGCCGACAACAAGGTTCAGCCCGATGGCGAGCAGGATGTAGAGCATCGCAAAATCAAGAATGCGCACCCACGTGCGGCCGAAGATCGCCGCCACGAGGGGTAGCGCAAAAGCGAGCACCAGCAAAATAATCAATGCGAGTTTTGGATTGCGTTTGCCAAAGAACGGTATGGCTTGAGAAAGATTATTCATGTCGATGCTCCGGCTCAGGCGCGATCGGCAACACGCTCGCCGAGCAAACCGGTGGGCCGGAAGATCAGCACAATGCCGAGAATGATGAAGGCGAAAATATCCTGGTAACTGGAATTGAGCCAGCCGCCTGTCCAAGTCTCGATGTAACCAGCGCCGATCGCTTCGATCAGGCCGAGCACAACGCCGCCGACCATCGCGCCCGCGAGATTGCCGATGCCGCCAAGCACCGCCGCCGTGAAGGCTTTGATTCCCGGCGTGAAGCCCATCGAGTAATGCGCGACACCGTAGTTGGACGCGATCATCACGCCCGCGACCGCGGCAAGGCCGGAGCCAATGATGAAGGTCAGCGCGATGATGCGATTCGTATCGACGCCCATCAAACCCGCGATGCGGTGATTCTCCGCCGTGGCGCGCATCGCGCGCCCGAGCTTCGTGCGCGTCACGAGGACGACGAGTGCAAGCATCAGCGCCGCCGAAAGGCCGATCGTGAGCAGTTGGACCGGCGTCACGAACACGCCGGTGAAAATTTGCAGCGGTGCCGTCGAGATCAGTTGCGGATAGCTGTGATAGGAGCGGCCCCAGATAATCATTGCAAGCGTCTGGAGCAGAAACGACACGCCGATTGCGGTAATCAGCGGCGCCAGCCGCGGCGCATTGCGCAGACGCCGGTATGCCGCGCGCTCCATCGTGTAACCGACGGCCATGCAGACGGGAATTGCAACGAGCAATCCAAACAGAAAATAAATCACGGGAGGCAGACCCGGAATCGCTTCCTGCAAGAACAGGATTGATGACAGCGCGGTCAGCGCCCCCACCATCACGATGTCGCCGTGGGCAAAATTGATCAGGCCCAAAATGCCATAAACCATCGTGTAACCCAGCGCGACGACGGCATAAACGCTGCCGACGACGAGCCCGTTTATGATCTGTTGCAGGAGTGTTTGAATCACAATCTGTTCCTCACGGAGTAAATACAAGCCCGGCCCAGAGAATGGTGCGTCGCCGCTTCTCGGGGCCGGGCCGTTTCCGCGCAAATTATCCTATAAGCAGATTTATTTAGTGCTTGATCGGCATCCAATTGCCGTTGCGATATTCATAAACAGTGACCGAGCCGTTTTTGATATCCCCTTTTTCGTCAAAGGCAACCGTACCCGTTACGCCCTTGAAGTCTATTTTTTTGAGTACAGGCAGATATTTAGCGGGCTCGACGGAATCAGCCTTCTGCATCGCCGTCATGATCGCCATAGCCGCATCATACGAGTAAGGCGCGTAGATCTGAACCTCCGTGCCGAAACGCTTCTGGTAGCGATCTTTGAAAGTCTTGTCCGCCATTTGCTCAAGCGGCAGACCGGCCTGCGTGCAATAGGCCCTGCTGCTGATCGCATCGCCCGCAAGTTTGATCAATTCCGGTGTGCAACCGCCATCGCCAGTGATCCACTTGGCGCCAATGCCGAGCTCTTTAATTTGTTTGAGCATCGGACCGCCCTGAGCATCCATGCCGCTATAGACGATCACATCCGGGTTGGTGGCTTTTATTTTCGTCAGGATCGCCATGAAGTCGGTGGCCTGGTTGTTCGTATATTCGCGCGCGATAACCGAACCGCCGCCTGCTTTGACGCCCTTTTCCACCTCATCGGCCAAACCCTGGCCGTAAGCGGTCCGGTCGTCGATGATTGCGACCCTCTTACCTAATTGCGTGGCCGAGAATTTACCGATCACCGAACCCTGTTGCACATCATTGGCGATCGTGCGGAACACGCCCTGGTAGCCCTGAAGTGTCAGTTTAGGGTTGGTCGCCGAAGGCGAAATCATCGGAATCCCGGCTTGATCGTAAATACGCGATGCGGGAATCGTCGTGCCGGAGTTCAAATGACCGACAACGCCTTTGACGCCTGCATCAACCAGACGCTGCGCAACAGTGGTTCCCGTTTTCGGGTCGGCCTGATCATCTTCGCCGATCAATTCAAATTTGACGGCTTTACCGCCAATCTTCACGCCTTTGGCGTTTTCCTCCTCAATCGCCATTCGGGCGCCATTTTCATTGTCCTTACCCAGGTGCGCGATATTGCCGGTGAGCGGGCCGGCGTGACCGATCTTCACAATCTCCTGAGCGTACACAACCGAAGTACCCAGACCAAGCAAAGCTAAAACGAGCAATTTCGCTTTCATGTTTATCTCTCCTGTTGGGTTGCCGCGACTCCAGCCAATGGGCAGCAAGACCCATCGGATGGCGGATCGCATGCATGTAGACAGCCAATGGCTCAAATATCTTCTTGATACTCACCGGTGTCCCGCAGCGCGCCGCGTAAAAGCAGCTACTGCTTAAAACATTATGGCTCCTGACGGAAGTAATGCCACGTCAGCGCAACCAGGCGTAACCAAGCCCCAGAGATTGATTTTTGTGTCGCGCCGTATTGGACGGCTTGTAAAAAACCGAAAATCCCATATTGCAAATTTTGCCAATTAGCCAAAAAAGTTGATTTTTTGATATTTTTAAAATATATATGTATTTTATTGCTTGCCAGGCAGCACAATGCCTCCTGTACAATCGTTTCGTCCTAGTCGCACTCCTTTGAGGTACGCGATGCACCAATTCAAACTTCCCGCTACAGGACTCAAACTGGTTCCAGTGGATTTCATGGGGATTTCTGACGCACGCACAACGGATGTATTTCTCGCCCCCGCTCAAGCAGCAGAGACATTCGTGCGCGTACAAAAAAAAGAAATGCAAAGCGCGAGCAACGATCCTGATGCGGTCTGCATCGCACTCGAAAGCCCGGAACAGGCCAATTAGCGCTTCCAAAAGCAGGCGGAAACGAAGAGACGCTGCGGTCTGGGTGGAAAGGCCCGTTTTCTCGGTACCCCGCTAGGCGCATTTATTTTCATTGGTGGAATCCTCATCGGAGACCATCGACTCGATTTTCCTTGCCGCCCACTGAAGTTCCGGAAAATAGGCCTGCTCAGCTTCGGAGAGGCTTTTTGCCTGCCGGAGACACACCACATTCAAGGTCGCCAGCACCTTGCCGCGATTCATGATGGGAACTGCGATCGCCGAAATCTTAGGTTGGCCGGCCCATTCTCCATCGTTCGTCGCGTAGCCCTGGCGGCGCACTTTCTCGATCATACGATCAACGAGTACGCGGTTACGCGCCAGGCTCGCCTGTGCATCGTTGCCCGAAAGCAGCAGCGCGAGCAGTTGCTCGCGCTCCTCGTCGCCACAAAAGGCAAGGTAAGCCCGCCCGGCGGCTGTCATCAGCAGTGGCAGGCGTTGCCAGATCATCGCCCTGTGGAAAGAGAGAGGACTGAATCGATGGGTCGTCTCCCGCACAAGCATACAGTCGCCGTCAATCGTACAAAGGTCGGACGGCCATACGAGCCGCTTCAGCAACTCACCGAGGACGGGATTCGCAATCTCGGATATCCATTCGTCATCGGTAAACCCATCCGAAAGCTGTCTCACCTTGAGGCTGAGACGATAGCTGTCATCTGAAGTACTCCGCCGGACATAGCCCTCAGCCTGCAAGGTCTCAAGCAGTCTGCGAACAGTTGTCCGGTGCAATCCCGTGACCTTGCTCAACTGACCAATCGTTGCCCATCCTCCGAGGGAACGGTTCAGTGCCGTGAGCAGCGCAAGCCCACGACTCAGCCCTTGGACGTGATGGTAAGTCGATGAGTATCTCGCTGACATCTTTCAGTCTCTCTACTGTCTTCTGGATTCCGTAATGATCGGAAATGCAGGGGCGGATAGCCGCGCATGTTGGACTGGGGAAAACCCGATGGATTGTCTTCTGCCAGACTTATATGTCCCTTCCGGTAGATTTTTCCACAAAAAAACGCATTAAAAACAATGATGTGCACTTTGTGCACATTGATTGTGTTGGTTTTTGTGCCGTGCCAAGCGGCTCCTAGAATACGCTCCTCAATCCAACGCAGGACGGCGAAGTTTTCAGTCGAAATGACGGGAGGACCGCCAAATCATTTAGAAATGCCCTGCATGGCAATGAATGACAGAGGAGACGTCCGGATGAAGGTTCGCTTGAAGTGTCTTTCCCATACGCCGCTGAGAGGTCTGAACGATCCAGGCGCTCAGGTTGTTGCGGAAGTCGATGCAGTCATTGCCCGAGCGCGAGACGAGGTGGAGCGCTTCGACCCCGAACTGATCGTCGTTTTCGCTCCGGATCATTACAACGGCCTGTTCTACGACTTGATGCCGCCTTTCGTCATCGCGACGGCGGCGGAATCCGTCGGTGACTACATGACGAGCGCCGGTACGGTGCTGGTGGACGGGACGCAGGCGTCCGAGATGGCGCGATTCATCCTGGATAGCGATGTCGATATCGCGATATCCCATCGCCTCCAGGTCGACCACGGTTGTACGCAGACCTTGGAGGAATTGACCGGCAGCATAACGCGCTATCCCATCGTGCCGATCATCATCAATTCTGTCGCACCGCCCTTCGCGCCATACCGCCGGGTCAGAAAGCTTGGCTTGGCTGTCGGCGAGTTCCTCCGCAAGCTGAATAAACGCGTCCTCATTCTCGGTACCGGCGGACTGTCGCACGAGCCACCCGTGCCGCTTCTTGCGGGAGCGGAGGATCAGGTCAGGGAGTTCCTGATCGCGGGCCGCAATCCAACGCCTGAAGGGCGCGCGGCAAGGCAGGCTCGCACGATCGCGGCAGGCAAGGTCTATGGAGCGCCGGAGTCACCCCTGACGCCACTCAACCCGGAATGGGACGAGGCGTTCATCGCGCTTCTGCTGGAAAACCGCCTCGCGCAAGTCGATGACTTCGACATTGCGGAGGTATCGAAGCTCGCGGGCAGGTCATCCCACGAAGTGCGCACCTGGGTTGCGGCGTTCTCGGCGCTGTCCGCTTGCGGCAGTTATCGCGGACGCAAGGACTACTACCGTCCGATCAATGAATGGATCGCCGGATATGGCGTCGTCAGCGCGGAACCGGCTTAACTCCGTCGGCTCTCGCCAACGACAGAAACACACACACATTTCCGAGGAGTACGCATCGTGAGCAAGATCGAGAACCTGGACGACCAGGTACCGACGGAAGAAGTCCTTGTCGAACGCGCGCAAGCCATGATTCCCATGCTGCGCGCGCGTGCCGAGCAGTGCGAGAAAGACCGCATGGTCTCCAAGGAGACGATCAAGGCCTTTGAGGAAGCCGGATTCTTCCGCATCCTGCAACCCAGGCGTTGGGGCGGATACCAGATGCACCCCAACGTCCTGAACAAGGTTGTGATGGAGCTGGCCCGCGGCTGCCCGTCGAGCGCCTGGAACGTTACCGTGCTCGGCCTGCATCCGTTCGAGGTCGGCTTGCTCGATCCACGCTGCGGAGACCTTCTCTGGGGCGAGGATGACACGCGTCTCGTCTCCTCGTCGTATGCCCCATTTGGCACCGTAAAGGCGGTCGAGGGCGGCTACGTTCTTAACGGTGAATGGCTCACATCCAGCGGATGCGACCACGCGACGGGGGGAGCCTTTCTCGGCGGGCGGGTCGAGGAAAACGGCGAGATCAACTTTCGTTCGTTCTGGGTCGATGCCAAGGATTTCGAGATCGTCGACGATTGGTATGTGGTCGGATTGGCCGGAACCGGCAGCAAGAAGCTGCTGATCAAGGAACTCTTCGTGCCCGGCTTTCGCAGCCACATCATCGGCGCTTACGGGGAGGAATCGCACGGCCATGTCGAGAACCTCTACAAGATGCCGTTCTTCTACGTCTTTTACGCTGCGATCTCCTCGGTCCTGATCGGCATGGCACGCGGCATGATGGACCTGTACGTCGAGCATATGGTGCCGCGCCAGAATATCAATCAAGCCATCGGCGCGGCGGTGAACGATCCCTTCATCAAAAGCCGTCTGGGCGAGGCGTATGTGAAGGTTCTTGGCACCACAACCCGGGTGCTCATGAATACCGACGAGGCGTGGTCCTATGCTTCGCGTGGCGAACTGGTTCCTCTCGACGTGCGGGTGAGGCACTTCGCCAGCAACCAATTCACGGGCGGAGAATGTTTTGATGCGGCGCACATGATCTTCAAGAAGACCTCGACGCGCGGGGTCTGGCTCAGCAGTCCGATGCAGAGGCAAATGCGGGACATCCTGGTTGGTGCCAATCACATCACGCAGAACCAGGACAACATGAGCGACTTGCTCGGCAGTTATTTGCTTGGCAATCCCTTGCCGGTACCGAATCCCTTTGGCGCCAAGCCAGCGACGGCTACCCACTGAGCGCAGGAGACGCGGGTGCCGCTAAAAACCAACCAATGGCTCGATTGGGAACCCAACGCGCGTCTGTCCGCACTACCAACCGTTGCGACAGAAGTCCATCGCTCCGGCATGCGCAACTTTGCCGCGGGCGTCTCCATCATTACCTCGCGTCATGATGGGCTCAGCGCTGGCTTGACGGCCACCGCGGTGTGTTCGGTGACAGCCGACCCGCCGCGACTGGTGGTGTTTGTCAACAAGGGCGTTCTGGCGACCGATCTGATCATCAAAAGCGGGGCACTGTGCGCGAATCTGCTGAGCGGTGAACAGGAGGATGTTGCCAGAGCGTTTGCCGGGATGGTGCCGGGCGTGCGCGGTGAGGACAGGTTCGGCTACGGCCGCTGGAGCGAGCTGCTCACCGGAGCCCCGGTCCTTGAAAACGCGTTGGTCAGTTTCGACTGCCGCGTAACAAACGTCTATGACGAGAGCACGCACCAGGCTTTTCTGTGCGAAGTGCTCGCCACGCAGCAAAGGAAGGAAGGCGACGCGCTGATTTATCTGAACGGCGCATTTCATGCAATTCCGCTCTGCGATAAAAATTAACCATGCCCGACAAGGGGAGGAGACAAAGAATGAAGAACCAGAAAATAATGCTTGCGCTCGCGATGAGCTGTTTGAGCCTGCCGGCTTTCGCCGATGTGAATATCGGCATCATCGCTTCGTTGACCGGACCGGCCGCGGCGCTTGGCGCTGACACCCGCAAGGCCGTTGCCATGTTTCCCGCCACCATCGGTGGCGAGAAGGTGAATTACATTCTTCTGGATGACGGGACCGATCCGACCAATGCGGTCAAGAACGCCCGCAAGCTGATTGACGAGAACAAGGTCGATGCGATTCTCGGACCCAATCTGATCAGCAGCGCGATGGCCATCGCCGACGTGGCGAACGACGACAAGACTCCGATGGTTTCCGTGGCGCCGCTCGACGTCAGCGGCGAGAAGCGCAGCTATATCTTCCGCAGCGAACCGTCCGCCGATCTGATGCAGCAACGCGTTGTGAAAGACATGCTCGCCAACGGAGTCAAGACGGTCGGCTTCATCGGCTTTTCGGACGCCTGGGGTGAAATGGCCTACCGCGCCATGGCGAAGGCCGCCGAAGGCAAGCTGAAGATCGTTTCGGTCGAGCGCTATGGCCGTGCGGATTCCAGCGTCCAGGCGCAAGTGCTGAAGACCCTCGCGGCGCACCCGGATGCCGTCTTCATTGGCGCAACGGGAACGCCTGCCGCCATGCCCCAGATAACGCTGCGCGATCGAGGTTTCAAGGGCCGCATCTACCAGTCGCACGGCGTGGCCACCAAGGAGTTCCTGCGCGTCGGCGGCAAGGGTGTGGAAGGCGCGCTGATTCCCGTTGGGCCCGTGCTGGTTGCCGAGCAGTTGCCGGAAAGCCATCCTGTGAAATCGACGGCGCTTGCGTTCGTCAAGGAACTGGAGGCCAAGAACGGCGCCGACTCACGCTCGACGTTCGCCGGCGCAACATGGGACGCGTTTCTCCTGGCACAGAACGGCATTGTCACCGCACTCAAGAGCAAAGCCCGCCCAGGCACGGTGGAATTCCGTACCGCAATTCGTGACGGGATTAATCGGACTACGAAGCTGGTGGGCGTCAACGGCGTCTACAGCATGAGTCCGAGCGACCATGCGGGGTATGACGGCAATGCGATCGTGCTGATCCGCGTCGAGAACAACAAATGGAAGCTGGTGCAATAAGCACCGGCGGAACGGCTCCGGCACGGTATTCGAATAAACCATATCAGGTGGGAATCAACATGAGCCAGAAGATCAAGTGTGCACTGATCGGTCCGGGGAACATCGGCACCGACCTCCTGTACAAACTCAAACGTAGTCCGCTTCTTGAGCCGGTCTGGATGGTGGGTATCGATCCGACTTCGGAAGGACTCAGGCGCGCGGAGGAACTGGGCCTGAAAGTCACTTCGGAGGGTGTCGATGGCCTGCTGCCGCATGTCGCAAAAGACAGCATTCAGATCGTCTTCGATGCCACGAGTGCGTATGTGCACGCGGAAAACAGCCGCAAGCTCAATGCACTCGGGGTGCTGATGATCGACTTGACCCCCGCCGCGATCGGGCCTTATTGCGTGCCGCCCGTGAATCTCAAGGCGCACATCGGTAAACGTGAAATGAACGTCAACATGGTCACCTGCGGCGGCCAGGCGACGATTCCGATGATCGCGGCGATCTCGCGTGTGCAAAAGGTCAAGTACGGCGAAATCGTCGCGACGGTCGCCTCGCGCAGCGCCGGACCCGGAACGCGCAAGAACATCGACGAATTCACGCGCACTACCGCTGGCGCCGTCGAGCGCGTCGGCGGAGCGGAACGGGGCAAGGCCATCATCATCATCAACCCGGCGGAGCCTCCGCTCATCATGCGCGACACGGTGCACTGCCTGACAGAGGAAACTCCTGATCAGGCGGCGATCCGCGAATCGATCCACGCCATGATCAGTGAAGTACAGAAATACGTTCCGGGCTATCGCTTGGTCAATGGCCCGGTCTTCGACGGCAACCGGGTTTCGGTATTCCTCGAAGTCCAGGGCCTTGGCGACTTCCTGCCCACCTACGCGGGAAACCTGGACATCATGACGGCCGCCGCCGCCCGTACCGCCGAAATGTTTGCCGAAGAAATCATCAGTGGCGCGCTCAAGCTTGAGCCGGTCGTCGCATAAGGAGAAAGATATGAATATGCGCGGAAAGCTTGTCACCGTTCACGACATGACCCTCAGGGACGGCATGCATCCCAAGCGGCACCAGATGACGCTGGAGCAAATGGTCGATATCGCAACGGGGCTCGACGAAGCGGGTGTGCCGCTGATCGAGGTGACGCACGGCGATGGCCTGGGCGGATCCTCGGTCAACTATGGGTTCCCCGCACATACCGACGAGGAGTACCTCGGGGCGGTGATTCCCCGCATGAAGCAGGCCAAGATCTCGGCGCTTCTGTTGCCCGGGATTGGCACGGTGGACCATCTGAAGATGGCATGCGAACTGGGCGTCCACACCATCCGTGTCGCCACGCATTGCAGCGAAGCGGACGTCGCCGAACAGCACATCACTCTAGCCCGCAAGCTGGGCTTGGACACCGTGGGTTTCCTGATGATGGCGCACATGAACAGTCCCGATGGCCTGGTCGCTCAGGCGAAACTGATGGAGGGTTACGGGGCCAACTGCATCTACGTCACCGACTCGGCTGGCTACATGCTTCCAGACGATGTAAAGGCGCGTGTGGCGGCGGTGCGCGAGGCGCTGGCGCCCGAAACCGAACTCGGATTCCACGGCCACCATAATCTGGCCATGGGGGTCGCCAATTCGATCGCCGCCGTCGAGGCCGGCGCCAACCGCATCGACGCGGCAGCGGCTGGACTGGGCGCGGGCGCCGGCAATACACCGCTGGAAGTGTTTGTCGCGGTGTGCGACCGGATGGGCATCAAGACCGGCATCGACACGTTCAAGGTCTGCGATGTCGCCGAAGACCGTGTGGTTCCCATCATGGATCACCCCATCCGAGTGGACCGCGACTCGCTCACGCTCGGGTATGCCGGCGTCTATTCGAGTTTCCTTTTGTTTGCCAAACGGGCGGAGAAGAAATACGGCATATCCGCCCGTGAGATCCTGGTCGAACTAGGGCGCCGCGGCATGGTCGGCGGGCAGGAAGACATGATCGAAGACACCGCGATCACCTTGGCGCGCGCGCGGGGCCTTCTGGCCTGACGGTCGCGGGCACCGCTTCCGGCGCTCACTTTCACGGCCAAATAGGTCAGCCCGTCGGCGCGAGTCATCGCGCCGATCAGGGGCGGAGTTCGCACTATGGATCTTCAAATTTTCGCATTGCTGGCGCAGGATGGCCTGACGAACGGGGCCATCTACGCGTTGTTGGCGTTGGCGCTGGTTCTCGTATTTGCCGTCACGCGCGTGATCTTTCTCCCGCAGGGCGAGTTTTTAGCATGGGGGGCGCTGACGATGGCGGCCCTGGAGGCGGGGAATTTCCCCACAACTGTCTGGATCCTGCTGGGGTTTGGCATCGTCACCTTCGTCATGGATCTTCTCGGCGTTGGGGGAGTCGGCCGCAAGAAACTCGGCCGGTCCGGCCTGCTCAACATAGTGTATCCACTGGCCTTGGCAGCTTTGCTGTCATTCCTGCCCTTGTCGAATCTTCCCGCGGTTTTGAAGGTCTTGTTGACACTCGCGGTCGTCGTGCCGGTCGGGCCGATGGTCTACCGGGTTGTATTCCAGCCGGTTGCCGAGGCTTCGGTGCTTGTGCTGCTGATCGCGTCCGTGGCCCTGCATCTGCTCATGGTCGGCCTCGGCCTGCTCGCCTTCGGACCGGAAGGCTCGCGCACAGCGCCTTTCAGCGATGCGCAATTCGAGTTTGGTTCGATGATGATCGGCGGTCACACGCTCGTGGTCATCATGGTGTCGCTGGTGCTGATCATCGGCCTCTATCTGTTTTTCAGCCGGACAGTGACCGGAAAGGCGCTGCGCGCGACGGCGATCAATCGGAACGGCGCGCGCCTGATGGGCATTTCGCCAAGCCTGGCCGGGCGGCAGACTTTCTTCCTCGCCGCGTTGATCGGCGCGCTGTCGGGACTCCTCGTCGCGCCCTTGACGACGATCTACTATGACAGCGGATTTTTGATGGGTCTGAAGGGCTTCGTCGCAGCCATCATCGGCGGGCTCGCGAGCTATCCGCTGGCCGCCTTAGGAGCGGTGCTCGTCGGCCTGCTGGAGTCCTTCTCATCGTTCTGGATGAGCGCATTCAAGGATGTGCTGGTCTTCGCGCTCATCATTCCCGTGCTCATCTGGCTGTCATGGGCGGTAAAGCATGTCGAGGAGGAGGACGTAGCCGCCGGCGACGGCGCCGCCAGCGGCCCAAGGCGGAACGGCTGGATCAACCCGCGCTGGGGGCTGGCCGTGTTCCTGGCCTGCCTTGCACTGGCGCCGCTGGCCCTGCCCGAGTTCTACGTCACGCTGCTCAATTACATTGGCCTATCCGCGCTGGTCGCGCTCGGACTCGTGCTGCTTACCGGCGTCGGAGGACTGACATCCTTTGGTCAGGCGGCATTCGTGGGCATTGGCGCGTATGCGACGGCATGGCTTACGACCTCACAGGAAATTCCATCCTGGCTCGCGTTTGCGTCGGGCTCGGCCTGGCTGGCGCTGCTCGTTGGCCTCGCGCTATCGGCACTGGTCGCACTCGTGCTCGGCTCGGTCACGCTCAGACTGTCGGGGCATTATCTGCCGCTGGGCACCATGGCCTGGGGGATCAGCCTTTACTTTCTCTTCGGCAACATGGAATCGCTTGGCGGCCATGCGGGCATATCCAGTTTCAATCTTTGGCTATGCGCTGACCGAGAATCACCACTACTACTACCTGATCTGGGTGATTGTCCTCGCGGCGCTCTTCACCACCGCGAATCTGCTCGACTCCCGCGAGGGGCGGGCCATCAGGGCGCTGAAGGGCGGCATGGTGATGGCCGAATCGATGGGCGTCGACACCTCACGCTCCCGCATGGTCATCTTCCTGATCGCCGCGCTGCATGCGAGCACCGCCGGCTGGCTTTACGCGCACCTGCAAAGGTTCGTGAATCCGACGCCCTTCGGCCTGCAAATCGGCATGGAATACCTGTTCATGGCGGTTATTGGCGGTGCCGGGCTGGTCTGGGGCGCGGTGGTCGGCTCGGGGGTGATCACGCTACTCAAGCAATGGCTACAGGAACTTCTTCCGCGGCTCTTCGGTTCGGCTGGGCAATATGAAGTCATCTTCTTTGGCGTCCTGATGATCATCGTCCTGCACCGGACGAGCGACGGGCTGTGGCCGCTGGTGCTGCGTCTCTTGCCGATCCGCGAGCGCCGCAAGCATGTCGATCAGAATGCCGAAGCGCTTCCCAGACGGGTTCAGCCTCCTCACGGTGAAGTCATCCTGGAGGCGAAGAACGTCACGCGCCGGTTCGGCGGACTGACCGCCAACAACAACATGAGCCTTCAGGTGAAAGCGGGCGAGATCGTCGCGCTGATCGGCCCCAACGGTGCGGGCAAGAGCACGATGTTCAACCAGCTTTCGGGCGTCGATACGCCGACCTCGGGAGCGGTCCTCTTCCGCGGCAAGCCCGTGACCGGCCTGAGTTCGAGAACGATTGCCGCCCTCGGCATGAGCCGCACCTTCCAGCACGTCAAGCTGCTGCCGCGCATGTCGGTTCTGGAAAACGTCGCGATCGGCGCGCACCGGCGAGGTGTAAAGGGCGTGCTTTCGGCCGCATGGCGGCTTGACCGGAAAGAGGAAGCGCGCCTACTGCGTGAGGCCGCGCTTCAGATCGAAAGGGTTGGGCTCAACGAGCACCTGCACGCCGAGGCGGGAAGTCTCGCACTTGGCCAGCAACGCATTTTGGAGATCGCCCGGGCCCTTTGTTCGGACCCCTGTCTGCTGTTGCTCGACGAGCCCGCGGCGGGATTGAGGCTGAAGGAAAAGCAGGCCCTGGCCGAACTGCTCAAACGCCTGAGAAGCGAGGGCATGGCGGTGCTGATCGTGGAGCATGACATGGACTTCGTCATGAATCTCGTAGACCACGTCGTCGTGATGGAATTCGGCGAGAAGATTGCGGAGGGATTGCCGGAGGCCGTGCAGAACGACCCCGTTGTCCTCGAAGCCTATCTGGGAGGAGTCTGAGGTGTCGTCAGGAGCATTGCTCGCGGTCAGGGACTTGAGCGTTGCCTACGGCAAGGTCGAGGCGGTCAGCAAGATCAGCCTGGACGTTGAAGAAGGCAGCATCGTTACCGTCATCGGACCGAATGGCGCGGGGAAGACCACCACGCTGTCGGCCATCACGGGATTACTGCCGGCGTCGGGACGGATCGAATTCGATAAGGCCGTCGTATCCGCCGCGGATGTCGAAACCCTTGTCGGGCGGGGCCTTGGCCTGGTGCCCGAGAAGCGGGAGCTCTTCGCCTCCATGAGTATCGAGGACAACCTGTTGCTGGGGGCATTTCAAAGAATACGCCAGCGTCATCATGATCACACGCAGACCATGGAAGAAGTCTTCAGCCTGTTTCCGCGTCTGAAGGAGCGGCGCAAACAAGCCGCCGGCACCCTCTCGGGTGGCGAGCGGCAGATGCTTGCCGTCGGACGCGCGCTGATGGGAAAGCCCCGCCTTCTCATGCTCGACGAGCCAAGCCTGGGACTTGCGCCGTTAATCGTCAGAGAGATCTTTCGGATCGTGGCGGAGCTGCGCAGGCGGGGCGTGTCGATTCTGCTCGTCGAACAAAATGCGCGCGCGGCGCTACAGGTTGCCGACTATGCCTACGTGCTTGAGAACGGAAGCATCAAGATGCATGGGCCGGCGGAGTCGTTCATGAACGATCCTCGCGTCATTGAAAGCTATCTCGGACTGGGCAGCAAGCATCAGAGCATGCTGACCGCCTAGGCGCGCAGACAGGGAGAATTCCATGCAAGCACTTCGCATCATTGCAGACGAACATCGATCACTCGCGGCAGTCCTGCATGCCGTCCATTTAATGCTGAGAAAAATTTCGGCAGACAAAACGGCGGCGGATCTGAAACTGCTGCGTGCAATGGTCCATTTTCTCGACGCCTGCGCCGAGCAACGCCATCATCCCAAGGAGGACATCCTGTTCGCATACCTGAAGGCGCGAACGAGTGAAGCGGATGGCGCGCTTGCGACGCTGGCCGCCGAGCATGCGGCCGCTCCAAACCGCATTGCGGCCCTGCATCAGGCCCTTGATGAATACGCATTGCATCCGGACGCCCTGCCGGCATTCGCCGCGGCATTTGAAACCTATGCCGATTTCTACAGAAGCCACATGCTGCTTGAGGAAGAGGTGGCATTGCCCGCCGCGCGAAAGTACCTGCTCGAAGCGGACTGGCGGGAAGTCGACGAGCGCTTTTGCCAAGCGGCTCAGCCTGCGACTGCAAGCCCGGAAAACTTCGACGACCTGTTTTCGCGTCTTGTGGCGTATGCGCCGATTCCGATCGGCCTGGGGGCCGGCCCCTACCCGGACTGATGTGGCAGGCCGCTTTTCGTTTGAACACGCGAATCACCCGATGACACAAGGAGTAATGTAATGACCGGAAATCTGCTAACCGAGGAATCAACCAGCCGCTTTGTGCGAGTCCGCCTGGACGAAGGAGAACTGCAACTGCACTACAACGACACGGGCGCTGGAAGCAGTGTCGTCGTCATGCTTCACGGATCGGGCCCGGGCGCCAGCGGCTGGGCGAATTTCAATCGCAATGTGGAGCCCCTGGTCGCGGCGGGGTTCCGGGTGATCCTTCTGGATTGCCCTGGCTGGAGCAAGAGTGACACGATCGTCTGCACCGGCTCCCGCTCCGATCTGAACGCGCGTGCGCTGAAGGCCGTCCTGGACAAACTCGAACTCGACCGCGTGCACATCATCGGCAATTCCATGGGCGGACACAGCGCCGTCGCATTTGCGCTTGCGAATCCGTCTCGCATCGACAAGCTCATTCTGATGGGTGGCGGTACGGGGGGGCCAAGCCAGTTCGTGCCGATGCCGACCGAAGGAATCAAATTGCTGCAAGGTCTCTATAGAAATCCGACGATCGAGAATCTGAAGAAGATGATGGAGGTGTTCGTCTATGACACCAGCAATCTGACCGATGCGCTGTTTCAAGCGAGGCTCGACAACATGCTGAATCGGCGCGAGCACCTCGAGAACTTCGTCAAGAGCCTGGCAGCAAACCCGAAACAGTATCCGGATCAGGGCGCGCGGCTGAGTGAGATCAAGTCGCCGACCTTGATCATATGGGGGCGCGACGACCGCTTCGTCCCAATGGACGTCGGCTTGCGCCTGCTAGCGGGCCTTCCGAAGGCCGAGTTGCACGTCTTCAGCCGGTGCGGACACTGGGCGCAGTGGGAGCATGCGGAAAAATTCAACCGCATGGTGCTGGACTTTCTTTGCAACGACGACGACTGAACGGCGCTCTCGGCCGGCTCCGCCAAGCCGCGGAGTGGCCGATCGCGCAAGCGGGTCATTGATTCTTGGAATAGGTGCTGGGGGAGCAGCGTGCCACGAATGCATCCGGCGGCTTTGAAGCTGAACGCAATGCTGTACCAGAGAAACGAGGGCTGGCCCCTCGGAAGCGATGTCCAGACAACTGACGGGACTAAATGCTTTCGTTCAATTTGTTCTTGACTGCATAAACGGCAATCTGGACCCGGCTACCAAGGTTGAGTTTTTTCAAGATGCTTTGCACATGGATTTTGACCGTGCTTTCGGTAACGCCGAGATCGCGTGCAATTTCTTTGTTGCTCTGGCCGCGCGTGACGCCACGCACGATTTCCCGCTCGCGCGCGGTCAGGCTGCCGGCGGCCTGCGGCGCCGTCGGGCCGCTTGGCGTGGCGGCGTGCGGCGTATTGGGGGCGAGAAATTGCGCGACCAGTTTCGCGGTCATGCTGTCGGCAATGACCGCTTCGCCAGCCGCGGCGCGCCGGATTGCTGAAATCAGCGCGTCGGTCTCGATATTTTTGACCAGATAACCGCGCGCACCGCTGCGTAAAGCCAGGGCAAGCTCTTCCGCCTCCTCTGAGACGGTGAGCATGATCACGGCACTTTCCGGGAGGTCTTGCACGAGGAGCTGAAGCGTTTCCAGGCCGGACAGCCCCGGCATGTTCAGATCGAGCAGGATGACGTCGGGCCGATGCTGTTTGGCGCGTTTGACGCCTTCGACGCCATCGGCTGCTTCATCGACGATTTCAAAGTCGGTCTGCCGTTGCAGCAAGGCGCGGACACCGCCGCGAAACAGCGCGTGATCGTCGATCAGGAGAATGCGGATTGTCATTACAGTGATTCAGTCGTAGGTGAAGAAACCCGGGCGGTTTCGCCCGGGCGCGGCAGAATGAGTTCCACACGCACGCCGGCGCCCGGCCGGGAGGTGATCGATAATTGCGCCGCTAAGCGCATCGCACGCTCGCGCATGATGTGCAAGCCGACATGGGTTTCGCTAGCTTGCGTCAAAACCTCGGGATCGAAACCGTCGCCGTCGTCTTCGACAATCATACGGAAATCGAGCCCGTGGTCGATGATGGTGACGCTGACGTGCTCGGCGCAAGCGTGCTTGCGCACATTGGACAAGGCTTCTTGCAGGATGAAGAGCACCTGCAATTGCTGTTCCGGGTCGAGCGGAGGGCCTTGGCGAGCCTCTTCAAACGCCAGTTTGAGTTCGGTATGCGTTTGCCGCCGGAAGCGCGCCACGGTGTCCTCGACAGCTTGATGGAAATTTCCATGATCGAGCCTGGCGCGGAAATTTTGCAGCAGCTCGCGCACATCCTGATAGCTCTCTTCCACACCGCAGCGCAACAGGGGGACGATTTCGCGCATTTCGTCGAAGTCTTGGCGCGCCACGGCGGCGTCGAGCAACTGAACTTGCAGATTAAGAAAGTTGAGCCCCTGCGCAATGCTGTCGTGCAAACCTTGCGCAACGAGGTTGCGCTCTTTTTCGATCGCGAGCTGGCGCGCCGTGGCGAAGAGACGCAGATTTTCAATTGCGGTGCCCAGATGTTGCCCCAAGGCTTCGAGCAGTTGTCTGTCCTGCGGCGCGAGCTGTTTGGGCTGACGGAAATGCAGCGAAAAAGAGCCGAGCGTACCGCTTTGCGTGGCGATGGGAATCACACCGAGCCCTGGAAGCCCTTCGCGTATGCAGCGGTAGCAGCGTGTCGTGGGCTGCGCGAGCCGGTAATGTTCTTGCAGATCGGCGATGAAAATGGGCGCCTGGGTAATCGCGTCGCCGCTGAAGCAGTCGTCGATGTTCTGACAGCGTTCGATCTTGACCAACTCGTCGGACAACCCCTCGGATACGACCAGATGCAAGGTGGCGTTGCGCGGGTCGAGCAGGCGCACGCTGCCGCTGTCCGCGTCGAACTGGCGCATCACGCGCGCCAGAAAACCGCGGCATAGCGTTTCCGTGTCGCCGGGCAGATTGAGGAAAGCCGCCATATCGTACAAGGCCTCCAGGGCGCGATTACGCCCGGCCAGTTCCGCCGTGTTTTGTTCGACATGCGCTTCCAGGCCGCGATAAAGCGCCTGCAATTCGCTCGCCATGCGGTTGAAGCCTTGCGCCAGCATGCCGAATTCGTCGCGGCTCGCGACGGGCAGGCGCAACTCGAATTCGCGCGCGGCCATGCGTTGCAGGCCATGCTGTAGTTGCCGCACAGGCAGGATGATCCAGCGGTAAAGCAGGTGAATGACGGCCAGCGTGCCCACGCAGGCCATGATTGCCAAGGCTAATTGCGAGATCCACAGCAGACGTGTTTTCTCCGCGTTGTCGCGTTCGATCATGAGAACCAGCTTATTCGCTTCCTCCACAAATCCAGGCAGCGCGGCGAGGTAAGCGGAAGTCGTGGAGCCCGCTACGGGGAGGGTGTGCAAGCCCAAGGCCATCGGTTTCATGCGCTGCCGCCATTCCTCGGTGACGCGGCCTAGTTGAGCGCGAATCCCGGGCTCATTGGGCAAAAACAGCGGGCGCTCGGAATTGCCTTGGCGCAAACCTTCGAGCGTTCGATCCATTTCCTCGATTTGCGTGATGAGCTTTTCGTTGCGTGACGGGGTGAGCGGCAGGGACAGATCGATGGCGACGCGATTGGCGCGCATGCGCAAACTGCCCGCATCGTTGATCGCCGCGCCGGCGCCTTCGAGCCGCCACGCAAGCCAGAGCGTGCCGGAAATCATCGCCAGTACCGTGAGCAAGGCGACGAGCGAAAGAAAAATGATGCGCGTGGATAAGCGGTGCCGCGCGTCCAAGGGCGGGCTCTCGCGACAGATTCCGACCAGGTTCTGAGGCATGACGTCCGGCATGGTGTTCTACTGGAGATAGCCGCTTTGGTGGCGTCAAGACACCAGGAGCCGGGACGTTTCGGCGCGGCAAGTAACTGGCGCGGCATGCCATTCGGAGCGCGCTTCCGTTGCTTGCGCATGGGCGACAACCCCGCCAACAATGATGATGGCCGGGCTCGTTAAACCCGCCGCCAGCGCGTCGGTCAGGTTTGCGAGCGTGCCCGTCCAGTTGCATTGATCGGGACGGCTGGCGTTCATCACGACCGCGACCGGCATCTCGCGCCGCATGCCGGCCTCTTGCAGCGCATCCCGGATCGCCGCGAGCCGGCTCATGCCCATGTAAATGACCAAAGTCGTGCCGCCCGCGACGAGCGAGCGCCAGTCGGGGCTGTCATCGCGGGCGGTATGCGCGGTCACGAAGGACACGCCGTGCCCGCAGTCGCGGTGCGTCAGCGCGATGCCGAGCGCCTGCGCCGCCGCCGCGCCGCTCGTGATGCCGTTGAGCACTTCCACTTCGATGCCGTGGTGGCGCAGGAATTCAGCCTCTTCGCCGCCGCGTCCGAACAACAGGGGATCGCCGCCCTTGACGCGCGCAACCGTGCGGCCCGCCAGCGCATGCGCGAGCATGCGTTCGAGGATTTCCTGCTGGCTCGTCGAACAGCGTCCGCCGCGCTTGCCGACCGGCTCGATACAGGTCGATGCGCCCGCATAGGCATGAATCTCCGCCGTCACCAGATCGTCGACGAGCCACACATCGACGGCACCGAGAACACGTACCGCCTTGACCGTCACCAGTTCCGGATCGCCAGGGCCGACTCCGACCAGCCAGACTTTTCCTGGTTGTGATGCTTTGTCCATTTCTACATCCTTAATGACTGGTGCCCGACGAGCGCGTCGTTTTGTTGAATACGTTGTACTTGCCGATGGGTTTGCGCATCGGAATGCGTTTGACTTCGCGGAAAGTCGCGGCGTCGTACACCACGATTGCGCCCTCGGCTTCCATCAGGCTGGCCAGCGCGTAACGCCCATCCTGCGTGAATTCAATATGCGCCAGCGTTTGCTTGGGCTGGGCTTTGACGTTCGCGACGACTTCGAGCTTTTGCTTGTCGATGATCGTCAGCGTGTTTTTGTTTTCACGGCTCATCATCGAATCGACCCAGATGTAGGGCGAGTTCTCATGGCCGCGAATGAAAAAGCCGGGGCCGGGCGTTGCGATTTCCTTGATTTTCTTCCAGGTATTTAGATCGATGACCGTCACGAGCCCTTCACGCAGATTCGTGCTCGCCATGACGGTGTGGATTTCGCCCTGCGGGTTTTTCCATTCCCAGGTAATGCCGGAGCCGAGGTGCGGCATGCCGGAAATGTCGAGATCGGCGATCTTTTTGCGCACATTGAGGTTGATGATCTGCCCCTGCGCCGTGTCGCGCGAAGAGCCCATCAGTTCGGCATAGTCCTGGGTGAAGAAGAAATCGTCGAGATAGTCATCCAGATAGGTGCGGCGCGGCGTGAACTGGCCGGGCTTGAAATCGCCTTCCTTGTATTTGTAATCGTGCACCAGACCGTCGGCCACCGGCTCGGCCTGTGGGTCGTAGCTGATTTCCCAGACTTCGGGAATATCTTTCATCGCGGCGATGAAACTCTTGCGCGGAGCAGCGTCGTAGACGGCCGAAACGCGGGAGCTTTTTTTCTCGCCGCGCAGGCTTGTCGCGGGAATGATCTTTTTCAAACTCAGATCGTTCGCATCCAGGAGCACCAGATTGTGCGGCAGATAATTGGCCACCATGACCCATTTGCCGTCACCCGAAACCGCAAGATTGCGCGTATTGATGCCGGCGCGGATTTCGCCGACCTGTTGGAGGTTCCAAATATCGTATTTGGTAATCCAGCCGTCGCGCGAGGCGAAGTAAACGAAGCGTCCGTCGGGCGTGAATTTAGGGCCGCCGTGCAGCGCGTAATGAGACGGGAAACGCGCGATGGGTTCAAGCTTGTCACCGTCGAGAATCGAAACATGGCTGTCACCGCTTTCCACCACGATGAAAAGATTTTTCGGATCGGCGGCAAAAACCGGCTTGGCCGGCAGGCTTGCGATTTTGTCGTCGAAAACGCGCGAAGCCCTGATTTCCTTCTCGCCCCACTCGGGCATGGGTTCGATTTTGGTGTAGATCCAATCGGCGATCGCGGCGATTTCGTCCGCTTTGAGGACGTCCTTGAAACCGGCCATTTGGGTTGCCTGGCGTCCGTTGGCGATCACGTCGCGCGCCTCGGCTTTTTTCAGGCGCTCCAGATTTTCCGGCAATAAAGCCGGGCCAACTCCGCCCAAGCGATTTTCGCCGTGGCATTGCGCGCAGGTCTGGTCGTAGAGCTTTTTAAGCTCAACGGGTTTAACCGTCTCGGTGGCCGGTTCCGCCGCGATAGCAGCATGAGTCAGCAATAGCGCAGCGAATCCCAGCGCCAGTTTGGCGAGCGTTTTTTTCTGCATCGATGTCGGTGTGTTGGCGCGGTTCATAAACTTCCAATACGGTTTTGTTGCAATGCATTATGCGGCGGGGGTGAGGGCCGCAATGCCGATTTCTTCGTCGCTGAGATAACAGCCCGGATCTTCCGCCCAATAGTCGCCCGAGACGGAAAAAGCACGCGAGCGCGTATTGCCGTTACAGATGTCCCGTTGTTTGCAGAGCCCGCAGCGGCCTTCCAGCGGACGTGGCGAAGCCTTGAGCCCGGCCATCAGCGGATGGCTGCGGTCGGCCCAGATCTCGCCGAAGGGGCGTTCGCGCACATTGCCGAGCGTGACATGCCACCACATCGTGTCCGGGTGCACATTGCCGAGATTGTCGATATTCGCGACATTGACGCCGCTCGCATTGCCACCCCAATTGACCAAGCGCTGGCGCATGTCCGCCACGCGCTCGGGAAAGCGGCGCGCAATCCATAACAGCAGATACACCCCATCGGCATCGTTGTTGCCGGTGACGAAATCGCCGGCCTGGCCCGCCTGAGTACGCGCCCAGACATGCTCGAACAGCCAGTCGAGCGTTTTGCGCGCGGCGAGATGCTGCGGATGGTCGCGCCGGTATTTATGCCCGCGCCCCGCATAGTTGAAGTGCGACAGATAAAACTTGTCGATGTTTTCCGCTTCGGTCAGCGTGACCACGGCAGGCAACTCGGCCGCATTCGCTTCGGTCAAGGTCATGCGCACGCCAACGCGCAGCCCGGCATCGCGCGCGACACGCAGCCCCGAGAGTGCATTGGCAAAAGCGTTTTCTTTGCGGCGGAAGGCATCATGCGTGCTTTGCAGGCCATCCAGGCTAACGCCGACATAATCGAAGCCGGCCTCCTTCGCGCGCGCGGCGTGTTCGGCGTTGAACAGGGTGCCGTTCGAGGAGAGCGATAAATGGAATCCCATGGCATGCGCACGCGTGGCGATCTCATACAGATCGGGACGCAACAAGGGCTCGCCGCCGGAAAGAATCAAGGCCGGAACGTGCGCGGCGCGCAATTGTTCGAGCACGCCGAAGATTTCCTGCGTGCTCAGCTCGCCCTTGAAATCGGTATCGGTGGAGGTCGAATAGCAATGCTTGCAATTGAGATTGCAGCGCCGGATCAAATTCCAGATCACGACGGGGCCGGGCGGTTTGCGTGGCACGGGCACCGGCCCGCCGTCGCGCAAAGCTTCCATGAAGCGTGAAAGCCGAAACATGCTTTTCAGTCTCCTGGCCCGATTCGCAGGCCGGTTTTTTTCAAGATGCGCGTCGACCACAACACATCGTGCGCACGACAGGCGGAACCCAGCACCTCTTGAATTTGCATCACCAAGGGATGTGCGTCTGCGACCGTGCGCGCATGCACCATCGCAAAAAGGTTATACGGCCAATGCGGAAGCCGGCGCGGACGTTTATAACAGTGACTGACGAAAGGCAAAGCGCCGACGCGTTCACCGAGCATTTCGACCTGCTCGTCGGCGACATCCCAAACCGTCATGCCGTTGGCGCGCCAGCCCAATGCGTAGTGATTGGGCACGGCGCCGATGCGGCGCAACAGCCCGCTTGCCTGCATGGCCTCGAAATGCGCAATCACTTCCTGCTCGCTCAGGCCGAGCATTTCGCCGAGCTGCTTATAGGGCGCGGCGACAAGCGGCAGTCCGGCTTGGCTTGCGCGGATCAAGGCGCGGTCGGTTGCATCGAATGAGGCGGTTGTGGGCGTGGGCATGAATCTTCAGGCCGGCAAATAGAGGTTGACGAAAAACTCCCGCTCTTTCGGGAAGGCCAGCACGGCGACACCGGCATCGGCTTCGATGCGCGCCAGAACATCTTCCAGCGCTGCGGCGCGTTCAATCGCCACGACGAACCACAGATTGAGATAGTGCGTGCGTTCGTAGTGATGCGCGACCTCCGGTCGCGCATTGATTGCGGCGATGACTTCAGCCAGCCGTTCCGCGTTCGCATGGCATGCGCACAGCACGAAACGCCCGCCTGCGCGCTCGATTTGGAACAAGGGGCCGAAGCGGGTCAGGATGCCGCGATCGAGCAGGGACTTTAAACGCGCCAGCAGTTCGGCTTCGTCGATCTGCAGGGCTTTGGCCGCGTCGGCATAAGGATTCGGCGTGAGCGGGAAGCCGCGTTGCAAATCGTTGATGATGCGGCGGTCGAGCGCATCGAGCGTAGTTTCCTCGGCACTCATTGCGTCACCTGCTGCGCATAGGCATAACGGGTTCCACGCTGTTTATAGCAAGTGTGACTCGTCAAAACGGCATGCGGCGCGCTTTCTTCCCGTGCGAACGCCGTGAGCGCTTGCTCAAGTTCCCCGGCGTCGCGCGCGTGCACCATCGCGAAAAGGTTGTAGGGCCAGTGCGGCAAGCGGCGCGTTCTGCGATAACAGAGCGTGACTTGCGGCAGTTGCGCGAAACGCTCGCCGATCGCGTCAACGCGATCGGCGGGAAGATCCCACACGCACATCGAGTTATGCACATAGCCGAAACGGCGATGATTCAAAATGACCCCAAAACGCCGGATCAAGCCGCTTTCTTGCCACTTGGTCAAATGTGCGACCACTTCAGCTTGCGACATATGGCAGGCGAGCGAAAGCGCCGCATAAGGTCGTGGTGTCAGCGGCAGGCCGGCTTCGAGCGCGGCGACGAGGCGCCATTCATCCTCGCTGAGTTCCTGGGGCTGCAAGACAGTAACGGCGCGCCGACTCCTGTGCGGCGAGTGGGGCGCGGATAAGGTAAAACCCAAATCGACATGAAATTCGCGTTCGAGCCGTAAGTCGAGCGGTGCATAACCCGTTTCGGCAGCGATTTCCGTCAGCTCCTCATCGAGCATGGTGCGGTTGCGCGCGCCGGCAACGAACCACAGGTTGTAGCGGTGGCCGCTGCGCCCATAGTTATGGCTGACCGCAGTGCGGGCGCTGATTTGTTGCGCGACGCGATCGAGTTGTTCGGGCGGAACGGCGAGCGCGGCCAGGGTGCTAGCGCCGATCACATTGGGGGCGAATATGGCGCCGATGCGGCTGATGCGGCCGGCCTCCAGATCCTGGGCCAGCAGTTCGAGCACCGTTTGCTCGTCGTAACCCAGGGTGGCGCCAATGTGCTGGTAAGGCCGTTCCAGCAAGGGGAAACCGCGCTGGATGTGATCGTAAATCTGCCGTGGCGCCAACATTCAAGCGACCTACATGCCGAAGCGGTTGGCGCGCGCGGTGAAGAAGATACCGCTTGGGTTGTCCGCCGGCAGGGTGGCGATCCGCTTGAAAGTGGCGGTGTCATACACCTCCACGCGGTCTTCATCGCGGCAGGACAGCCATACAGCCTCGCCTTTTGGCACGAACTCCATGTGTAGCACACCGTGACAGGGCTTGAGCGTGCGCACGATCTGGCGTGTCGCGGTATCGATGACCTGCACGGTGTCGTTGTTCGGAAAGGCAAAATTCACCCATACCTGCCGCCCGTCGGGGCGCGCCATCACGAATACCGGCTGGCCCGCCGTGGCGATACGGCCGCTTTCTTGCCAGGCGCGCGTGGTGTCCGCGATCAGCACTTCGTTATGCCCGACCGCCGGCAGCCACGCCTGGCCCTGCGCGATGGCCCAGCCGCGCAAATGCGGCATCTTGTAGACGGGCATGCGGGTTTCGCCGCGCCCATAGCCGGATAAAACTTTTTCCGCGCGCGGCGACATCGCCCAGAGATCGACGAGCGATAGACCATCCTCACCGAAAAGCCCGGCCAGATACCAGCGCCCGTCCGGCGTCACGAGGCCGTCATAGGGTTCCTTTCCCGCGTCCAAGCGGGTGACTTCAGGTTTACGCGGGTTGGCGATATCGATGATCCAGATCTCGCCGGATTCAAACAGACTCGCCGCCATCCGCTGACCGGGCAAATCCGCGAGGCCGACTACTTTCGAGCGTTTGCCGTCGTGGCCGATCGCGGGAATTTCCGCCAGCAGTTCAAGCGTTGCCGCATCGAAGAGCTTGATGCCGCCGGGCTCGTAGTTTTGCGCGGCGACGACTTTGCCATCCTGAGAGATCGCACCGCCGATACTATTGCCGGCCTGGATGATGCGATGCGTGATCCTGGCTTCGAGCAGATCCACGCGCGTCAGCCCGCCGTCGCGGCCGAACACATAGGCATAGCGGCCATCACGCGAGAACACGGCGCTCGCGTGCGATAAATCGCCCAGGCCAGCGACGGTAGCCAAACGCGTCATATCCGTGGTGTTGATGATTTGGACGCGGCCCGCTGCGCGCTCGATGATGACGCCCAGATCGCCGGTTCCGCGCAAGGGTGTACTTGTGGCTGGCGCATTGGCGCAGCCGGACAATAATGCAGCGCCCAAACCCAGGGCCGCGGCGAAATTCAGCGCCCGGAGCCCGCGCTTGCGGAAGGCTGCACGGCGGGAGGATTTCCCGCCTGAAGTCGTTCGATCAACCATTCAGCTTCATCCTGCGTAATGAAGGGGCTCCACGGTGGCATCGGCGTGCCGGGTCGGCCGGAAAGCACGGTCGCAATGAGGCTTTCATGCGGCTTGTCAGCCAAGGCCGCGGCAGTCAGCGGCGGCCCTAATCCACCTTTGAGAGTCATGCCGTGGCAAGCGCCACAGTCATCGCGTAACCAGCGGGCGAGCTGGGCCCGCCGCACTGGTTCAGGTTCGGCGGCCAGCGTGGCCGTGCCCAACAGCACGGCCCAGAACATTGCCGCCAGGCGCCATGTATAACGGCGCATTTTCAAGGCTTACAGACTCAGAATCCAAGCAACCAGCTTCTTCGCTTCGGCTTCGGTGACGTTGTTGGCGGGCATCGGGATCTGTCCCCATTTCCCCGAGCTTCCGGTCGTAACCGATTTCACTAGGTTTGCCTCGGCTCCCTTGTCGCTTTTGTATTTGGCGGCTACATCCTTGTAGGCTGGGCCAATTACTTTCTTGTCGACGGTGTGGCAGGCCAGGCAGCCTTTGCTCTTCGCCAGAGCCTCTTCAGAAGCGGCGAGTGCCGCGAGCGGGAGCGCCGCAACGAGAACGGTGGCTACAATTCCTTTGATGATGTACATATCTTCTACTCCTATGGGATAAAAACCAGCTTCCCGCACGATAGCGGTTTGCTCGGGCACTAAAAACTAATAAAACCCCATCGCCTTGTGCTGTGCTTTGCGTGCCGGCGACTCCGCAGCGGGGGCCATGAGCAGAAACCTTGCCTGCTCAGGAAAAAATCAGTATTGATGTGATTCAAAAGCGTTTTTCCATGATGCAGCCCCCGTTTAAAGGCGCGCTGGCGCGTTATCGTTTGGCCGCGGTGATATCGCCTTGGGTGTCGATGCCAAGCGTGTAGCCAAGCGATACATGATGGAAACGACCTATGGTGTAGTCATCATGGATTGCGAATCCGATGTTGTAGGTTTTACCGCTGGCGAGCGTTATATCGCCTTCACCGCCTCCCGCAAGCTTGCGCGTAAAGGTGACAACCCATTCGTCGCCTTTCTTTTCGCCTTTCGCATCGACCAAGGCTTTACCGCCGGTCATCACACGCTTCTCGGCAACATAGCCGTCGTGTTTTTCACCTTTGCTGGTCCATTGGATCAGATCGTAAAACTTGCCGCTCGCCAGGCTGCCATCCTGGACATACTTGGTTTTCTTGTCGTCCGCTCCGGGCATGGTGCGCGCGTCACCGTGGCAGGTCTCCCAGCAGCCCACCTGGTTGGCGCCGGGAACCTTGTTGTCCTCAAGCATGACCGCCAGTTTGACCTGATTGTTTTTATCCATCTTCTCGGCGCCGCCGGGCGGTTGCTTCCAGGAAAAGCGCAGGTAGAGGTTGGTACCGTCGTTGGCGGCTTGCACAGAAACGGGAATCGAGCCCACTTTGCCTTTGATCGGGGTTGGTTCGAGCTTTTCGCCGCTGGCCATTTTCTTGCCCATCTCGGCGGTTTCGTCATAGTGGCAACTTGCGCAGGTTTCGCCTTTCTTCAGCGCGCGCGCGCCGCCGTGCTCAGAGACCTTGGTAGCCCACTCGATCGGCGCAACACCGGGATAGAACAGCGTGAATTTCGCTACAGGCACTTTGCTCCAATCGGGCGCCGCGGCGTGCGCCGACAGGGTGCCCAGTGCAAGTAACGTTGCAGCCGCAAGGCGGGTGAAAGTTGTTTTTTGCATTATCAGATTCCTGTGTCGCATCGTTTTTAAAGGAGGTGACTGGCTATGTGGCAGGCAGCATAGCGTTTATTTCCCGCCTTCTTCCCTCATCCTCTGCGACTTGTGACGGGCGTCAGGAAACCGCGCCTCTGGAGGCGCGGTTTTCCGTATCAGCATGCTCAATAAATGTCGTGCTGCGTGTTATGCACGTTGAACTTGCCGGTAGGCGTAACCAGGCGTGGATCCTTGATGACGGCCTTCAGCTTGCGCGTCTTGTCGTCCACGACCACGATTGCCGATTCTTCGTCCTTGGTACCCCAGACCGAGAACCACACCTCGTCGCCCGCCATGTTGAATTCAGGCTGCACCACGCGTTTGGCACCAGACCCTTTCACACCGGCCCATTCGACGATAGGTAGCACTTCGTAGCCTTTTTCAAGATTGCGGATGTCGAACACGGCCACACTCTGATTGAGCTTGGGATCGGGGTTGAGCCCGGTATCCACCCAGAGGTTGTGCGACTTCGGATGGGTCTTGATGAACAGCGAACCGCCGCCCTGACCTTTAAGCGTTTCAACCACCTTCCAGGCGTTTGCCTTGTGGCCAACGGGGTCTGTGCCAATCAGGCTGATGCTCTCGTCGCCCAGGCCGCTGGTGGCCCAGACCGGACCGAACTTCGGATGCACGAAGTTGGCGCCACGCCCCGGGTGCGGCGTTTTGCCCACGTCGATAATGGCGACACGCTTGTTTTCCTTGGTGTCGATCACCACGATCTGGTTGGACGCATTGGCCGCCACCAGGAAGTAACGTCCGCTGGAGTCGAAGCCGCCGTCGTGCAGGAACTTGGAGCCGCTGACGGTGGTGGTCTTGAGGTTGATCAAATCCGTGTAGTTCACCAACTGCGTCATCCCCGTTTCTTTGACGTTGACGACGAACTCAGGATGGAAGTGGCTGGCCACGATCGAAGCCACGCGCGGCTCGGGGTGGTACTCACCATCAACGGTCATGCCGCGCGTGGAAACCACCTTCAGCGGCTTGAGCGTCTCACCTTCCATGATGACGTACTGCGGCGGCCAGTAGGTGCCCGCGATCGAGAACTTGTCCTCGTAGCCCTTGAACTTGGAGGTCTCGACTGAACGCGCTTCCATACCGACCTTGATTTCGGCCACGATTTCAGGTTTCGGCATCCACAAATCGATCAAGTCGACCTTGGCATCGCGGCCGACCACGTACAGATAACGGCCGGAAGCGGACATGCGCGAGATGTGAACCGCATAGCCGGTCTTGACGATATTGATGATCTGCTTGGTATCGCCATCAATGAGTGCAACCTGGCCTGCATCGCGCAAGGTCACCGAGAACAGATTGCTCAGGTTGTAGTTGTTCATCTTGCGCGTCGGACGCTGATTGACGGGCACGATTTCTTTGCGGCTCTTCTCGATGTCAGCGAGAGAAAACTCGGGTGGTGTCGGCGGCGTCTGCTGCACATAGCGCGCCATCAGATCCACTTCATCCTCGCTCAAATCGCCGGAGGTGCCCCAGTTCGGCATACCCGCGGGGCTGCCGTACTTGATGAAGGTCTTCAGATATTCGGTGCCACGCTCAAGCGTAATGTCGGTCGTCAATGGTTTGCCGGTTGCGCCCTTGCGCAATACCCCGTGGCAACCAGCGCAACGCTCAAAATAAATTTGCCGGGCCTTGTCAAATTCAGCCTGGGTCATCTTCGGAGCCTTAGGGTTGGCGTCTTGATGCATCGCCTCGCCTGCCGCTGGCGCAGCATCTACCGCATGAGCTTGGCCTAGCCAGAGCGACATTGGGATTGCGGCCAGCGCGGGCAGTATCCAGGATTTCATTTTCATAGTCTCGTCTTCCTACGTTCAACGCGTTGAAAAATCAGGCAAACCCGTACTGCGTCGTTCCCCCTGGCAGCACGGAGTTCCGTAATCATGGGTAGGAGTTGCTATGCGCGTCTGATGCGCATCAAGTGACGGCGCGCTCAATACCTTAGAACTAATCTGATCGACTAGGTAAGCCAACGTCGACAATCGTCTTAAGAGGTATTTTTCGTACATCATTTCGACGGAAAACTTAAATCCAGATGCTTATCCATATCCTGCGAGGTGAGGATATAAGGGAGCGGCAAATTCGCTCAATGCTTTTTGCTTTGGCATAGCTCGGCTTCAAGCGAACCGAATAGTCCGCAGCCCTTTGATATTGCTGTATTTGCCGCCTAAATACCTGGTTCGAGGCAGTATTTTCGGAAACCAGCGATGCGTCGCTTGATAACAACAGTTCGGCGCTCTGTTTAAGCGCTGTCTGAATGCGACCGTGGCCGTCGTGTGTGCGAGCGTTAACGTGCAAACAGTGTATCGAAGCGCATGAGGTCAGTCGTTGCCTTGCGCGCTTCACTCAAGCCGATGCGATTTGCCTTGAGGAGTATTTGCAGGTCTGAGTTCATCGTGTGCGAACCGGAATCGGGAATTGTATTGAGTTTGTCGAGCAAGGGCCGCAGGCTGCCGATATTGCGCGTTGCGATCAACGCTTGTGCTTCGGCGTCCATTTGCAAAAACTCGGTCGCCAAATAGTAAGAGTCACCCTTCAGCGATGGCACGAGCGCTTGACATACAACGCCGCAGAGCGAGCTGGCCAGCGCCTGGGCTTGCGAGTCGTTATTGCCGAGCAGGCGCAGCATTTTTTGAATCCCGAGTTCGGTTGTTTTCGCATGCAGCGTGGCGAAAACAAGTGGCCCGGATTCGGCCAAGGCGAGCGCTTCCTGTGCGGTTTCGCTATCGCGGATTTCGCCGATCAGAATCACGTCGGGCCGCTCACGCAGCGCGTCGAGCGCACCCAGGTAATAGCTCTCGACATCGCCGTCCGCGCCGACCTCGCGTTGTGTGATGATGCAGCGGCGCTGCGGGATGATGGTTTCGACCGGGTCTTCGATGGTGATAATGTGGCCCGAGCGCGTTTTGTTGATTTCGTCGAGCAAAGAAGCGATCGTCGTCGACTTCCCTTGGCAGGTATCGCCGATGAAGAGTACAAGCCCGCTGCTTAACTTCGAGAGATTCTGAATTGCCGGGCGCAGCCCGAGGCTTGCGAGCGGCATGGGCTCGCTCGGGAAACGGCGCACGACACAGCCAAGCCGTTTGCGACTCTGAAAGGTAAAACAGTTGGCGCGAATGCGCGCGCTATAGAGATCCTTTGAACGATCGAATGCGCGCACCAGAATACGATCGGCCCAGTTCGGCTCGATGGCTTCGAAAAATTCCTCAAGTTCTTCGCCGGTCACCGGCGTATCGGACGCCGCGACAAGCCGTTTCGGCTGGCGCAACATCAGAGGGCTGTTCTGGTGAATGATGATGTCGCTGAAGACGATGCTTGAATTGAGCAAATGAAGAATCTGTTCAACTAAGGTGCCGAGAACGGGATGACCTTCGTTTTCTTCCGGCGCCAGCGTAGCGATCATTGAATAGTGCTGATGTCCAATCATCTCTAAAAGTCAAGCAAAATGGTTAAGTCACCGTAGCTATATACCTCGATATGTTCTTCGGTCGTAGATCAAACTAATGGCTTGAGGTTTCGGCTGCTTAATTTTGTTGCGATTCAGACGAGTCACCCCATACTTAAGCCCTAATCCAGTACAGCCATTGTCACCACAGCGACACCAATACAGTGCTTTTGCCTATGCGAGTCCAAGAAATCCGTCAGCACCTGCGCAAACTAGGCGCCAAACCCAGTCATGAAGCGCGTGTGCTGCGTGCCTGGATGCAAGCTCAGGCGCTCGACCAGGGCACGCGCAGGCAAATTGCGGCGAATTTCCTTCCGCTCGCATTGCGTAACGCTCTGCCCGCGCTGACGGCAAGTCTGGATCAACTGGCCCGCGTCAAAAGCGAACATCCAGGCGGCGACGGTTCCGCGCGCCTGCTTGTCGAACTCGCCGATGGGCAAAGCGTGGAAAGCGTGCTGTTGCCGCGCGATGGCGTTTGCGTATCCACACAGCTTGGCTGCGCGGTCGGTTGCAGATTCTGCATGACGGGGCGGGAAGGCTTGATACGCCAGCTCGGCAGCGCGGAAATCGTGGCACAGGTTGTGCTCGCGCGCCACCGCCGGCCGGTGAAGAAAGTTGTCTTCATGGGCATGGGCGAACCCGCGCATAACCTCGACAATGTGCTGGAGGCCATTGATCTGCTTGGCACGCTGGGCGGAATCGGGCACAAAAACCTCGTTTTTTCGAGTGTCGGCGATCGCCGTGTCTTCGAACGTTTGCCGCAGGGCCCGGTCAAACCCGCGCTTGCGCTTTCGCTGCATACGACGCGCGCCGATCTGCGCGCCCAGCTTTTGCCGCATGCGCCACGCATCGATCCCGAGGAACTGGTCGAACTCGGCGAACGCTATGCGCGCGCGACGGGCTACCCGATCCAATATCAATGGACTTTGCTCGCCGGCATCAACGATAGCGATGAAGAACTTGAAGGCATTGCGCGCTTGCTGGCGGGCAAGTACGCAATCATGAACCTGATTCCGTACAATACGGTCGAATCGCTCGGTTATCAAAGACCGGACCCAGCGCGCACGCGCACAATGGTGCGTGCGCTGCATCAACGCGGGGTGCTGACCAAGGTACGCAATTCCGCCGGGCAAGATGTGGATGCCGGCTGTGGTCAATTGCGTGCGCGAACTGTTTTGTTCCAACCGCGCGAGCGGCGAGCTGCAACTCGCGCAAATACTTCAAATGGCGTGTGAGCCTTTCATTGGGTTAAGCATCAGCATGAAGACATGCACGGCTTGCCAACGCGCCTCCACGACCGGCGGCGTTTTCCGTTCGGCCCAGCGGCACGCGAACACATCGCCGAGAGGAATACGCTTGCGCGCGAGCCGGGCGAGGATTTTGGTGCGCACGAAATGGCGCGACCAGCCTTGTTTTTCCGGAACCGGATTGAAAGGGCTCAGATTGATATCGAACACCGGCGCAACCTCGTGCCGCAGCAGCTCATGGAGTTCGTCGTGCGTGTAGTCCGACTTGGAAAGCGCTTGTGCGATCGCGCGGTAATCGCGCTCCTGAAACTCTTTCGCAACGAAAAGCCTGGCCAGCCAGGTCCAAACATTAGCGCGCCGTTCTAATTCTTCTGTGGAAAAGGACAACATTTTCAACGCTCCTTGGCGTCAACAAGCCATGCCCACGGCAGGATCAATAAAGTCAGCGGAGAAAACGAGCACGCCCGAGAGTGGAGCTTTGGACGCTCCAACATCGTGGTCAAAGGAACCACTGTTTGTCCGATTGGACTGATTCGAGAACGAGCCAGATCCATGATTTGCTGTGCGGGGTTTGCTCGTGTTGCTGTGGCCTGGACGGGAAAACCGTCCAAATCCACCGCGTTGCCAAAAAACTTTAAACAACGCAAGTATGCTGAGCGCATTTGTTTTGGGCTGCCACATATAAAGTGATGACATGTGAGGAATTCGTCTCGAAAGCACTCAGTGCTAACAATTTTCCATAAATTTCATGAACGCCGGCTATCCTACTGCGAACATGTTTGCATCATTATTACGCGACAATTTTTAACAAAAACCCATTCGTGCGCGGGAGCCACGAAATAGAGAAGATCGCGTTTATACGGAAAAGTTTCATCCGCCGTGACGTTATGCTCACGCCGCCTTGCGTGAGCGTCTTTGCCCGGGTTTGGGCTCCAACAGCGTAAGAAACGCATCGGGCAGCATGCAGGTCGCAAGCGTTCGCTGTGAAAACAGAAAACGCCCATCGACAACAAAGCCGAGGTGCTCCCACGGCACAGCCGAATTCAGCAATTCGACCGCGCGTTGAATATCGAGCGCCGGATTGCGCGGAAATAAAGCCAGAATCGAACCGTCGAACGCGGCGCATTCGTGCAGAAAAAATGGCGCACTGCGGCGAGTTTTCGCGTTGACATAAATCCGCGGCGCATCGCTTATGGGATAAGCGCGTCCCCACATCCACCAGTTCGACTCGTCGAAGGCGCGAATGCGGCGCGCGAGCAAACGTTCTTTGTGACGCTGCAAACTTGGGTGCTTCAGGTTGTAGAGCATGCGCCGCGTTTCATGCGTGTCACGCGTTTTCGAGCAGACGAATTCGAGATTGCCTTCGGGATGCGTAAATACGGCGTCAGCGCCGGACACCGCGCCCACTTTTACATCGAACAAGCGTGCCAGCGGCACCGTCATACCGTCTTCGAGAAACGCGAGCTGACCCTGCATCTCCACAAAAGTCCGCGTTTCCCAAGCGCTATCACTTAGTTTTCTATACCGCGTACGGCGCGAAAAATCCCCGCGTACGAAACGGAAGATCGCGCAGTTCGGCACCGCGCCGTGAAAAACACGTTGGTCGCCGGTTTCGATCCAATGCGTGATCGTGCCGAGCGAATGAAGCCATGTATTGAGTTTGCGTGCCGCCGTCAGTTTGATGAACTCGCGTGGCACGATGAAAATCAGCTCGCCATCCGGCGTCAGATGCTTGACGGCCTTTTCGATGAAAAACAAAGCGAGATTGCTGCGCCGGTCAAACAGATCGTGCTCCAGTAAGCCTTTTGTCTCGGGCCGGATATCCTGATAACGCACATACGGCGGATTGCCGATGACCGTTTCGAACTTTTCGCTCGTCGGGTACGCAAAAAAATCCATCGCGTGAGCACCCTTCGGCGCGACCTTCGCATCCAACTCAATCGCCACGCAGTTCTTCAGCCCCCGCGAGAACGCGCCATCGCCTGCCGACGGCTCAAGCACGCGCCCTTCGCGCTCGCGCAACCCAAGCATGACTTCGACGATCGAACCCGGCGTAAACACTTGGCCAAGTTCGGAGACATCGAGTTTGCGGCGACTGTTCATGCTTGTTCCTGTTGTTCGGGCGATGCGTGAATAAGACTTCGTAAAATAGCGATCTCCGAATGGATTTTCCATCCTTCTCACAACGATCGGTTCGTATTTTTCCAAAGCGGAGTTTGATGATGAACGAAACAACGATACTCGGATCGGACGGCCTGCCCCGCTGCCGCTGGTGTGCGGCGGCTCCGGAGTTTCTCGACTATCACGATCTCGAATGGGGCTGGCCGGTCGCCGACGATTGCCGTCTGTTCGAAAAACTCTGCCTGGAAGGATTTCAGTCCGGGCTCAGTTGGCGCACGATTCTCGCGAAACGCGAGAATTTTCGCCGAGCGTTCGATCGCTTCGATTTCAACCGGATTGCCTGCTACACCGAAAAAGACGTCGCCCGCCTGTTGGCCAATTCGGGCATTGTGCGGCACCGAGGCAAGATCGAGGCCGTCATCAACAATGCGCATAAGGCGCTTGAACTGATCGAGCGCGAAGGCTCGCTTGCCGCCTTCGTGTGGCGCTATGAAGCACCGCCGGACCCCACGCTCAAGCCGCAGACGCAATCCACCTCTCCAGCCTCGCTTGCGTTGTCGAAAGAATTAAAAAAGCGCGGCTGGAAATTCGTCGGTCCCACGACCGTGTATGCGTTTATGCAGGCGATGGGCCTGGTGAATGACCATGCCGAAGACTGCGTCGTGCGCGCCAGGGTTGAACAGGCGCGAGCGGATTTTGTACGGCCGTAGTCTCAGTCGCGAAAGCGGCCACCTCAAGGGACGTTCAATACGCACCATTCCGCTCTTCGCGCCGATACCGTGTAATCCAGGACCAAACGAAAAGCACTGTCGCCCCAAACGCTAAGACCGAACATGCAATAAGCATGATCGTAAGTCGCCTATCGTTAACATTCCGGCCCAGAAGTCGCAGGATGTATGCGATTCCAAAAAACGAATAGCTGTAGAAGATCGCCTGTCCGAAAGAGCGGAGAGTCCTTTTGAAATCCCTGTGCGAAACAACGAAGCGCAAGAATCGTGTCACTGCGGAACCCATTTCTGTGGAATTGAAGGAAGAAGAATACTTGGGACCGGAATAGATTGCATTGTCGGAAGAATTAAAGAAGCGCGGCTGGAAATCTCTCAGTCATTCTGCGCGGAGCGAAGCGCAGTCGCAGAATCCACTCTCGGAGGGCAAATGGATTCTGCGACTTCGCGCAGAATGACAGCGCAGTGCGGAGGCGGGAAGGCTTGGAACCTATTATTTCCTTGCGGCCAAAAACGTTTTCAACGCCCGTCCCGTATGCGTCTTCGCCTTTACGCATTTCACCACCGGCCCTGCGAACACGATCTCCCCGCCACCGTCGCCGCCTTCCGGGCCGAGGTCGATGATCCAGTCGGCTTCGGCCATCATGTCGAGGTCGTGTTCGATCACGAGCACGGTGTTGCCGGCGTCGACGAGGCGGTGCAGGACGTGGATCAGTTTTTCCACGTCGGCCATGTGCAGGCCGACGGTTGGTTCGTCGAGCACGTACAGGGTATGCGGCGTGCGGGCCCGGGCGCGCGCGGCGGGGTCGGTCTTGACCTTGACGAGTTCGGTGACGAGCTTGATCCGCTGCGCTTCGCCGCCCGATAGCGTCGGCGAGGGCTGGCCGAGGGTGAGGTAGCCGAGGCCGACGTCTTGCAGGAGCTTGAGCGGATGGCGGATCGCCGGGTGCGCGGCGAAGAATTCGACGGCTTCATCGATCTCCATCGCAAGCACGTCGGCGATGCTTTTGCCGCGCCAGGTGGCGGTCAGCGTTTCGGCGTTGAAGCGTGCGCCATTGCAGACGTCACAGGGGACTTTGACGTCGGGCAGGAAGTTCATTTCGACGGTGCGCTGGCCCTGGCCCTCGCAGGCGTCGCAGCGGCCGCCCGAGGTGTTGAACGAGAAGCGGCCTGGAGCCCAGCCGCGCAGGCGCGCGGTTTCGGAATCGGCGTAGAGCTTGCGGATCGCGTCCCAGAAGCCGATGTAGGTCGCGGGGCAGGAGCGCGGCGTTTTGCCGATCGGCGTCTGGTCGACTTCGAGCACGCGGCCGATGGGTTCCCAGCCGTGGATCGCGGCGCAGCCTTCCAGGACGACTTTCGCCTCCTTTTTGCGCCCTTGCGGCGTTTCCGCTAAGACGAGCCGGCGCAGGTTGCGGTGCAGCACATCGCGCGCGAGCGTCGATTTGCCCGAACCCGATACGCCGGTGACGACGATGAGGCGGCCGAGCGGGATTTCCGCAGTGAGGTTTTTGAGGTTGTGCAGCGCTGCGCCTTCGATGGTGACGATAGGCGTCTCGGCATCCTCGGCGCGCGGCGGATGCAGCGGGTGCGCGAGCGGTTCGCGCAGCGTGCGGCCGGTGACGGATTCGGGCGCGGCCATCAGCGCCGCTGCGTCGCCCTGCGCGACGATCTCGCCGCCGCGCGCGCCCGCACCGGGGCCGAGGTCGATGACGTGGTGGGCGCGGCGGATCGTTTCTTCGTCGTGCTCGACAACGATCACGGTGTTGCCCTTGGCTTCGAGCGCGTGCAGCGTGTCGAGCAGCATGGCGTTGTCGCGCGGGTGCAGGCCGATCGAGGGTTCGTCGAGCACGTAGCAGACGCCGCGCAGGTTGGTGCCGAGCTGCGCGGCGAGCCGGATGCGCTGCGCTTCGCCGCCGGAAAGCGTGGGCGCGGCGCGGTCAAGCGCAAGATAGCCGAGGCCCACATCCTTGAGAAACGCGAGCCGCGATTTGAGTTCGGCGACGATGTCGCGGCCGATTTCGGCTTCGCGGCCCGCCAGTTTCAAAGCGCCGACCCAGTCGGCGAGCGCTGCGACTGAATGCTGTGCGTAATCGGCGATGTTCTGCTCACGGTAGCGTACGGCGAGCGCGGTCGGGTTCAGGCGGGCGCCGTCACACGCGCCACAAATGGTTTCGGACTCCTCGTCTTCATCGTCGCTGGCGTCGTAACGCAGGCCGGTGAATTCGGCGGCGGTGGCGTCCTGCTCGGGGTCGCGCATCGCGTCGCGCAGCCACTTCGGCAGCGTGTGGCCAGTACCCATGCAGTCGGGACACCAGCCATGCTTGGAGTTGTAGGAGAACAAGCGCGGATCGAGTTCGGGGAAGCTCGCGCCGCAGGAGGGGCAGGCGCGCTTGGTCGAAAACACCGTCACCTGATCTTCGCGGATCAGATGCAGCACGCCCTTGCCGAATTCGAGCGCCTTGGCGAGCGCGTCGCGCAGTTCGGCTTCGTTGCGGCCGCTGACCTTCAGCGTGGCGACCGGGAGTTCGATGAGGTGTTCCTTGAAGCGGTCGAGGCGCGGCCAGGGTTTGGTCGGCAGCAGTTCGCCGTCGACGCGCAGGTGCTCATAGCCTTTGCCGTGCGCCCATTTCGCGAGGTCGGTGTAGAGGCCCTTGCGGTTGATGACGAGCGGCGCGGCGAGCGTGACCGCGCGGTTCTTGTAGTCGCGCAGGATGCGCGCGGCGATGGCTTCGGGCGATTGCGGCTCGATCGCGCAGCCGCAGTCGGGGCAGTGCTGCGTGCCGAGCTTGACGAACATCAGGCGCAGGAAGTGGTGGATTTCGGTCAGGGTGCCGACCGTGCTTTTGCGCCCGCCGCGACTCGTGCGCTGCTCGATGGCGACTGTCGGCGGAATGCCGAAGATTGCGTCGACGTCGGGCTTCGCGGCCGGCTGCACAAACTGGCGCGCATAGGCGTTGAGCGATTCGAGATAGCGGCGCTGGCCCTCGGCGAAAACGATGTCGAAGGCCAGCGTCGACTTGCCCGAGCCCGACACGCCGGTGACGACGGTGAAACGCCGGTGCGGGATGTCGACCGTGACGTTCTTGAGGTTGTGCTCGCGCGCGCGCACCACGCCGATCGCATTGCGGCGCGCGGGAATGTAGTCGTGGCGCGGCTCGGCGGCGCGGAGCGCGTGCGTGTCATTGGCCGCGCGCGTCGCGTAGGTTGGGTTGAGCGTAGCGATACCCAACGTTTGTGCGGTTGCGACGCTGGGATGTTGGGTTTCACGTTGTTCAACCCAACCTACAGGGGCGGCAATCCGTGCGAGGTAATCGGCGAGCGCGCGTCCGGTGTGCGTGCCGGCTTCGCGCAGCGCCGCCGCCGTGCCTTCGAAAACGATCTCGCCGCCCGCGTCGCCGCCTTCGGGGCCGAGGTCGATGATCCAGTCCGCCGCCGCAATCACGTCGAGATTGTGTTCGATGACGAGCACCGAATGCCCGGCGTCGACGAGCTTCGAGAGCGCGCGCAGGAGCTTCGCCACGTCGTCGAAATGCAGGCCGGTTGTGGGTTCGTCGAAGAGGAACAGCAGGTGTTCTTTCTGCGCGCTCTTCTTCGCCTTCGCGCCCTTGCGATGCAGCGCCTCCGCCGTTTGCGCGAGATGCCCAGCAAGCTTGAGCCGCTGCGCTTCGCCGCCGGAGAGCGTCGGCACGGGTTGGCCGAGCGTCAGATAGTCGAGGCCGACGTCGACAAGCGGCTGCAGCGCGCGCGCCAGCTCGCCATCCCGCGCGAAAAATTCGAGCGCTTCGGCAATCGTCATATCGAGCACATCGGCGACCGATTTGCCGTCGAGCTTCACTTCAAGCACTTCGGCGCGGAAGCGGCGGCCGTCGCAGTCGGGGCAGCGGATGTAAACGTCGGAGAGGAACTGCATCTCGACGTGCTCGAAACCGTTGCCGCCGCAGGTCGGGCAGCGGCCGTTGCCGGCGTTGAACGAGAAAGTCCCGGCGGTGTAGCCGCGCTGCGCGGCCTCATTGAGTGCGGCGAAACGCTTGCGGATCGTGTCGAAAGCGCCGACGTAACTGGCCGGGTTCGAGCGCGTGGTCTTGCCGATCTGCGTTTGATCGACCATCACGACGCCGGTGATTTCCTCAACGCCTGCGAGCGCTTCGAACGCGCCCGGCGCTTCGGTCGCTTGGCCGAAATGCTTTTGCAGCGCCGGGTAGAGCACGTCCTGAATCAGCGTCGATTTGCCCGAACCGGAAACCCCGGTCAGCACGGCGAAGCGATGCAGCGGCAGCGCGAGGGTGATGCCGCGCAGGTTGTTGGCGCGCGCGCCGATGAGCTTGAGGCGCGGCGTCCAATCGGCGAGCGGGCGCGGCGCGAGGCCGGCGTCGACGCGTTTATGTCCGCCGAGATACTGCGCCGTGAGCGTGTCGCTGCGCGCGCGCAGTTCGTCGGGCGAGCCCCAGAACACGATGTTGCCGCCGTGCTTGCCGGGACCGGGGCCGATGTCGAGGATGCGGTCGGCGGCGAACATGACGGCCGGATCGTGCTCGACGACAATCAGCGAATTGCCCGCGTCGCGCAGGCGGCGCATGACGCCGTTGATGCGTTCCATGTCGCGCGGGTGCAGGCCGATCGAAGGCTCGTCGAGCACGAACAAGGTGTTGACGAGCGAGGTTCCGAGCGCGGTCGTGAGGTTGATCCGCTGCACCTCGCCGCCCGAAAGCGTGCGGCTCTGGCGGTCGAGCGTGAGGTAGGAGAGGCCGACGTCGCAGAGGTAGCCGAGGCGGCTGCGGATTTCGCCGAGCACGAGTTCGGTGGCTTGGTTCATCGCGCCGGCGGGGCGGAATTCGTCGAAGAAGGCTTTTGCGCGGGCGATCGGCAGTTGCATCACGTCGTGCAGATTGAGCCCCGCCAGTTGCGCGAATGTGGTTTCGGGCATCGCCACGCCGCGCGGGCGGAAACGTTGCAGGTTCGGCGCGAGGGCGCGATCCGCTTCCTGGCGCGAGCCGACGCGCCACAGCAGTGGCTCGGTTTTGAGCCGCGCGCCCGCGCAGACCGTGCAGGGTGTGTAGGCCCGGTAGCGCGAGAGCAGCACGCGGATGTGCATCTTGTAGGCTTTGGTTTCGAGCCAGTCAAAAAAGTGGCGCACGCCATACCATTTGCCGGGCCAGGATTTTTCCCAATTGACCCAACCCGCGTCGCCTTCGAAGATCCAGCGGCGGTGTTCTTCGGGCAACTCGCGCCAGGGGATGTCCATCGCCACGCCGTGCTTTTTCGCGAATTTGGCGAGGTCGGTCTGGCATTCGTTATAGCTTTCGGTCTGCCAGGGCTTGATCGCGCCTTGCGCGAGCGTTTTCGCTTCGTCCGGGACGATCAGCCCCGGATCGATGCCGATCACGCGGCCGAAACCGCGGCAGGCTTCGCACGCGCCGACGGCGCTGTTGAACGAGAAATGCGCGGGCGTCGGGTCCGCGTAGTGGATGTCGCAATCGGCGCAGTGCAGGTCGCTGGAAAATTTCCAGACCGGCTGCGCGGCGGGGTTGTTGACGACCTCACCGCCAAGATGCACTTCGACGCGCCCATTCCCGAGTTTCAGCGCCGCTTCGAGCGCTTCGGCCACGCGCGCCGATTCCGTGTTGCCGAAGCGGAAACGGTCGACGACGACTGCCATCGTGCGTTCGCCGGCCGGCTGCATGCGCGTATAGCCCTGCGCTTCGAGCGCGGCGCGGATTTCGGCTTCGGAGAAATTCGCGGGGATGTTGACCGGCGCGACGATGGCGAGGCGCGGGTCTTCGGCCTTGGTCCGCTCGGCCAGGGCCGCGGCGATCGTCGCCGGCGTATCGCGTGCGACCGGCGCGCCGCAGTTGCGGCAGTGCAGATGCGCGCAGCGCGCGAACAAAAGCTTCAGATGGTCGTTGAGTTCGGTCATTGTGCCGACCGTGCTGCGCGAGGTCCGCACCGGGTTGGTTTGGTCGATTGCGATCGCAGGCGGCACGCCGTCGATGCGGTCGACCTGCGGCTTGTCCATGCGGTCGAGAAACTGCCGCGCATAGGGCGAGAAGGTTTCGACATAGCGCCGCTGGCCCTCGGCGTAGAGCGTGTCGAACACGAGTGAACTTTTGCCCGAACCGGACGGACCGGTGACGACGATGAGTTCGCCGGTCGGAATATCGAGGTCAAGGTTCTTGAGGTTGTTCTGGCGCGCGCCGCGGATCTGGATCGTGTCGGCGGTTTCGGGGGCCTTGCGGGTCATGAGAGTGGATGCCGGATGCGGTAACGAGCCCTACATGCTACTGCCGTGAATATTCAAAATCCCGCTCGGCGAAACAAATCCTTATATTCGGTGACAACTCGTTTAAGTTCGTAATTTTGCAGCCGTTAAAAAATTCCAGCATCAATTTACGGAATACCGGAACACTGATATTGGCCACGAGTCGAGCGCTAAGCATTACTAACACCGCGGGCGTCCCCGATTTGTTACGAAGATGTCCCAGGCTTCAGCTTGAGGCGATTCACCAGCAAAATGAGGAGACATGCTGATGTCGTTGCGTAATTTTCGTGATTGGTCGATATCGACCAAACTCAATGTAGTTCAAGTGGCTGCGACTCTCGGCCTGTTCGCCGCGGCGATTATCGCTTTAAACATTTGGCTCGGGTCCGTTCTTGAAAAAGAAGGCGTCAAGCAATTGCAGGGGGCGAATCAACTGGCGGTAAGCATGGTGGAGACTGTCCGCATATCTCTCGAAAATGCTGTAAGCCAATTGGGCGCGGTACTCGCAAGGAAGCAGGACTTTAGCGGCGCCTACGTTTTGCATGAGGATGAAACGGTCGAGGTCGGCGGCGCAAAAACGCCTGTCCTGAGTTTGAACGGAAAAACGCTCAACGGCGATAACGCCCCGCTTGATGAGTTCACCACCACGACCGCCGCCCCCGTCACGATCTTTGCGCGCCGGGGAGACGATTTTGTCCGCATTGCCACTTCGCTGAAAAAAGAAGATGGCTCGCGCGCGCTGGGCACGCCAATGGGGGAAAAACACCCGGCGCGCGAGCTTTTGCTCGCCGGCAAGCCCTACGTGGGCAAGGCGCACCTGTTCGGGCGCGACTACATGACCAGTTACCAGCCAATGCGGGATCAGGCCGGGAAAGTTGTCGGCGTGCTTTTCGTCGGGCTCGACTTCACCGATCAGTTGGCCGATCTAAAAAAGAGGCTGCTGGCCGTCAAGCTGTTCCAGACGGGCTATATCTATGCCGTCGATGCCGGCGCCAATAAGGGCATGATGGTGGTGCACCCCACTCGCGAGGGCTCTAGCCTGTGGGATGCCCAGGACAGCGACGGCCTCTACTTCATGCGCGAAATCGTCGAAAAGAAGGATGGCGTGATTTCCTATCGTTTCCCCAAGCCCAACGAAACTGCCGAAAGCCGGAAAATCGCCGTCTTCGCATCGCTGCCGGAGTGGAACTGGGTCATCGCGTCGAGCGTCTATGATGACGAATTCAAGGAAGGCACCAATGTCGCTCTCATCCGCGATCGCCTCATCATCGGCGCGGCGCTGCTGTGTGCCCTGCTGAGCGTCATCGTGTTCTTCTCTACTCGGCATTGGGTGGCGCGCCCGCTGGACGAAGTCGTCGGTGCGATGCGGCGTATCGCGAAGGGAGATTTGACCGTTGCGGTCGAACAGCACAACAACGATGAAGTCGGTCAATTGCTCTATGCCACCAACACCATGGTGACGGATATGCGCACCACTCTGGGCGATATTCAATCGGCGGCGTTCCAACTTGCGGAAAACGCGGGCAATCTATCCGGTTCGGCGATGCGGGTCGCCGCGCAATCCGGAGCGCAAAGTGATGCGGCCGCGACAATGGCGGCAAGCATCGAAGAGATGAGCGCCAATATCGGAAACGTGGCCGAAGACGCCAATCGCGCCAACGCTATCTCGATGGAATCGGGCGAGGTGTCGAGCAGGAGCGCCGAGGTGATTGAACAGGCTGTTTCGAGCATGGCGCGCATCGCCGAAACCGTACATGCCACGTCTACCGCGGTAACGGCACTGGGGCAGGAATCGCAAGCGATTTCGGCCATTGTCAAAGTGATCCGCGAAATCGCCGACCAGACCAATTTGCTCGCACTCAATGCCGCAATCGAAGCGGCCCGCGCGGGCGAACAGGGGCGCGGTTTTGCCGTGGTGGCCGATGAGGTCAGAAAACTCTCCGAGCGCACTTCCGCATCGACGCAGGAAATAAGCACCTTGATCGACCGGATTCTGCGCGGTACCGAGGAGGCGGTGACAGGCATGGACAGCGGCGTCAGTCAGGTCAAGGAAGGCATGGTGTACGCCGAACAGGCGGGTGCCAGCATCGTGAATATCCGCGATAGCGCGAGCCGGGTCATCGCTTCGGTTACGAGTATTTCGCACGCGCTGGAGAAACAGACCGCGGCGACCACGGAAATCGCCACGAATGTCGACAAAATCGCCAATATGGCCGATGACAGCAACGTGATGGCGAAAAAATCGGCCGAGCAGGCGGGCGAACTGGAAAAACTTGCGGAAAGCCTGCGCGCGAGGGTCGCTCACTTCACGATCTGAGCGACAGTGGCCGGCTATGATTTCGGCCTGAATGTTCGAGCTATAGCTCAAGAAAAGCGCCTACCGAAGCAATCCGGTCGGCGCTTTTCGCATAGCGCTTGCGGTGCCCAATCCATGCCGTACTTCGACGAATGCGAACCGACAGTCGGGACAGGACGGCGAAAACTTGTTGCCATTACTTGGGAAATTTTTGGAAACAAATGTCACACGCATGTCCACGGGCACGTCGTTAGCGGCACAATTTCACCGACTTGACGGAGCCGAATGGGTACGGTAGCGCACCGCAGCAGAGAAAATCGAAAAAAACGTGGTATTCCATCCAATTTCCAATACGGCGGAGCGCCCTCGCGTTTTTATGGAGTTTGTGGCGCCCGAATCGCTATCCGAGGCGCTCTGCGATGCTTGGCGGCGTTTGCATGCTGCGCATTGCGGACATGAGGCGGTGTGTAGCGGACCGGATTTTTTCGCCACGCTCGTCGAGACTCAGCCGGAAGATAGGCTTACTGTCGCGGTTGGGTATTGCGGCGATAACTCTGCTGCCGTGTGTGCGCTTGCGCCGTTGAGAATGCGCATCCAAGCGTTCGACCCGCATGGGTTGTCTGCGTATCTTTTGCGTCGGCCGATGCGAATCTGGGCCGTGTTGGGAAGCGATCCGCTGCTCGATCCGCACAGCCCGGCCGCGCACATGCTGCCAGGCTTCCTGTGCGGGCTGGAACAGGCGCCCGGAAAGTTTGATGCGCTGGAACTGCAAGCGCTTGAGGTCGCGAGCCCGACCTGGAACGCGATCATGCATTCGGGGGATGTCAGGAAGCGTTTCTTCGTTTATACGCCGAACGGGATTCGGAATTGCCATCAGACCCCGCTGCCCGACACGCACGAGACCTACCTCGCCCAGTTTCCGCGCAAGAAACGCTACAACCTTGCGCGTCAGCTTCGGTTGATCGCCGAAAATCTCGGTGGGCTGCCGGAAGTCGTCCCGCACGCCGACACGGCATCGATCGATGCGCTGATCGATGCGGTCAAACGCATCGGCGGCAGTGAGCGTTTGCTTTTGTCCAAGGCCGAATACGCGGCGCTCGGGAAAAAAGGCTTGTTGCTCAATTTCGTGGTCCGCGTCGGCGACGAGCCGATTGCCGTGATCCTGGGCATTCCGTCCGGCTCGATTTATAGACTGAACAAACTCATCTATACGCAGCGTCTTGCGCCATATTCGCCCGGAACATCGACACTGCATATGATGAATGAGTGGTTCATCGCCGATGGAAGATTCAAGCTGGTGGACTTCGGTTTCGGCGAGCCGGCCCGGACCTATAGTTCGTCGAACAGAACGGTACGGCGCGCACGCGTCCTGTTGCTGCGCCGTACCTTCGGGAATCGCATGCTTTTAATGGTGCATCGCGGAATCGTAGCGCTGGAAATGACGGGGCGGAAAATCGCGCAACGCTCGCGTATCTTCGTCGATTCGATACAGTCGAAAAAGAAAGATCCCTGAGGTCGGGTGTTCTGCGTGAAATTTAGTCGCCCTTGTTGTGGCAGGGAAGTCCCAAGCTTCAAGCCAAGGACGGCTTACCTCTCCTGGATTTGACGCGCAGCAAAAAAAGTCACACCTTCTCCAAATAGAGTGCCAGGCTAACTTTGAGGATTCAGCCTTGCAGAAACCAGAACTCGTCTGCCCCGCGGGCAGTTTGCCGGCCTTGAAGGCCGCCGTCGACGAGGGGGCCGACGCGGTTTACATGGGACTCAAGGATGCGACGAACGCGCGCAATTTCGCTGGTTTGAACTTCGACGCCGCCGCCGCGCGCGAGGGCATCCGCTATGCCCAATCGAAAGGCCGGCGCGTGCTGATGGCGATCAACACCTACCCTCAGGGCAGCGCGACAAAAACCTGGCACAAGGCCGTCGATACCGCGGCGGAGTGGGGCGTGGATGCGGTGATCATGGCGGATCTAGGTTTGCTCGATTACACCACCCGCACGCATCCGCAGTTGCACCGCCATTTGTCGGTGCAGGGCTCGGCGACCAATTACGCAGCGATCAACCTGGCGCACGATCTTTTCGGCATCGACCGCGCCGTTCTGCCGCGCGTGCTGACGTTACAGCAAGTCGCGCACGTGATTCAGCACACCCCGGTTCAGATCGAAGTTTTCGGCTTCGGCAGCCTGTGCGTGATGGTCGAGGGCCGTTGTCTGCTTTCGAGTTACGCCACCGGCGAATCACCGAACACCGCGGGCGTGTGCTCGCCGGCCAAGGCGGTGCGCTGGCAGGAAACGCCAAACGGCATGGAGTCGCGTTTGTCGGGGATTCTGATCGACCGCTACGCGCAGGACGAACCGGCCGGTTATCCCACGCTGTGCAAAGGGCGTTTCGCGGTTGACGGCGAAACTTATTACGCGCTCGAAGAACCGACGAGTCTGAACGTGCTGGCGCTTTTGCCGGATCTGCTCCACATCGGCGTCGCCGCGATCAAGGTCGAAGGCCGCCAACGCAGCCCGGCTTATGTCGCGGGGGTGACGAAGGTTTTACGCGCCGCGATTGATGCGGCCTGCAACGAAGGGGCACGTTATCAAGTCAAGCCCGCCTGGCAGCAAGCGCTAGGCCGTGTCGCCGAAGGTCAGCAGCAAACGCTTGGCGCGTACTCGCGCCCGTGGAAATAAAACCCAATGAAACTAGCTCTCGGTCCTGTACTGTATTTTTGGCCGCGCGATCAGATGCTCGCTTTTTATGCGGAAGCAATGACATGGCCGGTCGACCGGGTTTACCTCGGCGAAGTCGTGTGCAGCCGCCGGCAGCAAATGCGTGGGCAGGACTGGATCGGTTTGGCGCGCGACCTCGCCGCCGCCGGGAAAGAAGTCGTGCTCTCGACGCAAGTTTTGCTCGAATCGGAGGCGGAGCTGAAAACGCTGCGCCGCATCGCCGAGAACGGCGAATTCCTCGTCGAAGCCAACGACCTCGGCGCCGTCCAGTTGCTGCGCGGAAAGTGCGCATTTGTCGCCAGTCCGCATATGAACATCTACAACGCGGACACGCTCGCGCTGTTCCAGCGCTTGGGCGCGCGGCGCTGGGTTCCGCCGGTCGAACTATCGCAAAAACAACTCGGCGAAATTCTGCAAACCGCGCCCGCCGGCATGGAAACCGAGGTTTTCGCCTGGGGACGCCTGCCTTTGGCGTTTTCAGCGCGCTGCTTTACCGCGCGCCACTTCAACCTCAAGAAAGACGACTGCCAATTCCGCTGTCTGGAACATCCCGACGGCTTGCGTCTGGATACCCGCGAAGGCCAGCATTTCCTGACGATCAACGGAATCCAAACCCAATCAGCCGCCAGCCATTCGCTGCTTTCGCATATCGACGGCCTGCGCCAAATGGGTGTCGATGCCTTGCGGATCAGCCCGCAGTCGCAGCGCTGCGGCGAAGTCGTCGCACTTTTCCATGCCGCGCTGAACGGCAATGCGCCCGATTTGGAGCACGCCTCCGCGCTCGCGCCCGATGCCTGCTGCGATGGATATTGGCGCGGCCTGCCCGGAATTGTTCAGGAGAATTACCATGCCCCTGCCTGATTTCACCTTCCCGCGCCCGCTCGCGGCGCTCGCGCGGCGCTTGCCGGAATGGCCGGTTGCGCAAATGTTCGTCACCGCGCTCAATCTGGCGGAACGCGCCGGCAAGCTTACGGGCGACTGGTCCAGCCTCGACGGCCGGACCGTTCGGATCGAGATTGAAGACCTCGGCGCCGGCCTGAGCTTTACCCGCGGTGGCAATCGTTTTGTCGCGGTATCGGGCGAGCCGACGGTCTGCTTTCGCGCACGCGCGGCGGACTATTTACGCATCGCCCTGCGCGAGGAAGACCCGGATACGCTGTTCTTTCAGCGCCGCCTGAAGATCGAAGGCAACACGGAACTAGGGCTGGAGCTGAAAAACCGGCTCGATGCCTTGCCTTTACCCGACTTTCTGATTCGCCTGCGCGACCGGATTGCCTGATTCGGAACGTTGGAACATCAAATTCGCCGTGAGGCGGGTCTGAGAAGCTGTTCGTAATTTTGCTGCGAGTGTGGTGACTGAGCGTGATCGGGGCTCATGCGCGGCTCGGAATCCTCATTTATCATTTATAAATTCCGGCTCCTACGCTGCTGGGCTCTCGCGACAGATTCTGAACGGGTTTTAAGCGTATTGAAAAGTGTGTTTTGGATACACTGCCGCGTTCGCAAAAGGTTTGTCGGTTATACATTTCGGCGCAACACTTCATTTTTTGCTTGAAGTGATGTCTTGTGGCTGAAATGTTTTCTGCTTGGCAGAAAACATTGGCCGATGCAAAACAAAATTTGCCATCGCGCGTAACACATCTCTTACTTAAAGAGATATAGGCCATGGCGTTAACCACGCAACAGGATGGGTTCTGAAAATGTGCCAATTGCTCGGCATGAATAGCAATACGCCCACCGATATTTGTTTTTCGTTTACGGGTTTTCAGGCACGTGGTGGGCTGACCGACCATCACCAGGATGGTTGGGGCATTGCCTTTTTCGAAGAGCGCGGTGTGCGTCTTTTTCTCGAAGCGCAAGCAACGGTGAATTCCCCCGTGGCCGAATTGGTGCGCAATTACCCCATTCACTCGCTCAATGTCATTTCGCACATTCGTAAAGCGACACTGGGCAGAATCGCGCTTGAAAACACGCATCCGTTTCAACGCGAGCTTTGGGGCCGTTACTGGATCTTTGCCCATAATGGTAACTTGCGTGATTTCAAGCCACCGCTCGACGGTAGTTTTACGCCCGTCGGGGATACCGATAGCGAATTCGCCTTTTGCTGGCTGCTGCAACAGCTGCGCAACCGTTTTGGCCGTGAAGCCCCGGGCGATCAAGCGCTGTTTGATGCGCTGCGGACGCTGGCCGGCGAAATCGGTGCTTTCGGCGAATTTAATTTCCTGCTCTGCGACGGTATGACGCTTTACGCCCATTGCGCATCGCGGCTCGCGTATCTGATCCGCATGACGCCTTTCGGGCATGCGCATTTAAGTGATCAAGATTTGACCGTAGATTTCCGTGAACATACTCATCCAAATGATCGGGTTGCGGTTATCGCCACGGTGCCGCTTACCGATAATGAAGCATGGATAGCGCTACCGCGCGGCACGCTGCATGCGTTCCGCGACGGAGCGCCAATGCATTACGCCGAAGTGGAAACTGGCGCGGAATGCGAGCCAGGTAGCAGTCTGGATGAGAAACAGTGTGAATGAATAGCGGAACTTGTGATTTATGTTTGACGGCCGGCGGGCCGTTAATCTGGGAAGATGCCAAGCGTCGGGTGATCTATGCCGAAGAGGCTGCCTATCCTGGTTTTTGCCGGGTTATCTGGCGCGAGCATGTGGCGGAAATGAGCGATTTATCGCGCCAGGATCGTGATCATCTGATGAGCCTCGTTTGGGCAACCGAAAGCGCATTGCGCGAACTAATGCATCCTCAAAAGATAAATCTCGCAAGTTTCGGCAATGTTGTGCCGCATTTGCACTGGCATGTGATACCGCGTTTCGTCGACGATAAGCATTATCCCGAGCCGGTTTGGGGTACGGTGCAGCGGGAAGGCGCACCGCGGATAGCGCCTGCGATCGAAACGCTGCGTTTGGCAATTAAGGAACGCTTGGTTTGAAGTTACTCGAAACACTATGGAACGCTGCGCAATAGCTGTAGCTGAGAAGCTCGCGAAAGGTTATGGAATTATGAATGGCGAAGTCCAGGCCCTACCTGATGTCAGTAACCCGGAAGCCTGTATCGCTTGGCTCGCGGAGCTTAATCCGACCAACGTACTGGAAACGCATACCCGGCTGACGGAATTCCTGAACCATTTGCTGATGCAACCGCCTACGCCGATTCAACATTTGGAAATCATGGAGGCGGCGCGGACCACGGTGGAGTTTGTCCAGACCGAGCTTTCGCAACGCTACGCCGCCCGCCCGCTGCCGCCGCTCAGCGCGGAAGAAGCGCTCCTGCGCAGTGTGCTGAACCTGTGGTCGCTGATGCTGCGCACGTATTCGCTGATTGCGCAGCGCAGCGCGCTCGATCCGCTTTTCATCGAGCGCCGTCCGATGCTCGCGCAGCGCCGTATCCACTACCACGGCGATCTGATTCTTGAATACTACCGGGCGCGCCGTGAAGTACCCACCGGCATGTGGGCCGAGCTGCACCGTTACTATGCTTCCGCGGAAGACTGGCATGTCGCGACCGTGCGTGTCGCCGAACCGCTCAACGAAACCTGGCGCGCACAAAGCTGCGTCGAGGCTTATATCAGCCTGTTGCTGGTCGACGCGGCTAATCCCTATGGCCGCACGCCGCGTGAATTCGTCTGGATTCTGCGTTGGGCGCAACGTTTTGCACCGCATTGCAATTTGTACAAGGACGTCAACCTCACCGCGAAATCTTCATACGCCATCGATTTGGCCCAGGATGCAGGCTTGCGGCCGGTGGGCACCGTTGCGCCTGTGCCATCCCTGCGCCGTGTCGATAGCGAACGGCTTGCCGCGCACATTCAAGCCATTGTTTCGCAATTCAAACGCGGTACGGCGCCCGCCGCGCTCGGGCTGGGTGAGGATTGCGTTCAGCCGGCCTGCGCGCGTTTGCTGGTTTCACTTTATCGACCCTGGGGGCTTGCCGCGGCAGGGCGGCGCTTCCCGCGCAAGCACGCCAAAGGCACGATCGAGATGGCAACCGATTTGCCTTCAATCGGTTATTTCATCTCCGGCCGGCCTTTTGAACAGCCGTCTCGTGTGCGTACAGGCACTTATCGGGACGCCGCCGCCGTCTTCACATTTGGCGAGCAAGTGGAAGCCGCGCAGCCGACCGAAGCGGAAATTTATGCGCGCGCGCCTCAGTTCGGCATGTCGTTCGAAGAATGGAAGATCGAGGATCAATCCGTCTCGGGTTTTCGGATTTCACGTGAGGTACAAGGCTCGCGTATCGACCATCGCCAGCTTCTCGCTTTACATCCTGGAGATGGGGAGTCTTTTATCCTCGCCGAGATCAGTTGGCTGATGTACCACAACGATGGCCGCCTGTTCGCGGGTCTTTCCCTGATGCCCGGCAAACCGGAAATGGTCGCCGTGCGTTTGCAAAATCCCAAGGGCGGCGGCGGTTTGCGCGAGAATTATCAACAAGCGTTTCTGTTGCCGGCGGTATCCGCGCTGAAGTCCGAGCCGACCCTGGTTTTACCCGCAGGCTGGTATCACGCCGATCGGATTCTTGAAGTGTGCGGAGACGAAGAAAATTTCCAGGTACGTCTGGTCAAGCTCACGTCACGCGGCACGAATTTCGACCGCGCGGTATTTGCGCGCATCGTATAGTGGATCATCCCAAGCTGAAGCTTGGGGCTTCTTCGCCACGAATCAGGGCGCTGCGGGACGATAAACGCGTTCGCTCGGGAATAGCGTCGAAAAACAACTACCGCGCCCGAGCTGCGATTCGATTTCTAGCGTTGCCTGATGGTGGCTCAAGGTGTGTTTGACGATCGCAAGCCCGAGGCCGGTTCCGCCGCTATCACGCGAGCGGCCGCGGTCGACGCGGTAAAAGCGCTCGGTCAGACGGGGCAGGTGTTCCGCCGCGATGCCGATTCCATTGTCTTCCACCGTGAAGCGCGCGCCGCCTCCCGGTGCGACGTTCCACATGACGCGGATATGCCCGCCTTCGGCGGTATAGCGGACCGCATTGGTGATGAGATTCAGGAACGCGCTGTGCAGCTCTTTGCGCGAACCGCGCAAGGCCGCGGGTCCGTCGCTGTGCAAAGTCAGGGTATGGCGTCCGGCTGAGTACGCGTTGCCCTCTTCAATCAATTGCGCCAGCAGCGGAGCCATTTCGATGGTTTCGTCCATCGATGCCGCGGCGCTCGTTTCGAGTTTCGACAGTTCGAGCAAGTCTTCGACGAGACGCCGCATACGCGTCGCCTGTTCCGATGCAAGTTGCAAATAGCGGTGCGTCTCGGCGGGCGGCAGGTCTTCGAGCGTATCGTCGATGGTTTCGAGAAAGCCGCCGATCACTGTGAGCGGTGTTTTAAGCTCATGCGAAACATTCGCGACGAAGTCGCGGCGTATCGTTTCCATGCGTTCGAACTGAGTGATATCGCGCGAAAGCACCATGCGTTGCTCTTCGCCGAATGGCACGATTTGAATCGAAAGCACCCGCCCCGCATGGCGGGAAAGCTTGCACACCACAGGCTCGACGCCGCTGCTTTGGAGATAACTGACAAAGTCCGGCTGGCGCACCAGGTTAAGCATCGGTTTGCCCACGTCGTGCCGCGGATCGAGTTCAAAATGCAGGGCCGCCGCGGGATTGATCCACTCGATGAAGTTTTCGGCCGAGAGCAACACCACGCCGTCGGGCATCGCAGCCGTCGCGGCGCGGAAACGCGTCAGCGCTTGAGAAAGCCTCTCGCGTTGGGCAAGGTTCGCACGCGCGCGCCGGTGCAGATCGGCAAACACATCGTCCCATACGCCATGAGCCTGCGGCATTGGGGCTTCGACAGGTTCCCGGGTCCAGCGCACGAGCCTGTGCAGGTGATATGCGTGATAGATGAAAGCCGCCAGGATCACCAACGCGAAGCAAACGGATGCCACGAGCGGGCCAAAAAACAGCCACACGGCCAGGCCGAGGCCAAGCGCCAAGCCGAGCGTGCCCCCGACGCTGTTCCAGATGTAAGCCGTCGCGCGCATCTACGCTTTAAACCGGCGCTTCAGACGAAATCCGGTAGCCGGAACCGCGCACGGTTTGGACCAGATGATCGTGGCGCGTCAATTCGAGCACGCTGCGCAAGCGGCGGATATGCACATCCACCGTGCGTTCTTCAATGAAAACATGATCGCCCCAAACCTGGTCGAGCAATTGAGCACGCGAATGCACGCGCTCCGGGTGTGTCATCAAAAAATGTAGCAGGCGGAATTCGGTCGGCCCCAGGTTCAATAACGTTGCGCCCGCATTCACGCGATGCGTCGCCGGGTCGAGGCGCAGGCCGCCGAATTCGACCACATCGTCGGTGGCTTGCGGCGTGCGCCGGCGTAGCACCGCTTTGATGCGGGCGACCAGCTCGCGCGGGGAAAAGGGCTTGGTAATGTAATCGTCCGCGCCGACTTCCAGCCCCGCAACCTTGTCGGATTCATCCGAGCGGGCGGTCAGCATGATGATCGGAATCGGGCGCGTGCGCTCGTCGCTGCGCATGCGCCGCGCCAGCTCGACACCCGATATGCCAGGCAGCATCCAGTCGAGCAGCACCAGATCGGGCAAGGCTTCGTGAATGATTTTTTCGGCCGTCTCGGCGTCGCTCGCTTTAACGACCGTGTGGCCCGCGCGCGTGAGATTGGCTGAGATCAGCTCTTGAATGGCGGGTTCGTCTTCGACCAGCAGGATGTTGGCAGTCATGGCGCACTCTTCTTATGCGATTCACTAAATAAATAGCTACGCAGTCTATTGCACCAACTTGACGGATTTGTGACAAGTCACGGGATTGAAATACGGGCGGCGCGAACACCCATCCGCTGTCATTCTGCGCGAAGTCGCAGAATCTATTTGTCCTTCGATAGTGGATTCTGCGGCTGCGCTTCGCTCCGCGCAGAATGACCACGGGTTGAGCGCAAGCGAGACAAACCTTATGGATGCCCCAAACTCGCGGCATTACAATTTCTCGCGACAGATTCTCAGGCTCTTAGGAGCCTGTTCAAACGCTGCGTAGACGCTCCAGATCGGTGCCGGAAATCCAGCGCCATTCGCCCGCGGGCAGATCGGCGGGCAATGCCAGTCCGCCGACCGCGGTGCGATGCAGCGCCTCGACCCGGTTGCCCGCCGCGGCAATCATGCGCTTGACCTGATGATATTTCCCCGAAGTGATCGTCAGCGTTAGTTCATATTCACCGCTCGGCTCGACCGCGGCGGCGGCGACGGGTTCGGGATCGTCATGCAAGACCACGCCCGCCAAAAGGGCCTGAGTCAATTCCTCGTTCACCGGGTGTTTCAGCGTGACAGCATAACGTTTCGGCACCTTGTGTTTCGGCGACGAAAGCCGATGAATCAACTGACCGTCGTCGGTCAGAATCAAAAGCCCGGTCGTGTCCTCGTCGAGCCTGCCGACGGCTTGGATGCCGCGCACGCGCAGCGGATCGGCCAACAGCTCGAATACGCTGCGATGATGTTTGGGTTTCTGCGAGACCTCGTAACCCGACGGCTTGTGCAGCATCACATAAGCCTGGGCGTGATAGCGCCATTCCTCGCCATCGACCGTAAACACGAGGTTTTCGGGCTCGAACTCGGCAAACGGGTTCTCGCAGATTTCGCCGGCCACGCTGACCAGGCCGTGCCGGACCAGGGCGCGCACTTCTTTGCGGCTGCCAAAGCCTTGGGAATGAAGAATTCGATCGAGTTGCATCGTGTTTTCTGCTCAGGAGTCAGCCGCCGAGATAAGCGGCTTTGATGCGGTCGTTGGCGAGCAAATTGGCGCCCGTATCGGCGAGCACGACGTGGCCGGTTTCCAGCACGTAGCCGCGGTCGGCGATATGCAGGGCCTTGTTGGCGTTTTGCTCGACGAGGAACACGGTCACGCCTTGATCGCGGATCGTGCGGATGATGTCGAAAATCTGCGCGATCACGAGCGGGGCCAGGCCCAGCGTGGGTTCGTCGAGGAGCAGCAGGCGCGGGCGGCTCATCAATGCGCGGCCGATCGCGAGCATCTGCTGTTCGCCGCCCGACATGGTGCCGGCGCGCTGGTCGGCGCGTTGTTCAAGGCGCGGAAAAAGCTTGAAAACATGCGCGATGCCGGCGTCGATGTCGTCCTTGCTGGCGAAGAAAGCGCCCATTTTTAGGTTTTCCACCGCCGTCAGGCTCGGGAAAACGCGCCGCCCTTCGGGCGAAATCGCCATACCCAGACGCATGATTTCATGCGTGGGCAGATTCGTGATGTCTTTGCCGTCGAACAATACGCGCCCGCTGGAGGCGCGCGGCGTGCCGCAGACGGTCATCATCAACGTGGTTTTACCCGCGCCGTTGCTGCCGATCAGAGTGACGATCTCGCCCTGGTTGACTTCGATCGATACGCCGGACAGCGCTTCGACCGCGCCATAGTGGGTATGGACCTGCTCCAGCTTCAGCATCAGTCCTCTCCCAGATAGGCTTTGATGACGCGCGGGTCGTTGCGCACTTCTTCCGGCTTGCCGACCATGATCGGGCGGCCGTGCTCCATGACGAGAATCCGGTCCGAAACGCCCATGACCAAGCTCATATCGTGCTCGATCAACAGCACGGCGATGCCGAATTCGCGCCGCAGGCCGTCGATGAGTTCGGACAGTTCGTTTTTTTCCTGCGGGTTCAAACCGGCGGCGGGTTCGTCGAGCATCAGCAGGCGCGGCTTGGTGATCATGCAGCGCGCGATTTCGAGCCGCCGCTGATGCCCGTAGGAAAGCGTGCCGGCCGCGCGGTTGGCGACCGCACTCAAACCCATGCGCTTGAGCCAGCTCACTGCGTGCTCCAGGGCTTCGCGTTCGGCGCGCCGGTAGGCGGGGGTGGCGAAAAGCCCGTGCAACAAGCCAGATTTGACTTGCAGGTGCTGCGCGACGAGCAGGTTTTCGACCACCGTTAACTGGCGGAACAGACGGATGTTCTGGAAGGTGCGTACCAACCCTTTGCGCGCGACCTGGTGGCTCGGCAGGCCCGCGATCGCTTGTCCGTCGAGCGTGACTTCGCCCGCGGTCGGACGGTAGAAACCGCCGACGCAGTTGAACACGGTGGTTTTGCCGGCGCCATTCGGGCCGATGATGGCGAAGACTTCATGGCGCTGCACATCGAAGGTGACGTCGTCCACCGCCAGCAGACCGCCGAAACGCATTTGCAGGCCGCTTACGCGGAGCAGCGTCATATTGCCCCCACGCTCCACGCCTGCGGCTGTTGCGCTGCCCCCCGAGGGGGCGTTCGCGCCTTGGGACGGCCCGGCGGCGTTCATGGCACTCATTGCGGCAACTCCACCTGCGGACGCTGCGCCGGCAGCAAGCCTTGCGGGCGCCATATCATCATCAGCACCATGACGAGGCCGAAGATCAGCATGCGGTATTCGGCAAAGCCGCGCGCGAATTCCGGCAGCAGCGTGAGCAGAATCGCGGCCAGAATAACGCCGAGCTGCGAGCCCATGCCACCGAGCACGACCACGGCAAGAATCAGGGCGGATTCGATGAAGGTAAAGGATTCGGGGTTGACGAGCCCCTGGCGCGCGGCGAAGAACGCGCCGCCGATGCCGGCGAAGGTCGAACTCAGCGTAAAGGCGGAGAGCTTGATGCGCGTCGGATTGAGGCCGAGCGAACGGCAGGCGATTTCGTCCTCGCGCAGGGCTTCCCAGGCGCGGCCCATCGGCATGCGAATCAGGCGGTTGGTGACGAAAAGCGTCAGGCATACCAGCAGCAGCGCGAGCAGATAGAGGAAAACCACCATGTGTTCGCCGCTGTATTCCCAGCCCATGATTTCATGGAAGGTGCGCGCGCCTTCGACGCTGGCGCTGCGCGCCATTTCGATGCCGAACACCGTTGGCTTGGGGATGCTCGAAATACCGTCCGGGCCGCCGGTCAGGCTGTCCAGGCTGTTCGCGAGCAGGCGAATAATTTCGCCGAAGCCGAGCGTCACGATCGCCAGGTAATCGCCGCGCAGGCGCAGCACCGGAAAACCGAGCAGGAGGCCGAACAGCGCGGACATGGCGGCCGAGAGCGGCAGGCACTCCCAGAAGCTCAGGCCGTAGCGCTGGTTGAGAATGGCGTAGGTATAGCCGCCGATGGCATAGAAGCCCGCGTAGCCGAGATTGAGCAGACCCGTGAAGCCAACCACGATATTCAGGCCGAGCCCGAGGATGACGTAGATCAGCGCCAAAGTGGCGATGTCGACCGCGCCGCGCGAACCGAAAAACGGCCAGACGAAGCCCACGGCGAGCAGCACCCAGAGCGTGATGCGCTGCTGTTGCACGCCGAGTTCGGGCAGGCCCGGCAACTGGATCGCGCTGCTGGCGCGGTTCCACAGGGGTTTGAGGAGTTGAAAGAGGAAAACCGCGCCCACCGCAAGCCATACAAGCTTCCAGTGCGGTTCAAGCACGACTTGATAGCCTTCGAGCTTGAGTTGCAGTCCAAGGATGGGGACGGTAAGGATGGCGGTCATGAGTGCCGCCGTAATCGCGTTCTTGAGCGATTGCGTCATCGGAATTGAAGTTGTCGTCATCGTGTGCGCTCCGCTCAGACCTTTTGAATCTCAGGTTTGCCGAGCAGCCCGTTGGGGCGGAACAACAGCACCAGGATAAGCAGGCCGAAAGCGACCACGTCCTTATATTCGGCCGGCATGTAGCCCGAAGCGAAGGTTTCGGCGAGGCCGAGCACGAATCCGCCGAGCATCGCGCCGGGAATGCTACCGATGCCGCCGAGCACGGCTGCCGTGAAGGCTTTGATGCCCGCGATGAAGCCGATAAACGGGTTGAGCTTGCCGATCGTCAGTCCGATCAGCACGCCGCCCACAGCGGCGAGCATCGCGCCAAGCACGAAGGTGAAAGAGATCACGCGATTGGTGTCGATGCCGAGCAGGTTCGCCATGCGCATGTCTTCGGCGCAGGCGCGGCAAGCGCGGCCCATGCGCGAGTGGGCGATGAAAAGCGTCAGCGCGACCATCAGCGCCAGGGTGACGCCGACGATAAGCAGGCGGGCATAGGGGATGGTGACGGTGAAGTCGCCGCCCATCTGGAATTCAACGGCGCCGGAGATCAGCACGGGGACCGACATATCGCGCGCGCCCTGTCCAATCTGGACGTAGTTTTGCAGGAAGATCGACATGCCGATCGCGGAAATCAACGGGACCAGGCGCGGTCCGCCACGCAGGGGGCGGTAGGCGAGCCGTTCGACGGTGAAGCCATAAAGCCCGGTGACCAATACCGCTACCAGTACCGCCGCGCCCAGTACGAGCGGCAAAGGGTAGCCGGCCTGGGTGCCGATGGCGGTCAGTGTGACTAGGCCAACATAGGCGCCGATCATGTAAATCTCGCCGTGGGCGAAATTGATCATGCCGATGATGCCATAGACCATTGTGTAGCCAATGGCGATCAGCGCATAGATCGCACCCAGCGTCAGGCCATTGACCAGTTGCTGGGTGAATTGAGGAAGAAATTCGTTCATGCGGAAAACCTGAGGCGAGCAAAGCCTGAAATCAGACACCCCGGCCCGGGCGGGCGGCGGGGTGTGTGTCAATGAAGCGCTGAATCAGTTGGCCGGTGTCTTGGTCGCGTCTTTGTGCCAGGTGAAGACGACGAACTTGAACGACTTCAGATCGCCCTGTGCGTCGAACTGAACCTCACCGATCGGTGTGTGGAAGGTGTTCTTGTGCATATAAGCGGCCACTTTGGTCGGGTCGGTCGTTTTCGCGCCGGCAATCGCGTCGGAAATGATTTGGACGCCCGAGTAGGCCGGCATCTGGAACGGGCCATTGGGATCGCGTTTCTTGTCGGCAAAGGCTTTGACCAAGCCCGCGTTGGCCGGATCGGCGGCAAAATCGGCCGGCAGCGTGACCAGCATACCTTCGGACGCCGGGCCGGCGATGGCCGTCACGTCCTTGTTGCCGACGCCCTCGGGGCCCATGAACGTAGCCTTGACGCCTTGCTCGCGCGCTTGGCGCAGCAGCAGGCCCATCTCAGGGTGATAGCCGCCGAAGTAGACGAAGTCCACGCCTTGGGACTTGAGCTTAGTGATCACGGCGGAGTAATCCGAATCCCCGGCATTGATGCCTTCAAAGAGCACGACGGGAATCTTCGCTGCTTCGAGGTCCCTCTTCACCGAAGTGGCGATACCCTGGCCATACGACTGTTTGTCGTGCAGCACCGCTACCCTTTTGGGCTTGACGTTGTTGATGATGTGCCGCGCCGCCGCGGGGCCTTGCTGGTCGTCGCGGCCGATCGTGCGGAAGATGAATCTGCGGTTCTTGCCTTCGGTCAGCTGCGGAGCGGTCGCCGAGGGCGTAATCATCACGATGCCTTCGTTCTCGTAGATGTCGGACGCGGGAATTGTGGAGCCGGAGCAAACGTGGCCGATCACATAACGGATTTTTTCGCTCACGATTCTGTTGGCGACCGCGACGGCCTGTTTGGGTTCGCAGGCATCGTCCATCAGGACGGCCTCGAATTTGTGGCCGCCAGAGCCGCCCGCGGCATTGATGCGTTCGATGGCAGTCAGCGCGCCGGCCTTGACCATATCGCCGTATTGGGCGACCGAGCCGCTCATCGGGCCGGCGATCGCGATTTTAACGGTGTCGGCGTGGGCGGCGGTGGAACAGACTGCGACCGTCGCAATGGCCAGCGCGGCAAGCTTGAAAGGGACCAACGTCATAATTAACTCCTCAATGATGGTGTTTTAAGGGGCAACCTCATTCGTCGAATAAGCGAAGTCGGGCCGTTCAAGCTGCCTGTTTGTGCGCCGGCAGCCGCGCGAAATCAGAACGTTAGCGAGGTTTTGCGCTTGTAATGCGCGGTCGAGGCCGCTCGGTGCGATGGAAAAATATCCAGAAAGTTACCACGCTCGCATGTTACGAGAAATTCCCGGATCGACAAATCGAGATCGAAATCAAATAAAAAACGCTCTTGAAGGAAGCTTAGGCTTTAGCCCGCCAACGTCAGCGCCAGCGCGATCGGCAAAAACACGATGCTGAGCAGATTGCCGATCATCACGATCGAGGCGATCTTCTCCGGTTCCTGCCGGTAGCGTTCGGCGAAAATGAAATTGAGCACGGCGGGCGGTAGAGCGCCGAAGACGATGACCAATGCACGCTGCTGCACCGGGATATCCACGAGCGTCAGGATAATGCACGCGGATGCGAGTCCCACCAGCGGACGCAGAATTCCGCCGCCGAGCCCGATGCGCCAGGCGCTGAGTTGGGTATCGGTCAGACGCACGCCGAGCGAAAAAAGCATGAGTGGAATTGAAACATCCCCGAGCATCTTGATCGCAACGAGCAGCGGCGGCCAGATCGCAAGCCCCGTCGCGCTGACGCCGATCCCAGCCAGCGTCGCCGCGACCGAAGGGACTTTCCAGATCGTCGTCAGGCGCGTGCGATGGTCGAGCAGCCAGGCGCCGAACGAAAAATGCAGCAGGTTCGACACCATGAACATCACGACTGCCGGCGCGAGCGCCTGTTCGCCAAACGCCAGCACCGCAAGCGGCAAACCGATATTGCCGCAGTTGTTGAACATGACCGGCAGCACCAAGGTTTTGACCTGTACCCCGCACAGCCGCGCAGCCAGCCAGGCGGCCAGGCCGGACATGAGCACCATCGCGAACGTGATCGCGGCGAGCGGCAAGAACTCGCTCAGGTGAAATTCCTTGTTCGCCAGCGCGGCAAACACGAGCGCCGGGACGAACACATCCATATTGATCTTGTTGGCATGAGTAAGATCGGGCTGTGAACGGCGCCCGACCCACCAGCCGATCAGGGTAATGGCGAAAAGCGGAAAGAGAATGGTGGTAATGCGCAACAGCATAGGGTTCAAAATATCTGTAGAAGTTCAGAACCTGAATTGAGCTGACAACCGAGCACCGTCAAAACGGGAACTGTCAGATCAAGCCTGAATTTCTACAATTCAAGGTCCGGCCATGCCACGTCACTACCTGGTAGGTGTTGTGACAAGGTCACGAAATACTGCTGTTTCTCCCATGTCGCCCTGTCACCGATAACGTATAGGTTCTTCTTTGCCCGACTGACGGCAACGTTCAGCAGATTTGGCCGGCTCGCAGCCCATCCCTTAGCGCCTGGCTTTTGATGATTCCCCCCCAATACCAGCACGACAACTTCGGCTTCTTTCCCCTGCGTTGTATGCACCGTACCGGTTTTCTTGGTGTCAAAACCTAATTGTTTAGCCAGCCTCTCCAACCGATTGGCACAATCACGGAATGGAGAAATCATGAAAATGTCGGCGGGTTGCACACCGTACCGCTGACGGAGATCCGTCAGCACAGCTCGCACGGCATCGCCTTCTTCGGGGATCCAATTGCCTTCGCTAGTTTTGCCGACTACATCTATCCAGCAGCTCTTTGGCAAAGGTGTGCTGCTGATCGTCTTTCCAAGAACCATCAAGCCATCGTAGGCGATTTTATTGCTGACGGTGAACATTGGGTCGTCACAGCGGCGATGCACGCGAAGCGGGCAGCCCACCCAGACCTTCCCCTTATCTACATCAGGTAGATAGGTTCCCAAGTTCATGGTCTGGTCCGCCAGAATCTGCGTGGATGCTTCGCTTGGCCACCACAGTGGCGCAACACCGTAGCGGCGAGCCAAAGCACCTTCCACTGTCGGAGGAATCCCGCTCACTGGTTCGAGTTGCTTGGGATCTCCGACAACAACTGTTCTGGCGGCACGCCAGATGGCACCGACCGCCTGTTGCGGCAACGCTTGTCCAGCTTCGTCAATCAGCAGCCAACCTATAGTTTCTCGGCCTATCCGGCTGAACATGCGCGGGATAGACGCGAAAGTGGTCGAAATCACAGGCACAATCAAGCAAAGAGATTCCATGGCCGCAGAAGCGGCGTCCTTCGGCAATTTTTTACCTTGCAACCAATCGCTTGCCAGATTGATATTGGCTAGGATTTCGCTTGAATGGCTTTCGATAAATGCCCGATGGACATCCAGTGCTGCCAGGAATACGGCCTCCCGCGCCCTGCGCCAGTCTTCTCGCGCCCACGGTGCCGACTTTTCCCGCTTATCGTCGGAAGCGGTTGGGTCAGGCCAGAAATCGCCCAGCCCTTCCCTGGCTTGCCCGAGCAGACTAGACGAGGCACGCAGTTCCTTTTTCAACTTTTCAAGATCGCCGTCTATCTGCGAAGAACTCCGGTCCAACTCGGTAACGCGGCGCTTCTGATCTGCGAGCTTAGCTTTCGCTTGCTGCAAGTTCAGCAGCGGTCTGCTTATATCGTTACGCGCAGCGTCCAGTTCTTGCGTGAGCATATGGTGCCTATCCCACCATTGACGATGCGACCGGCCAAATGTTGCGATCCAATCCCACAGCCCTGGCTTGTTGGATTCGTGCCGCGTCAACCTTTGCTCGGCGTCATTAACGTACTGGCGCAGTTGACTACATGCCTCTTCGGACTCAGAGACTTCATCGACCTGCTTCGCATACTCCTCGCGCGCCTGGTTTAGTTGCTCGGCAATTGCGTTCCTAGCCGCCCCTACCTCCCCGATTTTCCCCCGGTAATTTTCTATCTGCCCACTCAGTTTAGAAGCTTGGATAAGCTCTGCTCGGATGGAGACTTCTTCCTGCTGAGCCGCCGTAAAGCGACGAACGGCGTCATCCCACAGCAAGGTCGGGACTCGCTTCCCCGACTTGATCAAATTGAGATGGTATGCCAAGCCTTCACCCCGTTTCGGGGTGAAAAGCTCAGGCGGTGGCGGACCTTCGCCTTGGGTCTCCTTGGGCTTACTCCACCAGAATGTATTCAGGAACTCATCCCGATTAGCCTTATTACCCAGCCTAGCTGCGAGCAAACCCCAAGCCGGCTTGCCAAGCAACTCCGTCGCCAATCCTGAGAAATAATCACTCTCCCTAAGGACAGACTCGGGCACGGCCTTAGCCTCAGGAAGCTCCAGAGATACGTTCTCGACGGCCCCATTATTGGCCGACGCAATGACGATGGAAAAGCCTAGCATGCTCTGATGCAGCGGGTGGTACGGAATCCGCTTGTCGCCTAACCTGAACGAAGTTTTTGCGGCTAAGGCAGCCCGGTCCACCAACACGAGCGCTTGCGCTCGCTTGGTCACCACTGCCGCAGCTACATCACGCAGCAGCGTGGTTTTGCCAGTGCCCGGCGGGCCATTGACTGCGAAGATTCCAGAGCAATCGGAATGCCGCCGCCAAATTTCATTGACTGCGAGTTGCTGGCTAAAGGCGAGCGGATATTGAGAAGGCCAGCAACCACCAGGTGCTTGCGATGGCAACAAACATTGAAAGGCCGCTTTTAATCCGCGCTCTGACCGTAGATCGATGCGCTTTGGATCGGCAGACGCGACCGCGGTCATGTATTCGGTAAATCCATGCCCGACATCTTGACGCTGCCATGCTGCGCCTAATTGCCGCAATTCGTCGATGAAGAAACTGTTTAGCAGATCATCCGGAGCTGCCGGGGGTACCTTTTCCTGGTCGTGGTGTTCAGCCTCTTTAACCGGTTGGGGCGCTTTTACCTGAACGCATGTCACAAGGCAGGCATGTCTCGGATCCTGCGCCGATTGGGGAAAATGAGTTTTCTCATAAATCAGCTGGAGCAACCGATCAAGCCAAGCTAGATCGGCGACCATCAACTCCCGCTCCATGCGAGTGGCTTCTTCAGCGACCCATTGCATTAAATGCCGAGACAGGAGGTCAAAATCGGAAAATCCGCTATCGATCTCAGGAATGATGCTGCTAGGTGCGGGTAATCCAACTAGGTTCGATGGAATGCTTCGATCAAGCGCAACAACTCCATCATCATGCTCAAGAATCTGCCCAGCCGCCCACACTGCAAGTGAAAGTGTGAACGATTCATACAGCGGCACACCACTTTCATTGAATTGAATATCGAAGACGCGACTCTTGCCACTTATCCTGTCGTCGAAGACCTCTTCATGTCGCCCGATTTTGTCCTCCAGCAATTTGGCGAACTGGGCAAGCCCATATACGCCGAACTGAACGCCATAACGCCAAACCTTGCCCTGAGGTATGGGCTTGTGACAATGCTTAGGATCTTTCCAAGGCAAAACGCCGTCACGATCAACGTTATATGCGGGGCTTAGCTTGTCGTTGGGATCGTCTTTGCTTAGTTTCTGGGGCGTTAATGCCTCAATTGCTTTCCAAAAAGGGAATACCTGTTTTGGGCTCTGAATTTGTTGACTCACCGAAACCCCGCCTTGTTCTTTCTTTCCACCCATTAACCATGAGCTAAACAGTTAGACCGAAACGAAAACATCGCTCTGCGATTCGGCGAGGATGAGTTTCGTGGTGCTGCCGATGAATATTTCTTCGAGCTTGGATTCGCCGCGTTTGCCCATCACGATTAGGTCGCAATCCTGCTCTTGTTCCTGCTCGACGATGCGCATGACGCGATCGCCGTGCATGACGAGCAACCGCGTGGTCTGAGGCGGCAAGCCTGCCTCCGCACTCAGCGCATGCATTTTTTGCATGGCCGCCTGCTTCGCCATGAGGCGGTAATGATAGATCGCATCGTCGTCGACATTCGCATAACGCATATGCCCTTCGAACGGCACTTCGAATGCATGCAAAAGGACGATTGCCGCGGTGGGGGCAATCGCTTTGGCATGCTGGATCGCGCGTAATGAAGACGATGAAAAATCGACCGGGACAAGCAAGGTCCGGTATTGGTCGCGCGGCGCCTGTTTGACGACGAGTACCGGGCAGGAGGAACTGCCGAGTATCCTTTCGGCCGTTGAGCCCAACAGCATATGCCGGATGACGTTTTCGCCCTTGGCGCCGCAAACCAGCAGATTCGTATTCAGCGCATCGATTTGTTTGCCGAGTTCGGCCAGAAGCGGACCTGTGACGACATGCGTGCCGGCGGCGACGCCGTAACGCTTCATCAGCGCCGCGGCCAGTTCATGCAATTTCTCGCGCGCCGCATCGAGCACTTGTTGTTGCATGGTGCCGGACGTATCCGCCGCCATGAGCTGCCACAGTTTTTCCAGCGGAGCCAGATTTGCGATATGCAGCAAATCGAGCGGCGCGCCGAGTTCTCTGCCGATCAGCGCGGCGCGCTCAGCGGCATGCCGGGCCGGCGCAGAAAGATCAGTAGCAGCCAGTATGTGCTTGAATTGGTTCAATTTCTTCCCCTGTCCGAGGCAAAAGAAGCTGTGCCGCTTTGCATATCATATCCAGAAAGATGAACCTGCTCCTTTTGGCCGCAGCCGATGTTGCTGTGATTGACAGAGCAAGTCCGATTCCGATGAGCAGTCGCAAGAGCTTGAGCGCGCAGGAGAATCCAACATTGAACGGGCATGCGCTGAGCCAGGCGGAGTTAGAAAAATTCGTGCTTTGACGCAGCGGGTTTGCGGCGCATTTGTTACCGCATTAGTTTTTCCATGTGCGATTTATCGCAATAGCCGGAATATGTACTCATTACATTTTTTCCGTGACGCGCAACAGTTCACTTGCTTAGCTATCATAGTTTAAAGATTGGAGGCGCCTTCGGCGCCAGTAACGCTTATTTCGCTGACCCCCCGCCATGAATGGCGGAGCTTGCGCTCAGCCCGTGGTCAAGTAAAACCGATACCGGCCGTTAATCTTAATGGAAGACAGCAGGCACTTGTATTGGCCTTCCTCCTCGTCTGTTAAGACCAAAAGGAGAGAGAAAGGAAACACGATGAGTCAGGATCTATTTCACTGGCACGACGAGTTCTCTATTGGACTCAAAGAAATCGACGAGCAACACAAAGAACTTGTGCGTTTGCTCAATGCCTTGCATGAGGCGATACATAGCCATCGTGGGAGTGCCACCTGCCGCAAAATTCTCGACTCATTGGCGGCTTACACCGTAAATCACTTTGCGGTCGAAGAGAGCTTGATGCGCGTTTCGGGCTATCCGGGTTTCGAGTCGCATAAAAAGGATCACGAGGATTTGGTCAGCCAAGTTGTAGCCTTGCAGGAAAAACTCGATGCCGGCCAGGCCAAGATTTCGTTCGAACTGTTGCACTTTCTCAAACAGTGGCTGATGCATCACATCGTGGGAGCCGACAAGCGTTTCGGCGACTACTTCCTTGCCGCGGGCGGCCAGCCGAGCGGTTCGGACGAGTTCAAGGCCGCGCTGAAAGAGCACAAACCCTGGTGGAAGTTCTGGTAATTTGGGAAGCGGAACTAGCTCTGGTTTGGAAAAACCGAACCAGGTGATAACAGGCGGTTTGAACGGCCGTCGCAATCACAGAATCGCGACGGCCGTGATCGTGCCCGATCCTGCTGCGCTATCCGAGCACCGCCGCCGTGGCGGCAATTTCAATGCGCCAGCCCGGATGGGCCAGGGCGCAGACCTGGACGCAGGCGCGTGAAGGCGCCGCGCCGATGGGCAGCCAGGATTCCCACTCCGCATTCATCCCCTCGTAGTCAGCCATGTCGGTGAGATAGAGCGTGGCCATCAACAGGCGTTCCTTGCTGCTGTTCGCCAGCGCGAGCGTGGCGTCCAGCGCGGCGAGAACTTCCCTGGTCTGGTTTCTTATATCCGCGGTTTCGCTGACCGGAACCTCCACCGCATAAACAACCCCGTTGTGGGTGACCGCATCGGAGTAGCGGCGTCCAGGGTTCAGTCGATCGATCATCGAAGTGCTCCTATTGAGAGATGAATGTCCGCGCCGGAAACATTGGCGCTTGATGTCGTGTAAACCGGCGCGCGCGTATTGCGAGTATAGCCAAGGCACCAATAGCGCCGCCCGCAGAGGTATTGCCTCCGGTGGCCAGGCGGCCCGAATTGCTTATGCATCTTGCCCTGCCAATCCGGCGGCTGATACTCTACAAAATTCCGCCGCCCCGCAACGGGCCTGTGAGTCACCCCCAACTTGAAAGTTGGGGTTTCCTCGCCACAAATTGGAGGCGCCTTCGGCGCCAGTAACGCTTGTTTCGCTGACCCGGCCATGAATGGCGGGGCTCGCGCTCAACCCGTAGTCAGCTTGAGAATCATGCAGAACGATTATCTTGAAAGAATCCTGAACGCGCACGTCTATGACGTTGCGATCGAATCCCCGCTCGATTTCGCGCCGAACCTTTCCGCGCGCAGCCATAACCGGATTTACCTGAAACGCGAGGACATGCAGCCCGTGTTTTCGTTCAAGATTCGCGGCGCTTATAACAAGTTGTCGAAACTCTCGCCGCAGGCGCTCAAACACGGAGTGATTTGCGCTTCGGCCGGCAATCATGCGCAGGGCGTGGCGTTGTCGGCCGCGAAACTCGGCGTGCGCGCGGTGATCGTGATGCCGGCCACGACGCCGCCGATCAAAATCGACGGTGTGCGTTCGCGCGGCGGCGAAGTCGTGCTGCACGGAGCCTCTTACGACGATGCCTACGCTCATGCGCGCGAACTCGAACGCAGCGAGAAGCTGACCTTCGTGCATCCCTTCGATGATCCCGATGTGATTGCGGGCCAGGGCACGATCGGCATGGAAATCCTGCGCCAGCATCCCAAACCCTTGCATGCGATCTTCTGCGCGATCGGTGGCGGCGGCTTGATCGCCGGCGTGGCGGCCTATATCAAGCGCGTGCGGCCGGAAATCAAAATCATCGGCGTCGAAACCTTCGATGCCGATGCCATGGCGCGCTCGCTCGCGCAAGGCGAACGCGTGGCCTTGAACAATGTCGGCCTGTTTGCGGACGGCACCGCGGTAAAACTCGTCGGCGAGGAGTGCTTCCGGCTGTGCCGGGATCTCGTCGATGAAGTCGTGCTCGTCGATACCGATGCGATTTGCGCGGCGATCAAGGATGTCTTCGAAGATACGCGCGCGATTCTCGAACCCTCGGGCGCGCTCGCGATCGCGGGCGCCAAAGCCTATGCGGCGCAGCACAAGCTGCACGACAAGACCTTCGTTGCGGTCGCTTCGGGCGCAAACATGAATTTTGACCGCTTGCGTTTCGTTGCCGAACGCGCCGAAGTCGGCGAGCAGCGCGAAGCAATTCTTGCGGTGACGATTCCCGAACAACCCGGCAGCTTCCGCAAATTCTGTAGCCTGCTCGGCAACCGCAACATCACCGAATTCAATTACCGCTATGCGGATCAGACAAGCGCGCGTGTCTTTGTCGGTGTGCAAGTGCACTCGCGCGCGGAATCCTTACGGCTGGTCGAAACCCTGCGCCGCCATGAGCTTGAAACGCTGGATCTGACCGATGACGAAATGGCCAAGCTGCATGCACGTCATATGGTCGGCGGCCATGCACCGGCAGCCGATCACGAACGCGTGCTGCGCTTCGTCTTCCCGGAGCGTCCAGGCGCTTTAATGGCTTTCCTGTCGCATATGCGTTCGGACTGGAACATCTCCTTGTTCCATTACCGCAACCACGGCGCCGATTACGGCCGCGTGCTTGTCGGCATTCAAGTGCCGCCCGAGGACGATGCGGCGTTTGCCCGCTTCCTGGCCGAACTGGGTTACGAACATTGCGACGAGACGAACAATCCGGCATACCGACTGTTTCTTGGGTAGCCGATAGCCCGTCCGGCAGTCTGCAAACGACACAAGCCCCGCTGCGGATAACGCAGCGGGGCTTGTGTGCTTATTGCCAGACCTTATATGTGTAGGCCGATCGGCTGATTGTGGTCCGTAACGTTCATCCGTATGTTGCGCGCTTGGAATTGAGCGGCTTATCACGGCCGGGCGAACCTGCATGGCTGTTTCAATCCGGTGTCATGTGAAAGAAACATACGCTCATTATCCTTCTCCGCGGCGGATAGCCAAGTCCCGGTGGTCCGCCGTGTACCCAGAATATTTTGGAGAGCAATCAATGCAACGCAATAAGATCCTCGCTGCGCTCGCCCTTGCGGGCGTGTGCTCCGCCGCCTATGCCGCCGACAGCAGTGTGACGCTTTATGGCCTCGTCGACATGGGCTATTCCTATCGCACAAGCAATTACAACGACGCCGTGAAGAGCCGCAGCGGCTTCGACAGCGGCCAGGCGAGCGGCTCGCGCCTCGGCGTGCGCGGTTCGGAAGAACTCGCGCCCGGCATCAGCGCAATCTTCACGCTTGAAGCCGGTATCAACGTTGACACTGGCGAAAGCAACCAGGGCGGCAGCAGCAGCCAAGGCGCCGCCCTTACCCGCGCGTGGGGCCGTCAGACCACCGTCGGTCTCGACTTCTCAGGCACCAAGATTCAGATCGGCCGTCAATTCAGCCCGATCTATAATATTTACTCGGCTTTCGAGCCGTTCGGCCAGGGCACCGTCGGCCAGGCTTCGAACGTAATCAAGAACGTCACGGCCTACACGCGTCTCGATAATTCGGTTTCGGTCATCACCCCGTACTTCGGCGATATCTTCGCGGTCGAAGCACTGTACTCGCTGAATGCCTCGGGTAACGAACCCGCTTTCGACGGCACCTATGCCACAGCCGACAAGCGTTACGCCGCCCTCTACGGCAAGCTCAAGCTCGCCAAGCGTTTCTATATCATCGGCGGTTACAACGAAGCCAAGACCCGCGGCGGTGTGACCAATATTCCAGCGGACGATCCCAAGCTCGCAAAGGATCGTGCCTGGGACGTGCTTGGCGTGGCTGATTTTGACTTCGCCCGCTTCACGCTCGGCTACGAAGGCGAAAAGGACGGCACGGCCATTGTAGCGGCCGGTAAGCCGCACGCAGGCGAAACAATGTCGTACAACCGCTATCACGTTGGCGCCAAGGTGCCGCTCGGCAATTTCAACCTGCTCGCTTCGTACAATTACTCGAAGGACAAGCAGGATCAGAAGATGAAGGCTCAGCAGTACTCGCTCGGCGGTACCTATGCCTTCTCGAAGCGCACCGATGTCTACCTGGCCTACTCGCGCATCATCGCCGGTGACGGCCTGACTGCCACCAGCGGTTACGACCTCGGCGACGGCACCTACGGGAACAAGAACGGCTACAAGAGCGGTCTGAGCTCGGGTATCCGCGTCCGCTTCTAAGGTTTGTAGTCCTTTTTGTCACTTATTGCGAACGTGACAGCTATCCCCATTTGAATCGCGCCCGATACCGGGCGCGTTTTTTTGCCTGAGGCGCTGTTTTATAAGGCACCGAAAATCTTCTTGGCCAGACTGCCCGCCGCCGATACGGGGTCTTTGCGAATTGCGCGCTCCTGTTCGCCGATCACGGTGTAAAGCCCATCGAGCGCCTTACGCGTCACATAGCTATCGAGATCGGCATCTTCAGACTTCACCACTTTCAAGCTTGCCGCTTTGCCGGCCAGCGCGTTGTATTGCTGCGCGAGGCCGATGTTCTCCGTCGCTTTGTGCACAACGGGCTGGAACTGGAGCGTGAGCGCATCGGCCGTATGCTTGCGGAAATATTGCGTGACCGAATCGTCGCCGCCGGTCAGGATGGCCTTGGCGTCCTCGACGGTCATCTTTTTAACCGCGTCAATGAGCAGCGGTTTGGCTTGGCTGACGGCTTGCTCCGCGGCATGGTTGATCGCGGTTTCGAGTGCGTCGACCTGCTTGCCCTGGCCCGCCATGCGCAAGAGGGCTTCGACTTGTTTGATGCCGTTGGGAAGGGGAATCTTCAGCTTCGGGTTGCCGAAAAATCCATTCGGCGCACCAAGCTGGCTGACTGCCGCGCTGGCGCCCTGGGTCAAGACTTCTCTGAGCCCGCCCGATAAATCGCTGCTGCTGAAGGCGGATAAATCCGCCGCGATGGCGGAACCTGCCATGACAAAGCCGGTCAGACCGACGACAATCGCATGTTTCAGACTTCGCATTTTCACCCTCCCATGAAAGTACCTGCCAAACAGCTTAGCATTCTTGCCCTTTTGGCTGCGCTTGCCGCAGGCGGCTGGTTTGCCTTCGGGCAACAGAAATCCGCGCCGGATGTGAGCGTCACCCGGCTCAATGGCCAAACGCTGGAGACCAGCACGCTGCGCGGCAAAGTCGTATTCGTGAATTTCTGGGCGACAACGTGTACGACCTGCGTGCATGAGATGCCCAAGGTCGTCGCGACCTATGAGAAATTCGCGCCGCAGGGTTTCGAGACGCTCGCCGTGGCAATGGATTACGACAACCCGGCATGGGTGCGCGACTATGTGCAGCGGGCCGGGCTGCCTTTCACGGTTGCGCTCGACAGCAAGGGCGATGCGGCTCGGGCGTTTGGCGGCGTCCGGCTGACGCCGACGAGTTTCCTGATCGACAAGCAAGGCCGCATCGTCCAGCAATATCTTGGCGAACCGGATTGGAATGCGCTGCACGCCCACATCGATAAACTGCTCGCTGAGAAAGCGTAAAGCGCTTACTTGCTGACCGTGCGCGTAATCCGGCCGTCGTCCTCGATATTGATCTGCGGCATTTGACGCCCGGCCGGCTGCGCGGGCATAGCGGCCTGTTTGCCGGATTCCGCGGGCAGCACAACGATCCGTGAGCGTTTGGGGTCGAGCTTGCGTTCCGTGTGCCCGCGCGGGCAGGGATCATCGGTGTAAAGCACGCGCCCATTCTCGATGCATTTGTTGATATGCGAGTTGGGCGGCTGCGCCGGCTCCAGCGCAAAGCGCGGCAGTTCCGGGGCTTTGATCGCCGCAGGAATGTTCGCCGCGGCGCGTAAAGTTTCCGTAGGGCGGGTTTCCCGATGGACCAGGAAATACAAGCCGCCAACCATCAGCACCGTGAGCGTGAAGAAGAACAGGATGACGCGCATGAGCGATCCCTACGGAAGGAAGGTTCGCACATTCTAAATGTAAGCACCTGTGACTAAAAGTGAAATTTGGTGTCTTTAACCGACCTGCGTGCTTTTTTCAGTGCTGGATTTAGATGTTTAGTCCCAGTGACTATCGCGTAGATTTCAGGCTGTCCGCCTTGGGGTGGGTGCCGTTGAGGGCATTGGACGGTTGGCGCCGATCCAGGCTGCGTGGGCCACAAACGCGCGGCCCACGACCATCCCCGCCCGAAGCGGCACGGGGATGTATCGAGCTTACGCGATCTTCACATACTCGAATTCGGCCGGCTGGTTGTTGATGCCGACGCGCGGCGGCGCGATCCAGCTTGCGTACTTGCCTGTTTCGGTGCACGGCTTCATCAGCGACGCGATGAACTTCATGTCGTCGTCGTTCGGCAGCCATTGGCCGACGCCGGCTTGCCATTGCGCCTCGGACAGCAGGCTGCCGTCCGGCCCGATGCGATGGCCCTTGAATTCGCCGATCCGGCGGTTGAAGCCCTTGTGCGGCTGCGTGATCCTGAAGTTGATGCCGGCTTTCTCGATCGTCTTGTTCCAGCGGTCGATACCGCCCTGGCAGTCGGTGATGTAGTCGTCTAGCAGCCGGCTGTTGATCGCGCGCAGCGCGGGCACCTGCTCTTCGACGAACTGGCCGTTGACCACGCCCGTCACCGGGTAGGTCGCATCATGCAACTGATGGTCGTCCTTCAACTGGGCTTCGTTGAAGCGGCCCTTCAGGCCCGCGCTGAACGCTTCGGCGCCGTTGCTCGAAATCTCACTGCCGAACAGGTCGCGCGTGACGCTCATATGGAAGTTGGCCTTACGTTGCAGCAGCGGCAGATCCACCACGCCGAGCGCGCGGACGCGTTCAACATCATACGGATCGGTAATGCCGGCCTGGTTCATCGCTTTGCAGGTCGCCTCGATCGTGCGCTGCACGCCGGTCTCGCCGACGAACAGGTGGTGTGCTTCCTCGGACGCCCTTCTAAAGGTCAAGAGGTAATTTGAACCTGCCTGATCTGGAGGTTGCGCTGCCGGATTACAGCGTAGACCTCCCGCGCGATATAACGCTTGAGACAGCGGATCGCTTCGAG
>WQYQ01000012.1 GCA_009781175.1 Betaproteobacteria bacterium
AAAACTCGAAGCGATCCGCTGTCTCAAGCGTTATATCGCGCGGGAGGTCTACGCTGTAATCCGGCAGCGCAACCTCCAGATCAGGCAGGTTCAAATTACCTCTTGACCTTTAGAAGGGCGTCCTTGTGATACACCTTCGCCCCGGTTTGCACGAACTCCACTGACTTCGCCTCCATCCCCTTTTCCAGCGCTTCGTTTTCGTTGATGCCCTGCGCCGCGGCGAAGTCGCGCACGTCCTGCGTGATCTTCATCGAGCAGAAATGCGGGCCGCACATCGAGCAGAAATGCGCGACCTTCGCGCCCTGTTGCGGCAGCGTTGCGTCGTGGTAGGCGCGGGCGGTGTCGGGGTCGAGACCGAGGTTGAACTGGTCCTCCCAGCGGAACTCGAAGCGCGCCTTGCTCATTGCGTTGTCGCGGATCTGGCTGGCCGGATGGCCTTTCGCGAGGTCCGCCGCGTGCGCGGCGATCTTGTAGGCGATGATGCCGGCCTTGACGTCGTTTTTGTCGGGCAGGCCAAGGTGTTCCTTCGGCGTGACGTAGCACAGCATCGCGCAGCCGTACCAGCCGATCTGCGCCGCGCCGATCGCGCTCGTGATGTGGTCGTAACCGGGCGCGATGTCGGTCGTCAGCGGCCCGAGCGTGTAGAACGGCGCTTCCTTGCACCATTCGAGTTCGAGATCGACGTTCTCTTTGATGAGCTGCTGCGGCACATGGCCGGGGCCTTCGATCATGACCTGCACATCATGCTTCCAGGCGATCTGCGTGAGTTCGCCGAGCGTTTTCAGTTCGCCGAGCTGCGCTTCGTCGTTGGCGTCCCAGATCGAGCCGGGGCGCAAACCGTCGCCGAGCGAAAAGCCCACGTCATACGCCTTCATGATTTCGCAGATGTCTTCGAAATGCGTGTACAGGAAATTTTCCTTGTGGTGCGCAAGACACCATTTGGCGAGGATCGAACCGCCGCGCGAGACGATGCCGGTCATCCGGTTCGCCGTCATCGGCACATAGCGCAACAGCACGCCGGCATGGATCGTAAAGTAGTCGACGCCTTGTTCGGCCTGCTCGATCAGGGTGTCGCGGAAGATTTCCCAGTTCAGTTCCTCCGCCTTCCCATCCACTTTTTCGAGCGCCTGGTAGATCGGCACCGTGCCGATCGGCGCCGGGCTGTTGCGCAGAATCCATTCGCGCGTTTCGTGAATGTTCTTGCCGGTGGAAAGATCCATCACCGTATCACCACCCCAGCGGATCGACCACGTCAGCTTGTCGACTTCCTCCTGGATGGAGGATGTCACCGCGCTGTTGCCGATGTTGGCGTTGATCTTGGTGAGGAAATTGCGGCCGATAATCATCGGCTCGCTTTCTGGGTGATTGATGTTCGCGGGAATGATCGCGCGGCCGCGGGCCACTTCGTCGCGCACGAACTCGGGCGTGATCGCGTCGGGAATCGCCGCGCCGAAGCTCTGCCCCGCATGGCGGCGGCCCATCAGAGCGGCCATCTTCCCGCCGTTGGGGCCGGTGGCCTTCAAGGATTCGAGGTATGCCGCGCGGTTGAGGTTCTCGCGGATCGCGACGAATTCCATTTCGGGCGTCACGATGCCGCGCCGCGCGTAATGCATCTGCGTAACGTTCGCGCCGGCCCTGGCGCGGCGCGGCTGGCGTTGCAGGTTGAAACGCAACTCGTCGAGTTTCGCGTCGGCGGCGCGCGTGCGGCCGTATTCGGACGATAGTTCAGGCAATAGCTCGGTATCGCCGCGTTCTTCGATCCATTTCGCGCGCAGCGGCGCGAGGCCGCTTCGCACATCGATCTTCACGCCCGGATCGGTGTAGGGCCCTGAGGTGTCGTAGACAAAAATCGGCGGATTCCGCTCGCCGCCGAATGCGGTTGGCGTATCGGACTGCGCGATCTCGCGCATCGGCACGCGGATGTCGCCGCGTGATCCGCTCAAATAAACCTTGCGCGAATTGGGCAGCGCTTGAATCGCGGCGGCGTCGACATGCGCGTTCGACGCGGTGAATTTTTCTTTGGTGTTCATATGCTTCCTCTATTGGGCGAAACTCGGGAGGAAGCTCATGCGCGGTTCGGGCCGGCATCGCCTCCCTACGCCGGTATAAGCCGGATCAGGTTCAGAGGGTATCTCTCACCCCTATGCGGGGACCCCTGGCGAAAGCGCCAAGGTACTTGAATGCGTCCGCTTGGGCAAGTTGCCGCCCATTCCGTTTGGATAGACGGGAAGGGTTGATTTCTCACGCTCACAGCGGCGTACAGTCTGGCGGCGGCAATACGAGAACACTGAATTAGTTGGCCAGTTCCAGCTTGACTGTTTTGCCGAGCGCAGCGGCGGCGCTTGCGAGAGTGGTTAACGTCAGGCTGGTGTCGTGTTCATCCAGTAGGCGATTGAGCGCGGCCCGGCTGGTGTGCATCTTCGCGGCCAATGCGGTCTTGGTTAGTTTTTGAGCTTTCATTTCCTGCGCAATTTGCCAGGCGATGACACGCTTGACCGCTATGGCGGTCACCTCTTCCAGTGCTGCGTCTTCTTGGAGTAAATCGTCCAGACTGCTGCCGATATGTTCGTTCGTCATCGTCATTCCTTCATTTGCTTAAGCCGGCTTTTTGCCAAGGACAAATCCTCTTTGGGCGTGGATTGAGATTTTTTGATGAATCCATGTAGTAGCACCATGACTTGGCTGCTTACGGTGAACATGACCCGTGCAATCCGTCCTTCAAGGTGGATGCGAACTTCCCACAAGTCACGCTCCATTTTTCGGACTAATGGCATGCCAAGCGGCCAGCCGAATTGCACGGTTTTTAATTCCCCGCCAATCGTTTTGCGATCCGTTGCCGACAGGCTTTTCAACCAGTCACGAACAGGTTCGACGCCCGTATCCGTTTTGAAGAAGCGAACTTCAAGAATAGGCTTTGAGGGTTCCATGCATGAATAGTATCAAATTTGATACTATTCATCAGGTGACATAGCGCTACAAACTCGATCCATCCGCTTGTCCCCATATTCTGGGGAGCTGTCTGTGGATAAGCGCCTGAATTGTTGCGTAACGCGATGATTCAAAAAAACAAACCCTCGTTGCTCAATATTTTGGCAACGAGGGTTTTGTTGGTGATGGGGTTTAGGTGTAACTCACAGCCTCATCGCCTGCCGAGCCGGAACATCGCCACGCTGGCGAGGAAGTTCGGTTCTTCGTGGATTTCCACGCCGTCGTCGAAAGCCGCGCGCTCGCGGATTGCGATACCGCGCTGTTCGCAGAGCGCTTCGAAATCGGCAAGCGTAAAGAAGCGGACGTTGGGGGTGTTGTACCACTGATAGGGCAGGCTTTTGGACACTGGCATGCGGCCGTTGAGAATCGCTTGGCGATGTTTCCAGTAGCCGAAGTTCGGGAAGCTGACGACGGCCTCGATGCCGACACGCAGCATTTCGTCGAGGATCTTTTCGGTGTGGTGCACCGACTGAAGCGAGAGGCTCATGATGACATGATCGAACTGCGCTTCCTCGAATCCCGCCAAGCCTTGTTCGAGGTCGATCTGGATCACGTTGACGCCGTTTTTCAGACAGGCGACGACGCGCTCCGGATCGACTTCGATGCCATAGCCTTTGACCTGGCGCGTTTCGCGCAAATGCACGAGCAGACTGCCGTCGCCGCAGCCGAGGTCGAGCACCTGTTCGCCGGGCGCGACCCAGCGCGCGATGACGTCGAAGTCGTAACGTTGTTTCTTCATGCGCTCACCTCGATGCCGTCGAACCAGGCGCGCAGAACCGCGTGATATTGCGGATCGTCGAGCAGGAATGAATCATGGCCGGCGACGCTTTCGAGTTCCGCGTAGCTCACTGAGAGGCCGTTATGTTGCAGGGCATACATGAGTTCGCGCGAACGCGCCGGCGAGAAACGCCAGTCGGTGGTGAATGACGCGATCAGGAAATTGGCACGCGCGCGAGCGAGGGCCGCTTTCAGATTGCCGTCGAAACCATAGGCGGGGTCGAAGTAATCGAGCGCCTTCGTGGCGAGCAGGTAAGCGTTCGCATCGAAGAAGCCCGCGAATTTGTCGCCCTGGTGGCGCAGGTAGGATTCGATTTCGAATTCGACATCCCAATGGTATTTGTGCTCCCCGTGGCGCAGACGGCGGCCGAATTTTTCGGCCATCGAGTCGTCCGACAGGTAGGTGATGTGGCCGACCATGCGCGCCAGCCGCAGTCCGCTGACCGGCACGACGCCATGTTCGTAATAGTGCCCGCCGTGGAAGTCGGGGTCCGACAGGATTGCCTGGCGCGCGACTTCGTTGAAGGCGATGTTCTGCGCGGAAAGTTTGGCCGCGGCGGCGATGATCGCCGCGTTGCGCACGCGCTCGGGGTAAGCGAGCGTCCAGTGCAGCGCCTGCATGCCGCCGAGGCTGCCGCCGAGTACGAGCGCGAAACGCTCGATGCCGAGCAGGTCGGCGAGCCGCGCCTGGCTGGTAACCCAATCGTCGACCGTGACGAACGGGAAATCCGCCCCCCAGGGTTTGCCGCTGGCGGGGTTGATGGCGTTCGGCCCGCTCGAACCGTAACAGCCGCCCAGGTTGTTGACGCCGATGACAAAAAACTTGTTGGTGTCGAGCGGTTTGCCGGGGCCGATCAGGTTGTCCCACCAGCCTTCCGAGCGCGGCTTGCCAGCATAGGTGCCGGCCACGTGATGCGAACCCGACAAGGCGTGGCAGACGAGCACCGCGTTGTCGCGCGCGGCGTTGAGCGCGCCGTAGGTTTCGTAGATCAGCTCGTAAGCGGGGAGCACGTCGCCGCTGCGCAGCATGAGGGGATCGGTGAAGTGCGCCTTCTGTGGTGTGACGTCACCGACGGATTCAGATGTGGTCATGACGGATTCTGAACAGGTTCTTAAATACAAAAGGCCCGATCGGCTGGAGAGCAAACGATCGGGCCATGCTCTCTTTAGCCGTATTTGTTGAGCGCCCGCAAGCTGAGTCAAATCGGCGCTGTCAGCAGTGAAAACTACCGTGCGGCGGATCGAAAGTCAAACCTTGTTTAAAGCCGCCCAATCGCGTCGCGGACTCGCTCGGGGTCGTCGAGTTTCATCAGCTTTGCTACGCGTGCGCTCAGTTCGGCGGCGTCGGCGCGCAGGATTTCCTGTTTGACTTCGAGGATCTGCGCGGGATGCATCGAAAATTCGCGCAGCCCCATGCCGAGCAGCAGGCGCGTATTGGCCGTTTCGCCCGCCATCTCGCCGCAGACCGAAACGGGCACGCCGGCGCGGACGCTGGCTTGAATCGTGCGGTATACGAGCAACAGAATGGCCGGATGCCAAGGGTCGTAGAGGTGCGTCACCGCTTCGTCGGTGCGATCGATTGCCAGCGTGTATTGAATCAGATCGTTCGTGCCGATCGAGAGGAACTGCAAGTAACGCACGAAGAGGTTGACCGATAGCGCGGCGGCGGGGATTTCGATCATTCCGCCGAGTGGAATGGCCTCCGCGAATTTGACTTTCTCCGCACGCAACTCGGTTTTGGCGCGTTCGATCGCCGCCAGCGTCTGCTTGATTTCGGTCAGCGTGCTGAGCATCGGCACCAGAATTTTGAGCTGGCCGTAAACCGAGGCGCGTAGCAAGGCACGCAACTGGGTGCGGAACATCTTTGGCTCGGCGAGGCTGAAACGGATTGCGCGCAGACCCAGCGCGGGATTCGCTTCGCAGCGGGTTTCCATGCCCCGCAATGCCTTGTCGGCGCCGATGTCGAGCGTGCGGATCGTGACGGGCCGGCCCGGCAGACCTTTCAAGACGCTGCGGTACGCTTCGAACTGCTCATCCTCGTCGGGCAACTCGTCGCGCCCCATGAAAAGGAATTCGGTGCGAAACAAGCCGATGCCGTCGGCTTCGTTCAATTTCGCCGCTTGCGTATCGCGCGGCAGTTCGATATTGGCGCAGAGCTGGATACGTTCTCCGTCGAGGGTCGCGGCCGGCGCGCTGCGTAGCCGTTTGAGTTTCGAACGCTCGATTTCAAGCTGGGATTTGCGGAGCTGATATTCTTCCAGGACACGCGAATCGGGGGCGACGATGACGACGCCGCGCGTGCCGTCGATAATCAGAATATCGTCGTCGTTGACCACATGGCGCACATGGTGCAAGCCGACGACCGCGGGGAGCGCGAGGCTGCGCGCAACAATCGCGGTATGCGATGTGGCGCCGCCGACATCGGTGGCGAAGCCGGCAATTTGCGCATCCTTGAAATGGATCGTGTCCGCCGGCGAAAGATCGTGTGCGACCACGATCGTGCCGAGCCCTTCGCGGCGCCGCATCGGCACATAGCCGGGATGGCCGAGCAGGTTCTTGACGAGGCGCTCGACGAGCTGTACGACATCGGCCTTGCGTTCGCGCAAGTAGGGGTCGTCGATCGTGTCGAACTGTTCGACGAGGAGGTCCATTTGCTGCACCAGCGCCCATTCCGCATTGCAGCGCCGGGTGTTGATATGTTCGCGGGCGGCATCGATCAGCATCGGATCCTGCAACAGCATTTGTTGCAGATCGATGAACACCGAGACTTCGGAGTGCGTGGCACTGGGCGCCTTGCGCAGCAGATTCAGTTCCGCGCCGACGGCGGCGATCGCCTCGTTAAGGCGCTCAAGCTCCTTTGCGACGGCGCGCGGCGTGACGACATAGTGGTGCACTTCGAGCAAGGCATGCGAAACAAGCTGCGCATGACCGATTGCGATGCCTTGCGAGACGGGGAGTCCGTGAATCGTGAAGGACACTGGCAGGCTCCTATGAGCTTTCGCCTGGGTTGGGTAAAGCGTTCTGCGTCACATTTTCCAGCGCGAACTTCTGTTGTCCGACGATCTCATTGATCTTTTCCTGGGGCAGTCCCGCATCCAGCAATTGCTGCCGCAGCAATGCGATGCGCCGCTCAAAAGCTTCTCGCGCTTGCGCTACGCCATCGACAATGAACTGTGCGTTGAAATCGTCAGCCAGGTCATAAAACTGGATATTTGAGACGCATTTTTCAAACCAGGGAAAACGGATGGCGACCTCTTGCAGAGCAAGCGTTCCGTGCGCCTGACGAACACCTCTCTCGCTCAGATAAACAGTGCCTTGAATGTTGGTGAAACGATGCCGGTACAACACACACTGAATGTCGGCGTAACTGTTACGCCAACTGTCATTGTGGTAATGCTTGTCCAGCAGCTTCGTGTCCAGATCGAACACAATCAAACAGCGATCCATCAATCATCCCTTCTCCAAACTTGTCCTTGATCGTCTTACATGGTTCCTGTTTGGGGCTGTTGCTTTGGGCCAAGTAATTACTGCTCCGGTAAGCCTTTACTCGCCTTCCCCGAAACGCTCGGCAATCAACTGAAGCACCGCCGTCAGCGCAGCCTCGGCATCCGAGCCTTCCGTCTCGACGGTCAGCTTTGTGCCTTTGCCGGCCGCGAGCATCATGACGCCCATGATGCTTTTTGCATTGACGCGCTTGCCGTTGCGTTCGAGCCAGACTTCAGCGGCGAACTGGCTCGCGGTTTGCGTCAGTTTCGCCGAGGCGCGCGCATGCAGCCCCAGTTTGTTGGTGATTTCGGCTTCAGCTTTTGACATCGCGATTCGTCCTCATATGCAGCACCCCATCACAGCCTCCTGAAACAGCCTTGGTCACGAGCGTTTGAAGATCGTTTTTATCGCGGTAGGTCAGCGTGCGCAAGAGCATCGGCAGATTCACGCCGGCAACCGCTTCCAGCGTGTCTGGGCGTATCAGTTCGAGCGCGATGTTGCTTGGCGTTGCGCCGAAGATGTCGGTCAAAATCAGGACGCCGTCGCCGCTATCGACGGTTGCTACCAGTTGGCGTGCGATGGGTAGTATATCGAGCGGATCGTCCGCCGCCGATATGCCGAGTTGGGTGATTTGCCGCGGCCGGCGGTGGAGAACATGACAGGCGCACTGAATCAGGGATTCTCCGAGGGTTCCGTGCGTTATGAGGAAGATTCCGATCATGCTCGTCCACTCCAGCTCGCGCCGCCGTTTTGATCATGAATCGCATGAGGATTCACGCTTTTGAGGTGAATTTTTATTTTAACCCGCACCGGGCGCTTGTCTGTATGTATGTTCATTCCGTTTGGGGTCGCAGCGTCACGCCGTCGGCCAATTGAAGCCGCCGCGCCATCGCGGGAGTGCTCTCCACGCTGCCGTCCGTGCCGACGCGCAGCGCGTACTCGATGCTGTAAGCCGCGACCCGCTGCCGCCAATGCGCCGCATCGATGAAGGCCGGCTTGCTCGCGGCGTCGGACAGCATACCCACGTTGGGGCGCGGCGTGACCAGAACCGTCAAGCTTGCGGTGCCCTGCGCGGGCGCTCCGGTGCGTGGGTCGATCAAGTGGCAGTAGCGGCGTCCGTCGAGTTCGAAAAAGCGTTGATAGTCGCCCGAGCTGCCGATCGCTTCGCCGTCGTTGAGGTTGAGCGTGGCGATTGTGCCGGCGCGTCGCGGATGCTGAATGCCGACGCGCCAAGGTGTGCCGTTTTTGCTGCCGAGTGCAAGGATATTGCCCCCGATGTTGATGAGCGCGTTGCGCACGCCGTGCGCGCGCAAGATTTCCGCCGCGCGATCGAGCGCCCAGCCTTTCGCGATGCCGCCGAGGTCGATCTGCACCGCGGGGTTGGTGCTGCGGATCTCGCCGTTTTCGATTTGCAGCGCATCGAGCGTGGGTTTGGCCTTGGCCCAGGCCGCGATGGCTTCGGGCGCAGGCAGGCGCGCTTCGAAATGATCGCTTTGAAAACCCCACAAAGCGATCAAACCACCGATCGCCGGGTTGAAGAGTTCGTCGCCCTGCCGGGCAAGTTCGCGTGCGGAAATGAGCAGTTGGCTGAGTTCGTCCGAGGCTTTGAAGGCTTCCTGGTGTGCGATGGCCGTATTCAGCGCGCTCAATTCGGACGGCTGCCAGGCATGGTAAGTGCGGTGGATGCGGTCGAATTCCTGCAACACGGCGGCAACGGCCGGCTGGGCCTCGCTTTCCGCCAGGCCCCAGGTGGTAACCTCGACCCGGGTGCCGAACACATAGGCTTCCTGCTGGTAGCTCGAATTCCGGCCGCAGGCCGCAAGCAAGCCCAACACTAAAAGCAGCGCGCAGCGCGTGTAAAAGGCTGCGCAGTTAATACGCAGAAAATCAGTCAGACCGGCGCTCCAGGGCCGCAATCACGCGTTCCGCGACGTTGAAGCCGGTTTGTTGCTGGATCTCGACCATGCAGGTTGGGCTCGTAACGTTGACTTCGGTGAGGTAGTCGCCGATCACATCCAGGCCGACGATGAGCAGTCCGCGCTGCCACAGCATGGGGGCAAGCGCCTCGCCGATGGCGCGGTCACGCTCGCTCAGCGGGCGGGCTTCGCCGCGGCCGCCGGCGGCGAGGTTGCCGCGTGACTCGCCCGCGCGCGGGATGCGCGCAAGGCTGTAGGGCATTACTTCACCGGCCACCACGAGGATGCGTTTGTCACCGTTGGCGATTTCGGGGATGTAGCGTTGCGCCATCACGCTGCGCGTGCCCATCTGGCCAACGGCTTCGATGATCGCGTAGCGGTTCGGATCGTCGTGGCGGACGCGGAACACACCCGCGCCGCCCATGCCGTCGAGCGGTTTGAGCACGACTTCGCCGAACTCGTCGATGAAGGCGTTGAGATCTTCGGCGGCGCGCGCGACGAGCGTTGGCGCGGTGAATTGCGGGAATTCGGTAATCGCGAGTTTTTCGGAATGGTCGCGAATCGCGCGCGGGTCGTTGTAGATTCTCGCGCCCTGTTGCTGCGCGCGTTCGAGCATCCAGGTGGCCGCGACGTATTCAAAATCGAAAGGCGGGTCCTGGCGCATCAGCACCGCATCGAATTCGCGCAGATCGGCATCGAGCGCTTCGGTTTCGCGATACCAAGCGTGCTCGTCTGCGTTGATCGACAAGTGTGCCGCGCGCGCGCGCACGGCGCCGTCGCGCAAACGCAAATCATCGCGCAGAATTGCAAAAACCTCATGGCCGCGGGCCTGCGCGGCCCGCATCATCGCGACGCTGGAATCTTTATAGGCTTTAAGTTGGGCGAGCGGGTCGACGATAAAAGCGAGTTTCATGCGAGCACCTCGGCAGGCGGCGCGGTCCGTTCCAGCTCGATCGCCGCGGCAAGCAGCGCCAGGCGGGCGACGACGCCATAGGCGTAGAAACGATTCGGCGGCGCGTCCGGCGCCTGGTCGGACTGCGGCAGGTTGCAATGGGTTTCGAAGGCCAGGGGCTCGAAGTGCATGCCGGGCGCATTGAGGTTTTCGTCACGGCCGCGTCCCTCATGCACGCGGTAAAAGCCGCCGACGACATAGTGGTCCAACATATAAACGACAGGTTCGGCGACGCCGCCGTTAACAGTTTCGAGCGTATGTACGCCTTCCTGAATGATGACTTCGCTGACATGCAAGCCTTCTTTGCCGACCGACATTTTGTTGCGCTGGCGGCGGTTCAGGCCAGTGACTTCGGATGCATCGCGCACCGTCATCACCCCCATGCCATATGTGCCTGCATCGGCTTTGACGACGACATACGGCGTTTCGCTGACACCGTATTCGGCGTACTTCGTGCGGATCTTACCGAGCAGCAGGTCGACCTGGGCGGCGAGGCATTCTTCGCCGACGCGTTCAAGGAAATCGATTTTGCCGCAGCGGCCGAAATAAGGGTTGAGCAGCCAGGGGTCGATACCCAGCATAGAGGCGAATTCGTCGGCGACTTCGTCGTAGGCGCGGAAGTGGGTCGATTTGCGGCGCGTTACCCAACCCGCATGCAGCGGCGGGATGATGTATTGCGAATCCAGCCCGGTGAGAATTTCCGGCACGCCGCGGGAAAGGTCGTTATTGAGCAGGATCGCGCAGGGTTCGAAGTCGGCCAGACCGAGCCGGTTGCCATTGCGTACCAGTGGTTCGAGCAGAAGGCTGTTGCCGTCGGCCAGAGTAAGCAGGGTGGGTTCGCTGATGTCAGGCAGCAGGCTGCCGATGCGGACGTTGAGCCCGGTGCGGCGCAGAATCGTGGCGAGCTGCGCGACGTTCATCAGGTAGAACTGGTTGCGCGTATGGTTTTCCGGGATCAGCAACAGGTTACGCGCGTCGGGACAAATCCGCTCGACGGCTGTCTGTGCCGCCTGCACGCAGAGCGGTAGAAAACTGGCATGCAGATTGTTGAAGCCACCGGGGAACAGGTTCATATCCACCGGAGCGAGTTTGAAACCGCTGTTGCGCAGGTCGACCGAGCCGTAAAACGGTGGTGTGTAGTCCTGCCACTTGCCGCGTAACCAGCTCTCGATCGCAGTCGCGTTATCGAGAAATTTACGTTCGAGTTCGTGCAGCGGCCCGACTAGAGCCGTAGTCAAGTGAGGAACCATGGATCAAATCTCCGCAAGGGGAAGTGTATTTTACCCTTTTGCTCATGGCTGACCGGCTGGCTCGGAAAATATGCTTATGCCAAAAGGGATACGCAGCTCTCCGGCCGGAAATGGAATATTGTATAGCTTGAGCTGCGCCAAGCCGGCAAGCTGATATTGTCGCGGCAATTCGAGCAGGGCGCCGGACGCCTGATAAAATAAAAACGTGGAACAGACCAACCTTACCCATTACTTTCTGATTGCCATGCCTGCCATGGCGGACCCCAATTTTTCCGGGACGCTCGCCTACATCGCGGAGCATAACGATGACGGTGCCTTGGGCATCATCATCAATCGCCCGATCGATATGGACCTTGGCGAGCTGTTCGAGAAAGTCGATATCACGCTGGATTCGGCCGATCTGGCGCGCCAGCCGGTGTATTTCGGCGGCCCGGTTCAGACCGATCGGGGCTTCGTGCTGCACCGCCCGGCGGGAGAGTGGATCTCTTCGTTGAAGGTGAGCGACGAAATCGCGCTGACGAGTTCCAAGGACATCCTGGAGTCGCTCGGCAATTCCGGCCGGCCGGGCGATGTGTTGATTACGCTCGGCTATGCCGGCTGGTCCGCCGGCCAGCTTGAGCAGGAACTGGCGCAGAACGCCTGGCTGACCGTGCCGGCCGATCCGCACATCATCTTCAATCTGCCGCCGGAAGAACGCCTGGGTGCCGCGATGCAGTTGCTCGGCATCGATTTCTCGAATCTCTCGAACGTCGCGGGCCACGCGTAGCCAGCAATGGGAACGGTGCTCGGTTTCGATTTCGGTCTCGCCCGCATTGGTGTGGCCGTGGGCGAAACCGAACTGGGCATGGCCCAGCCGCTGCGGGTGATCGCCGGCGAGGCCAACGAGCAGCGTTTCGCGGCAATCGAAAAACTGCTCGCCGAGTGGCGGCCCGAATCCCTGGTCGTCGGCTTCCCGACGCATCTCGATGGCTCCGAACATGAACTCACGGCGCGCTGCCGGCGCTTCGCCAATCAACTCAATGGCCGCTTTCGTCTGCCGGTGCATCTGGTTGATGAGCGCTTGACTTCGCTCGAAGCCGAATCGATGCTGCGCGAGGCCGGCCAAAATCCGCGCCAGCGCAAGCAGCATCTCGACGCCGTGGCCGCGCAACGCATTCTTCAAACCTGGTTCGATACCCGACATGCATCTACCTGACGCCGAGCAGTTGATCGAAACCCTGGCCGGTCAGATCCGGCCGCATATCACGTCCGCCACCGCCATGATCGGCATCCATACCGGCGGCGTTTGGCTTGCCGAGCGCCTGCACGCGCTGCTTGGGCTCACCACCCCGCTGGGCGTGATGGACGTCTCCTTCTATCGTGATGACTATGGCGCCAAAGGGCTTCACCCTTCGCCGCGCAAGAGCGACATCCGCTTCGAGGTCGACGGAGCGCCGCTGATCCTCGTCGACGATGTGCTCTACACCGGCCGCACGACGCGCGCCGCGCTCAACGAATTGTTCGACTACGGCCGTCCGGCGCGCGTCGATCTGGCGGTGCTGGTCGACCGGGGCGGGCGCGAGTTGCCGGTGGCCGCGCGCTTCTGCGGCTACACCTTGCCCGCGCCGCTTTCGGCCCACGCCAGCCTGCAACTCCAAAAGGCCGACGGTGGCCAGCTTTCTCTGAGATTGATCCATGCTTAATCCTCAATTGACCAAGGATGGCGAGCTTCTCCATCTGCTGACTCTGGAGGGCCTGCCGGCGGAGGTCTTGACCCGCATCCTCGACACCGCGGCGCCTTTCACCGAAGTGGGCGAGCGCGAGGTCAAAAAGCTGCCGCTGTTGCGCGGTAAAAGCGTATTCAATGTGTTTTTCGAAAACAGCACGCGCACGCGCACGACCTTCGAAATCGCGGCCAAACGCTTGTCGGCCGACGTCATCAATCTGAATGTCGCGACGAGTTCGACGAACAAAGGCGAAACGCTGCTCGACACGATCGACAACCTGTGCGCGATGGGAGCCGACATGTTCGTCGTGCGCCATGCGTCGAGCGGCGCGCCGTATCTGATCGCCGAGCATTTGCAGCGAACGGGGCGCGGGCATATCTCGGTCGTGAACGCCGGGGACGGGCGCCATGCGCACCCGACACAGGGCCTGCTCGACATGTACACGATCCGCCATTACAAAAAGGATTTCACGCAACTGACCGTTGCCGTGGTGGGCGACGTGTTGCATTCGCGCGTCGCGCGTTCCGAACTCGCGGCGCTGACCACGCTCGGCGTGCCCGAGGTCCGCGTGATCGGTCCGCGCACCTTGCTGCCGAAGGATGTCGGGCGCATGGGGGTGCGCGTCTTCCACGACATGAAGGAAGGCTTGCGCAATGTCGATGTCGTGATGATGCTGCGCTTGCAGAACGAGCGCATGCAGGGGGCTTTGTTGCCGTCGAGCCAGGAATATTTCAAGGTCTGGGGCCTGACGCCTGAAAAACTCGCGCGCGCCAAACCCGATGCGATCGTGATGCATCCGGGGCCGATGAATCGCGGCGTCGAAATCGATTCCGCCGTGGCGGACGGCGGCAATGCCGTGATTCTGCCGCAGGTGACATTCGGTATTGCGGTGCGCATGGCCGTGTTGTCGATGCTGGCGCGTCATTGATCTGGTTTGAGGAATAGAGGGGATGATGAGGCTTCAAATCGCCAAAGGCCGTGTGCTCGACCCGGTGCACCGCATCGATGCTGCACAGGATGTTTTCATTGCCGAGGGGAAAATCGTAGCGCTCGGGCGCGCGCCGGATGGATTCACGCCCGATCGGGTCATCGATGCCGCGGGGCTCGTCGTTGCGCCGGGTTTCGTCGACCTCTCCGCGCGCCTGCGGGAGCCCGGCTTCGAATACCGGGCCACGCTTGAATCGGAAATGCAGGCCGCGATGGCGGGCGGCGTGACGAGCCTGGCCTGCCCGCCCGACACGGACCCGCCCCTGGACGAGCCGGGCCTTGTCGAAATGCTGTGTTACCGCGCGCGCAATCTGAACTGCGCGCACGTCTATCCGATCGGCGCGCTGACCTTCGGCCTCAAAGGTGAACGGCTCACCGAAATGGCCGAGCTGGTCGAAGCGGGCTGTGTCGCGTTCGGTCAGGCGACGCGGCCGGTCGTCGATACGATGGTACTGATGCGCGCGATGGAGTACGCGGCGACGTTCGGTTTCCGGGTCTGGCTGCAACCGATGGAGTATTACCTGGCGCGCGGCGGTATCGCGCACGATGGCGAAGTCGCGGCGCGCCTTGGCTTGACAGGAATTCCCGTCGAAGCCGAAACGATCGCGCTGTCGCGCCACCTGCATCTGGCGCGTAGCACGGGCGTGAAGCTGCACATCACCCGGCTGTCGTCGGCGGCCGGGCTGGAGTTGATTAAGCGCGCGCGCGCCGATGGGGTCGACGTGACCTGCGATGTGGGGATTCACTACCTGCATCTGTGTGACATGGATATCGGCTACTTCAATCCGCTTTGTCATCTGATTCCGCCGCTGCGCGCCCAGCGCGATCGCGAAGCCTTGCGCGCGGGTCTGGCGGCCGGCGATATCGACGCCACATGTTCCGACCACAGCCCGGTCGACGACGACGGCAAACTGATGCCCTTCGCGGAATCCGAAGCCGGGGCGACGGGGCTTGAGCTGCTCTTGCCGCTGACGCTCAAGTGGGGCCAGGAAATGAAGCTGCCGCTGGCGCAGACGCTGGCGCGGATCACCTCGGATGCGGCGCGCATCATGGGCATCAAGAAAGGCGGCCATCTCGGCGTCGGTGCGCGTGCCGACGTGTGCGTGTTCGATCCGGCGGGCTATCGAAAAATCACGCGCGAAACCCTCAAAAGCCAGGGCAAGAACACGCCCTTCCTCGGGATCGAATTGCCGGGCCGCGTGCGCTATACCTTGGTCGAAGGGCGTGTGATGTTCGAGGGTGAATGAGCTGGATTCACGTCCGTTATAAAACCCCCGCGAGGATAAAACTCGCGGGGGTTTGTTTTTTTATGGCGGGATTTCAAGCCGATTCGCAGGAAAAGTGCCAAATTGTTCCTCATTGCCCAGAGGTAAAAAGTCACCTTTTTGCGTCATCTGCCGATATTGACTAACGGTCAGACTGTTCCGCTCAGAAAATGAATTGACTCCCCATGGAGGGCGTGATTAATTACTGACCGACGGGTCATTAAGTGCTCGCATTGGGGCGGGTTATCGTTTGGGGTACTGATGAGTGTTCAGCAAGCGGGTTCGCGTGGAGAGGGCGTTCAGCGTCAGCGGCGCAAGGCGGCACGGCCGTCCGAGTTGAGCGCGGCCGCTTTGGCGTTGTTCGTCGAAAAAGGTTTTGCCGCGACGCGCCTGGATGAGATTGCCGCGCGCGCGGGCGTTTCCAAGGGCACGCTTTATCTGTATTTCGATAGCAAGGAAGCCTTGTTCGAGGCCGCGATCCGCGACGGGATTCTGCCCTTGGTCGAGGCGGTCGAGGCACAGGCAGAGCGCCTCGCCGGAGATCCCGAGCGCATACTGCGGGAAATTTTGAACCGTTGGTGGGCCGGCGTCGTCGCCACCGATCTGGGCGGTATCCCGAAGCTGATGCTGGCCGAGGCGGCGAGTTTTCCCGCCGTGGCCCGGTTTTTCTATGAGAACGTCGTCGAGCGCGGACGGCGTTTGATCCGTGCCGCGCTCGAATGCGGCGTACAAAGCGGCCAATTCCGGCCGCTCGATATGGAAATCGCGACGAGTCTCTTTTTCGTGCCGGTCTTGCATGTTGCCACCTGCGGGCAATCGCTGGCTTTTTCAGACGCTTGCGTGCATGAGCCGCGAGCTTTTCTCGAAAACCATCTTGAAATCTACCTGCGCGGTATCCGCGCGGAGAAGAAAGGATGTTCCCGATGAGAATCCTGGCTTGCTCGATTGCGCTACTCGCGATCGCAGTCGCAGGCTGCACCAAGGAGACCCAAAAAAAGGAAGCGCCGCGTCCGGCCTTGGTGCGCCAGATCAGTCTCGGAGACACCGAACAGGCATTCGTCTATTCGGGCGAAGTGCGTGCGCGGCATGAAGCGGATCTGGGCTTCCGGGTCGGCGGGAAGATCCTTGAACGCCGGGTCAATCTTGGCGATCGGGTGCGCCGCGGGCAGCTTCTGGCAAGGCTTGATCCGAAAGATGTCGCCCTCGCGGCGAATGCTGCAAAGGCTCAGGTCGCCGCGGCGGAGGCGGATGAAAAGCTGGCCGAGGCGGAATATGAGCGTACACATTCGCTCGCAGCCAAAAATTACGTCAGCAGTTCGGTTGTCGATCAACGTTACAGCGCGCTTCTGGCAGCGCAGGCGCGGCTCAAGCAAGCACGCTCGCAGGCGGATATCGCACTGAACCAGAACGCTTATGCGAATCTGCTTGCCGACCGCGACGGGGTTGTGACGCAAGTCGCCGCCGATGCCGGACAGGTCGTTGCCGTCGGGCAGCCCGTGGTGCGGCTGGCCGATTCGATCGAGCGCGAGGTTTTGATTTATGTGCCGGAGCGGCGGATTGCCGGCTTGAAGCCCGGTGCGGCCGCGCTGGTGCGTTCTTGGGCGATGCCGGAGCAAACCTTTGAGGCCGAGGTGCGCGAAGTGGGCGCCGCGGCGGATGCGGCAACCCGGACCTATCCCGTGCGCGTGCGCATCAAGGCCGATACGGATCAATTCGCATTGGGATCAACCGCCGCCGTAGCCTTTCCCGGTGTGCTGTCGGGCAGTGTCGTGCTGCCGCATGGCGCGCTGGTGGAGCGCGATGGCAAGGCACTGGTCTGGGTGGTTGAACAGAACGGCGTCGTGCAGCCGCGTAATGTCGAAGTCGGCAGTCTGCGCGAGGATGGTGCTCTCATCAAGGCCGGGCTCGCCGATGGCGACAAAGTCGTGGTGGTCGGCGCGTACAAGCTGGTTGCTGGAATGAAGGTGACGCCGGTGCCGGAATCCGCGCCGGCCGCTTTGGATGTGACGCGATGAAGCAGCCTTTCAACATTTCCGATTGGGGGCTGCGGCACCAATCGCTGGTTTTGTACCTGATCGTGATGCTCACGCTGGTCGGGCTGTTTTCCTACACGCAACTCGGGCAGTCGGAAGATCCGCCGTTTACCTTTAAGGCGATGTTCATCCGCACGAATTGGCCGGGCGCGGACGCCGAAGAAGTGCAGCGGCAGGTGACCGATAAGATCGAACGCAAAATCCAGGAGCTTGGCGCGACCGAATACATCCGCAGTTATTCGCGGCCGGGAGAGTCGCTGGTTTTCCTCGTCATCAAGGACAACACGCCCGCTGCGCGCTTGCCGGAGTTGTTCTATCAAGTGCGCAAGCGGGTTGGAGATATTCGTTTCACGCTGCCGACGGGGGTTCAGGGGCCGTTTTTCAACGATGAATTCGGCGATACCTACGGGAATATCTTCGCTCTGCTCGGCGAGGGAATGAGCTATGCGGACTTGAAGCAGTACGCGGAGTCGATCCGTGCCGAGTTGATCAAACTGCCCGATGTGGGCAAGGTCGATTTTTTCGGCGTGCAGGATCAGCGGATCTGGATCGAGTTTTCCAATCTCAAGCTCGCGACCCTGGGGATCGATGTGCGCACGCTCGTGCAGGCGGTGTCGGGCCAGAACGCGGTATCGGCCGCGGGGTTTTACGAATTGGGCGATGAGCGGATTTATCTGCGCCCTTCGGGCCGCTTCGAGAGCCTGGAGGCGATTCGTGAAGTGCCGGTGCGTGCGGGCGGGAGAAGCTTCAGGCTTGGCGATATCGCCGAGGTCAAGCGCGGTTATGCCGAGCCGACCGATAACAAAATGCGTTTCATGGGGCATGAGGCGATCGGTATCGGTGTCGTGATGCGCAACGGCGGCGATATTGTGGCGCTGGGCAAGCGGCTCGACGATGCCGCGGGCCGCATCGAAAAACAATTGCCGATCGGGGTGCGCTTCGAACGGGTTGCCGACCAGCCGCGCGCGGTGACGCGCGGGGTGCAGGAATTCGTGCGCTCGCTTGCGGAAGCGGTGGTCATCGTGCTCGCCGTGAGTCTGCTTTCGCTTGGGCTGCGCACCGGGCTGGTGGTCGCGATTTCCATTCCGGTGGTATTGGCGACTACGTTTCTCTGCATGTACGAGTTCGATATCGGTTTGCACAAGACATCGCTCGGCGCCTTGATTCTGGCGCTCGGCTTGCTCGTCGATGACGCCATCATCGCGGTCGAGATGATGGCGACGAAGATGGAGCAAGGCTGGGAACGCGTGCGGGCGGCGAGTTTCGCGTACACCTCGACGGCGATGCCGATGCTCTCCGGCACGCTCGTCACCGCGGCGGGTTTCCTGCCAATCGCGACGGCGCAGTCGTCGACCGGCGAATATACCCGCTCGATCTTTCAGGTTACGGTGATCGCGTTGTTGATTTCCTGGATCGCGGCCGTTTTGTTTGTGCCCTATCTGGGTTATCACTTGCTGCCTGATTTCGCGATTCGCCGCGCGGGTGAACCGACGCGCCTCATGCGCTTACTTAGACGCCTTGCGCCGCGCTGGGCCCAACGCATCGAGGCGCGCGAGAAAGCGGCGCCGCATGGACATGCGGAGGGCATTTACGCGAGTGGCTTTTATCGGGCATTTCGCGGGCTTGTAGAAACCTGTGTGAGGTTCCGCTGGCTCACGATCGGGGCGACCCTGGCTTTGTTCGTGCTTTCGCTGTGGGGCTTCAAGTTCGTGCAGCACCAGTTCTTCCCGGATTCGACGCGGCCCGAACTGCTGGTCGATTTGCGCCTCGCGCAGGGGGCGTCTTACGGCGCGGCCGAGCAGGCGGTGAAACGGCTGGAGGCGATGCTCGCGAAGGAATCCGGCATCGAAAATTATGTGGCCTATGTCGGCATCGGCAGCCCGCGTTTTTATTTGCCGCTCGACCAGCAATTGCAGCAGCCGAATTTCGCGCAGTTCGTCATCCTGACGAAAGGCTTGGCGCAGCGTGAAGCGCTGCGCGCCGATCTGATCAAACGCTTCCAGACGGATTTCCTGGAGCTGCGCGCCTCGGTCAACCGGCTCGAAAACGGCCCGCCGGTCGGCTTCCCGGTGCAGTACCGGGTCAGCGGTCCCGAAATCGCGCAGATCCACAAGATCGCCGATCGGGTCCAGGCGATCATGGCGCGAGATTCGCGGCTCTCGAATGTGAATAAGGATTGGGATGAGCCTTCCAAGGTCGTCAAGGTGCATGTCGATCCCGAAAAAGCGCGCCTCTTGGGCTTATCGGTTCAGGATGTGTCCGATTTCTTGAATGTTTCCTTGAATGGCACCGCGGTCAGTCAATACCGCGAAGGCATCGAGACGATCGATGTCGTCGTGCGTGGCTCCCCGGAAGAGCGGCGTCACCTTTCGCTCTTACCTGAATTGATTATCCCGACCGGGCAGGGGCGCGGCGTTTCACTGATTCAGGTGGCGACGCTCGAATATGGATTCGAGCCTGGCATGATCTGGCGGCGCGACCGGGAGCCGTCGGTGACGATACGCGCCAATCTCTACGGCACGACACAGCCGGCGACGGTCGTGGCGCAATTACAGCCGCGCATCGATGCGCTGCGGGCCAAGCTGCCGCTGGGCTATCACATCGATATTGGCGGTTCGGTCGAGGAGAGTGCGAAGGGTGGGAAATCAGTCGCGGTCGAGATGCCGCTCTTTGTGCTCGTGGTTCTGACCATATTGATGGTTCAGCTGCAAAGCTTCTCGCGCATGGCGATGGTCGTGTTGACCGCGCCTTTGGGCATGATCGGGGTGACGCTCTTCCTGTTGGTGTTCAACAAACCGTTCGGCTTCGTCGCGATGCTGGGCACCATCGCGCTGTCCGGCATGATCATGCGTAACTCGGTGATTCTCGTGGATCAGATTCAGCAGGATCTGCTGGCCGGCCGCAGCGCCTGGGAAGCGATCATCGAATCGACCGTGCGGCGTTTCCGCCCGATCATCCTGACCGCCGCCGCCGCGATCCTGGCCATGATTCCCCTGACGCGCAGCGCTTTCTTCGGGCCGATGGCGGTGGCGATCATGGGTGGGCTTTTCGTCGCGACCTTGCTCACCTTGCTGTTCCTGCCGGCGCTTTATGCCGCGTGGTATCGCATCCCTGAGCCGGGACCTCGGGCAAAGAGTTAAGATTACGCATTCAGTGTCGGGTGAATATTGACCACGGGTTGAGCGCAAGCCCCGCCAGTTATGGCGGGTCAAGCGAGACAAGCGTGTTATTGGCGCCAAAGGCGCCTCCAATTTGTGGCGAGGAAGCCCTAACTTTTAAGTTGGGGTGACTCACCTTCAAGGGAGTGGATGATGGATTTCGAGCAGGCACGCTTCAATATGGTGGAACAACAGATCCGGCCTTGGGATGTGCTCGATCTTGAGGTGCTGGACACCGTGATGGCGGTCAAGCGCGAACTGTTCGTGCCCGAAGCGAGCCACAATCTGGCCTTTTCCGATATACAAGTGCCTTTGCTTAACGGGCAGGTTATGCTCGAACCCAAAATCGAGGCCAAAGTTTTGCAAGCGCTCGCGCTGCGCAAGACCGATCAGGTGCTCGAAATCGGCACGGGTTCCGGCTACATGGCCGCTTTGCTCGCCGCGCACAGCGAATGGGTGCGCACGATCGAGCGCGATCACGCATTGGCCGCGTTTGCGACGGCTAATCTCCATCGCGCCGATGTGCAGAACGTTATCGTGGAGGAGGGCGACGGCGCTAATGGTTGGCCGACGCGTGCGCCTTATGACGCGATCGTCATCTCCGGCGGCTTGTATGAAGTGCCGCGCGCAATCCTCGAACAGCTCAAGCCGGAAGGGCGTTTGATCGCTTTCGTTGGCGCTGCGCCGGTGATGACTTGCGAGCTGACGACATGCGTCGCCGAAGGGCGTTTCGAGACCGTGAAGCTTTTCGAAACCCTGGTGCCGATGCTGCATGCGCCGGCGCCCGAACGGTTTGTATTCTGATTATTCAAGATTTAGGAGCGCCCGATGAAGCGATTGCCGTTTTTTGCGCTAGCGAGCTTGTTTATTGGAAGTGCGCATGCGGAGGACCTGTTGCAGGTTTATCGCGATGCGGTGGAATTCGATGCCCAGTATATGTCGGCCAAGGCGCAGTCCGTTGCCGATACGGAGCGTAAAACGCAGGGCCTGGCGGGCCTGCTGCCGCAAATCGGAGCGTCGGCCGCGACGCAGTACAACGATGTTTCCATCAGACAGCCGATTTCCGGGTCCGGGCGCTACAACACGAATAACTGGGGCGTACAGCTGACGCAGCCCCTTTTCCGCGTGCAGAACTGGCAGCAGTTCAAACAAGGCGAATTGGCGGCCACGGTCGCTGAACTGCAACTGACGAATGCCCGGCAAGATTTGATGCTGCGCGTGGCGAATGCGTATTTCGACCTCCTCAATTCGCAAGAAACGCTCGCAAGCATCGTGGCGCAGAAGAATGCGGCGGAGCAGCAGCTCGGGCTCGCGAAGAAGAGCTTCGAGGTCGGCGCCACCACGATTACCGACGTGTACGAATCGCAGTCGCGTTTCGACCTCGCTGCCGCGGGTGAGTCTGCGGCAATCGCCGATGTCGAAGTCAAGCTCCAAACTTTGCGGCAACTGACGGGCAAGCGCTACGGTCCTTTGGCGCCGCTGCGCAGTGGGGTGCATTTCAACCGCCCGCAGCCGGACGATGTGATGCAGTGGGCGAAAAGCGCCGAGATGGACAATCTGAGTGTTCAGATGACCAAGCTCAATTACGATATCGCGGACCGTCAGGTCACCAGCAGTCGCGCGGGCCATTTGCCGACTGTCGATTTGGTTGCCAGCTACGGCCATCAACATGCCCCCGTGATGGACGTTATGGGTCCGGTCGACTATGCCTATAACTCGACCCAGGTAGGCGTTCAACTGCAAGTGCCAATTTTCGCCGGCGGCTATACGCAATCCAAAGTCCGCGAGTCGCTCGCCTTGAGGGATAGGGCGCGTTCCGACTACGAAAATGCACAGCGCAGCGCCCACCTCGGAGCGCAACAAGCTTATCTCGGGCTGACTTCCGGCATCGCGCAGGTGGCCGGCTATGAGGCGGCGTTGCTTTCCTCGCGCAGCGCGGTTGAAGCGAACAAACTCGGCTATCAAGTCGGTGTGCGGATCAATATCGACGTGTTGAACGCCGAAACGCAGTTCTACGACACCTTCCGCCAGCTTGCGCGCGCGCGTTACGACACTCTGCTCGCCCAGTTGCGTTTGAAAAATGCGGTAGGCAATTTGAGCGAAGAAGATCTACAGATCGTCAATGGGCTCCTCGACCCCGCGAGCGCGGGGAAGCCGATTGCATTGCCCGACACTACGCCACCCACGCTTGGGAAGGATGAGTTTGCACCGAGGAGCGAGTCACCGCGAAAAAGCATTCCGCGCCGCCCGTCAGTAGACAAATCCCGATAATTAGAGGATGAAGGGTTGCCTTGGGTTGGTTCGCCGAAGGCTTCCCTTTCATCATGGCCGGTTGCGCGAAATACTGGCCCACACGTCCTGAATCTGAATATGAAAGCTGGGAAGGGCGCGCTGGATCGTTTTCCAGACGATTTCAAAGTCCACCTTAAAGTAGCCGTGGGCGACAGCATTGCGCATCTGGTAAGCGAACGCCAAGGGTAGTTCGGAGTGAGCCGCAGCGAACTCAGGGTAGTGCTTCTCGATGTTGTTGCTCGCTTCGCCGATGATCTCGAAGTTACGGATTACGGCGTCCTGCACCAACGAGTCGTTCAAAAACGCCACTTCGTCCATATCCTCGGTGTAGCAGTTGATGCGCTCAATGGCTTCGAGGATATGTGCCAGATAGTCGGTGAGGCGTTGCTGGTCGCGGCTCATACGGAGCGAGCCTCCGCCAGCACCGCGGCCCGAAACTTGTCCGGCAGGGCATTGGGTGTCAGTACGTCCACAGGAACGCCAAGCAGCTTGCCCAACTCGTGCCGGATCGCGCCGATGTCGAACAATGTTGTCTCCGGCGTTGGGTCGATGAGGATGTCCAGATCGCTGTCGTCCGTGTCCCGGCCATGCAAAACGGAACCAAATACCCGAGCATTACGGGCATGGTGGGACTCGATAACACGCCGAATTGCGGCGCGGTTCGAGTTCAAGGCTTCAGAGGGTTTCATACGCTCTCCCGCAACAAGATCCGGTTCGATGATAGAGCAACGGCCATCGCTGTGTAATGGCGAAAACCATTTCGGTGATCACGGGTTGAACGTCAGCCCCAAGCGTCAGCGCGGGGCGACTTGGTTTTCCAGCAGGGGAGCCAGACACTGCATGGTGTGAGCGAGCGCGCCACGGTGCGCGTTCGCAAACAAGCGGCCAGCGTCCCCCATTGCTTTGAGCGTGCTGGCATCGCGTAGCAGAGTAAGCGCTTCACAGACGCCGGCCTCCGAATTGGGACAGCGCCGGGCAGCGCCGGCGGCGATGGCCTGTTCGGTCGCCTGGGCGAAATTGAATGTGTGCGGGCCGACGAGCACCGGGGTTCCGACCGCACAGGCTTCGATCAGATTCTGCCCGCCGAGCGGTTCCCAGCTTCCGCCAATCAGCGCAATGTCCGCCGCCGCGTAGTAGGCGAACATTTCGCCCATGCTGTCGCCGAGGAAAACTCGCGTTGTAGGTTCGATGATAGTTTGTGCATCGGAACGGCGTTGCAGCGGCAGTTTGCGCATGCGGATGAGTTCGGCAACTGCGTCGAAGCGCTGCGGGTGGCGCGGCACCAGAACGAGCAACACCTCGAGCGGCGCATGTTGCACGAAGGCGTCGAGCAGCGCGGCTTCTTCTCCCTCGCGCGAACTGGCGATCAACACAACCGGACGCGTGCCGAATGCTCGGCGGAAATTCCTGCTTCGCTCAAGCTGTGCGGCAGGCGGTGTGATTTCGAACTTCAAGTTGCCGGTGACAATGGGCGTTTTGGCGCCGAGGTCCGCGAGCCGCGCCGCGTCGGCCTCGCTTTGCGCCGCGACGCAAGCAAGGCTGGCAAAGGTTTCCCGCGCAAAACGCCCAAGCTTTGCATAACCGCGCGCGGAGCGTTCGGAAAGCCGCGCATTCACGAGCGCGACCGGGACGTTTGCACGCTGCGCACCAGCGATCAGATTGGGCCAGATTTCGGTTTCCATCAGAATGCCGAGCCGCGGCCGGAAGTGGGCCATGAAACGGGCGACGCAACCTGGGGTGTCATAGGGCAAATAGGCCACGCTGACTCGCGCATCCTGTGCGTAGAGTTCAAGCGCAGTCGCTCGCCCCGTCGGCGTCATTTGAGTCAGCAGCAGCCGGTGATGTGGAAAACGTTCGAGCAAGCCGCGCACAAGCGGTTGTGCCGCGCGTGTTTCCCCAACCGATACGGCGTGCAGCCAGATCAAGGGTTGTTGCGGAGCCGCTTGCCCATAGCGCCCGATTCTTTCCGCCAGGTTTTGCAGGTATTCGGGCTGGAGGCGTGCCCGCCAGAGCAGGCGAGCCAGGATGAGCGGCGCACCAAGCCACCACAACAATGTGTAGAGCGTGCGAGCGAACATCAGCACCACAACCGTAAGTGGTACAGCACTTCGGCCACGCTGGGGATATGGCCGGGACCGCCAAGATTGATCGCGCTGCGATCGCCTGCAACCCCATTGGCGCCTGGTTCGGTTGCGACATAAATGGCGACAATCGGCACGCGCAATGCGGCGGCAAGATGCGACAGTCCGGTATCCACGCCGACTGCGCATTGGGCGCGCTCGATAATCGTGGCCAAGGCATCCAGACCCATCGGTGGAATGAGTTGCGCATGGGAAAGCTGTTGCGCGATCCGTTGCGCCCGTTCGCGCTCGCTCGCATTGCCGGCCGGCAACACACAGTTGAGACCCTTACGATTCAATGCCCGGCCCAATTCAGTCCAGTTCGGTTCCGGCCATAGCTTTTCCGAGCGCGCGCTTGCGGTAAATAGCAGCGCATAAGGTTCCGTGGGCCGCCATGCGTCGGCTGGCGGCTCCTGCGCATGAATGCCGTAATCGACGGACGTGTCGATGCCGTAGCCGAGCGCTGCCGCGGTCAACAAGCGGTTACGCTCGACCGCATGGCGCTCCCAGGAAACGTCGAAATGCGCAGCGTAGAACCGGGTTGCAAGCGTTTCGCGCGCGCTGCCGCGCCCGTAACCGCTGATTGGCGCGCGCCCAAGGCGAGCCAGCAGCGCGCTTTTGAAGAGCCCCTGTGCGTCGATTACATGACTGTAGCCCGCCGAGCCGAGGCGCTTGCGCAGGGTGATGATCTGCTTCCAGGTCGATGGCAGGAATAAGCGCCGACGCCAGCGGCGCAGCGCGACTGGAATCACGTCGCGAATCGCGGGATGCAGACGCGCCAGGGGAGCGAAGGGCTCCTCGATGAGCCAATCGATCTGTGCATCGGGAAAGTGCGCGCGCAGATCCGTTACCGCGGGCAAATACTGGATCACATCTCCCATGGATGTGGTCTTGACGATCAGAATCTTATGCATGAGCGGGATTATTCCGTTCTGTTTCTGCGGCTGCAAATCGTGCCTTTATAATCTGCGCATGAGTCATAAGTTATCTGCTGTTCTGATTACGCGCGATTGCGCGGCTAGCCTGGCGGAAACGCTTACTTCATTGGCATTTTGCGATGAAATTATCGTCGTCGACTCCGGCAGTGCCGATGGGAGCGATGCGCTTGCGCGCGGCATGGGCGCGCGGGTCATCCATCAGGACTGGCTCGGGTTCGGGCCGCAGAAGCAATTTGCCGTGGAACAAGCGCGCAACGATTGGGTTCTGTGTGTTGACGCGGACGAGATCGTCTCCCCTGAATTGCGGGCACAGATCGAGCGCGAACTCACCGATCCGAAACATCGCGCATTTGAATTTCCGCGCTGCAATCGTTTTTTGGGGCGTTATCTTCGGCATGGCGAGGGCTACCCCGATTGGTCGCTACGGCTTTTCGACCGCCGCCATGCACGTTGGTCGGATGATCTGGTGCATGAAAAGGTCATTGCCCTGGGCGATGTGGGCCGGCTAACAGGCGATCTGCTGCATCACAGCGAAGAGACGTTGGAGCGCTATCTCGCCAAACAAAATCACTACACCTCGCTTGCCGCGGAAGCCTTGTGCGCCGAAGGCGGCAACCTGCCTTCGGCGGCGAAATTGCTTGTAAGCCCGATTTTCCGATTCCTCAAATTTTACCTCTTGCGTCTCGGCTTCCTTGATGGTGTTCCGGGCCTCATCCATATAGGAATTGGGTGTTTTAACAGTTTTTCAAAATATGCAAAAGCAATTGAATTGCGTCAGCGAAAAGACCTGTGGGAAACGGCAAACCGCAGCGGGGACTGAATTCGAGATATCCGCGTCAGTGTGGTAAACCGCGCTGTTTGAGATAGCGTTGTGTTTGGTGGCCCATCGCAAACATGCGAAAATCCTCAATCAGAAAAATTTATGCTTATTGTCAGCCGGTTCGCCCAAAGAAGGCGAGCGCGCTACGTTCGAAGCGCAACGGCCACGAATCTTCCGGACGAATCCCGGAAATTCCTTTTCGAGTGATGCTATGAAAGTACTTGTCACGGGCGCTGCCGGATTCATTGGTATGCACACCTCGGAGCGCCTGCTCCAGCGCGGCGACGAGGTCGTCGGTCTGGATAACCTCAACGATTATTACGATCCGCAACTGAAGCGGGATAGGCTTGCCCGACTGGAACCCCATCCCAATTTCCGTTTCGTCAAACTGGACGTCGCGGATCGCACGGGAATCGAAGAACTTTTCGCCGAGGCGCGTTTTGACCGGGTAGTGCACCTGGCCGCCCAGGCCGGCGTTCGGTACTCGCTGATCAACCCGCACTCGTACATTGAATCCAATATCGTCGGCTTCACGAACATCCTTGAAGGATGTCGCCACAACAAGGTTGAGCATCTTGTCTACGCGAGTAGCTCCTCGGTCTACGGCGGAAATGAAAAAATGCCCTTCTCGGAGCGGGACAGCGTCGACCATCCCGTCAGTCTGTATGCGGCCACCAAAAAAGCCAATGAATTGATGGCGCACACCTATAGCCATTTGTACGGTATTCCGACGACGGGCCTGCGCTTCTTCACGGTTTACGGCCCGTGGGGCAGGCCCGACATGGCGCTGTTCCTCTTTACGAAGGCGATGCTCGAAGGCCGCCCGATCGATGTCTTCAACTACGGCAAGATGCAGCGCGATTTCACCTATGTCGACGATATTGTCGAAGGCGTAATCCGCACGCTCGACCACCCCGCCGAACCCGACCTTTCGTTCGACCCACAAAGCCCGAACCCCGGAACTTCGCGCGCGCCGTTCCGGGTATTTAATATTGGCAACCAAGGGCCGGTGGAGTTGATGAGCTTTATTGAAGCAATCGAAAAGTCCCTTGGCATCAAAGCTGAAAAGAACCTGATGCCGATTCAACCGGGCGATGTGCCGGCTACATGCGCCGACGTTTCGGCGTTGACGGAATGGACAGGGCACAAACCGGGGACCGTAATTGAAGAAGGCGTCGCTCGATTTGTGGAGTGGTATCGCGGGTATTTCAAGGTTTGATCATGGGTTGGGCGCAAGCCACAAGCCACAAGCTTCAACTTGGGGTGACTCACTTGCTTGATTGTTGGTCTAGCCATCAATAATCGTTTTCGCGGAATCGGGCCGATGGCTTTCATTGGTTGATTGAATATTCCAGGGGCGTGCGCCATACGGTCCGAAATATATGGGTGTAGTGCATGAAAGGCATGATTCGCGGATTGTGGCAGTACCGCGGTTTTATATTCGCCAGTGTTAAACGGGAATTCCAGTCCAAATATCGCAATTCATTGCTTGGGGCGTTGTGGACTGTGCTCAACCCGCTGGCGATGATCGTGGTTTATACGGTGATCTTCTCGCAGGTCATGCAGACCCGCCTGCCAGGCGTGGACAACAGCTTTGCCTACAGCATCCATCTTTGCGCGGGCCTGTTGACGTGGGGCCTGTTCACGGAAATCGTGGGCCGGGCGCAAACTACCTTCATTGACAACGCAAACCTGCTCAAGAAGCTGAGTTTTCCGCGCTTGTGCCTGCCGGCGATCGTGGTGGCCAATGCCCTGGTCAACTTCGTTATCGTGTTCGGGTTGTTTGCCTTGTTCCTGGCGATTACGGGCAATTTCCCCGGCCTGCCTTATCTGGCGCTTATCCCTACGGTGGCGTTGCTGGTGCTGTTTGCCATCGGTCTGGGCATCACATTGGGCGTGCTCAATGTGTTCTTTCGCGACGTGGGTCAGTTTTTCGGTATTTTCCTGAATTTCTGGTTCTGGCTTACGCCCATCGTCTACTCGGTAAGCATTCTGCCTCAGCGTGTGCAGGTCTGGATGCGGTTCAACCCCATGGCGCGAATGATGGAGTCCTTCCAGGTGATCCTCGTGCAAGGGCACTGGCCCAACTGGTACAGCTTGTGGCCCGTATTGGCCATGTCGGCCGTGTTATGCCTGCTCGGACTCAGACTGTTCCGTAAACATGCCGGCGAAATCGTGGATGAACTCTGATGGGCACGATTACTGTTAGCAATCTGGGCAAAGCCTATAAACAATATCCTTCGCGCTGGTCGCGCCTGCTGGAGTGGATGGACCTGCGAGGCAAACCACATCACCAGTTACACTGGGTGTTGCGGGATGTTAACTTCCATATTCAGCAGGGCGAAGCCGTTGGTGTGATTGGCGTCAACGGCGCTGGCAAAAGCACCTTGCTGAAAATGATTACCGGCACCACGCAACCTACCACCGGCAATATTCAGGTCAATGGTCGCGTTGCGGCCTTGCTTGAGCTTGGGATGGGGTTTCATCCGGACTTTACCGGCCGGCAAAACGCCTATATGGCGGGGCAGTTGCTGGGGCTATCGGCAGACGAATTGGCTCAAACCATAACGTCGATAGAGCAATTTGCGGATATTGGAGAATATTTCGATCAGCCTGTCCGCATTTACTCCAGCGGCATGCAGGCCCGGGTAGCCTTTGCCGTCGCCACGGCGGTTTCGCCCGATATATTGATTGTCGATGAAGCCCTGAGTGTCGGAGACATGGCTTTTCAGGCCAAGTGTATGCACAGGATGCAATCGCTGCTGGATAAAGGAGTAACGGTACTGTTTGTCAGCCACACCCTGAATCAAGTGCGTCAATTTTGTAGTTGCGCTTTGTATTTATCAGCCGGGGCCGTTCGCGCCTGGGGCAGCGCCGATGAAGTTTGCGATCTCTATCAAAATGATCTATCGGGAATTAATCAGTTAAAGGCAGCCACGGTATCAGACACTCAAGCCTCTTCTAAAATAATATATAGTCCTGAATCCGATCCGGAATTAAGAAAAAACTCCGACCCGAACATGGATACGGGAACACGAGAACTTGAATTTTTAAGTTTCAAAATTCTTGATGAAAATGGCGCGCCAATAACGCACTGCCGTTCAAATGATTTGGTGGTGTTTCAGGCGACGATTATTGCAAACCAGAATGTGCCTGCCGGCGCAATAGTGGGGCTGTTGATCGCAGATAAAACTGGCTATCATTTGGCGGCTTGCAATACAAATTATTATGATAAAACTATTCCGGCTTTACGAAAAAGTTCAATAGTGTTTGTGGAGTGGCGCCTTCATTTCCCATTTGCTTTGGGGGAGTTCAGAATTGATATCGGTATTAAATCAGCCCCCTTTTCTACAGCAGCATACGACCGTGTTTTTTGTGTGAAAATGCTTTCGGTAGCGGCTGAAGCTTCATTGTTAAAGAAAAATTTTGGGGGTTATTTATTCATAAATCCGGATATCAAGATTTCAATCGATTCCAGTAATACGGAGTATTGCGATGCCGATCATGACACTGTGAGCTAGTGAAGCTGAATATCATGAAAGCGATTATTCAAAAAATTGCAAATAGCTTCGGCTATGCCGTTCATCGAAAAGAAACTATTGCTGCCCTGGTAAATAACCTCCATGACCTTGAACAAAAGGTCCGTGATCGCGATGATTCTATTGCTCTTATAACATCGCAAAATGTGTCTCAGCTAAATCGTGACGCTGATAAGACCAATATGGTCCCCGCAACCATCAGTTCGCCAGACGCTCGGCGCTGGGATTGCCTAAGTTTCTCTCATTTGATAGAGCAGGTAGATCCGAGGGTTGCGGCAGATCTCTTTAAGCGCAGCGTCAAGATGGTTGAAATCGAAGTGTTCTCGTATTGTAACCGCCGTTGTTGGTTCTGTCCGAACGCAACAATAGATCGTATCTCCTCCAATAATTTCATGCCATCACAGATGTACACCTCGATTCTGGAGCAACTCGCTTCTATCGATTACGATGGTATGCTGACTTACAGCCGTTACAACGAGCCACTGGCCGACAAAATTATCTTGGATCGCATCGCCGAGGCTCGCGATACTATCCCAAAAATCATATTGCACACTAATACTAATGGCGACTACCTTAACAACGATTATCTCAAACAGCTTTATGATGCCGGTCTGCGCAGCCTTGGTATTCAGATATATCTGAAAAATAACGAACGTTACGACCACGCCAAGATTAAGACGGCAGGCGAGAAAACACTCAAGCGAGTTGGATTACCCGCTACCGTGATATGTGATGTGCCTGGAGAAAGATACGAGCAACAGTTGCATTATCGCGATATGCACATACGCATGTATGGCCGCAATTTTGAAACAGGAGGAACTAACCGGGGTGGGCAAGTACCCATCCATATGGGGCATAGACGCACTTCGCCCTGCTTGGTTCCCTTCTGGGCGATGTATATCGATTACGATGGGTCTGCTGTACCGTGCTGTAATTTTCGCTCCGATGTTCCTGCGCACAAAGATTATGTACTTGGTAATCTACAGTCTGAACCTAACATTTTTGCAATGTATGCGGGCCAGGCAGCCGCGAGCTTTCGTCGCAGTCTGATTGGCGATGAACTGAAAAGTGGTCTGTGCAGCAATTGTCATTATGCCGAAGAACAGCCGACATCAGTACAAACCGCACAACTTGCACAACTTCTGCGCTGGCAAAGGGAAATACCGTGAACATTCCCGTCGAGTTCACTGACTCATTACGGCAGGCATTACGTAAAAGAGGTTTTTCCTTCAATGGCGTGGCATCGGGCTCATTCGCGTTATCGCCAGAATTGCACATCGAAACTCCAGCCAATGTTAACGCCGAACTTGGATTGACCTACCCTTTGCGTATTGGCGCTTTCACACATTTGAATGGTGGTTTCATACAAAACGTTACTATAGGCCGATATTGCTCGTTCGCGCGGGATGTCAAGATCGGCCACGGTTTCCATCCGATGAATTGGCTTTCAGTTTCGCCACTGCAATACAACCCAAGCTACCGCAATTGGCCGTGCGCGTCCGGATTGCCTCCCATGACCGATATCACACGATTTCAATGGGAGAAGCACACCATAATCGGTTCAGATGTCTGGCTGGGCAATGGTGTGTTCGTACAAGATGGTGTGACCATCGGGGATGGCGCTATTGTTGGGTCAAGTGCCGTCGTTACGCGTGACGTGGCGCCCTATGCTGTCGTTGTGGGCTGCCCGGCGCGCCAGATTCGTATGCGTTTCCCTGACATAATTGTCGAAAGGTTGTTGCGCCTAAAGTGGTGGCGATATTTGATGTCCGATTTTGGTCAGCTTGATTTTTCTGACATCCACCAAGCATTAGAGCGCATTGAATCATTACTTTCCACAGGGAAGATCAAGGAGTATCAGCCAGAAATAATCGACGCAAGCATTATTAAACAAGAATGGGCGTTGCTTGCATCGCCTGAACGAAGAAGGCGCTGTGCATTTAAACCGGTTATAAAGGCTTTGTTTAAATGTTTTTGACATTAATTGAGCCGTGGAAATACGAAGGCCAGAGCCGTTTTTATAGGAAATTCGAGCTGCGGTGATCAGGCCTCGAATGTTGCTAAATTTGAGGCCCTTTTTCTCCAGTTTTCAAGCAACTGGGCATTCCCACTTCCACTCATGTAGGCGCGATCAATCGGCTTGTGGATTGGGCTGAGTGGTTTGATCACTGGCGCTAGTCGCTTGATAAAGAAAACGACACGGAATTGCAGGTATTGGATCTTGAAAATGCCTTGGTTGTGGGCTTCGAGATTCCAAACCACGATCCGGGCAAATTTGGACGTGCCTCTGGGGGCTGCGGTTAATTTATTGATCGCGAAAAACCGGCGATCACCTGATGGCATGCAACACCAATTATTACGACAAATTTCTGCTATCAATGCGCGCGGGGAGCTTGATTCTTCAGACCGCCCAGGAATAAAACCGGAGCCGTTCTCCCTGATTTTTACAGTCGAATATTTTGCGCGGAATTTTTTACTGTTGTTCCAGATGTGGCGTTATTGAAGAGAAATTTTGGCGGATATTTGTTCATCAATGCTGAAGTCAGCATTTCAACAATGATCTGATTACGGCAGGGCTTCAAAATTGAAACTGGGGTGACTGAGTGGTTTCTAGGGTGGTTTTCATCGGGGACACGCAGCGTGGCGCGCAAGAAGGAAATATCCTGCGACTGCAAGCACTGTTTTCGCCTGTTCTGAAGGAATTGGAGGTCCCTTTTTCTTCTTATGTCACGGAGGTTAATAGGCTCAATGATACAGGCATGTGGTTGGAGGGCTGGAAAAAAAGCCTCAGCCAGAATCAAGGTAGTGCATTGGATATTCGCGACTTTCACGATGCCGCCGTGATCGGCTTTGAGGCTACCGAGAAAGACCTGGCCTACCTTAGCTTGCATGGCGTGCCATGGATGAATGTGGATATTCATCCACTCCGATTTCTCGATGATCTCTATTTCGAAATTGCAAGCTCCTTTCCGTATGATTTCAGTCGTCATTCGGCGTCGCGCGGATTAATTGAAGTTTTTGTGCAGACATTGCAAAGCCGTTATGGGTTTGAACGTGAACAGGGTGACTCTAGTATCTTTGCCATATTTGGTCAGACGCCGGCCGATCGCAGTGTGTATTTCGATGGGGATTTTCGTTCTCTGAGGGACTATCTCGACACATTAGACAGGCTTGCAGTAGGCTATGACCGTATCCTCTACAAGCCGCATCCGTATGCTAGCGATCCTGATGTGGACGCAATGATTAAAAGTCGATATGGCGCGGAAACATATACGCAGAAAGATATTTACAAACTCTTTGCTTCTGGAAATATCGGTGTCGCCTGCGCCATAAGCTCGTCCATTTTGACAGAGGCGCCTTATTTCGGGATTAAAGAGGAGTTTCTTGAACCAAAAGCAAGGCGCTTTGGTTTGCCGATCAGCTACCGAGCTTTACTGGATGATCGCTCCTTGTGGGAGATTTTCCTCAAGCGCTCCTATGCGACAGAACAATCGTTGTCACTTTCCCAGGTTGTTTCGGCAAATTTTATCCGGCGATTTTATATGTCCTGGGGATTCATGACGGACGAGGCCTTGCTTGATCGCAAATTCTCCGATTTAGCTGATCGTTGTGAGCAGCGCGTTGTAGCGCAGGAAACTCGTCAAACCCGTAATGAAAGCAGTATTGCCCACCTCAAGGAAGCAATGAAACAGCTTCAATCCTACATGGAGGCAATTGAACAAGCGAATCGGCGCGCGGACCGATTAGCTGCCGAGTTAGTTGAAAGGAATGCTCTGCTCTTCGAAAAAGATGCTCGCCTGGCTGAAGAGCAGGCGAATCAACGCGTGGATCGTTTGACTGCCGAATTGGCTAAAAGGGACGCTTTGCTTTCTGAAAAGAATGCTCGTTTAGCTGAAAGGGATGTGCTGCTTTCCGAAAAAGATGCTCGCCTGGCTGAAAAAGATGCTCAGATACAAAAATGGCATGAGCAGCTTCGCCTGATTCACGCCAGCACGTCGTGGCAAATCACGCGGCCCTTGCGGGCGTTAAAGTTCATTGCTACCGGAGAGTTCGGCGCTCGCTTGCGCGCGCGCCGTCAAGTCCGTTTGGGTGAGGTGAATGCAGTCGGCTTGCGTGAAGAAGGGGCGAGAGCGCGAGCCAAGGCGCTCGTCAAGAGGGTGGCCCGTCCAGTTCTCAGGCACCTGGTTCGGGTTGTAACGCGTAATCCGGGCTTAAACAGGTCCGTGCGCGCCATGCTCAATCGCATGCCGTGGGTAAGAGCCCGTCTGTGGGCAATCCTCAATGCTCCGGGGGCGACGATAGCGCGAGGAGAATGGGGGCAGCCCAATCCGCCTGCCAGGGTCGATTCGCTGACGCCTCGTGCGCGAGAAATTTATATGACCCTGCGGGCGGCAATCGATAAGAACAAACGGGGAGAGATCTGATGCGTATCGTCGTTGACATGCAGGGTGCGCAAACTGAAAGCAGATTCCGGGGGATTGGCCGCTATACGCTGTCTTTCACCCGGGCATTGGCCCGCAATCGAGGTGAACATGAAATCATTCTGGCGCTCAGCGGACTTTTTCCAGAAACCATTCAGTCTATCCGCGACGCTTTCCACGATTTGCTGCCGCAGGAGAATATCCGTGTCTGGTTTGCGCCCGGGTCAACACAAGAGCGAGATGAAAACAACCGGACACGGCGTGACGTTGCGGAGCTGGCGAGAGAAGCCTTCCTGGCCGGTCTTGAGCCAGATGTTATCCACCTCTGCAGCTTGTTTGAAGGTTTTGTCGATGACGCTGTTACGAGTATTGGCCGTCTGGACACCTGCACGCCGGTCACGGTTACATTACACGATCTGATCCCCCTTATTAATCCAGGTCAGTATCTGCGTCCGAATCCAGATGTGCGCCGCTACTACGAACGCAAGATAGACCACCTTGGCCGCGCGGCAGCCTGCCTGGCGATATCCGCTTTCTCGCGTCAGGAGGGTCTCGAACATCTAAACTTCGATGAAAGCGCTATCGTCAACATTTCCACAGCCATTGAGGCCGATTTTCGCCCGCAGCATATTGCTCCATCAGAGGCCGAAGCTCTCCGGCAAAAATTCGGTTTAACGCGGTCTTTCCTACTGTATGCCGGGGGGGCTGACGAGCGTAAGAATCTGCCGCGACTGATCCAAGCCTTCGCCGCGCTCCCAACGCATTTGCGGACGCACTATCAATTGCTATTTGCCGGAAAAATTACGCCCGTGGGGCTGGAGGATTTGCGGCATCATGCTCGTCAGGCAGGTTTGAAGGACGGGGAGCTGCTCTTTACCGGGTATGTGAGCGACACGGAGTTGTTACAGCTTTATACCCTTTGCCATTTGTTTGTTTTTCCATCCTGGCACGAGGGTTTCGGGCTTCCCGCGCTTGAGGCCATGGCTTGTGGCGCGGCGGTCATCGCATCGAACACCTCCAGTTTGCCGGAAATCATTGGCCGCGCTGATGCGCTGTTCGATCCTCTGGATGTTCATTCCATTACCGCTAAGATTGTCGAAGTGCTGGAATCGGAGAATTTCCGGCAGGAATTGCGAGCCTATGGTCTGAATCAGGCAAAGCGATTTTCCTGGGACACGACCGCTCTGCTTGCCTTGCAGGTTTTTGAACAACTGCACGCGGCGGCCGGCCAGACGCCATTGCCGCGTCTCGACTCTCAGCAGACGGAGGCCCGTCTGATCGAAACACTCGGATCAGGCAACATCCTGCCTGACTTTTCGGAGCAGGATCTTGTCCGGCTGAGTACGGCTATCGCACAAAATCATCCTCCGGTTGGGCGGCGCCCACAGCTTCTTGTGGACATCTCCAAGCTGGCGGAGCACGACGTCAAGACAGGCATCCAGCGTGTTGTCCGATCCATTCTCAGTGAATTACTGACTAATCCGCCGGAGGACTACGAGGTCCGTGCGGTGTATTCGAGCACCGGCTGCGGGTATTACCGGTATGCCGACGCATTTGTTCGCCGGCTGAATAATGCGAAGGGCGGTGAGGAAGAAGACGGTATTGTCGATCCACAGAACGGCGATATCTTTCTTGGGTTGGATCTGCAATCACATCTTCATGAACTCCAAGGCTACTATCGCCACCTGCGCAATATTGGCGTCCGGGTATATTTTGTCGTGTACGACCTGCTGCCAATGCTGATGCCGCACGCTTTTTCCGACGGCTATGGCGAATGGTTTGAACGCTGGTGGCTCGGCGTGATTATCGAGAACGATGGCGCAATCTGTATTTCCCGGGCCGTGGCGGACGAATTGCGGGCCTGGATGGCCTCCCGCCGATCGCCTGATAGCCTGTCGTTTCTGCTCGGCTGGTTCCACCTCGGCGCCGATATCGAAAACTCCATTCCGACACGCGGGTTGCCGGAAGACGCGGGGGATGTTTTGGCTAGGATTGAGGCTCGCCCCAGCTTTCTTATGGTTGGGACCCTGGAGCCGCGCAAGGGCCACCGGCAAGTCTTGGCGGCCATGGAAAAGCTGTGGAGCGAAGGCTGTGATGTCGGCCTGGTCATCGTCGGCAAGCGGGGCTGGAAAGTTGATGACTTGGCGGCTGAATTAAATGCTCATCCGGAACACGGCAAGCGGCTGTTCTGGCTTGCTAATACGACCGATGAATATCTTGAACGCATCTATGCGGCGTCGGCCTGCCTGCTCATGGCTTCAGAAGGAGAGGGTTTTGGCCTGCCGCTGATCGAAGCCGCACGCCATAGCTGCCCGATCATCGCGCGAGACATCCCGGTGTTCCGTGAAGTCGCGGGTACGCACGCGTATTATTTTTCGGGCGTCTCCGCCGATGATTTGGCAACCGCCCTGCAAGACTGGCTGGAATTACGAGCGGCAGGAAATGCTCCCTTATCGACGGGTTTTCCTTTCTTAAGCTGGAAACAAAGCGCCGCGCAGCTTCTGCAGGCCATACTCCCAAAGCGGAATCGGCCATGCCTAGACACCGAAGAGCAAATGACGGCGGAACGGCAGACAGATAATTTCAAGCCTCGTGTGCTGCAACTTATTCCATATCCGATTCGCAAGCCTCGCCACGGAGGGCAGTTGCGCGCCTCTGCCATCCGTCGAAGCCTCCTTGAAAACGGATTTGACGTTCAATCAATTGGTTTTTATCAGGAGGAAGGTTATCGAAAAGACGCTTTGTCGCCTCATGATGTGGCCTTCCCCCCCCAGAGTCCATTCCGCTTATATAGGGGCAACCACATTCCAGAACTGACCGATTTTGCGATGACATTCTTCGCTGTCAATGACGAGCAGGCTTACAGACAAGTCAAGCAAGCTGTTCGTGCGACCATTGATGTCATTATTGTCGAACAGCCTTGGTTTTATCCTCTCGCCAAGCGATTGCAAGCAGAAGTTCCAGCCTGCCGGGACACAATCATCGTCTTTAGCTCACAGAATATCGAAGCTCCGATGAAACGTGGCATGTTTGAAAATTTGAATAGCATAACAACAGAGGCCATTGAAGATATCGCGTCATTGGAACGGGAGGCCGCGCGTGAGGCAGACTTCAGCGTCGCGGTCACGGAAGAGGATGCCAATGTGTTTCGCGAATATGGGAGTAAAACAGTCATTGTTGCGCCCAACGGCATTGATCCCTGGTCGGCGGATTCAGAGCGCCTGGATTTTTGGCGCCCCCGATTGCCACAAAATCCTTGGCCGCTTTTTGTAGCCAGTGCGCATCCTCCGAACTTCATTGGGTTCATGGCTTCCGTCGGTAATGCCTTGGGTTGTATCCCTCCAGGCTCCCGGCTGGTGATCGCAGGCGGCGCTGGACCGCATCTGGAGCGAATGCTGTTCGATTCGCCATGGGGTAGATTGAATGCGTCGCGCATACAGGTTCTGGGAGTGCTTGACGATGACGATCTGGCGGCTGTGAAGCAGCTGGCCCACGTGTTTCTTCTGCCTATCGGCGGCGGCGGCGGTTCCAATATCAAGACCGCCGAAGCGCTTTACTCGGGGAAGCCTGTTATATGCACCAGCACGGCTCTCAGAGGATTTGAAGACTATCGCGGGCTACCTGGTCTGTCCGTGGCGGATACGCCGCAGGCGTTTCAGCAAGCGATTCGCTCCACTCTTCAAAGTAATCGTCATATCAACGCAGGGTTGGAAACCGACAGGCGTTTGCGCCAGAGACTCACTTGGCGAGTTAGCTTGAATGCGCTGCCTCACATGGTGTCGAATGTATTGTTTGCAAAATGGAAGACCTCATGAACATCTGGCTTGATGTGACCACTATCTTGTCCTGGGGCAGGCCCGCGCTGGGTATTGTTCGCGTTGAAGCCGAAACGCTCAGGTATTTTTTGGCTGTCAACGACGAAAGGGTGCGTTTTTGCCGGTTTGATCGGGAAGCCGGCAATTATGGCGAAGTTTCCCGTGATATAGCTATCGATGCGCTTGCCTGTCTTGATGCCGGCGGCCAAAAATCGCCGTTATCCACTGGAAAGGTATTGGCACAACCTTTTCACGTGGGAGATACCTATATTTCACTCGGCCTTGATTGGGACCAAAAGGATTTGCCTTTCCTTTATACGTTGAAAAAGGCTCTTGGTCTGAAGGTTCTTCTTTTTTGTTATGACATCATCCCCATTCTGATGCCGGAGCATTGTGTATCCGGCGTTTCGGAAAAGTTTCAGGAATACTTCGTAAATGTGGCATGGTGCGCCGATTCTGTTTTATCTATTTCCGAATGCTCGCGAAATGATCTGAGAGATTATCTCGAAAGTGTCGGGGCGCCTATCCCGGAACTTGGTGTGGTACGTCTAGGGGGTGATCTTCCCACAGCCATCGCGCTTCCACCATCGCCTGAAATCGCCGAACTAATCAAGAAAGAATTCATTCTCTTTGTTTCCACCATAGAGGCCCGCAAGAATCATAAAATCCTCTATCAAGCCTATAAGAAAATTTTGGAATCAGGGAATACGAATATTCCTCTTTTACTCTTTGTCGGCATGCAGGGCTGGGGAGTCGACGATCTCATAGCGAGCATTCAGGAAAACCGTGAGATTCGTCCGTATATACATCGCCTCAACCATGTTTCCGACAGTGATCTTGTGCATCTTTACAAAAACTGCTTGTTCACAGTCTACCCATCGCTCTATGAGGGCTGGGGGCTCCCTGTGGCGGAAAGTCTAGCTTATGGAAAGTTTTGCATCGCTTCAGATGCAGCCTCAATTCCCGAGGTTGGCGGAAACCTCATCGAATACATCTCTCCCCAAAATAAAGGTCTCTGGGCCGAACGGTTGAATTGGTATTTCCAGAATAGAGAGACGATCAATGAGCGGCAAAACGTAATTGTACGAAACTACCGGTCGTCGACCTGGAAAGAAACTGGAGCGGCAATATTTAATGCCGCGTTAAATTTATAAGGGTAACTTATCAATGACTATCGGAAAGCAGTGCAAAAATTAGAGAGAGATCCTGACTTTTCCTGCATTCGGAGCTAAATGTGTTTTGGGAGGTGAGGTTTTTCTCATGGACGCTGGCCTTGCTTATATGCCGTATTCCGTGAAGTGGCAGGCGAGCATGCCGTCTATTTTTCCGGGACGTCCGTCGAGTCTCTTGCCGGGGCTGTAATCAAATGGCTTGGGGATTTTCAATGTGGAAGAGTTGTTCAGTCCGCCCCGATGAGATGACTGACGTGGAGTGAAAGCGCGCAACAGTTGGAGAGGGCGCTTGGCTTAGGCGTCGTGAATGAGACAGCACGAAAGAATTGAAAGCGATGGGTGGGGCAAGGAAAAGCATAATTAATCGCTGAGACACCCCCGCAGTCTTTAATAAAAAATTTTGGGGTGCCTCACATTCACCTTGACCAATCTTCCAGTTCAAGGATTTTTGATTTGATTGATACAAATAATCGGGCTTGCACTATGCAATCAATTGCAGTCATCATCCCAACATACAAGGCGCGCAATCACATTATGGGTGTGATCGATGAGATTGGCCCCGAGGTGGCCCGGATTTACATCGTCGACGATTGCTGCCCTGATAACTCGGGTGATTTTGTAGCCGCCAATTGCAAAGATGAGCGCGTATCTATAATCAAGCACACCGAAAACCAGGGTGTAGGTGGCGCCGTCATGACCGGCTACAAAGCTGCCATTAAAGATGGCATGAGTATTCTGGTCAAGATCGACAGTGATGGCCAAATGGACCCGGCCTTGATCATGGATTTTGTGGCCCCGATTATTAACGGCGAGGCCGATTACACAAAAGGGAACCGCTTTTTCGATCTCGAAAAAGTGCGTTCAATGCCAAAAGTGCGCCTGTTCGGCAACGCAGTGCTTTCGCTCATGAGCAAGCTATCGTCAGGCTATTGGAATCTTTTTGATCCAACAAACGGCTACACGGCTATTCATGTCGACGTGGCTCGCCACCTGCCTTTCAATAAAATCAGTCGCCGCTACTTCTTCGAGACGGACATCCTCTTTAGATTAAATACGCTTCGTGCAGTGGTTGTTGATGTGCCCATGGATGCAAAGTACGCTGACGAAGTCAGTGGCTTGAAGATATCCAAGATTATTGGGGAGTTTTTTGTAAAACATATACGGAATTTTTCGAAGCGGATTTTTTACAATTACTACCTCCGAGACATGTCTCTTGCTTCAATCGAGTTGCCTGTGGGCATCGCGCTACTTGGTTTTGGCTTGATTTATGGTGGATATCACTGGGTACATTCCGTCCAGGCTGGTGCGTCCACTCCTGCCGGGACAGTGATGCTTGCCGCGTTGCCTGCATTGATGGGGTTACAACTGAATCTAGCTTTTTTGTCGTATGACATTTCCTCTGTGCCTGAGCGGCCTATACATAGGCACAGAACTTCCATACGGCGGGAAAACTGATGGTTTCAAGGCAGTTTTCAATATTTGTCATGATGGGTATTGCCTGTGCAGTGATTGATATCGGGGTAATGCAGTTGTTGATCTGGGCCGGGATGTATTATCTGGTAGCTACCACGGTGGGTTTTGCAACTGGATTGATTGCAAATTTCTTGCTGCACACACACATAACGTTCAGCAAGAGTTACTCGCACGGCGCTCTCATGCGCTTCATGGCTGTAGTCTTACTCAACTATGTTTTAACGCTGCTTACCGTTTCGCTGTTCCATATGTGGCTAAACATGACCCTCCTTGGCAAATTACTTTCACTGCCTCTGGTCGCCGTTAACGGATTCTTGCTGAGCAAACACTGGGTGTATAGGTAATGGATTTTTCTCCTGTTCGGTGTGACGAGGCTGCCTATGCTGACTATGTGCGCCTTTTTGCTAAATGCTTTCCTGGCGTCGACAAGTACAGCCGCAACTACCTTGACTGGCTGTATCACTGCAACCCCGATGGTCAGGTCGTGGGGTACGACGCTCGTGACGGTGACCACCTCGCGGCGCACTATGTATGCATCCCCGCACGGGCACAGGTTGGTGACAAAGAGGTAAGGGTTTTGTTGTCGCTCAACACCGCGACGCATCCCGACTATCAGGGTAAGGGTCTTTTCACCCAATTGGCTGAACGCACCTATGCGGCTGGTGCGGCCCTGGGCTATGACTGCGTGTACGGGGTTGCCAATGCCAACAGCACACCGGGCTTCATACGCAAGTTAAAGTTCCAGCTAATAGGCCCATTACGGGCGATGGTGGGTGTTGGGTCGTTAGGAATTGATTTCGCGGACCTGAATGCGCTGCAATTTCGGCGCTCTTGGAGTCCGCAAGCACTGGCTTGGCGCTGCGCTTCCCCGGTAAACCCAGTGATTGCCCGTGCAGGACAAGACCACACTATTTTCCTCGCGCCTGCTCTATTCGGCGGTGCCTGCATGGCTACGGCGGAAATCGGTGGCGAAGCATCCGTTACTGCGGCTCACGTAGATATGACGAGCGGCTTCGCGTCTCCGCTGAGATTATTTATCGGCCTGATACCGCCGTCGGCGGCGCGGCGCTTGGCGCTCTATGTAGACATTCCCAAAACGTTACGGCCATCGCCGCTCAACCTGATCTACCGTTCACTGTCAGAGCGGATGGGCGCCATCGATCTGGATGCCGTTTTCTTCAATTTCCTCGACTTCGATGCTTACTGACGTGAGCGCGCCAGTTGCGCTATTCCTTTTCGCGCACCAGGACGACGAGTTCGGAGTATTTGCTCGGATCGAAAAGGAGCTGCGCGCCGGACGGCGAGTTCGCTGCGCCTACATCACGGATGGTGCGGTTACTGCCGATCCGGATCTCCGGGATGCGGAGTCGCGGGCTGTGCTGCAAAAATTGGGCGTTTCCACGCACGACATCTTTTTTATGGGCCGGCAGTTAGGTATCGGTGATGGTCATCTGCATTCCAGCGTTGATGTACTGTCGGGCTGGTTGAATGCGTTTCTTGATATGCAGCCGCTAATCGTGGCTTGCTTTGTTCCTGCGTGGGAGGGAGGGCATCCTGATCATGATCTATTGCATGCTGTAGCTGTGCGTTTGTTCGCTGCGCGTGGCTGCCTTGAAATTGTTAGACAGTACTCCCTCTACCATGGGCTGGGCTGTATTGGTCCGTTGTTCCACGTCCTCTCACCCTTGCCGCAGAATGGACCGGTTGAGCTACAGGCCATTTCATGGCGGGACCGCCTGCGTTACTTGAGGTTTTGTCTTTCCTATCCGTCTCAATGGCGGAGTTGGGTCGGATTATTTCCTTTCGTGCTGTTGCGTTACCTGAGTGCTGGTTTTCAGCAATTGCAACACGTAAGTATCCCGCGTTTGGGTGAGAGACCGCATGAAGGCCCCCTTTATTACGAGTCCCGGGGCTTTGCCGATTGGTCGACGTTGCGCGAAGTACTTAATCAAACCCAGCATCCTGAGACGCAGAGTTCAGAAAGCCCCTTAATCTCTAGTTTCAAGTGCAACACCGAGGATGGAGTAAGGTGTTGCGATGGAAAAGAACTATAGTCATCTGAGCGCGGAAGAGCGCGTGGTCATTATGATTGAGCGAGCAAAGGATGCAAGCGCGAGGGTGATCGCGCGGTCGCTTTCAACGGTGACACGCGAACTCAAGTGTCACCGCAAGGGGGCGTTGGCCTGCTGTCTCTGGTGGCAGCAAGTGGGTTTACCATATATGCGGTGGGTATACAGGTTAATTCCTTGAGATTTTTCATGAAGCTTAATAAAAACACATCCCGTTGGGCCAGATGCGCTCTGATTTTGACTCTTTGCACCATTACCATCGCGGTGGTCAAACGATATGAAATACTGAACAATTTTGCAATTTTAAGCGGAGATAGCTTCGATGCTGTCATTAGCGCGGCGATCTTGGAGCACTGGTTCAATGTCGTGAAAGGTAGCGCCAACTGGTTCGATGTTGGGTATTTTTACCCCTATACCAGAACGATTGCTCAGACCGACGCCTATTTTTTGGTTGGACTGATCTATGCTCCCATCAGAATTTTGGGTGTTGATCCATTTTTATCGCAGGAGATCGCTGGAATTGCATTAAAGGCCATTGGGTTTTGGGGGGCTTATTTATTTGCCAAAAAAATTAAACTCCCCTTTGGACATGCCTGCCTGCTGGCTGTTTTATTTACATTGGCAAATATAATTAATATCCGGCCCTCGCGTATTCAGTTGGCAACGGTTTCATTTATACCTGTCATGCTGTGCTGTTTATTGAACTTTTGGCAAAACCTGGTAAGCGCGAACAAGAATAAAATTTTGCTATGGGGCGGTTGTTGTGGCTTGTTTTACGGAGCATGGGCTCTGACCTGCTTCTACACTGCGTGGTTTTTTCTATTTGTTTTTTTGCTTTATGTTGTTTTTCTTTGGGTGTTCATGTCTAAAGCAGAACGAGCCTTGGTCTTTGCCTACGCGAAAAACTGCTGGCCCCAGTTGCTTGCGGTGATATGCATAAGCGTTGTGTCCTTATTCCCTTTCATTTATGCATTCCTTCCCAAGTCACTAGAAGTCGGAGTGCGGACTTATAGCTCAGCCAGCTCAAACACCATTCCTGTATGGGGATTGTTCGACCTCGGCAGCTCAAACTTCATGTACGGAAGCGTTTTCAAAGAGATACTTTCCTTCTCAGGGGTTGCCTATAAACCTATGGGTGAGTATGGGACCATGGGGTATGGGTTTCTTCTGTTTGGTTTGTTTTTGGCCGGGGCATACTCTTTTTTCGTAAAGAAAACCGATGAACCGAACGTGTTCTGGAAAGCGTTAGTGGCTGCCACGCTACTGGCATTTATTTTTGGTTTGAAAATTTTAGGGCATTCGGCTTGGTTTTTTGTTTACCACACAATCCCTGGTGCCAAGGCGCTCAATGTCATTTCCGCCATTTATGTTGTTTTGTATTTTCCTGTGGCAATAATCGCCATAGAGTTTTTGAAAAAAGCAAATTCCAATACTCTGTTATTTTTACTTATATCGGCAATGCTGCTGCTTAGCGAACTTAGCAAACCGGATTTATCGCTAAACAGAAGGGCTGAAATTGAAAAGATATCTAATATCACCCCCCCCCCGGAGTGCAAAGTATTTTATGTTTCTGGATGGGAATTTCAAAAATCTCCCGCCTTGGTTGATAACTCGACTATTCAATATTATGCGCATAATGTTTCAGCAATCATGATTGCACAGATGACAGGCATCCCTACGATCAATGGTATTGCTTCATTTGCTCCGAGAGATTGGAATTTCGCATTTCCCTATAAATATGACTATGAGCAACGAATTGCCGACTATACAAACGACAAGGAAATCAATGGATTGTGTCGGTTGGATCTAAACAACAAAACGTGGTCCATTGTTGAAGATCGGGGAGTTGCGGATTTCACAAGAGATATTGACTTCAGAGCAGGTAGAGGATGGTCGGGAATCATTCAAAAAGTCGAAGGATTATCCTTCCGAGAGGATTGGGGAGCTTGGTCCAATTCTGATTCTGTGAATTTTAAATTTGTCGGGCCACTGCCGGGTGAGTTTGATTTGCATCTTGTCGCGCGTGCTTTTGGCCCGAATGTCGACGGTGAATTTGAGGTCTCTGTTGGAGCGGACTCAAGCAAATTCAGGCTCTCGACAAATGACGAGGAGAGGGTTATCAAATTAAAAAATCCGGAAGGCGCCAGGGTGGTTCGTATAAAAATTCCGAATGCTATCTCGCCGAAGAGCTTAGGTTTAAGTGGTGATGATCGAAATCTGGGTATCGGTTTTGTTGAAATGAAGATTGTCCCTTCAAATAAGTGAGCCGAAGAAATCAGGCAGGTCATTACAGTGTCCAAAAAATTGCAAGCCCCTTAACTTTTAACTCTGACTAATATGACAAAGAAAACTGCAATCATTACAGGAATTACCGGCCAGGACGGTGCTTATCTGGCAATGTTGTTGTTGAAAAATGGCTATAAGGTATATGGAACCTATAGACGCACGAGTTCTGTCAACCTGTGGCGAATCCAGGAGCTTGGGCTTGAGGAGTCTCCCCAATTCGAGCTTGTGGAACATGATCTGACTGATCTGGGCGCGACCATCAGCCTTGTGCAAAAGGCGGAACCGCACGAAATTTATAATCTCGCCGCCCAAAGTTTTGTCGGCGTAAGCTTTGAACAGCCGACGACGACAGCGCAAATCACGGGGCTTGGCGCGCTTAACGTGCTGGAATCCGTTCGTCTGGTCGACAGAAAAATCCGTTACTACCAAGCCAGCACGTCCGAAATGTTCGGCAAGGTCCAGGCCATTCCGCAAAAGGAAGACACGCCGTTTTACCCCAGAAGCCCGTATGGCGTCGCCAAGCTGTATGCCCATTGGATGACGGTGAATTATCGTGAGTCCTACGGTATTTTCGGAGCGAGCGGGATTCTGTTCAATCATGAATCGCCCTTGCGCGGGCGCGAGTTCGTCACGCGCAAGATCACCGATTCGGTTGCTAGGATCAAGCTTGGCAAGCTCGACGTGCTGGAGCTTGGCAATCTGGATGCCAAGCGCGATTGGGGTTTTGCTAAAGAGTATGTCGAAGGCATGTGGCGGATGCTACAGGCGGATGAGCCGGATACTTTTGTTCTTGCGACGGGCCGTACTGAAACTGTGCGCGACTTCGTTTCCATGGCATTCAAGGCTGTCGATGTCCAAATAAATTGGCACGGGAAAGGCGAAGGCGAGACGGGCATTTGCGCCAAGAGCGGTAAAACCTTGGTGAGGATAAATCCGAAATTCTATCGCCCGGCGGAAGTTGATTTGCTTGTGGGCGACGCCGGAAAGGCGAAGAGTGTGCTGAGCTGGGAGCCAAAGACGACGCTGGAGCAGCTTTGTCAGATGATGGTGGAAGCCGATATGCGCCGTAACCAGATTGGCTTTTCGTTCTGATCATGGAAACCGGCAAGCGGGTGCTTGTTACGGGGCTCTCCGGTTTTACCGGCAAGCATTTATCGGCCGAGCTTGAGCGTCATGGGTATGTGGTGTACGGAATTGGATCGTATCCGGACGCATCCCTCGTACACTATCGCCAAGTGGATCTGGAGGATATGGAGGCTCTTAAAGCGGTCGTGCGGGAGATCCGTCCGAATTATGTCGTCCATTTGGCCGCGATTGCTTTCGTTGGGCACAGCGATGCGAATGCTTTTTATCGTGTCAATGTAATTGGTACCCGGAATTTATTGGAAGCGCTGGCGCCTTATCGCGATACGCTGCATCGTGTTCTGTTGGCGAGTAGCGCCAATATTTATGGCAATGCGACGGAAGGGTGTATTGATGAGGCAACGCTGCCCAATCCGGCGAATGACTATGCGGTGAGCAAGCTTGCCATGGAGTATATGGCGCGTTTGTGGTTCGCGCGCCTTCCGATCGTCATTACGCGCCCCTTTAATTACACGGGGGTGGGGCAAGCCGAAAATTTCCTACTGCCGAAAATTATTGCGTATTTCCGTGCGAAAGCCCCTCGTATTGAATTGGGGAATCTCGATGTCCAGCGCGATTTTTCAGATGTTCGGTCGGTCGTATCGGCTTATCGGAAGCTTTTGGAAGCGGCCCCCTCCGGCGAAACTGTCAACGTTTGCTCCGGGAGGCTTTATTCCTTGCGGGATGCGCTTGCGCTTGCGCAACAGTTGTCCGGGCATTCGCTGGAGGTTCGCGTCAATCCTGAATTCGTGCGCGCGAATGAGGTGAAAACGTTGTATGGCGATCCCGCGCGTTTGCGTCGTTTGATTGGCGAGTGGTCGAGCATCGAACTGCGGGATACTTTGGCTTGGATGCTTGAGCAGGGGCCGGCGTGACGCGCGTTGTATTGGGGGTCGAAGTAATTCGGCCTCCGCTCACGGGGACGGGCCGTTATGCTCTGGAGCTGGCAACGCATTTGTCCGAACTCGACGGGATTGAGGATCTACGGTTTTTTGCCGGCAGAAAGATGGTCGAATCTCCCGGCGATGCTCTGTCGGCCCCCATGCTTTCATTGGAGACCCGCAAACGATTAGCTCAAAGCAAAATAGTCCTGGGAGCCTACCGCGTATTGGCCCCGTTGCATAAGCGGATGGTTCTTCGTGCTTATGCGGGGTATGTATTTCACGGCCCGAATTATTATATTCCTCCGTTTCCCGGTCCTGCCGTTGCGACGTTTCACGATTTATCGATTTATAAATTCCCCGAGCATCATCCTGAACCGCGTGTCAGGTATATGCAAAAGGAAATTCCCCTTGCATTGAAGCGGGCAGCTTTTCTGATTACGGATTCGGAAGCGACGCGTCGGGAAGTGGTTGAATATTTCGGCTTGCCGGTATCTTCCGTGGTGGCGGTTCCACTTGCCTCGGGTGGGGCGTTCAAGCCACGTTCCGAAGTGGAAACCCGATCTGTTTTAGAGCGTTTCGGTCTGACGCATGGTCGTTATTTGTTGTATGTGGGGACGATCGAGCCGAGGAAGAATCTTGGCGTGTTGCTAGATGCCTATGCGGGGCTTCCCGCCGTGCTGCGTGAGCGCTATCCGCTCGTGCTTGCGGGCTATCGAGGTTGGAAAAGCGAGGCGCTTTTGGCGCGCATCGGGCAGTTGCGAAGCAGGGGGATGGTTCACTATCTCGATTATGTCGAGGAAGAAAATTTACCGATTTTATTTTCTGGCGCCAGGGCCTTTGCCTACCCTTCCTTATACGAAGGGTTCGGACTTCCCGTGCTGGAGGCATTGGGTTCCGGGATTCCCGTTGTGTGTTCCAACGCGACTTCCTTGCCGGAAGTGGCGGGCGATGCGGCTTTGCTTGTTGAGGGGGGCGATGTCGACGCAACCCGAAATGCGTTGGAGAAAGCACTGGCGGACGAAAGCTGGCGCTCTTTGGCAATAAAGCTTGGATTGGCTCAGGCGAGCCGCTTTACTTGGCATGAAACCGCGTGCAAGACCTTGGATGTCTATAACATGGCCCTCGCCAAGTGTTGAATAGGGAGCAGGGATTGCGTGTCGTGCATGTTTACCGGACGTATTTTCCGGAAACTCAAGGCGGGTTGCAGGAAGCGATTCGACAGATCTGCCGGGCGACGGCAAAGGTCGGCGTTGAAAATTCGGTTTTTACCTTGGCCAAAAATCCGGTGCCGAAGACTTTGCATACGGAAGAGGCCCAAGTGCAGAGAGGACGATGTGTTGTCGAAATTGCCTCCTGCGATATTGGCTCCCCTGCTGTGATTTTTCAGTTTCGCCGCTTGGTCCGCGAGGTGGACTTGTTGCATTTCCACTATCCCTGGCCTTTTGGGGATGTTTTGGGGTTGTTGGGCGGGGGTGCGAAGCCCTTTGTCGTGACTTATCATTCCGACATTGTGCGTCAGCGGCTTTTGGAAGGGTGTTATGCTCCTATCCGCGCGCTTTTTTTTCGTCGTGCCGCGCGGATCATTACAACCTCTCCCGCCTATCAGGCAGGGAGCCAATTTTTGCGCGCCATTCGCCGTCCGGTGGAAACGATTCCCTTGTGTCTGGATGAGTTTTTCGTGCCAGCGGTCGATTCCGCCCTCGTTGATGTTTGGCGGAAGCGAATCGGTAACGTCTTTTTTCTTTTCGTTGGCGTCTTGCGCTATTACAAAGGGTTAGACTATTTAGTGCAGGCTGCGATAATGACTGGCTTGCCCGTTGTCATTGCAGGAGAGGGACCCGAAAAGAATCGCTTGCGTGCTTTAGGGGGCCGATACTCCAACATCCATTTTGTCGGCCATGTAGACGACACGAACAAGTATGCGCTGCTGGATGCATGCCGGGCTGTCGTTTTCCCCTCGCATTTGAGATCGGAAGCATTTGGCGTGACTTTATTGGAAGGCGCCATACGGAAAAAACCGCTGATCTCAACGGAGATTGGGACGGGGACTTCTTATGTCAACCAGGATGGGGTAACCGGATTCGTCGTCCCGCCCGCGAATTCCGAGCGTTTGGCGGCGGCGATGAAGCAACTCGCAGAGAATGCGGAAATGGCGGAGCGGATGGGGAAGGCAAGTTACCTACGCTACCAGGAGCTTTTTTCCGCGCAAGCCGTTGGTGAGAGGTATCGGGCTCTATACCAGGATGTAGTAACGCAACATCGTTCGGCTTCCGTATAGATAGTTTTTTGCTCAATAGATGTGCTGTTTGCACCAGTGGCATAGGGTCTTGGTGTCGTCACAAACAAAATACATAAGCAAAAAATATGAAAACTATTTCCTCCGCCGGGATCGCGATATCACGGTGGCGACAAATTACGGTATTTCTGGCGGATATGTTGGCGGCTATAGCCGCATGGGCTTGTGCATATTTGCTCCGATTTAATGGAGAGGTGCCGACGGAATTTATTGGAAGTGGAGTCGCTGCCTGTTTGGTCGCTTTGCCAATATACGCGATTTTATTTTATGGCTTTGGCTTGTATCGTGGAATCTGGTTATTCGCGAGTTTGCCGGACTTCATCCGTATCGCAAAAGCGGTTATCGCCGTTGCGGCTGTAACGGTTGTTTTGAATGTATTTCTTGCGCTTAAACCTCCTGTACCAAGAGCGGTATTTCTTTTGTACCCTTTGTTTCTGCTTGTCTGGATGGGGGGCAGCCGGCTTGCTTATCGTGTTTGGAAAGAGCACGCCCGCTATGGGGATTTGATTGGGCGCGGCCAGCCGGTAATCATCATTGGTGCTGGTAGGGCGGGGGCAAACCTAGTTGCCGAACTTAGCCGCTCTGCCGAGTGGCGTGTTGTGGGTTTGCTCGATGATGACCCCAAAAAAATTGGCCGAGAGCTTTCGGGAATCAAGGTCTACGGACGAATCGGAGACTTGGCGTTGTGGGCGTCCAAGCTTAAAGCAAACCATGCGATTATCGCGATGCCTTCCGCGCCTCATGAGGTTCGGCAGCGCGCTGCGACAGTGTGTTTGCGCAGTGGTGTGCACGTCATGACTTTGCCTGCGATTGAAGACGTTGTGCGTGGGGGGGCTTCCGCAGGGAAATTCCGCGATCTGAATCTTTATGATTTGATTGGCCGCAGGGAAGTGGAAATCAATACCCCGGAAGTGGCGGGGATGCTTCGCGGACGGGTGGTGATGGTATCCGGGGCTGGAGGATCGATCGGTTCGGAATTGTGCCGCCAGATTGTGCGCTTCAAACCTGCGCAGTTGATTTTGTTGGAGCAGAGTGAATTCGCGCTTTATTCTATTCACGAAGAATTGCATGAGCGGTTTCCTGATATTGAATGTATTCCTCTCGCTGGAGATGTGCGAGATGGCGTTTGGCTTGACGCAATTTTTGCGCAATATTCGCCGTCGGTCGTTTTCCATGCGGCAGCCTATAAACATGTGCCGCTGATGGAAGAGCGTAATACATGGCAAGCGATTCGGAATAATGTATATGGCACCTATAAAATCGGCAGCATTTCAGCGGCCTATCGCGTGGAGCGGTTTGTGCTGGTGTCTACCGACAAAGCGGTTAATCCGACCAATGTCATGGGGGCGAGCAAGCGGATGGCCGAAATGGTTTGTCAGGTATTGCAGCAAGGGGCTAAAAATACGCGTTTTGAAATCGTGCGTTTCGGCAATGTGCTGGGCAGTGCGGGGAGCGTGATCCCGAAATTCCAGGACCAAATTGCGCGGGGTGGCCCTGTTACGGTCACTCACCCCGAAATTACGCGTTATTTCATGTCGATTCCCGAGGCGGCGCGGCTTGTATTGCAAGCGGCTGCGATGGGCGTGGGCGGCGATGTATTCGTAATGGATATGGGGCAGCCTGTAAAAATCGCGGATCTGGCGCGTGATTTGATTCGCCTTTCCGGTTATACGGAAGAGCAGGTTAAGCTCGTTTTTACAGGGCTGCGTCCGGGCGAAAAACTTTACGAAGAGTTGCTCGCCGATCAAGAACAAACCCGGGAGACGCATCATCCGAAGCTGCGCATAGCCAAAGCCCGGGAGGTTTCCGATGCCTGGTTGTCGGAGGTTCTGGCTTGGGTGGCGGAAAGCACGATTCCGGGAGACGATGAGGTTCGTCGTGACCTGCGGCGCTGGGTGCCGGAATATATGCCCGCGCGTCGTCCAGCGCTCTCGCTTGTTCCGCCTCCTCTGGTTCTCCAAAATCAATCAGGCGCAGCTTAAGTTTTTTAGTCATGTCGCGTTATGTGATTGGTGATCTGCAAGGGCATCTGCAGCCGTTGCATAGGTTGTTGGACCGGTGCGGCGCTGATGTAAGCGTGGATACCCTTTGGTTTTGTGGCGATCTAGTTAACCGGGGGCGCGACAATGCCGACACCCTGCGCTACGTGCGTGCTTTAGGCACGCGTGGCGTGGCTGTTTTGGGTAATCACGATTTCTATTTGCTTGGCGTTGCATGCGGCGCTATTCCTCGCGGCAAAGACGATACGCTTGACGATGTGCTATCGGCCCCCGACCGCAACGAGTTGATCGAGTGGCTTCGTCACCGGCCCTTGATGCATGTCGAAGCTGATTACGCGCTCGTACATGCCGGGCTTTTGCCTGAGTGGACGATTCCTAAGGCCCGGGCGCTTGCGCGTGAGGTCGAGGAGGTGTTGCAAGGGCCTCGTTGGATTGAATTTCTGCGTAATCTATGGGGCGCGCAGCCTACGCGCTGGCGGGATGATCTGGAGGGTTGGGACCGGCTGCGCGTGATCGTTAATGCAATGTGCCGTTTGCGCATGTGTTCGGCCGACGGAGAAATGGCCCTTAAATACAAGGGGCCCATTGCCGATGCGCCCGATGGTCTCCTGCCCTGGTTCCGTGTTCCAGGCCGGCGCAGCACGACACATACTATTTTGTGTGGACATTGGTCCGCGTTGGGTTTCTACGCTGCGGAAGGTGTTCTTGCGCTCGATACGGGCTGTGTGTGGGGCGGTTGTTTAACCGCCGTTCGGCTTGAGGATCGGAAAGTTTTTTCCGTGCAATGCACTCAAGCCGCCCAGCCTTCCGGCTGGGACTGAGCGCATAGATAAGTCACCCCAATCTGGGGCTTGGGGCTTCCTCTCCATGCTGTTGTGCACCTTTCTCAGCGATCGATGCGCTGTTGCATGTGGGCCGGATAGCGCTCGCCTGCGATTTTGTGCTGTTGCAAAGCCGACTCGATGGCTGACAATTCGCCCGCCGTCAGCGTGACGCTGGCCGCGCTAATGTTTTCTTCCAGCCGGTGTAGCTTGGTCGTGCCTGGGATCGGCACGATCCACGGCTTTTGCGCCAGCAGCCATGCCAGCGCGATCTGCGCGAGCGTGACGCCCTTGCCCTCTGCGATGTGGCCCAGCGCATCGACCAGTTCCGCATTGGCTTTGCGGTTTTCGACGGAAAAGCGCGGCACGATGTTGCGGAAGTCGCCTTCGGGGAAGGTGGTGCGCGCGTCAATCGCACCGGTTAGAAAACCCCGACCCAGCGGGCTGAACGGCACGAAGCCGATGCCCAGTTCTTCGAGAGTCGGTAATACGCTGCTTTCCGGTTCGCGCCACCACAGTGAATATTCGCTTTGCAGCACCGTCACCGGCTGCACCGCGTGCGCGCGGCGGATAGTTTGCGCGCCTGCTTCCGAGAGGCCGAAATGCTTCACCTTGCCTGTGCCGATCAGTTCCTTGATCGCGCCGGCCACGTCCTCGATCGGCACGGCGGGATCGACGCGATGCTGATACAGCAGGTCGATACGGTCGGTTTTCAGGCGCTTGAGTGAAGCCTCCACCACCTCGCGGATATGCGCGGGGCGGCTATCCACGCCGCCGGCCGGATCACCGATTTTGAAGCCGAACTTGGTGGCGATGACGACCTGATCGCGCACCGGTGCGAGCGCTTCGCCAACCACCTCTTCATTGATATAGGGGCCATAGACTTCGGCGGTATCAAAAAGGGTTACGCCGCGCTCGACCGCCGCGCGGATCAGGCCGATGGCTTCCGATTTGGCGAGAGCTTGCCCGTAACTGTGATTCACGCCCATGCAGCCCAGCCCGATGGCCGAAACTGTGAGGCCGCTGCGTCCGAGTGTGCGTTGTTGCATGATGTGCTCCTGTGTGAGTGCTGCGAGGATGCTGCCGCTCAAATGTCCGTAAACAGTGCCTCCGCCGGAAAGCGCGATTTGGGCAGTCCGACGTTGAAATCGTCCGCGCCGTGGTAGCCCAGCGGCACCAGAACGGTGCTGGTGAAGCCTTGCTCGGGCAGGCCCAGTTCGTGGTCGAGCACGGCGCTGTCGAAGCCTTCGATCGGGGTTGCGTCCAGCTCCAGCTGCGCCGCGCCCAGCAGCAGGATACCCAGCGCGATATAGGTCTGCTTTTCCATCCAGGTTTGCGCGTCGCGGTACGTATAACGATGTGCGTTCACGTAGCCGAACAGCGTTTCGCGCCGAGTCCGCCGGGCCTGCTCGTCCGGGTGGCGGCCGTCGCGTACTTCCTGTTCGACGATGGCCTCGATGTGTGCGTCGGTGAGGGTGTGCCGCGTGCATAGCACGAAGACATGCGAAGCGTTGAGGATTTTGGGTGCGTTGTAAGCATATGGCCCATGCGTAGCCTTGGCGATGCGGGCCTTGCCGGCGTTGCTCGCGGCGACGACAAAGTGCCACGGCTGCGAATTGACCGACGAGGGGGCAAGGCGCACGAGCGCCCGCAATTGCTCGATCTGTTGCTCGGGAATCTTGCGCGCCGGGTCGTAGGCTTTGGCCGCGTAACGGATGCGGGCGTAACGGACGGGGTCGATCATGATGCGCTCCTGTGTAAATGCGATGAGGATACCGCCGAAAATATGCTTTTCCGCTTCAATATTTTGTAAGCCGGCTTTGCCCGCTCGCAGTGGCACGGCCGTCTTAGCGCACGCATGGCCGTACTCAGGCTATGGCATCGTTATACGGCGGTGTTTCGCTTTTGGAGTGTCGCGGTGCTTGTGCGAAATCCAGCCGAGCCGCGATTTCGTCGTGAGCATGCGATGCGATGTGCTGGCGTTCGCGCCGCGTATCGATGGCTTTCAGTGCATGCGCTTCCGCGATCAGACCCTGTGCGAGCGTGATGGCGCGCAGGCACTCCCAAAGGCTGATGTCACCATCGTAAGCGGGGGCGAAGCTGATCGGGTTTTGCGCGTCCCGGTAGCGCAATGCAACGGGAACGATGGCGGTTTCAGTGTCCACGGCCGCCTGCATCGTCGCGGAGCGGAATGGAAGCAGATGAGTGCCGTTGGTGGTGGTGCCCTCAGGGAATACGACGATCGCGGCGCCGTCGCGCAGATGATGTTTGAGCGTCTCCGTGGTCTGTTGGGCGGCGCGGCGGTTTCCGCGCTGAATGAAAACCGTCTCCGTGTTCGCGACGAGCCAGCCTATCACCGGCCAGGAGCGGACATCATCCTTGCATACGAACGCACAGGGGCGCAGCGCATTGATGACGAAGATATCGAGCCACGAGATATGGTTGGCGACGATGAATAAACCGCCGTGCGCGGGAAGCGCTCCAGATATATCCAGCCGGACGCCAAGACGGGCGAGCAATTGACGCGACCAGATCTGTTTGGCCCTGCGTTGCGATGCCCGCGAACGGAAGCGGAAGGTGCCGGCGACGATGGCGCAGCCCCAGATTAAATGTAGGAGCACTAATAGGCTTCGCCAGGCGGCGCGGACTTGTCGGAACACGAGTTGCTTGATATTGAAAACGGCGCAAAGCTTGCCGGATTGGGCTGGAGCGGGGCATTGTAGCGCAGGGGAAAATTTTCGCTGGCACTGGATAGTCTGATAGATTTTCCAAGATTTTTTGGATGAGGATGTGCAAACGGAATGAGTGGTAAATCACCTTCTACGCCTGCGAATCGCTTGCTGCGAGAACGCGGAATAGCGTTTACTGAGCATTTTTATGCTTATGTTGAGCACGGCGGCACCGAGGTAGCCGCCGGGTCGCTTGGTTTGCCGGAGCATGCGGTGATCAAAACGCTGGTCTTGCAGGATGAAAAAGCGCGCCCGCTGGTGATGCTGATGCATGGCGACCGCGAGGTTTCAATGAAAAGCCTCGCCCGCGTAATCGGCGTTAAACATGTCGAACCCTGCAAACCGGAAGTTGCGGAAAAACATTCGGGTTATCGCGTCGGCGGAACTTCACCGTTCGGCACGCGCAAGACGATGGCGGTTTACGTTGAACGCGGCATTCTTGCGCTGGAGCGGATATGGATCAACGGCGGCAGCCGGGGCTATTTGCTCGGCCTCGCCCCGGCCGATCTCGTTGCATTGCTGAAACCTGTCGCGGTCGACGCGGCGCAGGCGATTTGAATATGTGGAAAAGAGGCTTCGATATTCTTCTGGCGCTGGTGCTGAGCCTAGCGTTCGCATTGCCGATGCTTTTGATCGCGTTGCTGGTGCGGCGAAGTTCGCCCGGCACCGCGCTGTATTGGTCCGATCGCGTGGGCCGGCATAATAAAATTTTCCGCATGCCGAAGTTCCGTTCGATGCAGACGGGCGCGCCCGTCGTCGCGACGCATTTACTGACCAACGCGACAGCGCATGTCACACCGCTGGGCCGTGTTCTGCGCAAAACCAGCCTGGATGAACTGCCCCAATTGTGGAGCGTGCTGCGCGGCGATATGAGCTTCGTCGGGCCGCGCCCGGCGCTGTTCAACCAGTACGATCTGATTGCGTTGCGCACCGAGCATGGGGTTGATGCTCTGCGTCCTGGCATTACCGGATGGGCGCAGATCAACGGGCGCGACGAACTCGCGGTCCCGGAAAAGGTCCGCTTCGATGCCGAATATCTCGCGCGCGCGAATCTCGCCTTCGATGTGCGGATTCTCTGGCTGACGTTTTGGCGCGTGCTGCGCCGTCACGGCGTCAGCCATTAGATATTCTTTTCTCAGAGCCTGTGTTTACGCCGTCATTCTGCGCGAAGTCGCAGAATCCACTACCTCGGAGGACAAATGGATTCTGCGACTTCGCGCAGAATGACCACGAGTCGAGCGTAAGCGAGACAAACCTGGGCCGAGAAGACGTCCAATACAGATTCTGAACAGGCTCTCAAAGCACCATCCCTGCGCCCACGGTATTGTTCGTCGCCTCATCGATCACGATGAACGCGCCCGTCGCGCGGTTCTCCGCGTAAGAGTCGGCGAAAACCGGCTGCGCGAGTTTCCAGTCGACTTCGGCGATATCGTTCATCGCAAGCTGCACGGCGTCGATATGTTCCTGGGAGTTAACGTCCACCTTGTAGGCGATCGATGCGAGCTTGGCCTTGACCGTGCGGGTCGTGTGGCGGATCAAGTAAGTGCGGGCTGGTGAGAGCGGCGTTTCGGAAAGCCAGCACAGCATTGCGCGCAGCGCTTTACGCGGCTCGGGCGCTTCGGCGGTTTTCACGATCATGTCGCCGCGCGAGATGTCGATTTCGTCTTCGAGCAGCAACGTGACCGATTGTTCGCTGACTCCGTGCGCGATTGCCGCGTCGCCCAGATGCACGGCCTTGATGCGCGATGTCCGGCCCGAAGGCAGCAGCGTGACCGCATCGCCGGCTTTGACCGAACCCGATTCGATGCGTCCCATGAAGCCGCGGTAGTCGTGCAAGGCCGGATCGTCGGACGCCTGCGGGCGGCAAACGTATTGAACCGGGAAGCGGAAAGCCTCGCTGGCCGCCTTGTCTTTGTGCTGGCCTGCGGGCGGAGCGCTTTCGAGAATTTCGAGCAAACTTGGGCCTGTGTACCAGGGCGTCGCCTCGCTGCGTGAAACGATATTGTCGCCCGCGAGCGCGGAGATCGGGATGAAGCGCACCTCGAAGCCTTTCGCGCTCAGCCCCATTTTGTCGGCGAAGGCAAGGTATTCGGCGCGGATGCGTTCGAAAACGCTTTCGTCGTAGTCGACGAGATCCATCTTGTTGACCGCGACGACCAGGTGCGGAACGCCGACGAGATGCGCGATGTAGCTGTGGCGGCGGGTTTGGGCGAGCACGCCTTTGCGCGCGTCGATCATGATGATCGCGAGATTCGTGGTCGACGCGGCGGTCACCATGTTGCGCGTGTACTGCTCGTGCCCCGGCGCGTCGGCGATGATGTATTTGCGCGTGGCGGTGCTGAAATACCGGTAGGCGACATCGATCGTGATGCCCTGCTCGCGCTCGGCTTGCAGGCCGTCGGTGAGCAGCGCGAGGTCGGGCGCGGCGAGTCCCCGTTTGCGCGAGGTCTTTTCGATCGCGCTCAGCGCGTCGGCGAGAATCGTTTTGGTGTCGTAGAGCAGGCGGCCGATCAGCGTGCTCTTGCCGTCGTCGACGCTGCCGCAGGTCATGAAACGCAGCAGGCCGTTGTCTTGGTTGGGGAGGTGTTCGATTGCGGACATGTTTTCAACTCTTTCAATAATTAGAACCTGTCTCGCGGTCATTCTGCGCGGAGCGAAGCGCAGTCGCAGAATCCACTAGCGGAGGGAAAATGGATTCTGCGACTTCGCGCAGAATGACGGCGAATGGGCGTTTGCGCCGTCCGCGTTTCAGCCCCGATCGCGGACTCGCGGCAAGATTCTGAATAGGTTCTTAGAGGCGTGTGCATGAATAGGCGCGAGCAAGATTAGAAGTAGCCTTCTTTTTTCCGCTGCTCCATCGAGGCTTCGGAGGTTTGATCGTCGAGCCGCGTTGCGCCGCGTTCGGTGATCGTGCTCGTCGCGGTTTCGATCACGATCTGCTCGACGCTTGCTGCGTGCGACTCCACCGGCGCGGTGCAGGTGATGTCGCCGACCGTGCGGAAACGCACCATGATTTCCTCGATGACATCACCCTGCTTGGCAGGCGTCAGCTCGGTGACGGGCTGGAGCAGATCGCCCTTGCGCACGACCGGGCGTTTGTGCGCGAAGTAGATCGACGGTAGTTCGAGCTTTTCGCGTTCGATGTATTGCCACACATCCATCTCGGTCCAGTTGCTGATCGGGAAGGCGCGGATGTTTTCGCCGCGATGCGTGCGCGCGTTGTAGAGGTTCCAGAGTTCGGGCCGCTGGTTCTTCGGGTCCCACTGGCCGAACTCGTCGCGGAAGCTCATCACGCGCTCCTTTGCGCGCGCTTTTTCCTCGTCGCGCCGCGCGCCGCCGATGCAGCAGTCGAACTCGAATTCCGCGATGGCTTCGAGCAGCGTGACCGATTGGTGCTTGTTGCGCGATTCGAGCGGATGTTTAAGCACCACGCTGCCGCGCCGTATCGAATCCTCAAGCGTGCGCACGATCAGCCGCTCGCCAAGCTCGGCCGCGCGTTTGTCGCGGAAGTCGGTGACTTCCCTGTAGTTGTGGCCGGTATCGATATGCAGCAAGGGAAACGGAAAGCGGCAGGGGCGGAAAGCCTTCTCGGCAAGCCGGAGCAGGCAGACCGAATCCTTTCCGCCCGAAAATAGCAGCGCGGGCCGTTCGGTCTGGCCCGCGACTTCGCGCAGGATGTGGATGGCCTCGGCTTCCAGCCAGTCGAGATGCGAAAGCGTTGCTTGAGTCTGAGAGTTCATCGTGTTTGTCATGGCTTGATATGTAATCCGCATTCCCTCGATTCGGAGTTTTCCCACCACCAGCGGCCGGCGCGGATGTCCTCGCCGGCAGCGATGGCGCGCGTGCAGGGCGCGCAGCCGATGCTTGGGTAAAACCGGTCGTGCAGCGCGTTGTAAGGAGCGTCATGAATGCGGATGTAGGCCCAGACTTGTTCTTCGGACCACTCGGCAAGCGGGTTGAATTTTTCGAGCCGGTTGCCTTCGTCGTATTCGCGCTCGATGAGCGCAGCGCGGGTCGCCGCCTGTTCCGCGCGCAAACCCGTGATCCATGCGCGCTTGCCGGCGAGCGCGCGGCGCAGCGGTTCGACTTTGCGAATGCCGCAGCAGGCTTTGCGCAGTTCGACGGAATCGTAGAAAGCGTTGACGCCGTGTGCGCGGACGTAGCCTTCGACCGCGCCCGCATCGGGGAAGTAAATCTTCAGCCGCGTGGCGTAGCGTTTTTCGATTTCGCCAATCAGGGTATAGGTCTCCGCAGGAAGCCTGCCGGTGTCGAGCGAGAAAATCTCGATCGGTAATTGCTCGCTGAGGATGATGTCGGTGAGCACCATGTCCTCCGCGCCGCAACTGTTCGCGAACGCGACTTCGCCGCCGTGCCCGAATTCATCTACTGCGCCATGCAAAAGTTCAAGCGCGCGGATGCGTTTGACAGCCATCGTCATGCGCAATACGTCAGTGATTTCCGGCGAGGTCGCGGGGTTTTGTGCGGCCGGTTTGAGAGGGGAAATTGTGTTTTGGCTCATTGAAGGTTTCTCCTTTAGCCCCGTATATGGCGTCGCCAGAGCGGTTGGTCGATATGCACCGAGGCTTGGTAAGGCTCGCTGAAATCCGCAAAGCCTGTGAGTGCCGCGTCCGTCGAGCGGTCGGCGCGCAGCTCATAGGCATCGAAACCGCAGCGGCGCAGATAGAAAAGCTGGTCGCGCAGCACATCGCCGATGGCGCGCAGTTCGTTGCGATAGCCGTAGCGCTGGCGCAGCAGCGCTGCGGTGGAATAGCCACGGCCGTCGGTGAAACGCACGAAATCCCAGGCGATGACGGGGAAATCATTGATGTCGTCGACGGTTGCGAGCAAGTCTTCGATGACTTCGAAACTTTCGCACCACACGCCAAGCTCTCCCGCCGCCAGCCTTGGTCTTAGTTCTTCCTGGCGCGCGATCCAGACCTTGAGCGGGACGATAAGCTTCCCGGCGGGAATTTTTAGCGCCGCGATCGTTTCCATGTCGGCGGCCTGCGTGCCGGTTACTTTATGCACGACGGTCTTGCCGGCCTGCTTGTGTTCTTCGGCGGCGCTTGGTGGATAACGCAGGGTTTTCCATTCGTTCGCGGCGAGCGTCGTGCCTTTTATGAAATCAAGCATGCGTGACCTCTTCCTTTGCGGGAATGCCATACACGCGCGCCTTGAACGGCGCGAGGCCGAGGCGCTGCACGACGTCGATGAAGCGTTCGTCGCCCTCGCGCTGTTCGACGAACACCGCGATGATCTTCTCGATCACATCGGGTACTTCGTGCGCGGCGAACGCGCGGCCGATGACTTGTCCGAGCCGCGTTGCATTGCCTTGCGAGCCGCCGAGCGAAATCTGATACCACTCGGAGCCGTCCTTATCGACGCCGAGAATGCCGATGTGGCCGACATGGTGGTGCCCGCAGGAATTCATGCAGCCGGAAATGTTCAGCGCGATTTCGCCGAGGTCGAACAGATAGTCGAGATTGTCGAAGCGCGCCTGGATTGCGTTGGCGATCGGAATGCTCTTGGCATTGGCGAGCGCGCAGAAATCGCCGCCGGGGCAGCAGATGATGTCTGTCAGGAGGCCGATATTCGGCGTGGCAAGGCCAGCCTCGCGCGCGCTGCGCCAAAGCTCGAACAGATCGGCGAGCCTGACGTCGGCGAGGACCAGATTCTGTTCGTGCGCAACGCGAGCCTCGCCGAAGCTATAACGGTCGGCGAGGTCCGCGACGCTTTCCATTTGCGCGGCGCTGATGTTGCCGGGCGCGCCGCCGTGCGCTTTGAGCGAGAGCGTGACGGCGCGATAGCCGCTGACGCGATGCGGATGCACGCAGCGTTTTACCCATTCCGCGAACGCCGGGTGGGTCGCGCGCGCGGTTTCGAATGCGGTGTTTTCGGCGGGAAGCGTCTCATACGCTGGTGCCTGGAAGTGCTTGGCCACACGCTCGTATTCGCTTTGATCGAGCGTCGTTGCGCTGCTTTTGGTTTGCGCGAATTCGGCTTCGACCTGGCGGCGGAATTCCGCGATGCCGAGCGCTTTGACAAGGATCTTGATGCGCGCCTTGAAGGAATTGTCGCGGCGGCCGTAGCGGTTGTAGAGGCGCAGAATCGCTTCGCAGTAGGTGATGATATGCTCCCAGGGCACCCAGTCGCTGACGACTTCGCCGATGATCGGCGTGCGGCCCAATCCGCCGCCAGCCCAGATCTTCGCGCCGGTTTCTCCCGCCGCATTGCGCAGCAATTCGATTCCGATGTCGTGCACGCGCACCACGGCGCGGTCGTGCTGGCAGCCGTTGATCGCGAATTTGAATTTGCGCGGCAGATAGGCGAACTCGGGATGGAAACTGCTCCACTGGCGCAGGATTTCGGCCAGCGGGCGCGGGTCAATGATCTCGTCGGGCGCGATGCCGGCGAACGGGTCCGTCGTGATGTTGCGCACGCAGTTGCCCGAGGTTTGGATCGCGTGCATCTGCACCGTCGCCAGCTCGGCCAGGATGTCGGGCACATCTTCGAGTTTTGGCCAGTTCAACTGCAGATTGTGGCGCGTTGAGAAATGGCCGTAGCCGTGGTCGTAACGCCGTGCGATGTCGGCGAGCTTGCGCAGTTGATGGCTCGCGAGCAGGCCGTAGGGCACAGCGATGCGCAGCATCGGCGCATGGCGCTGGATGTAGAGCCCGTTTTGCAGACGCAGCGGACGGAATTCATCCTCGCTGAGCTGGCCCGCTTGATAGCGGCGGAACTGGTCGCGGAACTGCGCAACGCGTTCGTCGATGAGCTGTTGGTCAAAAGCGTCGTAACGGTACATCGTCAAATCTCTCTATTGGGCGTGGCGTTTCATGCTGAATGAGCTGGCGATCCTAACAGCGCCTATAGTCCAAAATAATTGTCAGATGTTAGACTGTAAGAACGGTTGGTTATTAAGAGCCGCCAGCAAGACCTTGTGTGCGCTCACCCCGTGGTCATTCTGCGCGAAGTCGCAGAATCCATTTGTCCTCCGATAGTGGATTCTGCGACTCCGTTTTGCTCCACGCAGAATGACCGTGAGTTGAGCGCAAGCCCCGTTATTCACGGCGCTGGGGCGGGAAGGCTTGGAGCCTGTATTTGTTTATCGGCATAAGGGGACGATGTGAATTTGCAGCAACTGCGTTATGTGGTCGAGGTCGTGCGGGCGGGGCTCAATGTGTCGGAGGCGGCGGACGCGCTGTATACCTCTCAGCCGGGGGTTTCGAAGCAGATTCGGCTGTTCGAGGAAGAACTGGGGATCGAAATCTTCGTGCGCCACGGCAAACGTCTTGTCGGCATTACCGATCCGGGGCGCGCGGTCATCGCGATTGCCGAGCGCATGCTCGGCGAGATCGATAACCTGAAGAAAGTCGGCGCGGAGTTCCGCAGCGAATCGGAAGGCGTGCTGAATATCGCCTGCACGCATAATCAGGCCCGTTACGCCTTGCCGCGCGTCATTCAGCAATTCGCGCAGAAATATCCCAAGGTCCGGCTAACCTTGCACCAGGGCAGCCCGCGCCAGATCTGCCAGTGGGTGCTCGACGGCGACGCCGACCTCGTGATCGCGACCGAAGCGGTGGCGGACACCGAGGGTCTGGTGTCCTTGCCGTGCTACCAATGGAATCGCTGCGTGATCGCGACGCCGCGCCACCCGATTCTCAAGGCGAATCCGCTCACGCTCGAAGAAATCGCCAAATATCCTATCGTCACCTACGACACCGCTTTCGCGGGCCGCAGCCAGGTCAATAAAGCCTTCATGGCGCGTGGGCTGCGTCCGAACGTGGTGCTCGCGGCAATGGATGCCGATGTCATCAAGACCTATGTGGCGATGGATCTCGGCATCGGCCTCATCGCTTCGATTGCCTACGACCCGCGTATCGATACCCAGATTGGCAAGAGCGACGCCGCGCACTTGTTCGAATCCGCCGTGACGCGCATCGGCATCCGGCGCAATGTGTATCTGCGCGGCTATGTTTATGGATTCATCGAACTCGTCGCGCACCACCTGAACCGCAAGGTCGTCGACGCCGCGCTGGCCGGAGGCGGCAGCGATCATGGGCTGTGATCGGTGAGCGGCTCTCAGAACCTGCTCGGTCATTCTGCGCGGAGCGAAGCGCAGTCGCAGAATCCACTATCGGAGGACAAATGGATTCTGCGACTTCGCGCAGAATGACCACACATCGAGGAGTGGCAGGGATAAGGCACTCGCGGTTGGGTATCGCTGTGCTGTCACTGCTCAACTAGCAGATGTAAACACGTTCTGCAATGCCTCATGCGATAGACCCGCAGCCAGGCCGAGCATGAGCGCGATGCGCGCCTGCCAGGGGCTCAGGCCGCAGCTTGCGAGCGTGCCTTGCAGGGTATCGTTGAAATTCGCATCCGGCGTCACGCCGCCTGCCGGAACCCGCGTGGCGCGCACAATGGCAAGCCCCTGGCTGCGCGCGCGCACCAGCGCGGGAAGCCATGCCTCGGGCACACTGCCGTGGCCGGTCAGCGCGAGGACGAGGCCGCGCACGCCGCTTGCGATGGCGGTATCGATTAGCTCCGCGGGTGCTCCGGCGTAGCCGGGCAGAATCCAGACTTCGGGCAGGCGGTCCGGCCAGGGCGCGGGGAAAAGCGGCTGCGTGGCAAGGATCGGCGGTATCCGCCAGTGCGTGCCGTGGGCCGTGGCGAGTGGCGCGGCTTCGAAGCCGCCCAAGGCGTCGGGCGCGTGGGTGTGGCGTTTGGTGACGTCGCAGGCGCGCCAAAGCCGATTGGCCGCGACGATGAGCGGCCCAGCCGCGGCCAACGCCTGCCGCGTTGCGGCCGCGATCGCTTGCAGTAGGTTCATCGGCCCGTCGGACGAATGGGCAGAGGCGGGCCGCATCGCCGCCGTGAGGATGACCGGTATGCGGCGCGGCAGCGTCAGCGCGAGGAAGAACGCGGTTTCCTCAAGCGTGTCGGTGCCGTGCGTAATCACGATTCCGGCTGGGGCGTCATCCTGCGTCATCAGTTGCTCAATCTGCTTCGCGAGCTGCAGCCATTCGCCTGGCAGGAAATCCTTGCTGTCGCGCTTGAAGGCTTGCTCATGGCTCAAGTGGGCGAGCTGCGCGGCTTCCGGTATCGCCGCGAGCAGGGCCTCGATGCCGAGCGCCCCGGCGCGATAGCCGGCGGTGTCGGCCGCACTGGTCGCTGCGCCTGTGATCGTGCCGCCCGTGGCGACAATATGGATGCGGGGGAGTCCGGGCATGGCTGGGCGTCCAAATTCAATCTGAACAGGTTCTAAGGCGTTGGGCGGCGAGTGTCCGATGACCCGGGGTTGGTACGGGTTTCCTCGTGGGTCGAATCATGCATGGCTTTGATTGCCGCGCTCAACTGATGTATCTCGTTATCCGAGCTGTCCTCGTCGGCGTCGAATTGCGGTTTCTCAAGCGACCCGCCCGGTTCCGCATCCGCGGCTTTCTCGGCGAAAGTCTGTAGCTGTTTGACCGGGTTGATGATCGCGCTGCGGATGTAAAACCAAAGCAACAACATGGACGCCGCGAAGGTTGCAATGGCTACCCATGTCAGCTTTCCAAAATCGCCAATGAGCTGCGTCGGTGCGTATTCCAAGGGAATAGCGACGCTGATGACCCCCGCGATTTCACCCTGCTTGTAACCAAAACCGCTGGTCTTGCCGTACTTGATGCGTATCGCTTCTGGGGCATTTTCAGGTGTGTCGTGGCACTTCAGACATGCTGCGGAGGCCACCAGCTTGCGCGCATAGAGCAACTCATCGCCATCGGTTTCGAAATATTCTTTCTGCTGCGAATGGCGCAGCGTTTCGAGCGCGGCGCTTTCAAAACGGTTCGGCGCGTTGTTTGGGTTCATGAACTTGTCCGAAGTCATGCGGAATTTCGCGCGGCCCGGCGAAGCCTGCGTAACGTCGGACAGTTCGCGCTGTACCAGCGCGGGGTTTTTATGGTGATACGCCGGCAATGAGCGTTCGAGCGCGTCGAGCTGCGCCTGCGTCATGGAGAGCATGTTCGCGCTTGGGCGCGGATAAGCGATGTCGCGTTCAAGAAAGTCCCCGACCTTGAAGCCAGGGCCGGTAGGGTCGCTTTTCACCCAAATGCCGGCGTACTGGCTGGCCCATGTGCCGACGTTGTCGACCATGTCGGCAACGGTGCGAGCCTGATTGCGCGCTTCCGCGATGTGCTCCGCAGCGCCGATCCGGTAAACGGAGATGGCTCCCAAGGCCACGCAGAGCAACAGCAATGCAAGGAATTGAATGGCAATCGGGAGACGCTTCCAGAAAGTCATGATGGTTTATTCCCTTGTGTTCGAACGCGCCTATCGCCCAGGCTGGGCACTTGTTCGGTTTGCTTACGGCTCGTTATCAAGTTTTCTTCAATTTCAATGGTACGCATTGGGCTCGGGAAAATCACGGCGCGGAGATATTTGAATGCTGGCCTGGATTACGCCAAGCATTCGGAGCAAGCTGCTGTTTCCGATGCCCCGGACACGACCTCCCGCTTACAATCCGCGACGGACGGGGCATAAGGTTGCGTCCACCAACAAAAAATACAGCAAAGATGCCGGTCTTTTCGGAATCGCTTGGGAGGGGAAATCGAATGCTTCGAATGGTGCGCGGCGGTATCGGATTGCTTGCGGTCTGCTTTGCTTTGACGCTTCAGGCGCAGGATTCTGGCGCGGTGCTTCAGATGCCGGATTTTAAAACGGTGTTTCAAACGCAGGATTTTGAGGCGGTCAAACGCAAGGCGGAACAGCGCGATGCGAAGGCGCAAATTGAACTTGGGGCGATGTACGCCAGGGGGCAGGGCGTCGCGCAGAGCGATGCCGAGGCTGTGCAGTGGTTCCGTAAGGCGGCGGCATGGGGCGATGTAGCTGGCCAAGCTATGCTTGGATGGATGTACTACGCAGGCCGAGGTGTGGAGCAGAGCGATGCCGAGGCTGCGCAGTGGTACCGCAAGGCGGCGGAACAAGGATATGCGGAGGCCCAAACTAACCTTGGAATGATGTACGCCAGCGGCCGGGGTGTGACGCGGAACGATGTCGAGGCCGTGCAGTGGTATCGCAAGGCGGCGGAGCAGGGACAGGCGACGGCCCAATTTTACCTTGGAGGGATGTACTACTTAGGCCGGAGCGTGGCGCAGAGTAATGCCGAGGCCGTACAGTGGTTTCGCAAGGCGGCAGAACAGGGACATGCGGATGCCCAATACACCCTTGGGTTGATGTACGCCAACGGTCAGGGTGTGGCGCGGGATGATGCCGAGGCTGCGCAATGGTTCCGCAAGGCTGCGGAGCAAGGACAGGCGGAGGCTCAATTTTACCTTGGAGGGATGTACGCCCAAGGTCAGGGCGTGGCGCGGAACGATGCCGAGGCTGTAACGTGGTATCGCAAAGCGGCGGAACAGGGCGCTGCGATGGCCCAAACTAACCTTGGAACGATGTATCGCGAAGGTCGGGGCGTAGCGCAGAGCGATGCCGAGGCCGTACAGTGGTATCGCAAGGCGGCGGAACAGGGGGCTGCGAGGGCTCAATATAGCCTTGGATGGATGTATGACAACGGTCGAGGCGTTGTACGGGGCGATGCCGAGGCTGCGCAGTGGTATCGCAAGGCGGCGGAACAGGGGCTTGCGCAAGCCCAAAATGAGCTTGGAGTGATGTATGCCAATGGCCAAGGCGTTGCACAGAACGATGCCGAGGCCGTGCAGTGGTATCACAAGGCGGCGGAACAGGGGTATGCGGAGGCCCAATTCAACCTTGGATGGAGGTACTCCATCGGTCGGGGCGTGGCGCAGAACGATGCCGAGGCCGTGCAGTGGCTTCGTAAGGCCGCGGAGCAGGGGCATGCGAAGGCCCAAACTAACCTTGGATTTATGTACGAAAATGGCCGGGGTGTGGCGCGGGACGATGCTGAGGCCGTGCAATGGTATCGTAAGGCGGCAGAACAGGGGCATGCGGACCCCCAATTCAACCTTGGATTCATGTACGACAAAGGTCGAGGCGTGTCACAGAGCGATGCCGAGGCTGTAACGTGGTATCGCAAAGCGGCGGAGCAGAGACTCGCGGTTGCCCAAAATAACCTTGGAGTGATGTACCGCGACGGTCGGGGCGTGGCGCAAAGTGATGTCGAGGCCGTGCAATGGTTTCATCTGGCTGCGGAGCAAGGGAATGCGCAAGCCCAAAATAACCTTGGAATGATGTACGCCAAGGGTCGAGGCGTAGTAGTGCGGAACGATGCCGAGGCTGTGAAGTGGTATCGCAAGGCGGCAGAACAGGGCAATGCGGATGCCCAATCCGCTCTTGGGTCGATGTACGCCAAGGGGCAGGGTATGGCTCGGAACGATGCCGAAGCCGTAAAGTGGACTCGCAAAGCTGCGGAGCAGGGACATGCTGCGGCCCAATTTTACCTTGGGGGGATGTACGCCAACGGCCAAGGTGTTGCGCAGAACGATGCCGAAGCCGCGCAGTGGTATCGCAAGGCTGCGGAACAAGGAGATGCGAAGGCTCAAACTAACCTTGGAGCGATGTATGGCAACGGCCGAGGCGTGATACAGAACGATGTCGAGGCAGCGCAATGGTTTCGCAAGGCGGCGGAGCAGGGACAGGCGACGGCCCAATTTTACCTTGGACAGAATTACCTCGAAGGCCGGGGCGTGGTGCAGAACGATGCCGAGGCCGTGCGGTGGTTTCGCCAAGCGGCGGAACAAGGCGATGCGAAGGCCCAATTCAACCTTGGATGGATGTACGCCAAAGGCCGGGGCGTGACGCGGAACGATGCCGAGGCCATGCAGTGGTTTCGCAAGGCGGCGGAACAGGGAGATGCGAAGGCCCAGAAGATTCTCGCCGCCATGCAAGCCGCACGAAGTCGGTAAGCCGACGCCCAGCAGGCAAAAGCCTGAAGCTGCGCTTCCAAATCGGGCAAGCCGCTGACTGGGACGGCAGCGGTTCCCGCTCACAAACCCGCGCACAAGATTCCGTCGGTTCCGATGCGCTTCCGGGCGATAATCCCGAATCTTTTTCGCCCCCCGATATTCGATGCGAGCGTTTTGGTTTTATCCGCTGTTGTTTCTTGCCGGCGTGCTCACGGTTTTTGCGTATGCACCGTTTGGCCTGAGCGTTTTGTTGCTGCCCTGTCTGGGCCTGTTGTTCCATTTTTGGAAAACCGGGACGGCGCGGGGCAATCTGTTGGCCGGCCTGGCATGGGGCACGGGCGCTTTTTTCGCGGGCATCGGCTGGCTGACGGTTGCGCTGGCGCGCTATGGCGGGATGCCGTGGCCGCTTGCCGCGCTGGCGATCCTGCTGTTCTCGGCGTTCCTCGCGCTGTATCCGGCGTTCGCGGGCGGGCTGTTCGCGCGCTTGCGCGGCGCTGCGTGGTGGCGCAACGCTTTGCTGGTCGGCGCGCTGTGGTCGCTCGGCGAATGGCTGCGCGGCTGGGTGTTTACGGGCTTTCCCTGGCTGGCGCTCGGTTATACGCAGACGCCGCCGAGCCCGCTCGCGGGGTATGCGCCGCTGCTGGGCGTGTATGGGCTGAGTTTTCTCGTTGCGTTTTTGGTCGCGCTGATTGTTTTTGCGTTGCATCCGCGGCGGCGTTTGGCGGTGGCTTTGATCGTCGCGCTGTCGGTCTGCGCGGCCGGTTTCGCTTTGCGCCAGATTGCCTGGACCGCGCCGGACGGTACGCCGCTGACGGTGGCTTTGGCGCAGACGAATGTGCCGCAGGAAATGAAGTGGGATGCGCGGCGCGCTGCGGACATGCTCCAGTTGAACGCCGAGGCCGTCGCGCAAGCCAAGGCGCGGCTGCTGGTTCTGCCCGAAAGCAGTTTGCCGATGCTGGCCGAGGATGTGCCGCCGGGCTATTTGCAGGAGTTGGCCGATGTGGGCGCGGCGCGTGGCGGCGACAGCATTCTCGGCATTTTCACGCGCGATGCGCAGGGCCGCATCTACAACAGCGCCTTGAGCCTGGGTTACAGCCCTTCGCAGGTGTATAGGAAGAGCCATCTCGTGCCGTTCGGCGAGTATTCGCCGCCGCTTTTCGGCTGGTTTTATGCGCTGGCGAATATTCCGATGGCCGACCAGACGCGCGGCGCGGCCGATCAAAAGCCGTTTGCGATCGCAGGCCAGAAAATCGCGGTCAATATTTGTTATGAGGATTTGTTCGGTGAGGAGCTGATCCGTAAATTGCCCGAAGCGAGCTTGATGCTGAACATGAGCAATCTCGCCTGGTACGGCGATTCGCACGCGCAGCCGCAGCATTTGCAGATTGCGCGGATGCGCGCGCTGGAAACCGGCCGCCCGATGCTGCGCGCGACGAATACCGGCATGACCGCGTGGATCGAGCCGGACGGCCAAGTGATGGCCGTGCTGCCGACGTTTACGCGCGCCACGCTGGAGGTGGAGGTGCGCGGTTATGCGGGGCTGACGCCTTATGCGCGCTGGGGGAATTACGCGTTCCTTCTGCTTGCGGTGCTCGTTGTGCTGAGCTGCGGCGTGATGACCAAGCGCGCCGCGCCGGCGAGCGGGCGAGGAGCTTGAGTTCGATGATGAATTCCGCATCGCGCCGGACGCGTTTTTGGCTTGAAGCGCGCCGGCTTGGGCGTCTGACGGTTCCGCTCGTGCTCTCGCAAATCGTGTTCAGCCTGATGGGTCTGCTGGATACCGTGATGGCGGGCAAGGCGGGCGCGGTCGATCAGGCCGTCGTGGGGCTCGGCGTGGCGCTTTGGATTCCGGTGTTTCTCGCGCTGATGGGCGTCGTGCAGGCCGTGAGCCCTATCGTCGCCCATCATTTCGGTGCGGGCGATATGCCGAGCATCGTCGCCGATACGCGCGAAGGGCTTTGGCTGGCTGTGTTCTGCGGCGCGGTTCCGTTCGTCTTGATGCCCTGCGTGCCGCAGGTGCTTGCGGCTGCGCAGGTCGAACCCGTCCTGGCGACGAAAACCAATCTGTTCCTGTGGGGTATTTTGTTCGGCCTGCCCGCAGCCCTGCTGTTCCGCACACTCGGCTTTTATTCCGCCAGCATCAATCATCCGCGCCCCTTGATGGTGCTCGGCTTCGTCGGGCTCGGCGTGAATTTCGTCCTGAACTGGTTGTTGATTTACGGCCATTGGGGCTTCCCGGCGCTCGGCGGCGCAGGTTGCGGCTGGGCGACGGGGATTGGGATGTGGGTCGGCTTCGTGCTGATGGCGGTCTACACCGTCGTTGGCAAAGCCTATAAGGATGTGTACCTCTGGCATACCTGGGCCTGGCCGCATTGGCCGCGCTTGAAGGTGTTGCTACGCCTGGGTTTGCCGATGGGCGGCGCGGCCCTGGCCGAGGTTTCGGCCTTCGCCGGCGTGGCCTTGCTGATCGGCCGTTTCGGCGCGGTGTCGATTGCCGCGCATCAGATCGGTTTGAACTTTGCCTCGATCATCTTCATGCTGCCGCTCGGCTTGTCGACCGCGATTTCGATTCGCGTTGGGCAGGAGCTTGGCGCGGGCGATCCGCGCGCCGCGCGCTTCGTTTCCTGGTGCGGCGTTTCGCTGGGCCTGATGCTCGCGGCCTTGATGGTGCCTTTGATGCTGTACGGCCGTGAGGCGATCGTCGCGCTGTACACGCCGGATCTCGCGGTGCGCCAGATTGCGACGACCTTGATGCTGTTCGCGACGGTGTGGCAGTTTTCGGATGCGACGCAAGTCTGCGCGGTCGGCGCGCTGCGCGGCTACAAGGTCACGCTGCTGCCGATGTGGCTGATGGTATTCGCCTTCTGGGTTGTCGGCATCCCGCTTGGCGCCTGGCTCGGCTACTCCGGCTTTGCCGGCGGACAGGCGCTTGGCGTGTATGGCTTTTGGCTGGGTCTAGTGATCGGCTTGGTCATCGTGTCGGCCGGGCTTGCGTTTGTGCTGCACAAGGTTTCGCGAGCCCGGATTGCCGGTGCTTGATTCGATTCTCAGCGCTTGTTCCAAACGTTCGCAAACCGTTCGCAGAACCTTGATCCGCGCGAAGTGTTTGTCGTTCGCTTCAACAACCACCCACGGTGCCTGGCCGGTGCTTGTGCGGTCCATCATGTCGACGGCCGCGTCGTGATAGGCATCCCACTTCTCGCGATTGCGCCAGTCGTCCTCGGTGATTTTGAAACGTTTAAATTCGGTGGCCTCGCGCTCTTTGAAGCGGACCAGTTGCTCGTCCTTGTCGATCTGGAGCCAGAACTTGATGACGAGATTGTCGGCCGAGTCGAGCGCGTGTTCGAAATCGTTGATTTCCGCATAGGCGCGCAGCCAGTCGGCCTCTGAGCAGAAGCCCTCGACGCGTTCGACGAGCACGCGGCCGTACCAGGAACGGTCGAAGATCGTGACATGGCCTTTGCGCGGCACATGCCGCCAGAAGCGCCACAGGTAAGGCTGGGCGCTCTCTTCGTCGGTGGGCGCGGCGATCGGAACGATCTGGAACTGGCGCGTGTCCATCGCCGCGCTAACCCGGCGAATGGCGCCGCCTTTGCCAGCCGCGTCCGAGCCTTCGAATACGATGATGAGCGCACGCTTGGCCAATAGCGGACTGCGCATCAATTCGGATAAACGGCCCTGATATTTGGCGAGCTGTTTTTCGTACTGCATCTTGCTGAGCTTTTGCGAAAGATCGAGTTCGCTCAGCACATCGCGCCCGTCGAGTTTCGGGATCAGCGGCGGCGCGACCGGATAGGTCATCGGCGTTTGTTTATCGAGGCGGTAGCGGATTGCTTCAAGCAGCGTTTTACCGACTTGCAGATTGCGGTAATTGTCGTCCGAACCATCGACGACGATCCACGGCGCCCAAGGGGTGTTCGTTACCCGCAGGGCATGGCCCGCCACTTCGAGCAGCTGGGGTTGGGTTTTCAGGCGCGCCCAGCTTTCCTTCGTGACCTGCCAGGCGGTGCGCGGGTCCGCTTCGAGTTTTTCAAAGCGTGCTTTCTGCGCTTTCTTCGAAAGATGCAGCCAGAACTTCAGGACGAGTGCGCCTTCGTTGACGAGCATGCCTTCGAAACGGTTGATCCGCGTCATTTCGTGTTCGAGCAGATGGCTGACCTGGCCGCCCGCGACGCTTGCGGCGATCGGGTTCGAGTACCAGGAGCCCGAAGAAAACACGCCGATCCGGCCCTTGGGCGGCAGCGAACGCCAATAACGCCACATGGTGGGGCGGTCGCGTTCCTCGTCGGTCGGTGTGGTGAACGCGAGCGTCGAAAGATAGCGCGGGTCCATCCACTCATAGAGCTTGCTGATCGTTTCCCGCTTGCCGCCGCCATCGACGCCGCTGACGAGGATCAGCACGGGAAAGCGCGCCGCCTCGCGCAATTCATATTGCGCCCGCTGCAGTTCGACGCGCAGATGCTCCGCTTCCTTGTGGAAGCGTTTGTTGTCGATCGTATGCCCAAGTTCCGCCGATTCAAACATCTATTGCTCCCTCATCGCGATGCAGGTTTTGCGTGAGCATAAACGCAAGCGCGCGCTTGTGCAGGGGGGCAGATCATATTTCGGGCGTGTACTCGGTTCGCGGTCATTCTGCGCGAAGTCGCAGAATGACCGTGAGGGGCGGCAGGATGCCGCCCCTACGTATCATCCCGATCTTTCAGGAGACTGGATTTGCAAACAGATTGTAGGGGCGGCATTTTGCCGCCCGCCGCTGTACAGGATTAAACCAAAGCCGCTCTAACCCGCCGAATGCTCCTCTATCGGCACGCAGGCGCAGAACAGATTCCGATCGCCATAAACATCGTCGATGCGATTGACGCTCGGCCAGAACTTGTTTTCCGCAACATAAGCGAGCGGGAAGACGCCTTTTTCGCGCGAGTACGGCCGCCTCCATTCGGAAGTGACGACATCGGCCTGCGTATGCGGCGCATGTTTGAGCGGATTGTTGTCGGCAGGCCATTCGCCTTGTTCGACCTTGCGGATTTCCGCGCGGATCTGCGTCATGGCGGCGATGAAGCGGTCGAGTTCGCTTTTCGATTCCGATTCGGTCGGTTCGACCATGATCGTGCCGGCGACTGGGAAGGACATCGTTGGCGCGTGGAAACCGTAGTCCATCAGACGCTTGGCGATGTCGACCTCGGTGACGCCGCAGGCGGCCTTGATCGGGCGGATGTCGAAAATACATTCGTGCGCGACGCGGCCCCGGGCGCCGCGATAGAGCACCGGGTAGTGCGGCGCGAGTTTGGCGGCGATGTAGTTGGCGTTGAGGATCGCGTACTCGGTCGCTTGTTTGAGCCCCGTGCCGCCGATCATCGCGATGTACATCCACGAAATCGGAAGGATCGAGGCCGAGCCGAAGGGGGCGGCCGAAACCGCGCCCTGGCCTGCGTTTTCACGTTTTTCGTCACCTGTTGGCGCTACGACATGATCGGCCATGAACGGCGCAAGATGCGCCGCCAGGCCGATTGGCCCCATGCCGGGGCCGCCGCCGCCATGCGGGACGCAGAAAGTTTTGTGCAGGTTCATATGGCTGACATCCGCGCCGATTGCGGCGGGTGACGTTAAGCCGACTTGCGCATTGAGATTTGCGCCATCCATATACACTTGGCCGCCGTTCGCATGCACGGTCGCGCAAATTTCCTTGACCGTTTCCTCGAATACGCCATGCGTCGAGGGGTAGGTGAGCATCAGCGTGGCGAGCCTGTCCTTGTGCTGTTCGGCTTTCGCCTTGAGATCCGCGAGGTCGACGTTGCCGTTCTCGTCGCAGCCGACAACGACGACTTCGAGCCCGCACATCTGCGCGGTCGCGGGGTTGGTGCCGTGCGCGGACTTCGGGATCAGACAGACGTCGCGCCGCGCCTCGCCGCGCGCCGCGTGGTAGCGCCGGATCGCCACCAGGCCCGCGTATTCCCCTTGTGTGCCGGAATTCGGCTGCATGCAGATCGCCGGGAAGCCCGTAATGGCGCGCAGATACCCGGCGAGGCCCTCGATCATTTCGTGATAGCCCCTGGCTTGATCGCGCGGAACGAACGGATGCACATCGCCGAATTCGGGCCAGGTGATCGGAATCATCTCGCTCGTCGCGTTGAGCTTCATCGTGCAGGAGCCGAGCGGGATCATCGAATGATCGAGCGCGAGGTCGCGGTTCTGTAGCTTCTTCAAGTAGCGCAGCATTTCATGCTCGGTGTGATGCGTGTTGAACACCGGATGCGTGAGGATCGCGTCGGTGCGCAACAGGCTTTCCGGCAGCGCGGCGGCTTGCGCATCAAGCGCGTCGATGTCGGCTTCGTCGAAGGCGTGCGTGAGTTCGCACACGTTCGCGAGCCGTCCCGCATCGGCGAAGAGATTCAACAGCGTGAGCACTTCCGCGCGCGTGCTCTTTTCGTCGAAGCTCACGCCGAGCGCCGCGGGCGAGACCTGGCGCAGATTGAAGCCGGCCGCGAGCGCTGCGGCGGCGATGGCGGCAGTCTGTTCGCCGGTCGCGATGTCGAAGGTGTCGAAATACTGCTTGGCGAGCACTTTGAAACCGGCGCGTTGCAGGCCCGCGGCGAAAATGCCCGCAAGGCGGTGGATGCGCGCGGCGATCGTGCGCAAACCCTTTGGCCCATGCCACACCGCGTACATGCCGGCCATGTTGGCGAGCAGCACTTGCGAGGTGCAGATGTTCGAATTGGCCTTCTCGCGGCGGATATGCTGTTCGCGTGTTTGCAGCGCCATGCGCAGCGCCTTTTTGCCGCGCGCGTCGACCGATACGCCGATGATGCGCCCCGGCGTCGCGCGCTTGTGTTCGTCGCGCGTGGCGAAGAAGGCGGCGTGCGGGCCGCCGAAACCCATCGGCACGCCGAAGCGCTGCGCGGAGCCGAGCGCAATGTCGGCGCCCAGCGCGCCGGGCGATTTGAGCAGCACGAGCGCCATCAGATCGCAGGCGACGGCGACGATCGTCTGCTTGGCCTTGAGCGCGGCGATGGTTTGCGTGAGATCGCGTACTTCGCCGTGCTTGTCCGGGTATTGCAGCAGCGCGCCGAACACGTCGTGCCGCGCGGCGTCTTCCGCGGCGCCGAATACGAGTTCGAAGCCGAAGTATTTCGCGCGCGTTTTCACCACGTCGATGGTCTGCGGGAAGGCGGCGTTGTCGACGAAGAACGCGTTCGATTTGGATTTCGAGGCGCGGCGCGCCATCGTCATCGCCTCGGCGGCGGCGGTGGCTTCGTCGAGCAGCGAGGCGTTGGCGAGTTCGAGCCCGGTCAGGTCCATCACCATCTGCTGCCAGTTCAGCAGCGCTTCGAGGCGGCCTTGCGCGATCTCGGCCTGATACGGCGTGTAGGCGGTGTACCAGCCGGGGTTTTCCAGCACGTTGCGCAGGATGACCTTCGGTGTCACGGTGTCGTAATAGCCGAGCCCGATCAGCGAGCGTTTGAGCACGTTCTTGCCGGCGATCGCCTTGAGTTGCGCGAGCGCCTCATGTTCGGGCATCGCGCCGGCGAGCGGCAGCGCTTTGTCGAGGCGGATTGCGGCGGGAACGGTTTCTTCGATCAGCGCGGCGAGCGAGGCGACGCCGATGTCGGCGCACATCGCGGCGGTCTCGGTCGCGTCGGGGCCGATGTGGCGGCCAATGAAATCATCGCGCTGTTCGAGCGCGGAAAGCGGAAGGGACTGCATGTTCAAACTCGATCTACTGTCTTTCAGGTATTAGGTATTGGCAACTTTGTCGTAGGCCGTGGCGTCGAGCAGCGCGCTCACGTCGTCGGCGTTGGCTGGCTTGAGTTTGAACAGCCAAGTGGCAAACGCGTCGCTGTTGACCGACTCCGGCGCGTCGACGGCGGCCTGGTTGACCGCGATGACTTCGCCCGCGATCGGCGCGTAAATATCGGAAGCCGCCTTGACCGATTCGACCACGGCGCAGTCTTCGTTCGCCGCGAGCTGGCGGCCGACTGCGGGCAGTTCGAGAAAAACGATGTCGCCAAGCGCGTTTTGCGCGTGATCGGTGATGCCGACGGTGACGCTGCCGTCCACTTCGAGGCGGACCCATTCGTGGGATTCGGTGTAGCGCAGATTGGCCGGGTTGTTCATGTGAATTCTCCTGAAAGTGAACTGGTGTTACGCGAGTGCTTTGCCGTTGCGGACGAATGCGAGTTTGCCGACGCGGGCCTTGAGCAGCTTGCCGCGGATTTCGACTTCCACAGTGTCGCCGATTGCGACCGCGGCGGGAACGCGCGCGAAGGCGATCGAGGCGTTGAGCGTGGGCGCGAAAGAGCCGCTCGTGGTTTCGCCGTCGCCATGCGGGGTGACGACGCGCATGTGACCGCGCAGGACGCCGCGCTCTTCGAGTTTGAGGCCGACGAGTTGGCGCGAGCGGTCATAGGCTTCGAGCGCGGCGCGGCCGACGAAATCGCGCTCGCCGCTCAAATCCACGGTCCAGGCGAGGCCGGATTCGAGCGGGTTTGTCGTTTCGTCCATATCCGAGCCATAGAGGTTCATGCCGGCTTCGAGGCGCAGCGTGTCGCGCGCGCCGAGTCCGACCGGCTTGACGCCCGCGGCGGCGAGCGCGCGCCAGACATCGGCGGCCTGGGCGGCGGGCAGAATCAGTTCGAAGCCGTCCTCGCCGGTGTAGCCGGTGCGGCAGATCATTACGCCGTTCCAATGCGCCGCCTGGAACGGCTTGAGCGCTTCGCTCGCGGCTTGCGAGCCGGGCAGGGCGGCCCAGGTTTTTGCGCGCGCGTTCGGCCCCTGGACGGCGATGATGGCCAGATCGCGACGCGAGGTGATCGTGACGTTGGCGCCGGTCTTGGCCGCCTGCGTGCGCATCCAGGCGACGTCTTTCTCGGCGGTCCCCGCATTTACGACGATGCGGTAGTCGTCCGGCGCGAAGAAGTAAGTAATCAGATCGTCGATGACCCCGCCGTCCTCTTGCAGCATGCAGGAGTAGAGCGCTTTGCCCGGTACGCGGAGTTTGCCGACGTTGTTGGCGAGCAGCCGCGCGAGAAAAGCTTGCGCGCCGGCGCCGCTGACATCGACGGGCAGCATGTGGGACACGTCGAACATGCCGGCGTCGCGCCGCACCTGATGGTGTTCTTCGAGCTGCGAGCCGTAATGCAGCGGCATATCCCAGCCGGCGAAGTCGACGATTTTCGCGCCTGCGGCGAGGTGGAGGTCGTAAAGCGGAGTTCGTTTGCCCATTTATCTCTCTTGCGGTTCATGAACGAAAAAGGGCCTGGCGCGCAATGTTTGCATGCCAGGCCCCATCTGTCCTTGATACCTGAGAGATTGCATGCCGTCGTCCTAACGGTATGGCTGCCCCTTCGGTGGATGCCTTAGCCCTTTATGGGCCTGCATCGCTCTCCAGATTCTATGGTCGCCGGTCCTTTATGCCTGAGCGGTTCCGGGTGTTACGCCTTCGGCGGTCCCTCGCGGGACGCTCTCCCGAGCGACGGACGGACTCTACCGGAAGCGGCGACAAGCGGCAATCTTCCTACGCGATCCACTATAAGATTCGGTGCTGGAGAAAGATCGGAGCTTGCCGTGACAACCGTTGAACCCCCTTACTCGCCGCGCCGCGCAGCCGTGAGCGAATGGCTCGATGTGCGCGGCTTGCGTCTGCACATCCGGCGCTGGCCGCGGCCCGGCGCGCCGAAGCTTTTTCTGCTTCACGGCTGGATGGACGCGGCGGCGAGCTTTCAATTTCTGGTCGATGCGCTGAAACAAGACTGGGATGTCATCGCGCCCGATCTGCGCGGTTTCGGCGAAAGCGAATGGGATGCGGGCGGTTATTTTTTTGCGCAGTATCTCGCCGACCTGGATGCGCTGCTGGAACACTACAGCCGTGACGAGCCGGCGCGGCTGGTGGGGCATAGTCTCGGCGGCAATCTCGTCTGTCTCTATGCCGGCGCGCGGCCTGAGCGCGTCGCGGCATTGGCCAATCTGGACGGCTTCGGTTTGCGCGATGCACCGCCGGAAGAGGCGCCGGAGCGCTTGGCAAAATGGCTGCACCAGCTGCGTTACCCAGAGCATTTCCGCACATACTCCAGCTTTGACGGGCTCGTTGCGCGTTTGCAGGCGGAGAACCCTTCTCTGTCGTCGGACCGGGCGGCTTTTCTGGCCGAACATCTGGGCGAAGAGAATGGTCTGGGCGGCGTGATTCGCGCGGCCGACCCGGCGCATCTGCATGTGAGCCCCGTGCTCTATCGGTTTGCCGAAGTCGCGGCCGTGTGGCGGCGTATTACCGCGCCGGTTTTGGTTGTTCTGGCGGATGACCCGCGCACGCTGGAACGGTTGAACCTGTCGCGTGAGGAAGTGCGGCAACGTTTCGACATTGTGCCGCGCGTGCAAATCGAAACTTTGCATGACACAGGGCATAACCTGCATATCGAGCAGCCGGAGCGTTTAGCGGTTTTGCTCGAAGCGTTTTTCGCTTCCAGTCCGGGCGCGGGTTAAACTTAACCGATGTCCAATATCAATGCCGACCTTCACTCTCATTCAACTGTTTCCGATGGCTTGCTCGCGCCCGCGGCGGTTGCTGCGCGCGCCGCGGCGAACGGGGTGACACTGTGGGCGCTGACCGATCACGATGAATTGGGGGGCTTAACTGAGGGGCGCCAGGCTGCGAAAGCGCTCGGGATGCGTTTTGTCGACGGGGTCGAGATTTCGGTCTCCTGGGGTGCGCAGACCCTGCATATCGTCGGGCTTGGCATCGATCCGGCGCATCAGGCGCTGGTCGATGGTCTGATCAGCGTGCGCGCTGGGCGCGATGGCCGGGCGCGCGGGATGGGCGATGCGCTTGCGGCGATAGGAATTCGCGGCGCGTATGCAGGCGCGCTCAAATATGTCGGCAACCCGGCCTTGGTCAGCCGCTCCCATTTCGCACGTTATCTCGTCGAGACCGGCGTCGCCCGCGATGTGAAACAGGTTTTCGATCACTACCTCGTGCGCGGCAAGCCGGGCTTCGTCGAGCATCAATGGGCGAGCCTCGACGACGCGCTGGCTTGGATTCATGCGGCCGGCGGACTCGCGGTCGTGGCGCATCCGGGGCGCTATCGCCTGTCCAAGGCTGCGCTCGATGAGGTGTTTGTGCGCTTCAAGGAGCTTGGCGGCGAGGCGATCGAAGTTGTGTCGGGCTCACATGGGCGTGAGGCGACGCTTGAGTTTGCGCGGGTCGCGCGGCGCTATGGTTTTCTCGCTTCGCGCGCCTCGGACTTTCACGGCCCCCGCGAAAGCGCTGTTGATTTGGGACGGGCCGACGCTTTGCCTGCGGATCTGATCCCGGTTTGGAGCAGGTTGTAAACTGTTGGAGGATCGCGAAGGCTGGCGTTAAAATCAAAAATTCCGCTCCCTCCTCGCCTCCGTGGCCCAATTCTTCTCTCTCCATCCCGAAAACCCGCAGCCACGCCTGTTGAATCAGGCGGCGGAGATCGTGCGCAATGGCGGTCTGATCGTGTTTCCGACCGATTCGGCGTATGCGCTCGGCGGCCGTACGGGGGATGTCGACGTGGTGAGCCGGATCAGAAGGATTCGCGGTGTCGATGATCGGCACCATCTGACTTTGATGGTGCGGGATTTGTCGGAGATCGCGCACTATGCGCGGGTCGACAACGCCCAGTACCGTTTTCTGAAAGCGGCGACGCCGGGACCCTACACGTTTATTTTGGATGGCACCAAAGAACTGCCGCGGCGAGTATTGCACCCGAAGCGCAAGACGATCGGCATGCGTGTGCCCGCGCACCCGCTCGTCGCGGGCCTGATCGCGGCGCTTGACGAGCCCTTGCTGACGGCAACATTGATGCTGCCGGGCGACGATCTGCCGCTGACCGACGCGGAGTACATCCGCGACCTGTTGGAAAAGCAGGTCGACCTGGTGATCGAGGCCGGCCCTTGCGGTCCCGAGGCGACAACGGTCATCGACTTGACGGGCGGAACGCCCGAGGTGATTCGCCACGGCCTGGGGGCGCTGGCGCCGCTGGGGCTCGAATAGGCGGCGCGCACAAAACCTTGGGTCGGCAGCAGTATTTTGTTGACTGCCGCGTAAGCGGCAGCCGCCACGATCCGCGCGTTTAGTTCAGTTCTTTGTCTTTCCAATACTTGCGGCCGCCGAGCGAGCCTCCGGCGGAAAGCCCCGTTTCCGTCATCGGGAAAATCGAGATTTTGCCGCCGAGGCTCGCGCCACCCTCGGCCGAGCCGCCTTTCTTCTCCACCGCCGCCGCACCGCCGCCCGTGGCGGTCAGTTCCCAACCGTTTTCCACAAAGCTGTTCAGCGTTTTGGCATCGTGGAATACCAGGACTTCACGATAATCCTTGATGCCGACCTCAAGCCCCGCCGAGGCTTGGCCCATGTTCATGAATGTAGTTTTGCCCGTGGCGTTGTTGTGCACCAGACCGCGCCCGCCCGCGCCTCCAACGAGCAGCGTCACACCAAAGCTCGAAAAGCATCCATAGCCGGGGCTTTTGGCGATAACGGTCTTGAGCTTGGGTTTGGCTTTGACAAGCGTTGCGAGGGCGGCATCGCACATCTTGCGGATTTCGGCGCGCTGCGCCTCGGGGCTGTCGGCCGCCTGGGCTTGTGAGGTGAAACCGGCCGTCAGCAAGGCTGCGAGAAGCGAAAGTTGGATTGAACGGTTCATCTGCGAACTCCTTTTTCTTTCGGATTGTCAGAGGGGAAAATAAGAGCAAGACGGTCTATGCGTTTCGTCTTCGCGTACTCGACTGATATAGAAACGGAATAATGTCGGTCTTTGCCGGTCGTATGTCTCCCGGATCGCGCAGGGGCAAAGGGACACGACTTCGGGTTAGTCCGCTCTGTTATCCGATGGTTCCGCTGAGTGAGCCGAGCGCTTGACGCTCAGCAAGCCGGTTGCACAGCGGGATTGTGCACGACAGCGTAGGCCCGGATCGGATGAAAATTTGCCCGATGGATTAGGAATTAAAATCGAGACTACGATCGCAATCGCATCGAGTAGTAAAATCGATACTTTTGCCTTCGGACTCGGCGGCACGGCCGCCAGACAGCATCGACCTCATGACCGCCAAACCTTCATTTCAGGAAGTGATCCTGCGGCTTCAGACATTCTGGAGCGAGCGGGGCTGTGCCTTGCTGCAACCGATCGATATGGAGGTTGGCGCGGGCACGAGCCATACCGCCACCTTTCTGCGCGCGATCGGCCCCGAGCCTTGGAATGCCGCTTACGTGCAGCCCTCGCGCCGTCCCAAGGATGGCCGCTATGCGGAAAATCCGAACCGGCTACAGCACTACTATCAGTATCAGGTCGTGCTCAAGCCGAGTCCCGACGCGATTCAGGAGCTGTACATCGATTCACTACGTGCGCTCGGCATCAACACCAACGAACACGACATCCGCTTCGTCGAGGACGACTGGGAGAATCCAACGCTCGGCGCCTGGGGGCTGGGTTGGGAGGTTTGGCTCGACGGCATGGAAGTGACCCAGTTCACCTACTTCCAGCAAGTTGGCGGCATCGAATGCAAGCCGGTGCTCGGCGAAATCACCTACGGCCTCGAACGCCTGGCGATGTACCTGCAAGGCGTCGAGAATGTCTATGACCTGGTATGGACGCCGGGCCTGTCGTATGGCGATGTCTATCATCAGAACGAAGTCGAGCAGTCGACCTACAACTTCGAACAATCGGATGCGGCCTGGCTGCTGCGTTTGTTCGGCGACTACGAAGAGCAGGCCAAGCGTTTGATGGAGGCGAGGCTCGCGCTGCCGGCCTATGAGATGGTGCTGAAGGCCGCGCACACCTTCAATCTGCTCGATGCGCGCGGCGCGATTTCGGTGACCGAGCGCGCCGCGTATATCGGCCGCATCCGCAATCTCGCGCGCGCGGTGGCGCAGGCTTACTACGCCTCACGCGAAGCGCTTGGTTTCCCGATGGCGGATACCGGCAATCTGCGTCTGCGCGCGCTGCTCGGCGAAGAGGCGATGGCGAAGATCGAGGCGATACGCGCCGAGCGCGCGGGCCGCTGAACATAGACCAAAGCGGGCCAGCGCATGGTCCGGCAACGAATTTTGGGAGGGGCGCTAAGGCGTCCGCATGCACGATGCAAGAAACTCTGCTTGTAGAACTGCTCACTGAAGAATTACCCCCCAAGGCGCTCGCGCGGCTGGGCAAGGCGTTTGCCGAAGGCGTCGTCAAGCATCTTGTCGAGCGCAAGCTCGTCGCGGCCGAGCCGAACGTTCATGTGTTCGCCACGCCGCGCCGCCTTGCGCTGACGGTGGATGAGGTGCTCGCACAAGCGCCGGAAGCCTCGCTGCGCGAAAAGATCATGCCGGTCGCCGTGGCGCTGACGGCGGATGGCAAGCCGAGCCCCGCGCTTGTCAAAAAGCTCGAAGCCAAGGGCATTGCGCTCGATGCCGTCGCCACTTTCGAACGCGCGATGGACGGCAAGAGCGAAACCTTCTTCCACACCGCGCGCGTGCCGGGCGCGGCGCTCGATGCGGTGCTCGCGGACATCGTTGCCGATGCCTTGAAGAAACTGCCGATTCCGAAACTCATGCGCTGGGGCGATGCCACGCATCAGTTCGTGCGTCCGGTGCACGGTTTGATTCAACTGCATGGCAGCCGCGTCGTTCCCGGCGAAGTGCTTGGGCTGAGCGCGGGCAACACGACGCGCGGCCATCGCTTCATGGGGCAGGCGCAGGTAACGATTCCATCGGCGGAGGCTTATGCGCGCACGCTGTTCGAGCAAGGCTCGGTCGTCGCCTCGTTCGAGGCGCGGCGCAGCCTGATTCAACACGAACTGGCCCAGGCGGCTGCGCAGATCGGCGGTGTGCAGCCGATTGAGGACGCGGCACTGCTCGACGAGGTGACGGCGCTCGTCGAACATCCGACCGTTTATGTCGGCGAGTTCGAATCCGAGTTCCTCGCCGTGCCGCAGGAATGCCTGATTCTGACGATGAAGCAGAACCAGAAGTATTTCCCGCTGCTCGACGCGCAGGGCAAGCTGCTCAACAAATTCCTCATCGTCGCGAACATCAAGGCGGATATTCCCGACAACATCACCGGCGGCAATGCACGCGTCGTGCGCGCGCGCCTGTCGGATGCGAAGTTCTTCTACGATACCGACCGCAAGCAGCGCCTCGAAGCGCGCTTGGAAAAACTCGCGAGCGTTGTTTATCACAACAAGCTTGGTTCGCAGTTGCAGCGTGTGCGGCGGCTCGAAATGCTCGCCGGCAAGATCGCTGCGCATCTTGGCTGCGATGTCGCGGCGGCCATGCGGGCGGCGCGGCTCGCCAAGGCCGACCTTGTGACCGAGATGGTCGGCGAGTTCCCCGAGTTGCAGGGCATCATGGGCGAGTACTACGCCGCCCACGACGGCGAAGCCACCGAGGTCGCCAACGCGATCGAGCAGCATTATCATCCGCGCTTCGCGGGCGACAGTCTGCCGCAAGGCAGCGTCGCCGCCGCGGTGGCGCTTGCCGACAAGCTCGACGCGCTGGTTGGTTTTTTCGGCATCGGCGAAAAGCCGACCGGCGACAAGGATCCGTTCGGTCTGCGCCGCGCCGCGCTCGGCGTGCTGCGCATCGTGATGGAAATGCCGCTGCCGCTTGATCTGGCGGCGCTGATCGACGATGCCCTGTCCGGTTTCGATGATTTCCTGGGGCGTGAAGGGGTGACGAAAACCGAACTCCTCGCCTTCTTCCACGAGCGCCTGCGCGGCGTGCTGCGCGACACCGGCGCCACGGCCGAGCAGATCGAAGCGGTTCTCGCGCTCGGCCCGACGCGAGTCGACCGCGTGCCGGCCAAGCTCGCCGCGGTGCGCAAATTCGTTGCCCTGCCGGAAGCCGCGGCACTCGCGGCGGCCAATAAGCGCATCGTCAATATCCTCAAGAAAGCCGAGCAGTCGATTGGCACTCCCGATGTGGCCTTGCTTGCCGAACCGGCCGAAAAGGCATTGTTCGCGGCGGTCAGCGAACTTGCGCCGACGGTGCGCGCGCAGGTGGAAAAAGAGAACTACACCGCCGCGCTCAAAACGCTGGCCGGGCTGCGCGCGGCTGTCGACACCTTTTTCGAGCAGGTGATGGTGAATGCCGAGGAGCCGTCGATTCGCGCCAACCGGCTCGCATTGCTGAGCGAACTGGCGCAGATGATGAACGCGGTGGCCGATATTTCGCGCTTGTCCGTATAAGCGAGCCGCGATGAAACTTATCATTCTCGACCGCGACGGCGTCATCAATCACGACTCGGCGCAGTTCATCAAGTCGCCGGACGAATGGCGTCCGATCGAAGGCAGTCTGGCGGCCATCGCGCGCCTGAATGAAGCGGGCTATCGCGTTGTCGTGGCCACGAATCAAAGCGGAATTGGGCGCGGGCTGTTCGATATGGAAACGCTCAACGCGATCCACGACAAAATGATCAAAGCGGTGACACAGGCCGGCGGGCGGATCGATGCGATTTTCTACTGCCCGCATCCCGCCGATTCGACCTGCGATTGCCGCAAACCGAAGCCGGGTATGTTCGAGGAAATTGCGCACCGCTTCAATATCGACCTGCATGGTACGCCCGCGGTCGGTGACAGCTTGCGGGATATCCAGGCTGCCCTTGCCGCCGGCTGCACGCCGTATCTGGTGTTGACCGGGAAAGGCGAGAAAACGCTGATGCAGCCGGAACTTCCCGTTGGCGTCGCGGTATTCCCGGATCTCGCGGCGGTGGCATTGTCCTTGACGGCTTGAGTTTGGGATGAGCGACGGTACGCTACGCAGCATTCATCTCGGCGTTCGCGAAGTCGCTTATCTGCTGCGGCGCAGCCGCCGGCGCAGTCTGGGCATGACAGTCGATACGCGCGGTCTGGTCGTGACGATCCCCTTGCGGGCAACTTTGCACGATACCGAAGCCTTCATTCACGGCCATGCCGCATGGGTTATCGAAAAGCTCGACGCATGGGTCAGGCGGAGCGAAGCGCCGCGCCTGGAGATCGCTGATGGCCAGCGCCTACCCGTGCTCGGTCAGCCGTGCGTATTGCTTTTGCGGTCCGGGCTGGCGCGGGCGCGCTGGATCGAAGGCCCGTTCGAACGCGAATTGCAACTGCCCTTGTGGCCCGGCGCCGACAGCCGCTTGATGCTGCGCCGTGTTTTGCAGGCGTATGCCTTGAATTACTTCGGCGGGCGGCTCGACGAGTACATGCTTAAACTGAACGCGTTCGCGCCGGGTATGCCGCGTCCGCGGCTTGCGCTGACCTCGGCGCGAACGCGTTGGGGAAGCTGCTCCCGACATGGTGGAGTCCGGCTCAATTGGCGTCTGATTCATCTTGAGCATGAGCTGGTCGACTATGTCGTCGCGCACGAAGTGGCGCATCTGCTCGAAATGAATCACTCGCCGCGCTTCTGGTCGGTGGTTGAGGCGCTATGTCCCGAGTGGCGGGATGCGCGCAGCAGGCTCAAGCTGGCAAGCGAGCAACTACCCGAGTTTTAAAGCCGGTTTCCGATGCAAAACCGAAGGTGCTATTGAAAGGAAGCTTTATGCGAATTCTTCATACCATGCTGCGTGTCGGCGATCTCGAGCGCTCGATCAAGTTTTATACCGAAGTGCTCGGCATGCGCCTCTTGCACCGGAACGATTATCCCGAGGGCAAATTCACGCTCGCGTTCATCGGCTATCAGGAAGAGAGCGCAGGCGCAGTCATCGAACTGACGCACAATTGGGATGTCGAGCATTACGAAATCGGAACCGGCTACGGCCATATCGCCATCGAGGTGCCGGATGCCTATAAGGCATGCGCCGAAATCAAAGCGCGCGGCGGTGTCGTCACCCGCGAGGCGGGCCCGATGAAGCATGGAACGACGGTGATCGTTTTCGTAGAGGACCCCGATGGCTACAAGGTTGAGCTGATTCAGGCTTGAATAAAAGCGGTTCTAAATTTTTGAGGGTGTGCGGATGGTTCCCACTGCAATTGAGTTGATCGGCACGGCATTATTTGCGCTTGCCATTCTGCATACCTTCGCCACGAAATTCTTCAACCATCTGGCGCATACGCGGCCGGCGCATGCCGGGCTATGGCATTTGTTGGGTGAGACTGAAGTCGTATTCGGTTTTTGGGCCATGGTTTTGGCGGTGGCGATGTTCGTTACCGATGGCGCGCGGGCGGCCGTGGAGTACATCGACTCGCGCGATTTCACCGAACCGATGTTCGTTTTCGCGATTATGGTGATCGCGGGTTCCCGCCCCGTCTTGCATACAGTGACGCTTGGCGTGCGCGGGGTTGTGCGCCTGCTGCCCTTGCCCGGCAGCATGGGGCTTTATCTTGCCGTGATGATTTTTGTGCCTCTGCTCGGATCGTTGATTACCGAGCCGGCGGCGATGACGCTGGCGGCAATGGTTTTGGCCGATTGCTTTTTCTCGCGCTCGATTTCTCGGCGTCTGAAATATGCAAGCCTGGGGGTGCTGTTCGTCAATGTGTCGATCGGCGGCGTGCTGACGCCATTTGCCGCGCCGCCGGTGCTGATGGTCTCCGGCAAATGGGGCTGGGATGTGAGCTTCATGCTGACGGCATTCGGCTGGAAGGCCGCGCTTGCCGTGCTGGTCAATGCGCTTGGCGCTACCTTGTTGTTCCGCCGCGAACTGGCCGGCTTGCCGCTGCGCGGCGGTGACGATGAATCGAGCGCAAGTCCTGCCATTCATGGCGGGGTTAGCGAGACAAATGTTATTGGCGCCGAAGGCGCCCCCGATTCGTGGCGAAGAAGCCCCGGGCTTCAGCCTGGGGCGATTCATGACCAAGCGGTTCAGGTGCCATTCGCGCTTGTTGTGGCGCATTTGGCTTTCCTCGTTGGAGTTATCGTGTTTTCACATCATCCAGCGATTTTCATGGGCTTGTTTTTGTTTTTTCTGGGTGTGGCGCACGCGTATCAGCACTATCAAGATCGGCTGATTTTGCGTGAAGGCTTGCTGGTGGCTTTCTTTCTGGCCGGCTTGGTTGTGCTCGGCGGACAACAGCAATGGTGGCTGAAACCGCTGTTGATGAATATGAGCAGCGATGCCGTGTTCTTTGGCGCGCTGGTGCTGACGGCTTTTACCGATAACGCGGCGCTGACCTATCTGGGTTCGCTGATTGACGGTTTGTCGGAGAGTTTCAAATACGCTCTGGCCGTCGGCGCAGTGGCGGGGGGCGGTTTGACGATCATCGCGAATGCGCCGAATCCGGCCGGCATTGCACTCTTGCGCGGGTATTTTGATGACGAGGCGGTGCACCCAGCGGGTTTGTTGCTGGCCGCTTTATTGCCGACTGTAGTGGCTGTAATAGCGTTTCGTTGTTTGTAATTCCATTTCTCTATCAATCGATTACTTTGTCGGCTTTGCTTGCCGTGCTATAGCACTGTCTGCGCTTCGCCTTCGCGTACTCGATTGATATAGAAACGGAATAAGACGTTTAGTCCTGGAAGCGTTTGCGAATTTCGAGCACTTCGTCCCAGGAGTCGAGGAAGACGTCGACGCAGGCTGGATCGAAATGCTGGCCTCTGCCGGTTTTCAGTAATTCGCAGGCGTCTTCGAGCGACCAGGCTTTTTTATAGGTGCGTTCCGAGGTGAGCGCATCGAACACATCGGCGACCGCGACAATCCGCCCTGAGAATGGGATTTGTTCACCCGCGATTCCGTGCGGGTAACCGCTCCCATCGAATTTTTCATGATGATTCAGTGCAATCTCGGCCGCGAGACGCAGCACGGGGGCGGAGGAGTCTTTAAGGATTTCGTGCCCGATCGTCGTGTGCTGTTTCATGATGACCCACTCTTCCGCTGTGAGCGGGCCGGGTTTGAGCAGAATGCGGTCGGGCGTGCCGAGTTTGCCGACATCATGCATCGGCGCGGCGGCGAGCAGTTTGGCTTGGAATTCTGGATCAAGGCCCAGCTTTTCCGCGATGAGTTGCGAGAAATGCGCGATGCGCAGGATGTGCGAGCCGGTTTCGGGATCGCGGAATTCCGCTGCCCGTGCGAGCCGGGTAACGGTTTCGCGTTCGCGATCATGTACATCTTGCGTCGCACGACGCACGGCTTCAGCCAATTCATTGGCGCGGCTGGCCAGCATGACCGCATGCCGGCGCAGTCCGAGCATGTTGCGCACGCGCGGGACAAATTCGTTTTTGTCGATCGGCTTGGAAAGGAAATCGGTTGCGCCGCAGTCAAGCGCCTCATAGCGCACTTCCTTCTCATGTGCAGCCGTGACCATCAGAATTGGAATGTCGGTGCGCTCGGGGGCCGAGCGGAAGCGGCGAATGAATTCGAGCCCATCCAGATCCGGCATCATGTAGTCGACAATGACCAGATCCGGCTGATCGATGATGCACGCGTCAAGCGCTGCGACAGGATCGGTGAAGGTTTCCGACGAACAACCTTCGACACGACTGACAAGCGCTTGCATCAATGCGAGATTGATTGGCGTATCGTCAATAATCGCTACGTTCATGAAATGAAACTCTCGATATCAGCGTTCATACTGGTCTACGGTTACGCGCCCGATTAACTCCAGCGCATTTGAAAAGCCTCCCGTTTGTGTGGCAAGGACAAGTCGAACAAAAGCTGAAGGCGATACAGTTGGCGGCGTTTTCGGCTCAGGCAAATTTTTCGTTGCGACGTTCCTTTTTTTAGATAACGACGCGTTGAGGAACAAGTTGAGTTATTCCGCGGCCCCATGTGTCTGGCAATCGGTGAGGTGATTGATACGGTTTACGGCATCGTCGCTCGTCGAGCGCTTGATGCCAAAGGGGCGCGGGGGTGTAACGGGTATAAGAGAGACGGCCGCTGCATGGCCAAGACCGCTGCGTGCCGGTTTTCACGGTTGAAGGTATGCTGCTTGAGCAGGGTCTGCGCTCGATGCGCGCTTATGCAGGCCAGCCGACGTCTGCGGCTGGCCGTTTTCATTTCAACGGCGCACCTCAGCCGCCATGACAAGCTGCACGAGCTCAGCAAGCGAGGCGACGCCCATTTTTTCCATGACGCGCGCGCGGTGCACTTCGACGGTTTTGATGCTGATGCCCAAGTCGTCGGCAATCTGTTTGTTGAGCCGTCCGGCAACGATCAGTTCGAGCACTTCGCGTTCGCGGCCCGTGAGCTGCTCCCGCCGCCGCGCGGTTTCGGCATTTTGGCGCCACTGCGAATGTTTTTCGCGGTCGATGCTCAGGCATTGCTCGATCAGTTTGAGCATATCCCGGTCATTGAAGGGCTTCTCGATGAAATCGATGGCTCCTTTCTTGAGCGCCGTTACTGCCATGGGCACATCACCGTGGCCGGTGATGAATATGATCGGCAATGTGTTATGCAAAGTCAGCAGTTTTTCGAATAACTCCAGACCGCTCATCCCCGGCATACGTACATCGAGCAATGCGCAGCCGCGCATTTCGGGTGACCAAGCCAGCAGGAAATCTTCTGCTGAGGGGTAAGTTGCAACCGTGTGTCCTTCTGTTTCAAGCAACCAGATTAGAGAATCACGTAGGGCCTCATCGTCGTCGATAATGTGGACCGTTTGCTCAGGCGGGTTCTGCGTGGTGTTCAAAAGCATGCTCCAAGGGGAGGGTAAAGCGGAAGATACACCCTCCGCCGGGGTTGTCTTCGGCCCACAGGCGGCCGTTATGGAATTCGATGATCGAGCGGCAGATGTTCAGCCCCATACCCATACCGTCGGGTTTCGTCGTATAAAAAGCGGTGAAGAGTTTGTCGCGATCTTCTGCGCTGACACCATGACCTCGATCAGATACTGAAACTTCCAGCATTTGTTCCTTGAGCAAGGCATGGACTTTCACCACGCGCTCGGCTCCCGGTGTTGCGTGCATGGCCTCCGCCGCGTTGCGCACCAGGTTGAGAACGACTTGTTCGATCATGATGCGATCGGCATGCACGGCCGGTAGCGCGCTGGGTATTTCATTGTCGATGCGTACGCCATATTTGCGCGCATCGATCTCCGCGAAACCGAGCGCATCTTCCACAACGTCCGCGAGCTGTATGGCGGCCAGGCGCGGCTCGCTCTTACGCACGAAATCGCGAATCCGGCGCAGGATTTTTCCGGCGCGATCCGCTTGATGGCTGGTTTTTTGCATCGCACTGAGCAATTCCTCGGGTTTGTAGCGCCCGCTTTGCAAGCGGTTGACGCAGCCGGAACTGTAATTGGCGATCGCGGAAAGTGGTTGATTGAGTTCGTGCGCAAGCGTGGAAGCCATTTCGCCCAGTGTAATCAGACGCGATGTTTGTTGTAGGCGTTCCTCTTGCTGGCGGTTGAGCTCGGCCACCTGCTTGCGATCGGTGATATCGGTGGCGATCACCATGCGGACGATGCGGCCATCGACCCAGCGTGTCGCGCGCTCGCGCACGTGATACCAGCGCCCGGTCAGCGCTTGTTGCAACTCTCCATCGAAAAGCTCGAACGGCAATGCATCGTGCTGGAGGTGACGTGGGTCGACGGGGTAATCGCCGCGTTCGGGTTGGGGCAGGCTGAGCGAATAAGTGCTGCTACCGAGCGCGTGAGCGCCGAAATTGGCAAGCAGGGCGCGATTGGCATACAGAATGCTATCGGTGCGCGCATCGGCGACGTAAACCGCGGTGTCCAAACCGTCGAGCACCGCAACAAAGCGTTCCTGTGCGGCTTCAAGCTCAGCGCGGATCCGCTTCGATTCCGTGATATCGCTCATGGCCGTCATCCAGCCGGTTTGGACGCCAGCACTGTCGATCAAGGGCGAGATCATGATCTGCACGTCTACCTGCCGGCCATCCTTGCGCTGGATGCGTGTTTCTTCTCCTTCGGGCGGTATTTTGCCCGCGAGCATGATCTCCATGTTGCGCGGCACATCCTCGTCGGGCCAGTATGGAAAAGGCACGCGCAGGCCAATGATTTCGTCATGTTTATAGCCGACGAGATCGCAGAAGGCCGGGTTGGCGTAAATGACGCAACCATGCAAATCGGTAGCGCGCAGTCCAGTGCGCACGGATTGCTCCATCGCTTTACGGAATGCGGATTCGGCACGCCAAGCCTCCTCGGTCGCCTTGCGCTTGGTGATGTCGTGCGCGACAGCGTAGATGACTTGATCGTTTGGCACAGGGTTAGCGTTCCACACCAGCCATTTGTAGCTGCCGTCCGCGCAACGGACGCGGGCTTCGAAAGTACAAGCTGCGCCATCGGCAAGGCGCGCCAAGGCCAAACGCATATCGGCCTGGTCGTCCGGGTGTACCAGTTCGTACAATGGATGGCCGACAAGTTGTTCGCTCGGATAGCCAAGTGTGCGTTCGCACGCCGGATTGACCCGGCGGTATGCGCCGCCCATCGTCAGCGTGCACAGCATGTCGAGCGAAACGTCGAAGAGTTGATCGCGTTCGCGTTCGGCGCGCGTGCGGCTATCTATATGACTGCGCAATGCCCACAGGCTCCAGAACACGAGCACCGACAGGCCGACGATCAGCACGATGGGCAATACCTTGGACGGACTTGTGTCGGTGTTGAGCGCGGCGACGCGCAGGGCCAAACCGTTGCCAGGCGGGTCGAAAACGATCAGTGGGCTGAGCGTTGGATTGATGTGGGGCGAGGCGGCATTCGCGACAAGGGTTTCCCCCGTGCCGTCGATAAGCCTCAGGTAGTATTTTTCCGAGAACCATGGCGATACAAGATGGCGTAATAGGCCCTCAATCGAATACTCCGCGACGATGAACCCGTGAGGCGAACGCCCGCGGTTGACGGGCAGCACGACTTCCATTTGCGTTGTGCCGTGGCTGGTGCGGTAAGGCAAGCCGTAGGCTGCGCGTCCAAGCTCGCGGGCGAGACGCGCGATTTGCCCTTGGGTGGGGCTCAAAACATCGCCGGGCAGCCAGTCTTCCGTATCAAGTGGCGCGGCCCAGCGCATGGCGCCCGAGGCGTCGATCCAGACGATATTGAGCAACTCCAGATTGTTCGCGAGATATTGGTTGGCGCGGGCTTGAAAAGTTTCCGCCGTCATTTCATCGATGGCGATATCGCGTGCGAGCTGTGCAAGAAATCTTTCATTGGCGATGAAGTGGGTTTGTATCGTTTGGTCTGCCCACTGCACATCGCGCATCAATGCATTGCGCTCAATTTCGGCCTCGTGCCGCTGCAGAATCCAGACCAGCACAAACATTGCAAGCGCGAATAAGACAACCGCCACATAGGGGGCCGTCCAGTAAAAGCGGCTTGGGCTTGTGCTGCGATGGCTGCTTGGGGGCGGGATTCTCATAACTAACTATCGGAGTGCTCCGAAACCGTTTTCGGAGGTGATGGCGATTGAAGCGTATTCCTCACCACAGCAGTGAAGGATAGCGGATGACAGGCGAATTGTTGATTTTTGATAAATCTATTATCTGCCCGCGCGCCGTTATTTTATTTAGCGGCTTGTGCCGCAGGGCGCCTCAGTCGCTTGCCGTATGTTCAAAAACGGACGGATAAAATCCGGCGTGGGGGATTGGTCATGTCTACGCAGCGGATCGGCGGCTCCAACGGGCTGTTTAGAGGGGGAAGGTTTCAAATTTTTTTGCACGTTCAAATAAATTATTTTTTTGCGCCGCAGTATCCCTTTAAGACTCTTCACCGTTTCATATGGGGAATAAAAATTCCGCATTGCATCAAACGCTTGGCGGGATGCGCCGAGGTATTTTGGTTTCTGTTTTGTCGCGCTATGTGGAATGTCGTTTTATGATTCGAAAAATTGGATGTGGCTGACTAAGGCTGGTCTTGGCTCAATGCCGGGCGTAAGCTTAAGCAGCCGCCTATTTTGAAAACTTTTAAGAACGCCGTTTTCCCGGCGGCGTTTTTCGATTGGTATTCCACCAAACGCAAGGAGAAAGCTCCGATGGCCGCTTTGCCTAATGCGCTGCTGCAATCCGACATGGATGCGCAGGAAACCCAGGAATGGCTCGACGCGCTCACCGCCGTACTCGCAAACGAGGGACCGGAGCGCGCGCATTACCTCATCGAACGTTTGATCGAGGTCGCCCGCGAAGAAGGAGCGGGCATTCCGTATAGCGCGAACACTGCTTATATCAATACGATTCCCGCCGACCGGCAGCCCAACTATCCGGGCGATACCGCGATCGAGACGCGCATCCAGGCGTTCCTGCGCTGGAATGCGATGGCGATGGTTGTGCGCGCGAACAAAGATACGAACGTTGGCGGCCATATTGCCTCTTACGCCTCGGCGGCGACGCTGTACGACGTAGGTTTCAACTGGTTCTGGAAATCACCCGCGAACCCCGATGGCGGCGATCTGATTTTCTTCCAGGGCCATTCGGTGCCGGGCATCTACGCGCGTGCGCATCTGCTCGGCCGTTTGACGGATGAACGGATCGATCACTTCCGCCAGGAGTGCGCCGGCAAGGGCGTGTCCTCCTATCCGCACCCGTGGCTAATGCCGGATTTCTGGCAATTCCCGACGGTATCGATGGGGCTTGGGCCGTTGCAGGCGATCTACCAGGCGCGTTTCATGAAGTACCTCGACAACCGCGGCCTGGCGAAAACCGAAGGGCGCAAGGTCTGGGCCTTCCTCGGCGACGGCGAGATGGATGAAGTCGAATCGATGGGCGCGATCGGCGTGGCCGGGCGCGAGCAGCTCGACAATCTGATTTTCGTCGTCAACTGCAACCTGCAACGGCTCGACGGCCCGGTGCGCGGCAACGGCAAAATCATGCAGGAGCTTGAAGCCGAATTCCGCGGCGCGGGTTGGAATGTCATCAAAGTCGTGTGGGGCACGCACTGGGATGCGCTCTTTGCGCGCGACAAAAAGGGCATCCTCAAACAACGCATGATGGAGTGCGTGGACGGCGAGTACCAGACTTTCAAATCGAAAGACGGCGCCTATGTGCGCGAGTATTTCTTCAACACGCCCGAACTCAAGGAACTGGTCGCCGACTGGACCGACGACGACATCTGGCGTCTGAACCGCGGCGGTCACGACATCTTCAAAGTGTTCGCGGCCTATAAGGCGGCCACCGAGCACAAAAACCAGCCGACGGTCATTCTGGCCAAGACGATCAAAGGTTTCGGCATGGGCTCATCGGGCGAAGCGCAGAACATCACGCACCAGCAGAAGAAGATGACGCGCGATGCGCTGCTACGCTTCCGCGACCGCTTCGATATTCCCGTTTCGGATGATCAGTTTGACGAACTCCCGCTGATCAAATTTGAAGAAGGCTCGCCCGAACTTACTTACATGCGCCAGCGCCGCATGGATCTCGGCGGTTATCTGCCGAGCCGCCGCATGAAGGGCGATACCCTGGCCGTACCGGAACTGGGGGCCTTCGAAGGACAGCTCAAGGCTTCGGGCGCGGGACGCGAGTTCTCGACGACGATGGCCTTCGTGCGGATTCTCTCGACCTTGTTGAAAGACAAGAACGTCGGCCGGCATATCGTGCCGATCGTGCCGGACGAATCGCGCACCTTCGGCATGGAAGGCATGTTCCGCCAATTCGGCATCTGGAACCAGTTCGGCCAGAACTATGTGCCGCAGGACCACGACCAGTTGATGTTCTACAAGGAAAGCCGCGACGGTCAGATCTTGCAGGAAGGCATCAACGAAGCTGGCGCGATGTGCTCCTGGATCGCGGCGGCGACAGCCTATTCGGTGCACAACGTGCCGATGATCCCGTTCTACATCTACTACTCGATGTTCGGGCATCAGCGCGTGATGGACCTGTGCTGGGCGGCGGGCGACTCGCGCGCGCGCGGCTTCCTGCTCGGCGGCACCGCCGGCCGCACGACGCTCAACGGCGAAGGGCTGCAACACGAGGACGGCCATTCGCTGATCCTCGCGAATCTCGTGCCGAACTGCATTTCCTACGATCCGACCTTCGCTTACGAAGTCGCCGTGATCGTGCACGATGGCCTGCGCCGGATGTACGCCGAGCAGGAGGATGTGTACTTCTACATCACGCTGATGAACGAGAACTACGAACATCCCGCGATGCCGGAAGGGGCGGAAGCCGACATCCTCAAAGGCATGTACAAGTTCCGCCAAGGCGGCACGAAGCGCGGCAAACAGGCGCGCGTGCAGTTGCTCGGCTCGGGCACAATCTTCCAGGAGGTGATTGCCGCCGCCGATCTGCTCAAGAGCGATTGGGGCGTCGAATCCGATATCTGGGGCTGCCCGAGCTTCAACCAGCTCGCGCGCGACGGCCAGGACACGGCGCGCTGGAACATGCTGCATCCGCTCGAAATGCCGCGCCTCTCGCACGTCGAGCAATGCCTCAAAGGCGCGGCGGGCCCCGTGATCGCGGCGACGGACTATGTGAAGCTCTTTGCCGAACAGATCCGTCCTTTCGTCGCGGGCCGCTATGTCACGCTGGGCACCGACGGTTTCGGCCGCTCGGATACGCGTGAAGCGCTGCGCAACCATTTCGAAGTCGACCGGCATTGGATTGTCGTGGCGGCGCTTAATGCGCTGGTCGCTGATGGCGTGATCGGACGCGAAAAGGTGCGCGATGCCATGACCAAGTACGGTATCGACGCCGACAAACCCAATCCCCTCACCGTTTAATGTGAAGCGCCTGCCGGCAAGTTGTGTGCATGAGACTTGCCGGTAAGAGTGTGTTCGCGCCAAGCGTTTCATGTTTCTCAGAGGAGCTCACATGAGCCAGCTCATCGAAGTGAAGATTCCCGACATCGGCGACTTCAAAGACGTCCCGGTGATCGAACTAGCAGTAAACCCCGGTGATCGCGTTGCAGCGGAACAAACGCTGCTGACGCTCGAATCCGACAAAGCCACGCTCGATGTCCCGAGCCCGTCAGCCGGGGTCGTCAAGGAAATAAAAGTCAAAGTCGGCGACACGGTTTCCGAAGGCAGCCTCGTCGTTTTGCTCGAAGCCGAGAATGTCGCCACGGCAAGTGCCGTCGCGCCCGCGCCGGTTGCATCCGCACCCGTGGCGGCCGCAGCGCCCGCCGCCCCCGCTGCGAGCGGCGGGCTCGTCGAGGTGAAAGTGCCCGACATCGGCGATTTCAAGGATGTGCCAATCATCGAAGTGCTCGTCAGCGTTGGCGATAACATCGCTGCCGAGACGGCGGTCGTCACCCTAGAATCCGACAAGGCGACGATGGATGTGCCCGCACCGACGGCCGGCGTGGTTAAAGAACTGCGCGTCAAAGTTGGCGACCGGGTTTCCGAAGGCAACGTGATCCTCATCGTGGAAACCGGCGCAGCCGCCCTGGCCGCCGCACCCACGCAGACTGTGGCATCTGTTCCCGCACCTGCGCCCGCAGTGGCTCCCGCTCCCGTGGCGTCCGCCGCGCCGGTTCCGCAAGCGACTGCGCCAGCCGGCAAAGCGCATGCAAGCCCGTCGGTGCGCAAATTTGCGCGCGAACTCGGCGTCGATATTGCGAAAGTGCCGGGCACGGGGCCGAAAGGCCGGATACAGCAGCAAGACGTACAGAATTTCATCAAGGGCGTATTCGCCCAAATCGCCGGCGGTGCCTTGCCTGGCGCAGCGCCTGCTGGTGGTGTCACGGGCGGCGGCGAACTGAATCTCCTGCCGTGGCCGAAAGTCGATTTCGCCAAGTTCGGCCCGGTTGAAACCAAGCCGCTTGCCCGCATCAAGAAAATTTCGGGCGCGAACCTCGCGCGCAACTGGGTGATGATTCCGCATGTCACGCAGTTCGACAAAGCCGACATCACCGACCTCGAAGCCTTCCGCAAGGCAATCGGCCCCGAAGCCGAAAAAGCGGGCGTCAAGGTCACGATGCTTACCTTCCTCGTCAAGGCTTGCGTTGCCGCGCTGAAGAAATTCCCCGATTTCAACGCTTCGCTCGACGGGGACAATCTGGTCTACAAGCAATACTTCCACATCGGTTTCGCCGCCGATACGCCGAATGGGCTGGTCGTGCCGGTGATCCGCGATTGTGACAAGAAATCGGTCTACGACATCGCGCGCGACATGGCGGAACTCGCGAAGAAGGCGCGCGACGGCAAACTTGGCCCGGCGGAAATGAGCGGCGGCTGTTTCTCGATCTCCAGCCTCGGCGGCATCGGCGGCACGGCATTCACGCCGATCGTCAATGCGCCCGAAGTCGCGATTCTCGGCGTCTCGAAGTCGGCGCTGGAGCCGGTCTGGGATGGCAAGGCATTCGTGCCCCGCCTGATGCTGCCGCTCTCGCTTTCCTACGACCATCGCGTCATCGACGGCGCCGCGGCCGCGCGCTTCACGAGCTTCCTCACCCAAGCGCTCGCGGATATGCGCCGCGTGCTGCTGTGAGCGGGAGAGACTGCGATGACTAAGCTCATTGAAGTGCAAGTCCCCGATATCGGCGACTTTAAAGACGTGCCGGTGATCGAAGTGGCAATCAAGGTCGGTGACCGGGTGAAAGTCGACGATCCTTTGGTTACGCTCGAATCCGACAAGGCGACGATGGATGTGCCATCCTCGGCGGCCGGCGTCGTCAGGGAAGTGCGCGTGCGCGTCGGCGACCGGGTCCGCGAAGGCGCGCTTGTCGCCGTGCTCGAAGCGGAAGACGCGGTCGCTGCGCCCGCGCCCGTCAAACAGACAGCGCCCGCCCCAGCCGCGGCGCCCGCGGCTTCGGCTGCGGCGGGGAGTTACACCGGCGCGGCCGACATCGAATGCGAAATGCTCGTGCTGGGCGCGGGCCCAGGCGGCTATTCGGCGGCGTTCCGCGCGGCGGACCTCGGGCTTAAAACCGTCATCGTCGAACGCTATGCCACGCTCGGCGGAGTCTGCCTGAATGTGGGCTGCATCCCCTCGAAAGCGCTGCTGCATGTCGCCAGCGTGATTGAGGACGCGGCGCACTTTACCGATGTGGGCGTGGCGTTCGGGCAGCCGACGGTCGATCTGGATCGCTTGCGCGCGCACAAGGAAAAGGTCGTCGGCAGACTGACCGGCGGACTCGCCGGCATGGCGAAGGCGCGCAAGGTCGATGTCGTGCGCGGTTACGGCCAATTCCTCGATCCACAGCATGTCGAAGTGGCCCTGACGAGCGGTTCGGGCTCCGCGCAAACCGGCGAGAAAAAAGTGATCCGCTTCAAACAGGCGATCATCGCGGCGGGCTCGCAGGCGGTGAAACTGCCTTTCCTACCTGAAGATCCGCGCATCGTCGATTCGACCGGCGCGCTGGAATTGCGCCAGATTCCCAAACGGATGCTCGTGATCGGCGGCGGCATCATCGGGCTCGAAATGGCAACGGTCTATTCGGCGCTCGGCGCGCGCATCGATGTCGTCGAAATGCTCGACGGACTGATGGCCGGAGCCGACCGCGATGCCGTCAAAGTGTGGGAAAAACAGAACCTGCACCGCTTCGACAAGGTCATGCTGAAAACCAGGACGGTCGGCGTAACCGTGCGGCCCGACGGCGTCATGGTCAAGTTCGAAGGCGAGCAAGCGCCTGCCGACGAACAGAAGTACGACCTGATTCTCTCCTCTGTCGGGCGTTCGCCGAACGGTAAGAAGATCGCCGCCGAGAAGGCCGGCGTCACCGTCACCGAACGCGGCTTCATTCCCGTCGACAAACAGCAGCGCACCAACGCGCCGCATATCTTTGCGATCGGCGATATCGTAGGCCAGCCGATGCTGGCGCACAAAGGCGTGCATGAGGCGCATGTGGCGGCGGAAGCGGCCGCAGGGCAGAAGAGTTTCTTCGATGCCCAGGTGATTCCATCGGTCGCTTACACCGAGCCTGAAGTCGCCTGGGTCGGTGTGACGGAAACCGAGGCCAAAGACAGCGGGCGCAAGATCGAGGTGGCGAAGTTCCCGTGGGCGGCATCCGGTCGCGCGATTGCGAACGGTTGCGACTATGGCTTCACCAAGCTGATCTTCGACCCGGAAACCCATCGCGTCATCGGTGGCTGCATCGTCGGCCCGAATGCGGGCGACATGATCGGCGAGGTCGCCCTAGCGATCGAAATGGGTTGCGATGCCGTCGATATTGGCAAAACGATCCATCCCCATCCGACCCTAGGGGAGTCGATCGGCATGACGGCGGAAGTGTTCGAAGGCGCGTGTACCGATCTGCCCCCAATGCGGAAGAAGTAATTTTTGTGGGGGTTCGTAAGTGAAAAGGCGACGGCTACGAGTTTGTCGCCTTTTTTCTTTTGGGAGTGCTATTGTCGGCCGCGCGAATCTCCGCAGCGTGAATCTTCGCGACTTGGTTAAACTTTCTCCTTTGGTTATTTGAAAGCACGCTCCATGTCAGAGGTTCCCGATCCGCAAATGGCGGCCCTCAAGCTTCCGCCGCATTCGGTCGAGGCGGAACAATCTTTGATCGGCGGTCTGCTGCTCGACAATCAGGCTTGGGATCGAATCGCCGATCTGGTCAATGAAACCGATTTCTACCGCGACGATCATCGCCGCATCTTTCGCCAGGTCGCGCATCTGATTGAGCAGGGCAAGCCGGCCGATGTGGTGACGGTATTCGAATCGCTCGACAAAGCGGGTACGGCTGCGCAGGTTGGCGGGCTGGCCTATTTGGCCGAAATCGCGAACAACACGCCTTCGGCGGCCAACATCCGGCGCTATGCGGAAATCATCCGCGAGCGTTGCATCCTGCGTAGGCTGGTCACGGTTGGCGACGAGATTGCCGCAAGCGCTCTTGCCCCTGCGGGCAAGGACGCGAAGGATTTGCTCGATCAGGCCGAAGCCAAAATTTTTGAGATTGCGGAGGCGGGCGCGCGTCAGGCATCGGGCTTCGTGCCGATTCAGCCGGTGCTCGGACAAGTTGTAGATCGGATTCAGGAACTCTACGACCGGGACAATCCTTCTGAAGTCACCGGCGTTCCTTACGGGTTCATCGATATCGATGATATGACCTCCGGCCTGCAAGGCAGCGACATGATCGTCGTGGCCGGCCGCCCCGGCATGGGTAAGACCACTTTTGCGCTCAACGTGGCCGAAAACGTGGCGCTCAACGCAGGGCTGCCGGTAGCGATCTTCTCGATGGAAATGCCGGCAACTCAGTTGGCGATGCGTTTCATCGCATCGGTGGGACGCCTGGATCAGCATCGCCTGCGCACCGGTAAGCTTACCGACGACGATTGGCAGAATCTGACCGTGGCCTTGGGTAGGCTGCATGAGGCGCCGATCTATATCGATGAAACGCCCGGCCTGAATCCAACGGATTTGCGCGCGCGTTGCCGGCGTTTGTACCGTCAACGCGGCAAGCTGGGGCTGGTCGTAGTCGATTACCTACAGTTGATGACCTCCCTCAAGGAGTCCGATAACCGCGCGCAGGAACTGTCTGAAATTTCGCGCTCAATCAAATCGCTCGCAAAAGAACTGCATGTGCCGATCTTCGCGCTCTCGCAGCTCAATCGAAGCCTCGAACAACGGCCGAATAAACGGCCTGTAATGTCGGATTTGCGTGAATCCGGTGCCATCGAACAGGATGCAGACATCATCATGTTCATCTATCGCGACGAAATCTATAACCCTGACTCTCCAGACAAAGGCTCGGCGGAACTCATCATCGGGAAACACCGTAACGGCCCGACAGGCGCGGTGCGCCTAACCTTCCGTGGTGAGAGTACACGTTTTGAGAATTTTGTTTCGGTGCCTGGGTATTAAGGGATGGGAGACAATGTGGCGGGGTTTGTGTCAGAAATATTTCGGGAAAATCGTTGACGGAAGTTATATGGGTTGTTAAAGTCTCGCTTCTCTGCTGCGGCGACATTGCAGCGGGGGCGGCAAGAGCTTAGATCGGTGGTGAGTTTTCGCTGATCGGTTTTGCGGTTTGAAGCAG
>WQYQ01000013.1 GCA_009781175.1 Betaproteobacteria bacterium
AAACTCGAAGCGATCCGCTGTCTCAAGCGTTATATCGCGCGGGAGGTCTACGCTGTAATCCGGCAGCGCAACCTCCAGATCAGGCAGGTTCAAATTACCTCTTGACCTTTAGAAGGGCGTCCGGGGTAGTCAGTACGCCAGCGCCGAGTATCAGGCCGTGCTGGCGCACCATGGCATCGTTTGCAGCATGAGCCGAAAGGGCAATTGCTGGGACGCGCCAATGGAGCGCTTCTTCCTGAACTTGAAGATGGAGCGGGTATGGCAGCAACGCTATGCCAATCACGACGAGGCCCAGCGCGACATCATCCAGTACATCGTTGGCTTCTATAACCCGGTGCGTTTGCATTCAAGCTTGGGCTATCTGTCGCCCTGTGCCTATGAGGCCAAGCCGGCTGCGCAACAACCTATCGGCGTGTCCGAAATTATTTGACCACCACATCATGAACGACGAAAACGCACCTCAGGCAGCCCGTATAAGTGCGGCAAATGCCTTGCTCGATAGAGGCTACGGCAAGCCGCAGCAAGCCGTTGAACTGACGGGCGAAAACAGCGGGCCGATCGCGACAAATACCTATCGCGACCTAACCGACGAGGAGTTGGCGCCGGAACTCGCGAAATATGGGATCAAACTGTGATGGGAAAAGAAAAGAGTTAGCCCGCGACGAGCACCTGCTGACCTTGCGGCTCCGGCCTCTCTACGTCCAAAACGTTTTCGCGGGCATGTCTAAAGTCTATGCGCAGAGCGGTAAAAAAAAGAAGCCCCCGTCCGGTAAGTGTCTGGCTATAGATCGTTGCCGATCATTTCCACCAGCCTGCGACGAGGGCAGTCAAATTATAGCCAACGGGGGGTCTTGAAACGCAGTAAGGTATCTATTCCCGCGAAGTCGTTTCGGACGTTGAGAGAAGGGGCGCAAGCCAGCATGCACTCGTCGCGGGTTCTTTGTTCGGTTGGGGTAGCCGCCGCTTGGGAGTGCGGGTAACTACCTAGAAAGCATCATCTGATGGTATTTTTGTTGGTATCTCAGAGATAGAAGAAACATAAACCGAGCAGCCATGAGGGTTTGCATCGACTGTTCGATTCCTGCTGCCACAGTAAGTCCAAAGAAAGCCAGAATTCCGAGCGTTATCAAGGATTCTGGCTTTTTTCTTGTCCGGTTTCGTTCGACGAACTGCCTTTGTCGTTTGGGCGCTTCCGCGTGGAATTTGTCCCAAAGTTGTCTCTCCGCAGTTGGTTATGAATTACACCGGCATACTGTGGGACTAAACACTTAGCATCATCGCACCAACCGCTAGGATCAGGGCCGGGGGCATCACCAGAAAACCCAGGCGCAGGAAACGCCAGGCGCTGATCGCTTCGCCTTCCCGCCGTAGCGCGATGAGCCACAGGATGGTGGCGAGGGAGCCGGTGACCGAGAGGTTCGGGCCAAGATCGACGGCGATCAGCGCCGCGCCGGTAACCTGCGGCGGTAATGGCTCACTTGCCATCACAGAGCCAGCAATCAACCCTACCGGCAGGTTGTTCATCAGGTTGCAGGCCATCGCCAGCACGGTGGCGCTTCCCCAGGCTGCGGCAGCCATCGAATGTGCGACGGCGGCGTGGAGAAGCGCGCTCAGAAACGCGATGGCGCCCACCCGATCAAATCCTTCCACCAGCACGAACAGGCCGGCAACGAGCGGCAGGACGCCCCATGACACCTGCCGGATCACCGGCAGAGGCGACGAGCGATTGAACACCATCACAAGCACGCTGGTCACTGCCCCGCACACAAAGGTCGGGAGTCCGAGCTGTACGTCAAGAGCCGAGCAGGCGAGCAGGACGACCGCGATCGCGCCAATCCCGTAGGCGGTCAGGACTCCGCCACGGCTGAGTTTCGGCTGTGGGACATGGGCGGTAAGCGTTTCAGCCGCCAAGGCGCACCGCTGGGTCAGGCGCAGCATCACATAGGTGGCGGCGATCGAGGCGAGCGAGGCCAGTCCGAATTGGCCGAGCCAGGTACCAAGCTGCGGCATGTAGCTGCCGTAGAGGACGAGATTGGCCGGGTTCGAGATCGGCAACACGAAGCTCGCCGCGTTGGCGATGAAGGCGCAGATGAGCAGGTACGGCAGCGGTTCGGCCTTCGCCGCCCGCGCCGCTGCGTAAACCGCGGGTGTCAGCACCACTGCGGTGGCGTCGTTCGACATCAACGCCGTGACCACAACGCCGACGCCATAGATGAGTGCGAACAACCGCTGCGGCGAACCTTTTGCGTGTTTGACGGCGAGCGCGGCGATCCAGTCGAACAGGCCCTCCTGGCGCGCCATCTCTGCGATCAGCATCATGCCGGTAAGGAACAAATAAACGTCCGTTCCCTTGCGTATCCCACTGAGCGCGTCTCGCCAGGGCAGCAGCCCTAGCAGTACGAGCAAACACGCCCCGGCGACCGCCCATCCCGCTTCGGGCCACCGGAACGGCCGGATAACAACCCCCGCAGTGGCGAGCACCGCGATGCCGCAGGTTGCAGTTATTGCGCTGATAATCATTCTCGCTTCCGGTTCCCTATAGGGCTTTCAATGTTACCGCCACGGTTATCTTGCCAGCCTTTGGTCTCGGGCATGGCGACAAAGAACAACGCCAGCCCCGCCAGCGCCACGGCGCCGAGGGTCAGGAAGGCCGCATGGTAGCCGCCGCGCACGACCACGAAACCGGCGAGGCTCGTGGATAGCGCCGCCCCTATGCCCAGGGCCGTGTTGATTGCCCCCTGGGCCAGATTGAAACGCCCCGTCCCGTGCGTCACGTCGGCCACGATGATTGGAAAGATGGTGCCGAAAATCCCGGCGCCCACGCCGTCGAGCAACTGCACGCCCATCAGCCAGAAGGGATTGTCCGAGAGCGTGTAGAGCATGCCGCGCGCGGCCAGGACAAGCAGCCCAAGGAGAAAGAGCGGCTTGTGTCCCCACGAGTCGGCCTTGGCCCCGACCAGCAGCGCCATGGGCAGCATCACCACCTGCGCGGCGACGATGCAGACCGACATCAGCGTGGTGCCGAGCTTTTCATTCTGGCTCGCCAGCTGCTGTCCGACCAGCGGCAGCATGGCGGCGTTGGAAAGGTGGAAGAGCACGACGCAGATGGCAAAAATCAAGAGCGGCCGGCAACTCAGCAGCGCCGTCCAGCCCGATGGCCGCTCATGCGTCTGCGTGGCGGTACTGTTACCGGCCTCGTCCAGGCCGCACGCGACATCGTGATCAATCGCCGCGCCGGGAATGATCGGCACGCTGAGCAGGCTCGCCGCCGCTGTGGCGGCAAGCAGATAGAACACCGCGACCGGCCCGACCCAATAGGCCGCCAGCCCCGCCGCACCGGCCGCAAAGGCATTGCCGGCGTGGTTGAAAAATTCATTGCGCCCGATGCGCCGGGTGAACAGATCGCGCCCCACGATGCCCAGCGTGACCGCCGTCAGCGCCGGGCCGAAGACCGTCGCCGCCGCTTGTGCCGCCGCCTGCGACACCGCCACCGGCCAGAAGAAAGGAAACCACGGCAGAAACAGGCAGGCCACGGTGACCGTCACGGCGGCCACGGCCATGAGCGCCCGCTTGGCGCGCGTTGCATCGACCAGCGCGCCGGCGGGTGTCTGCGCCACGACGCCCGCAATCGTGGCGATCGACATCACCACGCCGATACTTTGCTGATCCCATTTCTCAACCGTGAGCAGGTAGATCGCCAGATACGGGCCGAGGCCGGTGCGCACGTCGGAGAGAAAGAAGTTCGCCGCGTCGAGGCCGAACTTGGCGCGGCGCAAGGCGGTGGGGCTGCGGTCGGGGATCATGTACGCCTTGTGGCTGGATGATTTGAAGTCAGGCGCGTGGCGCTGCGTCCCCTCTCCCGCTTGTGGGAGAGGGGATGGCTCAACTAGAAGCGTACTCCCGCATCAGGAGCAGGCGGCGGGCGCTTTCCCTTTCCGCCCTTGCCGCCTTTTCCTGGGCGCGGCGGCTGTCTGACCAGACTCAATTGGTCGCTTGACGCGCCGATCTGCTGCGCCTGCATGACCTTGCCGGCCGGCGTGACCAGCGCGGTGCCCGTCGCGACGAGCGTTTGTCCAGGTTGCAGCAGCTTGGCGAAGCGATAAGCCTCCGGCGGCGGCAAACGCAAAATCGTGCCGTCTTCCAGCAAGGCGCCGTTGACGTCGCCCTGTGGGCCGTGCAGCGCCATGCGCACGCGGCCTTGCAATTGGGTCAGTCCGGGCAGCGGCCCGCTGACCTGCTCAACGGATGCGAAGGGCGGCGGCGGGGCGGCGGCGGGGCGAGCCGGCCCGTTGTCGACGATCGTCTGCCCGGTCGCGTCGTTCGTGATGGATACGGCTTGCACCAGCGGCAAGGCCGCCGCGCGCAGTCCGTGAACCGTGACCGCATCCCCCGGCTTGATGGCAAAGGCGATCTGCGTCGAAAGGTGCGGCGGCGTCTTGACCTCGGTACCGTCGGTCAGAATCAGTCCGTCGATGTCGCCGCGTGGCGTCAAGGTGAACTGCTGGACTTTTCCGCGTTGCGCGGGAAGCTGTTGCGGGTCGTAGAGCGGCGCCGCGCTGGCAGCCAGGGGCGGCGGCGGGGTTTGCGCCAAGGCGCTGGCGCTCAGCGCCAATAGAATCGATCCACCTGCCAGGGTGGTTTTCCACGGGGATTTCATGCTATTCACTCCTTTAAAAAACTGGGCAAGGAATGAATAGCAAGCCGCATGCCAAGAGTCAAGTCATTGATATGCCTGGTTTTTTACTCCGCGCGATCCGCCGGAACGTCCGCTTCCCCGACACCTTGCGTCCGCTCTTCAGACGCATCGAGACCGTAGCGCCGCATTTTCGTATAAAGAAGCTGGCGGTGGATGCCGAGCAGGCGGGCGGCTTCGGCGCGGTTGTTGGCGCTTTTGGCCAGAGCGCGGCGGATCAGCATTTCTTCGAGGCGGGCGGTGGCCGACGGCAGGTCTTCATCCGGCCAGTCAATGGTCTGACCGCTGGCCGGGGTCGTTTGGCCGATGAAGTCGAAATCGGCGGCATTCACCACGCCGCCGCGCGCCAGCACGGCGGCGCGTTCCATCGCGTTTTTCAATTCGCGCACATTGCCCGGCCAGTCATGCCCGAGGAGCCGCGCCGCCGCTTGTGGCGCAAGTTGCTTGGCGCCGCCGGCGCGGGCCAGAAAATATTCGGCCAGCGGCACGATGTCGGCAAGGCGCTCGCGCAGCGCGGGCAAATGGATGGGCACCACATGCAGCCGGTAGAACAGATCCTCACGGAATGCGCCTTCGCGCACGCGCTGTTGCAGGTCGCGGTGGGTGGCCGCGATGACGCGCACATCGACGGCCACCGGCTTGCCGCCGACGGGCGTGACCACGCGCTCTTGCAGGGCGCGCAGAATCTTGGCCTGCATGGCGAGATCCATGTCGCCGATTTCGTCGAGAAACAGCGTGCCTTGCCCGGCGTCGCGGAAGGCGCCCATGCGCTCGGCCACGGCGCCGGTAAACGCGCCGCGGACATGGCCGAACAGCTCGCTTTCCAGAAGTTCGGCCGGGATCGCGGCGCAGTTGACCGGCACGAAGGGCTGGCCGCCGCGCTGCCCGTGCGCGTGTATGGCGCGCGCCACCAGTTCCTTGCCGGTGCCCGTTTCGCCGGAAATGAGCACGGTGGCCTGACTGTCGGTCAACATGCCAATGGCCCTCTGGACGGCGCGCATCGCCTCGCTGGAGCCGATCAGCGCGTCCGCCTCCGGCGCTTGTCGGGGGGCGAGCGGCGCCGTTCTGGCCGCCAGCATGCCGGTCAACACGCGCGCGAGCGCCTCGCGGCCAATGGGTTTGGTCAGGTGATCGAAAGCGCCGAGGCGCATTGCTTCGATCGTGTTGTCGGCGGTGGCGTGCGCGGTCAACACCGCCACCGGCGGCGGCTCGGGCAGAGCGCGGATGCGCCGCAAAACCTCGATGCCGTCCATGCCGGGCATACGCAGGTCGAGCAGCGCCGCGTCAACCGCCCGCGCCGCGAGCAGGTCGAGCGCCTGCGCCCCCGACGCGGCCAAGGCAACCTCGTGGCCCAGATCGCGCGCGGCCTCGCCCAGCGCGTCGCGCATCGCGGCATCATCGTCAACGATCAGGATCAACGCCATGGCAGCACCATTTCAAATACGGTTCCCGCCGGGCAAGAACCCAGACGCGCGGAGCCGTCATGCGTCGCCGCGACTTCGCGCACGATCGACAGGCCCAGACCGGCGCCGTCGGCGCGGCCGGTGACGAACGGCTCGAACAAATGCTCGCGGATTGCCGCGTCCGGCCCCGGCCCTTCGTCATGAACCGAAATGACGAGATGCTCGCCATCGCGCCGCGCCGCGACGGCAATGGCGCTGCCCGCCGGCGCGGCGGCAATGGCGTTGAGCACGAGATTGTCGAGGGCGCGGCGCATTTGTTCAGCGTCGAAATTTGGCGCCGCGTCGTCGGCCACGCATTCCAGCGTCACGCCCTTGGCGCGGGCGAGTTCCCGGTGCGGCGTCAGGCAGGATTCGAGAAAAGGCGGCAACGCCACCGGCGCGCAATGCAGCTTTTCGCGCTCGGCCATGCTCAACAGACGGCGCACCAGCGCGTCCAGCCGCTCGATTTGCGCCAGCATCATGGTCAGCGCCGCGTTCTTGCGCGCCTCATCGCCGGCCAGAGCGTTTTCCGCCTTCAGGCGCATGGCGCCAATCGGGTTGCGAATCTCGTGCGCCACGCCGGCGGCCACGCGCCCGATTGCCGCCAGCCGCTCGCCCGTGGCCACCTGCCGCGCCAGTTCATCGGCGCGGCGGCGCGCTTCGGCCAGCCGCTGCCCGGCATCGTTCAGCGCCATGACGATGCGGTCGAGTTCGCGCTCGCCCGTCGCGGGCAGGGCCGGCAATCCGGCAATATCGTGCGTCTGGAGCGCGCTCTCGATGCGCGCCACATGGCGCGACCACGTCATCGTCAGCCGGCCGAGCAACGCGGCCGCCGCCAGCACCGCGGCAAACAGGACGCCGAGGCCCGTCATCAGCAGGCGGTAACTGTCCCCGGCGAAGGTCGCCACGCGCGTCATGGCCCACGCCGTCAGATTCGGAATCGGCCCCGGCAGCGGGCAGGCCGTCAGCAGCAAAACCTGCGCCGGCGCGTCGTAACGGCTGCTGGCCTGCCGCTCGTTCGCCAGCGCGGCCTGATTGACCGCCTGAATGCGCGGCAGTTCCGCCTGCGGCACATCGGTCTTGGGGCCGGAACCTTGGTACGTTGGAAAAGCGTAGGCCAAAGAACCGGCATCGGCCTGCCAGATCCCGCCCTCGATGCGCGGCCGGTCGCGCAGGGCGGTCTGCACCACGGCGGTCAGGTCGTGGCGCAAGGCATCGCTGTCGAGTTGCACGGGGGTATCCTGCCAACCGCTGCTGTAGAAGCGATAAGCGTCGGTGATCGCATCGCAGGCGCGCCCGACTTCCGCTTCAGCCCGCCCCACCTGGGCCGTGGCTGACTGCCGGAACAGGCCCACCATGAGCGTACCCGCCGCGCCTGCGGCCACGACCAGCAGGACGAGCAGAACAATGAGGCGACCGCGTAATGATCGAAACATAAGATCCCAGAACAGTACTTACCCCGGCTACAATTTGGCAGCGCAATGATGTCCGGAATCAAGACAGCATCATAAATGCATTAGCGGGTTCAGTGAAGTTCGTTCGACGCACACGGGCCTCTCCCTTTTTAGTGTTTGAGGCAGGCGGCGAAGTTTTCGAAGGCGCCAAGGATCGGCTGTGCCGAACGTGGCCGCCCGCAAAAATCGATCTCGCCGGGCTGGGGTTTTCCACCGGCGGGAGGGGCGCCCGCCCAAGTCAGATCGAGAGATGCCGCGTCGCGAAACAAGGCGCGCACCGGATGGTAGCCAAAATAAGCGGCAAGCCGGCCCGCGATCTGATTGTCCGAGGTTTCCAGCTCCGCATCATCGATTATGCGAATTCCTCCGTCCAGCAGATTCCCGGAAAAGCGGCCGTTCGTTTCCGCTCCGCGCAGTTCGACCCCGGCCGTGTCGAGCAGGATGTTGTGTGTGAGCTGACTGGTCGCCGACCGGTTCAGGTAAATGCCGGCATCGGAGCAGAAGCTGACGACGTTATTGTGCAGTACGCCGCCGTCCTGTTCCGTGATGCAACGGTGATCGCGGCAGTATTGATCTGTGCTGCCACCCCCGCCGAGCGAGAGGCCGACGCGCTGTCCCGGCTCGCCGCGCAGCCGATATTCGCACAGCACAAGGTTGGATTCGAAGCGATTGCCGCTACCAGCCCCTTTTGCAAAAGCGCCGTAGCTGATGCCGTCGCCATCGCGTTTGATGAAATCGGCAATCAAATTGTGCCGGATTTGCCAATTGTTCACAGCGACAAGATCGATCACCGTGACGGGGTTATCCGTGCGGCGGACATGGCTGGCCGTCAGAGAATTGCCTTCGATGATCCCGTTGTCGGGGAAATGTCCGCCTTCCCCATTGATTTTGATCTGCGCGTTGAAGTCTTCAATCCGGTTGTTGCGGATTTCCACGCCACGCGCCGCGCCGACAATGTGGAATGCGTGTTCGCAATTGCCATCGTTTTCACAAACGCCACGGATCGTCAGATTTTCAAAATGCCAGAAGGGCGCATTGATGTGAAACCCTTCAAGCATGTCGAACTCCATAGTAACATCGCCAAACTGGTGTGCGGCAAGCGTGATTGGCGCGGTTTCGGTTCCGCCGCGGCGAATGTTGATTGCTTCGCCGTGGAAACGATAGACACCGGGTAGAAATTCGATTCGGTCGCCCGGTTGCGCCGCATCGAGCGCTGTTTGTAATGCTTCCGGGCGATCGATGAGGAATTTTGCAGGCTGTGTTTCTGTTCGGGCGGTTTTTTGCGCGCCGGCCCAGGCTGGATATTCAAGCGCTGCGGATAGTTCCGGGCCGCGGTCCAGGCGTTGCAGCAGGGCGGCGAATTTATTGACAGGATAGGTGATCAGGCGCGAATGCCCTTCGCCTCTGTGCGCGAGGTAGCTCGCAAGAGTTCGCGGCGCCACATTGAGCTTAAGTAAAGCCACTAGTACCGTGCCTGAGACCAAGCCAATAGCGATGAGCGTAAGGAAAAAAATCCAATACCAGCTTATTTTCCTTTTCCGTGTTCTTGCTGTACGCATCTGTTTGGCAGCCATTCAAAACATCCAAATCGCAAAATTTAACTAAGAAATATCTGAAAATCGTCAATTATATTAAATGCCATCAAATTTTTAATTTGATGGCATTGGATTGTGATGGCAAATGAACAATTATTTGTCCTGAGCGTGAAAAGATAAGCTTGAATCGAAAATTAGCATGGTGCCATCATGCTTCCTAGTGTGTTTTTACCCGGACAATTCTGACTTAGAGGATCGGCGGCCACCGCCGAATCACACCATGACACATATGCATAAACACTCTAGTTTGCAAGGTCTACGCGCCACCTTGGGTTGGTGTCATAAACCCGCCGGCGCTTTGTTGGCTTTATGCTGCGCGGCGTCGGCGTGGGCCGCTGCGCCCAATGATCCGCTCTTTAGTGACCAATGGTATTTACAGGCGCCGGATGTGACTCACGCAGCGGCGATCGATGCGGTGGGTGCATGGACGACTACGGTGGGTAGTTCCTCGACGGTGGTCGCCGTGGTGGATTCGGGGGTTCGATTGGATCACCCGGATCTCATAAGCAAGCTCTTGCCTGGGTACAATTTTGTCACCAATCTTGCTGCGGCAGGAGGTAACGTTGGACCCAATGCCGATGCGACAGATCCGGGTGACTACTGTGATGGCAGTCTGCCTAATAGTGTGCCATCGCTCAGCACTTGGCATGGCACCCAGATGGCCGGCATCATCGCGGCGGCGACGAACAATAGCGCCGGCGTTGCGGGCATCAACTGGAACGCGAAAATTCTGCCCGTGCGCATTACGGGCCGCTGCTTTGCCTACGATCCGGACATCATCGCCGGTATGCGCTGGGCGGCGGGCCTTTCCGTCGGTGGCGTTCCTGACAACCCCAATCCCGCGCAGATCATGAACCTCAGTTTTTCCGGTGATCCGGCGTCCGCATGCGGGGCGTCCTATCAAGGCGTGACCAAGGAGATTCTCGCAAAGAACGCATTGATTGTCGCGGCGGTGGGGAATCAAGGGGTGCAGGGCGTCGGAGAACCGGCCAATTGCGAAGGCGTGCTGGCGGTAACCGGCCTGAACAATGATGGCAGCAAGGGGGATATCGCAAACTTTGGGTCCAGAGTGGATATTGCCGCCCCAATGGGTAATCGCGGTGGCGGCTCTTATTTTTCCATTGTGACGACAACCAATGACGGTAATGACGCACCTTCGGTTAACGGATACCTCTCTTTAAACAGTGGTGAGAACAACACGAGTTCTGCATCCGCTCAAGTTGCAGGTGTCGCGTCCTTGATGCAGGGAGTGCATCCGGATCTTTCCGTAGCGCAATTGATTCAGCGGATCAAGAATAGCGCGAAGCCTTTCCCAAGCATTCCAGGTTTGCCGACATGTGGTAGTGCACCGGCCGGCCAAGCATGCAATTGCACGACCGATACTTGCGGCGCGGGGATGCTGAACGCATCTGGCGCGGTCGATGAGGCTCTGCGTCCGGAAGCCGTCATCACGCCTGTCAACGGTGCGACGGCCGGGGTAGGTTTAAATCTTTCCAGTACTGGCAGCAGCGCCGCGAGTGGAAGCTCGATCGGCAGCTATCAATGGAGCATCGTTGATGACGGTGGCACTGCGAGCAACCTGAGCAATGCGGATCAAGCGAGCGCAACTCTGACACCTGCCAACGCGGGTAGCACCATCGTCAGTTTGAAGGTGACCGATGGCGCGGGCCGCACTGACACGACGACCCTGACGATTTCCGTGGCTGCCGCCGGCGGTGGTGATAACGGCAATGGTGGCGGAGGTGGCAACGGCGGCGATGGTAATGGAGGCGGCGGTAGCGGTGCTGGTGGCGGAGGTGGTGGTGGCGGCGGTGCCGTCGATCCACTCTCATTGCTGGCGATCGGCGCGTTGGGCGGTTTGGCATATGCGGCGCGGCGCGAGCGCAAAGCCAAGTAATCCGATTCGTCTCAAAAGCAGTTCCAGCAACCGCCCAGGCATAAAAACCTGGGCGGTTTGTTTATAGGGTTTTCGGATAAACGATCAATCGGGCTGTGCTCGTATACAGCCGTGAGTCACCCCAACCTGAAGGTTGGGGCTTCCTCGCCACAAATTGGAAGCGCCTTCGGCGCCAGTAACACTTGTTTCGCCAACCCCGCCATAAATGACGGGGCTTGCGCTCAACCCGTGGTCAAGGCTGAGATAATCCGGCCACGCCATCTTTTGTAGTTTGAGGATTCATGTCGCACGAGCAAGAACCTGATCTGTTTCCCGAGGAGACGCCGGCAGTCATCGAGGCCGCGCCGGTCGAACCGCCCGCGGCTCCGCCGACGCTCGCGGAGCTGCCGGACGATCACCTGCCAATCGCGGCTTTCGCCGAGCGCGCTTATCTCGCCTACGCGATGAGCGTGGTGCGCGGCCGCGCCTTGCCGCAGGTCGAGGACGGCATGAAGCCGGTGCAGCGCCGCATCCTTTATGCGATGCACGAAATGCGGCTCGCGCCGGGCGCGAAGCCCGTGAAGAGCGCGCGCGTCGTCGGCGATGTGATCGGTAAGCTGCATCCGCACGGCGACTCCGCGGTCTACGACGCGGCCGTGCGCATGGCGCAGGATTTCACGCTGCGCTACCCGCTGATCGACGGTCAGGGCAACTTCGGCTCGCGCGACGGCGATGGCGCGGCGGCGATGCGCTACACCGAAATGCGCCTTACGCCGCTGGCCGATCTGCTGCTCGGTGAAATCGACCGCGGCACGGTCGACTTTGTGCCGAACTACGATGGCGCGTGGCAGGAGCCGAAACTTTTCCCGGCGCGTTTGCCGATGCTGCTGCTCAACGGTGCGTCCGGCATCGCCGTCGGCATGGCGACCGAATGTCCGCCGCACAATTTGCGTGAGGTTTCGGCGGCCGTGCAATTGCTGATTAAAAAGCCCGATGCGACGCTCGACGAGGTGATGGCGCTGTTGCCGGGGCCCGATTTCCCGGGTGGCGGTCAGCTTATTTCTCCGCCGCAGAGCGTGCGCGATGCCTATGCGGGCGGCCGCGGCAGCCTGCGCATGCGTGCGCGCTGGCGTGTCGAGCCGCTTGCGCGCGGCGCATGGCGCGTGATCGTCCACGAATTGCCGCATGGTGTTTCGATCGCCAAGGTTCTGGCGGAAATCGAAGCGCTCACCAATCCGCAGCCGAAGAGCGGTAAAAAGGAGGTTTCCGCGGATGAAAAGGCGAATAAGGCGCTCGTGCTCGGCGTGCTCGACGCGGCGCGCGACGAATCCTCCGACAAGGAGGCGGTGCGCCTGGTGCTCGAACCGAAGTCGCGCACGCAGGAGCCCGATGAGCTGATGCGCGTTCTGCTCGCGCATACCTCGCTCGAAGCCAGCGTATCGCTCAACTTCACCGTGATCGGCCGCGATGGCCGGCCGGCGCAGAAGGGCCTGATCGAAATCCTGAAAGAATGGGTCGATTTCCGTTACGTCACGGTCGAGCGCCGCACGCGGCACCGGCTTGGCGAAGTTGATCGCCGCATCCACATCCTCGAAGGCCGCGCCACGGTTTTCCTGCATATCGATGAGGTGATCCGCGTGATCCGCGAGGCCGATGAACCGAAGGCCGAGCTGATGGCGAGGTTCGGCCTGACGGAAATCCAGGCCGAGGATATTCTCGAAATCCGCCTGCGCCAATTGGCGCGCATGGAATACATCAAGATCGAGCAGGAACTTGCCGAACTGCGGCTCGAACGCGGCAAGCTCGCCGAGCTGCTTGAAGACCGCGGCGCGATGACGCGGCTGATCCTCAAGGAAATCGCCGAGGATACGAAGAAGTTCGGCGACGAGCGCCGCACCCTGATCGAAACCGCGCAGCCGATCGTGCTGACCGATGCCCCGGTCCTTGATGAGCCGGTCACCGTCATCCTCTCGCGCAACGGCTGGGTGCGCAGCCGCCAGGGCCACGGCGTCGACCGTGCGGCGCTCACTTACAAGAGCGGAGACGGCGAGTTCGCAGTGATCGAAACCCGCACGCCGTGGCCGCTTTTGATCATCGACACACAGGGCCGCGCCTATTCGGTACGGATCGCCGACCTGCCCGGCGGACGCGGCGACGGCGCGCCGCTCACGACGCTGATCGAGTTACAGCATGGCGCGCGCGTGGTGCAAGCGCTCTCGGGCGATCCGGCGCAGGAATATCTGTTCGCTAATTCGGGCGGCTACGGTTTCATTTGCGCGCTTGGCGAACTCGCCGGGCGCAACCGCGCGGGCAAGGCGTTTATGACCCTGGAGGGCAAGGAGCGCGTGCTGAAGCCGATGCCCACCGTGGGCGAATGGATCGCGAGCGTGTCGGCGAACGGCCGCTTGCTGTGCGCGCCGCGCGCCGAAATGAAAGTCATGCCGCGCGGACGCGGTGTGATCGTGATGGGGCTCGATGAGAAAGAAGAGCTTGTCGCCGTCGCCTGCCCGGCGGAAGCCGTCGTGACCGTGGCGGGAGTGGGCCGGGGCGGTAAGGAAACGGATGTTCAGATCAAGAACACGGCGCTCGATGCCTACCGCGGCAAGCGCGCCCGTAAAGGGGGGGTAATCAGTCCGAAACTGAAGCCGAGCGGTTTGAGCTGAAACCCAGGATGGAAGGGAGTTCGAGATCGCGCGCAACGATGCGGCGCGCTGGGTTTTGTAAAACTCGGCCCTAAATGTCTTCCACGGGACAAATGGATGCCATCCTTGGATGGGTTCATGGATACACTTCGTACACGTCACTTTGATTGATGACGGCATAAATAAAAATCGCCAATCACTGGATACTGCGCCAGTCTGTGATTCGGGCCAAAGGTTGTGGGAGGAGTAACAAGAATTAGCCGCAAGGGGACAGCGGTCAGAACGGAGTAAGCATGTTTCATGCGGCCGGTTTGAAGGCCGGATTCTGAGAAGAATCCGGCCTTTTGTCTTTTTACTGGGCCGCAGCAGCAAGCCGGGCGAGACCGGCTTCCAGGGTGGAGGCCGGGCAGCCGAAATTCAGGCGCACGAAACCCGGTGCGCCGAAGTCTTTTCCATTGGATAGCGCCAACCCGGCTTGCTCAAAATGGGCGCAGGGATCGGCGATGCTACGCTCGCGCATCCAGTCGCGGCAATCGATCCAGGCCAGATAGGTTGCTTCGACCGGCGTGGTGCGCAAACCGGGTAGTTTGGCGATCTGGGATTCGACGCGGGCCGCATTGCGGCGCAGCACATCGAGCAGGGCGAGTCGCCAGGGTTCCCCATGACGGAACGCCGCTTCGAGCGCGACGAGGCCGAGCAGGTTCGCATGCGGCACGATGCCCGCCATCGTCGCCGTGAAGCGATGGCGCAGCTGCGCGTCGGGAATGATCGCGAACGAAGCACCGAGGCCGGGGATATTGTAGGTCTTGGAGGGCGCCATCAGCGTGATGCTGCGCTGCGCGAGCGCGGGGCATGCCGCGGCGAGCGGGGTATGTTTCCGCGCGGGGTCGAGGATCAGATCGCAGTGAATCTCATCCGAGCACACGATGAGATCATGCCGTTCGGCAAGCGCGCCGATTTGCGCAAGCTCGTCTTCGCGCCAGGCGCGGCCGACCGGATTGTGCGGATGGCAAAACAGCCATAGGCGGTGGCCGGGCAAGGCGCGGTCCAGCGCATCGAAATCCCAGCCCCAGCCGTGTTCGCCTCGTTCGAGCGCGAGCGTGCCGACTTTGCGCTGGGCCAGGCGCGGCGCGTTCAAAAAGGGCGGATAAACGGGCGTCGCGCTGAAGACGGCTTCGTCGTCGCGCGTGAAGGCGCGCACGGCGACATTCAGCGCCGAAACCAAACCCGGCAGCCAGACGATCCAGTCGGGTTGAATCGACCAGGCGTATTGGCGTTGCAAGTGCGCGCAGACGGCCTCGTGCTGCGAGGGCGTCGCGCTGGTGTAGCCGAAATGTCCGGCGGCGACGGCCGTGTGGAGCGCGTCGATCACCGGCGGCGGTGCGGCGAAATCCATATCCGCGACCCACATTGGAATCACATCGCGGCCCGCATAGCGGCTCCACTTCTGCGCGTGGGGGTTGCCGGCGAGCGGCAGGGGCGTATCGAAATCGAACATATGGGGAATCCTGAAAAACGCAGCGCGCTACCGGGGTGTACGGTAGCGCGCTTTTTTGTCGTTTGCGTGTGCTGGGCTTAAGTTTGTAGATGTTCGTACAGCGGGGTCGAAAGATAGCGTTCGCCGAAGGACGGAATGACGACAACGATGAGCTTGCCGGCGTTTTCCGGGCGCTTGGCGACTTCGAGCGCGGCCCAGATCGCGGCGCCGGAGGAAATGCCGACGAGCAAGCCTTCCTCGGTTGCCGCGCGGCGCGCGAATTCGAAAGCGTCGGGACTCTTCACGCGAATCACTTCATCGTAAATTTTGGTGTTCAACACTTCGGGAACAAAGCCCGCGCCGAGGCCCTGAATCGGATGCGGGCCGCGTTGCCCGCCCGAAAGTACCGCACTGGCGTCGGGTTCGACCGCAATGATCTGCACGCCCGGTTTGCGCGCTTTGAGTACTTCGCCGACGCCGGTGACGGTGCCGCCCGTGCCTACGCCGGCAACGAAGATATCGACCTTGCCATCGGTATCGTTCCAGATTTCCTCCGCGGTGGTATTGCGGTGAACTTCCGGGTTCGCGGGGTTATTGAATTGTTGCGGGATGAAGTAACGGGAATCCGCCGCGGCCATTTCTTCGGCGCGCTTGATCGCGCCGGGCATGCCTTCCGGCCCCGGCGTCAGGATCAGTTCGGCGCCATAGGCTTTGAGCAAGAGGCGGCGTTCGCGGCTCATGGTTTCCGGCATCACGATCGCGAGCTTGTAGCCGCGCGCGGCGCAGACCATCGCCAGCGCGATGCCGGTATTGCCCGAAGTGGGTTCGAGAATAATCGTGTCCGGCTTGATTTTTCCGTCGCGTTCGGCGGCGTCGATCATCGAAACGCCGATACGGTCTTTCACGCTATGGGCCGGGTTGAAGTATTCGAGTTTCGCCGCGACCGTCGCCTTCAGGCCGGCGGTCAAGCGGTTGAGCTTCACTAACGGCGTGTTGCCGATGAGTTGGGTGATGTCCTGGGCGATACGCATGGTTTGTCTCCACATGGACCGGGTAAAAACCGGATGATGCTTGAATTCTAGGGTGCCGCCGCCAAGTCTGCGAAGTGTCTTGCAGGCATAAGCTCAGATCGAAGAAATGAAAATGCAATATATTTTTGCAATCCTCAAGTCCGGATGTGCATTGACGTTATTAGAATCGTGGGCTAGAAAAATAATAAATCTATCAATCCCGGCAATAGTGGGCTTCCCTCAACCCGAATCGTTCGCTGGAGTGGCCAAACCGTGGACAACAAGCCGGTTGTAAATATAGATACATCCCCCTTTTTTGTCCTGCCGGCGCAGGGCGTTAATCCCGAACTCTTCAGCTCTGCCGGAGAGGGGGAGTCTCTTTTCGACGAATCCGTGCCGGAGGGCTTGTTTCTCTCCGATCGCGATATCGGCGAACTCGGCGTGGTTTCGGACGACTGGGATTGGGTCTGAGCGGATAGCGTTAGTAAAACTCCCCCTGCAAACGCCGCGCGAACCCTCATTCGCCGAAGGAAGCGTTTTGCGCGGTATAGTCCGCCGCATGCTTCCCAATTCGTTCGTGTTGCCCGATCGGCCGCGCGTGGTGCTCGATACCAATACCGTGCTTGCGCTGTGGTTGTTTGAAGATCCTGGACTGGTCCGTTTGCGTGCGGCGCTGGCCGCTGGCCGTTTTTGCTTGCTTGCGCGTGAAGACTGTCTCGAAGAATTGCGCCGCGTGCTGGCCTATCCGCAATTCAAGGTGGAGCCGGAACGCCAGGCGGTCTTGCTGGCGGAGTATCGTGCGCGGGTCGAATGTGTTGCCGCGACGGAAGCCATACAAGCTTTGCCGGCGTGCCGCGATAGCGACGATCAAAAATTCCTCGAAGCGGCCGTCCAAGGCCGGGCCGATTTGCTCGTTAGCCGCGACAAAGCCGTGCTGCGGGCCGGGCGGCACCGCTTGCTGCGCGAGCGTCTCAGGGTCATGACGCCGGAACAGCTTGAGCAATTGATGAGACAAAACATCTAAAAACAAAGGGCAGATCTTTCAATCTGCCCTAGTTTGTTCGCATTGCGCAAATACCGCTTACTTGACGCGGCTGCGGTATTCGTCGGTGCGGGTATCGATTTCGATCTTGTCGCCGATTTCGACGAAGGCCGGCACGGGCAGTTCGAAGCCGGTGCTGATCTTGGCGGGCTTCATGACCTTGCCCGAAGTGTCGCCTTTGACGGCGGGCTCGGTGTAGACGACTTCACGCACGACGCTGTTGGGCAATTCGACCGAAATCGCCTTGCCGTCGTAGAACACGACTTCGAGCGGCATGCCGTCGACGAGGTACTTGAGCGCTTCCTGCATGTTGTCCGCTTCGACTTCGTACTGGTGGTACTCGGTGTCCATGAACACATACATCGGATCGGCGAAGTAGGAGTAGGTCACTTCCTTGCGGTCGAGCGTGACGAGTTCGAATTTGTCGTCGGCGCGGTAGACGGTTTCGGAGCCGGCGCCGGTCAAGAGATTCTTGAATTTCATCTTGACCACGGAGGCATTGCGGCCGGACTTGCTGTATTCGGCTTTCTGGACGACCAGCGCGTCGCTGCCGACCATTACGACATTGCCGGCGCGGAGTTCTTGGGCGAGTTTCATCGGAGCACCTGAAGATTAAAAACGGCGCCGCCTGGCGCCTGAGACAAATAGGGATAACTTATTATTTTAGCTTGCTTTTTACGAAATCCGCCAGTGCTGACGCCAAGTCGGTCTGCCGGCTCAAGCGCTCGCTCCAGTCTCGCGCATGCCGCGTCAGCTCGGGCAAGGCGGAGACGAGACGCGGCCATGATTGCGCAAAAACCGGCGCGGATTCTCCGGCCGGGTTCCAGTCGGCATGGAAACCGCATAGAGCCGCCGTTGTCATAGCGCTTAAGTTTTCGGCGTAGCGTTCAAGAAACGCGGCGAGTTTTTCGAGATGCGCCGCCTCGTCTTGACGATAAATCTGCCAGATGAATGGGCTGCCTGCCCATTGCGCGCGCACGAAGGAATCCTCGCCGCGTACAAAATTCAGATCACAAGCCCAGAGCAATAGGTCGTAAGTGGTTTGCGCGAGAAAAGGCAGTGTTTGCAGCGTCAGCTGCCCGCGTTGTAAGGCTTTGCCGCCGGCCACGAGCGGCGCGTCCGCCCAAGCGCGCACTTGTTGCGAAACGAGCCCTTCGGGCGCGGCGCACCAGATCGGCGTCGCGCCGGCCGCCCAAATGTCGAGCAGCGCTGGCAGAGCGTCGGTCCGGTAGGCGAAGAGCGATAACTTCAGCGCGTTTGTTGGCGGCGCGGCAATCTTCAGGTCTTGCCAAAGCTTGCTGGGGCCGTCCGTGCCGAGAAAACCCCGGCGTCGTTCGAGCAAGCCCACCTCGCGCAAAAGCCCGCCGGTACGCGCGTTGAAACCGGGGTAGAAAAACCACTGCGTCAGAGGCAGACGCGGATGCGGCGAGGGCAGGGCATGACAGCCTTCGACCCAGGTTTCGGCCGACAGATATTCGAGGTTGATCCACACCGGCGGCCGCGTGCTGCGCGCCATTGCGGCGAGGTAAGACGCGGGCACTGGCGCGCCGAAGGCTTCGATGACGACTTCCGCGCAGTCCTCGGGCGCGTCTTCCGCATGCCAGGGCTGAATCGCGATGCTGCCCGGCGCATACGTGGTCTCGCCGGAGCGCAGCGCGGACAAGACGTCCGGCTTGTCTATCCAAAGCCGGACGTGGAATCCGTGCTCGTTTGCCAACTGCCGCGCTAAACGCCAGCAAACGCCTGCGTCGCCGAAGTTGTCGACGACCTTGCAGAAAATATCCCAGGTCAGCGGTGCGGCCATGTGGAACAAATCCAGAAACGAGCCTTCGATTGTCGCAGACCCGCGTTGCCGTAGCGGCATGTTATACGTGATGAATACCGTGACGGCTTACCCGTGCGGATTTCGTTGTTGGATTAAGTTGGGTTTAAGCGCTGACGTGATAATAAGCAACAGTGCTACGTGCCCCGTTTTGGGTATTCCATCGGTATATCAAATGAATCTGCCCGCCTCGCCCGCAATTTTCGCTAGTCCGCACGATATTTTGCTTGGCCCCGACCGGCCCGACCTAATCCGCAACGAAGTCCTCGCAGATTTGCTCGAAGCGACGGCCGCGCGCGTGCCGGAAAAAACGGCCTTGATTTTCGGCGAGTATTCGCTGACTTACGCTGAACTCGACGCGGCGGCTGGGCGCGTAGCGTCGCGCCTGATCGAAGCGGGCGTGCGGCCGGGGCAACTCGTCGGACTGTGGTTGCCGCGCGGCTTGCCGCTGCTCGTCATGCAGGCCGGCATCGCCAAAAGCGGCGCGGGCTGGCTGCCCTTTGATGCGGATACGCCGGTCGAGCGCATCGGCATTTGCCTGGAGGACGCGGGCGCTGTCGGTATCGTCAGTTGCGCCGCCTTGGCCGATGCGCTGGCGCCGCTGGGGCGGACGGTGTGGTGTGCCGAGGCGCTGGACGCGCCGCTCGACGGGCCGCCGTGCCGGCGCGAAGGCGTATCGCCCGCGCATCCGGCCTATGTCATCTACACCTCCGGCTCGACGGGCAAGCCCAAGGGCATCGAAATCAATCAGGGCAGCATCTGCCACTTTCTGCGCAGCGAGAACGCGGTGCTCGGCGTGTGTGGGGACGACCGCGTGTATCAAGGTTTTTCGGTCGCCTTCGACATGTCTTTCGAAGAGATCTGGATCAGCTACCTCGTCGGCGCCACGCTCTGGATCGCGCCGAAGGAACTCGCGACCGACCCCGAAGCCCTGCCGCGCGCGCTTGCCGCCAACCATGTCAGCGTGCTGCATGCGGTGCCGACGCTGCTTGCGCTGTTCGCCGAAGATCCGCCGAACCTGCGTCTGATCAACCTCGGCGGCGAGATGTGTCCTGAAGCGCTCGTCGAACGCTGGGCCAAACCCGGCCGGCAAATCTTCAATACCTACGGCCCGACTGAGGCGACCGTTTCGGCCAGCCTGGCCGAGTTGAAGGCCGGCGAGCCGGTGACGATCGGCACGCCGCTGCCGAATTACGGCCTGCTCGTTATCGACGACCAGCTACGTTTGCTGCCGCGCGGAGAAACGGGCGAGTTGTGCATTACCGGGCCGGGCGTCGCGGCGGGTTATCTCGGCCGTGCGGATCTGACGGCGGAAAAGTTTCTGCCGAATCCCTGGGCGCACGTCGGCTGGGACACGCGCATGTATCGCACCGGCGATCTCGCGCGCATCGATACCGATGGCCGGGTGCAATGCCTGGGCCGCGCCGACGATCAGGTGAAAGTGCGCGGCTTCCGTGTCGAACTCGGCGAAATCGAAGCCGTTTTGGCGCGCCAGCCCGGTGTGGGTACATGTGCGGTTGTGCTGCGTGAGGACGAGGGCATTGACCACGAGTTGAGCGCAAGCCCCGCCATTGATGGCGGGGTCAGCGAAACAAGCGTTACTGGCGCCGAAGGCGCCCCCGATTCGTGGCGAGGAAGCCCCAAGCTTCAGCTTGGGGCGACTCACGAACTCGTCGCCTTCATCGTCCCCGAAGCGGATGCCCTGCTTTCGGGCAGCGAACTGCGTCGGCACCTGGCAGAAGTTCTGCCGCCTTATATGGTGCCGGGGCGTTTCGAAACGCTTGCGCTGCTTCCGCGTTTGACTTCGGGCAAGATCGATCGGAAGGCGCTGCGCGCCATGCCGCTTGCAGCGCCGCAAGCGCCCGCGGGTGAATCCGACGTGGCGCAGAATCCGGTCGAGGAAACACTCTTCGCCGCATTGGCCCGGCTTTTCCCCGGCCAGCCGATCCGGCGCGAGGCGGATTTCTTCTCCGACCTCGGCGGCCATTCGCTGCTTGCCGCGCGGCTCGCGTCCGCCTTGCGCGAAGATCCGCGCTTTGCCTCGCTGACGGTGCGCGACATCTATCAAACGCGCCGTATTGGGGCGATCGCGCAAGTATTGGTGCACGCGGCAGCGGCAAAACATGTCGTTCCCGATGCGGATTTCGCGCCGCCGCCGGCGCTGCGCCGCTGGCTGTGCGGTCTGGCGCAATTGCTCGCGGTGCCGCCGCTCGTCGCGCTCTACATGATTCAATGGCTCGCGCCGTTCTTCACTTATCACTTCTATACCGGCGAGCCGGGCGATTCGATTCCGCTCGCGATCGGCATGTCGGCGCTGGTGTTCTGGATCGCCACGCAGCTTGGCTTCGTCGTCGCGATTATCGGCAAGCGTCTGATTGCACCGAAGCTCAAACCGGGACGTTATCCGCTTTGGGGTGTGACTTACTATCGCTGGTGGCTTGCGGACCGCCTCATTGAAGCCGCGCCGAACTATCTGATCGCGGGTTCTTCGCTGTTCGTCTGGTATCTGCGCGCGCTGGGCGCCAAGATCGGCCGCGATGTGCAGATCGGCTCGATCACGCTGCGCGCGCCCGAATTGCTGAGCCTGGGCGACGGCGTGAGCATTGGCACGGCGGTCAACTTCGAGAACGCGCGCGTCGAACGCGGCCAGCTTGTGCTCGGGCGCATCGAACTTGCACATAACGCGTGTGTGGGCTCTTACGCGGTTGTCGAAGGCAATACCTCGATCGGCGAATTCGGCCACCTCGAAGGGCTATCGGCGTTGACCGACGGCGAACATCTGCCGGCGCATCGCGTCTGGAGCGGCTCTCCCGCGCGCGATGTTGGCGCCTTCGATCCGACCAGCCTGCCGCCGCGCCCGCAGCCGGGCAAATTGCGGCGTGGCGCGGAAAACCTGTGTTTCACCCTCGGCGCGATGCTGGTTTCGATTCTGTTCTTCCTGCCGGTTTTCCCGGCTTTCATGCTGATCGACAGCCTTGACGATCTGGATGGTTTCCAATGGGCGCATAGCACCGCAGATATGGTTACGGATCTGATGCGGGTCGGGAAATATTTCGTACTCGCCCTGCCCGCCAGTGCCTTGCTGGTTATCTGCACCGCCTTGCTCGCGGCGCTGATCCGCTGGAGTTTTATGCCGCGCCTGCGCGCGGGGCGCTTCCCCGTGCATGGTTGGACGTATGTATCCAAATGGCTCGTCAACCAGATTCAGGAAACCAGCCTCCAGTTTTTGCATGGCGTTTATGCCACGATTTATGCGCCGGTCTGGTATCGCCTGCTCGGCGCCAAGGTGGGCCGCGGCGCGGAGATTTCCACGGCCTTGGGCGTAGTGCCCGACATGCTGACGCTCGGTGAGGAGAGTTTTATTGCCGACGCAGTGCTGCTTGGCGACGAGGAAATCGATGGCGGCTGGATGACGGTGCGGCCGACAGTTGTTTCGCGCCGCAGTTTCATTGGTAACGGCGCCTATGTGCCCGATGGCACCGTGGTGCCTGAAAACGTGCTGATCGGCGTGCAGTCGCGCGCGCCGGCGAATGCCGCCATGCAAAGCGGCGATACCTGGCTCGGTTCGCCGCCGCTCAACCTGCCCGCGCGCGAGGCGCTGGCCGGATTCCCCGAGCATCTGACCTTCCGTCCGTCGCTGCCGCGGCGTATCGGGCGTGGCTTGGTCGAAGCCTTGCGTATCGTTGCGCCGCACGCGCTGGTGATTGCCGTGGGCTACACCGTCATCATGGCGCTGATGCCGGCGGCCGCCCGCGGGGATTGGCTGACCGTTTGTGTCGGTCTGGCCGTGGCCGGTTTGCTCTATGGGGTCGGGGCGTTCCTCTTCGTCGTGGCACTGAAATGGCCGCTCGTCGGGCGTTATCGTCAGCGCTCCAGTCCCATGTGGACGCCTTTCGTATGGCTCTCCGAGGCCGTGACCAACCTCTACGAAGGTATTGCCGTGCCCAACTTCCTGCGCTATCTGCGCGGAACGCCGTGGCTGCCGGTCGCATTGCGGATGCTGGGGGCGAAAATCGGTCACGGAGTCTATCTCGATACGACCGACATGACCGAATACGACTGTGTCAGCATTGGTGACCATTGCGAAGTCAATGCACTGGCGGGACCGCAAACGCATCTGTTCGAAGATCGTGTGATGAAGATCGACCGGGTCAACATCGGCAGCAAGGTCACGCTCGGCGCGCGCAACACCGTGCTCTACGGTGCTTCGATCGGCGATGGTGTGCGGACCGGTCCGCTCACGCTTGTCATGAAAGGTGAAAAACTGCCGCCTGCAAGCGCCTGGGCAGGCTGCCCCGCAGCGCCGATGCATGCAGACTAAAGCGTTGCATATCTCCGCGTTACCGATCGAATTATCGGCTGACAAACCTGTCGTCCTCGCCGTGGAAACGTCGGACACGACGCTGCGCCCGGTTGCGCGTGAGCGCGTGCGGCAGGTTCTGCGCGCCTTGCTCGCGCCGAACCTGGGCTGTAGCGCGGAAGATGTTCCATTGCATTGTGCACCGGGCTCCCCGCCGCAGCTTGTCGTGAATCGCAGAAAAATTCATACTTTGTCGACTTCGCCTTGCCGTACTACTTGTACTGTTTGCGGCTCGTCTTCGCGTCTGAATTCCTCTGCGATTCACTCTACTAATAGTGCGTCCGAACCGCGCATCGGACTTGGCATTGCACATGAAGCCGGTCTGTCCCTTGTCGCGGCGTTTCCCAATGGCCGCGTCGGCGTGGATTTGATGCGCATCGACGCGCTGCCGGACTGGTTTAGCGTAGCGCGCGATTATCTCGGGCCGGACGCGACGCGCAGGCTTGGGCGGGTCGATCAAGCGCAGCGGCCCACCGCTTTCGCCGCCGTGTGGACGCAACTGGAGGCCGTGCTCAAATGTCACGGTTTACCGCTCACGGAATGGTCACCGCACATGGCTGCGCTGCTAAAGTCGACGCCAAGCCAGCCCTTGGCCTTACCGGCGCCTTATATTGGGCATATCGCCTGGTTGCGGTAGGCGCATAGCATCTCAAAACACCAAAGAACGAAGAAGCATGGAGTTCGATTACGTCATCGTCGGCGGCGGTTCGGCGGGCTGTGTGCTCGCCAATCGTTTATCCGAAGACGCTGCGGTGACGGTATGCCTGCTCGAAGCAGGACCGCAAGACAGCAACCCACTGATTCGGATTCCGTTTGCCACCCTATGGATGATGCGCAGCGCGGCGCTCAATTGGAATTACCGTACCGCCCCCGAACCAGCCCTGCATGGCCGCCGTTTGTTCTGGCCGCGCCCGCTTTCGACGCCTATCGCGGCCGCGAACTTATTCCGGGCTCGCAACTTCAAAATGAAGATGAAATTCGCGCTTTCATTCGAAAGCATGCGGAAACGATTTATCACCCGGCGGGGACCTGCCGCATGGGAACTGATGCGCTTGCCGTCGTGGACCCCGAATTGTGCGTACGTGGCATCGAAGGCTTACGCGTTGTCGATGCCTCGGTTATGCCGACATTGATTGGTGGGAATACGCATGCGCCGGTCATCATGATTGCCGAAAAAGCGTCAGATCTTGTGAGGGCCGCGCAAAGGAAAATGGGAAGCAAACGTTCCGCTGCGATTTTAAGTGCCCCGTCTCGGTGCGCTTTTTAAATCTCATTCATTACTTCTAAAGATTCCTGGGGCAGCCTTTTTATGCTGTTGTGGTGCCTTTGAAGCTTTATAGAAATGAGACCGAGAGTGTGAATTTCATACAAAAAATCGTGAAATCGAGCGCAATGGCCTACATTGCTATTAAGAAATTCATTCCTAAAACCGAAATAAACTTAATACCTTAGCCAATGCATGTGCTAGAACATCCTTAAAAGGGTCGTTTATTTTGTATTCATTTACCCATAAATCATGGGCATCGGCATTGGTTCGGACGGATAAAAATACAGGAAAACGGGATGCAAGCTCGCATTAGGTAAGGAGTTTTGTATCAAACCGTACTGGCGTAGGGGTAGGATGCCGAACTACGGAAACAGCAAGGAGAACGCAATGACGCAGATCCGGTGGGACAAGATGAGCGAACGCGATATACAGAAGCTCATCGTACAGGGCGAGCAGGAACTTGCACGCCGATCTGCCACCAAGAAGAGGGACGCGAGAAATAAACTTGCCGCAGTCGCGCGCGAATTTGGATTCAATCTCAACGAACTCCTTGCTCCCGGCAAACGCGGACGTCCCGCGACAAGACCTCCGCGGGAGAAATTGCCGCCGAAGTACCGTAACCCTGCCAACCCCGCGCAAACCTGGAGCGGCCACGGAAAGCGGCCGATGTGGGCGAATGCGCACCTTCAGGCCGGCGGAGATCTGTCGGATCTGCTGATTCAAAAGCGTCGCGGACGCGCGTCCACCGCGCAAGGCCAGGCCAAGCTGGCTGGGGATGCGCCCAAAGCCAAAACCGCTTGAGCGGGACAAATAAAAATTTTCGCAGCGAATTTTTCAAATCCAGCATTTAGATTTGATCGAGTAGGGGTGCGGCATAAGCGTATGTCGTGGCATGCTAGTTTTCGAAATCCGGCCGGCTCTTTGTATGCTGGTCTGACAAACCGGAGCGCATGGGCGCTCGTAGAAGAAACGGAGTGAGATGAAGATGAACCGCCTCGAACTGATTGCAGCAATCAACAAGGACACCGGCGTCGAAAACAAGGCTATCGATGCCGTCGTGCGCGCCTTTGTGGACAATGTCCAGAAAGCCGTCAAGAAGGGTGACGGCGTGACTCTGGTCGGCTTCGGTACCTTTGCCAGCGCTAAATCCAAGGCACGCACGGGCAAGAACCCGCGCACCGGCGAGTCGATCAAGATCGCCGCCAAGGTGCGTCCGACTTTCAAGGCCGGCAAGGGATTCAAGGATCTGCTCAATGGCGTCAAAGCGGCCAAACCGGCCGCCAAAAAGGCCGCGGCAAAACCCGCGGCGAAGAAGCCCGCAGCAAAGAAGAAGTAATGACATTCGTGGCGAAGAAGCCCCAAGCTTCAGCTTGAGGCGATTCACCCGCAGCGGAATGCAATAAAACGGCGCTTTTAAAGCGCCGTTTTATTTTTCGGTGTTATTCCTTCTATATCAATCGATTACTTTGTCGGTTTCGCTTGCCGTGTTATAGCGCTGTCTGCGCTTCGTCTTCGCGTACTCGATTGAATATAGAAACGAATGACACCGGAGTGGCGGGTGCGCAAATCGAAATGTTATTGCGATAAGCCTCGCGCTACCAGCGCCCTTGAATCGCAATCGAGGCGGAAACGAAATCCGTGCGCGGCTGAGTGGCGCTACCGGCTAAAAAGCCGTAGCGGTAGATCGGCGCTGGATTGCTGCGCTGCGTGCGCGCAAACTCGGTCATCGCGACGAGCGCCAGACGTTCCGAAACGGCGGACAGTGGGAGTTCCAGGCGTAGATTTGCACCGTTCGTCGTGCCGGGGTGAAGTGTCGCGTCGTCGTAAAGCCCTTGAAAATTGATCGTTTGGCGTGAGGACAGGCTTTGGTAGTACTCGAAGCGCAGACGCGGACGCCATGCGAAATCAGGCGTCCAACTGATTCCCGCGAGCCAGGCGAGGGTTTGGTAGTGCTCGTCGAGGCCGCTAACGCCGCTGTGGCCATTGATCGAGCGGTTGCGCCATTCCTGGCGCAAACCCGTGTGCAAGGCGAGGACGGGTTCGGCTTGCCAATGACCGCGCAGGATAAGACGGCCAACTTCGAGATCGGTGTCGGTCGTAAAACCTCTGCCTGTCTGCGTTTGTCCGTCGTAGTCGATCCGCGCCGAGGCCCAGCGTCCTTCCAGGCTGGCGCCAAAATCCGCATGGCGCCACATAAGGCTGCCTGCCAGCTCGGGCACGACGCCGGATTCGGTCACCAGCCGCGAACCGTCAGTGTCGAATTCTTTGTAGCGCAACCAAGTCGGCCCCCCTTCGAGAGAAGCCGACCAGTCGTTTGCCGCGCCGATGCTTGTGTAAAGAATCAAGGCCGCGGCAATACCGCGACGTAATGGTTTAAGGAGCGACGACGCCAAGATCAGCCCAAGTCAGTGGAATGGTCAATTCATAAGAACCGTCGACTTTCAGATTGAGCGTCAGATTCGATGCGCCGCCGGTTGTGAAGTCGACGCGGATACTGCCCTTGTCGGCGCCGACGGTATAAGAGCCGGCTCTGGGAATCACGGTCAAAGGATCGTCATATTGGATCGTTACCGGCGTATCGATGAAAAGCGTTCCGCTGATGCCGGGCCACGTACCGGTAGCTGTTTCGGTGACGGCATATGTGCCGCTGCCGGTACTGCCATTCCAACTGTTTACAATATGGCCGTTTTGGAGTGTGATGGTGCTGACTACGGCGCCGCTGACTGTAAGCGTATTAGTGATGAGTTGGTTAAAGCGTGCATCGCTATTAACTGTATACGGATACGCGGTGGCTTCGGTCAGGTCTACATGCAGATCGCCATTAAGTGTATTGCCACCGGTATTATCCATTTCCTTTAGGCTTGAGAAAGTGGCGGCAACGCTGGCAGTTAGCGTAGTGGCGGTGTAAGCGTATTGTTCGATACTTAGCGTGAGCGCTCCGTTATACGTCCTGCCGCTTTCGACACAGTTTTGGAATGTGAAGGTGAGCTTATCTCCAGCATTATATGTGTCGGGATCTGAATAATTTCCTGTAATCCTTATAGTGCCGCCGCTGTCGCAGGGGCTTGTAGCATCAATAGAGGTTCCGACGACTTGCCCGACAGGTGCGGGCGCTCGATTTTCAAGCATATGCAAGGCAAACCTGACAAGGTCGACAGCATCGATATTTGAATGAGCTACGCTTGTAGTTTGTACTCCGACGACAGTGCTGCTCACTAGTTCGCCTGCATGACCGCTATTAAAAATCACCTGTGCCCCTGCGGCTGCAACCGCTTTCATATTGCTCGAATCAATCGTGAGCGGGACCGTTGCCGGAGCGGGGGTTCCGCCTCCGCCTCCACCTCCGCCGCCTCCGCAAGCGGTGAGCAGGCTGATTGCGCTTAATGTCGTTAAAGCCTTTATTGTGGTGGTGCGGGACATCGGAGATTTCCTCTTTGTTTTGAATGATTGGTTTCAAATCCTAACAAAGGGAAAACACCTCGCTGGGCGTTCCAGGATCTGTTTGATGCAAATCAAGCATAGGTAGGGAGCTATTGCTCCGTAATAAAGCGGAAGCGGCGCGCTCGGTTGTGGTGTGCCGGTCTTGTCGAACCGTTTTCGACACAGGATAGAAAGCTGAACGCAAGCGTTTCTCCCGGCCAAGTTAAAGTCGTTACTCGTGTTGTAACTGTGCGGCATAGGAACCGTCTTGAGTGCAGGGCTGTGGCGGGGAGTCGATGATGACGTCGACAAGCTGTTCGGAGCCGGGAGCGCTGCCCGAAGCGATTTTGTGCAAAGTGATCCACGCCAAGTCGGCGGTGTCGATGTCACTCTGGGTTGTGTTGGAAACACGCTTGCCCGCATCGGCGCTGATCTTGTTTGGAGCGACTGCCGACGACGTTACAGAAGGGGATGGCGGAGTGCTCATCGATCTGCCGCCATTTCCCGCGCACGCCGTGAGCAGGCTGGCAGCGGACAGAGCGGCGATTTTTTTCACGCTAATGAGGGGCATGATCGGCACTCCGTTTTTTATAGGGTGGGGGTGGCTGCCGGATCCTAAAAGGCGAATTCTCCCCGAGTATTGGGTTCCCATAAACGAAACGAATGTAAAACCTCACATTTGTCTCGTAGCGGAAACACCCCAGGGATAAGTCTTGAGTTGCTTATTCGCCCGCTATTTTTTGCGATAAATCCGCGGCGATTTTTTAACGGCCGACCAGCCGGCCGCCACGGCGCCGCTTTTCCGGCGTTGCCAATGCGGCAGTCAATCCGGCTGCATGCGCATGGCAGATCGCGCATGCGAGCGCATCCGCCGCATCGGACTGGGGCGCGGCAGGGAGTTGCAGCAGGCGCACGACCATGTGGGAGACTTGGTCCTTTGTGGCGCGGCCTTGTCCGACAAGCGCTTTTTTGATCTGCATCGTTCCGTATTCGGTAACCGGCAGGCCGCCGGTCGTAAGCGCCGCGATCGCCGCGCCGCGCGCTTGTCCGAGCAAGAGTGTGGACCACGGGTTTTTATTCAGGAAAACCTCTTCGATCGCGGCCTCGTTGGGCGAGTATTTCGCGATGATCTCGCGCAGACTGTCGAAGACGACGCCGAGGCGCTGCGGCAAAGGCTCGTTCGCGGCGGTGCGGATGCAGCCGCTGGCGATGTAGCTCAGGCGCGCACCGTGGCGTTCGATGAGGCCGAAGCCGGTGGATTGGAGGCCGGGGTCTATGCCCAGGATGCGATGAGCTTGCATTATTCCGTTTCTATATCAATCGATTACTTTGTCGGCCTCGCTTGCCGTGCTACAGCACTGTCTGCGCTTTGCCTTCGCGTACTCGATTGATATAGAAACGGAATTAGCTGCGGCACTGACCGCAGCCGTTTGTTTGAAGTATCCCGCATTACATCCGCTCAGGTTTCGAGCGCGGCGGAGGTATACACCTCTTGCACATCGTCGAGCGAATCGAGAGCGTCGAGCAGTTTCTGCATCCGCTCGGCGTCGTCGCCGTCCAGCACGGTTTCGTTGAGCGCCTTCATTGTCACTTCGCCGAACTCGGCCTTGAAGCCCGCTTTTTCCAGGGCTTCCTGGACGTTGGAGAATTCATACGGCGCGGTGATGACTTCGATCGAACCGTCCTCGTTCGGCGCCACATCCTCGGCGCCCGCTTCGAGCGCGGCTTCTATCAGCGCATCTTCGCTCGTGCCGGGTGCGAACAGCAGTTGGCCACAGTGTTTGAACTGGAACGCCACGCAGCCATCGGTGCCCATATTGCCGCCGTACTTCGAAAAGGCGTGGCGCACATCGGCCACGGTGCGCTGTTTGTTGTCGGTGAGGCAATCGACCATCACCGCCGCGCCGCCGATGCCGTAGCCCTCGTAGCGGCATTCTTCATACACCACGCCTTCAAGCTGGCCGGTGCCGCGTTTGATCGCGTTCTCGATATTGTCTTTCGGCATCGATTCGGCCTTGGCCTTTTCGATCGCCAGCCGCAAACGCGGGTTCGAACCGACATCGCCGCCGCCGAGCTTGGCCGCGACGGTGACTTCCTTAATCAGCTTGGTGAAAACCTTGCCTCGCTTAGCGTCCTGACGCCCTTTGCGGTGCTGGATGTTGGCCCATTTGGAATGACCCGCCATGATGAATCGTCCGTGTTAATGCATCGAAGCCCGCAATTTTACGTCCGCGCGCCCTTCTTTGCTCGGATGCGCATGATCTATTACCCCGATGGGGTTTTGCTGGCTATCATCCGTATTGCCTGTTTTATTTGCTTGAGAGCTTCCCATGACCGCACCGCTCATCATCGCCCGCCACGGCGACCAAGACATCGCCTTATTACCCGCGCTCGCCAACCGTCATGGCCTGATTACCGGCGCGACTGGAACCGGCAAAACCGTGACGCTGCAAAAGCTCGCCGAATCTTTTTCGCGCATCGGCGTGCCGGTTTTCATGGCGGATGTGAAAAGCGACCTTTCCGGCATTGCAGCGGCGGGTGCGGAAAACGCGAAGCTCAAGGAGCGCGTGACTCAGCTCGGCGTCGAAATGCCGGCCTTTGCCGCTTGTCCGGCGGTGTTCTGGGATGTCTTCGGCGCCGCCGGCCATCCTGTGCGGGCGACGATTTCCCATATGGGGCCCGTGCTGCTCGCGCGTCTTTTGAATCTCAACGATACGCAAAGCGGCGTGCTGCAACTCGTATTCAAAATTGCCGACGACCAGGGTTTGCTCTTGCTCGACTTCAAAGACCTGCGCGCGATGGTTCAATACGTTGGTGAAAACGCGAAACAGTTTACGACCGAGTACGGCAACGTATCCGTGGCCTCGATCGGCGCGATTCAGCGCGGTTTGCTTTCGCTTGAAAGCGAAGGCGCCGAACAATTCTTCGGCGAGCCGATGCTCGACATCGCCGATCTGATGCAGACCGACGCTAACGGGCGCGGCGTCGTGAATATTCTTGCCGCCGAAAAACTCTTCAATTCGCCGCGGCTTTATTCCACCTTCCTGCTCTGGCTGCTCTCCGAACTGTTCGAGTGCTTGCCCGAGGTCGGCGATTTGGACAAACCGAAGCTCGTGTTCTTCTTCGACGAAGCGCATTTGCTGTTCAACGAAGCGCCGCCCGCGCTGCTGCAAAAAATCGAACAAGTCGTGCGTCTAATTCGCTCGAAGGGCGTCGGCATCTACTTCGCCACGCAGAATCCGCTCGATATACCCGATACGGTGCTAGGGCAGCTTGGCAACCGTGTGCAGCATGCGTTGCGCGCCTTCACGCCGCGCGATCAAAAAGCGGTCCAGACGGCGGCGCAGACGCTGCGACCGAATCCCGCGTTCGATGCGGCGGTGGCGATTACCGAACTCGGCGTCGGCGAGGCGCTGATTTCCTTCCTCGACGAAAAAGGGCGTCCGAATATCGTCGAACGCGCCTTCGTCGCGCCGCCGGGAAGCCGGATTGGCCCTCTGAGCGACGCGGAGCGTAAGGCATTGATCGAAGGCTCGCTGCTGTTCGGGCATTACGAAGCGATGATCGACCGGGAGTCCGCCTACGAACGGCTGCGCGGCAATAGCGCCGCGCCAAGCGCCAGCGCGCCGTCGCCCGCACCGCAGGAACAGAGCGCGGGCGGCGGATTCCTGGGCGGGTCGATTGGCGACATCCTGTTCGGTTCGACCGGGCCGCGTGGCGGCCATCGCGACGGCATCGTGCAAACCGCGGCGAAAAGCGTCGCGCGCACAATGGGAAGCACGGTCGGCCGCGAAATCATCCGCGGTGTGCTGGGGTCGATTCTGGGCGGCGGTTCGCGCCGCCGCTGAGCAGATTACGTTTTTGGCCGCGCCGTTTGCACTCAGCCAAAGCGGAAAGCGGAAAGCGTCATGCCAAGAATTTTGTCGGCGTAAATCTTTGTCCCGACAGCATCGCCCGCCGCGCCCGCAACGACCATCAAGGGCAAAAGATGCTCTTCCCGCGGATGCGCTTGCCGTGCGGCCGGCGCTTCCGTCCAATGCGTGAGCAGGGTGTTGCGGCGTGCCACATCCGGCATTTCGAGCGTCGCCGTCAGCCAGGCATCGAAAGCCTGCGAGGCGGCTGCGCCGATGGGGCCGAACGCGCGCAGGTTGTGGTAACTCATGCCGCTGCCGACAAGCAATATGCCCTCCTTGCGCAGCGGCGCGAGCGCTTCTCCGGCGCGCAGATGTTCGGCCGGATCAAGTCCGTGACGCAGCGAAAGCTGCACGATTGGCACATCCGCCTCGGGGTAAATCAGCTTGAGCGGAATGAATACACCGTGGTCCAGACCGCGCTCGCTGTCATATGCGCATGCGAAGCCCTCCGCGGTCAATAGGTTGGCGATTCTCTGCGCGAGTTCGGGCGAGCCCGCGGCGGGGTATTCCAAACGATAAGTGTGTTCGGGGAAGCCGTAGTAGTCGTAAAGCAGCGGCGGCTTCGCCGCGCTATTGACGGTGAATTGCGGCGCTTCCCAATGGCCGGAGATGACGACCACGGCTTTGGGCTGGACCGCCAGTTGTGCCGCGAGCCCTTCCAGGAAGGATTGCATGTTCCGCCAGGTATCGGGCGGATTCCAATCCATGAAAAAACATGGGCCACCACCGTGAGGGATGAACACGGTCGGTAGTTCAAACATGGCGGCGCTCATGGCATCACTCCATTGGTGCGGACCATGAAGTCTAGGGATGGGGTTGGAGATCGGCAAGGCAAAGCCTTTTGTACTGTCTGCGTTTCGCGCGCCTTGCCTGCACCGTTGCGCTGGGTTTTGTTAGCGGCTCGAAGCTGTGGAGGCCGACGGAGGGTTGTGCCAAACCACTTCCATGAACGCCAACATGTCCTCTTCGGTGACTTGCTCTCGGCGCGGAAGAAAGCGTTCGTACAGGATGCGGCTGATGTGCGCTTCGTCATCCGTGCTCATTTTCAGCTTGGCCGCGCCAAAGTATGTGTCGATGACCCGGCAGACTTTCTCGAACAAAACCAGATCCAGACCTGCCGCCATCATCTCAGCCCTGGTCATGCGCGCTGTGTGAGGCGTGGCTTCAGAGTGAGAAAGCGTATAACCCGCTTTGGCTTGGCGTGCCTCCAGCCGTGTTGGATGCGGATTGGTCGGATTAGGTAATGGGCCACGTTCAGGTAGCCACTGGAGTCCTTCGCCAAAGAAAAGCCACTCTGCGCGAATCCCGGTCTTTGCTTCGATCAAATCACGCGTTTTCCTTTGCGGCATATAAGCGCCTTCACGAATGCTCGTGATGGTGTGTTTCGGTACGCCATGTCTCGCCGCCCACGCATAAGGCTTTCCTCCTGTGATGGCCTCAAACCGGCTCAGGAATGCGTCGCGATCAAATTGGGCATTTATCGATTTCCGTACTGACATGACAAGCACAAGGAGAGAATTTTTTATAAATACGCATAAATTCCAAACTTTTGCGGAGGTCTGTTTTTCTGGGTCGTTCGGAATTTGTGGCTGTTTTAGGGGTTGTTAATTTAAAAATGCTTGACTGGTTGCAAACTTCCGGCATAGACTGCATCTGTGTATAAATAGCGCACATTATTTTATGAAAACACGAGGCAACGGCTTGTAAGGCGTATTGCTTTAGGTCTCTGCTGCCCGAAGACGCCATGTTAAACGCAGACGGTGTGCTTGCGCCTGTATTTCTCGTGCGCTAAGGCAGAAGTCATGCGTGGCGTTGATGTTTCCGCCCCAGTTTTTCAAGGCGTTTGCCTGAGTTGGGGCGTCCGATGAGTAAATCGTAGTTCAAATCTGTATCACAGTACGCAAGTTTCCAGTAACAAAAACAACTCGGGCCTGCAATGTAAATGAGGCCCGTAGGCCGTTTTCATGTGGGAACGGCAGCTTGCAGGATATTTCCCAAAGGGATTTGGATGAAACAATCAAAGAAGGCGCGCTCCGAGCGTTCGCTTAAAGAGGCGGATTCGTTGCGACAATATGCGGCAATTGTTAAGCGGGTTGAACAACGAGAAGGAGCGGCACAGGTAAGAGGTGGCGCATGAGTGACGTGCTTGTCAGCTTGCTCGGCGATGCCGTACGCCATATAGACTTAAGCCGGCCGCATGATTCGGTCGAGCAACTCTCGCGCCTCACGCGTTTATTGGGGCAAACGCGAGATTTTATTGCCGACATGTATTTGGAGGAGTCTTCCGAACGGACCTCCGCCTCTTTCGATCCTCAGACAGCTATCCGGCTTTGGCAAACGCTTGAGCAGGTCCAGAAACTGGCTTTGGCGCAGTGCTTTTTTCACGGAACGACTCCATCAAAGATCGAACGGTTGGCCGAGCCGCTTATGCTGCAAAAATAAAAGTTGCCGGCAAAGCTTGGCGGGCAGGGTGCGCGAAACGCAAGCGGTACCCGGTTGCCAGAAACCAAAAAGGCCAGTCGTTTTTTGACTGGCCTAAGTATTTATTTTGTGCAATTGGTAGGGGCAGTAGGATTCGAACCTACGACCTACGGATTAAGAGTCCGCTGCTCTACCAACTGAGCTATACCCCCGGAACTTCTTATTTTGCTGCGCGCCACTCATCTGCTTCGGAATGGTGGGTCGGGCGAGACTCGAACTCGCGACCAACGGATTAAAAGTCCGCTGCTCTACCGACTGAGCTACCGACCCGCGCAATCGAGCAGAACAATATAGTCGTTTGGGCCTTAGCTGTCAAGGCTATTTTGTTCAGCAATAGCGTGTCGGGTCGGCCAGCCCCGCGGCGATAAAACCTTCGCGCCGTAGGCGGCAGGCTTCGCAGTTGCCGCACGCGCGGCCTGCGTGATCGGCCTGGTAGCAGGAAACCGTGAGTCCGTAATCGATGCCAAGCGCGGCGCCGCGTTGGATAATTTCGGCTTTGGAAAGACGCATCAGCGGGACGTGGATCCGCAAGCGTTTGCCTTCGACGCCGGAACGCGTGGCGAGATTGGCCATGCGTTCGAATGCTTCGATGTATTCGGGGCGGCAGTCCGGGTAGCCCGAATAATCGACTGAATTGACGCCGATGTAGATGTCCTGCGCTTCCAACACTTCGGCCCAGCCGAGCGCGAGTGCGAGCATGACGGTATTACGCGCGGGGACATAGGTGATCGGGATGCCCGCCTGGGGGCCCGCGGTGGGCACGGCGATCGCGGCGTCCGTCAGCGCCGAGCCGCCGAATTGACCGAGATCGACATGCGCGACACGGTGTTCGCGGGCGCCGAGCGTGCGCGCGATGCGCGCGGCGGCGGCCAATTCGGCGTCGTGACGCTGCCCGTAGGCGACCGATAGCGCGTAGGGGATAAAGCCTTCGCTTTGGGCGATGGCGAGACAAGTGGTTGAATCGAGGCCGCCGGAGAGCAGCACTACGGCACGTCGTTGTGTATTCATGAGCGTGAAGCCAGGGGAAAAATTGCGCTGAACAGGCGCGCTCTTACTTTAGCGTCCGGGAACGTTGCCCCAGATGACTTTATGCAGTTGAACCTGCATGCGTACCGGCAAGCGGTCGCGCAGCACCCATTCCGCAAGCTGAGCAGGCGTGAGTTGGCCTTGTACGGGTGAGAACAATACGTTGCAGCGCTCGGCGAGCTTGTGTTCGGCGAGTATTTGGCGCGCCCAGGCGTAGTCGTTGGCGTCGGCAAGCACGAATTTTATTTCGTCCTGCGCATCGACGCGCGCGAGATTGTCCCAGTGGTTTTTCTCCTGCTCGCCCGAGCCCGGCGCCTTGAGGTCCATGATCGTGGAAACCCGGGCGTCGACGCTTGAAATATCCAGGGCGCCCGAAGTTTCGAGCGAGACCGAATAACCGGCGTCGCACAGCGCGGTGAGCAGCGCAAAGCAGCTTTTCTGCGCCAGGGGTTCGCCGCCGGTCACGCAGACGTAACGGGTCCCGTAGCGGGAGGTTTCCCGCATGATGGCGTCGAGTTCCCACCATTCGCCGCCGCTAAACGCGTAGGAGGTATCGCACCAGACACAGCGCAGCGGGCAGCCCGTCAGCCGGATGAAAACCGTGGGCAAACCGACGCGTGTCGATTCGCCTTGCAGTGAGAAAAAGATTTCGGTGAGCTTAAGTCTCTCCGGCTTGGCGGCTGCGGCGGTGTTCACGTTTTATTTGCCCAAGCGCTGTTTGGCGGTTTGCGCGGCCGGGCTGGAGGGATACTTCGCGAGGATTTTTTCAAGCGAAGAGCGCGAGCCTTTCTTGTCGCCCAACTCAAGCTGACAGTTTGATAAACCGAGCAGCGCATCGGGCGCGCGTGCGTCCTCGGGCCAACTGTCCGCAACTTTGCCGAAGAGCTTGGCGGCTTCATGGACGTCGCGTGTTTGATAGAGCGCGGAGGCGGCCCAGAAATGCGCGCTCGGCAGGAAGCTGCTTCTCGGATAAGCCTTGATGAAAGCCTGAAATGCGCTGGCTGCGTCTTTGTATTTACCGGCCTTGAGCTGATTCAGCGCGGTTTCATAGTCGCGCGTTTCGTTGGCGGAGGGTTCGGGGGGAGCAGACGCTTGCGTAGGCTCCGCGGTTGGAGCCGGTGCCGCGGCGAGCGAGCTGGCCTCGAACTTGCGCATGCGGGCATCGAGGTCGACGTAGAAATCTTTCTGCCGTTTTTGCGCTTGGTCGAGATCGTTCGTGAGCACCTCGATCTGGCCGCGCAGCTGAGAGATTTCCTGCTTCAAGGCGTCGATCTGATTGGCCAGCTCGATTTGATTGCGCGCCGAGGTTTCAAGCTTTTGCAGGCGCGCGTCATTTTCCGTCCGCACTTGCTCGATCTGCTGGCGTGCCTCGGTATCGTCGAACAAGCCGGCGCGGACCGGCATCGCCGCGACCGCGCCGAGCAGAACTAGCAAAGTTGCTGTACGCATCAATATTCACCCGAGTAAAGAATGTCCGAGCGACGGTTCTCGGCCCATGCCGCCTCGTCGTGGCCCAGCGCATGAGGTTTTTCCTTGCCGAGGCTGACGGCTTCGAGCTGGGCATCCCGCGCGCCGAGCAAGGCCAACGCTTTCTTGACGGCCTCCGCGCGTTTCTGGCCCAGCGCGAGATTGTATTCGCTCGATCCGCGCTCGTCGGCGTTACCCTGGATCAGCACTTTCATTTGTGGCTGCGCGCCGAGAAACTTGGCATGCGCTTCGATCAAGGGCTGGTAGGCGGATTGAATCTCGTACCTGTCGTATTCGAAATAGACGCTGCGTTTCGACAGGATGTTGTTCGGATCTTTGAGTGCGCCGAGTCCGCTGAGCGAGCCGCTGCTGCCGGTACCGGATGGGGTGACGGGCCCGGTTTGGGTATCGCTTGGCGCGGGTCGGGTTTCGACCGGCGTGGGCGGTGCTTCACTCGTCGGGGTGCTGCTGCAAGCGGCAAGGCCGAGTGCGAGAAGAATGGCGATGGGGGATAGCTTATGCATTTTGGTGTTCCTTATTGGTTCGTCGTTCAAGGGTGCTGCTATTTTTGAAAAGGCGCCCATGCGGGCTCACGCACATCGCCAGCGAAGCCCGAGAGGCGTTGTTTGATCCGTCCGTCGATTGAAATCGCCGAGAGAACACCGCGCCCGCCGACTTCGGTGGCATACAGGATAAAACGTCCATTGGGCGAGAAGCTCGGCGATTCGTCTTTGTCCGAATCGGTAATGATCTGAACCTGTTGCGAGGCGAGATCCATCAGTGCGATGCGGAAGCGGCCCTCGTTGCGCGTGAGGAAGGCCAGCGTCTTACCGTTGGGCGACACGCGCGGCGTCACGTTGTAGCTGCCGGAGAAGGTGATGCGCTGGGCCTCCCCGCCGCGCGCCGGAATCCGGTAGATCTGCGGCGAGCCGCCGCGGTCGGACGTGAAATAGAGCCATTGGCCGTCCGGTGAATACTGCGGTTCGGTGTCGATGCCGGACGATTGCGTCAAGCGGCGCAGCCCTGTGCCGTCCGGGCGTAATTCGTAAATTTGCGAAAGACCATCCTTGGTCAGCACGACCGCCAGACGGTTGCCGTCGGGCGCCCAGGCGGGGGCTGAGTTCGAGCCTTTGAAATTCGAGAGCACGAAACGCTGCTTGCTCGCGAGCGTGTGGACGTAAACGACGGGCTTTTTGGTCTGGAACGACACATAGGCCAGCTTGGTGCCGTCGGGCGACCAGGCGGGCGAGATGATCGGCTCGTCCGAAATCAGCGCGGCCTGGGCGTTCTGGCCATCGGCGTCGGCAATCTGGAGCTGGTACTGGCGGCCGTTCTTGAGCACATACGCGATGCGGGTCGAAAAGATACCCGGTTCGCCGATGAGCTTTTGATAAACCCAGTCGGCGACATTGTGCGCGGCCGCGCGGTACTGCTCGGAACGGAAGGTCAGCTCAAGGCCACCGAGATCGGCTTGGCGCGCGGTGTCGAAGAGCCGGAAGCGCACCTGCCAGCGGTTGTCCGCGGTGTGGCTGAGCGAGCCCGTAACAAGTGCGTCGGCGCCACGGTATTTCCAGTTGCCGAAGTCGACCGACGCCGTTTCGGAAATCGGCTGCGGTCCGGTTTCGATGAGCTTGAACAGGCCGCTGCGTTCGAGGTCGGCGCGCGCCACATCGGAGAGCGGAGTCGGCAGGCCGTTCTCACCCTCGAAGGCGGCGAAAGCGATTGGGATCTGATTCGCGCCCGCGCCGGTGATTTCGATGCGCAATTGCGCCGCGGCGGGATAAGCGAACAGGCCAAAGCCGGCGCAGCAGCCGGCGGTGAGTAGTGTGCGTCGGGAAAGCATCTTGCGATTATAGATTCCGTGTCTGAGTTGCGCCTCGGGCGTTATGGATTGTCCTCGAACGGCCGGTACCTGATTTCGATTTGCCGCTCGAACAGCGAAGGGTCGCTTGGCAAGGGCAGCGGGCTTGATTTGCGGATCGCGCGTTCAATGGCCGTGTCCAGGCCGGCATTGCCGCTCGAATGCAGGAGTTTGACATCCATGACCTCGCCGCTCGGTAATTGCTCGACCATGAAGCGCGCTTCCGGGTTGCCGGAGATCGAACTAGGCAGCACGATGTTGCCGCGAATTTTGACGCGGATTTTGTTTTCGTATTCGCGCTGCGCTTTGTCGGTGCTGGCCTTGGCCTTGGCGCTCGCGACCTTGCCGCTTTCTTCGTTGAGCAGCGCGCTCTGGCGCGCGCGTTCGGCCTCGCGGTTCAGCGTCGTTTGCATGCGTTTTTGATCGGCGGCGATCTGCGTCTTCAGAGCGTCCTGCGCTTCAGTGCGGTGGTCGGGCTTGGTTTCGGGTTTTTTCGGTTCCGGTTTGGGCTTCGGCTCGGGTTTGACTTCAGGCTTTTGCGGCTCGGGCTTTGGTTCGGGTTTCTTTTTTTCCGGTTTGGATGTTGGTAGCGCGATTTCCGGCTTGGGTACGGGTTTCGGCGGTTCGGGCGCCACTTCCGGGCGCGGCAGCGGCGGCGTTTCGATTTTCACCTGCGGCGGAGGTGGAGGAGGGGGGGGGGGCAGGGCTCGGGCGCTTGGTGGCGCTTCGTTGCGCACCAGCGCGACCTCGAAGGCTTCCGGCTCCTTGCGCTGCCAGCTTACGCCGTAGAAGAGCACCGCGATCAGCAGGAGATGCACCAGCACGGCGAAGAAGCCGGCCAGCCATTTGCCGGGCTCTTCGTAGGGGCGCAGCGCGGGATTGATCTCCATGCCGCGGGCGTCCTACGGCTTGCCCGGTTGAACGAGCAGGCCGACCTTCTGCACGTGGTTCTTCTGGAGCAGGTCCATGAGGTTCATGACCACTTCGTAGCGCACGCGCTTGTCGGCGGCGATCAGCACTGGCTGCTCGGCGTTGCGTGCCTGCGCGGCTTCAAGGATCGCGAGCAGTTCGGCTTCGCTGACCTTGCGCGCTTTGCCGTCTTTCGCGCGTTCGCGCACCGAGAGGGATAAATCCTCGTCGAGGCGCACTTCGATGGCCTGCGCGGGCGGCGTCGGCGCTTTGCCGACCGAAGGCAGGTTGACCGAACCGCTTTGCATCATCGGGGCCGTGACCATGAAGATGATGAGCAGGACCAGCATCACGTCGATATAGGGCACGACGTTGATTTGATTCATCAGGCGGCGCTGGCGCATATCCGCAACTCCTCTGCCGGTTTAGCGTAACTGCCGTTGGAGGATGTTGGAAAACTCCTCCATGAAACTTTCGTAGCGCGTCGTCAGCCGGTCGATGTTGTGGGCGAAACGGTTGTAGGCCACGACGGCCGGAATCGCCGCGAACAGACCGATCGCGGTTGCGACCAAGGCTTCGGCGATGCCGGGGGCGACTTGTCCGAGCGTGGCCGAACCGACATCGCCGAGTCCGCGGAACGCGTGCATGATGCCCCACACCGTGCCGAACAGGCCGACGTAGGGGCTGACCGAACCCGCCGTCGCGAGAAAGGCGGTGTGCGCTTCGAGGTCGTCAACCTCGCGTTGCATAGTGGCGCGCATCGCGCGCCGCGCGCCGTTGATGATGTCGCTGGCGTCGAGATTGTTTTGCCCGCGCAGTTTGGCGAACTCGCGGTAACCCGCCACGAAAATGCGGCCCTGGGGGCCGGCTTTATCCATTTCGGCGGTGGCGTTGCGGTACAGCGTGCCCATGTCGCCGCCGCCCCAGAAGTTGCCTTCGAACTTCGCGGTGCGCCGCTGCGCATCGCGGATCGAAATGCTTTTGCGGAAAATCCAGTACCACGAAATCAGCGATACGCCGAGCAGGAGGGCAATGACGAGTTTGACGACGATGCTCGCTTCGAGGACGAGCGACAGAATTGAGAGATCGCTGTTTCCAGTCATTTAAGGGGTTCCAGAAGGGCTCGGAGATCGTCCGGGAGAGACGCGGGTTTCTTCTTGCTCAGGTTGACGCAAACCACCGTGATTTTGGATTCGAACAGCGCTTGCGCGCCGCGCAGGATTTTTTGCCCGAAAACGAGCTTGGCGCGTCCGGCTTCCAGAACGCGGCTTTCCACGACGAGCGCATCGTCGAGTTCCGCGCTGCGCAGATAGTCGGCGCTGAGCGAATGGACGACAAAGACCAAACCGCGTTCGTCGCGCAGGCGCTGCTGTTCGAAGCCCAATGCGCGCAGCCATTCGGTGCGCGCGCGCTCGCAAAATTTCAGATAGTTGGCGTAATACACCACGCCCGCGGCGTCGGTATCTTCGTAGTACACACGAACCGGCCAGTGATGCGGTGGGACGGGATGAGATTCAAACATCGTGGCATTTTATCAGCGGCGCAGGGCGGTCTGCGCGCAGACGGTTACAGAATGCAACCTTAAAGCCGCCCCTCGGCCTTGATCGCGAGATAGCGGTTGATCGTGGCCACGGCTAACTCCTGCGGCTGCACATCGAGACACAACACCCCGCTCTGGCGCAGGCGGCGCAGCGTGGCCATGCGGCGTTCGCGGTATTCGAGCGCGGCGGCGCGCAGCGCGAGCGTTTCCGCATCTTCCGCGTGGATGCCGCAAGCCTCGTCGAGCGCCTGTTCGCGCAGACTGGCGACGAGCACGAGGTGATGGCGTCCAAGCAGGCGGCAGGCGGCAAGCAGGCCGGCGTCGTCCTCGTCGCGCAGATTGGTCAGGATCACGACGAGGCTGCGCTTGCGTTCGAGGCGCAGCAGAGCCTGCGCGGCCTGTTCAAAATCGCTGGCTTCGAGCGTCGGCTGCAGGTCGTACACCGCATGCAGAATGCGTGAAAGCGTGGCGACGCTCTTTTTCGGCGTCAGCCGGCGCGAATGGCCGCCGAGCGTCATCAGCCCCACTGCGTCGCCGTGATGCAGCCCGACATGGGCGAGCAGCAGCAGCGCGTCGAGCGCATGGTCGAAGTGCGAAAGCGGCGCTGCGTCGTCGGCCCCGGCCGCTTCGCGCGCGCCCATGCGGCGGCCGCAGTCGACGAGCAGCAGAATGCGCTGATCGCGTTCGTCTTGGTATTCGCGCGAGATCAGCTTGTCGAAGCGGCGCGAGGCTTTCCAGTCGATCCGGCGCGGACTGTCGCCGATCCGGTATTCGCGCAATTGATCGAAGTCGAGCCCTTCGCCACGGCGGCGGCGCTTGAGCACGCCCGTGCGCGCCGTGCTGGATGAAGTCGCTTGCAGCGCATGGCGTGCGATGGCGGAAAAGTCCGGGAAAACGCGGATCGATGTCTCGCATGGCGTGGCGTGCTGACGCCACCATAGCGCCCAGGGTGAGCGCACGCGCACGACGATCGGGCCGAAATGATGCTCGCCGCGCGCCATCGGCTTCATCCGGTAACGCAACTGCTGCGGCGCGTCGCAGGAAAGGCGCAATTGCGCGGGCAGCATTTCGCTGGCGCAGGAAAGCGGCAGATGGTCGAAAACCTTGACGAGCGGACGGCGCTGCCCGGCCCATGAAAACAAGAGCGTGACGCGCGCCGGCGCGCCGAGCGCAAGCGTGCCGGCATGTTGGCGGACTGCGCCCGGCATGCGCTCCCAGATGCTCCATGCCAGATCGAACAGGGCGATCAGCAACACGCCCGCGCCAGCCCACCAGCAGAGCGGGCGCAGCGTGGGGAAAAACGCCGCGAGCGTCGCCAGCGCGCACCAGGCGGCGCACAGCGCAAGCAGGTTCAGCGAAGGGATCGGCATTTTGGGCGGCGGTTTAGAGCGGTTTTGGTTTATGTGTGGATATACCCTCTCCCCCAGCCGGCTCCGCCCCCCTCGCTGCGCTCTCCCCGCAAGCGGGCGAGGGGAGCGTCTTTCCCTCTCCCACTTGTGGGAGAGGGTGCTCAGAAGGGGCGGGAGAGGGAAAGCGAAGCGTATACATTTGAATCAAAAATGCTCTAGTTGCGCGGCGCATCGACCTTGTCGAGCAGCGCCGCGATCAATTGTTCGACGCCGAGACCTTCGATTTCCGCTTCGGGCGAGAGGATGAGGCGGTGGCGCAAGGCCGCGGGGGCGATGGCTTTCACGTCGTCGGGCAGCACGTAATCGTGGCCGGCGAGCAGGGCGCGCGCGCGCGCCGCGCGGACAAGCGCGATCGCGGCGCGCGGCCCCGCGCCGACGGCGACGCCCGGCCAGTCGCGCGTGCCGCGCACAATGCGCACGGCGTAGTCGAGCACCGACGGGTCGATCTTCAAATGCGCGGCGACTTCTTGCAGGGCGATTAGTTGCGCCGCGTCGGTAATCGCTTCGACGGCGTCGACATCGAGCCGGTCGCCGACTTTTCCGCCCGTGGCCCAGGTCACGAGCGCGCATTCGTCGGCGTGCGTGGGATAGTCGATCAGCACCTTGAGCAAGAAGCGGTCGAGCTGGGCTTCCGGCAGCGCGTAAGTGCCTTCCTGTTCGATCGGGTTCTGCGTGGCGAGGACGAGAAACGGCGGCGGCAGCGCATGCGCCGCGCCATCGAGCGTGACCTGCCCTTCCTGCATGACTTCGAGCAACGCGGCTTGCGTTTTGGCCGGCGCGCGGTTGATTTCGTCGGCGAGCACCAGGTTCGCGAACACCGGGCCGCGCCGCGTGGTGAACTGGCCGCTCTTGGCGTCGAAAAGCGTGTGGCCGGTGACGTCGGCGGGCATCAGATCGGGCGTGAACTGGATACGCGCGAAGCTGCCGCGGAAGGCGCGCGCGAGCGCTTTGACGAGCAGGGTTTTGCCGAGTCCCGGCACGCCTTCAAGCAGGATGTGGCCGCCTCCGATCAAGGCGCAGAGCGTGGCGTCGACGGCTTCGCGCTGGCCGATGAAAACGCGGCTGATCTGATTGCGCAGCCCGTTTGCGATCGCATGGGCTTCGGGGAGCGTGAGTGTGCTGGCTGTCATGAGGCGGATTCCCGGGACGGTTTGCGTGGAGCAGGGGTGCGATGCGCGCGCAGCACATCGAGCGTGTGGGTCAATAAAGCTGCGTGGCGCGTGAATTCGCGCCGCTCGCGCACGTCGGTTTCGTTCAGCGCGCTGTGCAATGCCGACGCTGGCACGCCGGCGCGGTGTGCGATTTCCTCGATGCCGAGCGCGCCATTCGCTTGTTGTTGGGCGAGGCGGCGCAATTCGTCGCGCAGGCTTTTGAGCAGCGTGTCCCAATCCTTGCGCCCGAGGTAAAAAAGCCCGACCGCGCGCAGATGCGTGAGCAGACCCGGGCGCTGCGGCGGGGCTTCGCGGCGCAGCGGGCCGAAACGCGGGATGGCCCGCCACAGCGCGAGCAGGATCAGCAGCACGACGCCGCCCAATGTTTTCGGCGCATGCGCGATGAGCCACGCGGGCAGCGTCGGGTAGTCGGGCTCCGGCGCGAAGTAGACCGGCCCGCCGCGCCCGTCGAGCAAGATCCGCGCGGTGAGTTCCGCGTGGTCGACTTCGCCGATCGCGCCGTTGAGCAGGGCGCGGTTGTCGCAGATGGCGGTGACCAAACCCTTGCCGAGCGGCCAGCGCGCGATCGCCAGCGCGGGTTCGGAGATTTCCTTGGGCTTGGCGTGCGCCGGTTTCGGTTCGTCGTCGTCCTCGTCTTCATCCTCTTCGTCCGCGGTGTAGGGACGGTAGGGTTTGACGGAGGCTGACCAGATCAGCGGCGCAGCGACCTTGAAAACGTCGCAACTGAAAAGCTGCACCGTCAGCACGCGGCCTTCGAGCCGGATCGCTTCGGGCTTGTTCGCGTTATGACGTCCGATCCGCTGCAGGCCGAGCGTGGCGGTGAAGCGGTCGGACTGCTCCGGCCCGGCGACGGCGATGACCAGATGCCCGCCGCGCCGCACCCAGTCGACAATTTGCGGTTCCAGTTTCGCGGCGGCGGGCTCGGGCAGCACGCTGCCGATATGCAAAGTGGCCTGCGTGGGCAGATCAGTCAGTTGCGTCGGATCTTCGATCTTTTCGGCGCGGTAGCCGAGGCGCTGAATCAGCAGTCGCGCCGCGTAGTTGGGGTCGGCTTCGGCCTCGTCGCGCGCGCCGACGTGGCGTTTCTCCTCCACCCATTCGAGCCGGGGCAGGACGAAAGCGAGCAGCGCGGCGAGCAAGGCCCCGAGCAGCGCGTATTGGAGGAGCTGCTTGCGCGTCATCGCAAGGCTCCGAACGCCTCGGCCCAACCGCGGCACAGGCGCGCGCTTTGGTCTTGCGGCAATTGACGGTCCGCATAGGCGACGCTCTGCCAGCTATGCGTGAGGTCGGCGAAAAAAGCGCGCATCGGCAAGGCGGCGCGCGTCACGCGTAGAAGGCAGTCGCCCTCCGTGTCACCGCGCGCGAACGGAATCTGCGCGCGATGCGCGAGGCGCGACAATGCGCCGCGATACAGCAAGGCCAGTCCTTCGCGTGCTCGGCCTTGTGCGAACAGCGCTTGCGCTGCGGCGGCGATGTCGTCCGGGAGCGAGTCGGGGCGAATGTCGAGTCCGGCGACCTCGGCTGGCGGCAGGGCCGGACGCCGCGCGGCCTGCATTCTGAGGATCTGGCGCGTGATGAACCAAAGCGCGAGACAGCCGAACAGGCCGAGCAGAATCCAGACAAAAACGCGCCAGATTTCGGCGATCCATTTCCCGACGCCGGCCCAGAATTTGAACAAAGCCTTGAGCCAGGCGGGGATCGGGCCTTCGGCGCTGGGCTTTTCTTCTTCGTTGGAGCTTTTCCAGCGCAGCCTATGGACGCTTTCCTCGTGGCCGAATTCAGGCCGCGCCAGCACTTCCTTGATCGCCGTGGGCGCTTGCCGCGCGGCGCTTTCGCGCCGCGTCACCTCATCCGCCGCCATAGCCGGACCGGGTTGCAGCGCGGTCAGCGCCAGCGCCAAAACAACGCCCAGGAGCAGGTTCGAGGCCGGCGGCAGAGTGAGCCGACGCATCTGCAATTCGACATCCCAGGCTTCGAGGTCGGTGCGGCGTTTCAAATACAGCCCGAAGCCGCCCGCGAGGTAAAAGGGTTCGACAAGCGCCACGGCCAGCCCGTAGCTGAGGAACCACAGCGCGGAAATCCACCGGGCGGGTTCCGACGATCCGAAAAGCCCGCGCAGCAAGGGCGGAGCGAATTCGATATCGCCCGGGATCAGCATGGCGATGAGGACGGGGACGCCGAACCAGATCAGCGCTTCGAAATTCACGAAACAGAACAGCAGCGCGATGCCGCTGCCGGATACGCGGCGGCTCAGCAGCTTGCGCCGTGCGCGCGCGGGAGCGCCGCGCAGCCCTTCGAGCTGCGCCACGGGCAGGCGCAGGGCGCGTTGAGTGTCGAAACGCTGCCAGCTCAGGGCGGCGAACAGACCGCTGTGGCGCACGAGGCTGGGCAGGGCGCGCAAGGTTTCGCGCAGGCCCGGCGTGGCGTCGAACACCCCGCGCGACAGCACATGCAGGGCGAGCCGGTCGTAGAGCGGTTTGAGCCACCACACGAAGAGCACGCCAAGATCGCTCGAATCGAGCCAGACAGCGAAGATCAGATAGGCCAGCGCGCAAACGCTCATTACCAGCGCCAGGCTGCTCAGAAACAGCGGGCGGGCGCAGCGCTGCGCGAGACGCAGCCCGAGGTCGATGGCTTCGAAGCCCGAACGCGGGCGCAGGGCGACGGCGAGCTTATCGGGCTGCATTGCGCCGGCCGGCAAACAGGAAATAGGCCCCGACGAGGAGCCAGTTGAGGATGCCGACGGCGTATTTGAGCAGCGGCTCGAACTGGCGCGGCGACCAGAAGGCTTCGATGGCGGCGGCGATCAGCAGCATCGCCGCCGCGCCGGCGACGATTCCGACCACGCCTTGCCCCGCTTCGCGCAATGCCATGCCGCGCGGGCGGTCGCCGGGCGCGATCAAGGCCCAGCCGAGTTCCAGACCGGCCGCGCCGCACAGCGCGATGGCGGTGAGTTCAAAGGCGCTGTGCCCGGCGACGAAGGAATAGAAGCGCTCGGCATAACCGAGATTGATGACATGCGCTTCGACGACGCCGAAGAAAACGCCGTTGTAAACGAGGGAAATCAGGGTTCCGAGCCCGAATATCACGCCGCTGGCGAAGGTGCGGAAACCGATGCCGATGTTGTTGAAGATGTAGTAGCCGAACATCGTCACATCGTCGCCCGCGTCGCGCGCGCGGCCAAGGGTGTCCGTGTGCGGGCCGTACATCTGGTCGAACTGGCGCAATTGCTCCTGCGGGAGCACGACGAAGGCGAAGTCGGGCCAGATGCGCACCGCGAGCGCGAGCAGCAGATAGGTCCCGTAAAACAGCAGCATCGCGGCGAAGACGACGTTTTTCTTGGCGCGCACCTGCTGCGCGAAGCCGCCGCCGAGAAAGCGCAGCCAAGCGTGCAGCCAGCCGCCCGGCGTGCCATAAAGCTTGTCATGCCCTGCCTGCGCGAGTTGATGCAGACGGCCGACGAGCGCCGGGCCGTAGTCGCGGCTGCGCGCCAGGGCCAGTTGGCCGCAGATTTCCCGGTAACGCGCCGGCGCTTCGTTGGCGGCGAAGGGTTTGGCTTGTTTGGCGCGCGCTCTGGCGGGCAGGCGTTCGCGCGCCAGCCAGGTTTCGAAAGCGACCCAGCGCGCGCCGAAATGCGCTTCGAACTGTTCCTGTTTCATCGCGCTTGTCCCGTCAACACGCGCGCCAGGCCGTACAGGCGTTCGACCGCCGTGCGGCCCTGCGCGCCGGCGGTGAGTTGCGGCGCGATTTCGGCAAGCTCCTCGGCGCGCTCGGGCGAGAGGCGCGGGGCGCGTTCGGCGTAGGCGAGCACGGCTTGCTGCAACGGGCGAGTGAGCGGAATGCGCGGCCGCCAGGCCGGCGCGGCGGGGACTTCGGGCAGCGGCGTGGGATCGATGCGGTACGCGACGATGGTGCCGGCGACAAGATCGCCGATGCGGCGGAATTCGGATGTCAGCAGCATCGAAATGAGGCCGAGCGTGTAGAGGAAAGGGAGGAAGTCGACGGTGCGCAGCAGATTGCGCGTCAGCGATGCGCCCCAGCCGACCGGGCTGCCGTCCTGATGCAGCACGTACAGGCCGAGCGCGCGCTTACCCGGCGTGGCGCCGCCGCCGAGGACTTCGAAAAACACCGGATAAAGCCATTCGAGGCCGAAGTACAAGATCAGCATGATGCCGCCGCCGATATGCCCGACGAAGCCCAAGGCAATATTCGCAAGCGCGAAAATGCCCGCGCGGATCAGCGTATCGAGCAGCCAGGCCAGAGCGCGCGGCACGGGGCCGGCGCAATGCACGCGCAGTTCGATGAGTTCGGGCGTGGAGATTTCGCGGACGGTATCGAGCATGATGCGCTTGGCCGGGGGTTTTGCCCGGCCAGTCGGGCGTAGCGAGCAGTTTCTCAGCCTTCAATGAAGATATCGCGATAGGCGACATAGGTGGCCGCCAGCAGCGCCGGCCAAACCAGCAACAGGCCGAGCCCGAGGGGGATCATGCCCACCACCAGCGCGATCGTAGCGAGTACGCCATAAATCAGGACCGGCGCCCAGTTGCGCAAGCTTGCGGAGAAGCTGCGCTTCATCGCTTCGACGGGAGGAACGTCGTGAAACACGACCAGTGCCGGAGCGAGCCACCAGCAGGCCGTGATCAGCATGCCGAGGACCAGGATGACCGGAATCGCGAGGAACAAACTGCCCATGCTAGCGAAGATGGCTTGTTGATTGTGGGTGGCGAAGGCCGTGAACAGGGAAAAACCGAAGAATACGATCACGATACCGAACAGCACCAGGCTCATCACCAGGGTGAGGATACCGATGATGATCAGGGGGCCGGCCTTTTCCTTGAAGCCGGCGAAGACATCGCCGACTTCGATCGTGCCGCCCTGGGCCTGGCGTTGCGCGCCGATGAGGATGCCGCCGAAGAGAACCGGAAAAATCAGGTTGGAAAGCAGATTGACGAGCGGAATCATGCCGATGATGAACATGACGACAAGAATCACGATCGTAATGAGCAGCCAGGGCACGAACTGAGCCAGCACCATTTTGAAGCCGCCGGTCAGCCAGCTTATGCCGTGGCCCGCATCCACGGTACGGCCTTCGGGGATGAAATTCTCATTCTCGTGCGGCAGTTCGGAATCCTGCACGACGACGGACGGCGGCTGATAGGGATTGTGATCGCTCATGGCTGGGGGACCTCAGAGTGGAAAGTTGCGATCATACTTAGTTACAACCATTCCGCCAGACTATTGCATAGGTAGCGCGGAGAAATACCGGATTTCGGGCTGCGGTTTGTGCTTACAACAACTCGGGATTCACATGCTGCGGCGGCAGCAGACCGAGATGGCGATAAATCGCCGGCGTGGCGATGCGCCCGCGCGGGGTGCGCTGCAAGTAACCTTGCTGGATCAAGTAAGGTTCGAGCACATCCTCGATCGTGTCGCGCGATTCGCCGATCGCGGCGGCGAGATTGTCGACGCCGACCGGGCCGCCGGAGAATTTGTCGATCACGGCGTCGAGCAGCTTGCGGTCCATCACATCGAGTCCGGCCGGGTCGACATCGAGCATCGTCAGCGCCGCGTCGGCGACCGTGGAAACGATGCGGCCATCGGCGCGCACTTCGGCGTAATCGCGCACCCGGCGCAGCAGGCGGTTGGCGATGCGCGGCGTGCCACGCGCGCGGCGCGCGATTTCCAGCGCGCCGTCGGGTTCGATATGCACCTCCAGCAACTGCGCCGAGCGCGTGACGATGCTCATGAGTTCTTCGGCAGTGTAGAACTCCAGCCGTGAAACGATGCCGAAGCGGTCGCGCAGCGGGTTTGTCAGCATCCCGGCGCGCGTCGTCGCGCCGACGAGCGTGAATGGCGGCAGATCGAGTTTGACCGAGCGGGCCGCCGGGCCTTCGCCGATCATGATGTCGATCTGGTAATCCTCCAGCGCCGGGTAGAGCACTTCCTCGACGACCGGCGCGAGGCGGTGGATTTCGTCGATGAACAGCACATCGTGCGGTTCGAGGTTCGTCAGCAGTGCGGCGAGATCGCCCGCGCGTTCCAGCACCGGGCCTGAAGTCTGGCGCAGATTGACGCCCATTTCGGCGGCGACGATGTGGGCGAGCGTCGTTTTGCCCAAACCGGGCGGGCCGAAGAGCAGAACATGGTCGAGCGCTTCACGCCGCTTGCGCGCCGCGCTGATGAAAATCTCCAACTGCTCGCGGATTTTGCGCTGGCCGACATAATCGGCGAGACGTTTCGGACGCAGCGCGCGCTCAAGCGCTTCTTCCTGCTGCGAGGCGGCGCCAGCGGAAACGATGCGCCCGGTGTTGGGAAGCGGGGAAAGGCTGTCGGTCTCGATCATCGCGCGAGTTTATAGCGAATCGCATAAGAAATTTATGTTTTACCGGCTTTGCCTTGCCACTGTCCGCGGCTAGAGATCGCTTACGCTCTGTGGCTTTTTAACTGCTTGCGCAGCGAAAATGTCATTTGTTGTTTCATCATCTGCCTCCAGCCTATAACATGGACCACAATAGACAACATGGCAAATTTGTTCACGAATATGTCCTTAGCATTTGATTTTTTTATATTTTTTCGCTTGTTTTGATTTCGATTCATAAAAACTTAACATAAAAATTTTTCAATAATATTGAAGATAAAGAAGGCGCCTAAAGAAGGCGCCTAAAGAAGGCGCCTAAAGAAGGCGCCTAAAGAAGGCGCCTAAAGAAGGCGCCGGGCTATTTTCGGAAGGTTTCCGTGCATACATTTCATATTTCCCGGTCCCTTGGCTACACTGCGCTGTTCAGCTTGGCGGCCTTCAATTCGGCGCAGGCGGCGTGTACCGCAAATGCAGCAGGGCAACTTACCTGTGTAGACGGCGACACTATAGCGGGACAAAACATCAATGTTACCGGCGTCACTGCCGGCTCTCACGGCATTTACGTCAATGTGACAGGGGCGGCGGCAAGTGCGTCCATCGCCGTCAGCGACACGACGATCACGAACAATGTCACAACGCCTGGCCCTAATGGCGCTGGCAACAATACCGGCATCAATATGCAGAATCCAGCCGGCGGAACAGGCAGCCTTACGTTAACGATGACCGGCAACAATGCCGTAATTACCCAACGCGGCACGGGCATTCTGGTTAACCAAAGGGGAACAGGCAATGCCACAGCCACTGTTTCGGGCAACCTGAGCATTCACAGCGTTTATTCTGCGGATATAGAAGGCCAGGATGGTTTCGAAGTGGATGCGAGAGGTGGTAATGCGACGATCGATATGTCGAATGCCAGTGGGACCATCGCTGTTGAGGGCGGCGGCAACGGCATTCTGCTTCGGTCCTGGCAACTCACACCCACCAGCGCTGGGACCGTCAAAGGCACTATCGGCTCCGGCATGCAGATCACTGTCAATAATACTCTGGGCGCTACCTGTATTGGCACGGATTGCGGCAGTAACGGCATCTACACCTATGCAGACAATGGGACGGCAAGTGTCGAGCTGAATACGGCGGCCAGCATTCAGGTAAACGGCAGCGGCGTATCGGCCAACGGCATACTGGCTTCCGCCGTCAATGGAAGTGTTACTGTCGCCAATTCCGGTACGATTAATACGCAAGGCACGTCGGTCAACGGCATTGTGGCTTTCGCTGTCGGGGGAGCCGTCGCTGTCACCAATTCTGGCGCGATTGACACGCAAGGCACGTCGGCTGACGGCATACAGACCTATGCCGCAGGGGGAAATGTCACTGTCGCCAATGCCGGCTCGCTTACTGTAGAGGGAAGCAGCAGCCACGGCATCCATGCCTACACCACGGCGAACGCCAGCACGGCCGGTAATGTAAACGTCAACAACAGCGGCCTCATTCAGAGCGGCCTCAATACGTCAGCCGTTCATAACACCGACAGCGATGGCATATTCGCTCTCTCGACGACGGCCGGCGCGGGTGCCACCGGCAATGTCACTGTCACGAACACCGCCGGTATCACCGCTATCGGGGACGCTTCCTCCGGCATCTACGCCTATACCGGCTCGACCGGCGCGGGCGCCGCGGGGGCTGTCACCGTCACCAATTCCGGCGCGATTTCCGTGAATGGAGCCGCGAGCGATGGCATCAATGCCTCCAGCACGGTGGGGACTGCCTCCGCCGGCGCCGGTAATGTAAGCGTCAACAACAGCGGCGTCATTCAGAGCGGCCTTGGTACGCCAGCCGCCAATGACGCCAGCGATGGCATACGCGCCTACTCGACGACAGCCGGCGCGGGCGCGACCGGCAATGTCTCTGTCACGAACAGAGCCGATATCGCCACCTACGGCAATCTTTCCCACGGTATCCAAGCCTATACCCAATCGACCGGCACGGGCGCGGCAGGCAACGTTTCCATCATCAGCACGGCTGGAACGATTACCACAAGCGGCGATCAATCCATCGGCATCTACGCCGCGCTTCCCCTCGATCCAGTAACTGGAGCGCCTGTGAGCGGCACAATGGGCGCGGTCACGGTTAACAATAACAGCGACATCATCACGAGTGGCAGTACGTATGCCGGCGGTATTTACGCCAAGTCGCTCCAGAGTGTCATGGTGATCAACAACGGTGCGATCACCACCAATGGAGGGGGAACGCAGGACAACGGTATTGATGCGAGTACGGCGGGCGGTGGCGCGGACGGGGTGGTCACGGTCATCAACACCGGCGCGATAACAACCAATGCCCCCGGCTCGGCGGGTATTTGGGCGTACAGCGGCGATGGCGATATAACGGTCACCAACACCGGCAAGATCATCACAAATGGGGCTGGCGGCGGCCCGCTCGCCCAATCGGACGGCATTCATGCCGAATCGACCGGCGTGGGCAATGTCGCGGTGACCTCGATTGGCGCCGACATCACCACGGCGGGCGGGGGAAGCGGCAACGATGGTATCGCGGCCCTGACCGTAGGCGGCACCGCCAGTATCAGCCTTAGGAATGGCACGGTCAGCGTTGCCGGGGATGCCGCTGGCCTGATGGCCAAGGGCGGCACCAGCGCCAGCATTACCATTGATGCCCTGTCGGTCGTCCATGGCGGAACGAAGGGCGGCGTTGTTACGGACGGCGTGGCGCAAAGCGTTAACAACGCCGGCGTCATCGACGCCCTGAACGACCAGGCCATCATTGGGGACGCCAGCACCGATGCGACGATCAATATCACCAACGCCAGCACCGGCGTCATCACGGGCGCCGTCAATGCGGTCAGTTCCGTGGTCGCCATGACCAATGACGGCGTTTGGAATCTGCGCAACCTTGCCGATACCAACGGCGATGGCGTCCGCGACACCCTGGCGGTCTCGGTCAGCAACCTTGGCGTGAGCGGCGGCAACAGCATCACCAACAACGGCCTTATCACGCTCCAGGGCGGCGCGGCCGCCACGCTCAACGCCACAGGGGCCTACAACACCGGCTATTCCGCCAACACGATGGCCCTGAACGGCCCTGTCCAGGCCCAGATCCTCGGGGTGCAGACCTTCACCAATAACGGCGTCATCAACTTGCAGGGCAATTCGGGCGTCGGCAATGTGCTGGTTATCAGCGGCGGCGCCACGCCGGGCGTTTCCGGCGGCGGCGTCTATGTCGCCAACGCCGGCAGCCAGCTCAGGCTCAATACCGTCATCAACGAGGGCGGCCCGATCAACAGCCGGAGCGACATGCTGGTCGTTGACTCCACTCGTCTGGGAACCGGGGCCACCACCATTGTCATCAACCCCGTCAATACAAACGGCGTGCTGACCACGGGCAACGGCATCGAACTGGTGCGCGTGCTCGACAGCACGCATTCCGCCGCTGGCGTCTTCCAGCTTCCCAGCCGTATCGCCGCCGGCGCTTACGAATACCTGCTGTATCAGGGCGGGGCCGACGCCGCGACGGCGGGCGATGGCAACTGGTACCTGCGCAGCGATCTGATGGATGCCGGCCCTGGGCCGAAGCCTCCCGGGCCCGGGCCGTCCGCGCCCGACTACCGGCAGGAGGTTCCGGTCTATATGACCGCCCCAGCCCTGGCGAACTGGATGGGCCTGGCCATGCTCGGCACTTATCATGACCGCGTGGGCGAGGACCGTCCCGACCAGTGGGACGCCGACGAAAGCGTCCAGGCGTCGGCCGCCGGCGCCTCCGGCGACAATCAGGCGGAGAAAAAGCCCAAGGCCGCCTGGGGCCGCGTGATCGGCGTGACCGGCTCCCTGGACAATGGGGATGGCGGCCGCAACTTCAGCTCCGGTGGCCCGTCCTATAACTATGACATCAGCGCGATTCAGTTGGGTGTGGACCTCCTGCGCGCCAAGCATGACAACAACTCGCGCGACATCGCCGGCCTGTATCTGGGCATGATGTGGGGCCGGGCGGACGTAAACCAGGTCTACAGCGAAAACAGGGCGGGCACGGTGAAGATGGATGGCTACACCTTCGGCGGCTATTGGACGCATAAGGGCCCGTCCGAGTGGTATATCGACGCCGTGCTCCAGGGGACGCGCTACGCCAATGCCGAGGCGCGCTCCGTGGATACCCTGCTGAACCAGAAAATCAGCCCGAATGGCTGGGGCGTCGCGGCCTCGCTGGAAGGCGGTTATCCCTTTGCCCTGGGCAAGGGCTGGTCGCTGGAGCCGCAGGCGCAGCTGATCTACCAGCGGATAAGTCTGGACGGTGATTCAGACATGTACGGTTATGTGGACTTTGGCAACACAGCTACCTGGTATGGCCGTCTGGGTGCGCGCCTGGCCAAGGACTGGATGAATGAGGAAGGAAAGAAAGCGACCATCTGGGCGCGCGCCAACCTGTGGCATTCGTTCGGCTCCAACCCGGACACGGCTTTTTCGGCCTTGAACGGTATGGGAAATGTGAGCCTCACAACAGATCTTGGCAGCACCTGGGGCCAGTTGGGCCTGGGTATAGCCGGGCAAGTGACGAAGCGTCTCACGATCTTTGCCACGGGCGACTACAGCATCCCCATGGATGGCGGCGACGGATATGCCCTCCAGGGGCGGATTGGCCTCCGGTATCTGTTCTAGAGCATATGTATACGCTTCGCTTTCCCTCTCCCGCCCCTTCGGGGCACCCTCTCCCACAAGTGGGAGAGGGAAAAACGCTCCCCTCGCCCGCTTGCGGGGAGAGCGCAGCGAGGGGGGCGGAGCCGGCTGGGGGAGAGGGAATGTTCACACATAAACCAAAACCGCTCTAGCACGCAGCGCAGCCGACGCGTGCCGGACGCTATCTGAAGCAAGAAAAGCCCGCCCTCTCTTTTCGAGGGGGCGGGCTTTTCGTTGCGGCGTCAGATGACGCTCCAAGGACTGAATCGATCAGTGCAGCTTTTCGGGCGCGCCGCAGCAGCGCTTGAACTTGCGCCCGCTGCCGCAAGGGCAGAGGTCGTTGCGGCCGGGCACTTCCGGTGCGGTGAAAGGAATGCGCGGCGCATTGACGACGCGCAGGTAGCGCCGCCAGAATGCGTAGAGATACTGCATGCCGGCCGCGAGCGGACTCATGATTTCGTCGCGTTCGTCGTCACTGATTGGGTGGCCGGGCGATTTTTCGCCGGTGTCGAGCGCGGAGATCAGATTCAACAGCGTGACGCATTCTTCGTCTTCTTCGAGCGCGTCCCAGTGCGCCTCTTCGAGCCAGTCGAGCCCGTCGCGGAAACCGCGCGCCCAGCCTTCGGCAAGCGGGAAGCCGCTTTCCGTGGGGTCTTCGAGGAAGGGGAAGTACATCGCTTCGGCGCCTTCTTCGGCCGAGACGCCGGACCAGTCTTCGCGGAAACTGCGCGTAACCGTATTCCAATGCCGTATCAGCAGTTCGATGGCGCGCCGGCCTTCGGCTTCGCTTTCCCACAGCGGCTGTTCGCTGCCGAGCACGGCGGCGAGCCATTCGCTTGGCATGACATCGACGGGGCCGACGACGAGCGCGCAGAAAAAGCCGTCGAGTTCTTCGAGCGAAAGCGAATCGTCGAAGCGTGCAAGCAGCGTGTCGAGTTCGATGAATTCATCGTCGCTCAGTGGCGGTTCGGCCTGGATGTATTCGGTCATGTTAAGGTTCTCCGCAAATCCAGTTTAGCGTTCGGCCAGGGGCTCTCATGCTTTCGAAAGCAGCTTAAGCGCGGCGCGGATGCCGTCCGATACGCCGATATCGGGCGGCAGTTGTTTGAGCGCGCTTTGTGCTTCCTTGTCGTTGTAGCCGAGCGCGATCAAGGCGTTCGCGATGTCGCTCGCCGCGCCCGCCGGCGCGCTTTGCGCAGCCGCATGCGCGGCGGGCAGGCTCTTGGGCAATTTGTCGCGCAATTCGAGCAGCAGGCGTTCGGCGGTTTTTTTGCCGATGCCCGGAATCTTCACCAGACGGCCGGTTTCCTGCGCCGCGACGGCCTGCGCGAATTCGTTGACCGAGAGGCCGGAGAGCACCGCGAGCGCCGTGCGCGCGCCGATGCCGCTGATCTTGAGCAACTGGCGGAACGCGGTGCGCTCGTCTTCCGAGCCGAAACCGTAGAGGAAATGCCCATCCTCGCGGATCGTCAGATGCGTATGCAGCGCAACGCTCTGGCCGCTGGCCGGCAGGTTGTAGAAGGTGCTCATCGGCACTTCCAGTTCGTAACCGACACCGGCGACATCGAGCAGAATTTGCGGCGGGTTTTTTTCGAGCAGGGTGCCGCGCAGGCGTCCGATCATGGAGACTAAGGGGCGAGCAAAAGTGGGATTCTACGAGTCTGCGGCGCGCTTGTCCCGACTATGCGGCTTTTCAGGACAATTCCCTGAGCACGTCGTGCAGCGAATCGAGCGCCCGTGCGCCCGCAGCCAGCACGCTGGCGTCGGCGCCGAGCAGATCCGGGATTATGCGCACCTGCATCCCCGCTGCCAGCGCAGCCTGTGCGCCGGTATTCGAGTCTTCGAGCGCGAGGCAACTTGCCGGCGCCACGCCAAGCCGCTGCGCGGCGGCGAGAAAAATATCCGGCGCGGGTTTGCCGTGCGTGATTTCGTCGCCGCCGACGAGCGCGTCGAAACGCGTGAGCAGGCCGACGCGTTCGAGTTTGAACGCGGCGCGCGCATGCGCGGTCGAGGTCGCGACCGCGCGCGGAATCCGCAATTCGTCGAGCCGGTTCAGGAGTTCGATCGCGCCGGGCTTGAGCGGAATGCCGCCGGCGGCAATCAGCGCGTCGTAGCGGCGGCCGAATTCGGCCATGTGCGCGGCGAGCGGGTAATCCGCGCCGTATTCGCGCAGCAGCATCTGCGCATTGTCGGCGGCATTGCGTCCGATCATCTTGAACGCGACTTCTTCGCGCCACACGATCCCGAGCGCCTCACTCGCCGCGCGTCCAATTTCGAAGGCGATCCGTTCGCTGTCGAGCAGCAGACCGTCCATATCGAAAATGACGGCCGCGAAACGCGGCGCGGCGGCGTTCATAACAACACGATGTCGAATTGTTCCGGGCTGTAGCTGGACTCGGCCTGAAGCGAAATCGGTTTCGCGATGAAGTCCGACAGCATCGCGAGCGCCGATGCTTCGTCGTCGAGAAAGAGGTCGATAACCTGCGGGGCGGCGAGGACGCGGAATTCCTTGGCGTTGTTGAACTGCCGCGCTTCGCGCAGGATTTCGCGCAACACTTCGTAGCCGACCGTGCGCGCGGTCTTGATTTCGCCGCGCCCGCCGCAGATTGGGCAGGGCTCGCAGAGAATGTGGGCGAGCGATTCGCGCGTGCGTTTGCGCGTCATCTCGACCAGGCCGAGCGAGGTGAAGCCGCTCACGGTAATCTTTGTGCGGTCGTGCGCGAGCGCCCTGTGCAGTTCGGTGAGCACGGCGCTGCGGTGCTCTTCGTTTTCCATGTCGATGAAATCGATCAGGATCACGCCGCCGAGATTGCGCAGCCGCAGCTGACGCGCGATGGTCTGCGCCGCTTCGAGATTGGTTTTGAAGATCGTGTCGTCGAAGGTATGCACGCCGACGAATCCGCCAGTGTTGACGTCGATCGTCGTCATCGCTTCGGTCTGGTCGATGATGAGGTAGCCGCCGCTTTTGAGTTCGACGCGCCGGCCGAGCGCCTTCTGGATTTCGTCCTCGACGCCGTACAGATCGAACAGCGTGCGCTCGCCCGAATAGTGATGCAGCAAGGTGGCGGTCTGCGGCATGTACTCGGTCGCGAAGCTGCTGAGCTTGTGAAAATTTTCGCGCGAATCGATGACCACCCGCGCGGTTTCGAGCGAGATCAGATCACGCAGCACGCGCTGGGCGAGCGACAGATCGTGGTATAGCGTCAGCGGCGGCGCCGCGCCGACGCCGCGATTCTGCACCTCACCCCAGAGCTTGCGCAGGTACGCGATATCGGCCTGGAACTCCGCGTCGCTCGCGCCTTCGGCGATCGTGCGGACGATGAAGCCACCCTGCTCGTCCTCGGGCATCAGATGCTGCAAGCGTTCGCGCAGCGCGAGGCGATCCTCCTCCTTATCGATGCGCTGCGAGATACCGATATGCTTTTCCTGCGGCAGATAAACCAGCAGCCGCCCCGCGATGCTGAGCTGCGTGGAAAGTCGCGCGCCCTTGGAGCCGATCGGGTCCTTGAGCACCTGCACGACGATGCGCTGCCCCTCGTGGAGAATCTTTTCGATCGGGCGCGCCTGCTCGCCGGCCTGCCGGTCGAGCCAAATGTCCGCCACATGCAGAAAGGCGGTGCGTTCGAGCCCGACGTCGATGAAAGCCGACTGCATGCCCGGCAGGACGCGCACGACCTGGCCGAGATAAATATTGCCGACGAATCCGCGCGAGCGCTCGCGCTCAACATGCAGCTCCTGGACCGTCCCGTTCTGGAGTAAGGCGACCCGCGTTTCCTGCGGGGTGAAATTGATGAGAAAGGCTTCGCTCATGGGAACCCTGCTTCAATGTGTGATGCGCAAACACCCCCATGAACGGAGGTGTTTGCGCATCGCGCATCATTCGCGCGAGCGGTGTGATTCTAACCCGAGCCGATGCTGTGCTTACATGCCGCCGCGCCCTTATTTCAAGCGCGCCTTTGGCCCGGGCGGTATTCAAGAATCCGTGGCTTCGGCAGAATGCGCGTTCGGATTTGAGGAGAAGTCGAATGCTACGAATGCTGCGCGGCGGTATCGGATTGCTTGCGCTCTGCTTTGCCTTGACGCTTCAGGCGCAGGATTTTGAGGCAATCAAACGCTTGGCGGAGCAGGGTGATGCGGATGCCCAATTTAACCTTGGAGGGATGTACCACATAGGGAAGGGAGTGGCGCGGAACGATGCTGAGGCCGCGCAGTGGCTTTGCAAGGCGGCGAAACAGGGACATGCGCTGGCCCAATTTTACCTTGGGCTGATGTATGACGAAGGCCAGGGGGTGGTGCGGAACGATACCGAAGCTATGGAGTGGTATCGCCAGGCGGCGGAACAAGGAGTTGCGCAAGCCCAATATAACCTTGGAGTGATGTACGCCAACGGTCAGGGTGTGGTGCGGAATGATGCCGAGGCTGTGGAGTGGTATCGCAAGGCTGCGGAACAGGGCAATGTGCTTGCCCAAACTAGCCTTGGATTTATGTACGCCGAAGGCCGGGGCGTGGCGCGGAACGATACCGAGGCCATGAAATGGTTCCGCAAAGCGGCAGAACAGGGTGACGAGATCGCTCAGGGAATGCTCGCCACCATCAAAAATCAAACCTCTCCCGCCACAGAAAGCAGAATGGGTACCGAAAAATGAAAGCCGCGCGGACCCGCCAGAAAGCCAAGGCGCAGTCCGCGCGCGGCTTTCAAGATTTGCCGGCGGCGTAGCCTCCATCCACGAGCAGGTAAGCGCCGGTGACGAAGCTGGCTTCGTCGCTGGCCAGGAACAGCACGGCGTTGGCGACCTCTTCGGCGCTTCCGAGCCGGCCGATCGGGTGTAGAGCGACCAGGGCCTGGCGCATTTCCGGCGGCAAGTCCTTGAGCAGCGGGGTGTCGATATATCCCGGCCCGACCGAGTTGACGCGCACGCCGCGCGGCGCGGCTTCGATGGCCAGGCGTGCGCGTTAGGTTGACCACGCCGCCCTTGGCCGCCGAGTAGGCCACCGTGCCGCTTTGCCCAAGCGTGCCGAGAATCGAGGCGCAGTTGATTAGGCTGCCCGAGCCCTGCTTGTACATCTGCCGCAGCACCGCGCGCGCGACGCGGAACACGCCGTTGAGATTGATGTCGATGATGCGCAGGTAGTCAGCGTCCGGCGTGTCCTGAACAGGGCTGATGCCGCCGATGCCGGCGTTGCTGAACACCACGTCCACGCTGCCGAGTTGCGCCGCCGTTTCGGCCACTAGGTGATCGACCTGTTCGGTGGAGGTTACGTCGCAGGCGATGAACAGGCAGCGACCCGGCTTGCCGTCCAACTGCCGGGCGCGCGCCGCGCCGTCGCTCGACGCCACGTCGGAGAGCACCACGTTGGCCCCTTCCCGCAGGCAGCGTTCAACGGTGGCGAGACCGATGCCGCTCGCGCCGCCGGTGACGATCATGTTTTTGTCTTTCAAACGCATCGTGGATACCTCCTTTGGATGTGGCATGTATCGCGAGCCGAACGTTCTCAGTCGATCTGGCCGAAGCGGCGCAGCAGCTCGCAGGTTTGGTACAGCGGCAGACCCATGATGCCGGTGTAGGAGCCGTGGATTTCGGCGACGAAGCGGCCCGCGCGCCCTTGAATGCCGTAGGCGCCGGCTTTGTCGAGCGGTTCTCCGGTGGCGACATAGCGGCGGATGTCTTCATCGCAGAGCGCGCCGAAGTGCACCGTGCTGATGCTCAGGATGTGTTCGAGGCGTTCGCCTTCGGCAACGGCGACGGCCGTCAGCACGCGGTGACTACGCCCTGAAAGGCGTTTGAGTATCTCGATCGCATCGGCGGGATGCGCGGGTTTGCCGATGATCTGGCCGTCGAGGTCGAGCGTGGTGTCGGCCGAGAGCACCGGCTGCGGCAGCATGCCGCGCCAATGCACGCGGCGCAGTCCCGCGTCGGCTTTGGCGCGTGCGACCCGGACCACGTAGTCCTCCGGGGCTTCGTCGGGAAGGGCTTCTTCGAGCACTTCGGAGTCTTCCCGCGGGGGAATCCGCTGTAGCAGGGTGTCGAAGGGAATGCCGATCTGATGGAGCAGATCGCGGCGGCGCGGACTGCGTGAGGCGAGATAGATGCGCATAAACGTCGTGCTCTGAAGCGAAAGCGTAATTATTCGCGATGATACGGGTGATTGCGGGTCAAGCTCCAGGCCCGGTATAAAGCTTCGGCGAGCAGCACACGCACCATCGCGTGCGGCAGCGTGAGGCTGGAGAGGCGCAGCTTCTCCGCCGCGGCTTGTTTGAGCGCGGCGTCGAGGCCGTCCGGTCCGCCGATCAGCAACGCCACGTCATCGCCTTCCTGCTGCCAGCGTTCGAGCCGTTGCGCGAGTTGGCGCGTGCTCAGATCGTCCCCGCGTTCGTCGAGAATGACGAGTCGCGCGCGGTTGGGCAAGGCAGCGCGCAGGCGTTCCGCTTCGGCGGCCATCATCTGCGCGGCGGTTTTGCCGCTGCTGCGCGGTTCGGCCTTGATCTCGATGAGTTCGAGCGGGCAGTCGCGCGGCATGCGCTTGGCGAAATCGCCGAACGCGGCGTCGACCCAGGCGGGCATGCGCGTGCCGACGGCGATAATCACGAGCCGCATGAATCAGTCGGCGGCAAGGCTGTGCGCGGGCGCGGCGAGGTTGCGCCGGCGCGTCGGCGTGGTGCTCCAGATCTCTTCGAGGTTGTAATACGCGCGCACCGCGGGCTGCATGACGTGCACAACGATGTCGCCGAGATCGACGAGAATCCATTCCCCGCTTTGTTCGCCTTCGCTGCTGATGACTTCGCCGCCGGCTTCGCGGACCTTGTCGGCGACGTTGCGCGCGAGCGCCTTGGTCTGGCGGGTCGAATCGGCGCTGGCGATGACGATCCGGTCGAAAAGAGCAGTCAGTTGGGTGGTGTTGATGATTTCAATGTCTTTCGCCTTGATGTCTTCCAGGGCGGTGACGACGGTTTTTTCTAACTTGCGGATGTCCATTTAGGCTCTCAGGGCTCCTTTGGTGAATAGAGTCGGTGCAGGGCAATATAGTCGATCAGCGCATCTGGCAACAGGTAGCGTGGGCTTGCGCGGCGCGCGAGCAGGGCGCGGATCGCGGTGGCGGAGATGTCGAGCGGCGTGATGTCGAACTGCACGATGCGCCCGACCGGCGCTTCCCGTAGCGCCGCGATCGGGCCGCTGCGTGCGCGCCAAAGCTCGGCGAGCGCGGCGGGCCAGGCTTGCGTATTGAGCGCATGGCCGGGGCGGCTTGCGACGCCGATATGCGCGAGCGAGATCAGCGCTTCCCAGCGATGCCAGCTCGCGAGCCCGGCAAAGGCATCGGCGCCGAGCAACAGGACGAGCGGTTGTTGCGCGCCGAGTTCTTGGCGCAGCCGTTCCAGCGTCGGCACGGTGTAGCTCGGTGCGTCCGACAGGACCTCCGCGGGGTCGACGCTCAGGCGCGGATTGCCGGCTGCCGCGATCTCCACCATCGCCAGCCGCTGCGCGGCCGTGGCGTGCGGCGTGGCGCGATGTTTTGGCACCCCGGCGGGGATCAGGCGCACCCGCGCGAGTCCGAGGGTGCTGATGGCCTCTTCGGCAAAGCGGAGGTGGCCGTAGTGGATCGGATCGAAGGAGCCGCCGAGCAGGCCGAGCGGTTCAGGTTTCGCCATCGAAAAGCTCGGGCAGCACATCGCGCACGTTGGCATAGAACGCGCCGTACAGAATCGGCACCAGCAGCAGCGGGAGCAGCACCGTGACGAGCGAGCCGAGCGCCGGCGTGAAACTGAGCAGGATCCCGATGCAGAACAGCAAGATCCAGAACAGGCCCATGCAGGCGAGGCCGAAGACAATGAAGGCGCGCAGGTTCCGCCAGCAGGCGACGATGCTGAAGAAGGCCGATTTGAGCGGCGGCAGGCCGCGCCAGCCGGTCAGCAGCGGTGCGAACCAGTTGGCGGCGGTGAGCACCAGGGACAGCAGCGTGAGCAGCAAGGCCGAGCGGCGCAGGGTTTGCATGTCGAGCTGCTTATCGTTGAGTTTGTTCAAGTCCTGCATGACGCTGAAGAGCAGGCCGTCGTCGGTCAGCGAGATCAGGCCCAGCGTGAGCAGGCTGCCCAGATAGTAGAGGCCGCCGAGCATGAGCAAGGGGCGCAGATGCGGGCCGAGGCGGGAAAACAGATAACCGGGCAGCACGCGTTCGCCGCGTTCGATGGCCCGGCAGGCGTTGAACACGCCAACCGAAAGCACTGGCAGCAACAGCGCGAAGGGCAGTTGTCCAATGAAATTCGCGAGGTTTTGCGGCAGCAGTTCGGCGAGCGTCTGGTCGAGAATCTGGCCGAAGATTAGCGCGACGAGCAGGCAGAAAAACATCAGCATGACATTGCCGGTCAGGCCGAGCGGGTTGCGGCGGTAAAGCGCCACACCGTCGCGGAGCCAGGCGACACCACGGGTGGCGGGAAGTTTGCGAACTTGCATGGGGCTTAGTCGGCGGGCGAGTCAGTTGGGGGGTCGAGTTCGAACACGTCGCGGTAGGAGGCGTAAATCGTGGTCGAAATCAGCGGAATCAGGACCAGGATGCCAAACCCGAACGTGAGCGTGAGGAACAGCGGGACGACGATCGAGAGCAGCAGCGCGAGCAGCAGGCTGGCGCTCGCATTGTGAATGCAGGCGCGCAGCGACAGGCGCATGGCTTCGAAAGGCGGGCGCGCGTCGAGCATGACGAGCGCGGGGGCGAACCACAGCGTCAGCAGCAGGGCGACCGTGACCGCGGCGCTGACGAGCCAGTCGGCGAACAGGCTTTCTATGAGCATATCGATGCGCAAGGGCAGGCCCGCGAAGAAATGGGCGATCGCATTGGTGAGCAAGGTGATCGCGAATGTCGCAATGCCCGCGAGCGTGAGCGCAAGTCCGAACAACAGGCCGACCATCGCGAGATTGCCCGCGTGCTGCCTGAAACCGTCGAAAACCTCGCTGATGTGCAGATCGTCGCGCTCGTGCAGGTGGTGGGCGGCGGCCACCATGCTTCCCGCGAGCACTTGCAGGATGATCATCGCGAGGATGCGGCCAAAGAAGGGTAGCGCGCCGGTGAAGGCGAGCAGCAGAAAGGTCACGAAAGCCATCAGCACCCATTCGAGCGGTTTGCGTATGAACAGGCGCCAGCCTGCCATGACCCAGCGGAATACCTGGGTGGCGGGGACGGAGCGTAGCGATGGAGGGTGAGCGCTCATGGGCGGGTTCTGGGCTGGATGGGCAAACGGGCGATCCTATCGAATCGGCCGTTTGGGTTCAAATCGGAAATGCCTTGGCGGCGCGGGCTTGCGTGGCATGCAGTTGCAGGATGTCGCGATATTCGGCCGGGTTTTTGACCGTGACAAGCTCGCCCGCGCGCGGGAGGTGGAAATCTTCCAGGCGCGACAGCCAGAAACGCAGCGCGGCGCGGCGCAGGATCGCTGGCCAGGCATCGGCTTCCGCTGGGGTAAAAGGGCGGTTGGTGTGATAGCTTTCGAGCAGGGCCTGGGCGCGCGCCGTGTCGAGCGTGCCGTTGGGCCATGTGCACCAGTCGTTGACGGTGATGGCGACATCGAGCAGCAGCGCGTCGTTGCAAGCGAAGTAAAAATCGATGACGCCGCCGATGTGCGCGCCGTCCCACAACACATTGTCGCGAAACAGGTCGGCATGAATCACTCCCTGCGGCAATGCGGCGCGGTCGATTTGGCGCTGGAGCGTGAGTTCGTCTTCCAGCAGCGCGCGATCGTCGTTGCTTAAATAAGGCAGCACGCGTGTTGCCGTTTGTTCGCGCCAGTGCGCGCCGCGCGGATTGCTCTGCTTACGCTTGTAAGAAAGGCCGCCGAGGTGCAAGGCGGCGAGCATGACGCCGACGCGCGCGCAATGCTCGCTCGACGGGGCCGTGTCCGAATGCCCACTGAGACGGGTGACGAGCACGGCGGGTTTGCCCGCGAGGGTGCCGAGGTATTCGTTGGAGCGGTTCGATACCGGCGCCGGCACCGGCAGCCCGTGCCGCGCGAGGTGCGCCATCAGGTTCAGATAAAACGGCAGATCGGCACGCGCCACGCTTTCGAACAGCGTGAGCACGTAGCGGCCCAGGCTGGTCGTGACGAAAAAGTTGCTGTTCTGTACGCCGGCCTCGATTCCTTGCAGATTTTCGAGCTTGCCGACCGCATAGTCGGCAAGCCAAGCTTGCATGGTCGAGTCGGATATGGCGGTAAATACGGACATGGATAGCGCTGGGGGGACGTTGCGCTTACCAGCGCCTGAGTACCCACATCGGGACCGAGAGTTGCCGGTTGGCGGGGTCGAAACGGCTGAAAACGCCGTTGCCTTTCGCGTCGATCAGGTAATACGGCGCGCCGACTCGCGGGGTCACCCGGATCATGTAGAGCGCGCCGTGGATGCGGTATTCCTCGACGCGGTCTTCCCCGCGCGTCGTAATCGTGATTTCGGGCGCTTCGTCCTCGTCCACGCCTTGTGGCATTGGCGGCGGTTGCGTATCGGGCAGCGGCTCGAGATTGGCGGGTTTGTCCTGCGCGAACGCAGGCGCGGCGGCAAGCAGAATGAGGCTGAAAAGTAGACGCAGGCGCATGGTGGTTCTCACAGGTTGAGCATGAGTTCGTGTTCGTGCGGCAGAGGTTCGAAACCGCGATGTTCGTAGTGTTTGAAGATCGCTTCAAGCACTTCCTCCGGGGAGTCGAGCAGTTGAATCAGATCCAGGTCTTCGGGGTGAATCATTTGTTCGCTGACGAGACGCTCGCGGAACCAGTCGATCAACCCTTTCCAAAACGGCGAATGCATCAGGATAACGGGGATGCGGCGTGTTTTTTCGGTTTGGATCAGGGTCAGCGACTCCATCAACTCGTCCAGCGTGCCGAAGCCGCCCGGCATCACAACATACGCGCTCGCGTATTTTACGAACATATATTTGCGGGCGAAGAAATGCTTGAAGGTTTGCGAGATGTCCTGGTACGGATTGCTGTGCTGTTCCATCGGCAATTGAATATTCAGGCCGACCGAGGGCGACTTGCCGTGAAACGCGCCCTTGTTGGCCGCTTCCATGATGCCTGGCCCGCCGCCCGAGATGACGGTGAAGCCCGCGTCGGAAAGCCGCTGCGCGACGTCTTCCATCATCAGATAGTACGGATGGTCGACCGGCGTGCGTGCGCTGCCGAAGACCGTGACCGCCGGGCGAACCTGCGCCAGCCGCTCGGTCGCCTCGACGAACTCTGACATAATTCCGAACACCCGCCAGGCCTCGCGCGCCATCATGCTGCGGAAACCATGTATTTCGGGGCCTGCCGGCGGAAGTTTGTCTTTTATGTTCATCTTTGATCTTTCAGTCGTAGGACGGTATACGGTCTGGGACCGCGCATCGCGTTCGCGACATTTTCCGGATTCAAGCCCATGCCGACGCTGCTATTAGTCGACGGATCGTCCTATTTATATCGCGCTTTCCACGCCTTGCCGGATTTGCGCAATGCCCTTGGAGAGCCGACTGGCGCGGTGAAGGGCGTATTGAGCATGCTACGCTCGCTGCAAGCGAGCTACAAGGCAGAGCGTCTCGCGTGTGTCTTCGATGCCAAGGGTAAAACCTTTCGCGACGATCTTTATCCCGAATACAAAGCGAACCGCCCGCCGATGCCCGACGATCTGCGCGCGCAGATCGAGCCGCTGCATGCCTGCGTGACGGCGATGGGCTGGCCGGTTCTGGTGGTCGATGGCGTCGAGGCGGATGATGTGATCGGCACCCTGGCGCAGCGGGCGGAACGCGCGGGTTATGCTGTCGTCATATCGACCGGCGACAAGGACATGGCCCAGCTCGTCACGCCGAACGTCACACTCATCAACACGATGAGCAACGAAACGCTCGACGAGGCCGGCGTGCTGGTGAAGTTCGGCGTGCCGCCCGCACGCATCGTCGATTACCTGAGTCTGGTCGGCGACAGCGTCGACAATGTGCCCGGCGTCGAAAAATGCGGCCCCAAAACGGCGGCTAAATGGCTCGGCGAATATGGCTCGCTCGATAGCATCGTCGCGCGCGCGGGCGAGATCAAAGGCGTGGTTGGAGAAAACCTGCGCAAGCATCTCGATTTCCTGCCCCTGGGCCGGCAGCTTGTGACGATTGTCACCGACTGCGCTTTGCCGGTCGGCTTGGATGATCTTGCCGAGAAGCCTGTCGATGCCGCAACGCTGTTGCCATTGTACGAGCGGCTCGCATTCAAAAGCTGGCTGCGTGAGCTGCGCAGCGGCGCGCCAGTTTCCGCCGCGCCAAACGCCGCCGCCGCGCCTGTCGCAGCGCCCGAAGCGCCGGGCGCGCATCGGGCGGGTTATGAAACGATTCTCGACGAAGCCGCGTTCGCGCGCTGGCTGGCCTTGATCGACACGGCGGAACTGACAGCCTTCGATACCGAAACCACCAGCCTCGAACCGCTCCAGGCGCGCATGGTCGGTCTGAGCTTCTGCGTCGCGCCCGGCCAAGCGGCCTATCTGCCCCTCGGCCACCGCTATCCGGACGCGCCGGATCAGTTGCCGCGCGAAGCTGTGCTGGCGCGGCTCAAGCCCTGGTTCGAGGCGGACGGCAAACGCAAGGTCGGCCAGAACATCAAGTACGACATGCATGTGCTGGCGAACGAGGGCATTCACCTGCGCGGCATCGCGCACGACACGCTGCTCGAATCCTTCATCGTCGAAAGCGATAAGGGGCACGACCTTGACCAGCTTGCCAAACGTCATACGGGGATGACGGGAACCCTGTCCTACACCGATGTTTGCGGCAAGGGTGCGAATCAGATTTCCTTCGCGGATGTCGAACTTGCCCGCGCGACCGAGTATGCCGCCGAGGATGCTGATGCGACGCTGCGCGTACACCAGACATTGCTGCCGCGTGTCGAAGCGGAAGCCGGGTTGACAAGGCTCTATCGCGAAATCGAAATGCCCGCGATCGAAGTGCTGTTCGAGATGGAGCGCAACGGCGTTTTGATCAATCGCGATCTGCTCATCGCGCAGAGCGACACGCTCGGCCGCCGCATGCTCGAAATCGAAACGCAGGCGCATAGCGTGGCCAGACAGCCGTTCAACCTCAACAGCCCAAAGCAGATTCAGGAGATTCTGTTTGAACGCGAGAAGCTGCCCGTGGTGAAAAAAACGCCAAGCGGCGCCCCTTCGACCGATGAAGAAGTGCTGCAACAGCTGGCGCTCGATTACCCGTTGCCGAAGCTGATTCTCGAATACCGGCAATTCGCCAAACTCAAAAGCACTTATACCGACAAGCTCCCGCGCGCCGTCAATCCGCGCACCGGGCGGGTGCACACCAGCTTTGCGCAGGCCGGTGCGGTGACGGGACGGCTCGCGAGTTCGGAACCGAACCTGCAAAACATCCCCGTGCGCACCGAGGAAGGGCGGCGGATTCGCGCGGCCTTCATCGCGCAGCCGGGGCATTCGATCGTCTCGGCCGACTATTCGCAGATCGAATTGCGCATCATGGCGCATCTGTCCAACGACGCGCGTTTGCTCGATGCGTTCGCGCGCGGCGAGGATGTGCATCGCGCGACGGCGGCGGAGGTTTTCAATCTGACGCCGATCGAGGTGACGAGCGAGCAGCGCCGCTACGCCAAAACGATCAACTTCGGCTTGATCTACGGAATGAGCGCGCACGGGCTCGCCAAAGCGCTCGACCTCGAACGCAGCGCCGCGCAGGCTTACATCGACCGCTACTTTGCGCGCTACCCCGGCGTGGCGCGTTACATGGAAGAAACCCGCGCCAAGGCGCGCGAACAAGGCTATGTTGAAACCGTTTTCGGCCGCCGTTTATGGCTGCCGGATATCCGCGCCAGCCAGGTCGGCCGTCGTCAGGGCGCGGAACGCGCGGCGATCAACGCGCCGATGCAGGGTACCGCGGCGGATATCGTCAAACTCGCGATGCGCGCCGTGTATGACTGGCTGCATGCGCGCCAGGCTCAATCCCGGCTGGTTCTCCAGGTCCACGACGAACTTGTGCTCGAAGTACCCGATGCGGAACTGGCCGAAATGCGCGACGAACTGCCGCGCCTGATGGGGAGCGTTGCTACGCTCAAGGTTCCGCTGGTCGTTGAAGTCGGCGCGGGAGAAAACTGGGACCGCGCGCATTGAAGCTCAGCGCAGGCGCAGTTTCAAAGCGTCCAGCACCGCGCGCCGGCGATAGGCCGAATTGGTTTCCGCTTCGGGTAGCGCGCCTTGCCAGGGCTGGCCGCGCTGTAATACATGGCGCGTGAAGGTCGAGGAGGCGATACCCCATTTGCGTAGAAATTGCAGGCGTCCGTGATTGTGTTTGATGCGCTTCGTCGAACGCGAAGCGAAGTGGTAGACCAGCGCGTCGCCGACGCCGAGGAAATGCCGGCAACCGATGTGCCAGAGCTTCATCGAAAGGTCGGGGTCGGAATACATGCCGGGCGAAAATTCGATCGAAAAGCCGCCGACGATATCCCAAGTATCGGCTGGCAGCAGTAGCGGCGGCCAGGTTGCGCCGCGCCAGTCGGGTTTGGCGAGGCGCGCTAAATCGCGCAGCAAATCCTGTTCGCGGAAATCCGTCCAATCGCTGCCGTAGTCGGCGACGATTGCCGCGTCATTGCCCGAATCCAGCGCTTCGATCAGCGTGCCCGAGACCATGAAGTGTTCGATGCCTGCGTCATGAAACGCTTTGGCGCGTGCAAGCAGCAGCCGGTCAAGCCCCGGGCAGACGAACATGTCGTCGTTCAGGTACATCAAATAGCGGCCGCGGGCCTTGCTGCGGGCAAGATTCATGGCATAACAGATGCCGACGTTTTTCTCGGTATGCGTGTGCGGGATATGTTGCTCGCGCGCCCAGGCCAGGGTGCCGTCCGAGCCATCGTTGATATGCAGAACGATTTCGGTATTGGGAAAGAGATTCGCACGCAGGCTTTTCAGGCAGTGTTGCAGGCAGTCCAGATTGTTCCAGGTGGGGATCAGGATTGATAAATCGGGCCTCATGTTTTTTCGTGTCCTTGTTCGGGTTGGGACGTGCCGAGAATGCGCTCATATAGCGTTTCTTGCCGGTTTGCCAGTGCGGGCCAGTCGTACTGCGTGGCAAAGCGCTGTCCTGCGGCGGAAAGCCGCGTGCGCAATACCGGGTCGCTCAAAATACGGCTGATGGCCGCGGCGATTTCGGCGCTGTCGCGCGGATCGGTGAGCAGCAAGGCTTCATCGCCGTCGTGTAGGTGGGCGGCAATCCCGCACCAGTGCGGGCCGCTGACGATGACTGGCAGGCCATACGCCATTGCTTCGGCAACGACCATGCCGAAAGTGTCTTCGAGCGTCGGATGGACGAGCAGATCCGCGGCGCGATAGGCGGGCGTGGGATCGGTGAGCACGCTGGCAAAATGCACGCGCGCCGTGATGCCCAATGCTTCGGCGCGCTGTCGCGCCGCCGGAATGTAGTTTTCGTTACCCACGACGAGCAGGTGTGCATCAGGCTGCTTGGCAAGTGCCGTCATGAGCGCGGGCAAGCCTTTTTTGTCGTAATCGCCCGCAATGAACAGCAGTAGCGGCGCTTCTGGCGGGATGCCGTAACGCTGGCGCGTTTGCGCACGATCGTCTTGTGCAATTGCAGGGTTGACGCCGGGGGGGATGATGTCGATTTTGCCGTGCAAATGTGGATAGACTGTTTCCAGTTCATCGCGCAAGGCATTGGACACCGCGATGATGGCGCGCCGCGGCGAGGCGCGCAGGCGGGCACGCTCGACGCCGAAGTAATACATCAGGCGCGGACTGAATAAGATTTCCGCTTGGCGCAGCAAGCGCTTGAAGCGGCCAACGCAGAGAAACCGCGTGGCACGGATTGGCCGTACGTGCATGGTGTGCACATTCCCGTGCCAAACGGCTTCATGCGAATGAACTATGTCGAAGCCGTGCCGTGTCTGGCGTGCCGTCCACGCCGCGAACCACCAGAGATTGAGCCAGCGCGGCCGGGTCAGAAGTTGCGGAACGCGATGCTGGATGACACCGGGAATTTCACTGCGGAAATGCTGCGCGAAGACATGAATCTCATGCCGCGATGCAAGTTGCTGCACGAGTGCGATCGCATAGCGCTCGGCACCGCCTCCGGCTGGATCAAAATGCCGTATGAGAACGGCGATTTTCAAGCGGCGCCTCGTCCGCGCCGAGGTGGGATTCATCGATGCCTGTCTTCATAACGGGTCTTTAGCTTGAGCAGCATATGCAGAAGATTCGTCGATTGCGCGACGAGCACGCGCGGTAACGCATACATGCTGTCCCCGGTGCCGGCGCGGCCGCGCTGCACGGTGGTCGCGCTTTGATAGCCGGCGGCTCGGACGATTCTTTTGTGTGCCGATGTATAGCGCCCATACGGATAGCAAAAGTGCAGCACTGCGGCGTCCAGCGCATCTTCCAGGTCTTTGCGGCAGCCTACGATCTGGTCACGGACCGCATCGGCATGGCAACGGGTCAGATCGATGTGATCGCGCGAATGGGCGCCGACATCCATGCCGGCTTTGATCCAGGTGCGCAATTCCGCTTCGCTCATCAAGCGCTTCATCTCGATGCCGAGCGGCGCGTCCCAGGAATTGGTGCGTCCAATGGCATTGCTCACGGCATAAACCGTCGCGCTGAATCCGGCCGCTTTCAAGATCGGTAGCGCATGTTTGAGATTATTCCGATAGCCGTCGTCGAACGTGATGCCGACGACCTTTCCTTCTTTCTGCCCTTTCAGATAAGGCATCAGTTCGGGCATCGAAAGCCCTTTGTAGCCGAGCAGCTTGATGAGCTTCATCTGGCGGGCGAAAGCGCCGGGCGACACGACCATTCCCCGCAGCGGCGTGCCGGACGGTGGCGGTTGGTCGATCTGGTGGTACATCAGGATTGGAATCTGCACTCGCATCGTCGAACTTCAAATGGTTTTTGCATCGGCTTCACCACGGGGCCAGGAATAGGCCAGCGCGGCGGTCAATAGGGCGTAGAAATGACCTTCCAGATTATCAAGAATGAAGGAATTGAAAATGTCCCCCACGATCATGGCAACAAGGAGGCCGTGAGTCAGGTAACCCTCGCACTGACCCAGGCCGCGCGCATAGCGCCATTGCGCGGCCCACAGCCAGAGCAATAACCCGAGCCCGATAATCCCGGTTTGGCTCCAGACGAGCAGATATTCATTGTGTGGATTCGGCGTGATCTGATTTCCCGTAAGGCCCTTCTGTTCGGCCAGCGCCCGATATTCCGGCCGGAAACTCCCCATTCCACCGCCGAGACCTGGATGCCGCTCGATCAGTTCGACGGTATTCAGCCAGAATCCGACGCGCAGACCATCATTCGTCGTGGTATCGCCATGCTGATGAAATTTCCGCGCATCCGAGAGCATTTCGTCGGTGCGATCCTTGACGCGTGGCGAAACGCCATACAGCGCGCCCGCGGCGATACACGCCGCGATGAGGCCGAGCGCGACGCCCTTGAAACGGAAACGCGAGTAGGCCAGGAGCGGGAGCAGCGCGAGGAAGATGATATGGCCGGTACGCCCGGTGTTGATGAAAAAAAGATTCCCGACGCAGACGATCCCGAAGGCATACCAGGCCCAGCGCTGCGCGGGCCATTTCCGGGCGAGCCAAATGCAGGCGAAGCCGACGAAGGCGAGCATCGTTGAAAAGCCGGTATGCCCGCCGAAGCCCGCATAGGGGCCGAGCCCCCCCATGTCGTGCAGCACGCCGAACCAGCGCAGGAACGAGGTTACGAGCGCGATGCCGAAGCCGCACAGAAAGCCGAAAAAGATGCGGCGGCACCAGATTGGGTTGTCGATGACCGAGATTGCGAGCGGGATCAGCAGGAGTTCGCGGTAATGCCACCAGTCATCGCTCGATGGCCTCAGCGCAGCGGGCGACCACAGCATCGTGAAACCCATCCAGGCGAACAGTGCCAGCGATATCGCGGCGACGCGATGCCGCACGATGCGTTTCCAGCGCTCCTCGAAGTCGCCCGATATGGCCCATACGAGCAAAAACAAACCCGTCGTGACGCTGATCCAAGCGGCGGGGAGGGGCACTGAAAAGGCTACGGCGACGACGAGCCATTTGCTCGCAAGGTCGAGACGATCGCGTATCACAAAACACTCCGAAAATTAGTGGCTGGTTTCCCCGGTTTGCTGCTCGCTCTGAAATTGCAGTTTGTAGAGATGCGCATAACGGCCTGCGCGCGCGAGCAATTCCGCATGTTTGCCTTGTTCGACGATGCGGCCGCGGTCCATCACGAGAATCCGGTCGGCGCCCTCGATTGTCGATAGCCGATGCGCGATGACGAAGGTGGTGCGCCCCTGCATCAGCGTTCCGAGCGCGGCCTGGACCTGGCGTTCCGATTCGGTATCGAGCGCCGAGGTGGCTTCGTCGAGGATCAGGACGGGCGCATCCTTGAGCAATGCCCGCGCGATCGCCAACCGCTGGCGCTGTCCGCCCGAAAGCTTCACGCCGTTTGCGCCGACGAGTGTGGCCAGCCCTTCCGGCATGGCTTCAATGAATTCCCAGGCGTTGGCGGCCTTCGCGGCGGCGATGATGTCGGCTTCGCTGTGATCGGACGCGCTGCCATACGCGATGTTCGCGGCAACACTGTCGTTGAACAGCACGACGTCCTGGCTGACGAGCGAGAGGTTCTCACGCAGGCTGGCAAGTGTGAGCGATTGCGTGTCGACGCCGTCGAGCAGAATGCGGCCGTGCGTGGGCGCATAGAAACGCGGCAACAGTGACACAAGTGTGCTTTTGCCGCTGCCCGATGAGCCGACCAGCGCAATCGTTTCGCCGGGTTGTATATCGAGCGTAATGCCGTCGAGCGCGAGCTTTACCGCTTCGGGGTAACGGAATTGCACGTTTTCGAAACGCACCGCGCCGCGCACGCGGCTCAGTGTCTGAGTCCCGTTGTCCGGCTCGCCCGGCATATCGAGCAGGCCGAAAATGCTTTCGGCCGCGGCAACGCCTTTCGCGATGGTGTTATTCACTTCGGTGATCCGCTTCACCGGCGCGAGCAACATCAACATCGCAGTGATGAACGAAATGAATTCGCCGGCCGTCGTGCCGCGATGGCCCTGCGACTGGTGTAGCGCGATATACACGATGATCGCGACCGAAATCGCCGATGCCAAGTGGGTAATCGGCACCGTTACCGAAGCGGGAATCGCTTCGCGCATCTGTGCGCGGCGGAAGCCTTCGGTCGCGGCGTCGAAGCGGCCTTTTTCATAAGACTGGCCGCCGAAGACTTTGACGACCTTATGCGCGCCGGTCGCTTCTTCGAGAATATGCGTGATCAGGCCCATCGACTGATAACCGCTCTGGCTCGCGGCGCGCAGACGCTTGCCGAATTTACGCACCGCCGTGACGATCACGGGGCCGACCGAGAGCGCAATCAGCGTGAGTTTCCAGTCGGTATACACCAGATAAGCGACCAGGCCGACCACCGTCAGGCTTTCGCGCACCGCCGACACCATGCCGCTCGAAGCCGCGTCGGTGACATAGTTCGTATCGAACACCACCTTCGAGATCATCGCGCCGCTCGAATTGTTGTCGTAATGGCGGGCCGGCAGGCGCAGCAGCTTCGCGAACATCTGACGGCGCAAGTCCATCACGACATTGCTCGTGATCCAGGCCATCAAATAACCCGTGACGAAAACGGTCAGGCCGCGCATGAAGAAAATGCCGACCAGGCCGAGCGGAAACATCCACACCATGCGCGGGTCCGGCGTCACAAAGCCGCGGTCGAGCAGATATTTCATCATCCAGGGGAAAACCCATTCGGTCGCCGCGGTCAGCGCCATGCCGAGCACGGCAACGGCGAGCGCCATGCGATAAGGGCGTACATAGCCTATAAGGCGGAGATAAACCTCTTGAGCCGAGGTGCTGGGTGTTGCGGGCGGAATGCTTGAAACGGAGGTCATGTGTGCTCGGTGCGGGGCATGCAATTACTTATGCAGGCATGTCCGCGCGGCTGTTAGCGGGGCTGGTGCGGAGGTGCGCAAACGCACCCGTGTGGCGGCGAGTTTACTATGTCTCGAAAGGGGTAAGGCACCGCTTACCGATTGAACAGCCGCAAACTGGCGCGGCCACCGGTAATCTGTAGATGCGTCAATTTCGCATAATCGAAATCAAGATCCAGCCAGCGGTCCTGCGGCAAGCCGAGCAGATGCCCGGCGATGCTGCGCAGCGGGCCGCTGTGCGTGATGACGACCGATTCCGCAGCTTCCTCCTGGCATAGCTCGTGCAGAAAATCGAGCACGCGCGCGCTCATGTCGAGCGCCGACTCCCCGCCGGGCGGGCGGTGGCTGAGCGGATGCTTGGCCCAGCGTTCGAGCGCGGGAGCGCCGATTTCCTCGAAAGGCTTCAACTCCCATTCGCCGAAATCGGTTTCACGCAGGCGCGGGTCGGCCTGCGCCGCGCCGAGCCGCTGGGCGAGCAGCCAGGCGCGCTGGAGCGGACTCGAAAAAATTTTTGCGTCCTTGGGCAGCAGCGGGCGCAGATGGCGCAGCACGGGCGTCAAAGGGGCGGCGAGCGCCAGATCGCTGACACCGTAACAAACATGCGCGGCGATCGCTGCGGCGGGCGGACGTATCAAATACAGATTCATAGGGCTGAGACAAGGCCGCGCGGCGCAATCCGGCGCGGCGTGAAAAGGGCGCGCGATAGTAGCACGTAGATCGTTTGCATTTTTTGTAAGCGGCGGTAAGTGATAGACTTCGACTCCCGCTCCGGTTTGTCCGGGCGGGAGTCGAAGGTGCCCCGCCGCATTCCTGCCGCGAGGGTTAAACGGGAAACAGGTGCGCTCGCTTGGCGAGTTATTCCTGTGCTGCCCCCGCAACGGTAGGCGAGAGCCGCATGTCATGGAAAGCCACTGGAAGTGATTCCGGGAAGGCGATATGCGGCAGGTTGGAGTGTGCTGCTCCGCCCGCTCGCGAGCCCGGATACCGGCCTCTCGACCAAAGCTCTGCGCAAGATGTTTTGTGTGGAGCGAAGGTGGAACGGGCTGCGGGGTGGCGGCGGTATGCAGCAATGCGCACATCGATACTCCTTGGGCTGCGTTCCGGTTAAAACGCCGGACGCGCGGGGTCGCACGTCCGGTTCCAGGGAGCATGTAGTCAAATGAAACCGATCGCCGCTGCCGTGCTAGCAGCATTTCCCATGTTGAGTTTTGCCGCGGAGGATTTGCCCGCGGCGCGTCCTGAAACCATTGTTGTGACCGCCACGCGCGAGCCGATGCGCGTGAGCGAAGCGACCGCCGATGTCACCGTCATCAGCCGTGAAGAGATCGAGCAGGCCGGCACGGCAAGCCTGCCGGAACTGTTGGCGCGCCAGCCCGGCGTGCAGTCCTATTCGAGCGGTGGTGCGGGCAAGCCCACCGGGGTTTACATTCGCGGCGCAAGTCCCGCGCAGAGCTTGATTCTGATCGACGGCCTGCGTATCGGCTCGGCCACCTCGGGCGGCGCGGCGCTCGAACAAATCTCGCTCGATCAGATCGACCATATCGAAATCGTGCGCGGCCCGGCATCGGCCTTGTATGGTTCCGATGCGATCGGCGGCGTAATCCAAATCTTTACGCGTCAAGCGGGTGGCAAACCGCGCTTCGACGCTTTCGCGGGCTTCGGGACGTATGGCACGGAGTCTTACTCCGCCGGCGGTTCGGGCAGCGCGGGCGATTTTCGTTACGACTTGCGCGCCGGTTACGACAAAACGAAAGGCTTTTCCGCTATCTCCGACCCGGCCAAACAGCCGTACAGCTATGACCCGGACCGGGACGGCTACCGCCGCACCGCATTGAACGGAAACTTTGGCTGGCAGATCGCAGACGGGCATGATCTTGCGCTGAACCTGCAGCACAACACCGCCCGCAATTGGTATGACATGGGCCTGGGGTTCGATGGCCAGAGCTTCGACACCCGTAGCGATCTCGAAAATTCCGCCTACGGGCTTACCTTGCGCGATCGCTTCCTCAAGAATTGGGACAGCACGCTGCGCGTGGGCCGCACGATTGACGACAGCCGCGATTTCAACCCTTATTCGCCGCCCGGCGGCGCGAAGTATCGCACCGTGCAGGATCAAGCCGCCTGGCAGAACGATGTGAGGTTCGATGCCGGAACCTTGCTGCTCGGCGCGGATTGGCTGAAACAGCATGGCAAGATCGACAGTGGTTACGACTACTACAACAATGTTCCTACCTACTACGATGTTTCGCGCAGCATCACCGGCTTGTTCGCGGGCTGGAGCGGTCATTACGGCGCGCATCGCATCCAGTTGAATGTGCGCAACGATCACAACTCGGACTTCGGCGAGCACACTACCGGCTCGGCGGGCTGGTCCTGGGAGTTCATCAAGCAATGGCAGTTCCGCGTCGGCGCGGGCACTGCATTCCGCGCGCCGACTTTCAACGACCTTTATTGGCCACCTCAAGGAATCGCCAGCAATCCGGATCTGCGGCCCGAGCACGCGCGGAACCTCGATGCCGCGTTGAGCCATGACACCGATAATTACGGCTTCTCCCTGACGGGCTATCGCAACCGCATCACCGACATGATTGTGCTCGATTCCAACTATGTCCCACAAAACGTCGGCCGGGCCAAGCTGAATGGCGCGACGCTGGCGGGGCATTTGCAGGACGACAAGGGCTTCGCGCTGAATGCGAGCGTCGATTGGCTCGATGCGCTGGATGCCGACACCGGCAAGCGTTTGCCGCGCCGCGCCAAATGGCAAAGCATGCTCAACGGCAGCTACGACGCCGGAGTCTGGCGCACGGGCGCGGAAGTGCAGTGGGTCGGCGCGCGCTACGAGGATGCCGCTAACACGGAACGCATGGGGGCGTATACGCTGGTGAATCTGTTCGCGCATTGGACGCTGGCGCCGCAAGTCAGGCTGGAGGCGCGCATCGATAACCTCTTCGATCGTAAGTACGAGACCGCCTGGGGTTACGGAACGGCCGGATTCAGCGTGTTTGCTGGTCTGCGCTTCATGACGCGCTGAGCCGCGCCCTCGTGTCCGATTCGCTGCCGCTCGAACTTAGCGCAACGATGCAGCGCCGCCGCGCGGCCTGGGTTCTCGTGTCACTCGCGCTCCTGGCCTTGCTCGCGCTCGTCTGGGCCTTGGGCTCGGGCGAAATGGCGGCGGGGCCGGCGGACATCCTCGCCGCGCTGAGCGGCGGCGATTCGATGGCCGCGACGGTAGTGCGCGAATTGCGCTTGCCGCGCGCGCTGGCCGCCTTTGCCTGCGGCGGCCTGCTCGCTTTGGCGGGCGCGCTGATGCAAGTGCTGTTGCGCAATCCGCTCGCCGACCCCTATGTGCTCGGGGTCTCCGGCGGCGCTTCGGTCGCGGCTTTGTGCGCGATGTTGCTCGGCCTGGGCGCGCTGTGGATCGACGCCGCGGCCTTCCTGGGCGCTTTGGCCGCAATGGGCTGCGTGTTCGGTCTGGCGCGCGGCGAAGGAAGCTGGACCCCGACCCGCCTGCTGTTGACCGGGGTTGTCGTTGCCGCGGGCTGTGGCGCGGTGGTTTCCTTGCTGCTGACGCTTGCGCCGGACCGGACCTTGCGCAGCATGCTGTTCTGGCTGATGGGCGACGCCGGCGCGGTAACGCAGCCCTGGCCAGCCTTGATCGGCTTGGCGCTGGGCTTGGCGCTGAGCCTGCCCGCTGCGCGCGAGCTTAATCTGTTGGCGCGCGGCGAACGTGTCGCGCGCGCCCTGGGCGTGGCGACATTGCGCTTGCGTTTTGGCGTGTTTCTCGTGGCCTCATTGCTGACCGCTTTGGCCGTCACGACGGTCGGCGCGGTCGGCTTTGTCGGGCTCGTCGTGCCGCATCTGCTGCGCTTGGCGCTCGGCAACGACCAGCGCGTGCTGCTGCCCGGCAGCGCGCTGGCGGGCGGCTGCCTGCTGCTGATGGCCGATACGCTGGCGCGCACCGTCGTTGCGCCAATCCAGCTTCCGGTTGGCGTGCTGACCGCTTTGCTTGGCGTGCCGGTCTTCCTTTGGCTATTGTCGCGGGGGCCGCGATGAGTGCGCCCGCCCCACTGCTCGAAACGCGGAATCTGGAGGTTCAGATCGGTCGCACAATTGCCGTGCGCGGATTCGATTTCCGTGTCGCGGCAGGCGATCGCGTCGCCGTGTTGGGCTGCAATGGCGTCGGCAAGAGCACTTTACTCGCGGCCTTGGCGGGCTTGTTGCCGGCTCAGAATGGCGCAGTGCTTTGCTCGGGCCGGGTCTTGTCCGATTGGCCGGCGCAAGCGCTGGCATGCCATCGCGGCTGGCTGGCGCAGAATCCCGATGATCCTTTCGCGGCCAGCGTGCTTGAGGCGGTGCTCGTCGGACGTCATCCTTGGCTGGGGCGTTTTGCCTGGGAAGGCGCCGAGGATCGGGCGCTTGCAAGCGCGGCACTACAGGCCATGGGGCTTGCCGGTTTCGAAGTGCGCAATGTTCAGACGCTTTCGGGCGGCGAGCGTCAGCGCGTGGCGATTGCCGCGCTGCTGGCGCAGTCGCCGCAACTGTATTTGCTCGATGAGCCGCTTTCGCACCTCGATCTCGCGAGCCAGATTCGCGTGCTTGAGCATTTTCAAGGGCTTGCGGAAACCGGGGCGGGAGTCGTGCTGGTTGCGCATGATCTGAATCTCGCTTTGCGCTGGGCCAACCGCTTGCTGCTGCTCTATGGCAATGGGGAATGGGCCGCGGGGCCGCTCAGTGATTTGGCTCACGCCGAACCGCTCACACGCGCGCTGGGGCATCCCTTGCGCCAGATCGTCAGCGCGGGGTCACCGATCTTCGTACCCGCTTGAGAGAGTTTCCACACGTAGATTGCCAAACTCATCTTGTTTTGCCGCGAGTGTCCGTGGACACTTCTAACCATGCTGCAAACTGATTTCGACAAACTGTTTGAACATGCGCGCCAACGGGCGATGCGTTCGCCGCGCCTGTTCCGGCTCCGCGTCACGCTGCGCGCGACGGCCGGTGTCGGCATTTTCGTGTTACTGGGTTTGCTGGGCGTGCTGGTGGCACTGTGGGCGCTTGCGCCGCTGGCGAGCGGCGAGTTGCCTGCCGCGTCGTGGCCGGCGCGCTTAAAGACGCTGCTAGCCGTGCCCACCGTGGGGATCAGCCTGATTTGCATGCGCATTTTGCGTGGACATTTCCCGGCCCCGGACGGTATTCCTTTGGCGCGCAAGGAAGCGCCACGCTTGTTCGCGATGCTGGACCGGATGGCGGCGAGCTTCGCTGCGCCGAAGATCGACGATGTGCGTGTCGTCGGCGAACTCAATGCCGCCATCGCGCAACGCCCTGGCCGTTTCTTCGGCTTTGGGCTGCGCAACACCTTGATCTTCGGCCTGCCTTTGACTTTGGCGGTTACGCCGGCTCAGTTCGAGGCGGTGATCGCGCACGAATTCGGGCATCTGCGCCGGCAACGGATTGCATTGGGCGGTTGGGGTGCGCATATGCGGGCGCTGTGGCACCAAGTGCTCACGAACATGGAGAACGAGACTTCACGCCTGCGGCCGTTCGTGGCGGCGATTGCGCACTTCGAAAGCCCGATCTATTGCGCCCAGTCGCTGGTGCTTTCGCACCTGGATGAATTCGAAGCCGATCAGGCCGCCGCCGAGGTCGTTGGCGCTCCCCAGTTGGGGCGGGCCCTGGCGGAAGTAGCGCTCAAGCACCGCTTCCTGGCCGACGACTACTGGCGCAAGGTTTACGCTCAGGCCGACCACGCCAAACAACCGGCTTTTCTGCCGTACAGCCATATGCTGGCGGCGCTGCGCGCGGGCTATGACCAGCAGGCTGTGGCGAGTTGGTTCGATGAATTGATCGAAGAGCCGGTTGCGCCATCGCTCGGCACGCATCCGAGCTTGCTGATGCGGGTGCGTGCGCTGGGGCTCGATGATCCGGCAAAGATTTCGCCGCGCGGAGGGGAGCATTACAACGCCGCCGAATATTTTTTGGGCGACGCCTTGGCGCGCCTGGCGGTGACGCTCGATCGCCAATGGTGGCACGCCGAACGCGGTAGCTGGCGCAGGCGGCACCGGGAAGTCAGTAGCGCATTGGGGCGGATCGAGCGGATTGAGAACGGCGCGGGGCCGTTGGATATCACGGACCGGCTTGAGCTTGCGCTGCTCGTCGAGCGCTATGACGGCGAGCGCGATCCGCTCATGTTCTACCGCGACGTTTTGCCGGATGCGCGCAACCGGCCCGAAGCTTTTCTCGCCATGGGCCGTCTCCTGCTGATGCGTGGCGACGCCTCAGGCGTGTCCTATCTGCGACGGGCTTTGGCGCAGGACAATTCGGTAGCCTTGCAAGCGGCGGCGATGCTGGTCGAATACTATGAGGGCAGCGATGATGCGTCCGCGGAAGAGATTGAAACCCAGCGCCGGCACCTTTCCCGTTTGCTGCGTCAGGCAAGCCGGGTGCAAGAAACTTTGGATGCGCCCTTGGGCGCATTGCGCTGCGTGACCTCAGGCTTGGAGATGTTCGAGCTGCGCAGCCTTGTCCGCGTGTTGCGCCGGCATGAGTTGATTCAAAGCGCTTACGTGGTGCGCCGTCATTGCGAATTGGCCCCGCGCTGGCGCGCTTATCTGCTCGTGTTGTGTGTTCCGCCGGGCATGCTCGAAACAGTCGAGCCAATTGCGCAGGAAATCGAGGCGGGCATTGCCGTTGCCGGAATGTGGCGAGTTCACGCGAGCGTGCAAGGCAGCGCGGAGGAACACCTGCTGGCTAAGGTCCGCCATAGCAAAATCTATTCGCGCAAGCGTGGCGGCATGCGCGGCGCCGCTTGAGCGGACGCACGTTTGATGCGCACTTGCTCCAGGAGCTGACAGACCGCCTCGGCACCTTCGGCGATGCGCGGCCCCGAGCGGTTGAGCAGATCGCCGTTGACGGGGAAAAGATTGTCCTGCGCGACGGCGGGCAATGTTTTCCAACGCCGCCAGCGCGCCAGGCCGTTGTCGCGGATGCCGGCTTCCGACGGGGCCAGGATGGCTTCGGGCGCGGCTTTCAAGACGGCTTCTTCCGTGATGGTTGCGACGAGCGACGAGAGACCGCCGAAAACATTGTCGCCACCACAGAGCGTCAGCACTTGATTGAGAATGTGTTCGCGATTGAGCGTCATGATCGGCTCTGGCCAAATCTGGTAGAAGACCTTGACCGGCGCTTGCGCGGCATAGCGCTTGCGCAGCGTTTCGATGCGCGTGCGAAAAGACTGCGCCGCGCGATTGGCGTTTTCGGCGCTGCCGGCAAGCAGGCCGATGCGTTCCAGATTCGTTGCAATATCCTCAAAGCGGGCTGGCTCGCTCAGGAACACCGGAAGCCCGAGCCGTTTCAGATGCGCGATTTGCGCGGCTGAATTGCCGGAGGCCCAGCCGATCACCAAATCTGGTTTCAAGGCCACGATGCGTTCGATGTCGAGTGAGTGATAGCCGCCTATATTGGGCAATGCGCGCGCCTGGGGCGGCCAGTCGCTATATGCGGCGGCAGCCACCACCTGTTTTCCGGCTCCCGCGGCGAAAACAAGCTCGGTGGCGTGCGGCGCAAGGCTGACGATGCGGCGTGCCGGCTGCGCGAGCGTGAGCGTCGCGCCGGTGTCATCTGCAACCGTAATTGTGGCAAAAGCAACTCCTCCGAATAGCAAATTGGCGCACAGCGCAATGAGGCGGAGAAGATTTTTTGAATAGAAGGCGATAATACTCACCGAATATCAGAAGAGATTGAACGATCGAATCATTCTACTGTCACGGCTGGCGGCTCTGCGTCACCAGATAACCTTGACCCCGGTTCCTTGCGCCTCCTAACATCCAACGAATGGAAACAGAATTTGTCATTCTCGAACAGAAGATCGATCAATTGATCCGTCATTCTGCGGCATTGGGCGAAAGCAATCGTTCATTGCGTGAGCGCGTTGCAATGCTGGAAGCGGAGAACCGTCGTCTCGCCAACAAAGTTTCTAGCGCGACGCGGAAAATAGAGTTAGTTCTAGCCATGATTCCCGAAGAAGAGAACTGATGGAACAGCTTGATTTCTCAATCCTTGGGCGCGAGTACAGTGTTTCGGTCAAACCTGAAGAGCGTGCGGTGTTTCTCGCTGCGGTGGAGCTTGTCGATACCCGCATGCGGGAACTCGAAGCACGTACCCATGCGGGTCTGGAAACCTTGTCGATTATGACCGCAATCAATTTTGCGCACGAAATGTTGGAGTCGCAGCGCAGCGGCGGTTTGGATTTACCGGCTTACAAGCGTAGAATGCAAGCCATGGGTGATCGGATTGACAAGGCACTCGAAACGCAAGAAAACTTGTTCTGATTCAAGGAATTAGTTTTCGCGTTAAAAGTTTTTAGTGGTGGTTGTATTGGTTTTCCCCTGCGGTGTTCGTTAGGGTCTTAGATTCCTTGAACCAATGTCTATGCGACTTGGTAGCTGACCGTAATGACTGCTGTTGTGAGCTTTGTTTTATTGAAGGCTCCTGATGCGGGAAGGGACGCGACCGACCTGAACCTCGGTTCAGGATGCAGGCCCGACGGCATCTGCGGGGGACCTATTAAAGTAGGGCGCGAAGTATGAACTTCGCGCCCTTTGTATTTGTGCAGCATTTAAATGCCATGCGTGTTGGCGCCACAGGTAACTTTACTTTTACGTCGCTTGACCCTGCCGAGTGGTATGTCGCAACCCGAGATTTGACCACGGGTTGAGCGCAAGCTCCGCCATTTATGGCGGGGTCAGCGAAACAAGCGTTACTAGCGCCAATTTGTGGCGAGGAAGCCCCAACTTTCAAGTTGGGGTGACTCACGGGGCTTTCCGATGACGTTTGATGTGTGGTGGTTGGCTTATCTCGCGCTAGGGGCGTTTACAGGTTTCATGGCGGGGCTGTTTGGCATTGGCGGCGGCGCGATCATGGTGCCGCTGCTGGTGATGATTTTCAGCGCGAGCGGCGTGCCGCAAGAGCATCTTCTACATCTCGCGCTCGGAACCTCGATGGCGACGATTATCTTTACGGCATGGTCGAGCATGCGCGCGCACAATGCGCGCGGCGCGGTGATGTGGGATGTCTTTTGGACGTTCGTTCCGGGCATCATTCTCGGCACCTGGGGAGGGACTTTAATTGCCGCGCATATTTCCACGCGCGGGCTGGCGGTTTTTTTCGCGATCTTCATTACGCTGGTCGCTATTCAGATGGCATTCAACCTGAAGCCGTCGCCGCATCGCGGTTTGCCGGGAAAGCCGGGCCTGATCGGTGTCGGAGCCGGGATTGGCGTGATTTCGGCGATGGCCGCAGTGGGCGGCGGCGCGATGACGGTCCCTTATCTGAGTTGGTGTAATGTGCCCGTCAAACGCGCAATCGGCACTTCGGCGGCGGTCGGGCTGCCGATCGCCTTGAGCGGTACGCTCGGTTATTTGTGGAACGGCTGGGGCCGCGTGGGACTTCCCGCGTGGAGCGTGGGCTATGTTTTTCTACCGCCGATGGTGCTGCTAGCCGTGATGTCGATGTTGATGGCGCCTGTGGGCGCCAGTCTTGCGCATCGACTTCCCGTCGCCGCGCTCAAACGGGGTTTCGCGGGCATCTTGGTTTTGCTTTCCGCAAAAATGCTGTGGGGCGTTTTTCACGGCTGAAAATCCAATCGTTGTGCGGATAGGCTGTGTTCAGCCGATATGAGCAATCGCTCGCCGCCCTTGCAGCAGATGATTCTCCATTTCGCTTTGCGCGCGCGTCGGGTCTTGCTCCAGGATCGCCGCGACGATCCGGCGATGTTCTTGCAAAGACTCTTGCAGCCGGCCATCGATGAAGAGTGAGTGGAAGCGTGTGAGTTTGAGCACCTTGCGCGTGTCCTGAATCATTTGGACAAGCCAGCGATTGCCCGCAAGCTCCTGGATCTGCAAATGGAACTGCTGGTTGATATCGAAGAAGCCAGCAATGTTTTCTTCGCGCGCCATGCTTTCGAGCTGTTCATGCAAAGCGCGAATCGCGGCGCGCCCCGCTTCGTCCGCGCGCAGCGTTGCTTCGTAAACGCAGCGCCCTTCCAGCAAGGCGAGAATCGGGAACAACTCATCAAGATCGCGGTCTTCGAGCTGGGTGACTTGGCAACCGCGCCCCGGGCGTAAAGTAACCAAGCCTTCGAAAGCGAGGACTTTGAGTGCTTCGCGCAGCGGCGTGCGCGAAATGCCGTATTCGGCGGTCAATGCTTGCTCATCGATCCAGCTTCCGGGCGGCAAGTCGTGCGCAAAGATGCGATTGCGCAAACGTTCCGCCACCTTTTCAAAGAGCGGCGTGCGAGTGATCAAGCGGGGTGATGCAGTATCGGTATTCACTGGTGCTAAGTATTTTCCCTTATGCGGGTTGTATTCATAATTATAGATACCGTATTATCCGTCCAGTGGGCTGTCAAGCCGTAGTCAATTGCCGGTTTAATCCGGCGGGGTGCTTGGGGGAGTGCTCCATAGATTGATTGCGGTGAACACTATGCAGCGTCTGGGGGGAGGCTGTGTGACGTGTCCGATAGCTCCGGCCCGCGCGTCTCGCGCGGGCTCTTTTCTTTCTGCCTGCTGTCGCGCATTGTTTGGCACTGGGTGCTGACTGATTCATCCATCCGACAACACTCATCGCCTACCGCAACGCGGGCCTCCAGAAGGGTGGTTTCTGTGTCAGAACTCAAAACGTCCAAAGATCTCGCGGCATGGGAAGTCGTGGCTGCGAAGTCCGCGCCTAACGGGAATGTCGCGGCCTTGTCCTGGAATACGCCGGAAGGCATCGCGGTCAAACCGCTTTACACCCAGGCGGACCTCGCGGGCCTGCCCTATACCGATACGCTGCCTGGCTTCGCGCCTTTCGTGCGCGGCCCTCAGCCGACGATGTATGCGGTCAAGCCGTGGACGATTCGCCAATACGCAGGCTTTTCCACCGCCGAAGAGTCAAACGCGTTCTATCGCAAAGCGCTGGCTGCGGGCGGCCAGGGCGTGTCGGTTGCTTTTGACCTCGCAACGCACCGCGGTTACGACTCTGATCATCCGCGCGTGGTCGGCGATGTCGGCAAGGCTGGCGTGGCGATCGACTCCGTTGAGGATATGAAAATTCTCTTCAACGGCATTCCGCTCGATAAAGTCAGCGTTTCGATGACGATGAACGGCGCGGTGCTGCCGGTTCTGGCGGGTTACATCGTGGCGGCCGAAGAGCAGGGAGTGGCGCAGGACAAGCTTTCGGGCACGATCCAGAACGACATCCTCAAGGAGTTCATGGTCCGCAATACCTACATTTATCCGCCTGAGCCCTCGATGCGGATCATTGCGGATATCTTCGGTTACACCGCGAAGCACATGCCGAAGTTCAACTCGATTTCGATTTCGGGCTACCACATTCAGGAAGCCGGCGCGAACCAGGCGATCGAGCTGGCCTTCACGCTTGCCGATGGCATGGAGTACGTGCGCACCGGCATCAAGAGCGGCATGGACGTCGACACTTTCGCGGGTCGCCTGTCGTTCTTCTGGGCGATCGGGATGAACTTCTATCTCGAAATCGCCAAGATGCGCGCGGCGCGCTTACTTTGGTACCGGATCATGAAGGGCTTCGACGCCAAGCAGCAGAAGTCGCTGATGTTGCGCACGCACTGCCAAACCTCGGGCTGGTCGCTGACCGAGCAAGATCCCTATAACAACGTGGTGCGCACCGCGATCGAGGCGATGGCGGCGGTGTTCGGCGGCACGCAGTCCTTGCACACGAATGCGCTGGACGAGGCGATTGCGCTGCCGACCGAATTCTCGGCGCGTATCGCGCGCAACACCCAGATCATCATTCAGGAAGAAACGCATATCTGCAATGTCGTCGACCCGTGGGCCGGTTCGTACATGATGGAGTCGCTCACGCAACAGATGGCCGACAAAGCCTGGGCCTTGATCGAAGAAATCGAAAGCATGGGCGGCATGACAAAAGCCGTCGAGTCCGGCTGGGCCAAGCTGCAAGTGGAAAAATGCGCGGCCGAAAAGCAGGCGCGCATCGATTCTGGCAAGGATGTGATCGTCGGCGTCAACAAATACAAGCTGGCTAAGGAAGATCCGGTCGAGATTCTGGAAATCGACAATACCGCCGTGCGCGAAAACCAGATCACGCGCCTGAAGCAGATCCGTGCGACGCGCGATGCGGGTAAGGTCGACGCTTGTTTGCAGGCGCTTACGCGTTGCGCCGAAAGTGGTGAAGGTAATTTGCTTGCGCTCGCGGTCGAAGCCGTGCGTGCGCGTGCGACGGTCGGCGAAGTGTCGGACGCGCTCGAAAAAATCTGGGGCCGTCATCGCGCGAATCCCCAGGCGGTCAGCGGTGTGTATGGAGGCGTTGTGGCGGAAGAAGCGGATTGGAAAGCGTTGAAGTCCGAAATCGAAAGCTTTGCCAGCGCGCAAGGCCGCCGTCCGCGCATCATGATCGCGAAGCTCGGCCAGGATGGGCACGACCGTGGCTCAAAGGTCGTCGCGTCGGCGTTTGCCGATCTCGGTTTCGATGTCGACATCGGTCCGCTGTTCCAGACGCCGGAAGAGGCGGCGCTGCATGCGGTGGAAAACGATGTGCATGCCGTCGGCGTATCCAGTCTGGCGGCGGGGCACAAGACGCTCGTGCCGCAGATCATTGACGCATTGAAGGCTCAAGGCGCCGACGACATTGTTGTTTTCGTCGGCGGCGTCATTCCGGCGCAAGACTACGACTATCTTTTCCAAGCGGGCGTCGCGGGTATTTTCGGGCCGGGCACGCCGATTCCGGATGCCGCGCGCGAAGTGCTCAAGCTGATTCTGGCGCGCTTGAAATAAGCCGGGCGGCGGAGAGACAGCATGGGGCTGCCGCCTGACGAACTTGTACAACGGCTGTTCGCTGGAGAGCGGCGGGCGTTGGCGAAGGCGATTACGCTTGTCGAATCGATGCGCCCGGACCACCGGGAGCAAGCCGAATCCTTGCTGCAAGCCGCGCTGCCGCGCACCGGGAATGCCATCCGGGTCGGCATTTCGGGCGTGCCCGGCGTGGGTAAGTCGACCTTCATCGAAGGGCTCGGCCTGTGGCTGATTGCGCGCGGCCACAGGCTCGCCGTCTTGGCCGTCGATCCCAGTTCCAGCATCAGCGGCGGCTCCATCCTTGGTGACAAGACGCGCATGGAGGCGCTTTCCCAGCACACCGAAGCTTTCATCCGCCCCTCGCCGGCGGGCAAAACCCTCGGCGGCGTTGCGGCGAATACGCGTGAGGCGCTCTTGCTGTGCGAGGCGGCGGGCTTCGATGTCGTGATCGTCGAAACCGTCGGTGTTGGGCAAAGCGAAACGGCGGTGGCGGGCATGACGGATTTTTTCTGCCTACTGCAACTGCCGAATGCGGGCGACGATTTGCAGGCATTGAAAAAAGGCGTCGTCGAGCTTGCCGACGCGATTGTTATCAATAAGGTTGATATCGATCCAGGCGCCGCGTCGCTGGCTGAGGCACAAATTCGTTCTGCGCTGGGTCTGCTCAAGCGCCTGCATGAAGAATGGGTTCCGCCCGTACTTAAAATCTCCGCTCGCAAGCATGAGGGTGTCGAAGCGTTCTGGAATACGGTACTTGCACAACGCGAGGCTTTGAAGGAGACGGGCGCTTTTGAGGCGAAGCGGCGCGCGCAAGCGGTGGATTGGATGTGGGCTTTGATCGAAAACGGCTTGAAGGCGCGTTTTCATGCGAATCCGGCCGTGCGGGAAGCACTGGCATCGACGAGCGATGCGGTCGCGCGCGGCGCGCTGGCGCCGGGAATCGCGGCAGCGCAATTACTGCGCAGGATCGAATAACGGCTGTCCGTTGTAATGCAATTGAAGAGAGGGAAACACCATGCACGATATCATCCGACAGCTGGAGGCCAAGCGTGAAAAAGCGCGGCTCGGTGGCGGACAAAAACGCATCACATCACAGCACGCGAAGGGCAAGCTGACCGCGCGCGAGCGGATCGAACTGCTGCTCGACGAAGGCTGTTTCGAAGAATGGGACATGTTCAAGGAGCACCGCTGCGTCGACTTCGGCATGGCGGAGCAGACCGTACCGGGCGATGGTGTCGTGACCGGATACGGCACGGTGAATGGCCGGCTGGTGTTCGTGTTTTCGCAGGACTTTACGGTGTTTGGCGGTGCGCTTTCGGAAGCCCACGCCGAGAAGATCTGCAAGATCATGGATCATGCGATGAAGGTCGGCGCGCCGGTCATCGGCATCAACGATTCGGGCGGCGCGCGGATTCAGGAAGGCGTCGCCTCGCTCGGCGGTTATGCCGAAGTGTTCCAGCGCAATGTGCTCGCTTCCGGCGTGATTCCGCAGATTTCGCTAATCATGGGGCCGTGCGCGGGCGGCGCGGTGTACTCGCCGGCGATGACCGATTTCATCTTCATGGTCCAGGACAGTTCGTACATGTTCGTGACCGGCCCCGAAGTGGTCAAAACCGTGACACACGAGGAAGTCACGGCCGAGGAACTCGGCGGCGCTTCGACGCATTCGACGCGCTCGGGCGTGTCCGATCGCGCCTATGAGAACGACGTCGAAGCGATCATGATGACGCGCCGGCTGATCGATTTCCTGCCTGCCAGCAATAAGGCCGGCGTGCCGGTCCGCCCGACCGCCGATAGTTCGGAGCGCATGGACGAATCGCTCGATACGCTGGTGCCGGACAATCCGAACAAGCCGTATGACATGCGCGAGCTGATTATCAAGATCGTCGACGAAGGCGATTTCTTCGAACTCCAGCCTGAGTATGCCAAGAACATTCTGATTGGCTTCGGCCGCATGGAAGGCCGCACGGTTGGCATTGTCGCCAATCAGCCGCTGGTGCTGGCGGGCTGTCTCGATATCAAAAGCGCGATCAAGGCTGCGCGTTTCGTGCGCTTCTGCGATGCGTTCGGCATTCCCGTCGTCACCTTCGTCGATGTGCCGGGTTTCATGCCGGGCACCGCGCAAGAATATGGCGGCATCATCAAGCACGGCGCGAAGCTGCTCTACGCCTATGCTGAATGCACGGTACCGAAAGTGACCGTGATTACGCGCAAAGCCTACGGTGGCGCTTACGACGTGATGAGTTCCAAGCACCTGCGCGGCGATGTGAACTTCGCCTGGCCGTCCGCCGAAATCGCGGTCATGGGCCCGAAAGGCGCGGTCGAGATTATCTTCCGCGAGGAAAAAAACAATCCCGCCAAGCTTGCCGAACGCGAAGCCGAATACAAGAGCAAGTTTGCCAATCCCTTCGTTGCCGGCGCACGTGGCTATATCGATGACGTCATCATGCCGCATGAAACGCGCAAGCGGATTTGCCGCTCGCTAGCGATGCTGCGTGATAAGCAACTTGAAAACCCGTGGCGCAAGCACGGCAACATTCCGCTCTGAGCCGGGGGAGATTGAATATGTTTGAAAAGATTCTGATTGCGAACCACGGAGACCAGTCGCGTAGCGACGCAGCGGCGCAGCCAAATTGCATGACGGGCGCAGCCCATGCAGGCGATTTTTCCGCGGGAGGTGAGAATGTTTGAAAAAATTCTGATTGCAAACCGCGGAGAAATCGCCTGCCGCGTGATCAAGACCGCGCGCAAGATGGGCATCAAAACGGTCGCGGTGTATTCCGAAGCAGACAAAGATGCGCGCCATGTCGAGCTTGCCGATGAAGCGGTGTGTATCGGACCGGCACCATCGAAGGAGTCTTACCTCGTTGCCGAGAAGATTATCGCCGCCTGTAAACAGACGGGCGCGCAGGCCGTGCATCCGGGTTATGGCTTCCTGTCCGAAAACGAAGATTTCTCGCGCCGCGTAGAAGAAGAGGGAATTACCTTCATCGGCCCGAAGCACTACTCGATCGCGGCGATGGGCGACAAGATCGCTTCGAAGAAGCTGGCGAACGAGGCGCGCGTGAATACGATCCCGGGTTACAACGATCCGATCGAAACGCCCGAGCAGGCGGTCAAAATCGCGCAGGAGATCGGTTACCCGGTCATGATCAAAGCCTCGGCCGGCGGCGGTGGCAAAGGCTTGCGTGTGGCTTTCGACGACAAAGAGGCGCACGAAGGCTTTACTTCTTGCCGCAACGAGGCGCGCAACGCCTTTGGCGATGACCGTGTCTTCATTGAGAAATTCGTCGAGCAGCCACGCCATATCGAGATCCAGGTGCTCGGCGATGCGCATGGCAACGTGGTGTATCTGTGGGAGCGCGAGTGTTCGATTCAGCGCCGTCACCAGAAGCTCATCGAAGAAGCGCCGTCCCCGTTCCTGACCGAAGAAGTGTGCCGCGCGATGGGCGAGCAGGCCGTCGCCTTGGCCAAGGCCGTGAAGTATCAATCGGCTGGAACGGTCGAGTTCGTCGTCGGCAAGGACCGTAGCTTCTACTTCCTTGAGATGAACACACGCTTGCAGGTCGAGCATCCTGTGACCGAGTTCATCACGGGCCTCGATCTTGTCGAACAGATGATTCGCGTCGCGGCGGGTGAAAAGCTGTCGTTCACGCAGGCCGAGATCAAGCGCGAAGGCTGGGCGATCGAGTGCCGCATCAATGCGGAAGATCCGTACCGCGGCTTCCTGCCTTCGACGGGCCGCCTGATTACTTATCGCCCCCCGGAAGAAATCGAAGGTCAATTGCGCGTCGATACGGGCGTCTACGAAGGCGGCGAAATCTCGATGTATTACGACTCGATGATCGCTAAGCTGATCGCCTGCGGCAAAACGCGCGAGGAGGCGGCAAAGCGGATGAGCGCGGGGCTCGATGCATTCGTCATTCGCGGCCTGTCCTCGAACATCCCGCTACAGGCGACGCTGGTGCAGCATCCGCGTTTCCTCTCGGGCGACTTCACGACGGCCTTTATCGCGGAGGAATATCCCGACGGTTTTCAGGGTGCGGTCGTCGACCGGCAGGCATATATGCGGCTTGCCGCTATTGCGGCCAGTCTGTACAAGCGTATTGATCGGCGCGAAGCTGAAATTTCGGGCCAGTTGCCCGGCCATTCACGCAAGCCGAATGGCCACTATTCGGTACTCATGGCCGAACAGCGTTTCAATTGCGAAGTCTTCAGTATCGAAGGCGGCGAGCGCGTTCTGGTCGAAGACGGGGGCGAGCATTCGGTTATTGGAACCTGGGGTTTCGGCGAGCCGCGCTTCGTGGGGATGCTCGATGGCAAACCGATCACGGTGCAAATCGAACGCCACGGCACGGTGTGGCGGCTTTTCCATGCGGGTATCCGCGTCGATGCGCAGGTCTTTGCGCCGCGCATTGTCGATCTGCTCGCCGTGATGCCGCGCAAAGCGCCGCCCGACCTGTCGAAATTCCTGCTCGCGCCGATGCCGGGTTTGTTGACCGATCTTGCGGTCTCGGCGGGGCAGGAGGTTAAAGCGGGCGAACGGCTCGCGGCGATCGAAGCCATGAAAATGGAAAACGTGCTGCGCGCTGAGCGGGATTGTGTTGTTGATGAAGTGCTTGCGAAGCCGGGTGAAAGTCTCTCGGTCGACCAGGCGATCATCAGCTTCCGCTGAGTTGGATAGTTCGTCGAAGGGGCCAAATCCCCTTCTAGCAAAATGCCGCCGTTTGGCGGCATTTTGCTTTTTGGGTCAGGCGTGGCCTTGGCTCAGTTTCAACTCCGGGAGCGCATCGAAGGCGGCGATGACTTCCGGCGGGGCCTGGACCAGTTCGATCAAGACGCCTTCTCCGCAGTAGGGAAATTCCTCGTTGCCGCGCGGGTGGATGAAGCAGATGTCGAAACCCGCAGCGCCACGGCGAATGCCGCCGGGCGCGAAGCGCAGCCCTTGCGCGCCGAGCCATTCGACCGCGCGCGGCAGGTCGTCGACCCACAGGCCGATGTGGTTCAGCGGTGGTTCGTCGACGCGTGGCTTGCGCGCGGGGTCGAGCGGTTGCATCAGGTCGACTTCGCAACGCGCCGCGCCGCGTCCCGCAACGTAGATGTCTTCGTCGACATTTTCGCGTTCGCTTTGAAAATCTCCGCTGCGCGTGAGGCCAAACAGCGCGCCCCAGAGATGCGCGAGGCGTTTTTTATCCGGGCCGCCGATGGCAATTTGTTGAAGGCCAAGGATTCGGAAAGGGCGCTGCATGATTTATTGGCTCCTTCTATAAAGGATGGATGACGCACTGCTCTGCGTTGCAATGCGTGCGGAAGATATTTTTGCTTGGGCCGCTGCGAACAGGTTCTAAGTGAAAAGCGTGAGTACGCCAGTATAGGCGTAGAGTTCGCTGGCGAGGATCTCACCGCCCGCGAAAAACCCCGCCAAAGGAATGCCGCCGAAGACGCTTTGAATCGCTTCGATCTCGCTGTCATCGCGTTTGAATAATTGAGAGCCGCGTCCGGCGCAGCTGATGTAGAGCGCTGCTTGCGGGTGCGGACAGCGTGCGAGGATGCGTTCGAGCATGCGTTGCAGATCGTATGTCGCGGTGTCGGCATCGCGGCGCACGAACAGCATTTTTTGACCCTCTTCGGGCAGATCGTTGATGGCGATCCTGCCGCCCGGAGAGTCGACGCCGATGACATGGCGCACGACGTAACGCGCAGGATCGTCGTGCACAAGCCCGACCATGACGTCGTCGACCGCGCGTTGAAGATTGATGGCAAGCGCGGGGCCGACCGCATCGCGATAGACGGTGAGCGCCGGCCGGCCGTCGAGTTTGCTCAGCAAATTCTCATCGACCGTGCCGATTTCATGTGGCGGACCAATCGGCCGGCAAGCCTGCGATAAGTCGCTGATGAAGCGCACGCTCGAATTGAAGGCCACGCCGCATAAGCCGCCGCTAAAACAGGCGTCGGCGTACAAGACGGTGCCGTTGCGCCCGCCCATCAGCCCGCCCGTGAGATGCGCCGCAGGCAATTTCCCGGCCATATCGCGCACCAGGCCGGGGACGTCCGGTGTGGCGGGGTCCGCGTGGATGACCGCCATCTCGGGCGAGAAGCCGTGCGCCCGGTTCAAAGGTTGGCGCCCGGAGAAAACGCGAAAACTGTTTTCGGGCAGGCGGGCAACCAGCAGGCTCAAACCCGGCGCTTCCATCTGTGCGCCTTCACGGCCAAGCAAGCCAAGCGTGCTGCCCCCAACCCAGTGTTGGATACCTGTGCGCTGGCGCAGTCGTTGGACGAGCGAATCGGCTTCGCGGTTGAAATAGTCGGACCAATAGACGAAGCCGAGATTTGCGCCGCGCGGCGGATGCAAACGCTCCAGGCACGCAGCCAACGCGTCGCGCCAGTCCGATGCAAGAGCGAATGCGCTGGCAAAGCGCGGCGGCGTTGGCATCTCTATTGGTCAGGATTTTTGCGCGGCTTTCGGCTTGGCGTTTTGTTCTCCGGTGTTTCGGGGGCGTCGGGTTTTGCTGCTTGCGCGGACTGGACAAAGTTCCACGGCCACAGCAGAGCAGGGTCGAAGGGATTCATCGTCGGCGCGTCGGCATTGCGTTGGGCGTCGCCCGGCGCTGCGCGCATACTTTCGCTCATCGCTTTGACCGCAGCAAGCGTGGATCGCTGTACGTCAAGACCTTGAATCGTGGCTTGCAGCATATTCAGATTCATGCGCAGCCAGCCTTCCACGGCTCGCAGATCCGTAATCCGGCGCTCAAGCTCTTCGACATCGAGTGTCGGCGTGACCATGCCGGGGATTGCAAAGCCCATCTTGCCCCACATGTTCTTCATGAATTCGAGTGGATCGTTGGCGTTGTTATCGCTACTCATCATCGGCTCCCGTGAGTGGTGTCTACGGTGGGATCATAATCCGGATTTAAGCGCGTCGCGTTTTGCTTTTTCTGGGCCAGATGCGATGCGTCTGCACGGCGGGCCGAGTCTGTTCGGCGCGGATCGTATAGCAGTAAAGCTTGGTTTTGCGTCGATCCGGAATCGCGAGCACGCCTTCCGGTTCGACTTCTGGAATCGCGAAACTGTTCGATATCAGCACCGCGCCCGGCCGCATTTCCGCGCAGGCTTTTTCCCACACGGCCTGCATCGGCGCGGGCGAGAGAAAGGCGTACACGACATCGAAATCCGACCAATCGGCGTCGAAAAAATCGCCGCGTTCGAGTTTCGCATTCTCCTGTTTGCGCGCCAGCCAGCGGCCAAGCCACGCGGGGCCCGGCGCGGCTTCGATGCCGAGCACCTGGGAATCCGGCCGCAAGCGCGCGAAGCAGCGCACGAAACTGCCCGTGCCGCTGCCGATGTCGAGCACCCGCAGCGCGCCTTGCGGCAAGGCTTCGGCCAGGCTGGCCACGGTTTTACGGTTGGAGAGAAAGAGCGGAACCTGGGTGCGAAACGTGGTCCAGTAAATTACGATCAGCAGGGCGAAGCCGCAGGCCCATACCCAGGTCGGCAGCCCAAGCTGCGCGCACAGTACGACCGCGGGCAGGAAGAAAAGATGAATCGCCAGCCACCAACTGGCGGCGCGCAATGCGGCTGCAAAGGAGGCGGCCAGAGCGCCTTGCAGCGCGGCCAGGGCAAGCAGGGGCAGGCCGCTGAGGACGCCGAGCCGCAGCATTAAAACGACGAAGACAAGCGCGACGACTTGAACGGCGAGCGCGCGCGTGGCGGGCGAGGCGGTGGGACGAGGAGACGGCATCCCGCGATCCTTGCCGATCCTGCGGCATCGGGCAAGCGGCGCGCGCGGCCTGGGCGCGCGCCGCGTGTAAGCAGGTGGGTTTTAGGCGACGTGCACGATTTTCAGCGAGGGTTTGCCGCCGCTTTCATGCTGTCGCCAGCGCAGCCATAGTGCATTGCGCTCCTGCGCAACCGTGGCGCGGTGACGATCCTTTACATGGCCGAAGCCGCGGATTTTTTCGGGCAGCGCCGCGATCTGGATCGCAAGTTCCAGCCTGTCGACGCTCAACTCGGCAATCAAGCGCACAAGGTCGGTTTCGTATTCAGCGATTAAAGCGCGCTCGGTACGTCGTTCCGGCAGCCAGCCGAATGGATCGAAGCGTGTGCCGCGCAGGCGTTTGAACTTGGCGAGGATGCGGAACACGAGCAGCACCCAGTCGCCGTAAGCGGTTTTGCGAATTTTGCCGGTCGCTGGATCGGGCCTGGCCCAAAGCTGCGGCGCAAGGTGAATTTTGATGCGGTAGTCGCCTTCAAAAGTTGCGCGGACCTGCTCAAGGAAATGCGGATCGGCATAGAGCCGCGCGACTTCATATTCGTCCTTGTAGGCCATCAGCTTGAACAGGTTTTGCGCGACCGTTTCGGTCAGCCGTTGCGAGGCTAAGGCGGCTTCCGCCTTGCGCACGCTTTCGATTTGTTGCAGATAGCGACTGGCGTAGGCCGCGTCCTGATAGTCGGTGAGGAAGGCGGCGCGGCGCGCGATGAGTTCATCGAGCGTCGCGGAAGGCCGCAGCGGAATGACGGGCGCGGGGAAGGCGATGCGTTCGACCTCAGTGCGCTCGTGCGCGGCGCGGCGGCCCCACGCGAAAGCGGCCCGGTTCATCGCGACGGCTACGCCGTTCAGTTCGATCGCCTGCATCAGCGCGGCTTCCGATACCGGCACGAGACCTTTCTGCCAAGCGTAGCCGAGCAGGAAGAGGTTCGTCGCGATCGCATCGCCGAACAGCGTGGTGGCGAGTTTTTGCGCGTCGAGGAAATCGACGGCATTTGCGCCGAGCGTGTCCGTGAGCGCCTGCTGCATCGAGGCGAGCGGGAAGTCCCAATCGGGGTTGTAGGCGAATTCCGAAGTCGGCGCTTCGGCGCAGTTGACCACGGCGCGCGTGACGCCGCAGGCCATCCGGGCCAGCGCTTCGTTCGAGGCGGACACGATCAGGTCGCCGCCGATCACCGCGTTCGCTTCGCCCGCCGCGACGCGCACCGCATGCAAGTCTTCGGGCCGTTCGGCGATGCGCACATGCGAATAGACCGAGCCGCCTTTCTGCGCCATGCCGGTCATGTCGAGCACGGTAACGCCCTTGCCGTCGATATGCGCGGCCATGCCGATGAGCGCACCGATCGTGACGACGCCCGTGCCGCCGATGCCGGTAATCAATATGCCATAGGGCTTGTCGAGCGTCGGCAGTGTCGGCTCGGGTAGTTCAAATGTGGGCATTGCCGCGCCGGCCAGTGCTTTGCCGCGGCGCAGCCTGCCGCCTTCGATGGTGACGAAACTCGGGCAAAAGCCTTCCAGGCAGGAATAGTCCTTGTTGCAGGCGGATTGGTCGATCGCGCGTTTGCGTCCGAATTCGGTTTCGAGCGGCAGGATCGCCATGCAGTTGGATTGCTCCCCGCAGTCGCCGCAGCCTTCGCAGACCTGTTCGTTGATGAACACGCGCCGTTGTGGATCAGGGAAAGCGCCGCGCTTGCGGCGGCGGCGTTTTTCGGCGGCGCAGGTTTGGTCGTAGATGATCGCGGAGACGCCGGGTAGTTCGCGGAATTCGCGTTGAATCGTGTCGAGTTCCTCGCGCGGGCGGACCGGTACGTGGGCGAGGTCGGCCGGGCCGTAGGCGCGTTCGCTTCCGTCCGTGACGACGACGAGGTTGTGCACGCCTTCGGCGCGCAATTGTTCGATCAGCATCGGTACGCTGAACTTGCCGTCGACGGGCTGCCCGCCGGTCATTGCGACCGCATCGTTGTAGAGGATCTTGTAGGTGATGTTAACCTTCGCGGCAAGCGCCTGGCGGATCGCGAGCAGGCCCGAGTGGAAATAGGTGCCGTCGCCGAGATTGGCGAAGATATGCGGCGTAGCGGTGAAAGGCGCTTGGCCGACCCAGGTGACGCCTTCGCCGCCCATGTGGGTGAAGGTGGAGGTGTGGCGGTCGTGCATCCAGGTCGCCATGTAGTGACAGCCGATGCCCGCGATGGCGCGCGAGCCTTCGGGCACTTTCGTCGAAGTGTTGTGCGGGCAGCCGGGGCAGAAAGTCGGCACGCGATCGATGGCGAAAACCTTCTTTGCGAGTGCTTGTTCCTTGGCTTCGAGGAAGGCGAGCCGCGCTTGGATGCGTTCCGAGGTGTGGAAACGTGCGATGCGGCTTGCGATCGCGCGCGCCACCAGCGCCGGCGTCAGCTCGCCGGCTGCGGGCAGCAGCCAGTCGCCATGCCAGACCTTGCCGTGCGCGCCAAGCTCGAAACTCCATTCGCCTTTTTCGTCGAACTTGCCGACGACGCGCGGGCGCACGTCTTCACGCCAGTTATAGAGTTCTTCCTTGAGCTGGTATTCGAGCAGGTGGCGTTTTTCTTCCACCACGAGGATTTCGTCGAGTCCTTCGGCGAATTGCCGCACGCCTTCGGATTCGAGCGGCCAGACCATGCCGATCTTGTAGAGCCGCAGGCCGATTTCGGCCGCCAGTGCTTCGTCGATGCCGAGGTCGTCGAGCGCCTGGCGCACATCGAGATAGGCTTTGCCGGAGGTGATGATGCCCAGCCGCGGCTTGGGCGAGTCGATGACGATGCGGTTGAGCCCGTTGGCGCGGCAGTAGGCGAGCGCGGCGTAGAGTTTGTAGTGCAGCAGGCGCTTTTCCTGCACGAGCGGCGGGTCGGGCCAGCGGATGTTGAGCCCGTCGGGCGGCAGTTCGAAATCGGTCGGAATTTTTACCCGCACGCGCTGCGGATCGATATCCACCGAGGCCGAGGTTTCGACCGTGTCCGCGAGCGCCTTGAACGCGACCCAGCACCCCGAATAGCGCGACAGCGCCCAGCCGTGGATGCCGAAATCGAGATATTCCTGGACGCCGGCCGGGGCGAGCACCGGCATCATCATTGATTTGAAAAAATGGTCGGTTTGGTGTGGCAGCGTCGAAGACTTCGCGGCATGATCGTCGCCCGCGATGACGAGCACGCCGCCGTGCGCACTCGCGCCCGCCGCATTGGCGTGACGGAATACGTCGCCGCAGCGATCCACGCCGGGGCCTTTGCCGTACCACATCGAGAACACGCCATCGACACGCGCCTCGGGATAAAGATTCACTTGTTGGGTACCCCAGACCGCCGTTGCGGCGAGATCTTCATTCACGCCGGGCTGGAACACGACGCCATGCTCGGCGAGGCGCGCCTTGGCCTTCCACAGCGCTTGATCGAGACCGCCGAGCGGTGAACCGCGATAGCCGGATACGAAGCCCGCGGTGTTGAGTCCGAGTTGTTGGTCGCGTTCATGCTGAAGCATCAGCAGGCGCACCAAAGCTTGATAGCCGGTTATGAAAACCCGCCCGGAGCGGACGAGGTATTTGTCTTCCAGGCTGAATGCATGCCCGGGCGCCTGTGGAGCGCTGGATATGGCCGCCATTTAGGTCTCCTCCACAAAAATCGTGTTTTTGCCGTCGCGTGGATTGGCCGCCTTGTGAGCAGCCCTTCCATTGCGTAAGGATATATGTGGCTTGTCAATGCCTGTTGCGGAGCCGCGCTGTCCTTGGCGCGACTTTCTGCCGTGACATTGCCGTACTCGGCCGGTTTGACTGCATCGGCTCGGCAAAGTTTGCGCGGCGCGCGATTCCCGCCAAGCTCGGCTCTCCACTTCAAAAAGTCGCAAACAGTTCTTGACAGGGCTGGCTTATCTCACTAGAGTGCTGGGTTCGCACGGGGAGGGGTTCCCGAGCGGTCAAAGGGATCAGACTGTAAATCTGACGGCACTGCCTTCGAAGGTTCGAATCCTTCCCCCTCCACCAAGCAATACAAGATTCTTGTCCGGTTTTTCAGGGCGAAATTGGCAGCGGTAGTCGTCGGCTGCGGGTGTAGCTCAATGGTAGAGCAGAAGCCTTCCAAGCTTATGACGAGGGTTCGATTCCCTTCACCCGCTCCAAAAAAGTTTTCCGTTGTGCCCATGTAGCTCAGTGGTAGAGCACTCCCTTGGTAAGGGAGAGGTCGCGTGTTCAATCCACGCCATGGGCACCATAAGGTTTTTTGCGCCTGGCAGTACGAGATTTGGTTCGACGCTGGGCATGTGTTCGACATCTGGGGTAGCGATATGGCCAAGGAAAAATTTGAGCGGACCAAGCCGCACGTGAACGTTGGCACGATTGGGCACGTAGACCACGGCAAGACGACGCTGACGGCGGCGATCGCCACCGTGCTGTCGGCCAAGTTTGGC